>JADJZF010000017.1 GCA_016719395.1 Candidatus Amarobacter glycogenicus | reverse complement strand
GTTGTCGCAGACGCCGTTCTCGGTGATGTAGATCTTCGGGTAGCCGTACTCCTTCGAAACCCAGCGGACGAAGTCGCCAAGCGCGTGTGGCGCGGCTTCGTAACCCATCGGCAGGAGCGGCAGCCGCGGCGCTGCGAAGGCGAACCCGACGCCACGGCCGGGGGAGGCCTGGATAAGCGAGCGGGAATAGAGGTTCGTCCCGAGGAAGTCGGTCGGGCTGGCGATGATTGCCATGTCGCCTTCCTCGATCGGGAGGCTCGCGTTCCGCGCATCGTGGTAGTCGAGGACGCTCTGGGGATAACCCTTGCCGAAGACGGGGCCGTGGAAGAGCCGCGAATCGAAGTCGCGCGCGAGCTCCACGGCGGCCGCGGTCTCGGGCGTGTCGTCGGCGGGTTCGTAGCTGGAGTTGGCGTTGGTGATGCCGATTTCGCCGCCCTTGCCGCTCGCCCGCAATGCCTGCACCGCCTTGCCATGCGCCAGGTGGGCATGGTGGATGGTCCGTCCGTAGATCGCGAGGTCGCGGATGCCGGGCGCCATGACGCCACGCCGGTGGCCGATGTCGGTGAAGATGTACGGCTCGTTGAGCGTCACCCACTTCTTCACGCGGTCGCCGTACCGTTCGAACATCAGGTTCGCGTAGTCGGCGAACCAGTCGGTGATCGACCGGTTCGCCCAACCGCCGAGGTCCTGGAGCGACTGGGGCAAGTCCCAGTGGTAGAGAGTGAGCATGGGCTCGATGTTCTTCGCCAGGAGGGCGTCGATGAGCCTGTCGTAGAAGGCGAGGCCCTTCTCGTTGATAGCGCCCTTGCCGAACGGCATCACCCGCGACCACGAGACCGAGAAACGGTAGGTCTGCAGGCCGATGGCGGCCATCAGGTCGACGTCTTCCTGGCAGCGGTGGTAGTGGTCGCAGGCGACATCACCGGTAGCGCCGTCCTGGATAGTGCCGGGCTGGTGGGTGAAGGTATCCCAGATGGACAGGCCGCGGTCGTCTTCGCGGTGGGCGCCCTCGATCTGGTAGGCGGCGGTGGCAGCGCCCCATTGGAAGCCGTCGGGGAAGGTGAGGAGTGGCATGCGCGGGATTCTACTCATGGCGGGCCGGCGAGGACACCGATAAACCCGGGGTGCGGCCGTGCCGTGGATGGCGCTCTGCCGGGGCCAGGGACGACAAAAACAGATCTATGCAACTTAAGCATTGAGGTCTACAGTGCCCGCGATCTTCCCAGGGAGGCCAAGGGATGCTGTTCTTGAACACGTGGCGAATTATTGACTCCAGCGAGCACGGGGCGAAGCGAGCGCTCCAGGTCTTTTCCGGGTGGTCGCCGCCGCCGGGCATGGAGATTAAGGGCTTCTACACGTTCGCTGACGGGAGTGGCGGGGCTTCGATCGCGGAAGTTGACTCTGCAGCCACCATGCTGAAGGTGACGGCGGTGTTTACGCCGTGGTTGGAGATCCAGTCCCGGGCGATCGTCCCAATGGAAGAGGGCTCGGCGCTCCAGGCCGAGGCCGTGGCGTTCCGCGACAGCATCAGCTGACGGGTTTAAAGGCGTCGCGCTACGAGAGCGGATTGCCGGTGTGCTGAGTTCCGCGCCAGCGCCGCGTGCTGTGCCTATACTGCCCTCACTCACTTTCTCTCGGGGGCTTACGCATGGAATACAAGAACCTCGGCCGCTCCGGCCTCCAGGTCTCGGTCGTCGGTCTCGGCTGCAACAACTTCGGTATGCGCTGCGATTACGACCAGTCGGAAAAGGTGGTTCACGCCGCCATCGATGCCGGCATCACGTTGTTCGACACGGCCGACGTCTATGGAGGCCAGGGGAAGAGCGAGGAGTTCCTCGGCCGGATCCTCAAGGGGAAGCGCGACAGCGTCGTCGTCGCGACCAAATGGGGCATGAAGATGGGCGAGGGGCCGCACAAGAGCGGCGGGTCGCGAAAGTACATCATGGCCGCCGTGGAAGATTCGCTCCGCCGCCTGCAGACCGACTACATCGACCTCTACCAGCTCCACCGGCCCGATCCCCAGACGCCGATGGAAGAGACGCTGCGCGCGCTCGACGACCTCGTGTCGTCGGGGGAAAGTGCGCTACATCGGCCATTCGAACTTCGCCGGGTGGCAGGCCGCCGAGGCGCACTTCGTCGCACAGAAAGGGGCACTACTCGCCGTTCATCAGCGCCCAGAATGAGTACAGCCTGCTGGAACGAAGGATCGAAGCGGAGCTGGTGCCCGCCTGCAACCAGTACGGGGTGAGCGTGTTGCCGTTCTTCCCGCTGGCGAGCGGCTTCCTGACAGGGAAGTACCGCCAGGGCCAGGACCTGCCCGCGGGCACGCGACTCGCGAATGCCGGACCAATGGCGGCCCGCGTCCTCACCGACAAGAACTACGAGATGTTGGGCAAACTCGAAGCGTTCGCGGAGGCGCGCGGCAAGACGATGCTTGACCTCGCCATCGGCTGGCTCGCCAGCCTGTCCCACGTCGGCAGCGTCATCGCCGGGGCGACGAAACCGGAGCAGGTCGCGCAGAACGTGGCCGCCGGCGGCTGGCGGTTGACCGCCGAAGAGCTGGCCGAAGTAGACGCGATCTCGAAGCGCTAAGCCCGGACGGGCACGCGCCCGGTGACGCCCGCGGCGGCCAGCCCGTCGCGAGCGTCGGCGTCGTACCCCATCGCCGCCAGCACCTCCGCGGTGTGTTCGCCGAGAAGGGGTGCGGCGGTCCCGGGAGCGGACGCAAGCCGGCCGACGAAAAGGCGATGCCCGGGTAGAGGTGGTATCCCACCGGTTCGCGGTCGATGCCCTGCCAGAAGCCGCTGACCAGGAGCGGCTCGAGCCCGAGCGTCTCGCCTTCGCTCATGACGAGCGAAGCGGGAACATGAGCGCGATCGCAGGCGCTCAGGGTGGCGGCTTCCCCGGTGGCTGCGACCCATGCGGCGGTTGCCGCCTCGATGGCGTCGCGCCGCGCTTCACGTCCCGACGACGGGAGCAGCGAAGGGTCATGAGCCCAGGCGCCATCGATTTCCTTCGCGAGCGCGGCCCACTGTTCGTCTGTTTCGACTTCCAGTACGAGCCAGCGGTCGTCGCCGAGGGGGAATGCCCCGGAAGGCGTGTGGCCCGGCCGGCGGTCCGCCTGCCGCCGGGGCTGCTGGCCGGTCTGCTGGTAGGCGATGAGCGCTTCGGAAACCATCGGGAGGAAGCCTTCGAGCTGGGCGCATTCGAGGACCCGGCCCTTGCCGTCGTGGGAACGCGCTTCGAGGGCGGCGAGCACGGCCAGGGTGCCGCCGAGGCCGCTTACCGGGTCGCCGCAAGCATTGCTCAGCATCGTCGGCGGCCCGCCTTCGTAGCCGATGAGCGAGGACAGACCGGACATCCCTTCGATGGTGTTCCCGAACACGACATAGCCGCTTTCGGGGCCATCTGAGCCAAAGCCGGGCTGTCTCAGCATGATCAGCGACGGGTTACGGACGCTGACGGCCGCGTAGGTCAGGCCCAGCTTCTCGATTACCCCCGCAGCGAAGTTCTCGATCACCACGTCGGCGCTTGCAATGAGGTCGAGCGCGATCTCACGGCCACGAGGGTGGGTTAAGTCCAGGGTGATGCCCCGCTTGCCGCGGTTCACGCTGTTGAAAACGTGGCTGCGCTCGTGGAGGTCGCCGCCATCGCCGTCGCCAGGTGGGCGGGAGCCGCGCCACCAGTCGAAGTGAGTATGGCTCTCTACCTTTATGACGTCGGCGCCCATGGCCGCGAGGTTCATGCCGACGAACGGTCCGGCCCACCCCATCGAGAGGTCGACGACGCGCAACGCACCGGCACGCCACGGACCCCTTGCGTTTTCGCGCGGGCCGGGCCCGGCCTCTGCAGGGATGCGGGCGGGTTCCCCCGGGACCTGGAACGAGCGCCCGCCCGGGGTAGTCACGGTGTGCCAGCTCTTGCGGGCTTCGAGTTGCGGCGAGGAGAGGACCTCTGCCATGTCCGGGTGTCCAGAGGCGGGTATGCGGTGACGCTGGAGTTCGTGGTATGCCTGCCAGCGCGTCCGCGAGGCGAGCCAGGGGAGCAGGTATCCTTCATCGAGGGCAGGGATGTTGCCCGAGCGGGCGGCGATGGTTTCGAAGCGCGCGTCTTTCACGATCTCCGGGTGGCCAATCAGCTCGGCGAGCGCGACCCATTGCCGGTGCAGGGCGGTATGCAGGCCGATGAACCCATCCTGGCAGGCGAGCGTGGCAATCAGCGGCTGGTTCGCGTTGAGGCGGTTGCCGGAACGGCCGCGGGGACGTCCGAAGTACTGGAAGGCCACGGGGTCATAGATAAGGGTGGCGACGAGTGCCTCGATCACCGGCACATCGACCAGGCCGGGCGACGGAGCAGCCCCCTTCGCGGCGTGTTCGACCGCGGCGATTGTCGCGAACTGGCCCGCGATGAAGCGACACTGCGCGCCGGGCGGTGCCAGGGGTGGGCGGCCGGGGTCGCCGACGGAGTACATCCAGCCGCTGGCGGCGTAGAGGGTCAGGTCGCTCGCCGGGCGTTCCGCCCACGAACTATCGAGACCCCAGGGAGTGATCCAGATGACGCGGCCCGCGAGCGCCGCGGATTCGAGGACGCGGCGGTTGGCAGCTGTCACGGGCGCGTCGGTGATGAACGTCTCGCCCGGAGTTGGTCGAAGCGGGGGCGCGTCGTCACTCTCGCCGCCTTCAGCGAGGAAGGCGCCCAGCCCTTCCGGGTCCAGGGCGGAGACGTGGCGGACAGAGGCGCCGAATGAACGCAACAGCCAGGCGGCATAGGCGGCGCCCGGGCCATACGACGCAACCGAGTAGCGGCAGTTCCTCAGGAGGTCCATGGCGGGGCATCATAGCGTTCCTCGGGCCGCTGGAAAGCCGGCTGGGCGGAGAGTAGGCACGTAACCGTTGTGCCCCGGTATCATTCGCGCCTGTGCCCGCGGAGGGGCTGGATCCCCTATCAGGGTAATCCCCAATGACTGCGGACCCGCGCGCTCGGTGAGAATAGATGCATACAAAAGGCGATCGGCCAGGGAGCAACGTGCGCGCGACAACTGCCGCTCAAGACGCGTTACGAGTTTCCGGACGTGTCCTCCTCGGGGCAGGAGAGCAACGTGTGGCCGGGACCATTCTGGTCGTCGATGACGATGATCCGGTGCGGGTCATGCTGGCGCGCCTGCTCAGGACGCAAGGCTACACCGTCCTCCAGGCCGCCCACGCCAGCGAGGCGCGTGCGCAGATCGATCTGCAGAAGCCGGACCTGGTAATCAGCGATATCGTCATGCCCGGCGAATCGGGGATCGAGCTTCGGCGGAACATCCTTGAGCGCTGGCCCGGGCTACCGGTGATCCTGATCTCCGGGTACAGCGCCGAGGGGCCCGGCCGAGTTCGCCGCCCGAACGCCGAACACCGTCTTTGTGCAGAAGCCATTCGCCGCGGACCAGTTCCTCGCCCTGGTCGAAGCGACGCTGGCAAGTGCCGCTGGAAACTAGTGCCGATCGGCCCATCAGAATAGGGCCGAACGATCCATAGGGCGGCAAGGGAGCGAGCCTACGCTGATATCCATCCAGAAGGAGGATGTCAGATGTCGAGTATCGTGCGCCGGAACCCCTTCGAAGAACTCACATCGTTCTGGCCACGCGATCTCCTTGCCCGCTTCGGGGGTGGATCGCTCGCAGGCGAATGGAGCCCGCGGTGTGATGTGAGGGAAGACGAGACATCCATCGTCGTCCACGCCGAACTCCCCGGGGTTGAGGCGAAGGACATGGAGGTCAACGTCCACCAGGGCATGTTGACGCTTCGCGGCGAAAAGCGAGTGGAAAAGAAGGGCGAGCCGGACGGCGGGTACAGCGAGCGGTTCTTCGGCTCGTTCGAACGCAGCCTTTCCATCCCCGGCAATGTCGATGAGGAGAAGATCGAGGCATCGTTGAAGGACGGCGTGCTGGAGGTGCGCCTGCCGAAGACGGAACCCTCGCCGCCGCCGTCTCCACGGCCGATCAGTATCAAGACGGCTTGAGCGGCGCCATGCAACCTGGCTATCGCGAGGAATTTGGAATGGACCGACCCGGAGGCTGGTACGTGGAGGTTGCCACCGGGAGGGTGGTGCGGAAACCGACGCCGGTGGTGCCGCCTGTGCGGGGCGGGGCATACTGGACGTCACGAACTTGGGAGGCACCACCGGTGAGCAAGGACAAAGACGCGAAGAGCGACCTGAATCCGATTGAGGACATCAAGGGCGCGGTGAAGTTCGTGAAGGGTCTTCACCCGATCGAAGAAGTCAAGGAATTCATGGAGACCGCGGCGAAGGTGCTTGAGCCGGCGGAGTCCGATGTCCGCGTGGTCGAGCCCGAATCCGACACCGTCAGCGAACTCGCCGAGCCGGATGAGCATGGCCGGCCCGGCCGGCCGGTGGAGGCGAGCCCCAGCCCGACGTGCGGGCGCTGAACCAAGGAGCACCGGGGGTAGCTGACGGTTAGCAGGCCTCGCGCAGGAACGTCTCCGCGAGACGTTCCCGGAAGGCGGAGTCGTTGAATAGCCGGGCTCGCGCCTCTTCCTCAGCGAAGAACTGGCGCGTGGCGGGGTTCCCCTGCAGGAAATAGTCCCGCAGCGCCCAGGTGTTGTGCATCGCGGACTGCCGCCACGCTTCGATGGCGGGCTCGATGGTGGTCTCATCGAGGCTGGTTTCGCGCCTGTAGCCCCGCAGGTAGGCGCTCAGCAGCGGCTGCTCCAGGAGCAGGACGAAGCTGACGGCCCGCAGCACTTCGAACGCCGGGGGTTGGACGCAGAAGCGCTCCCAATCGACGATGGCGGCGACCTCACCAGTCTCATCGATCATGACGTTTCGCTCGTGGAAGTCACCGTGGGTCGCCTGCAGCGGTATCCCGGAGAACTCGGAAGACGGGCGGGCGATGCCCGACTCCAGCAGTTCGCGTTGTTTGCGGACCATGCGCCGCTCCCGGTCGTCGCCGCGGTCCCGGACGTGTGGTCCAAGCGTCTTCAGGATCTCGACCGAGGCCGCGGTATCCCACGTGAGTTCGCTGTTCGGCGGAAGGGCCCGGATGGGATGTGCCGCGAGGACGCGGTGCGTCTTCCCATGGACTGCGCCGAGGTGTTCGGCGCCGGCTGGCGACATCTGCCCTCGCCGGTAGGTGCTGCCTTTGACCCACCGCGCGACCGGTAGCCCATTGGCCGCCGCCCAGGCGATCGCGTGCTGTTCCTGGCCAGCCGGTCGCGCGGGCGCCGATCCTGGTGGCGCCTGACGAACAGCGGCCCGCGGTGGTCGGTGCGCGGTAGTTCTCGTTACTGACCGAATCCGGGACGTGTGCGGGCGGGGCATCGAGGGCGGCCCCGTACTCCCGGAGCAGGCCGGCGAATCGCGTGCCTCCGGTCGTCGCCGACCACTACCAGGCTCCGGCGCGCGGGGGCCCGCCTGCGGCCAGTTCTTCGATCCGGGCACGCACGCTCGGCGTGATCTCCGCGGGTAGCGCGTCGAGCGAGAACCACCTGCGGTCCGCGATTTCGTTGTTCGGGGGTGAACGGGCGGAGTTCGAAGTCCCGCGACTAGAACATCGCGACGTGGTCGCTCTTGCCCTCTTCGAAGTTGCTGTAAACGCCGAGGAGGGTGAGGTCGCGGAGGGTGGCGTTGGCTTCTTCTTCAGCTTCGCGGCGGGCGGCCTTCGTCCAGGGTTCGCCTTTGTCGACTCCGCCGCCCGGGAAGAACCATCCTTCCCGGTAGGTGTGCCGGATGAGGAGCACTTGGCGGTCGCGGATGAGGATGACGCGGGCACCCACCGTGACCGGGTGGAAGAGGCGCCAGCGGAGGCGTTCGCCTTCCCATGCAAGCTTTCGCACCGCCGTGCCGACCCTGAGGCTGACCCGTTTCATCACGCGCCCAGCGTAACCCGGCTGCCATGCTCGCATCGACTCACGAGGGAACAGTCGCCGCACTTCGGCCGGTTCTTGAGGCAGAGGTGTTTGCAGTGCATCACGATGAGGGCGTGGTAGCGGGCGAGCAGATCCCGTTCGCCCCAGCCGTCAGGCGATGCGCCCTTGAGCCCGGCGAGTACCCAGCGTTGCCACAGGTGGTAGTCCCGCGAGGCGACGGGGCCCAGCCCCAACCGGCTGTAGAGCCGGATGGAATAGGCATCGGCCGCGAACGCCGGTTGCCGGGATGCGTAGCAGATCATCGCGTCGGCGGTCTCCGGGCCGATGCCGAAACAGGCCAGCAAGATGGGCCGGAGTTTCGCCGCGGGGATCGCCATCAGCGCCCCGAAGCCCCCGTGCTGCCCGGCCAGTTCCAGGAAGGCACGGAGCTTCAGCGCCTTCTGCCGGTACTGGCCGCTGGGACGGATCAGCTCTTCCAGGTCGGCGTGATCGAGTGCGGCCATGGCTGAAGGCGTGAGGGCACCGGCCAGCTTCAGGCGTTCGATGGCCCGCTCGACGTTCGTCCACATCGTGTTCTGCACGAGGATGCACCCAACGCAGACCTCGAAAGGGTCGGCCTCGGGCCACCAGTGCCATCCGCGCCAGGAGTGCATTGCGTCGAGCGCATGGTAGACATCGACCAGGTGCTGTCGGTCCGCAGGCGTGTTCATATGTCGGCGGGGATGACGGTGGTGTTCGCGTTGGCTTTGCCGCGTTCAGTCGTGAGCGTGCGGGCGGTGACGGCGGCGATGATGATGGCGCCCCCGAGGACAGCCCACCATCCGGGGGTTTCGCCGAGGAAGAGGAACACCCAGACGGGATTCAGCACCGGTTCGAGCATGCCAATGAGCGAGGCTTCGAGCGCCTGGACGTGGGCAACGCCGTAGCCGAAGAGCAGGTAGGCGAAGCCGATCTGCACGACGCCGAGGAAGACCAGGCCCGCGATATCGCTCAGGTCCGGTGTGAACGGCGAACTCGTCCGCCGGCCCAGGTTCACCGCGAACAGGCCAACGACGAGCAGGATGTTCCCCCACACCATCGCCTCGGGGCGCGTCTCAACAGCGCAGCCGGGGGCGCGCAAGAGCGTGAACATGGCGGCGAGCGTCACGCCGGATGCGGCGGCGAGGGCGTTCCCGGTCATCGCATCGGCATCGAGCTTACCGACGAAGAAGAGCGCCATGCCCCCGAAAGCAACGGCCACGGTGGCGAAGTCGGTCTTCGTCGCCCGTTCGTGGAGGAACACCGCGCCAGTCACGAGAAGGTAGAGCGGCGCCGTGTACTGGAGGAAGATCGCGCTAGCCGCGGTGGTGAGCTTGGTGGCGGCGACGAACATCACGAGCGTCAGCGCGTAGCTAATGGCGATGCCCCAGGTAAGCTTGCCGGTCTTCCACGGGGGGCGCATGGGCGGGCGCGCGATCGCCCACATCACCACGCCGGCTAGGAGCGATCGCCACATCGTGACCCCCAGTGCGTCTAGCGAGACCCACTTGATGAACAGCCCTCCCGAGCTCCAGAGGATGGCCGCGCCGAGCACGGCCACCAGCCCCTGCTGGTGTGGGGTCAGCGCTGCGAAGGCTTCGCGGGGAGGCCAATGCGCGGCCAGTCATCAGATGGAAACGATACAGGGCGAACGTAACTGGCTCAGCCGGTCGGCGACGGGGCGGCGAGGGCGGCTGTTCGAGTGCGGCCCGCGCCCGGAGGGGGCCCCCCCCCCCCCCCCCCCCCCCCGCCCGCGGGGGGGGCCAAGACGCGTCCCCGGGGGGACGCTCGAGCCGGAGACTTTCGCCCGACGGACTCGTTGGCGGCCCATTGCTCGCCTGGCGTGCTGACCGGCAGCCGCCCGCCAGTCAGCATGGTGAAGCCGGCATCGTCGAGCCCGGCCGAACTTCGTCCCGCCTCCAGGAGGATGGTGACAACGGGGGACTCCGCCATAACCGGTGAGCACCGAATCGGGCGCACTTGCGCCTGAGGCGTCTCGGAGATTCCCGGACGCCCAGTTGCGCGCCTATCTCGCCGGATCGCAGGCTTCGGGGAGGATGCCAGCGTGGCGACTTCGAAGCCGATGAGGGTTGCCGTTCGTCGAAGGTCCGTCTTCGCCCCAAACTTGTCGAAGATGTAGAGCGCGCGCATCATGGGCGTCCAGTATGATTGTCCGGGACCGCAGGGCGGTGATCAGAACGTACGATGGGCCTAGGGCGCGTTCAGGTCCCGGCGCAGTGCGCTGGGGGTTTGCCCGGTGGGCCGGACGCTCGCGCTCCGCCCGGTTCAGGATGCCCCAGCGGCGCTCGAGTTCCACCGCTTCGTCGATGATGTGGCGGTAGCGGCTGAAGACCTGGCGCGCGGCCTCGTTGGCGCGCGCCACGTCGGCGGGGGAGATGGCGCCGGTGGCGATCGCCTCCTCCAGTTCGTTGCGGTCCTCCTCCAGGAGGGTGTCGTCCGGGAGGACCCACCAGTCGAGGACGAGGTCGCGGTACTCCAGCCCGTCCTCACCGAAGCGGACATCGGTGACCGCATCGAGCCGGTGCGCGATCACGTTTCCCTCGGGGTCGAGCCAGCGGTAGAGGTTGTACGGCCGGCGCGCCCAGAAGAACCCGTACGAGACCGACCCGGCCGGAACCACTACCGGCAGGCGCGGTGGCCCACCGCCCCGCGTCATGTGGAAACGGACGATGGCGACGCGCCCGTCCCGGTGGACCAGCTCGGTTTCGTAATCGTGGATTGAGCCGTCGAGCTTGCGTTTTCGTTCGCGAAAGGAAAGGCGGCGGTATCGCCCCCGGCGGCGGCAGGCGTATCCTTCGCTTCACTTCGAGCCACACGGGGTGAGGGCATGGCAGACCTTTCTTTC
Organism: Candidatus Amarobacter glycogenicus; assembly: GCA_016719395.1. Lineage (GTDB taxonomy): Bacteria > Chloroflexota > Dehalococcoidia > Tepidiformales > Tepidiformaceae > Amarobacter > Amarobacter glycogenicus. Next base: position 4,933 of record JADJZF010000017.1, on the reverse strand, counting down.
GAGAACATCATCTACAAAAAGGAGGGCCCCGTCGCGGTCCTCACCATCAACCGCGAGCCCCAGCTCAACGCCGTCAACGCCCAGACTTCGAGCGAGATGTACCGGGCCTGGGAAGACTTCCGCGACGATTCGAACGTGCGCGTGTGCATCCTCACCGGCGCCGGCGCGAAGTCGTTCTCGACTGGCATGGACCTGGTGGCGACGTCGCGCGGGGAGAACCAGTTCGAGGGCGGCCGGCCGGTGCCGTTCGGCGGCTTCACAAAGCGGATGCCGATCTACAAGCCGATCATCGCCGCGATCAACGGCTACTGCCTGGCGGGCGGCATGGAGCTCGCGCTGGCCTGCGACATCCGGATCTGCACGCCGGAGGCACGCTTCGGCCTGCCGGAGGTCCGCTGGGCGATCATGCCGGGCGCGGGCGGAACGCAGCGGCTCCCGCGCGCCATCCCGCAGGCGCTGGCCAACTACATGATCCTGACGGCGGACCAGATCGACGCGGAGACGGCTCTACGGGCGGGGCTCGTCTCGCACATCGTCCCGCTGCCGGAGCTGATGGATAAGGCCCACCAGATCGCGAACACGATCTGCGAACGCGGCCCGCTCGCCGTCCGCACCGCAAAGGAAGCGATCCAGCGCGGCCTCGATATGCCCATGGACCACGGGCTCGCCTACGAGGACGTGCTGCTCACGCGGCTGATGGCGACCGAGGACGCGAAGGAGGGCCCGCGCGCCTTCGCCGAGAAGCGGAAGCCAGACTTCAAGGGGCGCTAGATGGGCGTTCGGACTTCGGGCATCGGACTCCTGGGTTGGCGGCGTGGCCCTGGCCTCGCCCTTGGCGCCTGCCGCGTGCTCCTCCGGCGGTGAGGAGCTCGCCGCCGAAGATCGCCTCGGTGGTGGCCGAGCGCGACGTGGTCGATGGCAAAGGCGAAGCTCACCTCGACGATCAAAGTGAAGTTCGACCGCGACTGGGAGCTGGCCGATACGAACCTGCCGTTCCCCTCGCTGTTCGAGATCAAGGCGCCCCAGGCCGATGGCAGCACGAAGCGTATCCTCATCCGCACGGCGGAGCGTTCGGCGACGAACACCCGCCTGGTGACGCTGACCGGTGAACGACCTGATCCCCGAGGGCGCGACGCTCATCGATCGAGAAGAAGGCGTTCGCGCGGAAGGCGACGGGGACGATCTCGGAGGCGATCGAGTCGGAGCTGGACGAGGCGAGCGTGCTGCTCGCTTCGAAGGCGCTGGTGGTGGCTAGCGAGCGTTCTCTATGACGAGCCGGTGACGGCGCCCGTGACGGATGCGGACCGGGACGCCGCCGCGCAGCGGTCGCTTTTGGAGACGCACTTCAAGTCGCGGCCCGGCGCCGGGAGCGAATCGCTGGCGGCGGCGCTGGCGGTGTACGACGGCATCAACACGGAGACCGTGCCTTCGCCGAAGTTGCGGGCGGCGATCGCGGCGCTGACCGGGACGTTCGCGGAGCCGGCGATCACATCGCTGCTGACTTCGGACAATTGCACGAGCCGGCCCGCGGCGAAGATCGCCTTCCAGGTGCCGTAGGGCAACGACGAACTGGTGGTGGGGTGACGTTCTGCGCGGGGGCGCGGGTGATCTCGGTGAACCCTTCGCCGAGGGCGAGCGGTTCGAAGTACCTGATGCCGATCCTCGCGCACGAGGCGGTCCACTGCGACGACGAGGACGGGATCGTGGAGGAGGTCGCGGCGACGGCGTTCGACGGCTTCCTCTACCTGCAGCTCGTCGCCGTCGACCCGGAACTGGCCCAGGCGCGAACGCGGGTGGCGCGGGAGTTGAACATCGACGCGGTGGCGCTGATCAACAGCGGCCAGCGTTACCCGGAGTCCATCAGGCGTTGTCCCCAGCCCCGGCGGCGATGCCGTGCTCCCGCTGACGAACAATGCCTCGAAGTCGTTCGCGGAACTGGTGGCGAACGCGTACCGGGGCTTGCCCAACGCGCCGACCCCCGCGGAAACCGTGGCGACGGCCTACACGAGCCTCCTCGGCGCGGGCGGCGGGGATCGAGACCGAAGAGCCCGTTCGACCTGGTGTACCTGGATGAGCTGCTTTCGTGGGCGGTGGATGGCGGCGTGTTCGCGAACGCGATCCTGGCGTTCGACCTCGTCCCGGAGTGGTAGAAAGCAACCTCCGAGGCGCGTCCGGGAGGGCGCGTTCGTGTCGGCAGTCGCCCGGCGTCTCGTTCACGCTCCGGGAGTCCGCGCCGGGCTCCGGCGGTGATTCCACTACGCAGGCCATGACTGGCCCGCTTCACGGGGCAACCCCGGCACACCGCACTGCGGCCGCCGGATTCTTACAGAACTCTAACATTATCGTTCAGTGCAGATTCGAGCCGTTTGTTCATCTCTCATGAACGACAGGGTTTTGTCGCAAACACCGTGTATTTTCTCGACATATGCTGACGATTCTAGTGACTGCTAAGTGACTTCGGTCTCTTCCGGTGTTGACGCGTTAGCAACCGCTCGGCCACTATGCCGTTCCCGAAGGTTATTCGGGAAAACCCTGACAAAAGGAGAGCCCCGGGAATGGCGGCAACCACCCCGGGGCGGGTCGCAAGGAGAACGTCGAGCCCACCCTTCGCGATCGCAAATCCCAGCATCCGCCAGGTCGGTGGCCGCATACGGGAAAGCCCCCTTCATACGGCTTTCCTCGGTAAATGCCTTCCCGGCCCTGAAAGGAGCGTTGATCCGGGCAAGAGCGCTAGAGCGCTTCCCCTGCTTCCAACACAACCCAACAACGCCTTTGCCGTGGCGGCGCCTGCCGCTGGCGGCCCACACGTTCTTCTTGGAGGAACAAACTCATGCTTAAGAAGCGCATGCTTCTCCTGATCGCGGCCCTCGCCGCCTTCGGCGCGGTCATGGTTTCTGGCGCCTTCGCCACTCCATCTGATACCGCGACCGCCAACAGCGCGACCGGCCCTTACGGCCCCAATGGGAACGGTAACTACGTCATTGAGGTCCCGAATATCTCGGCTTCGATCTCCATCCCCCTGTACTCCCAGTACACGATCGCCCCTGACGGCGTGTTTCATTCCGCGGGCACGCTTACGGTGACGAACAACACGTCCTACGGCGTGACTGTGACGGACGTGCAGGTCACTGCCGTGGCCCAGGCCGGCTGCTCCCCCACACCGGGAGTCGTGCCAGGTCTCGATGCGCAGTTCAACCCGCCAGTGAGATTCAACAGACATCGCGGGTAGCGGGGCGTCGGTTTTGCGGGATCTGAAATAAAGTTGGCCCTCATGCGGACATCACCGCCAACTCCGTGTCAGTTCAACGGCACGGTAACGGTAACGGCCGAACAGGACCTCATCTAACCGTCTCCAGTTCCGGAAGGGGCGGCACGCCGTCCCTTCCGGAACTGGTCCAGTGATGCTGCGGAGGTTTCGATGACAGGCAATAAGCTTTGGAAGGTCGCCCAGAACATGGCATCCTTCGCGGTGCTTGGCGTCGCTTGCACGACCGCGGCGATCTTACTTCGGTCTGCACTGCGGATCCGCTCTACACAATCAACTCGCCGAGCATGAAGCCGAGTCTATCGCCCGGTGACGTAGTCGGGATACGGGCAGTCGACCCGTGGGAGATCGAAGAGGGCGACGTCGTCGCTTACGTGAAGGATGGGGTCCCGGTCGTCCACCGCGTTGCGGAGGTCCGGTGGGTCGGTTACGACGTCATTACGAATATCAAGAAGCCAGACGGCACCGTAGAGAGCGAAGTGACGCAGCGGCAGCCGAGGGAATTTGTCTTCCGCGGCGACAACAATCCCGCCGACGACAGTGACGTGGTTCAGCAGTCTCAGATCATCGGTCGGCAACCCTCAAGTGCCGCGCCCGTTCAGTTGGGCGGCCACCTCCTTCTCACGGGAGACGCTCATCGCGTTCGGGGTGTTAGCAATCGCGGCATACGTTGCTTGGGAGCTGACTGAAGCTGCCGCGGAACTTCGCCGGCGGCGACGGACTTCGCTGGTTTCCTGAGGATTTGAGAGATGAGGGGTTGGGCTATGCCTGAGCGCGGGCTTGCTGCTGTTAGGTGATTGCCATCAGTCTGGGCATCTGGAGCCCGCCTGCGCTCATGGCAACCCCGGCCGACACCGCGGTTGCGGCATTCGGTCCCTACCGGGTCCCAGTCGACCCCACCCCTCCCCTCTGCACTAGCAACGGCCTCGCCTACACCCCCGCGAACACCGTCACCGGGACGGCCGGGCCCGACTTCCTCCTCCTCGGCAACCAGGGGCAGCTGGCACTGGCGCTCGGCGGGCACGACATCGTTTCCGGGGCGAACGGCAAGGACTGCATCGACGGTGGCGACGGCAACGACCTGCTCAAGGGCTTCAACGCGAAGGACGTCATCCTCGGCGGGAACGGGTCCGACACGCTCCTCGGCGGCAACGGCGATGACGTGCTCGATGGCGGGCCGGGCTTCGATATCTGCATCGGCGGCGAAGGCCAGGACACGATCGTGAACTGCGAACTGGTGTTCAACGGCGAACAGCCGGACTCCGGCGGCGGATGCGCCGGTCACCACCGCGACGCCCTCGTGCAGCGGTGCTGGCGGCGGCCCGCCGCCACGAAGCGATGAAGACCACGATGAAGATGAGTGCTGCGATGGCGACCGGGAGTCCGGCAGCCTGACCGGCGGCGCCGGTGGCGGCGACCACGGCGACGACGGCGACTGCGACGACGGCGGGCAACGGACGACGACGATCGCATCGGGCGGTTCGCCGACTCCCTCGGCCGGCGCGAAGACGTCTGGCGAGCGCCGACCCAACGGAGAGACGCCTCGGTGGCCGCCGCGACCGTCACGCCCGGGACGACGACACCGGCGAAGCCGACCGCGACCCCAACGAAGACGCCGACGGCCACACCGACCTCCACACCAACGCCAAAGCCGACGCAACCGGGGAC
>JADJZF010000016.1 GCA_016719395.1 Candidatus Amarobacter glycogenicus | reverse complement strand
GGCGGCAACGCTCTGTGGCGTTATTCGCCGTTGGCTAGCCGGAACCAGTCGATGCGGCGCTCGAGGATTTGCCAGACGATGTACTCCTGCACGCCGTTGCGCCGATAGGCTTCCTTCTTCGCCCCGAGGTCGTACGACGCCGAGCTGGCGGAGATTTCGACCACCAATTCCGGTGCGCCAACGAGATAACCGTCTTCATCGATTCGTGCCTGGCCACCATTGTCTGGCGCACGAAACAACATCACGTCGGGCTGCGGTTCATTGTCGGCATCGAGTCGGACCGTTCCGTTGTCGGCTACGCGACAGTCGGGATGGTTTACCCGGTAGGCATTCAGCCAGAAGACCATGTAGCCATGCGGTTCGGCATGTTGAGGAATTCGCACCGGTGAGGCCACGTATACCACTCCCTCGATCAGCTCTGCCTTTTTGATGTCCGGACGCGTGCAATATCGGCGCTCAAACTCATCTCGCGTGAGCCGGTCTCCTGATTCGAGGGGGAGCCCCAGAGCCTTGGGATGCTCAACGGTGGTCATGCTTCAAGTATAGCAAGGGCCCAAAGCCCCCTTAGTTCCCCTGCTTCAGTTCACCTGCTTCGTCTTGCCTTCCCAGTAGGGCTTCCGCAGCTCCGTCTTCAAGATCTTCCCCGGCCCGCTCTTTGGCAGCGGCTGTGCCTGGAACACCACCTGCTTCGGGCACTTGTACCCCGCGATGATCCCCCGGCAGTGCTCGATTAGCTCGCCCTCGCTCGGGTTTGTCCCCTCTTTCGGCACCACGATCGCCAGCACAGCCTCGCCCCAGCGGTCGTCCGGGATGCCGATGACGGCCGCCTCCAGCACGTCCGGGTGGTCATACAGGGCGTTCTCCACCTCGGCGCAGTACACGTTCTCGCCCCCTGAAACGATCATGTCCTTCGCCCGGTCCACGATGAAGATGAAATTCTCTTCGTCGACCGTTGCAAGGTCTCCGGTGTGCATGTAGCCGCCCCGCAGCGCCTCCGCAGTCTCCTCTGGACGCTTCCAGTAACCGTTCATGACGTTCGGCCCCGCGGCGATGATCTCCCCCACCTGGCCCGGCTTCACGTCCTCGCCCGTCACCTGGTCCACCACTCGCACGTTCACTCCGGAGATTTCCCGCCCGCAGCTCGCCAGCCGCCGCACCTTCGCTTCGTCCCCTTCGTAATGCGTCCAGCCGATGTGCATCGCCGTCAGCAACGGGCTGGTTTCCGTCATCCCGTATGCCTGGCAGAGCTTCGGCCCCAGTGCGTTCTTCGCGGCAATCAGCCGGTCGACCGGCATCGGCGAAGCACCGAAAAGCACCAGGTCGAGGCTGCTCGTGTCGTAGTTTCCCAGCCCCGGAAAGTTCACGAGGAAGTTGATCATCGTGGGTACCAGGATCGTCTTGGTGACCTTGTGTTTCTCGATCGTCTCGAGGCAGAGCTGGGGCGAGAACGCCCCGTTGAAGACGTGCGTGCCGCCGACCATGGCGAAGGCGTACACCGCCCACGCGTCTGCCAGGTGGAACATCGGTGCCACGTGCAACCAGATGTCCCGCTCCTGGAAGCTCATCGTCATCGTCGCGTGTTGCGCGTTCGAGACGATCGCCCGCTGGCTGAGCATTACGCCTTTCGGCAGGCCCGTCGTCCCACCCGTGTAGCACAGGTTCAGCATGTCGGTCTCTTGCCACTCGCGGGCCACGCCCATCAGTGGCTCGTTCGAGGCGATCAGTCCTTCGTAATCCACCGCCCCGGGCAGCTCGGCGTTCAGGATGATGACGTGCTTCAGCCCCGGCGTCTTCTCCCGGAACTGTTCGTAGAGCGGGATATATTCCGGCCCCAGGATCAGCGCTTTGATCTCGCCGTCGTTCAGGATGAATTCGAGTTCGTGGGCCGCCAGCCGGATGTTCAGCGGCGCCAACGGCATCCCGGCCACGCTGCAGACGAAATACGTCTCGAAGTACCGGTGCGAGTTGTTCGCCAGGATGGCGATGTGGTCGCCAGGCTTGAGCCCCAGGCTCAACAACCCCGCCGCCAGCCGGCGGATGCGCTCGCCCGATTCGGCGTACGTGTACTCGACGTCGCCATCGATCGTCGCGGTCTTGTTCGGGAAGAGCTTGACGGCATGGTTCAGGACATCGTGAAGGAGCATGGGAGACCTCGGTCGGTTGTGGCCGGTGGATTATCGCGGCTTCGGCGCGGCGGTGTCGATTCCAACCGCCAGGCGCCAACCCGGTCTGCGAACTCCCTCCGGGCCGCTGTCCCCCTCGTGACGGTCCTGCGCTCGGAAGGGGTTCCGTCCCTTCCTCAGCCCCCGACCGGGAGCGAGCTCTCCACCCGCGCCGCGCCGACTTCGACCGGCAGCACTGCGAGTACCTCGTCGATCTCGGCCCCGGTCGTCCCCTCGCCCAGCGAGAACCGGATGCTGCCCACCGCCCGCCGGATCGGCACACCCATCGCCATCAGGACGTGGCTCGGCTCCCACGTCGAGTTCGAACATGCGCTCCCCGAACTGACAGCGATCCCCCGCTCGTCCAGCAGCCGCACGAGCACATCGCTCTCGATGCCGTCGAAGGAGATGTTCAGGTTGTTCGGCACACAGTTCGTCTGGCAGCCGTTCACTTGCGAGCCGGGTACGCTCGCCAGGATCCCGTCTCGCAGCCTCTCCCGCAGTCCCCGGACCCGCGCACTGCGCTCCGCGATGCCGCTGCTCGCCTCGGCCAGTGCCGCCGCCGTCCCAGCGATACCGGCGACGTTCTCCGTCCCGGCCCGCTTCTGCATCTCCTGTCCGCCACCGTGGAGCAGCGGACGGAACGGGGTCGCACGCTTCAAATACAGGACGCCGCTCCCTTTTGGGCCGCCGAACTTGTGCGCCGAAAGGCTCAACGCGTCCACCCCCAGCGCATGCACGTCGATCTCCAACCATGCGGGTGCCTGCACAGCGTCTGTGTGCAGGGCGACCCGGTGGCCTGCCTCGTTCGCGAAATCCCGCAGGATCGCCGCAATCTCGGCGATCGGCTGCACCGTCCCAACTTCGTTGTTCGCCAGCATCACGCTCGCCAGCACCGTGCCCGGCCGGAGCGCGCGGCGGAACTCGTCCACGCTCACCCGGCCGCTCCCGTCGCACCCCAGGGTCGTGACCTCGAAGCCGAGTTCCTCCAGCTGCTGGGCCACGTGCAGCCCCGCATGATGCTCCACGGCCGTCGTGATGATGTGGTTCCCCGCGCCTGCCCGGCTCATCGCATAGGCGATGCCGAGCGTCGCCGTGTTGATGCTTTCGGTGCCCCCGCTCGTAAACAGGATCTCCGCCGGACGAGCGCCAAGGCACTCGGCGACCGTCTGCCGCGCCCCATCCACCGCCGCCTGCGCGTCCCGCCCGATGGCGTACAGCCCGCTGGGGTTCCCGAACCGCCCATCCAGAAACGGCAGCATCGCCTCTCGAGCCTCTGCTCGCAGCGGCGATGTCGCGGCATAGTCCAGGTAGATCACGCATTCGATTGTTGATTGGCTGGTGGCGATTGTCGACTCACCTCGCTACCCTCGTCCTCGTGCCCGAACAATCCCTCCTCACCGATGAAGTGCGCGCGCTGATCGGCAGCGAGACGCCCGCCGGCACCGTCCAGGTCACCCCGCGCGGCTGGCGTCATGCCGTCGAGGTCTACACCGGCCGTGTCCCCGCCGAGACGCCCGCACCCGGCGAATCCGTATCCGGCTACGCCATCGCGGCCCTCGAGACGGAGAACGGCGGCACCTCCCGCATTCCGGACCTCATGCCCAACAGCCTCCTGATCGCGAATCAGTGGGAGTTCGAACGCCCCCTCCGCATGGGAGAGACCCTCACCGCGTCCTCTCGCATCGTCGATATCACCGAGCGCTTCGGCGGCCGCTTCGGCTACAGCATCGACTTCCGCACCGAGAGCGTGTATCGCGATGCCACCGGCGCAGTGGTCGCCCGCGGCGGCATCACCATGACGCAATACGACGTGCGCGACGCCCGCTCGGAAGAGGGTGCTGGATGACAGTCGATTCCTCGTCCATCCACGAAGGCGACGAGCTGCCTCTCCTCCACATCCAGCCGTCGCTGGGCATGGTCATCCGCTTCTGCGCGCTTCAGTGGACATTCCCGGTGTTCTTCTACGACGCCGACGCAGCCCGCGCGGCCGGCCTGCCCGGCACGATCGTCCCTGGCCCGCTGAAGGTGGGGCTCCTCTACCGCGCGGTCGATGAGTGGCTCGGCGGCGCGGGCTGGGTCCGGCAGGTGCGCGCCGCCCACCGCCGCCCGGATCCGACGAACAGCCCCATCGACATCGCCGGCCGTGTCGCCCGAGTCTACGAAGAGGGCGGCAAGCGCCGTGCCGACCTCGAGCTTGCCATCATCAACCAGGAAGGCCAACCCAGCGTCAGGGGCTTCGCCGTCGTCGAGTTCCACTGACCATCGCCAACAAGCGAAGGGCGCCCCGCATCCGGGGCGCCCTTCGCGAAGCTGGTCCTGGGTGAGCGGGGATTACCCGTTCTCCGCCGGCTTCGGGTTCTTCACGCCCGCGCCGAGCGTGCTCTGGAACACCTTCTCCAGCGAGTCGATATCCCAGCCGCCCTGCTTGTAGATCGTCCGCTCGCGTGTCGGCAGGCTCATGATGCTGATCTCGTCGCCACCGATGATGAAGTCGCGACCGTTGATGTTCGCCGCCGCGTCGGTGCTGAGATAGACCACCAGGGGCGCGATCAGTTCCGGCGCCATTGCCGCGATGCCCCCGAGTGCCTGCTCTGCCGAGCTCTCAGCCGCGTTCGTGGTCACCGCGCCGCCCTGGGCTGCCATCTGCTGCCGTCGGATGCGGGCCGCTTCCATTTCCGGGCTCAGCGTCAGCCGCGTCGCGGCCCGCGGACGAAGCGCGTTGGCGGTCACCCCGTACTTGCCCAGGTCGAGGGCGAGCGTGCGCGTGAGACCGGTGATGCCTTCCTTCGCCGCCGAGTAGTTCGCCTGGCCAAGGTTCCCGAGGCCTGATTCCGAAGACGTGTTGATGATGCGGCCGCCGCGCTGCTGGCGCATGACGATCGATGCGAACCGGGTGATCGTGAAATGGCCCTTCAGGTGCACAGCGATGACTGCGTCCCACTCCGCCTCGCTCATGTTGAAGATGATGCGGTCGCGCAGGATCCCGGCGTTGTTCACTAGGATGTCGAGGCGGCCCCAGGTGTCCATCGCTTGTTTGACGACGGCTTCGCCGTCGGCCATGGAGACCACGTTCCCGTAGTTCGGGAGGGCTTCGCCGCCCATCTTCTTGATCTCGCTGACAACCTCATCGGCCGGTGACGCGTCGCCGCCGTCGCCCGCGGTGCTGCCGCCGAAGTCGTTGACGATGACCCGGGCGCCTTCCTGCGCGAGCGCGAGCGCTTCGCCCCGGCCGATACCGCGTCCGGCGCCGGTCACAATCGCGACTTTTCCTTCGAGCCTTCCGGCCATGTCTGTTCACCTTCCTGTTTGTGGCTGGAGTCCCTCCGAGGAAGGACAAACGCGTGAAATCTACCACTCGCCGGAGAGGCTGTCCCCCTCCCGGTTCGGCGCCTCCCGTACGATTGCAGCATGGCCCGCCTCCTCGCCTTCATCCCCCACCCGGACGATGAGTCATACAGCTTCGCGGGGACCCTCGCGCTCGCGGCGAAGGCGGGATGGGAATGCCAGGTTGTTTGCGTGTCTTCCGGCGAGAAGGGCAAGCGTCACGACGGCGGTCCCGGGGGACGCGAAGCTGTCGGTGCGGTGCGTGAAGCCGAGCTGCGGCGCTCCTGTTCACTCCTTGGTGCGAAACCACCCGCGTTCCTTCACATGCCGGATGGCGCCGTCAGCGCCGTCGCGCTGGGACCATCAGCCATCTCCGGGTTGATCGACCGGTTCGCTTCGGAGATCGTGGTCACGCTCGGACACGATGGCGCCTACGGGCACCCGGACCACCTCGCGGTCCATCGCTGGGTGACCGGCGCATGGTCGGCCCGGCCCGCTTCCCGCGGCGGCACGCTGCTCTACCCCGTCTTCCCCCGTGGCCTCTTCCTGCCCCAGTGGGAGAAGTGCCGCCACATGCTCGGCGAGCCGCCAGACCCGCCCGCTGAAGCTATCGGGTCCGACAGCTTTCACTACGAAGTCGACATCCGGGCGGTGCGGGAGACGAAGCGCGCATCGATCGCCGCGCATCGCACCCAGCTCCCCGGCGGCGACCCGGAAGGACTCTTTCCCCCGGGGGTCGTCTCGAAGCTGCTGGACGTCGAGCGCTTCGAGGACGCTTCAGGCAAGAGGAACGAAGCCACCGCGGAGCTGCTCGCGTCGCTGGCTCCCTGAGCCACGCGCCTTTGTTTTCCGGGGAAGTGGATTCACCGGCTGACATTCGCCCGTTCTCGCTCCCCGGGCCCTCCAGCACGGTAGTGAAATGACGCACTCTTTCGAACTGGCCACTTCCGTCGCCTTGGCCGTCGGCCAGTCCCTCGAAATGACTGCGTTCGGTCGGCCATTCCGCCCCGAATGGGAAGCCCTGGACTCACCCTCAAGGAATTTTGAGGTAACCCGCAAGACACCTCACCCTTTGAATCTGAGGAGGTTACTTCAGGTGTCTTCAAGACACCGAAAAATAGCGGCGCACAGGAGACACCTCCAGCCCCACCGAGCGGCAGTGCCAGGGCGTCGCGGCGGAGGCTGTCCGGCTCCGGGAACCATTCCGGCGCCGGGTGCGTCTGGAAGCACATGCGCGGAACTGTTCTTTCTCTCGTCCTCGTCACAGCGGGATTCTCGGCCGCCCTGCCGGTCTTCGAAGAAGCGCCCGTTGCACATGCCTGCAGCTGCCCCGACTGCGACGTTGTCCGCGATGCAGACGTCATCGTGGGCGGGCGAATCCTTTCCTGGCAGCCGTCGGAGATCCCATCGCCATTCGGTGGTGCCCCGGTTTATCTGCCGATCGAACTCGATCTGCGCGTGGATCGCGTCTTCAAGGGGTCGGCTCCCGGGAAGGTGGAGATGGTGGACTTCGCCAGCTACGGGAATGGCAAAGACCCCGGCGAATACCAGGCGCCCGACCGAATCACCTGGTCCGGCGCTGGCGGTGCTTGCGGCGCATTCGATGAGGATCCGCGGGGCAAGTACATAGTCATCGGTTTCACCCCGCGCTATCCGTGGCAGGCGAATAGGCTGCAAGTCCTCTTCCTCGGCGACGAACCGTCCGGTGAGCGCTACGAATGGGCAATGGCGCGGCTAGCACCTCTCGGCGGGCCGTACCCGCCCGCCGCCGGGAACAGCGCGGCCGACGCCGATGCAGCGACCGACCAGGCCTCGAACGATTGGATGTTCCTCTCCGCCATCGGCGCGGGCTTCCTGCTCATCACGCTCGTCCTTGTGCTCATCGGCCCGGTTCGCAACGCGCGTCATCCGGACTGACTCCGGGGGTCGCTTCTTGTTGAACTACTTTCGGTTGTAACGGCTGCCGGCCGCCTCGACGCCCTCGGTCATGATGCACTCGACCGCATCGGCCGCGATCTCCACAGCCTCATCGAGCACCTTCTTGTCGTCCCCGTGTGGCACCCCAAGGACCCACGCCGAAACATGCTCCGGGTCCCAGGTCGGTTCGCCATTCGCCTGCGGCCGCCCGATCCCGATCCGGATCCGCACGAACTCCAGGCTGGCCGCCTGCCCGATGCTCTTCAGCCCGTTGTGGCCGCCATGGCCGCCTCCCGCCCGGACGCGCAGGGCGCCGGCTCCCAGGTCAAGTTCGTCGTACAGGACGATCGTGTGCTGGATGTCGCAGCCCGTCCACTGCAAAGCCTGCGCGACTGCCTTGCCGCTGAGGTTCATGAACGTCTTCGGCTTCACGAGCGCGGCTCGCTCTCCCGCCAGTTCGCCCACGCCGATGTGCATGAGGCTTCCGGTCGATTTGGGCTGCGTCTTCGCTCGCTTGGCAAGCGCGTTGATCACCCAGAACCCGACGTTGTGCCTCGTCCGCGCGTATTGCTCGCCGGGATTGCCGAGGCCCACGACGAGCCAGTCCGCAGCGAACCGCGGGCCGCTGCCGCCACCGAGGAGCTTCCGGAACGCCATCTGCCTAATCGTGGCACGTCCGCTGCTATCGGGAAGCGAGGGACTCAAGACCGGAGTGGTGGCTCCTGGGTGTGAACAAATGCCTCCCGGTTCCGCTACCATCACGGCACGATGGTCGACTTCCTCTTCGGCAACGGGTACGAAGCCTTCCTGGTTACGGTCGCACTCCTCGCCGCCATCCCATACGGAATCTATGTCGGGCTCAAACGGCTCGCGACCCGCATCACAGGAGGTCCACGCAATGGCGACTCGCGAACAGGTCGATGAACTGAAGTCCAAGATGGCAACCCAGCGAGCCGAGTTGATTGCCGCCGCGCGTAGCCTCTCCCGCGAAGACTCCCTGCGAGTTCCCGTCGATGCGGAAGGTGAAGAGCAATGGACCGCCCTCGAGCAGCTCGCCCACCTCTGGGAAATGGAGCGCGCCTACGATGCGTGGGTGCTTCGCGCGCTTCACGAAGAGAACCCGGACCTGGCCGGCACCGCCCCTTCGCCCGTCGAGATTCCCATCGAGTCTGCGAACTTGCACACGGTCGAAGACCTGGTCGATGCCCTGATCCGCGAGCGCCTCTACACGGAGGGCATCATCGATGCCATCCGCCTCGACGACTTCGAGCGGACGGCGGTCAGCCCGGCGTTCGGCCAGCTCACCGTCCTCCAGTGGGTCCGATCCTTCTACCGCCACGATCGGCAACATGCCGCCCAGGTCCAGGGCCGAAAGAGCGACTACCAGCCGAACTTCAAGACCAAGGAGCCAAACCAGCGCCAGGCCCGTCTTGACCTGGTGGCGCGGCGCCGAGCCTGACGCCTTGGCCTTGCGACCGGCTCAGGCAGTCAATCTTTCTGGCTTTGGACGCGGCAGCGGCTCGAGCTGGGTCGGGATGATGGCGCGTTTGCCGCAACGTTCACACTCCCGCACGCGTATCGCGCGAGCTTGCACGTTCACGAAGTAGCGCCAGCGGTGTTCACAGGTCCCGTTCTGCGTTTCCATGGCCCTACTATCGCCGGCGAAGATGAACGCCGCATTAGCGCCTCGGCAGGCTCCACGGACGGTCCCGCCCACATCGCTTCCCACCGATGCGTTGCCGCCTCGTTCCAACCGTGCCTATAGTTACCAACCTTCCGCCATGCTCATCGACCTACACAGCCACACTTGGCCCCGCTCGCACGACAGCGTCCTCAATCCCGACGACCTGATCACCCGTGCAAAGACCGCGGGCCTTGATGCCATCGTTTTCACCGAGCACGACACGGTTTGGGACTACAAGTCCGTCGAAGAGCTTCGAGCGAAGCACAACTTCCTGGTCCTCGCCGGCGTGGAGATCAGCACCGACGATGGCCACATCCTTGCCTTCGGCATAGATAAGTACGTCTTCGGCATGCACCGCGCGCGCGAACTCGCCAGCTACGTCGATAAGTCGAACGGGGCGATGGTCGCCGCCCACCCTTACCGCCGGCAGATGCCATGGTTCAGCCGGAACGAAGAGGAATACCGCAACGCGCTCGAAAAGGCTTCGCGCAACCCGGCCTACCCCTACGTCCAGGGTCTCGAAGAGATCAACGGCCGCGGAAGCGACAAGGAGAACGAGTTCTCGCGACGCCTCTGCGAACTCATGGGTCTGAAGGGCACCGGTGGCACCGACTCCCATGCCATCAGTGACGTTGGCAAGTGCGCCACCTACTTCGAGCGAGAGATCCACGATGAGCGCGAACTGATCGACGAGATTAAGGCCGGGCGCTTCCACGCCGTCGACCTCCGCTCCGGCAAGCCGGTCGCCGTCCGCGATGCGGCGCCGGACGCCTAGCTGTCATCCCAGTAATCTGCATCCCACGCCAAACTTCACACTCACGAGAGCCGATAGTACGATGTGGGGACCTGAGCGGCCCTTACGAAGCCCTGGGAGAAGAGGAGCCCCCCACCCATGACCTACGTCATCACCACCCCGTGTATCGATGTCCAGGATCAGGCCTGCGTTGAAGTGTGTCCGGTCGACTGCATTCATTTCGATGAAGGCAAGGACCGCATGCTCTACATCAACCCTGATGAATGCATCGACTGTGGCGCTTGCGAACCGGCCTGCCCGGTGACCGCGATCTTCGCTGAGGACGACGTGCCCGGCGACCAGTCAGCATTCAAGGAAATCAACGTCCTCTGGTACAGCGAAAAGGACGAAGCCCGGACGAAGGTCGCGGCACTCAAGCCCGCCTGAGCTTCCGCCTCCCCGGTTGAGACAGGGCCGCCTCCGGGCGGCTCTTTCGTGCCCCGGCACTCCGCCGCCGACTTGACCGTGGCGGCATGCCAGCTAGATTGGAAACGTTGCGCTACGTATTGAGCGTGGCGCGGAGGACCTTTTCTCATGGCTGAACGTGTTGTGATCCAGGCTACGCCGCGCACGGTGCTCGGCAAGAAAGTCGCCCAGCTCCGCCGTAACGGCCGACTTCCCGCGAACGTCTACGGACGCGGCATCAACTCCCAGGCCGTCGACATCGATGCCCGAGAGTTCGCCCGCACCATCAAGTCCGCGGGCCTCCGCGCGATGATCCAGCTTTCCGTCGAAGGTGAATCGTCTCCCCGTTACGTCATCCTTCGCGGGCTCGCACGGAAGGGCGGAACCGGCGACCCGATCCATGTCGACTTCTTCCAGGTCGACCCGAACATTCCCATTCAGGCGAATGTCCCGCTTCGTCTTACCGGCGAAGCCCCCGCCGTCCGCGATCTCGCCGGCACGCTGCTGCCCGGCCTCGATGTCATCGCGGTGCGCTGCAAGCCGCTCGATATCCCCGATGCGATCACGGTCGACCTCGGCGTCCTCAATAGCTTCGATGTCTCGCTTACTGTTGGCGACATCGCAGTACCCGGCGATGTGGAGGTCCTTACAGACCCTGCAGTGGTCATCGCCACGGTGAACGCGCCCCGCATTCGCGTCGCCGCCCACTAGCCAGACAGATGCCCGAACCTCTTTACCCGGCCGACATCGCGGAGGCAGGGTTGCGACTCTTCCTCGGCTGGTTCGGTGCTCACTACGCACGCAGCACCTCCGTTACCGGCGCCGAGTCGGATGGAGCCCGGCTCTCCGCGAACGTGACAGTCGGGCGCCAGTGGCGGCTCTCCGTCTCGGTCCTGAATACGCTCGCCGCCGATGCGACCGTCGAGTGGGAAGCCGCTCGTGCTGCGGTTGAACGCCGCCTCGATCTGGAAGGCCGTTCGCTCGCT
Organism: Candidatus Amarobacter glycogenicus; assembly: GCA_016719395.1. Classification (GTDB taxonomy): domain Bacteria; phylum Chloroflexota; class Dehalococcoidia; order Tepidiformales; family Tepidiformaceae; genus Amarobacter; species Amarobacter glycogenicus. The sequence goes on along the minus strand of JADJZF010000016.1, from coordinate 45,272 downwards.
GTCTGGGCTCCGCGCGGCGCAGGCCTGCCTGCCGCGGAACCTGGACTGAGTCGGTTCGTCCTCTTCCTCGAAAGTGCGCGTCCCCTGGACGATGGCCGCCTCGAACTCAGGCGCCCCGTGACACTCCACCTGAGGCGTGTTGGCAACACCGGTTCAGTCATCACGGTACTCGGCGGCCTCGCCGCTCATTGGGCCCAATTTACCAACCGTGTCCCTGGTACCTTCCAGCTCAATTCTGGGGAGCTTCTCCGCCTTCCCGCGTCACAGGAGGAGCGGGACGAATTGGCCGAGCGGATCGTCCTCTCGGCGGGCCAGCCCGAGGCCGACGAAAGCCAGCCAATCCAGGCGACCGACGCCTGGAGCGCCAACGACCTTGGTGTTGGCCAATCTTGTGTCCTCGGTACGCCTGCCCGCGAAGATGAGGACTGGAGTGCGTCGTTGCGTCGGAACCTGCGACGCCTCTTGAAGGACGCCGGATCGAATCTCCGTCTGGCTGCCGACGCGCGCGCGCTGGTGGTCCTCGGCGCTTCCACTTACGCCCAGGAGGAAAAACTCTCCTGGGCACTCCGAGGAATGGACCCGACGCTCTATGCCGGTTACGACATCCTAGCCGTTGTCGCGGACGGAGTGCTGAAGACAATTCTCCAGCCCCAGCGCCAAACGCTGCCCTGGGATGCACCTCTCACCTAGCGGGCACCGGCTCGGAGCGCCTATCCTTCCCGGCACCGCTACGTTCGTTGGGGGGCTGCGATGGCTGTTACGCGGGCCGGATTCATCGGTCTCGGCATTATGGGCGCGCCGATGGCGTCCAACCTGATCAAAGCAGGGTTCGAAGTCACGGTTTGGAACCGGAGCCCTTCGCGGACGCAACCCCTCCTCGATGCTGGCGCTCGCGCGGCACATTCGCCGTCTGCGGTCGCAGCTGCATCCGAGGTCACCTTTAGCTGTGTCACGAACTCGGGAGATGTGGAGGAGGTCGCCCTCGGCCCTGAAGGCGTCATCCACGGTGCGCAACCGGGCTCCATCTATGTCGATTGTTCGACGATCTCGCCAGAGACCGCCCGCAAAGTCTCCCACGAACTCGCCGTACGACGAGTCGGCATGCTGGATGCGCCGGTCTCAGGCGGCGACGTCGGCGCAATCGCAGGCACGCTTGCCATCATGGTCGGTGGCGAGGCCTCGGTCTTCGAGCGTTGTCTGCCGCTCCTCCATGCCATGGGAAGAACGGTAGTCCACGTCGGCCCGATTGGCGCCGGCCAGGTCGTGAAGCTTTGCAATCAGGTGGCCGGTGGCCTCAACCTGCTCGCCGCCGCCGAAGCCGTGAATCTGGCGCGCCGCTGTGGTGTCGATCCGGCGAAGATGCTCGAGGTCGTCAGCGCCGGTGCTGCCGCGTCGTGGATGCTTTCGAATCTCGCTCCGCGTGCTGTCAAGGGCGACTATGCCCCAGGATTCATGGTGGACCTCATGCAAAAGGACCTGCGCCTCGTCCTCGATGCTGCCGGCCAAACGCACACGCCGCTTCCTGGTACTGCACTCGTCTCGCAACTCTTCCAGTCGATCCAGGCGGAGGGCCGTGGGGCCGATGGTACGCAGTCGTTGGTCGATGCGATTGCCAAGCTCTCTCGTTAGTCGACCAATCAGTCCACGACGTTCGGCTTCCGCCGGCCGACCCCGGTCGCCAACTCGAACGCTTTTGCCAGCTGCAACACCCCGAACTCATCCCGATAGCGGCCGACGATCTGGACACCGACAGGCAGGCCGTCCGGCGTGAACCCGCACGGCACGGAAATCGCCGGGTGTCCCGTGATCGTGATGAAGTAGCACGACTTCATCCAGTCGATGTAGGTCTCCATGGGAACGCCAGCGATCTCCGTCGGATACTCCATCTCCACAGAGAACGGTGGCACCTGGTTCACCGGCACCACCAGGAATTCGTAGCGGTCCATGAACGTCTTCATCGCCTGGAACAGTTGCGTCCGCAGCCGGTTCGCCCGCCCGATCTCGGCGCCCGACAGGGCCAACCCTTTCTCGATGTTCCAGACCGCAGCTTCTTTCATCTCGCCGCGGTGTGCCGCGAGCAATGGTCCGCGCGTCTCGGCGAGGCCTGCGGCGCGGAGGGTCTGGAACGCCTCGTAGGCGTCGGAGAGCGCCGGACAGGCCTCTTCCACCCGGCACCCGATGTCTGCGAACACTCCCCGCCGCGACTCCAGCACAGCCTTCACACGGGTGTCGACTGGCAGGCCGCCGAAGTCGCTGCTCCAGGCGATTCGTGTTCCCCGGAAGTCCCGGTCGAGCGGCGCGAGGAATCGCTCTCCCGGCTCGCTGATGCTGATCGGCGAAGCCGGATCTGGGCCCGCCATCGCTGCCAGCAGCAACGCGACATCCCCAACGGTCCGCGCCATCGGTCCGTCCACGCTCAGCGTCGCCCACGAACCGGCGGGGCCCGGCATCCGTCCGGGCGAACAGCGGAAGCCGACCACATTGCAGAAGTTCGCCGGATTCCGCAGCGACCCGCCCATGTCCGAACCGTCAGCGATCGGCACCATGCCACAGGCCAGCGCCACCGCCGCACCGCCGGAGCTCCCCCCGCAGGTCTTTGTCAGGTCGTACGGGTTCCGCGTCGCGCCGAACACCGGGTTGAAGGTTTGCGAGCCCAGGCCGAACTCCGGCGTATTCGTCTTCCCCAGGCTGATTGCTCCCGCCGCCTTCAGTCGGCGCACCGCCACGGAATCGAAGTCCGGCACGAAGTCCGCGAAGATTGGAGACCCGTAGGTCGTGCGTACGCCCTTCGTCTCGTGCAGGTCCTTGTGCGCCACCGGTAGCCCGTGCAGCAGCCCTCCGGTCTGCCCCAACGCCGTCAGGCCGTCGGCCACGGCAGCATCCGCCATGGCTTGCTCGGCCGTCAGGGTCACGATGGCGTTGACCCTGGGATTCACCCGCTCTATCTGGGTCAGGTGCGCCGCCACCAGCTCGCGCGCCGAAATCTCACGCCGCGCCAGGAGCCGGGCCATCTCCGTGGCGTCGAGGAAACAGAGGTCAACTGAAGCCATACGCCGCACCTCCTCGCGGTTCGCGGAGGCCAACAATACGCCCATGCGGGCCTGGCCCGGCGCACCGGCCAGAGTTCATTCCCAGAGGTGCCGCTGGTGCCAGTGCACGTCGTGCCATTCGCCCAGCTTGAAGCCCATGTGACGGTAGCGTCCCGCCTCGACGAACCCCATCGACTGGTGGAGGGCGAGGCTTGCTTCCTGGCAGCCGACGATCCCCGCCATCACCACCTCCAGGCCGAGCTCACGCGCCTCGCCGAGCACAGCCAACAGGAGTGCCTTGCCCACGCCGCGTCCGCGTTGGTCGTCCGCGACATAGATCGATTCATCGGCCGTTGTCCGGTATGCCCCTTTGGAGCTCCAGGGCGAGAGGCAGCACCAGCCGGCCACCCCAACGCCTGAATCGGCGACAAGCACCGGCAACCCGCTCGCCTTCCGGGCCCCGAACCAGTCTTGGCGCCACTGCCCGGTCATTGGCTCGATGTCGAACGTTGCCGGCGACGTCTCGACGTAGAAGTTGTAGATGGCGTTGATCGCCGGCAAGTCGGCCTTGGCCGCTGGGCGCACATGCATGGCGCGCATGATTGTGTTCCTGTCGTGTGTCGCCTGCGTTACGAGGCCCGACGCGGTTACCGCTCGACGATTTGGGTGAGTACTCCGCCGGTCACCGACGGGTGGATGAACACCTGCCCCTTCACCGGGTTGCCGGCGCCCGGGTCGCCAACCAGTCGGATGCCCGCGTCGCGGAGCCTGGTCAGGGTCGCATCGATGCTGTCGACTTTCATCGCGACGAGATGCACACCTTCGCCCTGTTCCGCCAGCCGCTTGGCGATAGGTCCCTGGTCACCGGTCGCCGAGACGAGCTCGATGTACGAGTCGCCAAAGCGGAAGAAGGCCATCGCCATACCCGCCGCTGGGGCTTCGCTGCGATCGCTCACGCTTGCGCCATAGATTGTCTCGTACCTTCCGACCGCCGCATCCAGGTCCTTTACCGCGATAACGACGTGATCGACTCCCTTGAACATGTGTGCTTCCTTCTCGCGGCCGGGCCGCGGTGTTATTCGACGATGTCGCTCGTATGGCCCGTGGCCGTGATGAAGATGAACTCGAGGGGCTCGTTCCGCGTTGCGGCATGGATGTGTGCCGTATTCGCGGGAATCCAGACCACCATCCCGGGTTTCAGATCGTAGGTCCGTTCCCGGTCGCGCACCTCCCCGGAACCCGCAGTGACGATCAGATACTGGTCGGCATCGTGGGTGTGCAGCGCCGAAACCGTCCCGGGCTCGTAGCGGCCCTTGATGAGATGGTTCGGCCCCAGGACCCGGTCGAAAAGCGGAGTGAGCGTAGCGTTGCCGACGAGGAATGGACGCGCACGCGGGAGCGGCGGTCTGCGTGCCGATGTGTACGTGTAGTTGGCCCGATCGAGACGGTCATCCAGGTCGTCGCACAGGGCGACGATGTACGTTGGGCTCCCCTCGACAATGACCTCTTCTTGGGACATTTTCCGGCCTCCGGCGCAACTGGTTGCGGCGCGAATTCTAGCGGCCTCACACGGCCAGTCCACAGCGACTGTCCTCGGACCGTCGCACAGCCGTTAACAGAGGTAAGGCTCCGCTCTCGACGAGCCCATGAGAATCGCCTACGGTGTGATGGCAATGCCCGACAAGTTCGAACGCGAAATCGAGGAGATCCTCGCCAAGCTGGACGACGACCTCCCCGCCGACGGAAAAGGAACCACCCGTTCGCCGATTTCGCTCACGCAGAAGCGCGCACAGAAAGCGCGCGCCCAGCGGATGCGTACCGCCGGGCCGAATCCGTTCGCGAAACTCAACCCCACAACCTTGCTGTTTGCCGGCGCAGGGATGGTGTTCGGCGGCCTGATCGCTTCCGGAGTCTGGTCTCCGGCTATCTGGGTTGCCTTCGCCGGCGTGGTTGTCTTCATCGGGGCGTTCTTCTGGTCGTTCAAGAAGTCCGATCGTGCCACCCCGGCCGCCGCTCGCGCCCAGGGCACTTTCTGGCGCGACCGGTATATCAACGACCGGTCGGGCGATGGCGGCATCAAGGATCGGTTCAGACGAAAGTAGCCGGTTTCCGCGCGGTTAACCACACCGGCACGTACCCTCCCCTGAATGCGCCCCACATCTCTTGCCGTCCTCTGCGTCTCGCTTGCGCTGATGGCCGTCGCCATCGGTGCGATTGTCGTTCGCGCGATGAGCGGCGAACCGGCGCCCGAAGCCGCGGCACCAATCGTACCGACCGCCCCCGCCGATGCCCGGCCAACGGACGGGCCGGCCCTCACGCCGGCGGCGACGCCAGGGACTTCTGGACCGACCGGGTCGGCGTCGGGCCCCGCCGAGCACGACGGGTCGCGCGCCCTGTCGATTCTCCAGGAGCTCGCCAAAGGACCCCGCGTCTCAGGGTCACCGGCAGAGGCACGTGCCGCCGAGTACATTTCCGGCCTCTTCCGCTCGTATGGCTACACCACTGAGGTGATGAGTTTCGAGTTTGAAGGTGATCGGTTCCGAGCTGGAGAGGTCCGCCTCGACGGCCAGCCGTCCGAAGCCCTGACCCTTGCCGGGAGCCCGGGTGGCCAGGTCCAGGCGTCTGCTGTCTACGTGGGCCTCGCCGACGCTGCCGGCGTATCCGGCAAGGACTTGAAGGGCAAGGTGGCTGTCGCCGACCGCGGGACGCTCAACTTCTTCGACAAGTACACCAACGCCAGAGATGCAGGCGCGGTCGGGCTGATTCTCGTCAACAACCGCCCGGGCCCTTTCAGCGGCAACCTGACCACTTTGGCCTCTTTCCCTGTGGTCAGCGTCTCACAGGAGGCCGGCGCCGCGATCGTTGACGCCGCCAGGGCCGGTCGTACAGTCGCGATCAGCGCCCCTCCGACGACGGGGCTGACGGTGGCACTGAACGTGATTGCCAGGCCCACGACGGCGAGCGAATGCAAAGTCCTGGTCGGCGGCCACTTCGATTCGGTCCCCGGCGCGCCGGGGGCGAACGATAAAGCCAGTGGGGTGGCGAATGTCATCGAACTTGCCCGCGCGGCGCCGTCGACGGCCTGGACGAGGGTGTCTGCTTCGCCGCTTTCGGTGCGGAAGAGTCGGGCCTCTACGGGAGCAAGGCGCTGGTCTCTCGCTGGCAGAAGGAGGGCAAACTCCCACGTTATGCGATCAACCTGGATGTCACCGGCATTGGTGAGTCCGTGGAGGTCATCGGCGACGGTCAGATCGCCCGCGCTGCAGTCGCGACGGGCTTCTCGCTGGGCATCCCGACCGTCCCGTCGCAGTTGCCCGCGAACGCAGGGAGCGACCACCAGAGCTTCATCGACGCCGGGGTCCAAACGGTGTTCTTCACCTCAGGAGACTTTTCGACCATTCACTCGCCGCTCGATGTGTCTGCCGACATCTCCGTCACGATGCTCGATCAGGTGGGCGATGTCGCCCTGGCCGTCCTGAAAGACCTCCTGGGCCAGGTTGCCCGAGGATGATGGCGTGCCTAGCATGAAATCGATGACCCGCGTTCTACCCGTCTCGTTGCTCGGTTTCGCGCTGGCGCTCGTTAGCCTCCTCGCCGCCTGCGGCGGTAGTGGGGATTCGGAGAAGCCCGGCGAGCGCATCACCGACCCGGCGCGGGTGCCGAGTTCGACGCCCATCCAGAACCCGACGCTGTACAAGATCCAGGGTAACGAAGTCATCCTCACCGGCGGCAGTAGCGGTGCGATCACGCCGGTCACCTCCCCGACAACGGCTCCCGCTTCCGAGTACACGATCAAGGCGGGGGACTTCTGTTCGACCATCGCTGCTGCCAACAAGATCAGCCTGGAAGAACTGCAGAAGGCGAACCGGAACATGAATTGTGACGCCCTCAAGATCGGCGACAAGATCAAGATTCCTGCCCCGGCGCCGTCCGCGACGCCGACGCGCGGGGGGTCGCTCACCGGGAACCCAACGACCAAACCCGGGACTACGGGGGGTGGCAAGACCTACACGGTGGCTGCCGGCGATACCTGCAGCGCCATCGCCGCAGCGAACGGCGTCTCGCTCCAGGCGTTCCTCGCCGCGAACAGCTCGGTCGATGCCAACTGCACCAACCTCAAGCTGGGCCAGGTGGTTACCATTCCGTAGAGCGGTATCGCTCCGGTCTGGCCGGGCGATGCAACCGCGTCAGGACTCAGGATTCGAGCTTTTCTGTCAGCATCTCGATCGGGAGCCCGGTGCGGTGCGCAGCCTCTCGCACGCGCAGGTCGAGGTCATCCAGGGAAAGGCCGACCTTCGTCAGGCTCTTGATGGAGCCATGCCCTGTGCGAATGAGTTCGTACACCGATGCGTTGACGGGAAGACGCGTTGCGACTGCCATCTGGATTTCACCCCTGCCAGATCCTCATGCGCCTGCGTGACACGGGGATGTCAGCGTCATGAAGTGCATGTTTCGACACCACGAAGATAGTCCTGCGCGGGCGCTGAGTCAGCCCCCTGGATCGAAGATTCACGTAAGAACGCCCATCAAGATTCTCGATAGTGCTTGACGCCCGGCAGAATCGTCCGCGACTCAGGTCAGCCACTCAGCCAGCACTTCCGCCGTGTGCTCGCCGAGCTTCGGTGCGGGCCGGCGCAGCTCCCAGGGCGTCGCGCTGAAGGCGTACGGTGCCCCCGGCATACGGACTGGTGCGTCCCGGCCCTCGCCGGACACTTCCGTCCAGAATCCCCGATCCTCCCAGTGCGGGTCGCCCAGCGCTTCCGAAGGAGCCCGAACCACACCCCATGACTGCCGGCGCTCTTGCCCGCCCCGGTAGACTTCGTCGGCACTGTGCGCGGCGATGAACCGCGAGAGTTCGCTCATCACTTCGGCTGCTTCGGGCGAACCTCGGCCCGGCTGGCGGGCTGCCGGTTCATCGAACCGCGGCTCATCGAGTTGTTTGCCGAAGCCATCGGCCTGGAACCACTCTTTGATCCGTTTCCAGCTAGCGTTGTCGCGACCCACACCGAAGATCAGCGCGTGGCGTCCGTCCGCCGCCATATGCAACCACGGCTCCGTGCGCTGGGCAGCGGCGTGCCGGCCGGTCTGCCGGATCACGTTCTTTCGCTGGGTGAACCAGTAGGGAAGGCCTACCTCGGTGGTGCTGCTGCACGCCTCGTGCATTGAAGCGTCCACGTGCTGGCCCTGCCCCGTCTTGTCACGATAGAGCAGCGCGGCGAGGATGCCCTGGACTGCGTAGTGACAGGCCGTGTTATAGCCCTGGTCGCCGTGGCCCCGAATCGGGGGGGCGCCGGGGACGTCTTCCGCGTCATAGCCGTTCATCATCATCGGGCCCCCGAGGGCGAGCCCCACCATATCCGTTGCCTGGTAGCTGGCCCATGGCCCGGCCTGTCCGAACGGCGTGATTGAGCACCAGATCAGGGAGTCGATCGCGGGTCGTAAGGAGGCATGACCGAGCCCCACGGTATCGAGCTCACCTGGTGCGCAGTCTTCAATGACGATGTCGGCCTTCGCAACGAGCGATTTCCACGCGGCAACGCCCTCCGCCGCCGTCAGGTCCACAATGACCGACCTCTTGTTCGTATTGTGGTACCAGTAGTTCAAGGAACGGTCTGGGCCTGGCACGTCGTCGACGAACGGCCCCACGGCACGGGCGGGGGATCCGGCGGGCGGCTCGATGGCGACAACGTCCGCGCCCATGTCGGCAAGCAGCTTCCCGGCGAGCTGTCCGAGTGGGCCGGTGTATTCGATGACCCTCAGGCCGGTCAGCGGCCCGCTCACATGAACACCCCCATCGCTTCGTACTCGGCAAACTCCTCGTTCGAAAGCCCGAGCAGGTCGGTTGTCACCTCGTGGGTGTGCGCGCCGAGGAGGGGGCTTGCAGTCCGGTTGGTGCCCGGAGTGTGCGATAGCCGGGGAGTGACCCCGTCGAACTCGCTCGCTTCGCCCATCTCGGCGTGCGGCATAGCCGCCCACCAGTTGCGAGCCCGGAATTGTTCATCCTTCTCGACGCGGTCCCCGGGCGATTGGCAGACCCCGGCCGGCACGCCGGCGGCCTGGAGGAGGTGCATCAACCTGTACTCGTCACGCGTAGAAGTCCAGACCGCGATCCCGGCATCGAGCTCATCCTGGTGCGCGAGCCTCGATGCGTTGGTGGAGAATCGCCCACCGTTCGCCCACGCGGGCTCGCCCATCGCACGGACCATCGCCAGCCATTCGGCGTCGTTCCGCACGGCGATAGCGATCCATCGGTCCTCGCCCGCGCACGGGTACGTGTTGTGCGGGGCAATCGCCGGTTCCCAGGCATGGTTGCCTGGCGGCATCCCCGGCCTCCGGAAGCTCCGCCCGTTGACCGTGTAGTCGAGGATGGCCGGCCCGGTGAGCACCATGCCTGCCTCGACCTGGGAGATATCGATGTGCTGCCCCTCGCCTGTGCGGTTCCGGTGGTGCAACGCCATCAGTATGGCGATCGCCCCGTAGTAACCTGCCGTGTGGTCCATGTAGCTGTAGCCCCAACCCGCCGGTGGCTCGCCCGGTAGGCCCGACATCAGCGTGAGTCCGCTCAGGGCCTGTGCCGTCGGGCCCCAGGTCGTGAAGTGCTTGTCGCGGCCCGAGTGCCCAAAGCCCGAGATAGAGCAGTAGATGACCCCCGGGTTTATCGTCTTCTGCGCTTCGTACGAAAGCTCCCACGAATCGAGGACGCCGCTTGAGAAGTTCTCGATGACTACGTCCGAAATCGCGATTAGCCGGTGCAGCAACTCCATCCCCAGCGGGTGGCGGACGTTCAGCAGCATGCTGCGCTTGTTGCGGTTGAAGTAGTTGAAGAACCCGGAGTTGTTGAGTGTCGTGCGTTCCCCGTTGATCGGCCGGCCGACCCGGATCGGATCGATCGCCTGCTGGTGTTCCACTCGGATCACGTCGGCGCCGAAATCGGCGAGCACGCGTGTCGCCGTCGGCCCGGCGATGATCCACGTGAGGTCGCAAACACGGATTCCAGAGAGGGGCAGATCTGGCATGGCGGGGATTATAGGCAACCGTCGCTCGGTGTCAGTTCAGGCGGTTTGGACGGCGGCCGGATGACGGCAGGAGCGGGCATCCCGGTCGCCGCGCAGCCTGCCATTCTGAACGCCGTGACGCCCATCGGTTACCATCGCACGCACAAGATCCCCCGAGGAGACTCCCCATGCCTGAACCAACTGCAGTCGAAAGCGACTTCTTCGAAGTGATCGGCACCCAGCGAGCCATGCGACGTTTGAAAGCGGACCCCGTCCCCGAGGAGTACGTCAAGAAGGTCATCTGGGCAGCGACCCGCGCACCCAGCGGCGGCAATCGCCAGGGCTGGCGTTGGGTGGTTGTCACGGAACCCGAGAAGAAGAAGAAGATCCAGGCCTGGTACCACGACGGCTGGTCGCGGATGACGGCTTCCGGGTACGGCGCCGGGGCGAACCTGCCGGCCGATGAAAATGCCAGCAACGATCGCGTCATGAAGAGCGCAACCTATCTCGCAGAACACATGCACGAAGCGCCGGTCCTCATTTTCGCCTGCTCGCTGACCGGCAACGGCGATATCACTTCTGGCTCGAGCATTTACCCGGCCGTCCAGAACCTCATGCTTGCGGCCCGCGCCCTTGGCCTGGGCACCGCGCTCACGACCGTCCATCGTGGCTATCAGAAACAGATCCGCGAACTGCTTGGCATCCCGGAGTCGGTTGAGACGGCCGCTCTCATCCCTCTCGGCTGGCCCAAAGGGAAGTTCGGCTCCGGATTCCGCAAGCCAGTCGAGGATGTGACGTACTGGGAGAGTTGGGGAGCCAAGAAGGCGTAGACCTGATGGGCGCGCGTCTCGTTGTCCAAAAGCTCAAGTTCGACGGCTCTCTGAAGTACTCGTGGCCCGGGGTGGAAATACCCGGCGCTCCCGCAGGGTGGGTGGTTGTTCACCACGACCCGGAACGAGACACCAAGCTGCCTTCTGGTCCGGTCGCGGACGACGGCCCGCCAGTTCACCTGATCCACTATGTCGGGCTGGAAACGCCCCTAACCCTGATCTTCGCGTTTTCGGCAGCCGGAGAGTTCCTCGATGCCAAGTGCGATGCAGCTCTTCCCGGCCAGTGGCGCGGCGACACCGTTTCCTTCGTCGACATGGACCTGGACGTGGTGGTGCTTCCAGGGCTTCAGCACTACATCCGCGACCAGGACGTGTTTGCCCAGCGCAGCGTCTCCATGGCTTACGACGATGAAGCGAAGCGCCTGGCACATCTTGGCATCCTCCACGCGCTCCGCATGGTCCGCAGGCGGCAGTTCCCGTTCGATGGCCACGCGGAGGCGCTCATCCGGGAGCTGTTGAGTGGAACGGGGGGCCGGAAGTGACTAGACTGGACACACACCGACCCTTGTGAGGGGTTTCACTTGGCCTATTCGATCGTCGAAACCTGCATCGGTTGCACGGCGTGCACCAAGCGCTGCCCCACCAACGCCATCACCGGCGAGCGCAACCAACTCCACGTCATCGACCCGACGCTCTGCATCGATTGCGGCGCGTGCGGCATCGTCTGCCCGCCGGAGGCAATCCTCACGACGATTGGCGACGTTTGCCGCTCCGTGAAGAAAAACGAGTGGCCGAAGGCTGTCGTCATCGAAGAGAAGTGTATCGGCTCGGGCTGCGAGCTCTGTATCAACATCTGCCCGTTCGACGCGCTCAGCCTTCAGCATTCGGAACGCATCGACGATTTCTTCGGTTGCAGCACCGTCGATGAAAAGAAATGCACCGGTTGCCGCCTCTGTGAGGATGTCTGCGGCTGGGACGCAATCCACATTTTCCCGTTGAAGCACGAAGTCCTGAAGGACTATGAAGCACTCACCGCCGAGGAGAAGGGCATCGTTACCGCTGCTCGCAAGCTCAAAGAAGCGAGCGGTTTCAAGGTCTAGACCGCGCGCAGGCACCGCTTCCCGCTGCTTCCAGGCGGATTGCGGACGTCTCCCGGCGGGTGCCTACCCGGCCGGTTTGGCGCTGGGGTCTGCCCACGGAGCTCGGATCTTCGCGATATCTAACCGCCGCCGGTCGTAGTATGGAGTCTCCGATGATGAGGGAACGGCTCGGGGAGAAGCGCGTTTCCCGCCGCTGGATGCTGGGCGCCATGGGCGCCACGGCTGGCGCGGCTGGATTGGCAGCGCTTCGCTGCAGTGATGGCGACCGCGATTCGCCGGCACCCACGCCCACTGAGATAGAAAATGAGACGCCCGGCGCCAGCCCCACTCCGCGCCAACAGGATGGGAAACGTGGTGAGACGCTCCGGTTCACGGGCTTCGTCGCTCGCGACCAGACTTTCGACCCCCACAAGACCCAGGCCGGTCCGTTCTACGGCCATCAGGCGCTCATCTACAGCCGCCTGCTCGCCTATCAGGACCAGGCCAAGGGAGCCATTGTCCCGGACCTCGCCGCGGCCATGCCGGAGATGCCTGACGGCCAGACCATGGTCTTCCGGCTGAACCCCAACGCCCGTTGGCACGAACTGGCCCCCCTCAATGGCCGTTCTGTCACGGCTGCGGATGTGAAGTACTCCATCGAGCGGCAACTCGCCGGGGACCAATCCTTCGTCCGAAAAGGTCCATGGTCCGTCATCGATGGAATTGACATACCGAATGAACGCACCGTCACCTTCAAGCTGAAGTCACCGATGGCGGCGTTGCACCACCTCTTCGCCGACGTCCATAGCTTCATCGTCGCTCCCGAGGTCTCCGGAGATAAGAACGACATCGGGTCCACAGCACAAGTCGGCAGCGGCCCGTTCCAGTGGGTCGAATGGGTGGATGGCAGGCACGCCAGTGTCCGCCGCAACCCAAATTGGCACGGCGGAGACCGGCGTCCAAACCTCGATGGTGTGTCACTGGTCCAGCCAGCGTCTACCGCGACGGTCGAAGGTGCCCTGCGCACTCGCGAAGTCGATGCGGCGACTGTTGGTCGCGTCCTTGCCGACAAGCTCAAGAAGGCCATCCCGCAGCTTACTGAAACGACGGTGGGCCACTCCCAGTTCTTCGGTATGCGCTTCTCCCTCGGGAACGATCCGTTCAACGACCTTCGATTCCGCTCGGCCGTCACAATCGCCCTGGACCGCCGGGCAATGATCGATAAGTTCTTCGGTGGGTCGGGCGGCGTGAACCCCTGGGTGAGCTGGCCGATGACCGACTGGGCCTTGCCCGAGACCGAGCTGACGACCTCGCCGGGGTACCGCCCAGGCGCCGGGGGCCGGGGCGAAGACCTCCGCGAGGCCAGGGCGCTCCTGGAGGCGTTCAAGAGCGAAAAAAAGCTCAAAGACGACCTCCCGCTCTTCGTGCTCCAGGAGACAGAGGCGGCGCTCGAGTTCGGCGCCACCATCAAAGCGCAACTCGCGGAGAGCCTCGGACTCGAACAGGTGAGGGTCGTTCCGCTCCCTCTCGCCGAACTCGCCCGGCTACTGCTCACTGGCGAGGCTCCCTGGGCGGCCGCGCCCGATAACGGCTGGATCGACCTCGACGACTGGGTCTATCCGTACTTCCACGCCAACGGGACGAAGAACAGCTTTCCCCTTCGCGATGCGGAGATGACCGCGATGATCGACGCCCAGCGTGTGGAGCTGGATAAGAACGCCCGGCGCGAAATTGGATACAACATCCAGAGGCGCTTGCTTGCCCTAAACGTCGGCGTGAACCTGGTCTCCGAGCGCGTCGTCTCCCTCGCCTGGCCCTACGTGAAAGGCTTCCCCCTCGACACCGCCGACGGCTATCAGCATCGCTTCGCCGACTGCTGGATAGACCAGGCTGACCCCACTTTCCGGGGCCGGTAGTTCCCCGGTCGCCGTCTGGGCCGACTATCCATCCGTTGAGCGTTCTGTCCCTGCTTGGCGAACGCGGCGGTGCTTCAAATGCCGCTGCCACCAGCGACCGTGAGCAGTGCGCCGGTGCTGTAGCTCGAGGCGTTGGAGGCGAAGTACAGCGCTGCGCCGACGATTTCCTGTGGTTCGCCTCCCCGCTGCAGCGGAATCGTCGTCGCTGCACGTTCGTTGAAGTCATCCATATCCCATGCCTTCGAGATGTCAGTAAGGAACGGTCCCGGGACGATGCAGTTGACGCGCACTTTCGGGGCGAAGTGGCGCGCGAACCCCACGGTCATGGCGTTCACACCCGCCTTCGCCGCAGCGTAGGGGATAACGTTCGCCCCGGGGTGTTGAGAGGCCGTGCTCGAAACCATGATGATTGATCCGCCTTCGCCTGCGGCCATCCTCGTTCCCACTACGGAGGTGAGGCGGAACGGACCCTTGAGGTTCACGTCGAGGACCTTGTCGTACAGCGCTTCAGTCACATTGCTGACGTGGTCGTAGACGGGCGACATCCCGGCGTTGTTCACGAGCACGTCGACCCGCCCAAACTCGGCGTAGGCCGCCTCCGCCAGTGCCTCGACCTGTTTCCAATCACCAACGTGACAGGCAATGGGCAGCGCCCGCCGTCCGGGAAACGAACTCGTCACCTCAGCGGCGAGTTCTTCGCAGGAATCGAGCTTGCGGCTGGCGATAACGACGTCGGCGCCGTTTTCCGCGAAAGCCAGGACCATTTCACGTCCGAGCCCGCGGCTCCCGCCGGTTACCAGGGCGACCTTCCCGGAGAGATCGAAACGGTTCTTCATAACACACCCCTGGAGGAAAACGCCTCGGGGGGCGAGTCTACGCGGGCGGATGTTGGTCCGCTCTCAACGGGCCTATCCAGCCACGCTCCAGGGCGATGCCGCCTCGACGACCTCGAAGCGGCGCACGCGGTTTCGACCCGATCGCTTCGCCTCGTAAAGGGCCATGTCAGCTTCCTTCAGCAACCAATCGTGACTCGGTTGCTCTCCGGTACGGTAGCTTCCCACCCCGGCGCTGATCGTCACGGACAACTTGGCGCCGCCGGCTAGCATTGCCTGCCTTTCGACCGCTACTCGGACTCGCTCCGCCGATTCTTCCGCTCCCTCAATGGAGGTCGCGGGGAGGATTGCCACGAACTCCTCGCCGCCGTATCGCGCGCACAGGTCTGCATCGCGCATCGTGCGCTGGAGAACAGCCGCGACTTCGCGAAGGACCTGGTCGCCCGCGGGGTGGCCGTATTCGTCGTTCACGCCTTTGAACCGGTCGATGTCGAACAGGATCAGGCTCAGCGGCGTGCCGTAACGGCTGGAGATTCGGAACTGCTCGGCGAGGTACTCTTCCATGTGCCGCCGGTTCGCGAGCCCGGTGAGGGCATCGGTCGAGGCTTCGATCGTCAGCCGTTCGCGGTCCGCCTGGAGCTGAGCGTTTTCCCGCTCCGATTCCAGGCTCATCTGGAGCAGTGCTTCCTGTGCGTTCGCGAGGACGTCTTCAGGGCTTAGCGCGCTGGCCGGGACGTCAAGCATCGTCCCCAGCACCGCGGCATCCGCCATGAACTTGGCGATGAGTTCATCGGCTCCTTCCGCTTCGATTCCAAAGAGCTGCTCGCAGTCCCAGCGGAAACGAGAAAGAGCGGCCCCGGTGTCATCAGTGAGGATCAGGTCGGCCGCGGCTTCGCCGGTTGCGACGCATCGGACGATCTCCCGGAAGTCCCGGTCCGCGGCATCGGGCTTCGGGAACATCCGGATCGCGGTGATCAACGCCTCGGGGAGGTTCCATTTCTCGGCGAGTGCGGCTCCGGCTTCCGCATGGTCGAATCCGTACCGGGATCGTTCGGTTGCCCGGAGTTTGGCGAGGTCGTCTCCTGCCGACTCGCCGAGCTCCCGGTATTCCTCACCCAGTGCCTGGTCCAGGGCGATGACGCCGATCAAGTGCAGCAGACCTCCGAGGAAGGCTTCGTCACTGCAGGCGTAGCCTGCACGCGTGGCGACGGCGCGTGCCGCCGCCGCGGTGAGCAGGCTACGCTGCCAAACGCGGGTGTGATCGACGCCCCCTCGCGCTCCTTGCTTCCGCATGTTCCCGACCAACGAGAATCCAAGGGCCAGCGTCTTCACGCTCCGCAGGCCAAGAACAATGACCGCATCGCGAAGGCGGCTCACGGACCGTGGCCGGCCGTAGAACCCGGAGTTTGCCGTCTTCAGTACGCGCGCAGCCAGCGCCGGGTCACGAGCAATCGTCGCCGAAAGGACTTCGATGTCTATGTCGGGCCGCTGAACGAGCCCGATGATCTCCATCGCCACCGCCGGGATCGTCGGCAAACGGGAGGACTCCATCAGGCTCGTGAGAGACTGCGAACTGGTCATGCGCTGCACACCCCTGGCGCCGGTTGAACCCGCCCGTTGCTCATGGCTCCCACCGGGGTTATCGGCACGCCAATCTTCGAAGTGAACCGGCAGCGCTCGCTTTTTCTAAGGTATTTCCTTAGACCTCGCGCTCACACGTCTGGGTCACGCGTAACCGGTCGCTTCATACTGGTCGGCCCGGTCGACGGCCGCCTTCAGCGCCCTGGCGAGTTCTTTTGCTGATTCCAGGGTCAGCTCGACAGCCACGCGTGCGCCAACGCCCGCGGCCTCATTTGTGAAGTCGATGTTGAGCGCATGTTCGAGCTGGACATGGAACGGGTGGTCGTAGCTCACCGACACCTCGGCGAGGGTGAACCAGCCTTGAGCGCCGCGGCCCCCACCGCTGACGTTCGTGCGTTCGACGATGTTCGTGCACATCCTCAGTTCCCCAGGTTCCGCTGGAAGAAGTCCAGCACTTTGCGCCAACCATCGACTGCCTGTTCGGCGCGATAGGCCTGCGGCCGGTCGTAATAGAAGAATCCGTGTCCCGCGCCGTCGTAGCGGTGGAACTCGTACGTCTTTCCATGCTTCTTCAGCTCCGCTTCGTGGATGTCCACCTGCTCCGGGGTTGGCGCGCGGTCATCGTTCCCGAAGATCCCGAGGATCGGGCAGTCTAGGTCCTTCGTGTAGTCCACCGGCGCGACTGGCCGCATCGCCGTCAGGTCCTCCGGTCGGACGACCACGCCCCCGCCCCAGAAGTCGATGAGCGCGTTGTAACCCGGGGCGCAACTCGCTGCCAGTACGGCGTGCCGGCCGCCCGAGCAGGTGCCGGTCACGCCGACCTTCCCGTTCGAGTTCGGTTGTGATCGCAGGAAGTCACGGCAAGCCGCTGCGTCCCCGACCACTTGCGCGTCTGGCACGCCGCCATTCGCACGCACTCTGGCGGCCATGTCTTCAGGAGCGCCGTGGCCATCGCGGCAGTAGAGGTCTGGCGCGAGCGTCGCGTATCCGTGGTAGGCGAGCTTCCGCGCAGTCTCCTTCGACCACTCGTCCCACCCGGGGAAGTGGTGGAGCCAGACGACGCTGGGGAAGGGGCCAGGCCCGATCGGATGGGCATAGTAGGCGTGGATCCGGTCGCCGTTGTGGCCAGGGATTCGGATAGTCTCGGCAATCATGCCTTCGTACTGGTCGGTGGTTCCAGGCACGATGTGTCCTCCGCGGCAATGATGAAGCGGATTCTACAGCGGGACTTCACGTGCGGTTGGAGGTGTCGCCTGGGCGGACCGGTTCGGTGGATTCAGCAGGGAGATCCCGGCCGCGGCGCGCTGGTTCGAACGCCGCCCGCGACTTAGTCGGAGACAGGGACCCGGACAGTGAACCTGGCTCCATGGCCGGGATGGGATTCGACGGCGATGCGTCCGCCATGCGCCTCCGCTATCCACTTTGCGATCGCCAGCCCCAATCCTGTGCCGCCTGCCGCCCGCGTGCGGGCGCTATCGGCCCGCACAAACCGGTCGAAAATTTTCGTTTGTTCGGCGGTGGGAATTCCAGGTCCGGTGTCGGTCACCGACAGCTCGACCCACCTGCCCGCCCGTGCACACCGCAACGAGACCGTGCCGCCGGCGGGGGTGTATTTCAACGCGTTGTCCAGGAGGATCGCGCCGAGCTGCCGCAATCGATGGCGGTCGCCGTCGACTTCCACCGGCTCCGCCTCCACCTGCAGGAGGATGCCGCGCTGTTTCGCCAGGGCCTCCATATCTCGCCCGAGTTCTTCAGCTACCGCTCCAAGCGCGACCGGTTCATGCGCGAGGTTCGCCGCCCCTTCGTCCGCTCTCGCAAGCAGCAGGAGGTCTTCGACGAGTTTGGTCATCGCTTCGGCTTCCGCGGTGATCGCGTCCACCTGGTCGATGTTCTGGGCAACCGTGTCTTGCGGATGGCGTTGCAGCAACTCGCCGTTCGCCCGGAGCACCGCAAGCGGCGTTCGCAGTTCATGCGATGCATCGGAGACGAAGCGCCGCTGCCTCTCGAAGGAAGCCCTGATCGGTTTGAGTGCGACCCCCGCGAGCCACAGACCCCCGGCTGCCGACGCGGCCACTCCACCGAGACCACCTATCAGGAAGACCATCGAAAGCGTCCGGAGTTGGCGGTCGCGCGCTTCCAACGAGCGCCCGATGTGGATCCACTCGCCCGCTCTATCGTCCGGCAGGCTGACGAAACGGTAGTGTCCGGTCGCGGTGGAAACTTCGGAAGTGCTCCAATCGGTACTCCCCTCCACGCAGAGATCGCCAAACTCGACATCGTCGATGTCGACACCTCGAGGATTGCCGAGGATGCTGCCCTCACCGTCCGTGTAGACGATGAAGACGTCACTCGGTACGCCCGGCGGAAGACGGTCGTAGTCCACTGCCTGTTCGCCGCCCGTTTGCGTCGAAGCCTGGCTTGGCCCTCCCCCTCGGGGGCCGTGAGTCTCGCCTGGACTACGGTCCTGGAAGGGGTCGAGGTCATTCACGGTGGCGACCGTCGAGGTGAGGCTCTCGTCGATCTCGTTGTCGAGGTCGTCGCGGATGAGGACGTACGAGACTCCGCCCACCGCGAGGAGCGTGACAGCCAAGGCGAGTGTGAACCACGTGGCGAGGACGAGGCGTGCGCGTTTGAACATCAGTCGGCCCGGATCGCGTAGCCCATGCCACGGACCGTGCGGATGAGCTTCTTGTCGAAGCCCTTGTCGATCTTGTTGCGAAGGTAGTGGATATAGATATCGACGACGTTCGACTCGGTGATCGAGTCGTAACTCCAGACTGAGTCCAGTAACTGGGACCGTGTCATCACCTGGTTCGGATGGCGCATCAGTGTTTCGAGCAGCCCGAATTCGCGGGCCGTGAGTTCGATCCTTCGCGTCCCCCGGCGCGCCTCGCGAGAGCGCAGGTCCAACTCAAGGTCCGCCACAGCAAGGGTCGGAGACTCGGTCGCGCCCCCCATCTTCGCGCGGCGGCCCAGGGCGCGGACGCGAGCGAGAAGCTCCGCCAGGGCAAACGGCTTGACGAGATAGTCGTCCGCGCCCGAATCAAGACCGCGGACACGGTCCTGGATCCCGTCCCGTGCCGTCAGCATCAGGATCGGGACTGTCGAGCCATCGGAGCGCAGTCGGCGGGCGATTTCATACCCGTCGTACGAGGGAAGCATGACGTCGAGAAGGATGATGTCGTACTCGCCCGCTTCTGCTCGTGCGAGACCGTCAGCACCGTCGGCTGCCCAATCGATGGCATAGCCCTCTTCATCCAGCACGCGGCGCACTGCCGTGGCGAGACGCGCTTCATCTTCGACCAATAGAATTTTCATCTTCGCCATTGATCGCAACATATCCCTGTGAGAATTGCATGAGAGGATCTCAATGTTCTTCAAATTGATTCGGCTCGCATCCCCCCTCGAATCTCCGCGCCGGGTGGACGTCGAATGACCACGGCGAAGAACGCCCGAAGAAAGGCCGCCACACGCGCCCGCGCGACCAAACCCCGCCCCCGGGCTGTGAAACGGCGAAGCCCTGCCCGGCCCGCCGTGAAACGCTCCCGCACGAAGACGGTTCGCCGCCGGGCGACAACTCGCTCTCGGGCTACGACGAAGCGAGCCCGCAACCGCCAAACGATAGCGTTGCCCGGCGGCGTGACGATCAACATCGCGAAGACAGGCTTCAGCGTCACGTCGACGAAGGGGCCGGTTCGAGGCACCTGGGACTCCCGGACCGGCCTCGCAGTTCGCTAATGTGGGACTGCTGGGGCGTCGGCGTCATCCGGCCGCCGGCAGTCTAACGGCGAACGCCGCCCCTTGCGGTTCTGCCGCTTCGACCGAGACGGAGCCATCGTGGGCTTCGACGATCGCTTTAACGATGGCCAGCCCCAGCCCGGATCCACCGCGGTCTCGTCCTCTCCCGGCGGACGCCCGGTAGAACGGCTCGAATACGTGGCCGCGGTCCTGGTCTTTGATCGACGACCACCGGTCCCGGCGCGGCGAACCGGATCAACCGTTCGGGCTGGCGATGACGGGCGTCTTCCACGACGTCGCCGGCGATTGCCGTGATATCCACACACTCACGTTCGAGCGGGCGGTCGCCGTCCAGCCTCGCGAGCAGGAGCAGGTCCTCCACGATATGGCTCATGCGTTCGGACTGCTGGGTGATGCGGTTCATTACCTTCTCGAGGTCTTCGGGACGTGCCTGCGCACCGCGTCCGAAGAGCTCGGCGTAGCCGCGGATCGATGTAAGCGGCGTCCGCAATTCGTGCGAGGCGTCTGCGAGGAAGCGCCGAAGCTGCTCCTCGGACCGTTCCCTGCGGCGAAAGGCCTCCTCCAGGTCTTCGAGCATCTCGTTCATCGCGGTGCCCAGTCGGCCAATTTCCGTGCGAGGATTCCCGACTGCCATCCGCTGGGACATGTCTCCCGCTGCCACATTCGCGGCTGTCACCGCGAATTCATCCAGCGGCCGCAACCCAAGCCGGACCAGCCAGAACGCGAGGCCTGCGAGCAGCAGGAGCACGCCCGCGGTCACTCCGGCGCCGATCAGCTGCAGCTGGTCCATAGTCGTGTCGAACTCGGTCATCGGGACTGCGACCAGCAATACTGCCTCACCATCGGCGGCAGTCGTCACACTGACGCGGAAGTGCTCGTTCGAATCGACGGCGTCCACCGTCAGGATCCCGCCGTTCGCGAGTGATTCGACATCCTGGGGGAGCGCCGGGATGGGGTAGGTCTCATCGAAGCCGAACGATGTCGCCCGCGGCGCCGCCTCCGCGAACCGGACCTCCGCGTATGTGCCGGGGGGAAGGCTCGCAGTGAAGTTCTGGGGGGCCCCTCTTGGCTGTCCGCCCCCTCGCTCCCCGCGCGCTTCTGGTGTGCCATCTGTCGTAAGCGCTGTCGACCCGGGATCGCTATCGGCAGGGGCGAGCCCCTCCGGCGCGGATGGCCCGGTGTCCAAAGGTGGCGCAGGGGCGAAGAATCGGTCCCCAACCAGCAGTCTGCCGATGGCCGGCCCCCTGGCGGCCGCAACCTGTTCATCGACGCGCTTGAGCATGAACGAGCGGACCGAGTAATAGGTCGCCACCTCGGACACCCCGAGGCCGACCGCCACGACCGCGATGAGGCCGACCATCAGGCGCGTTCGGAGGGAGAAGCGCGTCATTCCCTTGCCAGTCTCAGCGAGTAGCCGAAGCCCCGCACCGTGTGGATGAGGGGAGATTCGCCAGTATCGACCTTGCGCCGCAAGTAGCTCACGTAGGTTTCGACGATTCGCGCGTCGCCGTTGAAGTCATAGTTCCAAACGTGGTCGATGATTTGCTCCTTGGAGAGCACGCGCCGGGCGTTGAGGAGCAGGTACCTCAGGAGTTTGAACTCGGTCGGAGTCAGGTCGATGATGCGGTCCCCCCGGCGGACTTCCATCGTCTCGGTGTCCATTTCCAGGTTTGCGAATCGAAGGTCGTCGCCCTCGCCCAGGCGCTGCCCGCGCCGCAGCGCGACTCGTACCCGCGCGACCAGTTCGGCGAGGCTGAAGGGCTTGCAGATATAGTCGTCTGCGCCCAGGGTCAGCCCGTGGACCCGGTCTTCTGTGGTGTCCCGGGCAGTCAGGAACAGGACCGGCACCCGCAGGCCTTCGGCCGTCATTCGCCTGATGACTTCGAACCCATCGATATCCGGAAGCATGACGTCGAGGACAACAACGTCCGGCCGGTACGTCCGGATACGGGTGAGCGCATCCCTCCCGGCCTCGGCCGTGGCAACATCGAAGCCTTCATACCTCAAGGCCGTGGCTACCAGGTCGGTAATCGGTTCTTCGTCGTCAACTACGAGCACCCGGGCAGCCGGTTCTCCGTGCCGGCCGCCACCTTCGGAAATCGATGCCAATGATCATCCCCCTGTCGGGACAGGCTCGTTCCAGTTTGACCCGATTCTGTTGGACTTTCCTTAGAAGTCCCTGAGAAACCGCTGGGAGGAGCGTGCTTTCCGGTCGGCCGGAACCAATCCCGCGAGATTCTCCCGGTGAATTCTCAGCATGCTCTCAGCATCCGCCTGTGCAATACGGCGTGGAGAGATGGCCCGGAGGCCGTCCGAGCCGCACGGAGGATCCTGTGACCGAATTCTCGTCGCCGCTTAGTGGCGACTTCGACGAAGAAGGCTCTTGGCTGCGCCGCAAGCTCGGACTCTTGGCCGGTCTGGTCATCCTGGCAGGGGCGGTTGCCGGCGGCTACTGGTACTTCTTCCTGCGTGGCGAGGCCCAGGTCGCCCAGGTCACGGAGCAGCAGACTTCGACTGCCGCACTCGGCACACTGACGACGACGCTCAGCACGACCGGCACGGCGGCTTCGACGCTGACGTCGAAGCTGACATTCTCCACGTCGGCGAAGGTCACCTCCATCACCGCAAAATTGGGTGAAAGGGTCGAGGCCGGTCAGGTGCTCGCGACTCTGGATTCGACCGACCTTCAGCGCAAGCTCGAGTCGGCCCAGATCTCACTCTCGTCGGCCCAGTTGAAGCTCGGGGATCTTCTGGAACCTGCGACAGTCAGCGAACTGGCGACGGCCCAGGCATCTATTGCGACCGCCATGGTGCAGTTGGCGAACGCCGAAGAGAACCTGCGGAAGGCCCAGCCTGGGGCCGACGCCGACGCAATCGTCAGCGCCGACGCAGCCGTCGCCACGGCTGAACAGAGTCTGACCAGTGCGAAGAACCAGGTACAGAGCGCCTGGATCTCGCTCATTTCGGCGCAGCGCGGCTACTGCAGCACCGACAACCGGCTGGTCGAAGCCTGCTACCAGACCGACCTTCCGCTGACGCAATTCAAGATCGACTCGCTCGTGGCCGAGATTCGGACTCCCGCGACCGCTGCCGTCGGTTCAGCTGCCAGTTCGTTTGTTTCGGCGAACAACAGCTACAACAACTCGCTGGTGAGCGTGACCAATGCGGAGAAGTCGCTTGTTACGGCCACCGACAAGCGCGCAGCCCTCGATCAACCAAAGTCGGCACTCGAACAGCAACAGCTTCAGTCGTCAGTCACCTCGGCGAACGCATCGGTCCTCGCGGCTCAACAGAAGTACGAAGACCTGGTGAAAGGTGCTGACGCCATCACCGTCGCGCAGCAGCAAGATGCCGTGAGGTCGGCCCAACTCGCCTACGATACGGCCAAGTCCGCGGTTGATGCGGTCGTCCTCAAGGCGCCGTTCTCGGGCACGATCACTGCCGTTGGCATCGCCGTGGGCGACAACGTGTCAGCCTCGACGGCCGCGTTCACAATCACCAACACCGACGCAATGCGCATCGACATCTCCGTCCAGGAAGCGGACTTCGTCGGCCTCGCCGCAGGGCAGTACGGTACGGCAACTTTCGATGCGCTCAGTGGGTACACCTATGTGGTCCGGATCACGGCCGTGAACCCCACGCCGACGACCACGCAGGGCGTCGTCAGCTACCAGGTCCAGGCCGAGATCCTTTCGTCCGCACAGCTCAGCGACCCGGCAACCCAGCAGGGTGCATCCCAGGCGCTCGCACGCCTGACCGGGATCACGCGAGGGGCGCGAACCGGGACTGGTGGCGCCCCCGGAGCCGCCAGTGGCACGCCCGGTGCGGCGGGGCCGAATGCGAATCGGACTCCAGGGGCCGGTGGCGCTGGCCCCCAGCGCACTCCCGGCGTTACTGGCAGTGGCCCGACAGGACAGCAAGGCGCGGGCCAGGGTGGGGCGAGCGGGATCTTGCAGGCTCTCCTCACTGCACCCCTTCCGACGCCTGGCATGAACGCCAGTGTCACGATCCTCAAAAGCATCTCCGAAAACGTCCTCCTCATTCCGAGCACAGCTATTCGGAGCGTCGGTACCGCGAAGTCCGTCACGGTGAAGAAGGAGGACGGCACCACTGAAGCACGGGTCATCCAGACCGGGGCGACTGACGGTACCAACACCATCGTCACCTCCGGCCTCACGGAAGGCGAAGTCGTGGTCGTCGGGACAACCACCGCCGCGACATCCACCACGGCGGTGCAGACTAACCCTCAGCAGGGCGGGTTCCAGGGCGGACCGCCTGGTGCAACTGGTGGCGGGGGCACCGGCGCCACTGGCGGTGTGAGGTGATCCGGTTGGAGAACTTAAGCCGTCACTATCGGACGGGCACCGAGGTCGTCGCCGCGCTCGATGGGGTAGACCTCGAGATCCAGCGCGGCGAATTCATCGCCATCATGGGGGCCTCGGGCTCCGGCAAGAGCACCATGATGAACGTCCTTGGCTGCCTCGATCGCCCCACGGGCGGCAAGTACTACTTCGAGGGTCACGACGTCGGCAAGATGGACGACGACAGCCGCACCCGATTGAGGGCCGGCGTCTTCGGGTTCGTTTTCCAGCAGTACAACCTGCTCCCCCGGATGAACGCCATCGAACAGGTGGAGCTTCCGCTGGTCTACCGGAAGGTGAAGAACCGCCGCGTCCGGGCAAAGCAGGCACTTGTCGCGGTGGGACTCGGTGACCGGATGAAACACAAGCCCACCGAGATGTCGGGCGGTCAGCAACAGCGCGTTGCCATCGCCCGGACCCTCGTTGTCAACCCGAGAGTCATCCTCGCCGATGAGCCGACCGGTGCGCTTGATACCCGCACGGGTGAGGAGGTCATGGGAATCCTTGCAAGCCTCGTGCGCGAACACGGCATCACGGTCATTCTCGTCACCCACGAACAGTCTGTCGCCGACCATGCTGAACGCGTGGTGCGGATGCGTGACGGCAAGATCGTTGAAGACACGCGCCGCCCGGTATGGGCCGTCTCGTGAGCATCTTCGATGCTCTCCGCGTCGCCTTCCGGGCCATCGCCGCGAACGGGCTGCGAAGCCTCCTCACGACCCTGGGCATGGTGATTGGCGTCGGCTCCGTGATCGTGCTTATCGCCGTTGGCCAGGGAGCGCAGAAGGGAGTCCAGGATCAGATCCGTGGCCTCGGCCAGGACCTCATCTTCATCCAGCCGGCTGCCACCGGCGGGAGCGCCAACGGCGGCGCCCGAGGCGCCGCGGGAGGCGGCCAGACGCTGACCAAGGCCGATGCCGATGCGCTCGCTGAGTCGGGCATCGTCGGCCTGAAGGGAGTCGCGCCACAGATCAGCGCTATCGCCCAGGTCATCACATCCGGGGGCAATCAGCAGGTCACCGTGATCGGCACCACTCCGGGGTATCCGGACGTCCGAGGCATCGAGGTGGCGGAAGGGACGTTCATCACCGACGCCGATGTCACGAAGAAGACATTGAACATCGTCCTCGGCTCGGAGATCGCGGCCACGCTGTTCCCGGATGGAAGCGCCGTTGGTCAGAAGCTCCGTATCTCGGTCGGCCCGACGAACCTGAACTTCACGGTCATCGGTGTGATGCAGGAAAAAGGCGGTTCCGGCGATGGCGCCGCGGACGCGTACGTGTACATCCCTGTCTCGACCATCCAGGCGCGTATCGGCTTCAACCGCAACGCCTCCGGGCAGGTCAGCGTCAACCAGATCAACCTCCAGGCCCAGCCGAACGCGAACCAGGACCGGCTCATTGCCGATGTCACAGCCTTCCTCATCCAGCGTCACGAGGTGACCACGGCCGACTTTACGGTGAAGAGCCAGGAGGACCTCCTCGGCGCTTCCACCCAGGTGAGCCGCACGCTCTCCATCCTCCTCGGCAGCATTGCCGGCATTTCGCTCATCGTCGGCGGCATCGGAGTGATGAACATCATGCTCGTCAGCGTCACTGAGCGGACTCGTGAGATTGGGCTTCGCCGGGCGGTTGGCGCGCGGGCGAAAGACATCGTCACCCAGTTCGTCACCGAGGCGCTCGCGCTCTGCATCGGAGGTGGATTGCTGGGCATTGCCATCGGTGTGGGCATCGCCATGGGCATCGACGGCCGCACGATTGCCGACCAGGACATGACGACCGTGATCCAGCCCTGGAGCATCTTCGTTGCATTCGGTGTTGCCGCTGGCATCGGCGCCCTCAGCGGGAGTTACCCGGCATTCCGCGCAAGCCGGCTGGACCCCATACAGGCACTGCGCACAGAGTGAGGGCGTTGTCACCGGCCCGGCACCGAGGCCGCTGGAAATGTTCTCCGGAACGGCCCAGCCCTCTTTGAGGCGAATCCCTGGCCGTTCGGCGTATCGAGGCCCGGGCTGTTCAGTGCTATGTTCGGCGGCGTGAGAACCCCCGCGCTCTTCATCGTCGCGGCTTGCGCGGGTGTGCTCGTTGGATGTGGCGATGGCGCCAACGGCCCGCAGGCGGGGCCGGGGAACTCGCCCACGACGGGCGTTCCACCGGAAGTCGTTTGCCAGTGGGCGAAGGTCGCCCATGTCGTCGATGGCGACACGATCAGAGTCGACTTCGAGATCGGCGCCGCGGATGTCCCTGTCCGCTACATCGGCATCGACACCCCGGAAACCGTGGCTCCGGGCCAGGCGGTGCAGCCATTCGGTCCGGAGGCGACGGCGCGAAATACCCGTCTGGTCAGTGGGAAGCGAATCTGCCTCGAGCGGGACATATCGGAGCAAGACCAGTACCGGCGGCTCCTGCGCTACGCCTGGCTGGAAGACGGCCGCCTGGTGAACCAGGTACTCCTCGAGGAGGGTCTTGCCGTCGTCGACACGTTCCCGCCCGACGTGAAGTACGTTGAGCGCTTCACCGCGGCACAGGCCGTGGCTCGAGGCTCCCAACGGGGCATCTGGTCTCCCCGGTAAGGTTCAGGCGACGAACGGCTTGTTCAGGCCCTCGCCGCGGTACCAGTCCTGGGCGGCTTCGTACCCGCGGTACGTTGCCGCCAGCGAACCCTGCGCGGCCCCGACGTATGCGCCGACCGAGTCGAATGCAGGCTCCCACTCGGCAACGCCGGCCCACGCCCGGGCAAAGAGCCCGGTGCCGTCCTGCCGACGGGCGTAAGGATTCGATCCGATGCCCGTCCGCACCCGTTCGGTGAATTGTTTGGCACCTTCGCCCCGAGCCTCCACCAGGAGAACCGCGAACGACTGCGGCGCAACTCGCGCCACGATGTCCGACGAGCGCGCCGCCTTGCGCAACACGTTTGCGACAAACTTCGCGGGCGACGGGATGGGGCCGCCGGCCGAGCGCTCCGCCACTCCGACTTCGAAGATCGCCAGCGCACTGCTCGATCCGTAGCGCAGGCCGCGCGCGATCTCTTTCTGGATCGCGTCCTCAAAGCGAGCCGCGCCAACCAGCCCGGTCTCCGGATCGACTTCCGGTTCGTCGATGATGTGCTCGGCGTCGGTGGTCGATTCCTGCGTCTTGCGTTTTCCGAACATCGTCCTGTTTCCCCTAGGCCACAAACGGCCCGTTCGACTCCTCGTGCATTCGAAGCACGGAGATCATCGGCCTGACCGTCTTGTGGTCGCTCAACTGCTGGTCCGCGGCGGCGAAGAGCTCACCGGGTTCGCAACTGACGCCGCTGGCGACGCCGAGCGTGAGCGTGACCGGCACCTGGTCGAGCCACTCGCTGGAATTGAGACGTTCGATTTCCTGGGCGATCCGCCGCGCGATGAGTCGTCCGAGCGCCAGGTCGCCATCCGGGATGATGATACCGAAGTCGTCGCCGCCGATCCGGGCCGCCGTGTCCGCCCCGCGGATGCAGCGCGCTATGCCGAGTGCCGCCCTTCGAATCATGTCGTCGCCGATATCGTGTCCGTGAACCTCATTGACGATGCGGGTCCCGCAGATGTCGACCATCACGAGCGTCACCGGGCGTCGTTCCTCTCGTGCCTTCTGGCACGCCTCGCGCAGCCGTTCATCGAAAGCGTGGCGGTTGTAAAGCCCGGTCAGGTGGTCCGTTCGGGCCTCTCGCTCAAGCCACCGCACCATCGTATCGCGGCGGCGCAGGCTCCGGTTTTCGTCGTAGGCGCCTTCGATCCGGAGGATCAGTTGCCCGCCCTCTTCGAGGTGCGACTTGCTGATGAAGTCGTGCGCTCCCAGCTTCAATGCCGGCAGTGCATCGCGCTCGTTTTCGTCACTGGTAAGGAGCACGACCGCCACGTCGTTCCGGCGCTCCCGCAGGTGCCTCGCGAGGTCGCTGCCCTGGCTCGTCCAGATCCCCGAGTCTACGAGTGCGACGTCGAACAGACCGCCGTCGAGCAGGGTGCGCGCTTCGTCCACGGTGCGCGCAGCATGCGTCACGAAGTCGCCGCCCGCAGCCAGGTGTTCACGCACGCGCCGCACATCATCGAGGTCTGAATCGATGATCAGAATACGCAAGACGCGCTTGCGTTCGGCGATTGCGGCGGCCTTCGATGCCATAAGTCGCTAGTACTCCGCCTTCAGTATCGGCAACCACTCCGCATAACTGGAGACCTCGCGGCGAAAATTGGTCCCTGGAATATCCGTCTCTCATTGGCGAGTGCTGGCCTATCCTCGGGTGGTGGCTTTCCTCCAACCTGACAACGTAAGCAACCTGTTGCGGGAAGCCGCGGAGACAGAGGTCCTCCCACGCTTTCGCAACCTGTCCGAAGGCGAGGTGCGCGAAAAGTCGCCAGGGAACTCGTCACGGCCGCGGACGAAGCCATGGAGCGCCGGCTCGCCGATGGGCTGGTCGCGCTCCTTCCCGGCTCCGTCGTCGTGGGGGAGGAGGCTTTTTCTGCTAATCCTTCTCTGCTCGATTTGCTCAGCGGAGAGGCTCCAGTCTGGGTGGTCGACCCGCTCGATGGCACCGCGAACTTCGCGGCTGGCTCGCCGGTCTTTGGGACGATGGTGTGCCTGGTCCGCCAGGGGGCGACTGTTGCTGCCTGGATCTATCTGCCGGTCGAAGGTGGTTGTCTGGTCGCGGAACGGGGCTCTGGCGCCTGGCTCGATGGCACGCGCGTTGAAGCTGGGCCGGCGGCAAGGCCGCTCCGGGTCTCGCTCAACACGAAATTCTTTCCGCCGCTCCACAAGGAGCACATCGAGGCGACGAGGCCCCTGTTCGATATTCGTCCGAGTTCACATTGCGCGGCGATGACCTACACGCAGCTCGCCAGGGGAGAACTCGACGTCGCTCTCTACTACCGGCTCATGCCCTGGGACCATGCGCCAGGCGTCCTGGTGTACCAGGAAGCAGGAGGGTCTGCCGCCCTTCTCAACGGTGCACCGTATTCAGCTCTGGTTCACAGCGGTGGGTTGCTTCTCGCTCCGGACGTCGAAACCTGGCAGCGCCTGGCCGCGCTGTTTCGAGCGCCCGCACTCTAGCCGAACAGTGGCCCGCCGGGGTCGAGTACGCTGCCATCCAGCGCGATGACCGCCGGTCGCTCCTCGCAATAGCCCGCGTTCTCGCACTTATCGAAGGTGAAGGCGGCGCGTTGCTTGTCGAAGTGAATCGACCAGGTGCCGCGCACCGGACTCGAAAGATCCGCCCTCGTTCTGGGCGGTGAGGATAGCGATGAGCGCTGCGATTTCTTCTCGTCCCATGGCTGAGGGCAGTTCCCCTGGCTGGAGTTCAGTCGCCGCCGGCGAGCGTCGGCAAAGGCGCCGGCCGGCTCGCAAACCTGCGGTTCAAGGATACATGAATCATGATCGCCGCGGTCGTCACCAGGATGACCAGCAGCGCCAGTACGAAGATCGTCTCCCGTTCGCCGAAGCGGTCGGCGGCGAGGCCGATGGGGAATCCCACGAGCCCGTTCATCCCCCAAGCCATCATCGTCAACGACATCACTCGGCCGTAATACGCTTGGTCGGCGTACTGCATGATGAGCGAGTTGTTCAGCAACTGGAACGCGCTCGAACCGGCCCCCGCGATGAACATCATCACCATCGCCTGCCAGAACGTGGCGGAGAGTGCGGTGACCCCCAGCGATACACCGAGCACGAGCGCCCCGCCGAACATCATCCGCCACGCGTTCGGGCCGTTCGCCTTGCTCGCGACCCCGAGAGTCACCACGAGCCCGGAGAGCGCCCCGGCGAAGAACAGCAGACCCATGTCTTTGGCGTCGCGACCGAGCTCGTTCTCCAACAACCCCGGCAGGACAACCTGGTAGGAAAAGCCAAACATGATCACGCCCATGAAGAGCGGCACCAGCAACGCGAGCCTTGGCCTGCTGGCGATGTGGCTGAGTCCGAGCCGCAGGTCGCCGAGGATCGACTTGCCGCCCGCCGGGCGTGGTTTCGTCCCGGGCAACTGCGTCAGAGTGAGAATTACATACCCGAACATCCCGCTCATGAAGAGGTATGCCCCACCTGTGCCGATCACCGCTACCGCCACGAGCGCCGCGGTCAGGAGCGGACCGATGACGCGCGTCAGCGTCATTCCCACCTGCTGCATGGCGATGGCGTTGCCCATCTCGTCGCCGCTCACGAGCTCCCCGATCCACGCTTGCCGGGCAGGTCCGATAAATGAGAAGACCGCCCCCATCACGAATGTCGAGGAGGCCAGAGTCAAGATCGTGATGGCGTCGGTCACCACCAGAATTCCGACGACCAGGAAGTTCAGGCCAATGATCGTTTGGCCGATGAGAACGAGCTTTCGCTTGGAGACGCGGTCAGCGATGACGCCCCCGAACGGCGAGATGACGATGGTGGCGAGGCCCTGGCCCAGGGCAACCATCCCCACCGCACCGTTCTTGCCGGTCAGGTCGAAAGCCACGATCGACTGGACGATGCTGGACATCATGAACGCGAGGAACGCCACCGTGGTGCCCATCCAAAGCGTGCGGTAGCGAGGATTGCGCAGGGACTGGAACGTGTCCTGGAACCAGTTCGAGATCATTCCGGACGATCCTAATCGGATGACGCACCATTCACCAATCCAACCGGCTGCGTCGAACTAAACGAACCCGCGAAGCAGGATCGCTTTCGCCACGCGCTCGACAGAGATGTCAAAGGCCGCCTGCCGCGGACTGGTCCCGTCCCGTGCCGAACGCCCCATCAGTTCGTGAAACGTCGCGACCATCCGCTTCTCAAGTTCCGTGATCACTGTCTCCAGCGGCCAACGGAACTGCTGGATATTCTGCGTCCATTCGAAGTACGAGACGGTCACACCGCCCGCGTTCACCAGCACGTCTGGCAGTACCGGGATCTTGCGCTTCGCCAGCACTTCGTCCCCACTGGGCGTCACGGGGTGGTTTGCCGCCTCGACGACTACCCGAGCCCGGATGTTCGCGGCGTTCTCGCCGGTGATCACCTCGCCCAACGCCGCCGGGACAAGGTAGTCGCATGGAATCTCGAGCAGGTGTTCGTTCGTCACCGGTTCCGCCGGTTCGAAGCCGGTCACGCTACCCGCTACGCTGAACCACCGGTCGAGGGCGGCGATATCCAGACCTTCCATGTTGCAGATGCCGCCCTTGATGTCGCTCACGGCGACCACGGTGAACCCCATCTCGGAAGCCAGGCGAGCCGTCCATGAACCAACGTTTCCGTAACCCTGGACGACCACCTTCAGGTCCCGGGGGTTCGCCTTTTCGATCGCGGCATACTCGCGCATGCAAACGGCGACCCCCCGCCCGGTCGCCTGGTCCCTGCCGTGGCTGCCCCCGAGCTCCACCGGTTTACCGGTGACGATGCCGGGTGTGTAGCCATACTTCTGGCCGTAGGCGTCCATCATCCATGCCATCGTTTGGGCATTGGTGCCCATGTCGGGCGCTGGTATGTCCCGGCTGATCCCGAGGATCATCCCGATGTGCTGCGTGTAGGAGCGTGTCAGGCGGTTCAGTTCGGTTTCGCTCATGTGCAGGGGGTCACACATCACCCCGCCCTTGGCCCCTCCGAAGGGGAGATCCATGAGCGCACACTTGTAGGTCATCAGCATGGCCAGCGCCCGAACCTCGTCGAGGTCCGCCTTCGGATGGAACCGCACGCCGCCCTTGTATGGACCGCGCGCGCCGTTGTGTTGCACGCGGTAGCCCTCGAAGATCTGGAGCCGCTTGCTCTCCATCCGCACCGGTATCTGTGCTCGCACTTCCCGCCAGGACGTCCTCAGGAGGTCCACCACCTCAGGGCTCGTCCGCAGCCGTCCCGCTGCCTCGTAAACCGACTGAAGGACGGATTCGGAAGGAGAAACGTGCGGCGCGACGGGTGTGGTCATTCGGAAAATCGCTCCAGTCCGGGTGCTGCGATCACCTTACACCGGCCACTGGAACGTTCGAGCCACCACGATGAGACTGTGCGGCCATGGGACAGGTCTTCATCACCAGGGTTATTCCCGGAACCGCCGTTGAGACGCTGCGTGAGGCGGGACACGAAGTCGAGGTCTGGCCCGAAGCTGGCCCTCCCCCTCCGGATGTGCTGGCTGCCAGGCTCGCGGCTGCGGATGCCGCGATGACCATGGTCGTCGACCGGGTGACACCTTCGATGCTTGATACGGCCCCGCGCCTTAAGGTCCTCGCCAACATGGCCGTGGGATACGACAACATCGACCCGGCCGAAGCCGCGAAGCGAGGCGTTCGCGTCACGAACACTCCGGGAGTCCTCGCGGAGACGACAGCCGACATGGCTTTCGCCCTGTTGATGGCGGCAGCCCGAAACGTCGTCGCCAGCGATCGCGATACCCGTGCCGGCGGTTGGACCACCTGGTCGCCGACAGGCTTTCTCGGCCAGGATGTTTTCGGAGCGACGCTTGGGATCGTCGGGCTGGGCGAAATCGGCGAGGCGATGGCGCGGCGAGCGCTGGGATTCCGGATGCGTGTCGTTTACACCAGCCGGACGCGAAAGCCCGAAGCCGAGGCGCGCTTCGGCTGCCGGTTCGTGGAAATCGGTGAGTTGTTGGCACAGAGCGACTTCGTCTCGCTCCACGTGCCGCTCAACGGCTCGACTCGTGGGATGATCGGCGCCCGGGAACTCCGGCTCATGAAGACGTCGGCGATCCTTGTGAATACCGCGCGCGGCCAGGTCGTCGATCAGGGTGCGCTCATCGCGGCGCTCCGCGACGGGGTCATCGGGGGAGCGGCCCTGGACGTCACCGATCCCGAACCGCTCCCGCTCGAAAACGCGCTCTACACGTTCTCGAATGTCATCATCACCCCGCACATCGCCAGCGCCAGCCTGGCGACACGTGCGAAAATGGCAGAGATGGCTGCCGCCAATATCATCGCGGTGCTCGCGGGACAGGCGCCGATCAACCCGGTGAACTGAGTTACCAGTGAATCTCCGCCGGATCTCGGGCGCCGCGCCCCTTTCTGCGGGGGAAACTTGACACATAACGCGGTAGACAAGAAAAAGGTTCAGACGATCCGCGCTTCTTCACGCGCTCGCGTCCGAAAGTCCCGGGGTATCACTTGACCAAGTCATCAAAACCGGCCGGCAACCTCTGGCTTGCCGAAGAACTCTGGAAGCTCGACGCCATTGGCTTCGGCGACTTCACGCTCGGACGCACTGCCGTCCACTCACCCATCTACGTCAACCTGCGCCGCCTCATCAGCAACCCGAGAGCACTCGCCCGCTGCGCGAAAATCATCAAGGAAGAACTTGAAGCGCTGATGTCGATGCGGAACCCGCACGTCCAGCCTTTCACGCTCGTCGCCGGTGTCCCATTCGGCGGCCTCCACGTCGCTACGGCCTTCTCGCTCGGCGTGAACACCCCGATGATCTACATCCATCCGCCAGCGACCGACAAGGCGGACGTCATTGAAGGCATCTACGTGCGCGGGCAGAGCTGCCTCATCATCGATGACCTCATCACCGGCGGCGGGAGCATCCTCCAGACGGCCGCGACCCTGAGCGAGGCTGGCCTCGTCGTCCGCGATGCCGTCACACTCATCGATCGCCAGGAAGGCGGACGCCAGGCACTCAAGAACGCCGGAATCAACCTCGTAGCGATCCTGACCCTCGAACAGATCGCGAACTACCTCATGTCGGCCGGTCACATCCAGGAGGACCAGTACCGGCGCACCGTGGAGTACATCGCCGCCCGGGGGTGATGCCCCTAACCCGTTGTCATCGCCGCTTTCGCTTCGGGAAGCACGAGCTCGGCCCAGCGGGCATACATCGCTGCTGAGGGATGTAGCCCGTCTCCGGCGATCAGTTCGGGTTCGGAGAATGCCCGCCTCGAGACCTGCGTCACATCTACGTACCGCGCGTCCACCCGGGCAGCCTCATCGCGGTTCACCTCATTGAAGGAGTCGATGTCCCGTGCGATCCCGGCTCGTTCGCGCCCTTCCGCGAAGGGCGTGACGCCCCAATCCGGGATCGAAAGCACGACGACATTTCGCGCGGCGCCACCCGCCAGGTCGACTGCTGTCACGAGCAGCTCACGCAGCTCCGCGCGGTATTCATCGATTGGGCGGCCGCGGTACTGGTTGTTCACGCCGATCAGCAGGGAGACCAGGGCGAACGGCCCTCTCGGTCCCGCAAGCCTGATGCCTTGCGCGAGTTCGCCGGTCGTCCACCCGGTCGAGGCGATGATTTCAGTGCTCGCCAACGCAAAACCCTCGCGACCTAGCAGCCGGGCCAGCTGTGCCGGCCACCGATCTGTCTCGCCAACGGCCTCTCCGATCGTGTACGAGTCGCCGAGAGCGAGGAACCGCCGGCCGAGGACCGCCAAAACGTCCATGTTTGTGCAGCATAGTCCGGTCCGCCCAGTTGGCCGACCGGGGAGGACGCCGCCCTGGCACCTACGTCTGCCGGTAGGCTCGATGCCGCATCACGATGCTTTGCAAGATGCCAAGTGAGATGAAGATGCTCACCAGTGACGAACCGCCCTGGCTGATGAACGGCAGGGGGATCCCCGTGACCGGAAAGATGCTCACATTCACCGCGATGTTGATGAAGGTCTGCATCAGAATCAACATAACTATTCCCACCGCGACGAGCTGCCCCGCAGTGTCACCCGCGATCTGCGCGGCGCGCACGCCCCGCATCAGCAGGAGGATGAACAGCCCCATCACCACCATGCATCCGACGAACCCAAACTCCTCGCTCAGCAGGCTGAAAATGAAGTCCTTGGTCGCAACTTTCAGGTAGCCGAGCTGAGTCTGGTCTCCATTGGTGAACCCTTTGCCGAACAGCTGGCCGGACCCGACGGCGATCTTCGACTGGTTCACGTTGTATCCGTCGCCGAGGGGGTCCTCTTCGGAGTCCACAAGGACGGCAACGCGGTCCACCTGGTACTCCGCGATCGCAAACGTCCAGAGGAACGGCAAGATCGCGAGGAAGATCGCAGCCATCACCAGGAGGTGGCTCCGGTTCGCCCCGGCGACTACCACAATCCCGATCCAGATGGCGAAGAACACGATGCTGGTGCCCAGGTCCGGCTGGATGAAGACCAGCGCGGAGACCGGGGCCACGATCACCAGGGAAATGAGGAGCGTCCGTACGTCCTTGGCGTCGCCGCCGTGCTCGCTGAAGTAGCGCGCGAGGGCGAGGATCGTCGCAAGCTTGGCGAACTCCGAGGGCTGGATCTGCACCGGTCCGAGGTCGAACCAGCGCGTCGACCCGTAGGCTGACTGTCCGATCACGAGGATCGCGACGAGAGAGACGATGCTGAGGCCATACAGCGCCCATGCGTAGTGGGTCAGGTAGTGATAGTCGATTTTGGACACGATGAGCATCGCGGCGATCCCCGCGCAGGCGAACACCACTTGCTTGAACACCGGGCTGGAGAAGCTGGCCAGGGGGCCGTTGTACAGCGAGAGTGAACCGCTGTAGATGAGCACCAGCCCGATGGCCACCAGGGCCAGGGCGGCCAAAGCCATCACGTAGTCAAAGCGGTCCCATCCGCGCCAAACGCTCGCAGTCGAACGCGTGTTGCCCCCGTACCCGCCGTACGTGACGCTGCTCATCGGGCCACGTTCTCGAAGTAGTACTGGAGGATCTTCGCCGCTACCGGGGCGGCATGTGTGCCGCCGGTGCCGATGTCGAAGTACACCGTCACCACGACTTCAGGCTTGTCATACGGCGCGAAGCCCGTGAACCACGCGTGTTGAGTCCACTTGTCTGACTTCGGATCGTAGAACTCCGCGGTGCCGGTCTTCCCCGCGACGCTGGCGTTGGGGATTTGCGCCAAAGCACCGGCGCCATATGCGACGGAGCCGAGCATACCCTCACGGATTACCCGAACCGTGGACTGCGCAAGTCCGACATCCTGGAACTCCGGTTCGATCTTCCGGACGACCTCCCCGTCGGGTGAAATAACCTCAGTGACGATGTGCGGGGTCACGAGCTTGCCGCCGTTGGCGATGGCCGCGGTCATCCGCGCTACCTGGAGCGGGGTCGCCAGGACGTCGCCTTGCCCGATGGCCGTGTTGTAGTTGTCACCCAGGAGCCACTCGCGGTCGCCTGCGTTGTATCCGGGGCCGACGTACGTGCGTTTCTTCCACGCCGGATCCGGAATGCGACCCGGGTCTTCTCCATAGAGGTCGATCCCGGTCGTCTTGCCGAAGCCGAATCTCCGCGCCCAGGCCGCCAGGATCGCACCGGACTCCTCGATATCGTCGCCCAGGCCGCGTGTTGTCGTCAGGTCGCCGCCGGCAGTGAGGAACATGAAGACGTTGGACGACCATGCGAGCGCTGTGCGGACGTCCATCACCATGTTGTGGCAGCGCCAGTCCTTGTACTTGTAGAGCTCGTTGTTCACGCCCTTCACTTCGAGCTCGCAGCCCACGTAGCGGCTGGTCGCCGGTGTGATGCTGCCCTCTTCGAGTCCGGCGGCCGAGGTCACAATTTTGAACGTCGATCCGGGAGCCGCCGAACTCAAGGCCTTGTTCGTGAGGGCATAGGTAGCCGAGTCATTGGCCAGCGCCCGGAGTTCTTCCGAGCGGATCTTGCTCTCCGCCCAGATGTTGTTGTCGTAGGTCGGTATCGAGACGAGGGCGAGGACTTCTCCCGTGTTCGGGTCCATCACCACGGCGGCCGCCACTTGCGATGTCCCCCAGTCCGAGGTCGGCAGGGTGTCTTCCAGCAACTCCGCTGTGTACCGCTGCAGGCCGGCGTCGATGGCCAGTTTGAGGCTGTTCCCCGGCACCGGGTCTTTTGATTGCAGGGCGCTGATCTGGCGCCCGTAAGCGTCCTGCTCTACCGCGCTATAGCCGACCGTGCCTCGTAAGTCCGACTCGTACCGCGCCTCGATCCCGTCTTTGCCTATGGGTTCGTTGAACTCATAACCCTGGCCTTCGAGCTTCGCCGCGTCCTCGGCAAACTGCGGGCCGATGTAGCCCAGGATGTGGCTGAACTCCTCCCCGGCGATGTATTGGCGTCCGGGTGTTATCGCCAGCGAAACGCCGGGCATTCCCGATGCCACTTCGTCGAGTTCTAGCGCTTGCTGTTTGGTCAGGTTGTCAGCCGCCTTGATTGCGATGTAACCCTGCCCGGCCTTCTCGGCGTCGTCTACCCGGCTCTGGATTTCGAGCGCCGAAGTCCCGGTGATCTGTTCGAGCTTCAAGTAGATCCGGTAGCGCATCTCCTTCCAGTTCTCGAACTGCGTGTCGTTCGGGAGGGCTTCCGGAAGAATGCTCGCCGAGTAGACGCCGACGTTCTGGACCAGCGCTTCGCCGTTCCGGTCGGTGATGAGCCCGCGCGTCGGGAGGATGTTCTTCTGGTTGATGTGGTTCTGTTCCGAGCGTTTCGCGTAGCTCGCACCGTCGACGATCTGCATCTGGCCGAGGCGGATGGCGAGAATCAGAAAGAGTGCCAGCACCGCGAGCCGCAGCATCCCCAGGTTGCCGTGGGGCCGGTTCCGGCTTGTCCCGCCGGGGCTTCGGAGGCCTTCATCGAGGATACTCATAGGCTGGAGTAATAGCCGCCGCGCGAAAGCGACATGCTCTGACCACTCCATCCTAGGAGACGAAGCGGGAGGTAAACCAGGCTCAGTAAAGCAAGGTCAAGGAAGAGCCCCGGCAGGACCACGCCGAAGAGGACGAATCCCACGTTCGCTGATGCTCCCCCAACGACTGCTCCCAGCACCAGGAGCAAGCGGGCCCAGGCGCCGGTCGCGACCAGCGCCAGCGCGGTCCGCCCGAAATGATTCAACGGTACGCGCGTCTCCTCCAGGTACAGGCCAAGCGGAAGGAGCGGCAGGTAGGCAAGGACGAGCAGGCCAGGTTCCCGGTTGGCAAGAAACCCATAGGCCAACGCTGCGACCGGAATGCACACCATCGCACGTCGGGGCGTTCCGAACGCGGCAACCAGCACCAGAGCGAGCAGCACGAAGTCAAAGGTAATGTTCCACACCGGGAAGAGAGGGGCCACGGTTACTTGCCACACGGCGGCGAATACCGTCCCGGCGACGGCGATGATCGCCTTCACCCTGTGCTCCGCGGCGGCATCAGTCCTCCAGCCCCAAGGACTCCGGGATGAAGTCGGTGCGGACGAGGACGTTCTCGGCAGTGCCGATGCGGACCCCAGGCTCGACTGTGACTTTCTTGTAGAGGTCCTGGCTTGTGCCCGAAACCGAAGCGACGCGCCCGATCGGAAGTCCGCGCGGGAAGCCGCCGCCGAGACCGGCGGTGACGACCTGGTCCCCGACCTGGATCTCCCCCTGGGCAAGGTCGAACGAGAGCCCCCGGTTCGGTGTGCCTTTCACACTCCCGTCCGCTCCTGTCCCCAGGATCTCGGCACTGACGGTGCTCTGCGTATCCGTAATAAGCCGCACGAACGAGTTGGTGGCTGTGACCTTCGTGACCTTGCCCAGGAGTGTTCCCTTCGTCGAGACGACCACCATCCCGACCTGGATCTGGTCACCGCTACCCCGGTTGATGGTGACGACATCGGTGAACGGCGAAGCGTCCCGGTGGACGATGTCCGCAGCCACGTACTTCACGGACTGGTCACCCTGGGTCAAGTTCAAGGCGTCGCGCAGTCCCTTGATGTCTTCCGCGTTCTGCTGCAGTTCGCCCACCTGGTTGCGGAGGGCTTCGTTCTCGAGCCGGAGCCGGTTGTTCTCGTCGCGGAGGTTGCCGGCCTCACCGGCGCCGGAAAGCAGCGAGGCCACGGGCCGGAACACGCCGTTGAGGACGCTCTCCACCGGCGATGTGATGCGCAGGAATACGCCCTGGAACGGGTTGAGCACGCCCACCTGGCCGGCCAGCGCAAGAAACAGCGCGAGGCCGATCATCGAGGCTACCCACCATTGATACCGTTGGAAGATCAGCATGTGATCACCGCGGGGCGCCCCCCGATGCTAGCGGCCCGGCCGGCGCGAGGCCAGTTGTGACTGCACTTTGTTCAGCAGTTCCGTTTCTTCGAGCACTTCTCCCGCGCCCCGCACGACGCAGAGGAGCGGGTCTTCAGCGACGTAAACCGGGAAGCGGGTCTCCTGGCTCAGCCGCCGGTCCAGCCCTCGAAGCATCGCACCGCCTCCGGCCAGCGCGATTCCGTGCGCCATCAGGTCACTGACCAGTTCCGGCGGAGTCACTTCGATCGACGACCGGACCGCTTCGACTATGGCACTGATCGAACCGGCCAAAGCATCCCGGATCTCGACCGTGCTCACCTCGACGGCCTTCGGCAGTCCCGTGGCGAGGTCGCGGCCACGGATGTCGATGGTCTCTTCCGGGTCCAGGGGCGCGGCCGACCCGGCGAGTTTCTTGATCTCCTCGGCAGTGCGCTCACCAATGAGGAGGTTATGGACCTGGCGCGCGTACGCGATGATGTCCTGGTCCATCTCGTCTCCGGCTACGCGGATCGAAGTGCTGACGACCATGCCGCCGAGCGAGATGACGGCCACCTCCGTTGTCCCACCGCCGATGTCGACGATCATGCAGCCGGCGGCCTCCATCACGGGGAGGCCTGCGCCAATTGCCGCCGCCATCGGTTCTTCGATGAGAAAACAACTGCGCGCGCCGGCGTTGAGAGCAGCATCGTGGACGGCCCGTTTCTCAACTTCCGTCACACCGCTGGGTATGCCGACAACGACTCGTGGCTGCGCGAGGAAACTCCGGTCGTGGACGGCTCGGATGAAGTAGCTCAGCATCTTCTCGGTCACTTCGAAGTCTGAAATTACCCCGTCTCGGAGCGGCCGGACCGCGATGATGTTCGCTGGCGTGCGCCCCACCATGCGCTTCGCCTCCGCGCCGATGGCGAGGATCTTCTTGGTGGTCCTATCGATGGCAACAACCGAAGGCTCGTCGATCACGATCCCGCGCCCTTTGACCATCACGAGGGTGTTCGCGGTGCCAAGGTCAATCGCGATGTCGTGCGAAAGAAAGCCAAACAGGCCGTGAAGCGGATTGAGAAACGCCAAGGGCGGAAACCTGCCGTCGTCAAAGCCGCCCGCGTTGCCGCCGGCAGCATCCCAAGTATACGCGCCATAACCGCGGGCGGCGAATCTGCCTCACTTTGTGGTTGGAGTTTGTACGGGACCTTTTCCTAAGCGCCTGAGGCAGGTTCAAGCCCGCCCGCGCCGCCCTCGATGAGGCGGAGGAACTCATCCTCGGTGACCAGCCGCGTCCCGAGCTTCTCGGCCTTTTCGGCCTTCGATCCGGCGTCGGCGCCGACGACCAGGTAACTGGTTCCCCGCGTGACGGACGAGCCAACTTTGCCGCCAAGCTCACGAATCCGATCTTCGGCGTCGTTCCGAGACATCGTGTCGAGCCGCCCCGTGATAACGATCGTCAAGCCCTCAAGCAACCCGCCGCGCGCCATCGTGCGCTCTTGTGCGGGATTCACCCCATGCGCAACGAGCCGCCGGACGAGGTCCTGGTTCTGGGTTCGCTCGGCCCAGGCGACGATGCTGGCGGCTACGACCGGGCCAATCCCCTCGATCTCCTGGAGAGCTTCCTCCGTGACCTGGAGGATGCCTTCCAATGTACCGATGTGATCGGCGACCAGCCTTGCGGTTTCCCAGCCGACGTGTCGGATCCCGAGTGCCAGCAGCACGTTGACGAGCGAGCGCGCCTTGCTCGCCTCGATGCCACGCAGCAGATTGTCGGCGCCCTTCTCCTTGATCCCGGGCAACGTCATCAGCTTTTC
Organism: Candidatus Amarobacter glycogenicus; assembly: GCA_016719395.1. Lineage (GTDB taxonomy): Bacteria > Chloroflexota > Dehalococcoidia > Tepidiformales > Tepidiformaceae > Amarobacter > Amarobacter glycogenicus. Next base: position 4,186 of record JADJZF010000016.1, on the reverse strand, counting down.
GGCGGTCAGGTCGTAGATCTCGGCGACATCCCGCACGAGCCCGCTCTGGAAGAGCGAGTACGCCATCCGTTCCCCGAGCCCTTCGATGTCCATTGCGCCTCGGCTGGCGAAGTGCTCGATCATGCGAATGGCTTGCGCCGGACAAACCGGATTTGGGCAGTACACAGCTGCCTCCGCGGGGTCGCGGGATACCGCTGTACGGCAAGACGGGCACTCCTCCGGCATCGCGAACTCGTGCTCGCCTCCAGTCCGCAGGCTGAGGACCGGGCCGACGACTTGCGGTATGACCTCGCCCGCCCGTTGAACGATCACGGTGTCGCCTTCGCGGATGTCTTTGCGACGGATGTCACCTTCGTTGTGGAGCGTCGCCATCGAAATAGTCGCCCCGCTGATGACTACCGGTTCCAGCACCGCGAATGGCGTGAGCACACCCGTCCTTCCGACATTCACGGCAATCTGACGCAGCTTCGTCGTCCGCTGCTGAGGTGGAAATTTGAACGCCGTGGCCCATCGGGGCTCCCGGCCGACGTAACCGAGCCGGTTCCAATCCCGCGTCGCGTCGATTTTCAGCACAACGCCATCGATTTCGTAGTCCAGCCGTTCGCGTTCCCGTTCCCACCAGGCGATCCGCTCGTGGGTTTCGGGCAGGTTCGCATGAAGCCGCGTTTCCGGATTCACGTTGAAGCCCATCGCTCTGAGCCATTCGAGCGTTTCGTGGTGGCTCTCAGGGCGCGTGCCCTCGCACCAGCCGAGCTGGTAGATGAACATCGCCAGCGGCCGCGAAGCTGTCACGGACGGGTCCTTCTGGCGCACCGACCCCGCCGCGGCGTTGCGCGGGTTAGCGTAAAGGGGGAGCGGTTTGCGCCCGGCGCGCTCGCGCTCCAGGTTCTCCTCGCTGATGGCCAGGTTCATGCGTTCGAATCCGCTCTTCGGCATATACACCTCTCCCCGGACCTCGAACTGCGGAGGGAAAGTGCCAGCCAGTGACTTCGGAATCGTGCCAAGCGACCGCAGATTTTCGGTCACATTCTCTCCGTTGCGGCCGTCTCCCCGGGTGGCCCCCTGCACGAAGCGACCCCGCTCGTAAACGAGCGAGATGGCGAGACCATCGATCTTCGGCTCGGTCGTCAGCGCGAAGCTGTCGTTCTCCAGCCGTTCCGAGGCCCGGCGGTGCCATGCTGCCAGTTCGTCTTCACTGAAGCAGTTCGAAAGTGAGAGCAATGGCACCCTGTGCTCGACGGTCTCGAACGTCGTCAGTGGAGCGGCCCCCGTCCGCTGGGTCGGTGAATCCGGGGTAATGAGTTCCGGGTACTGCCGTTCGATCGCACGAAGCTCGCTCATGAATCCGTCGTAAACGGCGTCTGGCACCTCCGGGGTGTCGAGTTGGTAGTACAGCCGGTTGTGGTAGTTGATGATCGAGCGAAGCTCCTCGCTTCGCAGGCGGGCTTCGTACTGGGTCTCCGGTGCGGCGACTTCGGGCATGGCCCGAAAGTATACCTGTGGCGCCCGAGCTTCCGACTCTTCGACGCTTCACCGCCGGATCGACAACCAACAACCGGCAATCGACAATTCAACGATGAATACTGGTCCTGTCGTTGTCGTGGACTACGACGCAGGCAACCTGCGCAGCGTTGCCCGTGCGCTCACGCACGTCGGCGCCGATCCGGTCGTCAGCGCGGACCCGGATGACATCCTTAACGCCGGCGCTGTCGTCCTGCCCGGTGTCGGCGCCGCCGCGGACACGATGTTCAAGCTCGGCGAGCGTCGCCTTGTCGAGCCGATCAAGGAATACCTCGCCGCGAACCGGCCGTTCCTTGGCGTTTGCATGGGCCTCCACGCGCTTCTGCTTCGTTCCGAGGAAGGCGGTGGCCAGGACTGCCTCGGTGTGCTCGATGGCGATGCCCGCCTGTTTCCGGCCGGGGCTGGCCTCAAAGTGCCGCACATGGGCTGGAACACGGTCGAGTGGCTCCGCGAGCATCCGATCACCGAAGGGGTGCCGAACGGGAGTTATTTCTACTTCGTCCACAGCTACTACCCACATAGCGACGCACCGGGCCTCGCGCTTGGTGAGACGGAATACGGAGTCGTCTTCCCGAGCGTGCTCGCCAGTGGCTACGTGGTGGCCACGCAGTTCCATCCGGAGAAATCCGGGCGCGACGGCTTGCGGATTTACAGGAATTTCGTCGACTGGGCACGAAGCGGTGAGTCCGTCCCACTTCCCTCAGCTACGCTCGTTTCATGACCTTCGAAGTCATTCCCGCCATCGATCTGCGCGGGGCCGTTGCGTCCGATTGCTCCAGGGCGACTACGCCGGGAGACCTCCTACTCCGATGACCCGGTCAGCGTCGCCCGCCGTTGGGCGAGCCAGGGAGCGCCCCGTATCCATGTGGTCGATCTCGACGGGGCGAAAGCCGGCGCGCCGTCCCAATCAGAAGTGATGGCTGCGATTTGCAGAGCCGTGGCGGTGCCCGTCGAGGTGTCGGGCGGCATGCGCCGTATCGATCACGTCGAAGCTGCCCTCGCCTATGGCGCCACGCGCGTGCAGCTAGGGAGCGCGGCCGTGAAAGACCCGGTCCTCGTTCGCAGGGCTACCGAGCGCTTCCCTGGTGCGATCGTCGTTTCCATCGATGCGCGTGAGGGACTGGTCCAGACAGACGGCTGGCTCAGTTCGAGCACTGTACGTGCGGTCGACCTCGCGAGGGAAATGGCCGCAGCCGGCGTCCCGCGCATCATGTTCACCGACATCGGCCGGGACGGGATGCTGACCGAGCCGAACTACGCCGCCTATGAGGAACTGGTGGCGGCACTCGGGTGCCCGGTCGTTGCCTCCGGCGGGGTCTCAAAGGTGAGCCACCTGGTCCGCCTCGCCGCCATCGGGTGCGAGGGCTCAATCGTTGGCAAGGCCCTCTACGAAGGCTCTTTCACCCTCGGTGAAGCGCTCGACGCAGTAGTAGCTACCGCGTAGCCACGGGAACGCTCCACGGGCGTCCCCCGGAGCGGTTCGACAATCGCCAGCCCCTCACTCGACAATCGAGGTGTGCTTACCCGCCGGATCATTCCCTGTTTCGATGTCGACAATGGCCGAGTCGTGAAGGGAGTTTCCTTCGTCGAACTGCGCGACGCCGGTGACCCGGTCGAGCTTGCGCGGCTCTATGAGCGGGAAGGCGCCGATGAACTCGTTTTCCTCGACATCACAGCCTCTTCCGACAACCGCTCGACAACGTATGACATGGTCGAGCGGACGGCGGACCAGGTGTTCATCCCCTTCACTGTGGGCGGTGGTATCCGTTCGGTCGTGGACATGAAGGTGATGCTTGAGCTGGGCGCCGAGAAAGTCAGCATCAACACCTCCGCAATCCAGCAGCCCGACCTCATCAACGAGGGAGCCTACCGGTTCGGGAGCCAGGCCGTGGTCGTCGCAATCGATGCCCGGCGGGTGCCTGGCGAGCAGGGAAAGTGGGAAGTGTACACGCACGGGGGGCGGAATCCCGCCGGTCTCGATGCGGTGGAATGGGCCGTGGAGGCCACCGGGCGGGGTGCCGGCGAGTTACTCGTAACGAGCATGGACACGGACGGCCACCTGAAGGGTTACGACAACGCCATGCTTCGCGCGATCAGCGAGGCCGTGCAGGTGCCCGTGATCGCTTCCGGCGGTGCGGGTGGCCCGGAGCACATGGTTGAAGCGCTCACCGAAGGCAAGGCTGACGCGGTCCTCGCTGCCAGCATCTTCCACTTTGGGACTTACTCCATTCGCGAAGTGAAGGAGTACCTGGCCGCGGCCGGCCTCCCCGTCCGCCCCGTCCAACGAGACTGAACACGCGTGAAACGGCTACGACGGAGATGATCCCCCTCGAATATCAAACCGTGCATTTGCCTGGTCCTGGCGGCGCGTGAGTGCGAAGACGACCCAGATAGTCAGCCCGGTAATGCCCAGCATGAGCACGTCCAGCAGGGCAACCGCGCTCGTGAGGTTGGCGATGTCGCGGTCATCCATGGCCTTCGGGTCGATCGAACCCCAAACCGTGGTCCACACGGCGCTGACGACCTGGTATGCCACCCACCAGATCGGTAGCAAGGGAGTGAGGCGTGTTCGCCTCCACCCGTCTGTCTCCGCCGCCGGCAGACCGGGATCGCTGGCCCGCCAGGCCTGGTTCAAGACGCGTACCGGCTGCACCCAGTTCGCGAA
>JADJZF010000015.1 GCA_016719395.1 Candidatus Amarobacter glycogenicus | reverse complement strand
GAGGGATTCCGGCACAATTACCAGTCGGTGCGAGTCCTCGACAAGCTGGAAGGCAACGGCCAGGGACTAAACCTTACTTTTGAGGTCCTGGACGCGATCGGGAAGAGCTCGAAGACGCTCGACGACATCTTCGCCGAGGGCTGGGGCGTCCCCGAGACGCTCGAGGGCCAGGTGGTGAAAACAGCGGATGCCATCGCTTACGTGAACCACGACATCATCGACGCCATCCGGGCGGGCCTCATCACCGAGGAGGATCTGCCGCACACCGCGAAAAACGACCTGGGCCGCAGCCATTCGGAGCGGCTGAACACGATGATCTGCGACATCGTCGAGGCGAGCTGGGCCGCGACGGGGGCGGGCGAAAACCCCGTCATCCAGTTCAGCCCAAGGGTCCATGCCGCGGCGAACGAACTCCGGGAGTTCATGTTCCGGCGGGTGTACCTGTACGACTCGACCCTCGCCGAGGCCGAGCGAGGGAAAACCATCGTGACCTTTCTCTTTCGCCACTTCGTCGCGCACCCGGAGGGGATTTCGACGGACTACTCACTCCCCGACGACCCGGTAGAACGCCGTGCCGCGGACTACGTCAGCGGCATGACCGACCTGTTCGCGATTCGTGTCGCGAAGGAGCTCGGTTGCGAACAGGCGCTTGGCTGGCGCGGGCATTCAAGCGGTTAACTTCACGTTAGCTTTGAGTTATGTCCGGGGCGTACTTTGTTGCTGGTAGATCGGGCCAGCCAGATACTCGCAACACCCGCATGAGTGATCGTTACGGCACGGACTACCCAGAAGATGAGCCGATCATTGGCGGCGGTTACGCACCGCCCGCTCCGCCGCCGCTCACGCCGCCCGGACAACCGCAGTACGCCGGCACGGGGGCGGGTTACGAAGACGACGGCGAGGACGCACTCGACTCCTACGAAGATGATGAGTACGACGAAGACGACTACGAGGATGATGAGGACTCGTACGGGTATTACGACGAGTACGAGGATTCTGCTCCCGCCCGCCAGCCGATGTTCTACGTCTTCGTGGCGTTGGCCGCCCTCGTCGGCGGGATTGTTGTCTTCCTGCTCTTTTCGCTGGTGAACAACGGCAACGGCGGAAGCCCGAGCGGCGGAGGGGACACGAAGTTCGCAGTCTCGATCGATTCGCCGCCAAAGGACAAACGCGTCGAAATCGGCAAGATGGAAGAGGTCATCGTCCAGGCTTCAGCGACGGAGGCGATCACCCGCTTCGAACTGTTTGTGGGAGACAAGCTCACCGACACGGTTACGGTGAGCGAGACCCCAGCCGACAACAAGTACCGCGCAGTCATGAAGTTCACGCTGACTGCCAGGGGCAACTACGACCTGATGGTGCGGGTGACGGCTTCGAGCGGGGCAACGAAGGAGTCGAGCAAAGTCCGAGTGATCGCCATCGAACCGGTGGGCGAGCGGCCTCAGACGATAAAGGGCAAAGTAGTCGCGGATACGACGCTCCGGTCTGGCCCCTCGGAAACGTACCCCGAGTCGGGCACGTTGAAAGCCGGCACGGAAGTTACGATCCTGGGCAAGAACAAATCGGTCGATTGGCTGTTAATCGACTCGGCGCAGGGTCAACGGTGGGCGAAGCGAACAGCGATCGACCCGCTCGACTCGCTGGAGCTTGTGCCCGTCCGCGATGTCACGCCGACGCCCGCCCCGACGCAGGAAGCGACCAGCACCAGTATCCCGTCGCCTTCCGCTTCAGCGAGCACCAGCCCGACGGCGAACCCGAACGCTCCGGACTTCGTGCCGACGAACGCGGTCCTCATCGAGGGAGGGGCCAAGCTCCGAGTGACGGTGCAGAATGTCAGCACCAATGCCTACAACGGCCCGCTCGTCATCGGCGTGAGCGGGGACATCGCATCGAGTGAGCTGGCTATCGATGCGAAGCTGGCCGGAAATGGTGGAACCGCCACCGTCGATTTCGAAGTCGCCCCACCCATCACCACGACAGGCAAGAAGGCAGTAGTCAGCGTCGACCCGAAGAACGCTGTGAAAGAAGCGCGCGAAGATAACAACGGCGCGACGTTCGTGCTGCTCCCGCCGGAGGAGTCTCCGGTCATCGTGATCCAAACGCCGACCGTTCAGCCATCGGCCATCAGTATCACGGTCCAGAACACGGGCGGGGCACTCGCCGCGACGACAGTCACCGTGCGTGTGAAGCTCGGTTCTTCGGTCACACTCGAAGAGAAGAGCATCGCGCTGGCTAAGAACCAGAGCGCGACGTTCACTGTGGCACGGCCCCAGGGGACGGGTGAGGCCACGGCGGAAGTGGTCATCAACGGCCAGGTCGTCGCGAGCGCCCAGTTCACGATCTCGCCGTGACGTAACTCCGGGCCGGAGGTTCAGACCGCGACGGTGTGCCCGCAGCGCGACACCTGAAGTCGCGTGCGCCCGTAGCATGGCCCTTGTGGATGTGGTGGAGACGATCAAGCGCCAGGTAGACCCGGTCGAGTACATCGGCCGGGTATCACCGCTGCAGAAATCTGGACGCAGCTTCAAAGGCCTCTGCCCCTTCCACACCGAGAAGACCCCCTCGTTCTACGTGTTCCCCGACCGGGGGACGTGGCGCTGTTTCGGCACTTGCGGAGAAGGTGGCGACATCTTCACGTTCGTGCAGAAGCGGGAGAACACGGATTTCCGCGGGGCACTGCGTGTGCTGGCGGCGGAAGCGGGAGTCGAACTCGTCGCGGAGGACCCGCGCAAACGGTCGCACAATGAGCGGCTCGCCGCGACGATGTCGGCTGCTGTGGAGTACTTCCAGCGGTGCCTGCGCGAGCCGGGCGGCGCCGAAGCCCTGCGTTACCTCAGAGAGAAACGCGGGCTCGAAGAGCGCACAATCGAAACGTGGCGGCTCGGCTGGGCGCCCGATGATTGGCGAGGCCTGCGAGACTTCCTCCGCAACCGGGGGTACGAGGACCGCGACATGATCGGAGCGGGCCTGCTGGTCGAAGGCGAGAACGGTCGTGAACCGTATGACCGGTTCCGGGGCCGCGCGATCATCCCAATCGCCAACGAACGCGGCGAGTTCGTCGCGATGGGTGGGCGTGGCCTTCACGGCGAGGAACCGAAGTACCTGAACTCCCCTCAGACCGAGATCTTCGACAAGGGGCGAACGCTGTTCGGGCTCAACATCGCCGCCGCCGGTATCCGCGAGAGCGGCACGGCAGTGGTTGTCGAAGGCTACATGGACGTCATGGGGCCGTGGCAGGCCGGGTTCACGAATGTAGTCGCCACGATGGGCACGTCGCTCACCGAGAACCACGCGGCAATGCTTCGCCGGTACGCGAAGCGGATCGTTCTGGCGATGGACCCGGACGCGGCGGGACTGGCAGCTGCCGAGCGGGCAGGCGGACTGGTGCTCGGGATCGAATCGCCAGAACGGATGGGACAGGCAGTACGCGCGGCGGACACGCTCGTGAACGCCAACCAGGTCGAACTGCGAGTCGCGCCTTTGCCGGCGGGAAGGACCCGGACGAGATCGCTCGCGAAGACCCGGAACGGTGGCGGGCGGCGATCGATGGGGCGGCGACTTACCCGGAATTCCTGCTCAAGCGGATCATGGCGGCGGAACCGGTCGAATCCCCCATGCAGGCGCGCGCGACCGTCGACCGCCTGCGACCAGTGCTGGCGGCGGTGAGCGACCCTGTGGAGCGGGCGATGTACGTACAGCGCGTGGCCCGCCACCTGGGGATTAGCGAAGACGCCGTGCTTGAACGTCTGCGGTCGGCGCTGGTCTCGCGGCCTGGGCCGGGCCGGGCCCAACCAATCGTAAACCTCCCCCTCAACCCCGAAGACGTGCTTCTTGCGCTGCTCATCAGGCACCCGGCATTGCGGCAGTTCTTTCGCAACTACCCGCGATCGCTGTTCAGTGGAGCGCTCGAGCGCGAAATCTTCACGAGGTGGCTCGGCGATGAGGACTTCGCTCGCCAGTCAGGGGACGATGACCCGGTTGTCGCCCGTGTCCGAATACTGGAAAAGAAACGGTTGCCGCCACTCACCGAGGCCGAGGCCCGGCAAGCGGCGCAAGAGAAGGTCCGGGAAATCCTGAGAGACCGGATCATCCTGCACCAAGCCGCACGGGCGGAGGAACTCGCGGACGCGGAGCGGACGCTGGGGGCCAACAAGGTGGCCGAGCTGGCGATGGCTGCGTGGAGAGGGGGCATGCCCGGAGAAGACGATCGCAGCCTTGCCGAAGCGGTAATCGAGGAGCTCCAGCTCGGTCTCAGCATCCATCGACGCGAGGGTCCGGGCGCTGTTTAGCAGTTGCTAAAGTGAGATTTTACAATTCGTCGTGAATCTAGAAGGCGTTTCCTGTTCCGCAACCGTATTGACACCATTCGGTCACTCCCGGTATTAAATACCGGCCGGTCGCAAAACGGCCGGTGAGTTTGAAGCGGGAGGTGCCATAGTGGCAAAGCTCCGGACGCTCCTCGTACTTGGTGCTCTGGCCGCAGTGGCCGTCGTTTCCGCGGCGGTTCCGGCTCTCACGATCACCTGGTAACTGGGGCACAACCCAAAGGGAGAGAGGGCCGCAAGGCCCTTTTTCTCTGTCCCGAAAACCTGGAGCCCTACGAGCCCGCTACCTGCCCGGCCGCGTCATCCACCCTGCGATACAACAACTCGGCATCGATGAACCGGGCGACGGATTGGGCGAACTCCAAAGCCGCTGCCGGCGGGAGCCCGCGTTCCACCGCCGCGCGTGAGAGGGAGCCAAGCCGCTCCTCTACGAAGCGTTCGACGATCCCGCGGATATGCGCCTCGATGGCCGCGGTCCGCCACAACTCCGACATCAGGGCGGCGTGCTGGGCATCGCCCGCCAGGCCGAGGTAGTGACGGGCGGCTTCCATGGGGCTGCTACCGTCGCGGACAGCGCCGGCGACGCGTTCCAGGCGCCACTCAGCCTGTTCGAGAAGGCTTGCGAGCACGCCCAGGTAGAGTTCCAGTTTGGACGGGAAGTGGGCGTAGACGGCGCCCTTCGAGAGGCCAACCGAAGCGGCAATCGCATCGACGGAGGCGCCATCGTAGCCGCGGCTGGCGAACGCAGAGGCGGCGGCCCGCAACAGCGCGGCCCGCGTCCTAGCCCGCCGCTCTTCCTGACGCATCGCTGTCCTGCCTCCACGCAGGGAGGTACAGGGGCTTGCGGGTCGCCCCGTGGTCCTCTTCCCGCCACCTTGGGAACGCTGCTTCGAAGGCCTCGACAACCTCTGGATCGAACTGCGTCCCGGCGCAGCGCAGTATCTCAGCTAGCGCTGCGTCTGGCGACTGACCTTTACGGTACGGGCGATCGGAGATGATGGCGTCGTACGTGTCGCAGATCGCGAAGATGCGGGCCCCCAGGGGAATATCCTCGCCTTTCAGACGGCGTGGATAGCCATCGCCGTCCCAGCGTTCGTGATGGGCAAGGACGATCTTCGCGGCGGGGCGCAAATACGGCACCTGGGCGAGGATGCGGTAGCCAAGGGCCGGATGGCGCCGCATGAACTCCCATTCCTCCTCGGTCAGCTTGGCCGGCTTCAAGAGGATGGCGTCCGGGACGCCGATCTTGCCGACATCGTGCATCAAGGCACCCCGGTAGACGGTCAGCAGTTCCTCGTCGGTGTTGATCCCGAGCATCTTCGCCATATCGAGTGAGTGCTGGGCGACCCGTACGGAGTGACCGCGCGTCTCCTGGTCGCGAACATCGAGCGCAGTCACCAGTGATTCAAGGGTGCCCGTGTAGGCATCCCTGAGTTCTTCCGACATATCGCGGATCTCAACATAGGCGTGCTGCAACTGGTCATTGGAGCGTTCGAGACGCATCACATTCTCGCGAGTGCGTTCCACGAACTGGGCGATGGCGTAGCGCGAAAGGAGTAGAGGGAGCCCGAGCACGAGGATAGCGGCGATCCCGAGCTCCCCGTACACAACGGCCAAACCGCCAGCGACCAGCCCGAGCACCAGGTAGTGCGGCAACAGCCATGCAAAGTTCTCGCGGTATGCCGCGCGTACCGAACGGCCGGAAGTCACACTGATGATCGCCGAGACCGACCATGCATCGATAGAGAAGAGGATACCGGCGCCGGCGATCCCGCCAGCGAGCGCCGAAACGGGCTGGCGAAGGTCCCACTCGGTGCCGGTCGCGCCGAAGTAGCTCAGCGTCCATCCCGCGACGGCCGCTGCCGTCGTTGCGTGCCCGAAGTTGAAGACCAGCTTCCTGGGGATTCCGGGAGGCTGTGAAGAAGCCCGTCATCGCGACCGCGGCGGCCGCCAGCACACCGCCGATGGGTCCGAAGAGGATGGTGCTCAAGAGGCTCCCGACGAAGCTGACCGAGACGCGCCCATCGAAGTAGAGACGGACGGAGAGGACTTCGCACAGCGCCGTAATGAGGACCATGCAGGCGAGCGCGAACGGTTCCTCGATCATCTGGCTGAAGAACGCCAGCGTGAAACAGACCGAGCCAGCGAGGAACATGGTCGCGATCAACCAGTCTTCGCGCCGCTTGTGTTCACTGTTCGAGTTCATCTCATAGGTTGTATCGGACAGGTTCGTGTCGTTTGACAGCGCACGCTTCGTAAAATAGTTGCGAACTGGTGGCCAAACACCAGATCTTCCGGGGGGCGGGCGCGGAAAAGTGGACGGGATTGATGTCTTCCAACAGGACGCCCGTCAGATTCGCGTCCGGACTCCGCAGGGTGTCCCATGCCGTCTGCTGCGGCCTCAGTCCCGGCGGAAGGTGACAACGGTTTCAATTGAGTGAACGCTAAGCGGGTTCGGTCACGGGCCGTCCTCTTCGATTCGCGTAGACTCGCGCAATGGCACGACCTCTTGACGGCATCCGAATCCTCGACTTCACCCGGTACCAGCAAGGGCCTTTCGCGACTGTCTTGCTAGGCGACTTCGGCGCCGAGGTGATAAAGGTTGAAGACCCCGGAGGCGGTGACTTCGGCCGCCGGATGCTTAAGGAACCGGATGGATTCAGCGCGTTCTGGGAAGCGCTGAATCGCGGCAAGAAGTCGATCACGCTGGACATGCGGCAGGCCGAGGACCGGGACATCGCGCTACGCCTCGGCGAATCGGCCGATGTGGTGGTCGAGAACTTCCGACCGGGGACGATGGACGGCTGGGGTCTGGGCTACGAAGCGTTCAAGGCGCGCAACCCGCGGATCATCTACGCACAAGCGACGGGGTGGGGCACCAAAGGAGCGATGGCGACCCTTCCATCCTTCGACCAGATCGCCCAGGCCTACAGCGGATTCGCCCAACACAGCGGGGGCGGCCCGGGACATCGCCCCGAGGTGCCCTACCCGGGCATCGCCGACCAGAGCGGCGCGATGAACCTGGCGCTTGGCATCATGACGGCGCTGTTCGTGCGCGAGCGGATGGGGATCGGCCAGAAGGTCGAGGTATCGCTCCTCGGCACGCAGATCGCCCTGCAGAGCCCGGACATTCTCCACTTCCTCCACTTTGGAGAGGAACGTGCGCGGGAGTTTCGAGCCTCCCCCACCGTCGGTCACTACGAGTGCGCCGACGGCACCTGGATCATGATTGTCGGCATCGATCAGAAGTTCTGGCCGCGAATCGCCAGGGCGCTGGGCCTCGAAGAGCTTATTGACGACCCGAAGTTCGCCCGCGGCTATCCCCGGGCTGTGAATAGGGAGGAACTCCAGGCACGGATGGAGACGGCGTTCCGCTCCGCACCGGCGGCGCACTGGCTGGAACGACTGCGGGGCCAAGACGTCCCGGCCTCGGTGGTGCAGGACTACGCCGCCCTGGTGCAACAGGAACAGCCATGGGCCAACGGTTACCTGGTGGAACAGGAACATCCGCGATTTGGGCGGCAGCGGGTGGTCGGGACGCACATTCACTTCAGCGAGACACCGGGCGAAGTGGGCGCCCCGGCCCCGGAACTGGGTGCGGATACGGAGGCCGTGCTGGCACGACTCGCCGCGAACGGCCGGACCGGCTCGCCGTAGTCATCCGGGACACCTGCGGAGCTGTCGGCGCCAAGGCTCACCGGGCATTAAGAGTGCGACTCGATGAAAGCTACGGGTTCAAGTCGCCAGTGGCAGGGCCACGGCCGCCCGCGAAAGCGAAGCCCATAGTGGCGAGTGCTTCGCGAAGGGCTGCCGCCTCACCGTCCGGGGCAGTGCCGGCCAGAACGCGGGAGGCCGCCTGGTCGAGCAAGTCGAGCGCTGCCGGCGCCTGGAAGTCATTGTCCATCTCCGCCTCGAACGCCCGTTGGAGCGGACTGGCCGGAGCGCCAGCGGGTTGCACGGCCTGCGCGTTGGCGGCGGCCTTCAGCCTCTCGTAGCGGGCCGTAAGGGCGTCCAGGTCTCCTGAGTGGTAGTTGGCGTCCTTGCGAAGGTGTGTGCTCAGCAGATAGAGACGAAGGTGGTCCGGCTCATAGGTCTGCATCAGGACGCGGGCGAGGACGAGATTCCCGAGTGACTTGCTCATCTTCACACTGTCCAGCTGGAGCATTCCGTTGTGAAGCCAGTGACCGCAGAACGGTGCCGGGCCGTAGGCGCATTCAGCCTGTGCGATTTCGTTCTCGTGGTGGGGGTAGATGAGGTCGCTTCCGCCGCCGTGGATGTCGATCTGCGCGCCGAGGTGCTTCACCGACATGGCGGTGCATTCGATGCTCCAGCCCGGGCGGCCGGGACCCCACGGGCTATCCCAACTCGGGTCCCCGGGGTCGACTTCCTGCCAGAGCAGGAAGTCCAGGTGGCCGCGCTTTTTCTCGGCACGTTTCGACTCAGGGTTTTCGAGTTTGCCAAGGGCATCGAACGAAAGCCCGTTGAGAGCGCCGTAACGATCGAAGGTGGCCGCTTCGAAGAAGACGTCACCGCCGACGACGTAGGCGTTGCCGTTTTCGATGAGTTTCGCCGTGGCTTCGATGATCTCCGGGATGTGGTCGGTCGCGTAGGGGTAGGCGTGCGGACGGAGAACGTTCAGGCGGTCGAGGTCGGCACGGAAGATCGCATCGTTTTCGTCGCGAATCTCCGCGATGGGTCGCCCGCCCTGACGCTTCGACACCATGATCATGTCGTCATCGATGTCGGTAACGTTCTGGACGTAGCGGGTGTTGAACCCCTTGTAGACGAGGTAGCGGCGCAGGGTGTCGAACTGCACGTAGGAGAAAGCGTGGCCGAGATGGGTGACGTCGTAGGGCGTTACGCCGCAGACGTACATGCTTGCGCGGCCGGGGGTGACGGGCCGAAAGTCGCGGATCTCTCGGCCGAGCGCGGAATAGAGGCGCAGGGTCACTGCATGCTGCGAAAAGGTGTGCGATCGAGCGTAACAGAGGCTGCCGGGGCTTGCCGAAGCATCACGTGAGCGCTCCGCCGGCGAGCAATGCCGCCAGCTCGTCATCACTGAGCTCGAGCAGGCCCGTCATCACGTCGAAGGTGTCGGCGCCGGCCATGTGTACCCCTTCGTACACATCAGGGCGCGCCCCATTGAACGTCGCCGGGAAGCGGTCGATCGGGTACTCACCCCAGTTTTCGGCTACCGCTGTCCCGAAATATGCGCGAGCCTTCAGCTGTGGGTCACGTGTTGTCAGGTCCTCAGCATTCTGCACCGGCCCAGCACAGATACCCGCTTCCTGGCACATGGCGGCGATGGCGTACCTGTCGCGAGTTGAGGTCCAGCGTGCGACGGCTTCATCGAGTGCGTCCTCGTTCCGGACACGATCGGCATGCGTTCGAAAACGCTCGCCGGAGACAAGATCCGGATCGAGTCCATCGAGAGCTATGAACCGGCGCCACTCGGCTTCACCCCGAATGGCTATCGCGATCCACCGGTCATCTCCGGCGGCGGGATAGATGCCGTGCGGCGCCCATGCCGCGAACGGGTGGCGGTTCCCGACGGGTTCGGGATCCACCGAGTTCGCGAGGTAGTCCAGAAGCGCCGGGCCCATGAGCCCGAGGCCAAGTTCGTACTGCGAGAGGTCGATGGTGAGGCCCTCGCCCGTCCGGTCGCGGTGTTCCACGGCCTGGAGGGCTGCGAACGCGCCGGCGAGGCCGCTCAGGTGGTCCGTTAGCGAGAATCCGTAGCCCATGAAGTGGTCGCCGGGCGGGTTCGTGAGATACGTCAGTCCAGTGAGGGCGTGGATCGTAGGGGCGAAGGTGACGAAGTCCTTCCAGGGTCCGTCCTGGCCCATTCCGCCCATAGAGACCACGCTCACGCCCGGGTTCACGGTACGAAGGCCCTCTCGATCCAGTCCCCAGCGCCTAAGTACCCCGGCGCTGAAGTTGTCAATGATGACATCCGACCTGGCGGCGAGGTTGCGGGCGACTTCGCGGCCCTCATGAGTCGCCATGTTGATGGTCACGCTCTTTTTGTTCCGGTTCCACATCGTGTAGTAGGGGTGGTGGGGCGTGTTCGCCCCCCCGCCGCGAGACGCAGTGCCGACCTTTATCACCTCGGCTCCAAGATCACCCAGGACGCGTGTGCCGAACGGGCCCGCCAGCACGTGGGTGAAATCCATGACGCGGAGGCCATCGAGTGGCCGGGCCGGATCGCAATGGAGGCGGGAGCCGTCCCGCGGGCGAGGCAACCACGGGACGCTCCCGGCTGCCGTGGCCAGGCGGGGACGTCCCTCATCGGCACTGGTCCGGAGGAACCGTCCCGGAAAGGGGACCGGCCCAAACCCCGGTACATCAAGCGGTTGGAGATATTCCCGTGCTTCGATCTGGGGGCTCTTCGTGAGGGCCTCCTGGATGCTCCAGACGACTCCGAACGGCTGATGCCGGCGTTGCGCCTCGAAGAAGAGATCCTCGCCCGGCTTCGTCCTGGTCCAGTCCCGGAGCACGTCCATGACGTAGGGGATGTCGCGGACCATGGCGACGACATTAGGGTACTTGGCCGGGTTCCCCAGATCCTGGGCGGCGCCTTCTTCGAGCAACCACGGGAGCAGGACGTCGGCGAACCTCAGGGCGGCCGTCACCATCACCCCGTGCCCGTCCGAAGCTTCGAAAACTTCGTACGCGTTGCTCCAGTGGAGACTGCCCTGGCGGAGAGCGATAGCGGTGTTCCAGACGCCATCCGGGAAGAACCATTCCATGAGGACTTGTTCGGTACAGCTGATCAGCGCCTCGTGCGCGGACAGGTCAACGTGCTGGTAAGCGCCGCTCTTTCTCGCGGCGCGGAGTGCAGCAAGAACGCAAACGGCGACATAGAGACCGACTGTGTGGTGAGACTGGTTCCCGTAGCCGGAAAGCGGCGGCGTGTCGGCGTTGCCCGTTACCGATGCCGACCCGGAGAGCGCGTTGGCGACGAGGTCGTTCACCCGCCAGCCAGAGAGCGGTCCGCCGACGCCCATCGGTGTCACTGAAAGGTGGACGAGGGCCGGGTTCGCGGCGGTGAGCTCGGCTGGAGACACTTCGGCGGCTCCGATGGGCCAATCCTCGATGAGGACGTCGGCGCCGGCGATGAGTTCGAGAAAGCGTCCTCTGCCGTTTGCCTCCCGGAGGTCCAGTTCAAGAATGCGCTTGCCCGCGTTGTACCAGGCCTGCTGGATGGAGTTGCTGGTCGTACCGAAGTAGGGCGGCTCGGCCGATAGCGGGTCCCCTTCAGGAAGAATCAGGCGCACCACGTCGGCGCCGGCATCGGCGAGCAACCTCCCCGCCAAGACTCCGTTCCAACCTGCCGATTCGATAACGCGAATGCCCGCGAGGGGCGACGAAGACACCATGGGGAAGGATTTTACGGGAAGGTAACAAATTGCAATTTCCCGTCTATTATGTCGCCTATTTCATCGGCGAGTGCCCGAATTGTGTCTGGCGAACTCCCTTGTGTGAGGTGTTTCATTGCAAAACGCGGCACGTTTCCGGGTTGTGCATGCCAAAACCGTGGGTTAGGGTGCCAAAAGCCCTCAGGGGAACTGAAGCAGGTGAACTGATGCCGTTGTCTCAACACCGGCCGGCCCTGGCAGCCATCCTGGTCGCCTTTGTAGCCGTCCTCACCGCTCTCGCGGCCTTTGCCCATGCGAGCGCGGCTACCACTTCGACGAACCCGATCGTCACTCGCGCCCTCCGTGACCTTGGCACGTACCAGGGGGAGTGCTGGACGTGGATGAAACAGGTTGTCCAGGATTCGACTGGAGCGAAGGTCGGATTCGATTACCGCTTCGGCTATCTCGACGCCGGGGCCGTGGAAGTTGCGCTGAAGGACGCGGGTCCGGGCGACATCATCCAGATCGCCAATGATGCATGGTCTACGGCCGACGCGGATTACGACGGACTCCATACTGCCATCATCATCTCCGTTAATCGGGATGGCACCTTCGAGATCATCGATTCCAATCAGAACTGGGATGGCATGGTCAACCTCCGGTCGGGCTACGACCCTGCCGCCCGCGCAGCCGCCAAAGGTCTGGACTTCCACGTGTACCGCTTCGGCGCGGGCTCATCGAGTGTGCCGGCGAAGCCGATTGTCACGGTTGCCGGGCCCGTCGCCGCAGGCGATCTGGCGCGGGTGAACACACCTGGCGACTGCCTCAGGCTGCGGAATGCGCCGGCCGGCACCATCACCCACTGCCTTGGGCACAACACCCAGGTCACGGTGACGGGCGCCTCGCAGACGGTGGACGGTGTTGCATGGGTCCCGGTGAGCACGGCGGCCGGCAATGGCTGGATGGCAGCAGCTTTCCTTCTGAAGGAAGTGCCCCAGGCCTCGGCGGGGCCCTCCGGATCCGGGACGGTCACCCCACTGCTGCGCTATCGCTCGTTCGTGACGGTCGCGTCGGACTGACCTACCGCGCATGACGGTTCGTCGCGCGGGCGACGGCAGACACGCGCATCCGCTTCGCCGTACGCTGATCGCCCAGGAATCCGCTTCTCGGAGCAAGTTTGAGCGCATCTCCCGCTGCACATTCGCGCCTGCGGCCGGGCCAGGCCGAGGCATTGGCCAGGTTCGCACAGGCGCTGCGCGCCGGTTCCCACGCGGAACTCATCGTCGTGCCCGTCGGGTACGGAAAGACGGTCATCGGTGTTGGTTCGTTCGAGGTAGCCGCCGCCGCTGTTGGGGCCGATACGTGCCTCTACCTCACGCCGACGGACGTACTCCGTTCGCAGGTCTATGCGGGCATCGAGAAGGCTCTCGGGGTGATCGGGAGTGCGCGGCCGATCCGGAAGATCCTGGCCGAAAACGCCGCTCTTGACCGGGTAGGCGCCAGCGGCGCCAACTTCATCGTTGCCAGTTACCAGCAGGTGGCGGCCGCTCCCGAACGTTACCGGCGGCTCTGTGCCGGCCGGAAAGTCCACCTGGTGTGCGACGAAGCGCATCATCTCGGCGAACGCGGAACCTGGGCAGAGGCGCTCGGGCAGCTTCCCGTGCTGACAGCGCTACTGCTTTCCGCGACGCCGCTTCGGCTCGACCGCGACCCGATCGCGGGGGCGCGATACATCGAGGACCCCGAAGGAGAGGGTCTCGTCATCGATCCCCTCCTCCACGTCACCATGAGGCAGGCATGGAAAGAGGGCCGCATCCTGAAGCGGCTGAACATGCAGATGAAGGACTACGCCGTCGAGCTCAAGAACAGCACGGGCGAGGTCTACGAGTTCACCGCCTCCGAGATGGCGGACCTCCCCGACTTCGACCAGCGCTGTGTGCGCCAACAGTTGAGATGGAACGAAGACTACGTTCAGCCCCTCGTCCGTGAGTTCGCCCGGACGCTCCTGGCGAAGAACGAGGTCGCGCCGGGGAAACACCAGGGGCTGGTGTTCGCCGCCACGAAGGAGCACGCGAACCACCTTGATCGCGTCTTCGGCCGGTGGCACCCCTCGCTCAGGTGTGCGGTGGTGCATTCGGGAGAAGAGCTCAGCGACGCCGAAAACGACCGCCGGCTGCGCGATTTCCACGCGGCGAAGTACGACGTCCTCATCCAGGTGAAGAAG
The DNA here is from genome assembly GCA_016719395.1 of Candidatus Amarobacter glycogenicus. GTDB lineage: Bacteria > Chloroflexota > Dehalococcoidia > Tepidiformales > Tepidiformaceae > Amarobacter > Amarobacter glycogenicus. The sequence continues at coordinate 126,814 of JADJZF010000015.1, read as the reverse complement.
GCAAGCGAAGGGTTCGACGCGCCAACGGTGAGCGTCTTACTCAAGCTCGATGCGGTGTTCAGCCGCGAGCCGGTGATCCAGCAGCTGGGGCGGGGACTTCGCTTCAACCACACGCTCCCGGCCGCACAGAACATCCTCCATGTGTTCATCGGCCGTGACCCACGTCTCGGATCGATCATCGAACACCTCGAACGCGAGGCGCCGCCGGTCGCCCTCAAGCCCAACGGCGAAGGTCTTTTCCTCGAAGCGGACGAACGTGAGGTCGAAGCGCCAGACGAACTGGTGGAGGACGATGAGCGCGAACAGGTAGAGATCCTGGACGTCGAAGAGGCCGGCGACGCGTATCTCGACGAGACGGGCCGTTTCGTGGAGGGCCAACAAATGACGATGTTCGGCGTCGCCGCCCCGCCACCGAAGCCACAGCAGATCGCTGCCACTCCGCGTCGTGGAAGTGGTCGATATCTACGGCGAGCTCCAGGAGGCGATCGAGTACTGCCGGACGTGGACCAACCGTGCGGCCAGGGAGCGCGCACGCCATATGCCGGCCGCCGAGAACCACCACGCAGCACTGAACCTTGCCTATGGCCGCGAGGGCGGACGGAAGGGGACGCTGGCCACCGCCGCCGAGTACCGGGCGAAGGGCGATTGGATGAAGCGGAAGTACCTGGACCTGATGAGATAGGGCACGACGCCATGCCCACATCGCGGCCCGGCAGGAATGAGCCGGGCGCCTACGTATAATCCAAGGCTGATGCACCTCCGCGCCCTCCCCGCTGTGATCCCTCCCCGGCTCCAGGTCGCGCTCGGACTCTTCGGTGTCGTGATCGTGGTGGGGACGGGCGGGTACCTGTTACTCACGGACATGTCCTTCGTGGACGCGCTCTACCAGACGGTGACCACGCTCAGCACCGTGGGCTTCCGCGAACTCGCGACCTTCGACACAAAGGCGAAGCTCTTCACGGTAGTGCTCATCCTGTTCGGTGTGGGGACCGTGCTCTATACGCTCAGCCTGGTCATGGAGCAGGTGCTCGAAGGAGACCTGCGCAGCCGGTTCTACGCAAGGAGAATGACGATGCAGATCGCCGAACTTTCCGGCCACTACATCCTCTGCGGCTTCGGCCGCGTGGGGCAGGAGATCGCCCGTGAGCTCAAGGAACGCGGGGTCGATTTCGTTGTTATTGAGCAGACGGCGGAACAGTACGAACGGGCGCGGGCTTTCGGCTACCTCGTGATCAACGGCGATGCTTCGGACGAACGCGTACTGAACCAGTCGAACCTCCGGACCGCGCGCTGTCTCCTCGCCGCGAGCGACAGTGACGCGGGAAACACCTACATCACGCTCACGGCGAAATCGATGAACCCCGGCTGCCACGTGGTCGCAAGATGTGGGCTTCCGCACAACGAAGAGAAGCTCCGTCTCGCGGGGCCGACCGTGTCCTCTCGCTCTACAGTCTCGGCGGGCGGCGGATGGTCCTCGCGGCCCCTCCAACCTCTTGCTGCCGACTTCATGGACACGCTTGCGAGTGGGCGGCACGGCGACCTCGTCCTCGCCGAGTTCGAAGTGAACCCCGACAACGCGTTGGCCGGACGGAAGGTCGGCGAGATCCTCGTCGGCTGTGCAAGCGCCACCCTGCTCGGGATCCGGCATGCGACGGGTCAACTGGAGGTTGGCCCGAAGAACGATGTCCTCCTGAACGAGGGCGACATCATCATGGTGATGGCTGAAGAACGTGACATCGCAGCGCTCAACGCGCGCGGATCTTCACGGTAGACCGCCGTGCCGGTCTGAACGCGTGCCGACGCTACCCGACCGGGCTCAGATCGCCCTGACCGCGGCGGCGCCGGTGAGTGCGATCAGGTCCGCCAGAGCGAGCCTGACGTCGTAGCCGCGCTGACCGGCGCTCACGAGCACCTCTTCGAACAGCGTGGCGCTTTCCTCGACGAAGACTTCGAAGCCGCGTCCGATGAGGGCGAGGGCGCTAATTCCCCCGACCCGAAGGCCCGTCTGCCGCTCGGCATCCCGGTGTGAAGCCATCCGCAGCTTCTTCGCGCCGAGACTCGCGGCGAGCACCTTCATGTCGATCTCAAGTGATGAAGGCACCATCACCAGATAAGGCTTCCCCCGGGGAGGGTCGTGTTCGACGACCAGCGTCTTCAGTACCTGTTCCGGGGGCATGCCGGTGACGCGCGCGACCTCCTGGGCTGAACGGATCGTGTCATCGAAGGCGTACACCTCGTGCGCGATGCCCTTCTGCTCGAGAAGCCGGACGACGAGAGGCCTGGAACCCGCCATTCCGGGCTACAGGTGCTGGCTCACGCCGCCATCGACGTGGAACACCTGGCCGCTGAAATACCCGGCCGCATCGGAACAAAGCAGCACGGATAGCGCTGCGAGTTCCTCGGCTTTGCCGAAGCGCCGCATGGGAATGAACCGGAGGAGGAGATTGGCACCGATTTCGTCGGGGCCGCGTCCTGGTGTCCAGTCCATCCAGCCGGTGGAGATGCAGTTCGATGTTATGTCGCGTGGACCGAGTTCCTGGCTCAGCGCCGTGCTGAGACCGAGGACACCGGCCTTCGCCGTGGTGTAAGCCGAGGGGTTCTCCACGCCACGTTCGGCGAAGATCGAGGTGATAAAGAGAATTCGGCCGGTTTCGCCTTCCGGAAACTCCTTCAGGAACGAACGTGCGGCGTAATAAGCGCCACTCTGGTTCACTGCCTGAATTCGGGCGAAGTCGCTGTCGGTGGTCTTCTCAATCGGTTTGGCGAGGGTCGCATCGGCGTTGTAGACGAGGATGTTCGGCTTTCCGAAGTCCTTGCCGATCTGCTTCAGTCCAACCTGGATGTTCGTCGGAAGGGTGACATCCCAGCCTTGCGAGATGGACTTCCGTCCGAGGCCCTCCACGGCCCTGGCTACCCGCTTCGCTTCCATCACCTCGTCGCCATCGAGTGATGCCGAGGCAACCGCGACGTCGGCGCCAGCTTCGGCCAATGCGAGGGCAATGGCGCGGCCGGAAGGATTGGAGCACCCGACGACCAGGGCGCGCTTTCCGGTGAGGTCGAATCCCTGCTTGCGGTCCCAATCAGGCACGTGACGCCTCCACGGTCTCGGCCATGGCGAAGCCAGTCGGTGCGATGCCGCCGGCGAGCCCGCCGCCATCGATAGGGAAGGATTCGCCAGTGATGTAGCTCGAAGCGTCGGAACAGAGGAATACGGCCAGTGCGCCGAGTTCCCACGCCTCGCCGAGGCGTCGGACGGTAATAAATCGCCCGCGCTGTTTGCGCATCGAGACTTCGTCGTCGTTCTGAGCGGGGCTCTGGGCGACGTAACCCGGGATGATGCAGTTTACCCGGATATCTTCGCCCACCAGTTGCGCAGCGAGGCTCTTCGTAATCGAAATGACACCGGCCTTGGCGGCAGCGTAGCCAAGCGATTGAGGCGAAGAGCGCAGAGCCGTGCCACTTGCCACGTTCACGATGACTCCCCCGCCACCTTGCTTGAGGAACTGCCTGGTGGCGGCACGCGAACAGTAGAACGTGCTGTGGAGGTTCACCTCGATGGTGTCGTGCCAGTCGGCGTCTTCGAGGTCCTGGATCCGGTCCCCTGCGCCGCGGCGGTCGCCGATGCCCGCGTTATTCAGCATGACGTCGAGCCTCCCGAAGTGGGCGACGGTCTTTTCGATCAGGGCGTCGCACTCTTCGCGCTTCTGGACGTTGGTGGGGACGATAAGTGGCCGGCGCCCACCAGCCGCCGCGATCTCGGCCGCGGCAGATTCGAGCTGGCTTACGGTGCGGCTGGCTATGCAGACATCGGCTCCGGCTTCGGCGAGCGAGATGGCCATCGCCTTGCCCAACCCGCGGCCGCCGCCGGTGACGATGACCACTTTCCTCGGCGGACCGTCGAGACGCAGTCTTTCCAATACCATGCGGTTCCTCCTGCTGGACCGTGTGCGCCCGAATCATACGTTTGTGAGCACGGCAGTGCTTCGTCAGGCCACGCGGACTGCACCGATGACCAGGGCCAGCGCCGCGACACCGAAGCGATACAGGATGAACGGCATCAGCGTCCGGGTTCGCAGGAAGCGGAGCAGGTAGTGGATGACTGCGAGCCCGACCGCGAAGGAACACCCGAAACCGATGACGAGTTCGGCCAGTTCGTGTCCAGAGGAAGAAGAGAGATCTCCCGCCTTTAGCAGCGCGGCACCGACAAAGGCGGGAGTGCCCAAGAGAAACGCGAAGCGGGCCGCTGAATCGCGGGTCAGGTGGCGAAACATCCCCATCGAGAGCGTTGCGCCGGAACGGGACACTCCCGGAAAGAGCGCGGCCGCCTGGGCCAGCCCGATCAAGACGACATCCCGTATCCCGATGGATTCGACCGTCCGCGACATGCGTGCCCTGCGATCGGCGAGGAGCATGACGAAGGTGAACCCGCCAAGGGCCAGAGCCACGAGCCACGGCTGGCGGAGGTGTTCTTCGATCCAATCGTCGAACAGCAGCCCCGAGATGGCGGCGGGTACGGAACCGAGCGCGATCAGCCAGAGGAACTGGCTGTCGCGTGAGTGCCTTCGGAAGCGGAACTGGTGGCGGACGAAGTCGGGCACGCCAGCCCGAACCATTCGCCACCAATCCTTCCAGAAGTACATGAGGAGAGCGAGAAGTGTTCCCAAATGCAGCCCGACGTCGAACGCCAGGCCCTGGTCGGGCCACTTGAAGAGCGCCGGGACGAGGATGAGGTGTCCTGAGGACGAAATCGGGAGGAATTCCGCGAGGCCCTGAACGATTCCCAGGATGGCCGCGCGAAGGAAGTCCATGCGCCCTCAAGGTGTGGTTGCCCGGCGTAACGGGCAACCACACGGACACGGTCTATTCGACGGTCGCGATGCGCGTATAGCGCTCGATAACGGGGCGTCCCCCGAGGAGACCGGCGAGCGACGCGCTCATGGCCTTCATGTGGCCGGTCACGTTGTGCGCCGCCTGTGCCTCCGCGTCCCGGTAGTTCTCGTAGAAGAGGAAGAGTGCCGGGTCGGTGTCGGAGACGTGGAGCGAATACGTCGGGACGGCGCCAGCTTCGTGGGTCTTAACGTTCGCAACCATTTCCGTGAGGACGGCTTTCAGTTCGGCTTCTTTGCCAGGCGCGGCCTGGAGTTTTGCGACGATGGTGATCATGGGTACTCCTCTTTGGGGCAGATGGAGGGAAGTCTACGGCTCAGGAGACGGTGGAACATCCCGGTCCTGGTGGCTACGATCCGGGGGATGTTGAAACGCATGCCGTCCAACCAGGCACGAGCCCTCGTGGCAGCGGCGACGGCGATGCCTACCAGCGATCCGCGCATCTCCTACCCGTCCTGGTACCTCCACCGCTGGCACTTTCTCCCGGAGGGCTACCTTTCGCGCCGGAGCGCCGCAGGGTACGAGAACCTCGTCCGGCATGTGTACAACCAGGGGCTGGAGGCCAGCACCATCCGCGCGACTGTCAGCGAATTGGCCCGCCTGGCCCCGCGCGCCCTGGTCGAAGTCGGCTGCGGACCTGGCCGGCTCCTCCAAAAAGTCGCCGAACGCGGCATCGGCCACGACCTTGTCGGGGTCGACCTGTCCCCGTACCTGCTCGAACGGGCCCGCCGCCGGCTGAAACATCAGCGTATCCGCCTCGTCCATGCTGACGGCCTCGCGTTGCCGGCCGACGAAGGCGCGTTTGATGCCGCGATCTCCTCGCATTATGTCGGGCACCTCCCGCCCGCTGTCCGCCCGTTGGCAGTCGCCGAACTGGCACGGGTCGTCAGGCCGGGCGGCCATGTGGTCGCCGTCGAGCACCGGTGGCATCCGTGGCCGGAATGCCCGGGGCTGAGGCGGATCCGCCACATCCGGCAGAGCCTGGGCTTCATCGGGCTTTCGGTGTTCGAACGGACCGACGCCATCGTCGGGACGCCGTCGTGAGCGACCCAACACCGGAGCAGGCCGCCCGGATTCGCGATTGGATCCGGACCGAGACCGCCGGGACACCACTTGAGGCCATCCGCGACTCGGTTGCTGCGCGCTATTCCGACATGTGCGAGGCCATCGGAGGGTTCACCCGCGAAGCCGTCGCAACGGCCAGCCCCGGCGAGGAATGGGCGCCCATCGACGCCCTGAAACACCTCGCTGAATGGAACTGGCTGGTCGGAGAAGCGGTCCTCCACACCTCGCTCACGGGCGAGCGACCGAACAACCCGCTGCCATCGTTCCCTCGCGAGATCGAGGCGCTCCAGGCGCGTCTGACTGAGTCGGCCGACTCGGTCTGGGCGCATGTCAGCGCGGCCGACCCGGCCGGATTCCTCGAGACGACCTGGGAGCATCCGGTTTTTGGACAGCTAAACTGGCGCGAGTGGTACTTCTTCCTCGGAGTCCACGCGCTGGACCACACGCGCCAGGTCCTTGCGATGAAGGCCGGCCACCATGCCTGAGCGGAAACCGCTTCGTATCGTCCACACCTCGGATGTCCATCTCGGAGCCTATGCGGGAAGCGGCGATGCAAAGTGGAACGCGCGCCGGGAGTTGATGGAACTCACCTTCGAACGCGTGATTGACCTGGCCAACGAGACGAACGCCGACGCCTTGCTCATCGCCGGGGACTTCTTCGACAACGACCGCGTCCCGGAGGAAACGGTCATCTTCGCCGCGGAGACGATCCGAAGGTTCCGCGGCCAGACGTTCCTGATCCCGGGAAATCACGACCCAATGGACCCGGGGAGCATCTACTGGCGACACGACATGGAATCCATCGCCCGGCGCCTGACGATTGTGCGCGGCCACAAGGGGGAACTGGTGGAGCCGGAAGGACTCGACCTCGTCCTCTGGGGGCGGGCGTATCTCGACACCGACTGGCATTTTAAGCCGCTCGACGGGCTGCCGGAACGTGTCGATGACCGCTGGCACATCGCGATGGGGCATGGGCATTTCGTGCGCGAAGGCGGCGAGATGCACCGGTCGCTGTTGATCAAGGACTCGGAAGTGGCGGCGGCAGCGGGACACTGGGACTACATGGCGTTCGGTCACTGGGAACCTCACGCCGACGTGACCACGGCGGGTGTGACGGCGGTGTATTCGGGCGCACCGATGCCATTGACCGACGCGAACCGGAAGGCCGGACTCGCGGCCGTCGTCGACTTCAATGAATCCGGAGTCCAGTGGACGATGCGGCGCGTCGACCCTCGCCGGCCGGAAGATGTGCCAACCCCGTAGCCGTTTTCGGTAGCCGGGGGAGTGGTAAAGTGAGAGTTCGCGGCAGGGTAGCTCAGCTGGTCAGAGCGCACGACTCATAATCGTGAGGTCGGGAGTTCAAGTCTCCCCCCTGCTACCATCTCCCCTTTTCCTCCCACTTTGCTCCAGGTTTCGCGCTAGAATCGGCCACCGTCGCTCACCGTGCGGCGGCTGGAGGCTGCATGGTGTTCGAAACCGTCCTGACCGAGAAGCGCGGCGACTCCGGTGGCATCCTCTGGGTGACGCTGAACCGGCCCGAGAAGCTGAACGCACTGAACATGACGCTGTTCGATGAGCTGCGGCAGGTGTTCCAGGCGGCGCGCACCGACCGGTCGGTCCGCTGCGTGGTGCTCACCGGGGCGGGACGAGGGTTCTGCGCCGGGGCTGATTTCAGCGGTGGCCGACCCGGCAACTTGCTCTACCCATCGGCCGAATCCGCCACCGACCTCGAGGGCGCCCGCCTGTTCTTTCGCAACGAATCGGAGACGTATATCGCCCTCAAGCGGCTGGACGTCCCGGTCATCGCTTCGGTGAATGGCGTGTGTGTCGGGGCGGGTCTCGACATGGTCGCCCACTGCGACATGGCGGTCGCATCGACGGCAGCCCGGTTCCAGGTTGCTTATGTTAAGCGAGGGCTCTTCGCGGACCTCGGAGGGTTCTATTCACTCCCGCGCGTGATTGGCTGGCGAAAGGCGATGGAGATGATGACCACCGGGAGGTTCATGGCGGCCGAGGAGGCACACTCCGCAGGACTGACCAATTACCTCGTCGCTCCGGAGGAACTCGAGTCAAGAACCATGGAACTGGCCCGGGCGGTGGAATCCGGGCCGCCAATCGGGCAGAAACTCGGCAAGATGCTCGCATACCGGACCCAAAATATGGACTTCGAGACGGCGCTCGAATTCTCCGGGATCGCGCTGAGCACAACGGGGATGTCCGACGACCGGAAGGAAGGCGGCGCGTCCTTCGCAGAAAAACGAGAACCGCGCTTTACCGGACGCTGAGCGCGGACGGCGGGCAGCCAACACGGGCGGCCCCGGACTTACGGCGAAGGCGCCTGCGACTCGCGCTCGGTCTGTGCCCATGGCTCTCCGGGGGCTACTCGGCCTCGATCAGGCAGTCGTCGTAGTACTCTCGATAGCTGATAAGCGCTTCGTTGGCCGCAACGAACCCGAGATAGACACCGGCGTATCCGAGGAGATTGCCGTTCGTCACCTGGGCAGCGAACTCAGCCGTGGGAAGTGTCGCCGTGATCGTCCCGAGCCGTTGCCGCTGCGGCAGGGTCTGATCGATCCCGAATGCCTCGCCATCAGAGATGTACTGATCACCGTTCGAATCCCTGAATTCGAACTGCAGGCGGATCGTCGACCCTACTGCCGGCGACCCTCCAGGGCAGGTGTTCTTCTTCACGATGACGTCGAAGGTCCACGTGCCCGCGTTGACTCGTGGAATGAACGGCAGTGGAGTCGCTGTGGGCGTGACCGTCACCGTGGGCGTGCGCGGCGCCCGCGTCTGCGTCACTCCCGGTGTCGAGGGGGCCCTGGCCGCGGTCGGGATACGACCCGACTGGAGCTTCGATACGTACTCGCCGATGGCGCGAGCCCGCACCCTGAGGTCCTCGGCGACAGCCGGCGCCGAGGGGGCCGCGCCGACGCTATAAGTCACAACGACGGTCTCCGCCAGGCGCTCGATGCAATACCTCCCGGCCGAGTTGGAAGTCGGTATCGCGCAGGTCACCACCCCTGGGCCGTCGCCCTGCGCCGAACTGTAGCTCCAATGGAAGGCTTGGGCGCTCTGGTCCGAATCAAATATGTTGAGGAAAGCGACGGCCGATTCGTCTGCGTCCGCGGGACGGCGGATCAGCCATCTCTGTCCATCGGAGAACTCGTCCCTGCTCCCGAATTCGGACCAGGTGAGCGACCTGCCGGGGTCGAGTCCGGGAGCGGGGACCGCCGCCAGCAGCCCCGCGAATACCTCTGGCGGCAGGGTCCGAACCCGATCCGTGGCGCCGGTGGCAAGGATTTGGAAGTGGCGCTCCACTGACCGCAACAGCGCCAGGCCTTGATCCAAGTCGCGTTCGGCCGCTGGAGCCGCTTCAACCGCGACCACGACCGAGCCGGACCGCCCATAGCAGATACTCGCGCCATCCAGATCGGACGGGAGGATGAGCGGCCCTCTCATCCAATAGCAGAAGTGGCCCGGCGCGCTCTTCGTTTCGTCGACATCGTCGAGGGCGACGCGGCGTTTCAACTCAGCGCGAGCGGCCGATTCGGTACGCAGAACGGTGACTTCGGCGAGGTACTGGGAGGACCGTCCGTGGAACTCCATTTCAAGCACGGCGACCAGGTCTTCGGACGCCCCTGCGCCGTATTCCGGAACGCTAGCAAACCGCAGCCGATCGTAGGTCACCCCGCTCGGAAGAGCCCGCGGGTTCTCTTCTGTGGCCGCCACGACCAGGGCGATGGCGTCGGTTTCGGGTGTTGCTTCGGGACCATCGTCATCTCCACCGCTACAGGCGGCCATGGAGCCAGCGGCCAGGACCACCAGACAAACGGCTTTCGCACTCCGGGCCGAAATCGACGGCACGTTCTCCTCCGCTGGCGGCGGGAGTTTACCACGCGCGAATTCCGTTTGTGCCCCTTTTCGAAGCCAAATTCAGATGGCTCCGGCCGTCGCACGCGGCAGTCTTCAAGGCGTTTTCGGCCCACGCGACACCGCACCTCCGGGAGTTCCGTGGACGTGCACTCGCCAGGCGTCGCCTCCCTTGCGGAGAAACGGAGGCCTCGCTTACCGGTCTGTCAGAGTCAGTCGTCGAAGGACGAAAGGACAGCGTCCCAGGCCACCTCGCCGGCGACCATTCCCAGGATGTCTGGGCTCGTAGTCGCCTGCTTCTGGTTGCTCGTCGCTGCATACAGCGTGTCCCCGTCGCTGGATGTGTGGAAGGGGTCGATCGCGCGTGCCATCGACGTGTGCACTTGCCTTGCGAACTGCCCCAGTTCCCGGCCGGTGAGCTTCGCGTCGGTCGCCACCAGTGTCAGCGTGGTGTTCGTCGTGGGTTTCGGTTCTTGCGACGGCTGCCGCGTCTGCCCGGGAGCGAGAATGCTGACGCTGCGCTGCCTCACGCCAGTCGAAGGGTCGAAGTTCCCACGAACGACGGAACCATCCCGGCCGATGGCCGCTCCGAGGGCGTTGACGACGGTAACGACCAGCAGTCTTACGCCGCCGAACTCGCGGAATGCCGCCCCCTGCCCGCCTCCTTCCGGTGCGAACCTCATCTTCCCGACCGTTGCCGAGCGGCCGGCTCCCCGCGCCCCCAGGGCGATGACTCCCGGCACCGCAGCCCGAACGGCGGCGCGCCCGAGCTCGCGATCCGGATGGACTGTGTTCTGGCGCTTTCCGTAGTCGTAGATGATCGCTCCGTTCACCAGCGGCATGTGGTTGGTGGAGTGTTCCCTTCGCGACCAGAGTTCCCGCGCCACGCCTGTGGTAGCCTCCAGGCCGGGGAGCGAACCTCCGGCAAAACACAGAGCGTGCATCCATTCATAGTCGCCGGCCGTGCCGACGAGCCCGCCGCGCTTGTCGACGGAAGTCGTCCATCCATGATCGAAGAGAAATGCCGTGCAGCCGGTGGGGCCCGCTTCGTATTCGGCGTGCCCGACGGAAAGGCCTGGCAGATCGAAGGTTAGGGTGCGGTTCGCGGCCGGGGAGATCGCCTCGAGCGTGACGTCGTCGTTTGAGAGCGGCATCGCGGCGCCATACTAGCGAGTCGGAACCGCGGCTGCACTCAGTCGGCAGTCGGGCTCATTTGCCGGTCCGGTACTCGAACTCGTAGTGGACGAGCGTTTCGCCGAGATAGTTCTTTCCGTTCCATTCCACGTGGACCGAGTTGCCGGCGTCGGTGACCGTCATCAGGCCAAACTGGCCGCCGCCGGGGTAGGTCCCTTCGCTGTAAGGCCCGCCCTTCACCTTGCCCGGCCGGTCGAGCGCCGCGGCGTGGAATACGGGGAACCCGGGGCCGGTCCCGGCGGTATCAAAGGTGTTATTCGATCCATCGTCGATGGCGAGCATGTGCGCGTCGCCACTGAGCATCGCGACGTTCGTGATCTTGTTGGAGACGATGAAGTCCGCGATCTCCCGGCGTTCGACGTCATATCCTCCCCAGTCGTCGCGGCCGTCCTCCGCGGGAGCAATCCAGGGAATTCCGTTTACCCAGACTGTCAGCGCGGATGCGTCCCGTGCACTCAGCAATTCCTGTTTGAGCCACGCCTTCTGTTCCGGGCCGAGCATCGTGCGCGTTGGGTCGTCCGTTGCCCCTACCGGGGATCGCTCCGACCTGGTATCGGTCATGATGAAACGGACACGGCCAATCGAGAACGCCTGGTACACAGCGCCGCTCGCTTCTCGGCCGTCGAACGCATAGTGCGGGACAAACTCCCGGTAAACCGACTGGACAGCCGCCCGGGACGGAGAGGTCGAATCAGACCCGTCGCCACCGAAGTCATGGTCGTCCCACACGTAGGCGATCGGCGTGCGCAGATAGAGCGCCTGCTGTGCCGGCGAGGTGAGGACACGCTGAAGGGCAGTTCGCATGCGCGAGACGTCGCCGGTCGAAATGTTCTCGTAGTGGATATCCCCGGGGACGATGAACAGCAGAGCCCCGGCTTCACGGATGCGGTCGTAGACCTGGCCATTGGAACCAGTGCGGGCGCAGGACGCCAGGGCGATAGTGAATGACCCCGGCCCGTTCGGGAAGGTGCGCACGCTACCCCGCCGACCCTCGTCAACGTGGTCACCCAGGCGGAGCGCGTAGCTGTACATGGTATCCGGGGCGAGGCCGGTAACGTGGTAGGCGACGATGCCGGTCTCCTCGGATGGGCCCTGCGCCGGGGCCACAACCGCGGCGGCGCCACCGGCAGAGGTCACAACCAGCTCGGGAATCCCATCGTCTTCATCGGCGAGCCTGGCATTCACGGTAAAACCTGTGGCACTCACTGCCCCGGCCCAGACCCACTCGGCAAGGTCAACCTTGATGGCGGCGACGTCCGATTCGGGATGCGTCGGTCCGTTGTAGTGGTTGTAGACGCGTACCGAAGCGACGGCACCGACTGCAAGCAGCGCGGCCATGCCGACGAGCTCAGCGAGCATGAAAACTCGTCGCCGGCGGTGCTGCCAGTGGACGAGGAAGAGGGCGCCAGGCACGAAAAAAAGCGAGGCAACCGAACAGTGCGACCCTCGGTTCGTATACGACCGACGCGAGGACCCCGAGGGCGACAGACGAGGTGGTGATAAGCCAACCGCCGATGCCCTCCCACTTGAACGCGACAAGGCACCCCAGGGCCACGAGGGCGAGGGCGCCATACTGCGCAGTGGTCTCCCAGGATTGTTCCGCGACGCTGCGCGGTGCCCCACGTTCGAACACGAGGACCGCGAATACGCCGAGAGCGAACAGCGCCAGCCCTCGCGCTGCCAGGCGACAGGCTTCGACCGCTTCATCAGAGAGCCGGACGAGGCCGTGCCGGCCGAACCAGGTGAGGAACGGGTTCATGCGGCGGCAGCCTCCCGTCCCGCCACGAGTCTTCGGAGCCCAAGGCGGCGGTAGAGCCGGAAGGGCACCTTTTCGCCGGCGGAGTCGAACACGACGCGGGCGAGCAGATGGTTGGAACGCACCGGTCCGGAGATGAGGTAGGCAAAGGTCCCGATTCCCGGCATCGCGGCGACGAAGATCACGAGAGGGGAGTGAATCCGGATGGCACGGCGCCAGGTCGCGCGGTCGATCCGCCGGGTTGCGAATCTGAGGCAGGCGAGGAGCAGGTTTCCGGTGGTGTAGGACGCACGCGTGATGCTTCCCAGGGGAAAGCGAAGTGCAACGCCGATGATCAGATGCACCCCCAGGTGGGGGAGCACACCCTGGATCTCGGGCGCCGCGATTGTTTCGCGCAATTCGGCCTCTTGCGCCTCGGTGATGCGGCCGTCGGCCCGCCAGGTTGTCACGCAGGCGCCGAGCCATGCGTCGGCGCGGTCCCTGCCCATCGAGGTCTTCCGCTGGAGCCAGCGGACAGCTCCGAGAACGCCGAAGCCATCGAATACGAACCGTAGCGTCCGGCTCCAGATCCGGGGCTCCGCGCCGTGCCACTCGGCCGCCAGCGCTTCCGCCTCGTCCAGCAATTGTTCAAGGTCGGAGACCCACTGCGTGCCCCTGGCCTTACCCATCGCCGCAGCTTCCCTGGCGACGTATTCGCGCGTCAGGTCGAAGTACACATCGTCGTACATCGGGACCATCGCCCGGCGAATGGCCCGCACCCACGCACGAGGCGAAGCAAGGGGTGAAACCAGCCCGGACTCCAGGTCGATGATGGTGTACGAGCCGTCTGCCTGTTCGAGCAGATTGCCCAGCGAACGGGGCTGGCGGGGGTCTATCTGCCAGGTAGGAAACCCGGTTTCATCGAAGCGGTCGGCGAGTTCGAAAAGGAACTGGCGGGCGCGGTGATGGTCCCGGGGCTCCTCGCCTTCGGTGAAGCGCCCGGTGATCGCCCAGCGCCCGTTGATCTGTTCCGCGCGGAGGGCCTGAGCGACGCAGTTCCGTCCAAACCAGTACTCGGTAAGCCGTCCGGCGAGATTCCGGCGTGCCACGGCCGCGCGAAGTGCGGTGGGATTATGGGCATAGGCGAACGGCGCCTGGAAGGAAAGCCAGTAGATGATTTGGGGCACGAATCCCGGGTTGTAGATCTTCGAGACTTCGTCACCGCGGAAGAGGATCGTGCTGGTGAGCGCGTGCGCATGCGGCCGAGCGTCGTCATGAGGAACCGGCGCCGCCCGAATCAAGGGCACCCCGCGCGTCGATGGCTCGAGCGCCCGATACATCAACGCCACGATGAGCAACGCGAGCCCGCCCAGGGCGTATCCCCCGAGGACATCGCCGACCCAGTGCCCTCCCAGCCAGACGCGGGAGATCCCGGAAAGGACAATGACCGCCACGCATGCCGCACGGACGGCCACGCGGACCGGTGCAAACCGGAGGTGCCTGGCGAGGACGTACACAAACCCGTAGAGCAAGACCGCGCCGACGACATGTCCGCTGGGATAGCTGACATAGTCGTTGTGGGCGGCGGAGTAGGCGATTTCTTCCGGGGTCATCCAGCGGAAGTGCAGCTCACTCCAGTCCGGACGGGGCCGCCGCACCAGCAACCGGATGAGGGTGTTTACTCCACCGACGACGGGAAACGCCAGCAAGGCCGTTGCCGCCAGCCAGCGGCGCATGGCCAACATCGCAATGAGCAGAGACGACCAGAGGGTTATCGCCCAGAACGATGCCGTCAGAGTGCTGAAGAAGCGAAAGAACGACTCGTCGCCTCGAAAGGCAATCTCGCCGACGGCGCGGCTCAGGCCGTAGTCGAAGTCGCCGCGATCCCTGAGGAGCGCATCGAGTGTGAGGCCAAGCAGCGAGACCAGCAGAACGGCGCCAACGGCGACCGCGTACCGCCCGGGGAAGAACGGACCGGGCTCGTTCGCGGCCGCTTCGCCTGCCGGAGACTGCGGTGCCATCCGGGCGAACTCTACACCCGTCACCCCGGCACTTCGTTGGCCGGATGGGCGAAGGAGCGTGGACGGGTGGGCCAAGAAGGCCAAGCGGCCGCGCCGGGTATCCCAGCGCGGCCGCGAGAAAGGCACGGCAGAAGCTCAGGCTTTGACCTTCGAGAGGTCCTCCAGCCCGCGCGGGACGCGAGATACCTGGATCTTCTGGACTTCCTTGATGACGTGCTGGGCGCGTTCGCGCTGTTCGGGCGTGCCGGACGGGAGGGCGAGGCCCAACTTGGCGGCATACTCCCGCTTGTTCGCCACGAATTCCGGCAGCTTGTCATACGTCGATGTCTGGGCGAAGGTCCGGAAGACGGATTCCGGGATCACCT
The DNA here is from genome assembly GCA_016719395.1 of Candidatus Amarobacter glycogenicus. GTDB lineage: Bacteria > Chloroflexota > Dehalococcoidia > Tepidiformales > Tepidiformaceae > Amarobacter > Amarobacter glycogenicus. The sequence goes on along the minus strand of JADJZF010000015.1, from coordinate 111,674 downwards.
TCTGCATCTCGGCCCACTTGCCCTGCAGCGACATCTCGTGGAGTTGCATGCCGAGCGACTTGAGCTCGTGGACTTCGAAGACTTCGTGGTAGCTCCGCGTCGAGCCGTAGAACGAAATCGGCTGGCGCAACCGGTCGAGGCCCTGTTCGATCTCGGACTCGGTCTCACCGAAGACGGTGAAACCGCCACCCGTGATCTCGACATCAGCCCAGGTGCGCCCGCCGCGCTTCAGGCCGATGGCAACGTTCGGGAGCACGACTTCGCGCATGTACTTGTCGGTCATGAAACCGTGGGGCATGACGACATCGGCAACTTCGCCGGCGACACGGGCCATTGCATCGCCAACGAGGGCGAGGCCGACCTTCGGGTCCGGGTAGTCGATCGGGCCGGGGTTGAAGTTCGGCGTCATGAGGGTGAAGTGATAGAACTTACCGACGTAGTCGGGCTTTTCGCCGGTCCGGAACGAGTTCCAGACGGCGTGGAGCATCTGGATGTACTCCTTCATGCGCGTGGCCGGGGCGCCCGGCCAGTCGACGGAGAAGCGGTTCTGGTTGTGGCCCTTCACCTGCGAACCGAGGCCGAGGGTGAAGCGGCCCTTGCTCATGTGCTGGATGTCCCAGGCCTCCATCGCGAGGACGGTTGGGCTGCGCGGGAAGGCGATGGTGACGCTTGTCTGGATCTCGAGCTTCTGGGTGTTCTCCGCAGCGAGGGCCGCGGCGAGCATCGAGTCGTGGGAAGTTTCGGGCGTCGAGGCGAAGTCGTAACCGAGTTCCTCGGCGCGGCGGGCCTGTTCGGGGACACCGGCGAGCCATCCGCCGCCGAATCCTGATCCAACCTTCATAAGTTCCTCCTGGGCCGTGCGTGGGGGCAAGGCGGGTTGTTCTGCGTGGCCGAGTCTACAGATGGCACACGACCTTTGCACCGCGCCGGAACTGGAAAGCCGCCGGGGAGCAGGGAGCACCTGCTGCCGCAACGTACACCCCACCTTTCCCTTTACGTCAGGGTTCCGGATTGGTACTGTTCCGCTACACGACTGTATAAAACGGGAGAACCCACTTGGACTTCAACGACAACGCCTCACAAGCCGAATGGCGCAAGGAAGTCGCGACATTCCTCGCGGCAGAGAAGCCGAAATCCGACCCCGATGCGACCCCCCAGGAAATGATGGAGCGGGGCCGGTCGATGATGAAGGAATGGCGAGGGAAGCTTTCGGCCAAGGGCTGGGTAGCCCCCGCCTGGCCGAAGGAATACGGCGGAGCCGGCCTCGGCGTGATGGAGCAGTTCATCATGAACGAGGAGTTCGCCGAAGCCCGCGCCATGAACGTCGGCGGGATGGGCACCTCGATGATCGGCCCCACGATCATCATTCACGGGAACGACGAACAGAAGCAGGAGCACCTCGGCGCGATCCTTCGAGGCGAAGTGCAGTGGTGCCAGGGCTACAGCGAGCCTGGCTCCGGTTCGGACCTCGCCTCGCTCCAGACCCGTGCGGTCCGTGACGGCGACGATTTCGTCATCAACGGCCAGAAGATCTGGACCTCCGGCGCGCACAACGCCGACTGGATGTTCATGCTCGCCCGCACGGACCCCGATGCGCCGAAGCACCGCGGCATCACCTACTTCCTGATGGACATGAAGAGCCCGGGCGTCACGGTGCGACCGCTCATCAACCTGGCCGGCGGACACATGTTTAACGAAGTGTTCTTCGAAGACGTGCGTGTGCCCGCGCGCAACGTCCTCGGCGAAATCAACCGGGGCTGGTACATCGGAACCACGACGCTCGACTTCGAACGCTCCTCCATCGGCAACGCGGTGGGCCAGCGCCAGACCCTCGAGTACTACATGAAGTTCTGGAAGGAAAACCAGGGCACGGCCGCCACCGGCAGCGCCAGCACGAAGGCCAAGGATGAGTTCGCCGACCGCTGGATCGAGGCCGCGGTGGCGAAAATGCTCAGCTACGTCGTCATCACCATCCAGAGCAACGGGCGCGTGCCGAACCATGAAGCGTCCATCGCCAAGCTGTTCAACACGGAATTGAGCCAGCGCATCGCCCGGACGGCGATGAAAATGACCGGGACGAACGGCCTGCTGCTCGGAGGCAAGGCCCCGATGCGAGGTCGGGCGCCGCAGAGCTACATGCAGACTCTCTCGAGCACGATCGCCGGCGGAACGAGCGAAGTTCAGCGCAACATCGTCGCGACGCGCGGGCTTGGTCTGCCGCGGGCCTGAACCGCGCAGTCATCTCGTTTCTCTCAGCACAGGCCCGGCGCGATTACGCCGGGCCTGTCTGTCTCCTGGAGACCAGCACCAACGCGAAGAAGGCCCGCATTACTGCGAGCCTTTTCGTCTGGCGGTGTGTCGGCGTTAGCCCTGAACTGCCGGAATGAACTGTTTGAAAGTGGACGGCATCATCTTCGAGAGTTCGTCCGTGGTCCACATCTTGTTGCCCTGGAGCACCACCTGGGGCGCGATGTTGCTATAGAGGGTGATGTTGTAGCCGCGGATGCCGAAGCAGCGGCCGCTGATCCAGTTCCCCTCATCGCTGGCCAGGTAGACGAGCGGCGGGGCGATATTTGCCGGGTCCCGTTCGGTGCCCTTGGCCTCGTCAGCGACGACGCGCGTCGCACCACCCTGGGCGCGTTCGGTGGGCACGGTGTCGGTCATACGGGTGGCCGCACCGGGCCCGATGGAGTTCGCCGTGACGCCGTAACGGCCGAGGGCACGCGCGCAGCTGAGGGTGAGGCCCCAGATGCCCATCTTGGCCGCGGCGTAGTTAGGCTGGCCGGGTGCGCCGAAGAGGCCTGATCCCGAGGTGAAATTGATGATGCGTCCACCGTTGCGAGCCTGGCGCCAGTGAATCGAAGCGAAGCGGCTGGTGGCGAAGGTGCCCTTCAGATGGACGCGAACCACCGCATCCCACTCCTCTTCGGTCATGTTGAAGATCATGCGGTCGCGGAGGATACCGGCCACGTTTACGAGGATGTCGAGCTTGCCGAACTCGTTGAGGGCCGTCCGGACGAGATCCTCGGCCTGGTCCATATCGGAGACATCGCCGTAGTTCGCGATGGCCTGGCCGCCGGCCGCCTTGATTTCCGCGACCGTCTGGGCGGCGGGAGAGTTATCGGCGCCTTCACCGGAGACGGACACGCCGAGGTCGTTGACGACGACCTGGGCGCCTTCGCGGGCGTAGAGGAGCGCGACTTCGCGGCCGATGCCGCGGCCGGCGCCGGTGATGATCGCGGTCTTACCTTCGAGTTTTCCCGCCATAGGATCGCTACCTGCCTGGATGTGTGATAACGGCGAATCTTACGCGCACGTGAGGGATTGGGGAATCCCGCGGAGCGGTGCGAGACAATGGCCTTGGGCCACTCCAGGGTCGGCGTGTCCCAGATCTTTATGGCTTCCAGCTGACGATGCCGAGTGGCGTCGGGCGATCGGAAAGGTAGTAGCGGCCGTCGCGTTCGTAGGCGAGGGCGGGCAGGACTTCGTGCAGGCGCCGGGCGCCCGGGCCATCGGGTTCGATGAAAAGCTGCTGCCGGGAGAAGCCTTCCATCGCCTCGAGCGAGGGGTAGCCCATCGCGCCGCGTTCGCCGAGCCAGACGTTGAAGAGCTTTCCGCGCGCGAGCAGAGAGCCAGGAACTCCGGAAGGGCAGGCAGCAAATCGCGGGGCTCGCCGTGGACGGCGGGCCAGAGTCCGGCGGCCGCCGTGGCGGGCGCCTCCGAGAGGAGGACGGCGACGCACATGCGGCGGGCGGAAGCCTCCATGGCATCAAGGAAGGGTCCGATTTCGGCAATGTCGTAGCTAACGTGAGCGATGAAGGCGACGTCGGCGACCGGTGGATCTTCGGTTGGCCAGCGTGCCTCGATAGCCGTGATGCCGCCGACCTCGAACTCGGTCATCGCTTCGCGGAGGCCGGCGAGCATCGCCTTCGACGGGTCGAGCGCGACAACGCTGGCGCCGGCGAGCGCCAGCGGGAGGGCATACCGCCCGGCGCCAGCGCCAATATCCAGCCACGTCTCGCCCGGCTGGACCATCACGCGGAGGACATCCAGGGCGGGTTCGTTGGTGCGCCGTGGGTCGACTTTGAAGCTACCCGCGACGGGAGCGTAGAAGTCGGGCCGTTCGGGGCGTTCGCGGACGCGCTCCGCCTGTTCGTTGTTCGCGCGGACGCGTCGCGTCCACTCGGCGAGGAGTGCTGCAGGTTCGATACCAAGGGGTCCAGTCATGCAAGGAGTCTGCATCGGTGGCTGCAGTGGCAGCAAGGGCAGACGCTTGGTACGATATTGTCGACCCAGTTAGTCAACAATCGGAGGGCAGGAATGGCAACCAAAGATCCGCGAGAACCATTTACCAGGATTACCGTGGCCGAGGCCAAGGAGAAGCTGGACAAAGGCGAAGCGGTCATGGTCGACGTTCGCGAGCCCAACGAATACGTCGAAGTACACGCCACAGGCGTCCGGCTCATACCGGTGAACAGCGTCATCGGCGAGGCGAAGCAGATCCGCGATTTCGCCGGGGGAAAAGAAGTCCTCTTCATCTGCAAGTCGGGAGCGCGAAGCGCGCTCGCCGCCGAGTTCGCGATTGCCGCCGGAGTGGACGAGCTCCCGCTCTCCAACGTGGAGGGCGGCACACAGGCATGGGTGGCCGCCGGTTACCCGACCGGCGATTAACCAGCGGGAACCGCCTTCCCGGATTCCTTGACTCAGAACGCTGTGAATCCTAGTATCCCGCCGACTGCGTACCGGTGTAAGGGACTTACCGACCGGTAAGCATGGAGGAGGACTCAGGAAATGACCCACAGTGGAAAGATGTCCCGCTGGACCTGGCTGATGGCGATGGTTGCCCTTCTGGCGATCTTCGCAGTGGCCTGCAGCGGCGACGATGACGACGACAGCAGCTCCGCCGGGTTTACGGACGCGGGCTACAAGACAGCTGGCCTGGATAAAGCCCGGGTCGTGACTATCGATGGCGACATCCCTATCGGCATTTCCAGCGCCCTCACCGGTGAAGTTGCCGGCCTGGGTATCCCGATCGCCGACTCAGCGGAGGTCGGCGGCGAAGGCATCACGATCAAGGGGAAGAAAATCAAGTGGGTCCGCGAGGATGACCTTTGCAGCCCCGAGGGTGGCCCGGCGGCTGCCGACCGCCTGGTGAAGGCGAACGTCGTTGCGGCAATTGGCCCGATCTGCTCCGGCGGAACACGCGCGAGCCTCAAAATCTTCGATGACGCAGGCATCACGCATATCTCTCCCTCGGCGACGGCAGGCGACCTGACCACACCGACTCGGCCGGAAGGCCCATACGTCACCTTCTTCCGCGTGCCGGTCCTGAACGCCGACGAGGCGAAGGCGCAGGCGCAGTTCGCGTACGACACACTGAAGGCGAAGAAAGCCTTCGTCGTGTTCGATACCGATGACTATGGCAAGGACCTCGCAGCCGAGTTCCAGAAGTCGTTCAAGGCCGAAGGCGGCGAGATCGTCGGCACGCCGGCCGGATACGAGAAGAAGACGACCGACTTCAAGTCGATCATCGCCAACATCAAGGCCGCGAAGCCGGACGTCATCTACCAGGCCGGCTTCTACGCGGAAGCGACTCCGTTCCTGCAGCAGCTCCGGGCGGACGCCGACCTCAAGTCGATCCCATACATCGGCGGCGACGGCATCAAGAACGACGAACTGCTGAGCGGCGCCAAAGACGCCGCCGAAGGCGCCTACCTCGCGCTTCCGGGCACGACGGGTTCGCAGTTCGACACCTACAAGCAGAAGTACGCGGCGAAGTTCAAGGGCAACGCAGACAGCGCAACCTTCGGCGCCGAGGCCTACGACGCGGCCACCGCGATCCTCAAGGCTCTCGACAAGGTCGCCGTCGAAAAAGGTGGCAAGCTCGAAATCGACCTGAAGAAGCTCAACGAAGAAATCAAGAAGAGCAGCTTCGAGGGCGCTTCCGGGAAGGTCGAGTTCCAGGACAACGGCAACCGCGCGGGCGCCGTGGTCCGATTGTTCAAAGTCGTGGGCGGCAAGTACGTGCAACTCGAAGCGGGCAAGAAGTAAGCTTCCTGCTGCGCTGAATCGCTAATAGACGGGAGAGGCGGCACTTTGAGCCACCTCTCCCGTTTCCATATAAGGACCACGGAGACCGGAGATGACGGTCATCTTCTTGACCTCGGCCGAATTCTGGGCCGACCAGCTGGTCAACGGGCTGACGACAGGCAGTATTTACGCGCTGATCGCGCTCGGCTACACGATGGTCTACGGCGTGCTTCAACTGATTAACTTCGCCCACGGCGAGGTCTTCATGATCGGATCGTTCGCCGGTTACGGCGTCCTCGTCGCGATGGGCGGAGATGACACGTCCGGCGCGATGATCGCGCTGGCCCTGGTACTGGCCATGATCGCGGCGAGTGCCGCCTCGATGGGGACGGCGTTGGCCATCGAGCGCATCGCGTATCGGCCACTGCGCAACGCGCCCCGCCTGGCGCCGCTGATCAGCGCAATCGGCGTGAGCGTGTTCCTGAGCCACCTTGTCGATGACGGTTTCCTGACGGGGCGATCGAAGTACTACCCGAGCATCTTCCCGGATGGCGCCCTGGAACTGGGGCCGTTGACGATTTCGGCCCTGCAAATCTTCCTGATGGGTTCCTCCCTGGCGATGATGGGCGGACTCTGGTGGGTCATCCAACGGACGAAGCTCGGCCGTGGGATCCGCGCCGTGGCAGAGAGCCGCGACAACGCTTCGCTCATGGGGATCGACGTGAACCGGGCGATTGTGGTCACGTTCGCGCTGGGCGCGATCATGGCTGGCGTTGCGGGTGTGCTTTACGGGCTCTTTTACAGTGCCATCCGCGGAAGCATGGGGTTCATTCCCGGCGTAAAGGCATTTACGGCCGCGGTCCTCGGCGGGATTGGGAGCGTCCAGGGCGCCGTCATCGGCGGGTACTTCCTCGGGCTAACCGAGACCGTCGGCCGGGAGCTTCTGAACGAGATCCCCGGGGTTAGTCTCCCGAACCAGTGGAAAGACGTCGTCGCGTTTAGCCTCCTCGTCCTTGTCCTCATCTTCCGGCCGAACGGCATCTTCGGACAGAAGGAGACGAAGCGTGCTTGAGTCTGTCCGCCCCGGAGTCCCGCGCCTGCCGGAGTGGGCGCACGCATTGATCTTTCTCATCGTTGGGCTGCTGGGGTGGTACTTCCTGGACGACACCTGGGTGCGGATGCTCTTCCTGGTCACGCTCTACGCGACGCTCGGGATGGGCCTGAACGTGGTAGTCGGGCTTGCCGGTTTGCTAGACCTCGGGTTCGTCGCGTTCTTCGCCACCGGAGCCTACGTTGTCGCCATCTGGGGTGCGCCGATCTCGCCATCGGTCGACGGAGTGGTGAACTACTGGGTGCTGCTGCCGATGGCGGTATTCGCGGGGGCCGGGATCGGGATGCTCCTGGGACTGCCGGTGTTGCCACTGAGGGGAGACTACCTTGCCATCGTGACGCTGGGCTTCGGCGAAATCATCCGCATCCTCGCGCTCAACATGGACGATTACACGCGGGGATCTTCGGGGATCTTCGCGCTGGCGAAGCCGGACTACGGCGCGGAAACCGTCGACAGCGTCCGCGAGTTCTTCATCATGATCTTGATCGCGGCGATGGCTGTCTGGTTCGTCACGGCCAGGCTGCGTGACTCGAAGGTGGGGCGCGCGTGGGAAGCCATCCGCGAGGACGAAGACGTCGCCCAGGGGATGGGCATCAACACGGTCCGGTACAAGCTCATGGCATTCGCAATCGGCGCCTCGATCGGGGCGCTGGGCGGCGCGATCTACGCTCCATTCGTGGACTTCGTCGCACCGGCCCAATTCAGCCTGATCGTCAGCATCAACGTGCTCGCACTGGTCATCATCGGCGGCATGGGGAACACCACCGGCGTAATCGCGGGCTCGGCGATGCTGATCGGTGTCCCGGAGCTCCTGCAGTTCCAGGAGACCGCCGACGTGCTCGCGAAGTTCGAGTGGCTGCGCGACGGCCTGAACGTCTTCATCGACGGATTCAACGCCGTCTCCTTCGCTGACCTCGGCAAGCTCCCGCCTTCGGAGGAGTGGGGTGACAAGCTCGCGCTGTACCGCTTCATCGTCTTCGGGGCACTTTTGGTAATGGTGATGGTCCTACGCCCATCGGGCCTCTTCCCCAGCCGCCGCCGAGAACTCGAATTCACCGCCGAAGAACCGGCGCCCGCAGGATCGGCCTGATGGCTGCAGGAGACCTCGAAGTACGGGGATTGGGCATGCAGTTCGAGGGGCTGAGCGCGCTTTCAGATGTTTCGCTGCGAGTGCCGGCCGGCGAGATCCACGGGCTGATCGGCCCAAACGGGGCAGGGAAGACCACACTCTTCAACTGCCTCACCGGTTTTTACCGGCCAACCGCTGGCGGGGTCTGGCTTTCGAGCGACCGGATTGACGGCTTCGCGCCGCACGAGATCTCGGCCGCCGGGATCTCGCGCACGTTCCAGAACATCCGGCTCTTCTCGAACATGACAACCATCGAGAACGTGCTGGTCGCCAGCCACCGGCGGATCGGCGGGGTGACGGGATACCACACCCTGAGCCGGCGCGAACGGTACGTTCTGATCGACAAGATGCGCATTCCGGTCCGCGTGCCGATGGCGCTCGCCGCCGGACTGGCGGAGATCGCGGGCGCGATCGTGCGGCCCCCGGCCGCACGGCGTCACGAGCGCGACGCGGTCGAACGAGGCCAGCAGCTCTTGAAGAGCGCAGGGCTCGGTGGACGGGAAAATGTCGTCGCCCGCAATCTCCCGTACGGCGACCAGCGCCGGCTCGAGATCGCGCGGGCGCTTGCGACCGGCCCGAGACTCCTGCTCCTGGACGAGCCGACCGCAGGAATGAACCCCCAGGAAAGCTCCGCGATGGTGGCGCTCATCCGCCGCATTCGCGATGAGTTCGATACCACGATCGTGCTCATCGAGCACCAGATGCGTGTGGTCATGGGTGTCTGCGAACAGATAACGGTGCTGGACTACGGCCGGAAAATTTCCGAAGGGACGCCGGCCCAGGTCCAAAAGGACGCCAGGGTCGTCGAAGCGTACCTGGGGACGAGAGCGCTCAAAGAGGGTGGCCATGCCACTCCTTGAGGTGTCGGGGCTCGCAGCGGGCTACGGCGCAATCGCCGCCATCAAGGGCATCTCTCGTGGTCGAAGACGGGGAGATCGTCACGCTGATCGGGTCAAATGGGGCAGGCAAGTCGACCACGCTCCGGGCAGTCTCCGGGATCATCCGGCCGCGCGCGGGCCAGGTGACCTTTCGGGGCAAGTCCATCGACCGCCTGCCGCCGCACAAGATCGTCCAGCTCGGGATGTCGCACGTGCCGGAGGGCCGGGGCATCTTCCATCGGATGACCGTCCACGAGAATCTGTTGCTGGGCGCCTACCAGCGTAACGATGACCTCTCCGGCGACCTGGACCGCGTCTACGGGCTCTTTCCGCGGCTGAAGGAACGGCTCGGGCAGCCTGGCGGCACCCTTTCCGGCGGCGAACAGCAGATGCTGGCGATCGGCCGGGCACTGATGGCCAGGCCGACGCTGCTGCTCCTCGATGAGCCGTCGATGGGCCTCTCACCGCTGCTCGTCGAGACCATCTTCGCGACGATCGCACAGATCCGGCAGCAAGGGTCGACGGTCCTCCTGGTCGAACAGAACGCGCTGATGGCGCTTGAGATCGCGGACCGCGCCTATGTCCTCGAATCCGGGGTGATCACGCTCCAGGGAACTGGCGCCGAGCTGGCGAACAATGATGCGGTCCGCCGTTCGTACCTCGGTGAAGAGTGATTGGCCCGACGACCTCGTTCATCGAGACGGGGCCGCTCCGGTTTCGGACACTGACCTGGGGACAGGGGAGCGAGACCGTGCTTTTTCTTCATGGACTTTCCGGTGTCGCCGAGGTCTGGGGACCGACGGTAGATCACCTGCCCGCCACCCGACGTTATGTCGCACTCGACCAGCGCGGTCACGGCCAGTCTGCGGCGCCAGCGACGGCTACACCCGCCTCAGACATGGTCTCCGATGCCGCCAGCGTCATCGAACAGCTCGGGGAACGCGTCCACCTCGCCGGGCATTCGATGGGGGCACGCATCGCGCTCGTGCTGGCTGCGCGACTCCCACACCTCCTCAGAAGCGTGGCAATCATCGACATCGGGCCCGAAGCCTCGAAGGCGAACATCGAAAACACCGTGCGCGGTATCGGCACGCGACCCGAACGTTTCGAGAGCCGGGGCGCGGCGCTGGACTTCGCGTTCCGAACCCGGCGGCCCACGCCGGCGGACGAAGCCGTGTTCCTCGCACGCCTCTCCCCCCACTCCGATGGTTCATTCACCTGGAGAGCTTCCCGCGAAGCGCTGGCCGCCTGCGTGACCGAACAGCGTTCACGCAGCTACTGGCGAGAGTGGCGGCACATCCAGGGGCCAGCGTTGTACGTGCATGGTGGTACTTCGAACGAGGTCTCCATCACGATCGCGGAGAAGATGCGGAGGGAGAACCCCGCCTTACGCTTCGAGCGGTTCGAAGGTGTCGGTCACAACATCCCGCTGCTGGCACCGAAGCTACTGGCGGAAAGCCTGCTGCGGCACTGGGCAACGCCAGAGCAGTCTGCGAAGAAGTGACTGGATGAGCCGCAGCTTCCTCACCCTCGGCCATCATCGCCATCGTGCTGGCCGCGAACGGGATCACCCTCGTGACCGCCGAGACGGCGCCTCCCGCCGACCTCAAGTACCGGGTGGTTGCCCCGGGCATCAGCCGGGCCGAGCCGGCGCCCACCCCATCTCCCACGCCGAAACCGGTGGCTTACGCCGGGCCCGTCGCCTGGCTCTACCTGGCGAGTGCGGGAGTCTCCGCCCAATGGCCGGTCGAATCGCGAGACACGACCTTCGTGAGCGGCCGTGAAACCTTCCAGGACCCGTCGAGCCCGGAGCGAATCGCGTGGTACGCCCGCTTCGGCCAGCCGGGATATCCCGCTAACAACAGCATCTTCGCGGCGCACATCAACTACGTAGGATTTGGAGGCGGCCCTTTCGCTAACCTGGCGGAGGCAGTTCCGGGTGACGCGCTCTACGTGTCGATGGTCAACGGCGACCTGCACACGTACACCGTGATCTCGGTGGACACCGTGCCACTCGCGGCCCTGGAGAGCGGAGCGATGGACGCATATGTGTTCCCGGGACTCGGCCCCCACGATGAACAGGTGACGCTGATCAGCTGCGGCGGAGACTTCGTTGAGCGCCCAGGAGGGGGCGGCGACTACACGAGCAGGATCATCCTCGTGGCGAGACGTTACGTCGACTAGAGTCACCGGCGAACTTGCCCGAGAAAGCCTCAACAGATACGCTCATTCGGCTGGCCCCGTGGTGTAGCGGCCTAACATGCCACCCTGTCAAGGTGGAGATCGGCAGTTCGAATCTGCTCGGGGTCGCCAGACTCGTTCACTCACGAAAACCCGCCTTTCGAGGCGGGTTTCGTATTCATCCATGCGGCCTGCGCAGGATTCGGCGGCCGTTGGTTCTTCGGGAGGCTGAATTCGCCGCGGAACTGAGGACGCAAGTACAGCCGAGCGCACCAGAGGACGCCCACGCGCACTGGCCGCGTCGTTTTCGCCAGCCTGCGAGTCCGCTTCGGGGCAAGAACGAACTGCTCCTCAGTCCGAGGACCCGTGATACCCCACCTCGCCAGCGCACGAAGAGCGCTCCAGTTCGGCTTCCAGATGATGAGGTCCTGACTCTATCCGGGGCGCGTGGCCGGCTCGCCCTGGCGCGCGAATGAAGATGGTCATGTGCGGAAGCACCGAGGTTCCCAAATTGTCGAAGTTCACCATCTCGGAGAGGGCTCGGCTCGTGATCGTGTCGCGTCCGCCGCAGGGCCCGGAATCTGTGTTCTCGAATCTGGCAGCGGTGGGTCTCGCGCCGATGTTACCCCCCAGCTCGAGCCTGCGTCCCGCCTGAACGCCTTCGTGGCGAAGCCGGAAGTCACCAGCGGGCCGGGACGGTCCTGTGCGGGCGACCGTCCGCTTGCGGCCAGCAGTCCTGAAGGAGCGAACGTCGGCGCGCGAGAACGGACAGCCTTGGGATTTGACGGGCCGCCCAGCGGCGTGCGTTGCTACCCTGAATGACGACTGATTCCCCGTTGGTGGGCATCGTGGGTGCTGGGCGACTTGGCGGCGCACTCGCGGTGGGACTTTCGCGGGCGGGCTACCGGATCGGAGCAATCGGGAGCACCCGAATCTCCTCGGCAAGTGCGGTCGCGGAGGCGATTGGCGGTGTCGCCGAGGCCACGGCTGACGTAACGCGCGTCGCTGCCGTCTGCGACCTCGTCTTCTTCACTGTACCTGACTCCGCGGTCGAAAGCTCCTGCGATACGGTCCGATGGACCCCGCGCCACATGGTCGTCCACTGCAGCGGAGCACTCACGCTGGATGCTCTGAAAAGCGCCGCGTCCGTGGCGGCCGTGGGTTGCCTTCATCCACTCCAGACATTTCCCTCCCGGCTTCCGGAGCCCGACCGGTTCCATGGGATCTTCTGCGGGGTCGAAGGAACTACCGGACTGGGTGAGACCCTGGAACGCATGGCCGCCGCGCTTGGAGCGAGCGTGGTGGGGGTGGAAGGAAGCAACCGTGCCCTCTACCACGCGGCAGCCGTGATGATGAGCAACAATGCGGTGGCTCTTGCCGCGGCGGCGAGCCGCCTCTGGGCACTCGCCGGGTTGCCGCCAGACCTGGGGCGGCCCGCGCTTTCCCCTCTGCTGCAGGCGGCCGCAGCCAACATCGGGAAACTCAAACTCGTCGATGCGCTCACCGGGCCGATCGCGCGGGGAGACCTGGCAACCGTAACGGCCCACCTCAGAGCGCTACAGGGGGAGCCGGAACTACTGGTCCTCTACCGCTTACTCGCGGGAGAACTCCTCCGGCTGTCCTTGCCGCACTCCGAAGGGACGGCGAAGTTGCTTCGAGAAGTCCTGGGCAGCTAGCTCAGCGGGTCACACAGCGGGTTCGGCGGGCAGACCGTCCGCGGCATCCGCTCGCCTCGTGGAAAGCATCCCCACGGAGAGCGCGGCGAGGCCGGCGACGACCAATCCGGACTGGTATGTACTGTGCAGGCCGATCCCACCGGTGATGAGCAGCGCCAGGCCGGCGGCTTCGAGACCGCGACCGGCCCTGACCAGGCGGACAAGGGCGAACGCGAGCGCCCCGGCGGCAACCGCATATGCGAAGCCTGGAAGGATCCCAGACAGCCCGACGTTCCAGAGCAAAAGGAACCGAGAAGTCGACCCGTTTCCAAGAAAGAAGGCCAGGGCGAGAAGGGCGACCGCCGCTCCGGCCCAGCGCGCTGCACGATCCTTGCCGCGGCTCGCCAAGAGTGGAGTGGACAGGGCGAAGGCGATGCCGAAAATCTCCGCACCATCGAGCAGACGTGCCGGCAACTCGAACGTGATGTCCACTTCCGCGAAGTCCGGAGCCGCGGTGAAGGCTCCACTGAGCGCGAAGGCAATGCCAAAACTCGCAATGGGAATTGATGCCAGGCGTCGCGGAGAGCTCAAAGCGAGAGCCGTGGCGAGTGTCACAACGGCGATCAACGTCGCCCAATCGAGCAGCAGGCGGTCGACAAGGCCCGTTGCGGCTCCTGTTGCCACGACGGCGAAGAGGAGGATTGCGAACGTTGCGGCAATCCCCTGGCGGCCAAAGCGGAGCGCGAGCATCGCGAGAGCCGGGACCATCAGGGCGATCGCAACGAAGTACGCGTAGCGACCACCACGGCTCACGACCGCGTACGGTTCCTGGAGGCTGTTCAACGCCGGGATATGGATCGCCGTGCGCGTGAACGTCCGGAGGATGGCCAGTTCGATGGCCGATGCTACCGCCAACCCGCCAACGAGGAGAGACAGATCGGACCATGAACTCTCGTTCGAGGAGCGGCGCATCGTGACGGCCATGTTTAGCGGCCCTTCTCCCGGTAGCCATAGACGGCGAGTCCAGCACCAAGCCCGGCGACTACGAGCAGCAGTGCGCCAGCGATGAGCATGATGGAAAGGTTGCTGCCGCCGTCTTCGAAGGCGTCCGCCGCACCGATATTCATCGTGACGAGCTGCGAGACGGCTTTTCGGCCGTTCCGCTCGTCCTTGTCGCCATCCCAAACGGCGAATGCCATGTCGACGGTCGTGCTGGCAGCGAACGAGGCGTGGCCGGGATTGATGCTTGCGAAGTCCCGCGCAAAGACCGTTGACGGCAGCATCGGCCTGCCCCATGCAAATGGCAGGGACGGCAGTCTCGCCGCTGGCCGGGAACTCGAGGGCGACGGCGTCCGAGAAGTCTTGCGCTCTCAGGGTGGCTTCGTCCTTCGTGGAATCACTCCAGCTCACGCGGACGTAAAGCCGGCCTTCATGGTGGACGGCCTGGGCCTTGACCGCGGTGACGCTGCCGCCAGCGATGTATTGCCCGGCCTGGGCCGTCAGCGGGATGCTGACGCTGCCTATTTTCGACCAGACCCCGGCATCGGGGTCCATGCCCGGGCTTTCCGAGACCTCATACGCGTTGATGTACTGAGACTGGGAGACCGCCGGGTTCGTGTTGGTGAGCTGCAAGAGGCCACCGACAGCCAACGCGGCCACCAGTACCACCACTGCCCTTCGATGATTTGCCAAGCGATGCAACATCTTCATCACCTCACTGCGAGCTCTTCCATGGGCACGAAACTGGCGTCGCCAGCGAATTCGGGACCATGGCTAATCGGCTGTGGCCAATGCCGGGATGTGTCACCAGAGACTTCGACGGGCGTTACTCCGGCAGACGAGCATTCTTGCAGGACCCAATATGAGAGGGTCTCTCCCGCCAGCTGGTAGAAGTGGCCGGCCGGCGCCTGGGAGGCGACCCGTCGGCCGAAGGCAGCGCCCCATCGACCGAGGTGCTCTTCGAGAAAGAGCCGCTGGGCCTTCCGCGTCTGCCCGGCGCGGGGAGCACCGAGATGTTCCTCGGCGTAGGCCTCCTTGCGGCAGAGGTACGCCATGAATTCGAGTTCGACCGGGAGCTCGTCGGGGCGGAACCCTCCATCCGTCGAGTCCACGCCGAAGGCGCGATAGAACCCGGCGATGTCGGCCATGCGCTGGGTTTGCTGCTGAGCGTCGCCCCCGAAGTAGGCGCTCTCAAAGGCGGGGGCGTCCGGCGACGAGCTGAAGGTCGTGAGCGAAATGTAAACGGTCTCGAGGTAGTCGCGGCTCGCCTCCTTCGCGACTGCTGCCATGCGGAGCGCGGGCACGCTTGCATCCCCCGCCAGGACTTCCGCTGCCGATTCATGAAGCGCGGCGATGCGCTCATCGTTCGGATAGGCAAAGGCGTGCGCGAGGAATTCCCAGAAGGCCGCCCTGGTCAGGGCGGATTCGATGCGTTGGTCCGTTGTTGGCCTGGCCATCGGTATCCCTCCCTAAATCGTATTCATCGCGAAGCGGTCGGGACGCTCGATGAGCGGCTCGTCCACTGTCACACGGACAACTTCCTTGCCGTTGCTGCTGTAGCCGATGATCGTGTCGTTGTAGATTTCTCGTTTCTGGCCGGCGATGGTCAGTTCCGCCGTCTTCGGGCCCTGTTCGATCTTGTAGGAGAAGATGATCTCCTGGGTCGCCCGGAACAGCTGCAGCACGGCGAGGGTCTCGCGGCTGGGGTTCGTGTAGGCATCGATAGCGGCCTGGACGCCCGGGCCGAACATCTGCTCGAGGTGGGCTCGCGGCACCCAGCGCGGCGGAATGTAGTACACGTTCGGCTGCGTGCCGAACTGCGGATACAGCGGCAGCGCAATCTTCGCGACGTGGACCAGGTAGTAGAGCGGGTTCTGCCGGTCTTCGACCCATTGCCCGTCGGCGCCGACGTTCACGACACCCTGAAGCCGGATCTTGCCGATGCAGGCCGTCATGCAACGCGTTTCCATCGGGAGTCCATCGGTCAGGGGGTCTGTGCCTTCGACGCGCGGGTAACAGCCGATGCACTTTTCCGAGGTCCGCGTGCTCGGGCGGTACATGGACTTCTTGTAGGGGCAGGCCTCTACGCACTTGCGGTAGCCGCGGCAACGCTGCTGGTCGATGAGGACGATGCCGTCTTCCTCGCGCTTGTAGGCGGCGTTGCGCGGGCAAGCGGCGACGCAAGCGGGGTAGGTGCAGTGGTTGCAGATGCGCTGAAGGTAGAAGAACCAGCCGGAGTGCTCAGGAAGGGTGACGCCTTCCTTGGAATACTTCGTGGCGGTGTCTTCGAAGATGTTCGGCGCCTTCCACTCGTCTTCCGTGGGGATGTAACCGGTGGCTTGCTGGTTCACGCCATCGGCCGTCTCGAAGATGGTCTTCCCTTCGAACGTCCCGTAGGGAGCCTTCTTCGCATCCTTCTTATTGGGATCCCAGACTTGTTTACCGGGATTCGCCTGTTCCTGGAGGTCCAGGATCTTGGCGTCCCAGTGCTGGGGGTATCCGCCGTACGGCTTCGTCTCGACGTTGTTCCACCACATCAGTTCCTGCCCGGGCGAGAACGTCCAGGTGGACTTGCACGCCATCGTGCAGGTTTGACAGGCGATACAGCGGTTGATGTTGAAGACGGCGGCGAACTGGCGCTTTTGCGCACCGGTTTGGAAGCGGTACGACATGTTGCGGCCCAGTTGCCAGTTGTAGACATCAGGCATGGCTTTCCTCCGCGGCCGGCCGGCCATACACCCCTTCGGCGATAGCGCGGATGAACTCCACGCCACGCCGTTGCAGGATTGAATGTGTCCCGTTGAAAGCGGGCGAGGCGAACATTCGCATGATCCGGTCGCGTGGCATGCCCATCAGGGCATATTCCTCGATGAAACACCGGGCCATGATTTCGTCGGGGTCGGTGCCCGGCTCGGCCGGGTAGCGCACGCCGACGAACTCGTACGGGTCATCGGATTCGAAGTCTTTTTCAGCCACCTCAGGCCTTCTTCACCGTGGTGAGCCCACCACTGATGTACTTCTTCATGAGGGCGCTTTCGTTCCCCGGGGTCATGCCGGTGGTACCGGGCGCCCAGGCGCCTTCGCCGTTGAGGCCACCGGATTCAGCCTTGGTGATCTTGACGAGCGTCTCCTTGGGCACGGTGTTGATGCCGTGGTTGTCGGCTTCGCCCCCGAAGAGGAATGCCTGGGCGACCTTCGCCTTGTGGAAGAGCGTGTCGGTCTGGTGCATCGGCATAGCCCAGTCCTTGGTCACGCTCTGTTGAGAGCCATATCGGAAGTTGGACTGGTAGCCGGTGTCGGCGGAAGTCGCACGGCCATCCGCACGCGTTTCGTGCGCGAGCACCGTTTTTTCCGTGGCGCCGAATCCGCCGTGCTTCGTCATGACAACCCCGGGCGGGTACGCCGGGTTGAACTTCACCCGGAGCATGAGCCTGGCGACTTTGTAGTGCGGGTCGTCGGCTTTCCAGCCGATGTACGGCCGGTCGGCCGGGTTGGCATCGACCCATACGTAGTCGCCGTCGACGAGACCGAGCTTGGCTGCGTCCGTCGGGTTCATGTGCAACTGCTGGTCGCCGACGCTCGCCATCCGTTTGTCTGCCCGGTAGGGGTCTGCGAAGTTGTTCGACCAGAGGTTCATCCAGTCAGTCACGGCCCAGGATGAGTGGACGGTGTGACGTGACTTGGGCGTGAGGAAGTAGAAGTTGTACCCGGCTTCCCAGAGCGGGTTCTTCGTCTTCTTCACCTCGGCCCATGGCTTCCGGATGTTCCGCACCGTGCGGCGTTCGGGGTCCATGTCGTTCTCCGGAATACCGTAGTCGTTCGGCCGAATGAGCGGGTTCGAACTCACAATGACGTTCGGGAGGTAAGGCGTTGCTTCCGGGCCTTCACGGTGGACGATGAAGTTCTCGCCGTAGTCGATGGCCTCGGGGATGTCGCAGTACGAGTTCATGCGCCCCGTATCGGTGTGGAACGGCATGCTGCTGTGGACCTGCTCCCAGTACGGGATGCGCGGGTACGTTTGGAACATCAGGAGGGCTGAGCCGGGCTCACCGTACTTGCCGTCCATAATGTCGTCCACGGAGTAGCCGTTCGTCGTGCCCGAGCTGTCCAACAGGCGCTGCATGTAGACCTCGGTGCGGCCTTCGAGAGCGAACTTCCAGTAATCGGAGAAGCGCTTATCGCCGGTGAGTTCGGCGAGCGCCTTGGCGACACCGGCCATGATTGAGATGTCGTCCTTGGTATCGAACATCGGCTTCACGCCGCCCCTCCAGATCTGGAGGAAGGGGTTCTGGCACGATGCGGTGACTTCGACCTGTTCCATCTCCAGCCAGGAGTTGGCGGGAAGGATGAAGTCGGAGTACTCGCAGGAGAGCGTCATCTCGATGTCCTGCGTCATGATCATGTCCATGCGCGGCAGGGTGTTGAAGAGGATGCCGTAGAGCCACTTGGCGTTGTTGATGATGTTGACGTTCGTCGTCCACAGGACCTTCGTGGGCGAAGGCATGTGCGACTTGCCGGTGAAGTTCTTGCGGCCGAACTTCGGCGTTTCGACGATGAGCGCCTGGTCGCCGTGGTCCCAGTAGGCCGGCTCTTCATCCTTCGTGTACGCGTGGGCGTGGATATCCTTGCCCTTCGCCGTATCGTCGAGGTTCATCTCGAACGGGTCCTCGGCGATCCAGCCCTTGAAGCCGGGACCTGTCGCCGGGGTACCCTGGAAGAGCGCAGCCTTGTAGTTGCCGGCCCAGGAGTAGACACCCGCGCCCGGCTTGCCGATGTTGCCCGTGAGCATGAGCGGCAGGTGGACGGCGCGGTTGTGCATGGTCGCGTGGAACCAGTGGTTGATGCCTTCACCGACGTGGATAGCTGCCGGCTTGATTGTTGCGAGGTCGATGGCGAGCTGTTCGATCAGGTTCGCGGGTGAGCCGCTGATTTCGGCAGCGGTGGCGACGTCGTAATCGGCCAGATGCTGGCGATACGCCTGCCAGAGGGTCAGGACCTCGACCGTCTTTCCGTCGAGCGTCTTCACTGTTCCCTTGTACTCGAGGTCGGGGTCGATGCCCTTCTTGTCGAGGTTGGCCCCCACATCGTCCCGGTTCAGGGCTTTGAGGGACTTGGTGTTTGCGTCGTACACGACGTAGTCCTGGAGCTTGGCGTACTGCTCCTTGGTGATGCCCTGAATCTTGTAGCTCGGGCCGTTGGGGTCGAGCGACGGGGTGTAACCGGCGAACACGTCCTTGGGATCGAGCCGCTTCAACGTGTCCGCGCGCAAGATCAGCGGAAAGTCCGTGAACTGCTTGACGAACGGAGCGTCGTACAGGTTGCGGTCCATGAGGAGCTTGGTGACCGCGAGGAAGATCGCGAGGTCGCCGAGGCCCGGACGGCAGGGCATCCAGTAGTCGGCCTTCGTTGCCGGGGGGCTGTATTCAGGAGTAATCGTCACAATCTTGCCGCCGCGTTCCATCATCTCGATGAAGAAGTGGGCGTCGGCCATCTTGTTCTCGACGAGGTTCTTCCCGACGCCAACATGGAGTTTGGCGTTGCGCATGTCGTTGAAGTCGCAGTCGGGGTTCTGGAGGCCGGTCACAAACGGGACGCCGGGGGCCTGGTCGCCGTGCCAGGTGTAGTTGGACCAGTTTCGCCCGCCCTTCGACTCCTCGGGCTTGACCCCGCGGACGTGGACATCGAGCAGGGCCATCATGTTGGAGTTGCGGTACATGCCGTACTTGCCCATGACACCAAGCAGGCCCATGCCGCCGCGCAGCTTGAACGTGCGGGTCCCGGCGCCTTCGACGGCGTCGACCATTTCCGGCTGGTAGCCCTCCGAGAGGAGGACCTTCTTGCCTTCCTCGCCGGAGTAGCGTTTCGCAACAGCTTGAAGTCCCCGAGCGGCGTACTTGAACGTGTCGTCCCAGTTCATCTTGACGAAGGTGTCGGTGCCGCGGGAATCGAACTTGTATTTCGTTCGGAGCTCGGGAGTGAGCCCCGGGAAGCCGTCATCGGCCCACTTCTTCCAGCCGGCCCGGATCATCGGCCCCTTCAAGCGGTAAGGGCCGTAGACGCGGCGGGTGAGGGTCGCGCCCTTGTTGCAGCCGCGAGGGTTCCAGGCATTGGTCGAGAACTTCCCACGCTCCCAGCCGCGATTGGGGTAGTACTGCAGCGGCTGGGTGATCCCCGGCGCCGCCTGCAAGAACGCCATTTTCCGCTCGACGTACACCGCGGTGGCTGCCGCGGCGACGCCCGAAGTGAGTTTCAGGAATCCTCTTCGATCCATCACAACAGGGCTCCTTTGTTCCGGGTGTCAAGGCCTGCCCTGCAGGGGCGGCACTGTGGACCAAGTTCGGCTTGAAGGTGGCGGCCGTCCGAGACTTCCTCGCCACACGTTACGCACAGCACCCGCGCCCTCGGAGGGCCGGGGCGATCGTACTGGGACAAGGAAAGCGGGGTGTCGCGGACAGTGAACAGATCTTCAGTGGGCCAGGCCGCATACGCCGCCCGCTGAATCTCATGGCGACCTTCGCCGGTAGCGCCAACGCGCTCGCGAAGGTCGCCACGGGCTGCCACCCGGACAGAACGTCCCGTGTGCTCGTCGAGAAAGCTTGCCGCAAGCTTCCCGAAGTCGAGTAAACGGAGCGTTCGTTTGCCCGGGCGGCAGCCCGTGACAGCCTGAATACCATCGACCGCGCAGCGGTCGGTTTCGCTCACGACGATAAGTCGCTTCTTCGTATCCGGCACTTCGATGCCCAGCGCAGCGGCGCCGGTAAGTGCCAGGCGGGTGCCGAGGATCAGCCCGGCGCAGCCGTGACCACCATGGAGCTTCAGCGCAGCTCGCATGGCCATATCGAGTTCGCGATCAGCCGGGAGCCACTTACGGATCTCAGGCATCGCCGTGAGCACGGCGGCGTCTTCGTGGTAAAGCGACCAGCGACCGAGCACGTTCTCGGATGGCTCAGGGTCGAGCTGGCTGGAGAGAATCGTCGGGTAGGGGAGCGGCTCGTGCGTCTCGAACAGGACGACATCGATACCTGCTGGGAGCTGGGCGAGCATGTCCTGTGGTTGCGAGCCGCCAGGCGGCAAGGTCAGCAGCAGCCGGTCCGTTGCGCGGACGACGCTGGCTGCGGGACTCGATAGCCAGACACGATCCGATGCTTTTCCCGGAAGGTCCACGGTGTGGTGTGTCCGCTTAAACCACGCCACACGAAGACCTTCTGTCGTGAGGGCGGGGATGAGCCGCTCGCACATTGTGGTCTTACCTGAACGGGAGGGGCCACGCACGGCGATGACGGCAGGGCCGACAAACGGCCGCGGCGCGCGGATCTCGGAGGGGCGGACCTGAGCTTGCGAACTGGTGGTCACGGTTACGCTGCTCCTGCCTTTACTCGGCGAAGACTCGCGATCCGGACAGCCTGAGTCGATGGCCATTCGTACCGAATCTGGAGACCTCTTGGACGCCCTGCCCAGTCGTTGGTCTCGTCGGCCGGAAACGTTTGGGCGGCATCCATGCGCACAGACTGAGCGCGTTCGATCTCAGGGAATGTGACATTCATCACGAGATGTGCGGCCAAGGCCCGAACGGGTGCATACTCATGTCCAAATGGCCGCATTCACGGGACACGACGTCCTCAATATCCCTCACCTGGCGACCCTCACCCTCGCCGACGCAGAGAAGCTTTCCGGAGAGCTCGTGGTGCGCTCGTACCAGCCGCGCGAGATGGTCACCGTAGAAGGCGAACCCTGCAGGGGCTTCTACCAGTTGTTGCACGGACGTGCGAGGCTCTTTCGCACCGGACCTGAAGGACGCGAACAGATCATGCGCCTCCTCCAGGCCGGCGATACTTTTGGGGAAGTGCCCGTCTTTGACGGTGGACCGAACCCGGCGCATGTCGAGACACTGGAAGAGTCGCAGATCGTCCTGGTGCCTTCCGCGGTCTTCCGCAGACTGGTAGACACGCGGCCAGCGATCGCACTCGACGTGCTGAACCATTTTGCGAAGCGGCTCCGGTCGTTCACGGAGCTGGTGGAGCAGATCAGCCTGCAGACGGTGCAGCAACGGGTCGCCCGCTACATCTATCTCACCGCCCGCGAGGAAGGCCGAGAGACACCCGAAGGGATCCTCGTCTCGCGGACTGTCACCCTTCACGACCTTGCGGCGCTGGTCGGCAGCGTGCGGGAGGTTGTAAGCCGGACCCTTCACGTCATGGAGACTGACGGCATCGTCGAAGTCCGCCGCAAGGAAATCCTGGTGCGCGACCTCCGTGCTCTTCGCCAGATGCTTTAGCCCACCGGCAACCCGAGATGTCGCAGCGCAGCGGGGCTCGCCATGCGAATGTTCCACTCGGGTTCGAATACCAGGTCGAGCTTGACCTGACGTCCATCGGCGGCGCGGTTTAGCCGGGACGCAGCCATCCCGGCAATAGTGCTGCCCATCGGGCAGTCCGGGGTGGTCATCGTCATTTCCACCGCCACAACGTCTTCGTCGACCTGGATGTTGTAGATGAGGCCGAGGGAAACGACATCTATCCCGAGTTCGGGATCGAGGACTTCGCCAAGAGCTGCTGCTAGATCTGAAGGGTTCACCTGGTCACCTGCCCTGCCTGCGCCGAACCGCGTTGCACGGCCGGCCGCTGAATGAGAATCGAAAGCAACACCCGGCACTCACTCAAACCCCCAAGCGCGAGGAGAAGCCCGCCAGCGCGGAACAGGGTCAGCTGGCCGAGGAGTGCCGCACCTGCCAGAAGGACCACCGCCAGGGCGTGAATCACGAGGGTGGCGTGTGTCCATGTTTCGCTGACAAGCGCCGCCACAAGCGGCACCGGTTCGAGTCCCGCGCGTTCGCGGTAACGAGCATTCCAAACGAGGAACGGCACGATTTTGAAGCTGTTGCCGATCGCGGACGTACCTGCCCAGCCGCCGATTGCGACGATGCCGTATGCGAGCTGCAGGCGAGCGGGGTCCCCCCCCGGGCTCACCGGTTCGCCAATGGCTGCGAGGACACCGAGTATGGCGGCGAGGACCAGGAAAGCGAGGGCGAGCACCGTCGCACGGGTGTGGATGTCGGCCACCCTTCGCGAACGCGTCCTGAGCATTCGGGCGACGTCGTAGAACCAGAGGGCCGGCCCGGCGGCCATGGCGACCGCGACAGCCACTCTCACGGGCATCGCCGGGTCAGTCATGAGCGTTATGGCGCCGGCGCTCGTGGCGACGGCGGTTGTTGCGAGGGCCGCGAGGGCAAATCGCGGAGTGCCTTTGGGCACGACCTGGAACATCGGAACTAGTTGGTAGGAGACACCCATCACCATGATGCCGAGCCAGCCCAACAGGCCCAGATGGGCGTGCCCGGAAAGGCGCCCCTGCGTCACCGGGAACCAGAGATGCTCCAATGTCCCGAGGTACGTGGCACCTACGCATGCGACGGCGACAAGGAAGACCATTCCGGTGGAAACATAGGCCCGGACTACCGACCCTCGCCGGAAGGCTTGGACGGCCGGTATCGCACTTACCAGAAACAAGATAAACGAAATGACGATTCCGCTCCCGAATACACTCATCGCCATCACGTTCCATCGTTCGAGAACGAGGATGAAACCAACCACCGAAATCACATGGGTGGCGAATTGGAGGCGAACCAATCGCAGCGAGATGAGCCGGCCACCGAAAACCGCGGGGCCAAGCTGGTAGATGGCGCCCATGATCGTGAGCGTGAGCCACCCGAGCACTGCGGCGTGCGTGGCGGCAACTACCCTGGGCACGTTGACGGCGAGGAAGGCGTCGTGGCCGGCGAGCAGAAGCATGAGCCCGGCAGCGGCGAGGCCGAGCGGAGCCACTACGAAGAAGGGCATGATCACGCCAAGCGGCGGGCTCTCCTTCGGAGACACTACCGTCACGTCATGCCCGCCGGATGGTCAGGATGGATTCGCCGGCCTCTTGGCCGAACTCCCAGACGAAGCCTCTGCGCTCAAGTTCCGGGTAAAGGAGGAGCGGCTCACGATCCATGAAGACGCGCAGACTGTCCTCTCGTCCCAGTGAGCCGATGGCTTCGAGGATGCGGACCATCGGCTCGGGCGGAGACAACCCGCGGTTATCGAGTTCCTGCGTTGCCATGGCAGCAAGGATCACCCTCTCTGGCCGTCCCGGAGTGAACAAAAGTCACACTGAAGGTGATATCCACCTCGTCGGGCCGCTATCTGCCGGTTCAGCCGGTCTCCATAGGCAGGGTTGGGTCGGCCGCCCATTCGGATAGCGAAGCGTCGTAGACCGCCACATCGCGGAAGCCCGCCATGACCGCGGCGAATGCTGTACTGCTGGCCGCGATCCCACCACCGCAGTAGGCGATCAACCGCCGGTCGGGTTCGGCCCCTGCCTCAATGAAGCGGGCAAGGATCTCCTCGACGCTGCCGAAAGTCTGGGTCCGATGGTCCACCACCCCGGCATCGCCGATTGCAGGGACGTGGACGCTGCCAGCGATTCGGCCCGGTCGGCCATAGGGCGCGACCTCACCCCGGAACTGCGCGCCGTTGAGGGCATTCACGATGCAGGCGTCTCCCGAACGCACAAGCTCGAGGACCTCATCCCGGCTGGCGATCAACCTGGGCCGAGGAACGACCGTAAATCTGCCTGGTGCGCGTCCGACTGGCCCGGTCTCCACTGGATGCCCGTCGTCCGTCCAGCGCTTCCAGCCCCCATCGAGGACTCGCGCGTTATCAAATCCGAAGGCCCGCAGCATCCACCAAACGCGTGCGGCCCACATGTTCCCGGCCCTGTCGTAGAGCACGACCTTCGAGTCGTTTCCCACGCCATAGCTACCCATCGCCGTCTCGAACTGGGCAGCCGGGGGCATCATGAACCGAAGGGCGCTCGACCTGTCGCTCAAGTCGTTGTGGAGGTCGGCGTAAATCGAACCGGGGATATGGCCCCCGAGCCATTCCGCTTCGCCGGTCTCCACAAGGTAGCCGGGGCCACCCTCTGGTCTGGCCCTCAGGAATACCGTGCAATCGAGCACCCGGAGGTGCTCATCATCGAGATGGCCGGCCAGCCAGTCGCTGCTCGCGAGAAAGTCCTCTCGAACGGGCATTCGGAACTCCTTCGCCGGCACCAGAAAGGGGAGTGCCCGCCGGGGCCCGGCGGGCACTCAGTGGAAGTGTTCGGGAGTTACTTCCCGAAAAGCCTGGAGACGATCCCAGCTTTCGGCCCTCCGAGAAGGGCCGTAATCTTGTCAGGGTTCTCTTTGATGAACCCGATGACGGCCGCAGCCGCCTTCTGGGCAGCGACGGGATCGATCCCGGCTTTTTCGGCGATAACTTTCGCTATCTGGTCTTCCATGAGTCCTCCCGGGCTAGTGCGTGACCTTCTGAGGGAGTGTCTTCGCCTCTGCGACCCACTTCTCCACTTCGGCGGCGGTCGGCGTTCGACGGACGAGGCTCTTCGCCGTGTTCACCTCCTCCAGCTTTGCGTGGAGGTTGTCGGGGCGACGGGTGGCAAGTTCCTTCACTGTGTCGACGCCGGCTGCTTCGAGCAGGTCGGAATACTCCGAACCGACACCCTTGATTCGCATGAGGTCGGCGCGGTTGACCCACTCGAGCACGCGCTGGGGGGTGACGCCCGTCTTTTCGGCGAGTGCCTGGCGACCCGAAGCCGAGCCGGCTGTGTCGAGCAACGCCTCGACGGTGGCAACACCAGCGCCTTCGAGCGCCGCGGCGTACTTTTCGCCGATTCCTTCGATCTCGATGATCTTCGTCATCTTTACCTCCTTCGCCACCGCCAGCGGGGACCGGCGATGCGAGCACATTCTAACCCCAGATAGTCGCCGAGAAAGCCCCCTCCCCGACGACCGGGCCAGATTGCGACGCGGGAGCTCCGCGCCTCAGAATGGGCGTTGATGGTCACGGCTGCCGCCCACGCCAGTTATGACGAGATGCCCTACGAGGGCGGACTCGTCGTCGGCAGCCACCCCGAGCACCTGGCGACCGTCGGCCGCCTCTTCGGCATGACTCCCGCCCCGATCGAGCGCTGCCGCGTGCTCGAAATCGGCTGCGCGACCGGTATGAACCTTCTGGCGATGGCCTACTCGCTTCCCGGATGCGAGTTCGTGGGCATCGACCCTTCGGGGCGCCAGATCGCGCTGGGACGCAAGGCGCTTGCGGAATACGGGATCACCAACGTCGAATTGGCCACAACGGACGTCCGCGAAGCGGTCGAGTGGCAACGCGAGTTCGACTACATCGTCTGCCATGGTGTCTTCTCGTGGGTCGCGCCGGATGTTCAACAAGCGATCCTTGCCGCGTGCCGCCGCCTGCTGACGCCGCAAGGGATTGCGTTCATCAGCTACAACACCCTCCCCGGCTTCCACATGCGCGCCCCGGTGGGCGAGATGCTTCGCTTTCACTCCCGACACTTCCCGGAGCCCGGAGAGCGGACGGACCAGGCGGGGGCGCTCTTGAAGTTCCTTGTTGAGTCCTCCGGCACTTTTGCCGAAAGCGACGAGGTGCTTGGCATTTACCACCGAATGCTCAAGCGCGAGAAGGAACTGCTCGACGGTGCGCCACCCTCCTACCTCATGCACGAGCACCTCGAAGACCTTGGGAAGGGGTTCTACCTCCACGAGTTCGTGGACGCCGCCAGAGCCCGGGGACTCCAGTACCTCGGCGATGCGGCCTTCCACACGATGCTGGTGCGGGATCTACCCGAGGCGATTGCAGCGGACTTGAACCGCATCTCGCCAAACCAGGTGGCGCTCGAGCAGTACCGCGACTTCGTCGTAAACCGGATGTTCCGGAAGTCGCTGGTGTGCCGCGACGATGTGGCACTGGAGCGTCATATCTCTGAAGAAGCCATACGGTCGCTGTCTTTTCGGGCTCGGCTCGCGCGGAACGCCGAACCGCCATGGCTGATCCCGAAGACCGGGGGGCTCGTGGCGCGCGTGAGCGACCCGCGCGTCACGGCAGTCATCGAGGCCCTTGACGCCGCGGAGCCGGCCGCCCCGAGTTTCGCGGAACTCAGCGCGCTCCTAAGCGGGGACGATGGCGTGGCGGCGGAAGACCTGCCGGCGATCCTGCTGTCGCTTTACGCGCTCGATGCAGTCGAGTTTCGGTCCTGGGCGCCGCCGGTGGGGATGGCTGTCCCCGAGCGAGCCGAGGCATTCCTCCCGGCCCGGATGGCAGCCCAAGCGGGGAAGCGTGACGTGCCCGTGCCGTTCCACAACAGCGTGGTGCTGGACCCGTTCATCTGCCGAATGTTGCCGCTCGTTGATGGCTCGCGTGATCGCGACGCTCTGGCGGCCGCGATGGGGTCCATCGCGGCCGCGGACTCTGCCGACATGCCGGCCGCCAGTGGCCGTGGCGATCTGGGGCCGGAACAACTCGCCAGGCTCGTCGATGAGGCACTCGAGCAACTGCTCAGGGCCGGGCTGCTCGTCGATTGACCGTGGCGGCCACCATGGCCCGGAGTTCTTCCAGTGTCACCGACCCCGGCTGGGCCCGTGCGGCCGCCATCCGCGTTGCGACTTCGCGAACGACCGAGTTGTACGGAGTCGGGACGCCGTGGAGATGCCCGATCAACTCGATCTCCCCGTTGAGATAGTCGACCTCGGTCGTTTCGTGGCCCCGGAGGATGCTCTGGAGAGTCGAACTGGCCGAACGGGACTCGCCGCCGACGTCCTGTGCGCGGTAGTGGCTCGTCACCCGTTCCGCATACTCCGCCGACGAGACTGGGACTATGCCGGCCGCCTGATAGCACTCGAGAGCCTCCTCGCGGACGTGCTCGACGAACTCGCCGAGTTCGCCCCCGGCCGACCATGCGCTCCGGCCAACGATGACCTCGACACCATTCCCCAGATTGAGGATGAGTTTCCGGTACTTCAGGGCCATGGCATCGGTACTCGGTTGGGCGTGGAAGTGCGAACTGGCCAGGGCGCCACACACCTCTGCCACGGTCACATCGGAGCCGCCCGGGTAACGCCCCGAGTGCAGGCAGCCGCTCAGCGGAGCGGCCGACGCGATGACTTCGCCCGGAACGAGGAAAGTCGCAGGCATCGCGACCAGCGTGGCGTAGACGTTTTCGAATCGGCGGCTCGCCAGGCGTTCGTTCTCGACGCCGTTCTGGGCGCAGAAGACGGGAACAGCCGTCCCTGCGGCCTGCTCCAGGTCGCGCAGAGCCGTCTCGGTGTCCTGTGTCTTCATGGCGAGGAGCACGACGTCACCTTCGCGCCAATCGAGCTCTCGCGGGTGACCCACGGCTGCGGCCGCCACCCGAAACTCGCCGTCGGGCGCCTTCAGCAGGAGCCCGCGGGAGTTGATCGCTTGAAGGTGTTGGCCGCGGCAGATCAGCACGACCTCGTGTCCAGCAAGGGCGAGCCTTGCGCCGATGCCACCGCCGATGCCGCCGGCGCCGTAGATGATGATGCGCACTGATCCCTGCTCCGGGGTTCTCAGAATGGCCAAGAGCCTACCACGGCCAGGCCGTCCTCAGCGCGAAGCGGTCGCCTCGCCTGACTGGGGCGCGCGTCGGCCGGTTACGACGGCCATAGCCACCGCCTGGGTTACGACCGCGCCGAGCCCGGCAGAAAGCACGAAATCGCCGAGCGAGGAGAGGTTAGGCCCGTACACCGGAAGCGTGATCACATAGCGATCGGAGAGTGCGAAGAAGTGGATGTCGTCTCGCTCCAGGACGATGTCTTTGCCGTGGTTCGTCTGCCGGCCGATGTCGTCGCGCGTGACTTCCGGAAAGGCGCCCGACCGTTCGATGACCGCGTAGTCGATCGGCATGGAGCCGCGGTGGGCTGCCATCGGGACGAGGTTGAGAAGGATGCCGAGTGCGACGAGCCAGGCGCCCCAGTACCGTCTCAGCTTCAGGGCGAACAGAGCGAGTGCCACGGTGGTGGTGAAGAACAGCACCTGCCGGAAGATCCCGCTCGAACCATCAGTTCCGAGATTGCTGATCGCTACCTGTTGAGCGACGAAGATGAGGGCAGCGATCGCCAGGACAACTGAATCGCCCGCGCGGCTTGCCATGCGGGCGATTCTTCGGGGTGTTTGACCAACCGGCAACATGGCCGGCTTTTTGCCTACCAGGACTGGAACGGCGCG
This sequence comes from Candidatus Amarobacter glycogenicus, assembly GCA_016719395.1. GTDB lineage: Bacteria > Chloroflexota > Dehalococcoidia > Tepidiformales > Tepidiformaceae > Amarobacter > Amarobacter glycogenicus. The sequence goes on along the minus strand of JADJZF010000015.1, from coordinate 82,614 downwards.
GCGCCGGCAAGGGCGATGGTGGCGAGTGCGGCAACGGCGACGAGTGAGGAAAGAAGACGAGTCATGGCGGAGTCCCTCCAGCAGTGTTTCAACTGCGCGGAGAGTAGGCCCCGGGTTCTCGCGAAACTCTCGCGAGTCTGTCTAGACAGCCACCCCGGCCGCGATAGCTGCCCGGAGCTCGCCAAAACGGACGGGCGGACGCTCGCCAAACTCATCCAGATAGCTCGAGCTGAAATCGTCGATGAACTTCAACGCCTGGACCGCTTCTCCGGCCCGGCTTCGATAACGCGCCAGCAGATAGGCGGCCTCTTCGTTGTAGCGGTTGGCCCTCAGCACGCGTTCCATGCAGAGCGCCGCGGAGTCGAAATCCTCGCGGCCGGCGAAGTAGCCCGCCAGGGTGGCGAGGGACTCGTGGGCATCGCCTTCGAGGCGTTCGCGCATTGCCGCTGCCCATTCGGACTGGAATGCCGACGCAAACGGACCGGCGTACAGCTCGAGGGCCCTGCTGGAGGGAGACGGCCCTCTCCTTTGACCCGGATGGAGCGCTGCGGGCCTGTTCGATGGCGCGTTCGAACTCATCGACGTCCCATTCGAACACGCCCTCGGGGTTCAACCGGTAGATGCCATCGTCGTCGGCAACGACGCACGTCTTGTAGAGGGCACGACGGACGCGATAGAGGTTGGAATGGAAGGCGCTGTTGGTCTTTTCGCGGGGAAGCTCAGGGTAGAGCTGTTCGACTGCTTCTTCCTTGCGAATGCCATCGCGGCTCGACAAAAGGAGGAAGAACATCTCCTTGGCACGGGCGCTCGCCCAATCCTCGTCGCAGAGTTCGCGGCCGCCAACCTCGACTACGACACGTCCGAAACTGTGGGCGCGCACCAGCGGGAAGCGGCTCCGGGCGCCGTCGGGGGTTTCGGCGGCGATGCGGGCAGATTCGAAGGAATGCCGCTCCAGGAGGTCACGGAACGCGGCTCCGGCGGATTTTCGGGTGGCCGCCCACTGGGCGAACATCGGATTTTCGCGCACGAGTGGCACGAGCGAGCCGACCATCCATGGCTCCTTCAGGGCGACGGCGGCACGGCCAAGCGCGTCTTCGGCTTCGTTGCGCTTCCCGGCCTTGAAGCTCGCCATCGCCACGCGGTATTCCGCGGTGGCGACCATCGGCAGGACTTCCATCTGGGAGAATCGCTCAACTGCTTCGGCGGCCTCGCTGACGCTCACCACATGGTTCCCGGCAGCGACCTCGACAGCGGCCTGTTGCAATTTGCACATCGCGATCTCGTAGGAGTTGGCCGAACTCACCGCGACGAGCAGCGCCCGGCGCGAGAAGAAGTCCGCCTGGCTGATGTCTCCGGTGCCGAGGAGGGCGGCCGAGAGACCTGCGATGGACAGCGCGGCCAGTGACTCGTCCAGGGCGTCAGTCGCGCAGATGCGGATAGCTTCCTCGTAGTGCCGCTTGGCGGTCTCGAAGTGGCCAAGGGCGAGTTCGGCATCACCGAGGGAGGCGGTAGCGTAGGCGACGTTGCGCTGGTTGGCGCAGTTTTCGCCTTCCTCCACGGCTTCTTGAAGCACGGTCGAGGCGCTTGTGAAGTCGCCGGCCTGGACATGGGCCATGCCCAGGTTGTTCAGCACCCAGCCGAGGTTGGAAGAGCGCCCGAGCGAGCGCCATCCCTGCGCGGCGCGCGTCAGCACGGTCACGGCTGCCGGCGCATCGCCTCGCATGGCGAGCGACTGCCCGAGTGTTGAACGGGCAAGGAGGCCCAGCGGCTCGACGCCGCGCCGTTCGCAATCATCGATGACCATGCGAAGGAGGGCTTCGGCCTTGACGAAGTCACGTGTGACAGACAGTTCGAATTCGGCCAGGTGATAGCGCACCTCGGCCAGGAACTCGGGTTCAAGTTGTGGTTCGAGTTCGGAGAGTTGCAGGGCGGTAGCACGGGCATCTTCCAGGCGGCCCAACAACCGTAAGGCGCGGACCCTCGCTAGTAACGCGTGCGCCTGAGGCGCCACTGGCGTGCGTGAATCCTGCAGCATGGTATTGGCGCGCCGCATCGCGTCCTCGGGATCGCCGGTGTGAGCCAGCAACCGCGAAGCCATTCCGCGGAGCAACGGACGCCGCCGCAGCGTCGGCTCGCTGATGCAATCGAAAGCGCGCCGAAGCAACGTGAAGCTCCCCTGGATGAGCAGGCGGGGGCTGTACTCTTCGAGGAGCACGGCAAGCTGGGCCTCGTTCCCGCCCGAGCGTGTGAACTCGATCGCCTCGGCGATGTTCCCGGCCATCACCATCTCGTCGACGACGGCCTGGAACGTTTCGGCGTATCCGTCCGGATCGAGTTCGTCAAACTCGCTGATGATGAACTGGCGGAGGAGCGGATTTAGCCGGAACTCCACCGGAGAGAGCTGCTCGCAAAGGAAATCGCGCGAGGAGAGCCATGCGGTCATTGAGCGCCACATTGCCGGGCCGAATGCAGCTTCGACACAGGCGCGGCTGATTGATGGTTGCAGCGACAGCCGGCGAAACGCCACCTGGAGGTTCGCCGGGACGTGCTCCCAAACCTCACACTTCAAGTACGCTTCGAAGGCGACTGCCCCCGGGCCGTCAGGCGAAGCCCCCCCGGAGAGCGCCGCCATGACGCCGACTGGCCACCCGCCGGTCGCGGCGAGGACATCGGTGGCCGCGGCGCTGGCGCCGCTCTCAGCGGCCGCCATACGCACTTCTTCGAGCGTGAAGCCGAGATCCGTGCCTTCGAGCACAACGATTTCGCCGGTAGCGATCCCGGCGTTCAGAGCGGGGAGGAACGGCCGCTCACGGCCGGCGAGGACCACCTCGTTGCCTTCGGGGAGGAAGACGATGAGCCAGCCGAGCAAGTTCGCCGCTTCCCGGTTTTCCAGCGAGCTCATGGGTGTTGTCGATCACCAAGAGAACCGGACGGTCCGAGTCGCCGAGTGCCTGGGACATGACCGCGCCGACGTACGCCTGAAGATCGCTCACTTTGGCCGCGGTCGCAGGCGGTTCGATATCGAGATTGCCGGTCAAGGCGACCCCGAGTTGGTGCGCGAGGATTTCAGGGGAGCCGGATGTCGAATCGAGCGAGAGCCACTTGCAGGCGTAATCCACATCTCCGACGAACTGCGCGAGGAGGGTGGTCTTGCCGTATCCAGCAGGGGCTTCAAGGACGGTGACGCCGTTGCCGATCCCCGCATGCAGTCGCGACAGCAGGCGCTCGCGGACTATCGTCCGCCGTGAAAGCCTGGGAATCGATATCCGGCCGCTGACTGCCATGAACCGGGCCGCCCCTTCTCAATGACTGCGTTTGTCGCCTGCATGGTAACGCTTTGTGGCGGCGGGCACCATGCAAGAGGGCTTGACCATCGCAAGTTGGTGCGTGTTATGGTCGTTTCGGACCCAGCGCCCCCGCGGTTGGTGTTATGCAAAGAGCTGTATTCAGGCTATTCCCGGGCTGGACGGCGGTGGCTCTTGCCACGGCCGGGGTCATCGCGACCGTGTTCGCCAGCCTGAGCCCCAGAGCCGGCGATGTGCACGCCATCGCCCCTTGTGTCGCGCACTCGCCGTCCGCCGAAGAGACCACATTCCTGGGGCTCCTGCAAAGCTGGCGCAACACCAACATCGCCGGGTCTTACCCGCTTTCCCAGTCTGGCGCGCTGAACGCCGCCGCTGCCGGCTACGCGCAGTTCCTGGCGAACACCCCGGGAGCTTCGGGCCATTACGCAGACGGAACGACCGGGTATCCCTGGGCAGCACGGGCGATGAACTGCGGCTATCCGGCGAACCAGGCTGCTGGAGGCGAAGGTCTCGCGGTCGTGCAGTCCTCCAATCCCGTCTCGGTGAGTCCCCAGCAGGCGCTCAATACCATGACGTCCGAGGGGGGCGGTGGCGTGTGGGTCCCATCGAATGTCGGGCTCCCTGTGCGATGCGTCGGGGTGGCAAAGGCCGTCTCGGCCGACGGGAAAAAGGTCGCATGGGTGACGCTGATTTTCGCATCTTCAGGCGCCTGTCCCGGGGGCACGGGCGGGGGTTCGACCCAGACAACGCCGACGACGACGCCAAGTCCTACTCCTACCTCAACACCGACTCCGTCCGTCTACCGCTCCTGGTTCTCACTGCTCTCGAGGGACTGACGACCGGACGGAAGCTCCCCGCAGGCACGCGAAATGGCGCCAACCTGAAATCCTGGTTGGCGCCATTTCAGCTTCCGTCGCCCCGAGCTCTGCCTAAAGCGCTCCGGGCAGGACCGTGAAGCCAGCAGAGTTCACGATTGCGGACCCGAGGCCGGACAAGGCGCCGATGCATACAACGGCGATGAGCCCGAGGATCAGCGCGTACTCGGCGAGGCCCTGGCCGGCCTCGTCGGATTCGCCTGCGCTGCAGCGGCGTGCAAGCAGCGTGGTCATAAGCCGCTTCATACTTCTTTACTCCCTGCCCGATTTCTCTCCCTATCCCCAGTTTCGACCGGGCCGCTCGATTCCAACCGCCTTACGCGGGTGCTATTGCGTTGCCCGTTGGTGACGAATTTACAGCCTGTTTACAGAGCTGCGGCGGCGTCTTCCGCTACGAGGAGCGGTGCGTCAGTGATGATCGTCTCCGTCCCGAGGGCGTAGAGCCGCTGGACGACATCGCGGCGTGAAGGAGTGTCCTCGCGGACGGTCCATGCGGCCAGGGCGCAACCTACCTCCCTCAGGCGGTCGCCCAGCGCCACACCGAACTCGGCCAGGCGGAAAATCGTGGCAAAGTCGACCATCCATTCGACGGCAGCGGGAAGCAGGGCGCGAATGTCTCGAATACGAGACTCTGCGTACGTTTCGGGCGTCGCGTGCCGGATGACCGCAATCGGCGCGTCATCCCAGAGCCCGTGTATGCCAAGCGTCCTGGGCAAGGCTTCGGCGAATGTTCGCTCCGGGTCGTAGTGCCACTGCAGGGTGGGGTCGAAAGCGATCGGCACCCGGACCAGGCTTCGCAGGTTCCAATGCGCCTGGGACCCCACGATGACGTTGCCCGAGAGAGGCTTGAGTGCAGTCTGCAAGGCCTCAGCGCGCCGGTCCGTGATCGGCCGCATGAGCTTCAGGTCGACCTGGAGCATGGTGGCGCTTCCTCGGACCAGGTCGACGACGTCTTCGAGGAAGCACAGGCCATGTGGACTACCCCATCTATAACTGACGTCGGCGAGGTCCGCCCGCGTGAGGTTCGCGACTTTGCCGGACCCGGACGTGGACGGATCCAGCCCGGCGTCGTGGAAGATGAGCATGGCATCGTCGGCCATGAAGCGGACATCAACCTCGACCCGCGGAGCCCTGGCTTCGACGCACTCCGCGACACCTGCGAGTGAGTTCGGTGGAAACCGGCCCGACAGTGTCCCGCTGTGGCAGCAGATGGCGCGCCGTCGCCCTGCGATGAGCGGTTGCAGTGTGTGGGCAAGGTCGTTCACGACGGGATTATCCACATTGGCGGGGGAAAGTTCTGTCCGGGCTTTCGGCAAAGAGGCTGCGGCCAACACGAGCGCGTAATCGGTGTCACGGGAATCACGCATCACCAGGGTCATCGGTGACGCATACTGTCATTCTCGCTATTATCGTTAAGTACCCAGGATTTGCAGCCAAGCAAATAGAGCGTGATATACTCCCGCGCGTCCTGAGGGGGGCCGCTAGCTCAATTGGCAGAGCAGCTGACTCTTAATCAGCCGGTTGAAGGTTCAAGTCCTTCGCGGCTCACCACCTCCCTGTTCCGAACGGGCCCGCGCGAGCAGGCCCGGACCGCTCGCGTGGGGAAGTGTCGGAACTGGCAGACGAGCATGACTTAGGATCATGTGCCGAAAGGCGTGGGAGTTCGAGTCTCCCCTTCCCCACACTCGAACACGGGAGTCAACGCGGCGTCGCCGCACCATCCGGTGGGACGGGTGGGCGAAAGGAGAAGGGATGGCGCTACTCGAGGTCAAAGACCTGCGAACGTACTTCTACACGCAGGAGGGGGTCGTCAAGGCCGTTGACGGAACCTCTTATGTCGTGGAAGAAGGCGAGACGCTAGGGCTCGTGGGTGAATCGGGTTGTGGAAAGAGCGTTTCGGCGCTGTCCATCCTCCGTCTCATCCCCCAGCCGCCAGGTAAGATTGTCTCGGGCGAAATCCTCTTCCAGGGGCGGGACATCCTCAAACTCGATGAGGACGAGATTCGCAAGGTCCGCGGCAACGAAATCGCCATGGTCTTCCAGGAGCCGATGACATCGCTCAACCCTGTGTTGACGATTGGGCGACAGATGACCGAAGCGCTCGAGTTGCACATGGACCTCCATGGCAAAGCCGCGCGCGACCGCGCTGCCGAATTGCTCGAGATGGTGGGCATCCCCGAGGCGCGAAACCGCCTCGACGACTACCCCCACCAGTTCTCGGGAGGGATGCGCCAGCGCGTCATGATCGCGATGGCCATGAGCTGCAACCCGAAGCTCTTGCTCGCGGACGAGCCCACAACCGCTCTCGACGTGACCATCCAGGCCCAGATCCTGGAGGTCATGAGCCGCCTGAGCCGCGAGTTCGGCACAGCGGTCATCATCATCACCCACAACCTCGGCGTGGTTGCCCGCTATGCAGACCGCGTAAACGTGATGTATGCGGGTAAGGTGATCGAGACCGCATCCGCGGCCGAGCTGTACAACAACCCGAAGCACCCCTATACGGTGGGCCTCCTCAATTCCGTGCCTCGCCTCGATGAGACGCGGAAAGAAGCTCGTGCCCATCGAAGGCTTGCCGCCGGACCTCGCTCATCTGCCACCCGGGTGCCCCTTCTTCCCGCGGTGCGCGTGGCGCGTCGACCGCTGCAAGGAAGAGTATCCACCGTTCAAACTCGTCGCGGAGAAGCACTACGCGGCGTGTTGGGAATCTGATCGCGTCCGTCGGGAGGTGCCAGTTGGCGCAGCAAGCTAGCTCAACCAGGCAGCGAGTCGGCACGCTCGGCGAAACGCTGGTCGAAGTCAATGACCTGAAGGTCTACTTCCCGGTGACGGCCGGCGTCATCTTCCAGCGCAAAGTAGCGGATGTCCGCGCCGTCGACGGCGTCAGCTTCGGCGTCAAGCGGGGCGAAACGCTCGGACTCGTCGGCGAGTCCGGATGTGGCAAGAGCACGACCGGCAAGGCCGTCCTCCAGCTCACCCGGCCAACCGCGGGCAACGTCATGTTCGAGGGTACCGACCTTACGAAGATCAAGGGCGGAGAGCTGCGCCGTTTCCGGCGCAAGATGCAGATGATCTTCCAGGACCCGTACGCGAGCCTGAACCCGCGCATGTCGGTCGGCAGCATCATCAGCGAGCCGCTCGCGATTCATAAGCTCGCGAGCGGCAAGGAGAAGAAGGAACGGGTCCAGAACCTGCTGCAGACGGTGGGCCTGAACCCGTACTTCGCCAACCGCTTCCCGCACGAATTCTCCGGCGGCCAGCGCCAGCGCATCGGCATCGCCCGCGCCCTCGCGGTCGAGCCGGACTTCATCGTCTGCGACGAGCCGGTCTCGGCGCTCGACGTGTCGATCCAGGCGCAGATCATCAACCTGCTCGAGGACCTCCAGGATCAGTTCAACCTCACCTACCTCTTCATCGCGCACGACCTCTCCGTCGTGCGCCACATCAGCGACCGCGTGGCCGTGATGTACCTCGGCCACATCATGGAGCTCACGGACCGGGACTCGATCTTCGAAAACCCGCTCCATCCCTACACGAAGGCCCTCCTTTCGGCAGTGCCGATCCCGGACCCGGACGTCGAGCGAAAGCGCGAGCGGATCATCCTCCTCGGGGATGTGCCCAGCCCGCTACGCCCGCCTCCAGGCTGCGTCTTCAACACCCGCTGCCCTATCGCCATCGACGAATGCCGGACCCGCCAACCAGACTGGCGCAACGTCGGCACGGCGGAGAAGGAGCACTGGGTCTGGTGCCATCGCGTGGATGCCGGCGCCGGAATGACGACAGGCATGTCGAAGGCTTCCAACTAACCCGCTGTCCACAACGCAGCAACAGCAAAGGGCCCGGCGCGTGCGCCGGGCCTTTTGCTGTTTCGTCCTACGGGGTGGCCGTGGCTGTTGGCGCGGTCGTTGGAGACAGTGTCTGTGTGGGCGCCGGGGCCGTAGCGGTCGACGTTGCGGAGGCGGCTGGCGTCTTAGTCGGTGTCCGAGTTGCGGTGGCGACCTGGGGCGGAGTCGGGGTGGCCGTTGGTTGCACTGTGCGTGTAGGGCTCGGCGAGGCAGTCGGGGTGCCTGTCGGGGAAGGCTGTGGCGTCTTCGTGACCGGTTGAGCAGTCAGGGTAGGTGTTGGCGACGGGACAATTGTGCCGCCATCATCACCGCCATCGCGGGAGAGCCAGAGGGCAGCCGCAACACCCACCACAATCGCCGCGCCGACCAGACCAACCGCGAGCATCACTGCCGCCATGCCGGGACCATCCCGGTTCGGGGCGGGAGCACGGACGACACGGGCCGTGTCGTGACGGCGAGGGACCTGCGGCGGCCGCCCGGGAGGGGCGGCGATGGGAGCAACCGGGGTTCCTGAGGTACGAGGAACGCGCTGGAGCGCAGCGCCGAAGACGGCCGCATTTGGGTAACGGTCCGCAGGAGACAGGGCCAGGGCACGGGCCAGCGTTGACTCCAGTTCGATGCTTGCCCCACGAGCGAACGTGCGTAGCGGCGGAGCCGGCGTCGCGAGGCGCTGGCCGAGTGCCGCGCCAGCGCTGGCGCCGGAAAACGGAGTCCGTCCGGCGACCAGTTCGAATAACGTAAGGCCGAGGGAGTAGATATCGGATGACGGAGACGGGTCCGAGCCCTCGATAATCTCGGGTGCAAGGTAGGCAATCGTCCCGAGAAGGTCCTGCGCCTGTCCGGGCGCCATGGTCCGGGTGAGCGTTTCGGCCACGCCGAAGTCGGCAACCTTCGCTACTCCGGCCTCGTTGATCAAAACGTTCTCGGGCTTGATGTCGCAGTGGACGACCCCCTGGCCATGCGCGTAATGCAGCGCCGAGGCAATTTGAACGCCGTACCGGATCGCTTCGGCTTCGGTCATCCGCCCCTGGGTCTCCAGCAACTGGCGCAACGAGTACCCATGGACGTATTCCATCACGATGTAGCGGCGGCCGTCATGGGAGCCGGCATCGTAGACACCCACGATGTTCTGGTGCTGCATCCGGGCGATGACCGTTGCCTCGCGTTCGAAGGCGGCGACAAGCTCTGAGCCGGTCCCGGAGAACTGCTCGTGGAGGACCTTCACCGCGACCCATCGACGGAGACGCTGGTCTTCCGCCAGCCACACCTCGGCCATGCCGCCAGTTCCGAGCAAGCGCTCCAGCCGGTATCGTCCGTCGATGACGTCGGAGGCGTTCAACGCGTAATGAAACCTGGCGAGGTGTTCTCCCGCGAGCGCAACGTGGAATTCTTCCTGCTCCTGGGCGCGCTGGCGTTCCTGGCCGTTGCCTGGCGTTCCCTGACAGCGGCGGCGGTGATCATTCCGGGTAACACGGCCCGGATCGTAGCGCAGTTCGCGCTTTCGGCGCTCGCCGGGAACGTCGCGCTCCGGCTCATGGCGCCGCGTGCGCCGGCCGAACTGTATGCAGTTTCGAGCTTCCTCGCCGCCGTCGGACTCGCGTTCGTCCTGCGGCTGGCTCCGGATTCGGCCTCCGACCAGGCGAACTGGGTCTCTGCCGGCATCGTCGCCTTCGGTGCGTGCACCTACCTGGGCACCAGACACGAAGTTTTGCGCCGGTACACGTACACCTCTGGCGCGCTGGCGCTGACGCTGCTTGTCGCGACGGGGCTCTTCGGCCAGACGATCAATGGCGCGCGGTTGTGGGTGAACGTCGGAGGACAAAGCGTCCAGACAACGGAGTTCATCAAGCTACTGCTCGTCCTCTTCCTCGCCGGATTCCTGAGCGAGCGGGGAGCGGCACTCGCTGCACCGTCGATTAGACTCGGCAACCGCACCTATTCCAGCCTCCCCTATCTCGTGCCGTTGCTCGCGCTGGTGCTCTCTACAACGGCGGCCCTCGCCCTCCTGCGAGACCTGGGCTCGATCGCCTTGCTGGTCCTGCTAACGGTGAGTCTGCTCTACGTGGCAACCGGGCGGCTCTGGTACCTTGCCGGGGGCCTGGTCCTGCTGTCACTCACGGGCTTCGCAGGTTACTTCGCCTTCGACCATGCACAGGTGCGAGTCGATGCGTGGCTTCACCCTGGAACGGACCCGGACGGGACCGGGTACCAGGCACTGCAGGCGACGTATGCCATCCAGGCGGGCGGGGTCACGGGAACGGGTCTCGGGATGGGACAGCCGGACGCAATTCCCGCGGTGGCGACGGATTATGTCTTCAGTGCGATCGCAGAGGAGCTCGGCCTTGCCGGTGCATTCGGCATCGTCCTGTTATACGTCGTACTCCTTCACGCAGGGCTCCAGGCGTCGCTCAAGGCATCGACGAACTACGGAAGGCTGGTGTGCGCCGGTATCGCGCTGCTGCTAGCGATCCAGGCCGCGGTGATCATCGCCGGCAATCTGCGCCTGATCCCCACAACCGGCATAACGCTTCCCTTCGTGAGCTACGGCGGTTCGAGCCTGGTTGTGAACTTCGCGCTGGTCGGCCTGGTTTGCGGCATCGCGGGCCGCGGTCACTCCAACTCGAGCTGAAGGACCACGCTCCCGAGCGCGAGTCTCTGTCCCATGCGCAAGAACGCACCGCTATCCCCGACGCGCCGGCCATCGATGAACGTGCCGTTCGTGCTACCGAGGTCGATGACCCTCCACTCGCCTCCAACTCGTTCGACCGATGCGTGGCTTGCCGAAACCGAAGCATCCGGCAGCACGATCCCGGCACGACTGTCCCGGCCCAGGACCATCATCCCGGCGAGCGAGAAGCGGGCGCCACGAACGAGGCCACCGTCGCCGGGGACGAGCACGACGAGTCGCCACGCTTTCTGTCCCGGCGCACCGCGCTGCGCTGGCTCCCGCACTCCCAGGCTCGAACGGAGGCTCACGGCCACCGCTAGCGCGAAGACGAAGATTACCGCTATCAGCCCGAGGCGAAGCACGAGCAGTTCGTCAGAACCACTCACGGGAGAACCTCCAGCGTGAGCTCGGTCGATCCCAGGCGCACCGTTTCGCCCGGTGCGAACGGGAGTTCATCGAAGGCCCGGCCAGCCCTGCCCAGCTTGTTGCGGCTGCCCAGATCCCGGACGGAAAGCGACCCATCCGGGCCGGATTCGATGCGCGCATGGCGGCGCGAGACGGCGAGGTCGTGAAGAACGAGGTCACAACCCGGTGCCCGACCAATCGTGAAAGGCGTGTGCGTAAGTGGCACGCGGTCGGCCCCATCGATGACCAGGAAAACGCCCCGGTGGCGTCGGATTGTCTCGGTCGACTGTGCCGGAACGACATTCGGCGACGCCGGGTTGCGAAAGGCCACACGCACGGCAATTCCTCCCGTACTCATCGTGGGCGCCTCCTCGAGCTCGACCTGCCACGGCCCCAGTGTCCGAAGCCCGCGCGAAGCTACCAGTTCCTCAAGCATTCGCGTGATACCGGCCCTGAGTTCATCCGTGTGGGCTTCAAGCGCCCGAATGTCTGCCGGGGCGAGCAGCAACAAATACGAATTGGGAACGGAGTGGTCGCGGACTGCCGCGACGGCGGCATCGTGGACCTCCTGCAGGAGCGCCGAGGGATGCAGACCGGTCGCCGCGCCGAGGCTCGCCACTCGCTCGATGAACCGGTCCAGACGCTCGCCTGAATCTGTCATCGAGCGAGGGCCGCCCGGATGACCTGGCCGGCGATAGGAGAGGCAACGCTCCCGCCCTGGCCTCCATGCTCGACAACAACGGCGACAGCGATGCGAGGCGCCTCGGCCGGCGCGAACGCGATAAACCAGGCGTGGGAGGTGCCGTCGCCGGCCTCGGCAGTCCCCGTCTTGCCGCCGACGACCACGCCAGGGAGGTTCACCCCGGCCGCCTGTCCGTTCTGCACGACCGACACCATGAGCTCTCGGAGAATCGACGCTAACTCGGCGCTGATCACGCGGCGAGAGACGGCGGGCTCAAGGGAACCGAGCGACCGGCCATCTCGCTGTTCGCGCAGGGTCAGCCGCGGCTGTGCCAGCGTGCCGCCGTTCGCAACAACGGCCGCTATCTCTGCCATCTGCAAGGGCGTCGCTAGCAGTTCGCCTTGTCCGAAGGCGGTCGTCGCGAGAAGGACCGTCGTTGTCTCGGCATCCGGGCCGTGGATCTGGCTCTTCGCGGTTTCGAGCGTGAACGGGATCTGTGAGTCGAACCCGAACCGTCGTGCGATATCCGTCAAACCCGCCCAACCGAGCTTCACACCCAACTGGGCGAAGATCGCGTTGACGGAGAAGGTGAATGCCGACTTAAACGGGTACGTGCCCACCCCTTGCGGTGTGTTCTTGCATGAGATCGGGAAACCGTCGATCACGATTTCGCCGGGGCAGGTAACGATCGTCTCCGGCGTGGCGATGCCTCTTTCGAGGATCCCCGCAGCTGTCACCGTCTTAAAAGTGGAACCAGGGGATAGAGGCCCTGCGTCGCCCGGTTCAGCAGCGGCGATGTTGCGTCGGCGAAAAGCCCATCACCATGGATTGCGAGCGCTCCCGGATCGTAAGTCGGCACACTCACCATGGCGAGGACTTCGCCATTTCGCGGATCGAGCGCGACGACAGCTCCGCTCCGTGCACCAAGAGCGATGGCAGCTGCCGCCTGCACATCGGGGGCTATCGTGAGTACGACATCGCTCCCTTTGGGGCGACTGCGATCAAATTCAGCACTAAGAGCACCTGCCCAACCAGAAGGCACCGCGCCGGAAAGCACGTCGTGAAACGCGAGCTCTATCCCTTGCGAGCCGAACCGAGGATCGAGGTACCCGACGAGGTGAGCGGTCGAAGCGTCGTAGTACTGCCTCGTGCCGTCGCCCAAAGTCTCGGCGAGGATGTTGCCGTCGCGATCCAGGATGCTCCCCCGGCCCGGGTCGTGGAAGGCGGACAGGACTCGGGGGTTGCGGTCGTCGCCGGCGAGGTCCGTCCGGAACACCTGCCAGTAGGCCAGCGCGCAGAAAAACACCAGCAGCACGGCGAGTGATGCTGTGCCAGTAGCCGAGAGGCGCCGTGCGAACCCGTTCAGCGCGATCACAGGAGCGATTCTAGCGGTACCGGACATCCTGGAAACGAAAATGGACGCCCCGAGGGCGCCCACTTTCATGCCTGGAACATTGAACCTAACCGCGAGGCAGGCCAAGTCCCCGGGTGGAGATGATATTCCGCTGGATTTCGTTGCTGCCGCTGTAGATGGTCGACGGACGGCCATCAGATGGGACTCAGGGAGAGCACCATGCATCGGAGCACGCGGCTCTTCCGGCATCATCTGTCCGCTCAAGCCGAGCATGTTGACTCCGAAGTTGTAGATTTTCTGGCCGAGTTCCGACTGGAAGATCTTGACCACGGAGGCTTCGTAGTTCGGCACCATGCCGTTGGCCTGGATGTAGCCGATGCGGTAGCCGAAGGAAGCGCCCGACGTTGTTCGAAACGACGTGGTCTGCGAGGCGGGTGCGGTACTGCTCCCGTCTGTCCTTAGAACCCTCGCGCAAATCCCTGGCCAGTTCTTCGAGCGTCCGCTTCTGGGAGGCGGTGGTGCCGATGCCGGACCGTTCGAAGTCGAGCAGCGTCATGCCGACGTACCAGCCGCGGTTCTCTTCCCCGATGAGGTTACGCGCGGGCACGCGAACATCTTCGAAGAAGACCTCGTTGAAGTGATGGCGGTTCGCCATGTTGATGAGCGGGCGAACAGTCAGGCCAGGGGTGTTCTTGATGTCATCGATCAAGAGGAAGCTGATGCCGCGATGCTTCGGCGCTTCCGGATCGGTTCGAACCAGGCAAAACATCTGGTTCGAGCGGTGACCACCGGACGTCCAGATCTTCTGGCCGTTGATGATGAAATCGTCGCCATCCCGAGTCGCCCTGGTCTGCAAACTGGCGAGGTCCGAACCGGCTCCCGGCTCGCTGTACCCCTGGCACCAGATGTGCTCGCCGCTCGTGATCTTCGGAAGGTAGTTCTTCTTCTGTTCTTCGTTGCCGTGAATGATGAGGGTGGGGCCAATCATGCCAACGCCGAAGCCGCGGGTGCCGGTATCGGGGGCACCCCAGTAGCCGAACTCTTCGTTGAAGACCATCTGCTCGTAGATCGAGGCGCCCAGGCCGCCGTACTCCTTCGGCCACGCGGGAGCAATCCAGCCGCGTTGTGCAAGCTTCTGGTTGAAGCCCTTGGCGAACTCGAATTCGTCGTCGCTGCGGCTGCCGAGTTCGGCCCCGCTCGCCTCGCCGCCCCGCCCGTTGTTTTCAAGAAGGAACGAACGAACCTCCAGACGGAGCTTTTCTTCCTTCTCACCGAAACGCAGTTCCATGCAACCTCCTGGCCGGCTCCCTTGGTGGCTAGCCGCCGTGAATCTTCGTGCCAATTGATTCTGCCAGAACGTACATGAGGTGGGAAATCAGGGCGTCTCCGAGGTCGCGGGCTCATCGGCCACGTCGGGAGTCTCGGCTAGCAGTTCCTGCCATGCCGCCCGGGTGGCGGCGGCAGTCACCTCGTAGTCAAAGCCACGGCGCCGCAGGAATCCTCCAACCTTTGCGTAGAACGCTTCGTAAGTCCCTCGGGGACCCTTCCGTGCGCGGCCGCGGGCGAGCTGGAGCGCGGTCTCCCGGTCGTCGATGCCGTCCACCGCCTGCTCGACGGCCGACGGGTCGATACCCCGTCCGAGCAATTCATACCGGAGCATGCGCCGACCGCGGGGCGAGACGCGCTTGCGGTCTTCAACCCAGGCCTCGGCGAACTTCTGGTCGTCCAACAGGCCGGACCCGTGGAGGCGGCCGATCTCGTCGTCTATCGCGGCGGGATCGAATCCCCGCATGGCCAGGCGGGTGCGCATCTCGGTTTCACTTCGCGCGCGGCTGGAGAGGAGGCGGAGGGCAGCCTCATGGGCGCTGACGCGCCGTTCGGCGCGCTCGAGTTGTTTGAGCAGTTCGGGTGTCGCTGCCATGCCCTCGGCGACGCCACAGCGTTCGCATGCTTCATCGCTGAAGAGCACTTCGCGGCCGTCGGAGAGCGACAAGAGCCGCTGCCGGCCGTGAGAAATCACGCGGACTTCGATGATCGCCGGACTGGGAGGATCGTCCATAGGTTCCGGTTAGCGTGCCCCGACGGGTTCTGCCCCGGATTGTGCGGCGGCGGGCACGGAAAGACCAGCCTCGCGGCGGATGTCGCCTTCAATCGTCGAGGCAAGTTCGGGGTTGTCGTCGAGGAACTGCTTCGAGTTCTCCCGACCCTGACCCAGGCGCATGTCGCCGAAGCTGTAGAAGGCGCCGCTTTTGTTCAGTACGCCATACTCGACGCCAAGGTCGATGATGTCGCCGGAGCGGCTGATGCCACGCGGTGTCTGGAACATGATGTCGAATTCTGCCTGACGGAACGGCGCAGCCACCTTGTTCTTGACGACTTTCGCCTTCACGCGGCGCCCGACGACGTCGGTGCCCCGTTTGATGGACTCGACCGGCCGGATATCGATTCGCACCGACGAGTAGAACTTGAGCGCACGGCCGCCGGGCGTGACTTCCGGGTTCCCGAACACGATTCCCACCTTCTCGCGAAGCTGGTTGATGAAAATGACGGACGTACTGGTCCGCGAAATCGTCGCGGTCAGCTTGCGGAGCGCCTGCGACATGAGACGAGCTTGCAGGCCCACGTGGGCATCGCCCATATCGCCTTCGATCTCAGCGCGAGGGACGAGGGCCGCGACGGAGTCCACCACGATGACGTCGACGGCGTTCGACCGGACGAGCGCTTCGCAAATTTCGAGCGCCTGCTCGCCGGTATCGGGCTGGCTGACGAGAAGGTCCTCGAGGCGAATGCCGAGATCTCGTGCGTAGCCAGGGTCCATCGCGTGCTCGACATCGATGTAGGCGGCCGTGCCTCCAGCCTTCTGGGCCTCAGCCATGATGTGTTGAGCGAGCGTGCTCTTGCCCGCGGATTCGGGCCCGAAGATCTCGGTGACCCGTCCGCGGGGGATGCCACCGATCCCAAGCGCGATATCGAGGGCGAGCGAGCCGGTGGAGATAACCTCGATGGGAGGCGGCGTACCGTCGCCCAATTTGATGACGGCGCCACGGCCGAACTGCTTCTCGATCTGGGAGAGCGCGAGGTCGAGCGCTCGCGCGCGGTCGGTATCTGCCATGGGTCACCCGCATCAACTGAGTACGGCTGACCAAGGGGGACCCCGGTGGCCGTCGGACGGATAATAGCGGGTGGCAAACAAATGTTCTAGTCCCTGTGACATGCGCTTGTTGGAACTGTGGCGCCTGCCGCCGAAAGGGGGAGGGAACGTACACTCCTGGAATGAGGCTAACGGTTCGAGTCACGCCACGCGCGTCGGGCGACGCAGTAGGGATGCTGGACGCTTCGGGACAGCTCGCCGTGCGGGTGACAGCGCCACCGGCCGATGGCGCAGCGAATGCGGCCGTCGTCCGGCTACTCGCGAAAGCGCTGGACCTGCCCCAGCGCGACATCGTGCTGATAGCCGGAGCGACCTCGCGAACGAAGACTTTCGAAATCCCTGTGGACCAGGAAGCGCTGGCGAGCCGATTGGACGCCGCCAGGAAGAAGCGTTAGCGGCACGAGTGGTAGTCTGGCTTCTCTGCGGCGCGCCTGCCAGGCGCGCCGACACCGTCTTCAAGGAACGCCAGCAGTGCCTGCTAAAGACCTCGAAACCATCGTGTCGCTGGCCAAGCGACGAGGGTTCGTTTTCCCTGCCGCCGAGATTTACGGCGGCTTCGCCAACACCTACGACTACGGCCCGCTCGGCGTCGAGCTGAAGCGGAACATCCGCGAAGCCTGGTGGAAGTCCATGGTCCGCGACCGCGACGACGTCGTCGGCATCGATGCCGCGCTCATCACGAACCCCAGGGTCTGGGTCGCCTCCGGGCATGTTTCAAACTTCAACGACCCTCTCGTCGACTGCAAGAAGTGCCAGATGCGCTGGCGCCTGGACCACATCGAAGAGGGCCAGTACGGCGAGGTGAAGCGCAACGCTGCCGGCGATGTCACCTGCCCGAACGATGGCGGAGAACTCACTGAGCCGCGCCAGTTCAACATGATGTTCAAGACCCAGGTGGGCACCGTGGCAGACGAGGCGAGCATTGCCTACTTGCCGCCAGAGACCGCCCAGGGCATCTTCCCGAACTTCGAAAACGTGGTCGCCTCGATGCGTCGCAAGCTCCCGTTCGGCATCGCCCAGAGCCGGGTCAGCTTCCGCAACGAAATCACGCCCGGCAAGTTCATCTTCCGCACACTCGAATTCGAGCAGATGGAGATGGAGTACTTCTGCCAACCCCCGGCCGACCGCAACAACCCGGTCGAATACCTCGCACTCCACCAGGAGTGGATAAACACCCGCCTGGCCTGGTACCGCGACACCATCGGCATCGATGCCTCGCGCCTGCGCATCCGCGACCACGAAAAGGCCGAACTCTCGCACTACAGCGCCGGCACCGCCGACGTCGAATACCTTTTCCCCTGGGGTTGGGGCGAACTCGAAGGAATCGCCGCCCGCACCGACTTCGACCTGACTGCCCACGGAAACGCCAGCGGCCACCCGCTGACCTACTTCGACGAGGACACGAAACAGCACGTCGTCCCCTGGGTTATCGAACCCGCGGCTGGCCTGACGCGGACGCTGGCAGTAGCGATGCTCGAGGCCTACAACGAAGAACTCGACGAGAAAGGCGAAACCCGGGTCGTGCTGAAGTTCAAGCCCGCTATCGCGCCGATCAAAGTGGCCGTCCTCCCGCTTTCGAAGAACGAGGCGCTTAGGCCCGCGGCTCGCCGCGTTTACGAAATGGTCCGCTCTACGTACATGGCCCAATACGACGAGACGCAGTCGATCGGCCGCCGCTACCGCCGCCAGGATGAAATCGGCACCCCGCTCTGTATCACCGTCGACTTCCAGACCGTCGGCGAAGACGGCACCCCCGGCGACGACGCGGTCACCATCCGCGAACGCGACTCGCAGGTCCAGGTGCGCGTCCCGATCAGCGGGCTCCTCGAAGCCCTCCGGGAGCGCCTCCCTGGCTGCTAGCAGGGTCCGGTTCGGCCACACGAAACGAGGGCAGTCAATTCGGCTGCCCTCGTTTCACCCTTGTCCGGAAGGGGATTACTTGAGGCCGGCGTCCCGGCAGGCCTTGCCGTACTCGGCCAGGGCTTTCACCACCGGGTCATCGGCGGAGAGGTCGCGCGGGCCGAAGTGCTTGGTCAGCGCTTCGTAGACGTGCGTGCTGGCCTTCGTGACGCCGTCCTCGTCGTGGGCGCGGCTGAACTGTCCGTACTCGGAGATCGCTTTCACGAGGGGCTGGTGCGCCGCCAGGTCCAACGGACCATAGTGGTGGGTCATTGCCTCGTAAAGGTGCGCACTTGCTTGTTTCACGGCGGCTTCGGGGTCGGCCATAGTCGGTGTACTCATTGCTCCTGCCTGCTCCAGAATTAATACGATCGTAACATACACGAAACAAACCGGAAACGCCGCGATCGAGGGGCTGCCCCCAATCTTTTCGGACCCGTTTTCAGAAAGAGAGAGAGCGCGTGCCTACTATCCAGGTGCGACCTGCCGACCGTTCCGACCTCCCCGCTTGCGCCGAACTCCTCGCCGCCCGCTACCGCGACCACGCGAAGCGATTGCCCGCGATCGAGCCCTCCCTGCTCGAAGCTTCGGGCTGCCAACCGCTGATCCAGTACCTCCTCGGAAACCCCCGCGGCGATAGTCGCATCGCTGAAATCGACGGCAAACTCGCCGGGTTCCTCATCGGGGCACGGATGTCGCTGCCACCGAACGATTTCGCATCGCAGTTCGTGCCGCCGCAGTCGATTTCGATCCCGGTCGAAGGCCACGCGGTCGCCGCCGGCATCGACGCGCTGCCCGTGTACGTGGCCCTCTATGCCGACCTCGCGGCAACGTGGGCGGCCGACGGCTTCTTCCACCATCGCGCCGCCATCCCGGCGCGTGACCCCGAACTCCAGGACATCTGGGTCACCCTCGGATTCGGACGTTTCCTCACCGCGGCGACACGCCGGGTTGCGGACCCGGTCCTCCTCGACCGCGGGCGGGCGATCACCGTGGAGCGCGCGTCGGCGGAAGACATCGAGGACGTACTCGCACTCTCCGACGACTTGATGGCCTGGCACTGGAATTCGCCGATGTTCTGGCCAGTCCTCCACGTGACGGCGGAGGCGGTGCGCGAGTTCAACCTCAACGCGCTGCGAAGCAGCGAAACGCCCTACTTCGTCGCCTACGAAGATGGCCGGCCAATCGCGATGCAGTCGTTTCTCCGGCCCGGCTTCACTCCACCGATCATCCGCCAATCAAGCGACGTTTACCTCTTCGAGGGCATCGTCACCAGCGGCATCCGCGGAGGCGGGATTGGTGGAGCCCTCCTTCGCCACAGCATGGATTGGGCACGCCTGGCGGGACACGAGACTTGCACGCTCCACTTCGCTCCCGCGAATCCGTCCGGCGCGCCGTTCTGGTTGGGCCACGGTTTCGTCCCGGTCGAACACACGATGGAGCGAATTATCGACTCTCGGATCGCGTGGGCCCGGCCTCGAAGCTGAACCGCCGCCATGCGCTTGCGGGAGTCCGGCGGTACCATCCGCCAACGTGGCGTCCTCTCTGCGGGCTGAATCAACGGGGTCCAGCAGGTTAGCCCGCTACCTGGTCTTCGCGGGGCTCGCCGTTGCGCTTTCTATCGCGCCCGTTGTGTTCGTCCCCGGCCTGTACGACGACTTCACCCTCCCCAAACAGAGCGCGGTCTTCGTCGCGGCGGCGCTCATCCTGCTCGGCCTGGGGATCGATGGCTTTTCGTTCGCCGGTGGGCGGCTAATCGGCATCACACTCGGCCTCTGGGTCGCGGCGTTGATCGTGGGCGAACTCGCCGCCATCGACCGCGCCGGCAGCCTGCTGGGTGTGTACCAGTACCGGCAGGGGTTCCTGACGCAGCTCAGTTATGTTGTGGTTTTCGCCGGAGCACTCCACTTCTCGGCGTCCGGGCAGCCGCGCGTGACGCTGCTGCTCCCGCTCGTCGGTCTGGGTGGCGCCTTCGCGTACACCGCGATCCAGGCGACGGGAAACGACCCGGTCGCCTGGTGGGTCGACACATCGGACCGAGCGATCGGAACCATCGGCAACGCGAACGAGCTCGCGGCCTATGCGGTTATGTCACTTGCGGCCTGTGCGGGCGTCCTCGCAACCACCTGGCGGTGGCGATTCGGCGCAGTCGCGGTGATTGGGGGCGTCGTCGGCTTCATCGTCCTGGAAGCGGAGAGCCGGTCGGGACTGGGAGCGCTGGGAGTGTTCTTCCTGGCCCTGGTGGCCGCCTGGTGGGTTGCGAAGAACCCGTTCCGCGCTCTTGTCCGGCCGGCAGCCGCCCTTGCCGCCGGCCTGGCTTGCGGCGCTGTGATGAGCGCGGCCGCCGGAGGCCTGGCAGGAAGCGCGGACCGCGTCCACGATGGCGTCGACGGACAGGATCCGGGCGGATCA
This sequence comes from Candidatus Amarobacter glycogenicus, assembly GCA_016719395.1. GTDB lineage: Bacteria > Chloroflexota > Dehalococcoidia > Tepidiformales > Tepidiformaceae > Amarobacter > Amarobacter glycogenicus. The sequence goes on along the minus strand of JADJZF010000015.1, from coordinate 62,018 downwards.
ACCCGCTTCAGCCTGTGGCAAGGAGCATTCGAAGTCATCAAGGGGCACCCGTTCACCGGGGCTGGCCCGGACGGTCTCTATCTTGCGTTCCCGGTGGAACGGCCCGCTGACCTGGGTGGCGCGTTCGAGAGCTACGACCTCGTCGCCCAAAGCAGCCACAACTACGTACTCGACACCGCGGCGAACTTCGGACTGCCGGGCCTCGCCAGTCTTTTCGCGCTGGTTTCCGTCGTCGCCGTTTCTTCGGTCCGACACGCACGGCAGCGACCAACTCGCGGGACGGAGTCCAGCCCCCTCCCGTTCGCCTGGGCGGCGCTGACGGCGTACGGGGCGCTAACACTCCTCAACCCGATTTCGCTGGCTGCACACATCCTGTTCTGGGGGACGCTGGCGGTCACTGTTTCTCGCGGCGAACCGGTCCGGGGAAGCACGAGACGGCTGCCGCCGGCCGGAGGCGCCGCCCTGGCCGCACCATTCGTCGCCGGGGCGCTCTACCTCGCTGTCCAACTTCCGAGGGCAGACATGGAAGCGAACCGCGCCTGGGAGGATTTCGATGCGCAGCGGTTCGAACAGGCGGCCACGCTGTACGAGTCGGCCGGGGAGATCGTCCCCTTCGAACGCCAGCACGCCTCGATGCGTGCGCGCGCGTTGCTTGCCGCCGCGGTAGCTCAACCGGGACTGCACCTCACGCCCGCGGATGGCGCTTATGCGGACCTTGCCAGCCGTTTCGGCCTGGCATCCGGTGATGCGCTGGACGTTGCGGCGATCAAGATCATGCTCGGCGACGGCGCAGGAGCACGGCGAAGCATCGACCAGGCGCTCGCGCTCAATCCCTACGGCGTGGCGATGGAGAGTTACACCTCCGACTTGCGCCGGGCCGTCGAGGAGGGTGGGACGCTCCGGTACTCCCAACAGGATCACTGGACGTACATCGTCCCAACGGTGAAATGAGCGACACATCATCGAGCCCGGCGACGACCGATCCCGCGGTACAAGAAACCGTGTCGCGTCGAGCCACCGGATGCCCAATACTCCAGACATGCTCCTCGTCGTCGATGGAAACAACGTGGCCTGGGCCGGTTTTCACGCCCTGCGCCGGCCCATGGGCGCCGACACGCCGGAGAAACTGGTGCGGGCCGCGCTCCTCGGGCTCACGCAGAGTGTCATCGGTTTCGCCGTCCGTGCAGGCGAGCCGCCCGACGCTGCACCCTCGCGGCAGGCAGGGCAGCAGGGCCTCTTCGACGAACCGCGACAGAGGACGAGCGGCCTGATCGTCGCGTTCGACGCTGGCCGGCCGCTGAGACGGCGCGGGCTGTATCCGCCCTACCAGACCGGACGTGAGTCGGACGGCTCGTTCATGGAGTACGAGAAGCACGTCGTTGAGGGCATCCGCCAGTTCTCGGAGGTGGCCGCCTGGCTTCCGTTGCAGCTACTGCGGGGCGCAAACACCGAGGCCGACGACCTGATCGCGGCCGCTGTGCTGCAGTCCGGTGCCGCCGAAGTCCGCATTTGCTCGACCGACCGGGACTTTCTCCAACTCGTCGATGACCGTGTCTCGATCTACTCCCCGGTGAAGCGGTTAGTAATCACACCTCAGAACTTCGCCGAGGCGACCGCACCCAAGTCCTCGGACGGTACAGCGACGCCTTTTCCCCGCGAACGGTACCTCGACTATCGGATCGCGAGCGGGGACGCGAGTGACAACCTCCCGGGCATCCCGGGCGTGGGGACACTGACTGCGGCCAAGCTCGTGGCGGCGGCGCCGATCGACGAGTACCTCGCGGAACCTGCGCGGATAACCAGCGTGCTCGGGCGCAAGAGTGCCCGGATCGATGCTGCTTTTGCGAGCAGCGAAGCGGCCGAGACCATCCACAGAAACCGGGAACTCATGGACCTGCGGCTGGCTGCCCGGAACTACTCTTCCCTGGACGAGTACCGGCGGCAGGGATCGTGGGACGAAACGTCTTTCAGGGCCTGGGTGAAGGACCAGCGCATTTCGGCCCTCGAAATCGAATCTGCTGTCCGTTGCATGGAAATCGTTGCCACGAGTTGAGGATCGACAGTTTCGCGCGGGGCGGTGACAATCGAGCCTCGGGGCGATTAGCTCAGTTGGTCAGAGCACCTCGTTTACACCGAGGGGGTCGGGGGTTCGAGCCCCTCATCGCCCACCAGCACCTCAGTAGCGCGCAAGAAACGAACTCACCGCGGCAACGTATGGGGCGAACGCCTCGCGGCGGACGTTGTGCCCGGCCTGGGCGAAGCAGGCCGTCTGGACCCGTGAGTTCAGACGCTGCGCCTCGGCCGCGATCTCGGCGCTGACTATCGCCCCGCGTTCCGAGCTTCCGCCACGCAGGAGCAATGCCGGGACGCCGATTGCCGCGACCGTCTCGCGCCAATCCACGATGCCGGGAATGGCGCGGGCACGCCAGTCGGCGGGGCCGCGGAACTGCCGCTTGGATTCTGCCCATGCGGGGAATTCGTCAGGGTGCCAAAGAGGGCTCTGGGCGCGCCCGGCAGCGACGATCTGCTCGATGGAGAGTGCTTGCCAGTCCGGCGCCGGGGTTTGAGGCTGCTGCCGGATGGCCGACCAATCGTCGCGCCAAGGCGGATCCTCAAGGATGACGCAGGAGAACAACTCGGGCCGCAATCCGGCCGCGTGGGCGACGGTTGCCGCACCCATCGAATGTCCCAGCAGGGCGGGCTTCTCCAGGCCGAGTGCGGTGACCACCGCGACGAGGTCCTCGCCGCCGCCGAGGCCGCCGGCGGCGGGAGCTTCGGACAGGCCATGGTAACGCGCGTCATAGGCAACGATGTCGAACCGGTCTTCGAGCACCGTCGCGAGGCGGCTCCAGCACTTGCCGTTATCGGTCATCCCGTGAGCCAGAACCAGCGCCCGTCCGACGCCGCGCCGGTAGTAGTGGATGCGGACACCATTCGCGTCCAGTTCGCCTTCTTGCCATTCCATCGGCGCATTCTAGCCGCACGGGCAAGGCCACGGGTCAGTTCAGGAAGACCGTCACATAGATCCACATCTTGCCGTCGCGAACCGCGGCGACGCCGACGGAACTGAACCGTGCCTCGAGGATGTTCGCGCGGTGGCCGGGGCTGTTCATCAGGCCGTCGAACGCGGCCGACACCGTCTTAGTCTCGGGGTAGTTATTGCGGGCGAGGTTCTCGCCGGCCAGGCGGTAGCGGATGCCCCGCGCGGACAACTCCGAAAAGGCGCTTTCTCCGTCGGGCGCGTAGTGGTCGAAATAGCCATTGGCTACGAGATTCGCGGCGCGGGCGTAGGCGACGTCTTCCAGGGAAGCGTCCCAATCCAGCGGCGTGAGCCCCTCGGCTCGACGAGCGTCGTTCATTGCATCGAACAGCGCGCGCGCCCTTCTCCTGGACGCGGGGCACTTCCACGGGCTGTTCGACGCGCGACGGCATCGACTGGACGGTTACGGCAGGGGCCGGTTCGAGCGAAGGAGTCGGCGTTGCCGCAAGTTGAGCGACTGCCAGAGCCAGGCCCGGGGTTTCAGTCGCGACGGCCGCTGGAGGCGGCGCATCCAGTGGCGCTTCGGTGACAACTGTTAGGACGGCGTTGGAAGTGGCGGAGGAAGCACCGGCGGTTGCCGATGTTACTGGTGCGGAGTCTCGTTCGGCGGCACTGGTGGAAACCGGCAATTCGGCGAAGACGAGCCCCGCAAGCGAGCAGAGCATGCCCGCTGCAACGAGCCAGGTGAACGGCTTCGAATGCGGCATACCTTCAATGTCGACGGCTCCCGCCAGCCGGAACATTGGGGGATGCCACTAATGGGGGGACATTCCGCATGCAGCCGACCACGAGCACGCACTCTCCCGGACTCCCGCCGCTCGTTGGCACACGCGTCGTCGTGATCTCTCTCGGTCTGGAGCGATCGCATGATCGGGCTCGCGGGCTTGAAGAATTCGGCTACCGCGTTTCGCCGCTTGGCGACCCGGCGGGACAGGCGCTTGGAGCGAGCCTGGACCAGGCGGACGCCATCGTCATCGACCTCGGAAGGGATCTCGCATTTCCCGGTGACGTGGTCGCCCGCGTGCGCGCCGACTCCCCCGCGCCGGTGGTGGTCGTCGGTTGTGCGGGCACCTTCGCGGAGATGCTGCGCTGCTACGAGGCGGGCGCCGATGACTACTGCCGCCCGAAGTCCGCGACCGAGGAAATCGACCTCCGCCTGAGGGCGATGTTCCGGCGGATGGAGATGGCGGCGCCGGAAGACCGGCGGCAGGGGCTGCCTGCCGTCCTTCGCGTGGGTTCGATCGAAATCGACCCTGCAAGCCAGACCGTTACGAAGAACGGAGTCCTGGTGGCACTTTCGCCAACGGAGTTCCGGCTGCTTGCCACGCTCGCCGAGCACCCGGGCGAGGTCATCCCTTCCAAGGCACTTATCGCACGCGTCTGGGGCAACCAGTACGCCGGAGAAACGCACTACCTTCGGCTCTACGTGCGCTACCTGCGCCAGAAGCTGGAAGACGACCCCAGCAATCCCGTGTACATCGTCAACCGCTGGGGTTCCGGCTATTCGCTTGATGAGCCGCGCCGGGCAGCGGCACGCGCCGGGTAGACGCGCCTCCCGATCCTCGACACAATCGGCCCCCAACACCAACGTCGGCGGCCGATTCCTTTGTTGAAGACACCACACAGCATTCTCCGCAGCTCACTCAAATCGATGCACGCGCTGCTCGACAAGGCGGTCGAGGACATGACGGCCGACCACTTCAACTTTCGCCCGCAGGAGGGCGGCGTGAGCGCGTTCTTCAGCCTCTGGCACTACGTCCGCACCGAGGACAACATCATCAACTTCGTCAGCCAGGGGAAGCCGACCGTCTGGCTCGAAGGCGGCTATAACGACACTTTCGCCCTGCCACGAAACAGCCAGGGCACGGGCATGACTGAAGCTGAGGCCAACGCCGTCCAGATCCATGACGTTGCGAAGTGGCATGAGTACCAGGAGAAAGTCTGGGCCGCCACCGATGCGTACCTGGCGGCAATGTCGCCGGCCGAATTCGACGAACGCACGGTGACGATCAAGCCGCTCGGGCCCATGTCGCTTTGGGACGGGATTTACGGCGTCTGCCTGAGTCACGGCTATCGCCATGTCGGCGAGATCGAGTACGTCCGAGGAGTGCAGGGCCTCGGCGGGCTGACTATCTAGGAGACGGCGCTGCCTTGCGGCGGCGCGAGCCGCACATACCGGAAGCGCTCATCGAAGCCCATTCGCCGGTAGACAGGGTCACCCATCGCCGATGCCTCCAGGATGGCCCACTCGGCCTCGCGATGCGACGCGGCGGCGATGGCGGTCATCGCGGTGCCAAGGCCTCGCTTCCGTGCAGTTTCCGCGACCCAGACGTTACTGATCGAGATGACCGCGCCGGAAACCGCCGAGGAAGCGGTCGCAATTGGCACACCATCGTCCATCGCCACGAAGTAGTGGAGTGTGCCAGTCGCGACAAGCGCGGCGATCACTTTCGCTTCCTCGTCGTGCGGTGGGCGGCCGGGGCCAGATCCCCGGACGCTCAGATAGTTCCTGATGTCCTCGGCATCGCGGACGATAGCCGCGGTCACACCGGCTGCCAACGGGTACGAAGAGAGCGGCATCAGCGCCGCCATCAGCGGCTGAGACCGCGTCTGAGCGTAGCCGCGAGCCTTCGCCAGCTCGAACACCGCCTCATCGCCGGGAATGCGTAGCACCAGGTGGAAGCCCGCGCCGCGCGCGTTAAACCACTGCTCGACGGATTCGAGCGAGCGAACGGCCCGGTGCACCTCCAAAACCAACGCCTGGTTCAGTCCATCGATCCCGGTGCCGCTATCAGCCACCATCCAGCCATCGAACTCGGCAAGTTTGCCGGGTATCCCGGATGATCGGACGGTGCGGTTCACATCAAGCAGGACACCGTGAAAGAGGTCGTCGCTCATGCTCAGCGCCCGCCGACCGGGTCCTCCGTCCCAACCACGATGTAGTCATCAACCCGGCGGAAGCCGAGCGACTCGTACAACGGGAAGGCGAGCTCGGTCGATTCCAGGCACGCCGCTGTTGCTCCCACCGCAACACCTGCCGCGACCGCCGCACTGGTCAGGGCCTTTCCGAAGCCCCGGCCGCGTTCAGAAGGCGCCACGTATACGTTGTACACACCGGCTAGCGTGCCCGAAACGATGCCCATCGAGCGTGCGACAGGCCGGCCGTCGAGCAGCGCCAGGTGCATCGAGACGCCCGGTATCTCGGCGGCGCGGGCAGCCATTGCCATCTGAAAGTCCTGATCGCCGAATTCCTCGCGGTCGGTGGCGCAGTAAAGGTCGATCTCCGCATCGGTGCGCACCTCGACCATTGTTAGCTCCGGCGGTGGCGGGCGCAGCTCGCGGGGAAGCGGGTGCAGCACCATGGCCGGCTCGCGGCCCCAGAAGTTGAACCCTTCGACCATCGCTGCAGCGAGGATGGCTCCATCGGCCGACCCGCGCAGGTCCAGCCGGGCGTTGATGCCCCGCGCCTCGAACCAGTCCATCGCCTCGCGCAACGCCGACCTTGGCCGGGTAACCGAGTCGACGACGGCAGCGACATTGAACTTCGAGATGCCAAGCCCGGCATCGATGCAGAGCCATGGCCCGACTCGTTCCGCACAGCCTTCGGGACCAAGCGCCGCGACCCGCCCGAGCGCAAGACAGTACAGCGCGTGCATTTCATCCAGCGACGGAGCGGAGGTCATCTGGCAATGCTACCGGCTGCGAAACGCACCGTGTGCCGGTTTCGCGGATAATGTCGCGAGACGATCAGAGGGGTGTGCACGTGGACGAACCAACCGAGGCCTCGGTGAAGAAGATGTGGAACTACGCGGAGAAGTTCGCGGAGAAGTCCGGCACGCACCTCCATCCCGACCGGTTCATCACCGAGGGCGTCGTCCTCGGCCTGGCCTCGAACATCGACAAGTACGGCCGCCCGCTCTGCCCCTGCAACTTCTACCCCTCGAAGGACGAAAACGGGAACTGGCCCGAGGGGCTCTACCTCCCCCGCGAAGAGGAAGTGAAGCGGCGCGACTGGATCTGCGCCTGCGACGAGATGCAGATCTTCAAGTACTGCCATTGCCTTCTGTTCGTTAACGAAGAAGGTCTGCCCATCACGGAGCACCTGCCGGAAGGCCACGAGGGCCGCGAGATCTACGGGCTGGTGACAGACCCGACGCCGGACAAGGGCCGGGCGCTTGGCAAGGCGCTGGCGAAGCAGCAGGAACAGGCAAAGGAGTAGGTGCCAGCACATGAGCGGGATGCGGATCGCCGCAGCGATGGCGATCAACGGCACGGCCTGGTGGCTCTCCTACTACTCGGGCAAGACCTTTGAACTGGGCGAGTCGTTCTTGCTCGTCTGGTTCCTGATCGTGCTGTCCGGGCCCGCGGTTGCCGGGGTACTCGCGGCGCTGCCCAGGGTCCACCGGAGGGATATGGTAAGAAGCGGCCTCGCCGCAGCGGTTGGACCACCGGTATTCGTCGCGCTCTTCGCGCTGCCCTCCCCAGAATCCGGAGATATGGGACAGGCCGGAGTGTTCCTCGGCCTGATCGTTGCTTCGGTCATCGCTGCCGCGGGAGCGTTCGTCGCGTGGGGGACCGGAATGGCGATCGACGGGCTCCAGACGCAGGTGCGTTGACGCCTTCCCATCCACGCCGCGGCCAGGAACGGAACATGAACGAGTACCAGCGCTACCTGATCGAAGCGTTCGCCGACGAGTACACCGAGGGCCGCACTCTCCTGCTAGCCAGCCGGGGCGACCCGGGCGAGCACTTCGCATGGCGACACGTGTTCCGCCAGCCGGTTCGAATTGTGCAGGACGTGCCCACCTTCCACCCTGAGTCCGAGGCCGATTGCCGCAGACTTCACCGCGACCACGGCAGATTGAGTTTGCTCATCGTCCATTGGGGCTGCCTTCGCTGAGCCGCCCGGAGCACTTCAGGCGAGCCTCGGAAACAACCCCCGGACGTTGCCAACCATCGTTCGATCCAGGCCCGGCGCCCGCAGTTCGCCGGAGCCTTCCAGCCGCGAGAACCGGAGGCCCGGCTGCCGGCGGGCGGCAACTACAGGCCCGCCCGCTGGAGGAACGCTCGCACGTCATCGATCATCGCAGGCGTATAAGCCCGCGCCATGTGCCCGGCGCCGGGGAAGTGCGTTGACGTGATATGCAATCCGGCGTTGCGCAGGTCGTCGACGTGTCCTTCCGTCACGATGCTTCCAGCTTGTGCGTCGCCGCGGGCTACGTGTACAGGGCATCGGACAGCCCGCTCGATGGCGAGTGCCTCTTCGGGGCTCCAGGAGTTATCCGGATTCCTGATCGCCGCGTAGAGGGCGGGATCGGATCCTGCCACGAGCCGGGCGAAACCGACGAGACCGGCAGGATCCATGGCCGCCCATCGGGGCAGCTTCGCCGCCAGGCGGTTGGCAAACTGGAGAAAGGACAGGCCTTCGCGATGCTTTTCCGACACAGCATCGCCAACGAGACCCATAATTCCCAACGCCCTTTCGTTGGATCCATCTAAGACGAGGTTCGCGGGCACAGCCTCGTCGCTGTAGATGGCTCTGACGAGGTCGGGGCGCTGAGCGGCCACACCGAACGCAACGTTCGCACCCCAAGACTGGCCCAAGAGCACGGCAGGGGTCCCCGCGACCTGCTCGATGAAGGCTGTGGCCTCAGCGACCATGTGCTTCGTGATGTAATGACCCTCCGGCGACCGATCAGAGCGGCCATGGCCTCGGAGCTCCACGGCAATGCAGGTGTAGTCATCCGTGAGGAACGGGATAAGCGTTTCAAATTGCGACGCCGACCCGGTGAAGGTGTGGAGGAAGACAATGGGCGGACCAGAGCCTTCGTGTTCGTAGACAAGGTTCAAGCCGTTGACGTTCGCGGTTCGCGTAGCCACTCGTCACTCCTTAGCGAGGATGTCGAAATGTACATCACAGGAGCGTGTGAGTCACATGCGGGAGGTAGTTTACTGGAAGTAGTAGCGGAAGCCGGCGGAAGATGCTTCGAAGCCCAGGTGGCGGTAGAAGCCGTGGGCATCGTTTTCGGCGGTGCTGCGCTGGTTGCCGCTCTGGAGCTGGACTTTGTAACAGCCGGCTCCCCGGGCGAGGCGGAGGCATTCTTCGATGAGGAGGCGGCCCACGCCAGCACCTCGGACTGATTCGTCGGTGACCATGTTCTCGACCTGTGCCCACGGCTCGGCGTTGTGTGTCAGATTCGGGACGATGACCAGCGTGACAGTGCCCACCAGGTGATCGGTTTCGGCGACGAGCAGGGTCATGTTTGAAGTGGCAAGGATGTCGCGCAGGCCGGTTTCGGCGCGTTCGCGAATCGTCGTGGCGTTGCCCGCGCTGAGCTGGACGTAGAGGCGAAGAAGGGCATCCAGGTCTCCCATGGACGCCCTTCGAATGACTGCGTTGGCCACGGTGTTAGCGAGCGCCGGCTGCCGCGACCGCTTTCTGGGCAGCTTCGGCAAGACCGTTCGCGCGGATCAGCGGCAGGCCGCTCTCCTCGACAAGCTTTTCACCTTCGGCCAGGTTCGTGCCGATGAGGCGCATGACCACCGGAACGTCGATCTTCATCTGCCGGTGAGCGTCGATGACGCCCTGCGCGATGATGTCGACGCGGGCCATGCCGCCGAAGATGTTGACGAGGATGGCCTTCACCGAGGGGTCGTCGAGGATGACGGAAAGAGCGCTGACGACGCGCTGCGGGTCGTTGACGGTGCCGATATCGAGGAAGTTCGCGGGTTGGCCGCCAGCGAGCTTGATGGTATCCATGGTCGCCATGGCGAGTCCGGCGCCGTTCACCACGCAGCCGATGTTCCCCTCGAGCTTGATGAAGTTGGCGACGCCGAGCTCCTGCGCCTTGATCTCGAGCGGGTCCTCTTCGTCTTTGTCGCGAAGTGCCTCGAGGTCCTTGTGGCGGAAGAGGGCGTTGTCGTCGACGGTCAGCTTGGCATCTACGGCGACGACCCGGCCATCCTCCGTGAGGGCCAGGGGGTTGATCTCGACGAGGCTGGCATCGGTGGCAAGGAGCGTCTTGTAGAGGCCCTGGACGATCTTCCCGAACTGATCCGCGTGGTCGCCGGCGAGGCCAAGGCGCGCTGCCAGGGTGCGCCCGACGTACGGGTCGTAACCGGCTGCGGCACTGACGGGGAGACGGACGATTGCTTCGGGGTTGTTGTGGGCGACGACCTCGATCTCCTGCCCGCCTTCGGCAGAGGCCATGATCAGCGGGGAACCCTGCATCCCATCGATGATCGCAGCGAGGTAATACTCTTTCGCGATGTCCGTCTGCTCGGCGACGAGCACGTTCTTCACGAGTTTGCCCTCGGGGCCGGTCTGGATGGAGACGAGGTGCTTCCCGAGGATCGCTGAGGCGGCGGCTTCGGCCTCATCGACGGTATCCGCGAGGCGGACGCCACCGATTCGGTCGCCCTTCACCTTGCCGGAGTAGTTGTCGGGGTCGGTAGTGAGGTTGTGGTACATGGCGGCGGTCTCAGACTGTGCGACGAGCCGGCCCTTGCCGCGGCCACCGGCATGGATCTGGGCCTTCACGACCACCTTGCCGCCCAGTTCCTGGGCGATGGCGCGGGCTTCGGCCGGGGTGGAGGCCACGCGGCCGCGAGTCGTCGCGACGCCGTTTGCGGCCAGCAGATCACGCGCCTGGTATTCGTGCAGTTTCATGGGTGTGCTCCGGAACGGTTGTGCGCCGAGCAATGTAGCGCGGACGTGCCTTAGCAGATAGCGCGATTGGCGGAGAGGGGGAGATTCGAACTCCCGGTGACTTTCGCCACGGCCGTTTTCAAGACGGCTGCATTAAACCACTCTGCCACCTCTCCAAGGGGCAGTTTACTCGCCCGTGGACGAACGATGCAGTTAGCACTCTTGACGCCTGAGTGCTAACACCGGCACCATAACGGCTAGCACCATGCCCGCAACGGGCGCACCCCGAGGTACTTGTGCCGACCTACGAATACCAGTGCAACTCCTGCAAGGCAGTCTATGAACTGCGGCAGGGTTTCGATGCAGAGACCACGCACAAGTGCGAGGAGTGCGGCAAGGGGACGGCGAAGCGCGTGTTGCACGCACCGCCGGTCCTGTTCAAGGGCAGCGGATGGTATGCGACGGACAGCCGGAACAAGACTTCGGCAGTCTCCGACTCGGATTCCAAGAGCGACGCAGCACCGGCCGCCACTGACGCTCCAGCGGCCAAGACCGAGACCAGCGCCTCGACGTCGGAGACTGCTCCCGCGCCCTGACGGGGCCTAGACCCGAAGGCTGTTCGGAAGGATCCCGCCCACCTATACTCCGGGCCATGCCACGGGCTTTGCCATGGACATCGGCGCCGACCGGGGAGGGCAGCACCCGCCGCCGGATCCTGGACACAGCGCGCGTCCTCTTCGCCGAGCATGGTTACCCTGGCACGTCGGTCCGGCTAATCGCCCGCACACTCGGGATGAGCGACCCCGCGGTCTATTACCACTTCCCCACAAAGCAGGCGCTTTACCGGTCCCTCCTTATTGAGCCCGAATACGGCGAGCTACCTCTCGACCGCCTGCCACTGACACGCCAGAACCTCGTCGAGCAGGTTGTGCACCTCTTCGGCTGGTGGGCCGCCCGCCCCGAATTTGGGCGGATGCTCTTGCGCGAACAGCTCACGGGCCAGGAAGCCAGCATGGCCTTTATGGAAACGAGCTACGAGCCGTGGCGCCGCGAGGTGGAGCGCCCGCTCGGTGTCCTCCTCGGTATCGGTGGGGTCGACGCCTCGGAAATGCTTTACGACATGATGTGCGGCATCTTCTGGGACGGGATCCTTTCGCACGGAGACCGGTTCACGGAGATGACGCTTGAGGATGCATTCCAGCGGCGACTCCGAGCGATGGTCCAGCTCGCGATCCCCGGCCCACTTGAGGAAGAGGCGTGAGCAGCCCTTCGAGTTCCTCCCCTGGGCGCGGGCGGGATGACACGCGCAGGCGCATTCTCGAGGCTGCCCGGGAGCTGTTCGGGACCGAAGGCTTCGACTGCACGACGGTCCGCCAGATCGCCAGTGCCGTAGGCATCACAGACGCGGCGCTCTACTACCACTTCAAGAGCAAGCGAGAGATCCTCACCGCGATCTGGGACCTCCCGCTTGACGGCGGTGTTGGCCGACGCCGGCCGGATGGCGCCTTCTCGAACGAGCAGCTCGACGGGCTGGTCGATGCCTCGCTCGACTTCACCATCGGGAACGACCGACTTCTGCGACTCATGGCCCGGGAAATCCTCGCTGGCGACCAGACGGCGCTCGCACTGCGTCTGCAAAGCCGCGCGGTGATGCGACGAGCCCTGCGGGCGCACCTGCTCACCACCCACGAGGCCGAGGAGGCCGAAATCAAGACCGAAGCCATCATCGCGCTTCTCACGGGCACGAGCATGAAGACCCAGCTTTCCGCAGGGCCAAGCTTCCCGGCGGATGTGGACGTGCGGGTGTATCGAGAGCGAACGCGCCGGTGGGTACGGGCGCTGGCCCGACTCGACGACCACGAGGCTTGCTGATTTGCGTGCCGTCGTGCAGCGAGTTTCCCGCGCACAAGTGATTGCCGGGACGGAGGTGGTCGGCAAGATCGGGCCCGGGCTCCTGGTCTTTCTCGGCGTTGGAACCGACGACACACCAGCAGACGCGTTGCGGCTGGCACGCAAGGTCTGCGGCCTGCGCATCTTCGAAGACGGCGACGGGAAGATGAACCTGGACCTTGCTTCGGCGGGCTGCGAAGTCCTCTGCGTCAGCCAGTTCACACTGCACGCCGATGTACGGCGTGGGAACCGCCCGTCATTTGACCGCGCAGCACCCGGCCCCGTCGCGGAGCCGTTGTACAGCGCCTTTTGCGCCGCCATCGAGTCGAGCGGGCTGGCCTGCAAGCGCGGGCGCTTTGGGGCGGAGATGGCCGTGGAACTCGTGAACGACGGTCCGGTCACGCTCGTAATCGATACTGCCGACCTCGACCAGCCGCGGCGCGCTTGACCGCAACGCGGCCACGACCGGCAACGTTCGTCCACACACTTCTTCGCGGAGCCTCCTCGATGCGCATGAGCAAACTGATGCTGAAGACGTTGCGTGAAGCACCGTCGGAAGCGGAACTCGAAAGTCACAAGCTGCTGCTCCGCGCCGGCCTGGTCACTTCGTTGGCTGCCGGCCTTTATGCATTCACCCCGCTTGGCTGGCGCGTGCTGCGGAAGGTCGAGGGCATCATCCGCGACGAAATGGACGGGATCGGCGCCCAGGAAGTCCGCCTGCCGGAACTCAACCCGATCGAGCTCTGGGAACAATCCGGCCGCGCGGGGACGATGGGCCAGACACTCTTCCGCCTGGCCGACCGGAAGGAGCGCGGCTTCGTTCTGGGCCCGACCCATGAGGAGGGCATGAGCTACCTCGCGTCCCGGCACATTCAAAGCTACCGGGACCTCCCGGTGACGCTCTACCAGATCGAGACCAAGTTCCGGGATGAGCCCCGGCCGCGCGGTGGTCTCGTCCGATTGCGCGAGTTCACGATGAAGGACGCGTACAGCTTCGACGCAGGATGGGAGGCACTGGATGCCTCGTACGCCGCTGCATACGACGCTTACGTCCGTATCTTCGCCAGGGCAGGCGTGCCCGTTATCCCGGTCGCGGCCGACTCAGGGGCGATTGGCGGCAAGGAGAGCCAGGAGTTCGTCTTCCTGACGGACGACGGCGAGGACGAAATTCTCCTCTGCCCGCAGTGCGGCTATGCAGCCAACGCCGAAAAGGCCGAATTTGCGGCGCCGGCCGCGGTCCCCGCGAACGCACTCCCGATGGAACGCGTAGCAACACCGGGCCAGAAGACCATCGCCGGCCTTGCGCAATTCCTGGGTATCGAGGAACGGCAGACGGTGAAAGCGGTCTTCTACGTCGCCGACAACCAACCGGTGTTCGTCGCTATTCGAGGCGACCTGGATGTCAACGAGGTCAAGCTCAAGAACGCCTTGAAAGCCCAAGATGTCGACCCGATGGACGAGGCGACGGTCAAACGGCTTGGGCTAGTCGCCGGATCGGCCTCCGCGGTTGGCATGACTGGCATGAAAATCGTTGCCGACCCAAGCGCCACCGAGGCGGCCAACCTGGTTGCAGGTGCAAACGAAGAGGGCTTCCACCTGCTTCACACCAATCACGGTCGAGACTGGAAGGCGGACCTGGTCGTGAACATCGGTCTCGCACGTGCCGGAGACGCCTGCGCAACGTGCGGTGCGGCACTGGAAGTCCGCCGTGGCATGGAGATGGGCCACGTCTTCAAACTCGGGACGCTCTACTCCGAATCGATCGGGGTCAACTACCTGGATGAGTCGGGTGAGCGCCACCCGTGCGTCATGGGGTGTTACGGCATCGGAGTCGAGAGGATGGTGGCGGCCATCATCGAGGCGAATCACGATGCGAACGGCATCATCTGGCCGGCCACAGTCGCTCCCTACGATGTCCACGTGGTCGTGCTGAACGGCGACCAGGAAGCCGTCGCGACGGCGCTGGACGAACTCGAGGCGGACCTCGCGCGGGCCAACCTCACGGCGCTCGTAGACGACCGGCCGGACTCGGCTGGGATCAAGTTCAAAGATGCCGACCTCATCGGCATCCCGGTGCGCTTCACCCTCGGGCCTCGTTCGTTGGAAAAGGGCGGGATCGAAGTGCGGGACCGCAGGACTGGCGAGACGGGTGTGGTGGCGCTTGCCGAGGCAGCAGCGGAGGCTCGCAGAGCCCGCTGAGGACTGAGCGGCCTCGTTTCGTATACTGGCTGACACAGTCCGCGGCAGCGCGCGCCGGAGGAACATCCATGCCCGAATTCGCTCCCGAGCAGCCGTCCCTTTTCTCGAGCCAGGCCCTCGCGGCCCTTTCCCGTTCGTTGCACGGATGGGAGGAGGGGCCCCTGGCGAAGACGCTCCAGAGACAGCCCGAACGTGCGGAGGCCTTCGCGACGAGTTCACAGCCAGTCGAACGGCTGTACACCCCGCTGGACATCGCCGACCTTGACTACGAGCGCGACCTGGGGTTCCCGGGCGAGTACCCCTTCACGCGTGGCGTCCAGCCGACAATGTACCGGGGGCGTTACTGGACGATGCGACAGTACGCCGGCTTCGGGACCGCTGAAGAATCGAACGAAAAATTCCGCTACCTCTTGAGCCAGGGACAGACGGGACTATCAGTTGCGTTCGATCTGCCCAGCCAACTTGGCTACGACTCCGACGACCCGATGGCCATCGCCGAAGTCGGCCAGGTCGGCGTCGCAATCGATTCGCTCTACGACATGGAAACGCTGTTCCAGAACATCCCGCTGGACAAGGTCTCCACGAGCATGACGATAAACGCCCCGGCAGCGGTGATGCTGGCGATGTATGTTGCCGCTGCGGAGAAGCAGGGGGTCAGCGCGGACAAGCTCAACGGCACCGTCCAGAACGATGTGCTCAAGGAGTACGTCGCGCGCGGGACGTATATCTTTCCGCCGGCCCCGAGCGTGCGCCTGGCGGCGGACATCATGGCCTACTGCGCCAGGAACGTGCCGCAGTGGAATACCATCTCGGTCAGCGGTTATCACATACGGGACGCAGGCTCCACGGCCGCCCAGGAAGTCGGCTTTTCGTTCGCGAACGCCCGTGCCTACATCGAAGCGGCGCTCGAACGCGGTCTGGACATCGATGAGTTCGCGCCCCGAATCTCGTGGATATTCAACACACACAACAACTTCTTCGAAGAGATCGCGAAGTACCGCACCCTCCGCCGGCTCTGGGCGAGGATGCTGAAGGAACGATACGGGGCGAAGGACGCGCGTTCGATGATGCTGCGGACGCACACGCAGACGGGCGGCAGCACGCTTGTGGCGCAGCAGCCGGAGAACAACATCGTGCGCGCGGCCATCCAGTCCCTGGCAGCGGTAATCGGCGGCGTGCAGAGCATCGCGCTCAGCTGTTTCGACGAAGCGCTGGCGCTGCCGACGAACGATGCACAGCGCATCGCCCTTCGCACCCAGCAGGTCATCGCCCACGAAACCGGAGTGACCGACACGATCGACCCGATGGCCGGCAGTTACTTCGTGGAGCACCTGACCAACCAGATCGAGCGCCAGGCGCAGGAGTACATGGACCAGATCGATTCCATGGGCGGATCGGTGCGGGCCATCGAGACCGGATGGATGCAGAGCCAGATCGCTGAAGCGAGCTGGAGGTACCAGCAGGAAGTCGACGAGAAGCGGGAGATCATCGTCGGGGTGAACGACTACGCCGAAGGCGCGGAGCAGCGGCCTTCCATCTTCTCGGTCGACAAGCGCCTCGTAGAACATCAGCTGACACGACTCGAACACCATCGCCGGGAACGCGACCAGTCACAGGTCGCCGCGACGCTCGAGGCGCTGCGGGCCACCTGTCACGGCACGGGAAACCTGATGCCTCCGATCCTGGATGCGGTCCGCGCGTACGCCACACTGGGGGAGATTTGCGGCGCGATGCGCGATGTGTTTGGTGAGTACCACCCGCCTACCGTCATTTAACCGAGGAGCGGACGGCGGAAACGGCAACCGCAGGCTGGGCTCACGGACCGGCGCACATGTTGGGTCGGCGATTGCAGGCTATGGGGCGATGCCGACAGCGGGGTTGCTCATGGAGACAACCGCGTCCATCCGTTGTTTGACAGCCTCTCGCATCCCCGGCTGGGCGGGAATCACGTAGAACCGGTCGTCACGGACGGCTTCGAAGACCTGTTCGGCCACGTCGGCAGGAGAGATGCCATCGTCGACCGCACTGCGGACCGCCTCGAAGGCTTGTAGGCCCGTCGGGGAAAGCAGGGAGCGATCCGTCGGTGCACCGAATTCGGGCGGACGGTTTCGTTCTGAATCCATGAGGTTGGTTTGAATCCAGCCCGGACAGAGAACCGAGGCCGAAAGCCTCAGCCCCCGCGACTTGAAATCCTTGTAGAGGCCCTCGGTCAGGCAGACCACCCCGTGCTTTGCGACGTGGTAGGGGCTGGCACCGGGGAGCAGGCCGGCAATCGACGCGGTATTGACGATATGCCCCTCCTCTCCGTTCGCGACCATGCGAGGAATGAACGCGCGTACACCGTGGAGGACGCCCATCAGATTGACGCCCAGGACCCATTGCCACTCGCTGAGAGGGATCTCCCAGCCCGCGGTGCCCATGCTGAACTTTCCTGCGACGCCTGCGTTATTGCAAAGAATGTGGACGTTCCCGAACGTGGAAAAGGCCGCCTCCGCGAGCCGCTCGACCTGTTCGGGGCTAGTGACATCGGTCCGCACGGCGAGCGTGGTCGTCCCCATCGCATTCAGCGCTGCCTCCGCGATGGCCAGTGGTTCGCTCTCAATATCGGCGAGGACGATGTGCATGCCGTCCTGGGCGAATCGGCGAGCCAGGCCGAAGCCTATGCCGCTTGCCGCCCCTGTTATTACGGCAACGCGACCTGCGAATTCTTTCATCGTTTCTCCCTTTCGACGTGAAGTCCGGCGACCTGAGCCGACGTGGGACTACACGCTTTCGAAGTCGCAACGCACCCAACGGTCGGCGGGAACGGGCTGCCAGTTCGTTGAGAGATAAGCCAGATGGCCGTAGCCGCCGGCGAAGCCGATCCACTTGACCATGCCGGGCTCGATCTCGTTGGCGCCACCCCAGCCCCGGTACTGCGACCCATCCCAACCGTTGTAGGAGACGATCTGACCCGGCCGCACCGACGGCGCCAGGCGGGCTCGCACAGGGAATGAGCCGAGGTCGTTGAATATCCGGATCAGATCACCATCGGCAACGCGCCGTGCTTTCGCGTCATCCGGGTTGACCAGTGCCGTCGGTTCGCCGCGATGGGTGCCGAGAACGACCTCGTTGGTGTGATTCATCGAATGGACCGACCAACGGCTGTGGCCGCTGCTTAGGCCGAGGGGATAGTCGCCCCCCATGCGAGGGTTCGGCTTGTGCGTCGGCATCTCCTCGCCGGCTTCGAGGAACCACTCATGGTCGATGTAGAACTGCGCCCGGCGACAGTACGTTGGATAGGGCACTCCGCGTTCCACATGGTCACGAAACGGGGAGTGCGTTTCATCCGCTTTCAGGGGCGAAGCCTGGGAGAGGGCAAGGGGCGTCAGGCCCCAGTCGATGAAGCGCACATGGCCCTTCTCGCGAAAAGTCTCCAGAGTCGTCCGGGGCGGCAAGGTGCCCGCCAGCGCCGAATCGCGAACCTGCTCGTCGGCCAAACGCTCCTGGTTCGCGAAATGGCCGTTCATCGTGTACTCATCCACAAGAGCGTCGTAGCGCTTGGTGTTGCC
The DNA here is from genome assembly GCA_016719395.1 of Candidatus Amarobacter glycogenicus. Classification (GTDB taxonomy): domain Bacteria; phylum Chloroflexota; class Dehalococcoidia; order Tepidiformales; family Tepidiformaceae; genus Amarobacter; species Amarobacter glycogenicus. The sequence goes on along the minus strand of JADJZF010000015.1, from coordinate 43,690 downwards.
ACGGGCATCCCGGATTTCAGCTATCCCGCGGGCTGCCGCCCGTTCGGCCATTTTCGCCAGGAGCGCCGAAAAGAGGTCCCACTCGCTCTTCGCCTCTCCGGCGGGTTTCGCTGCCTGATCGGAGAACGTCAGGTTCAAGACGTGGGCGCCAGGGAGGGCGAAGATTCATCCGGAAGTCGATCATGACGATGAGCTTGAGTTTCTCCCAGAGGGTGGGGAGGAGGGCATTTTTGCCGCCGCGAGTCCGGCGGAGCGTGTTGCCGCCGCACTCGATCAAGACGCGGGGCGGCTCATCCGCCGCCGGTCCGTCAACGCCGTCCCACCAGCCTCTTTCGAGGGCCTCGTTGAAGTACTCGTCGAACGTGCGCGGAAGCGACTCGTCACCCCACTCGCGGACGTTCCAGCGCTTGTCGTAGCCAGCATGGCGGTACCATCCGAAGGCCGGAGGCACGCTCGCCCCGGTGACCTTTCCCGCTCCCCGGTCCAGCATCGACGCGAATTCCCGGAGGGCACCGCGGGGGCCCCGGCCCATTTCGCGCACAGCCATCTCGGTGGTCATCGTTGGGTCGAGCTGCTTGACCATGGCGATCGCCGCGTCGCGGGCGGCGAGCACGATCTCGGTGTTCGCCGCACCAGGCCCGGGCTTCGCCATCGCAAGTCCCATTCCGTCGTGGAGACCTGCGGACCATCCGCGGATCCCGGTCCCCTTCTTGCCCCAGTTGCCGCTGGCAGCCAGGGCCAGGCATATCGCCCGTTCCATCAGGTCGCCGTGGTACATCTTGCAGGCGTTGGCACCAGTGATGACGTTCGTGCGGCGGCTGGTCATTTTGCGCGCCAGGTCCCGCACAACATCCGGGTGGACGCCCGTGACCGGCTGCTGTTTCTCGGGGGTGAACTCAGAATCGAGTTTTGCGCGGAGGAGCTCGAAGACGGGTGTCACCGTCACGCTCGATCCATCCGCCAGCACGACTTCGAACTCACCTTCGAGCGCGACATCGAACCCGCTGAGGCGCAAGTCGCCGCGACTTGCCGGGCGCAGGCCCGACAGGGGCTCCCACTGGTAGAGCTGGTCTTCCCGTCCCGCCCCATCGAGGTCAGGCTGGCGCAGGTAGCGGCGGGTGTCCTTTCGCACGAGCAAACTGAAGTCGGTCTGCTCCTTGAGGAACTTCCAGTCGGCGATATTCTCGGCGAACATCACCTGCACCAGACTGAGGGCGAAAGCGGCGTCGCTGGTGCCCTTGACGGGAATCTGGATGTCGGCGTGGAGATGCGTCGGATTGATGTCGGGGGAGATATTCACGACTTCCGCCCCGTTGTACCGCGCTTCAGCGATGAAGTGGTAGAACGGGATGCGCGTGTAGACGACATTCGTGTGCCAGAGGAGCACCAGTTCGCTGTGGAACCAGTCGTCGGACGACGACTCCGGGCTGAACTTGCCGAATGTCTCGTACATCCCAATGGTGAAGTCGTTGATGGACCCGTTCACGTCGGTACCGAGGCCGCCGATCGCCTCGATGAAGCGACTCGTAGGCACGGCCGTCACCACTTCGGGCGAACCCTCATGCATGATCGAACGGGGCCCCGATTCCTGGAACGCGTCGATCAAGCCATCGGCGATCTCCGACAACGCCTGATCCCAACTGATGCGGTTCCACTTGCCCTCACCGCGTTCACCGGCGCGTTTCAGCGGGTAGAGCACCCGATCGGGGCCGTAGAGCGATTGGCTCCACGAGACTCCCTGCATGCATCCCATCGGGTTCCAATCCGGCACTCCGGATTCGACCGAGCCAACGGTCCCCGACTGCTCTTCGCGCCAGACGAGGCCGTTGCGGACGTAGACGCGCATGGGGCAGTTGCCCGGGTAACAGTCGACGCAGTGCGTACCCCAGTAGACCGCATCCCACTTCCACCGATCACGGTAAAGGTCTTGCCAGCCGGAATAGACGCGATCTTCGCCGTACTCACGCATTCCGAGACTCTATGGATCCCGCCCGCCGCCAGTGGATGATCCCGATCATGCGTCGAGCCGGGCCTCAGTCACGCGCGAGGGCGCTGCGGCCGCACGTCCGAGGCGACCACTCATTTACCGGCCAGGAGTTTCTCCAGTTCGGCGAGAGCGGCGCGCGCATCCTCGCGGCTCTCGGCGCGGCCGAGCAGGACCTGGGCGACTGCCTCAACCGCGTCGGCCAGTTCGGCGTCACCTCCGCGCAGCGCGGCGTGGGCACGCTCAGCGGTGGCGTCTGTGGCCCAGTGGGGCCTGACGGCTTCGGAAACAAAGGCTCCGCCAAGCACGTCGAGCCGTTGCTCGGGCGAAAGCCCGGCGACATCGAGCAGGCTGCAAACGAGCGTGCTCAGCTGGCCTGTAGATACGTCTTCGGCGTTCGCCAGCATGCGGGCGAGAGCGCTCGCCCGGGCGGCTGCGTACTGCGTCCTGTCCATCGATCGGCCCCAAATCCCTGCCGTGTGCATGCTACCACCATCGGCGAACCCGATATAGTCCCTTATCAATTGTCGCAGCGAGTGTCGCGAGTTCGCGAAGCTGAGTATCCCCGCTCTACACGACAATTCGTGTCGCGTTTACTTCACAGGCCAAGGATCTCGTGGAGGTCTTGTTTTGCATCGAAAATCCGCGCCCAGACGTCGCCGCGCGCCGACACCAGGTCGGGGACGGTGCCGAGCGTGAAGTCCGTCGCCTTGACCCGGCCGACCTCGTCCCATCGGAGGGGCATCGAGACGGTCGCGCCAGGCTTCGCGCGCGGCGAGTAGGCGACGGCCAGGTTCTTGTGCCGAGCATTCTGGTTCGCATCGAGGAACACTTTTCCTGTCCGCTTCGTCGTATCCCACTCCATCGTCACCTCCTTCGGGCGCCGCGAGAGCAACTCCAGGCAGACGGTGTTCGCTGCGGCGCGGACGACGCTGTAGGGGAGGTTCCGAACGATCGGCACATAGATGTGCATACCAGTCGCCCCCGAAGTCTTCACGAAGGACTCCAGTCCCAGCGAATCCAGCAGTTCCTTGAGTGATAGGGCGACTTCTGATGTCCGCGAAAATGCGGCCTGGTTGGGCTGCGGCTCATCGCCACGCTTCTCGCTCCCGGCGTAGATGTACGGGTCCAGGTCGAAGAGGATGAAGTCGGGGTAGTTCAAGACCGACTCCTCCAGATCCGACGACGAGCCGGTGAACGTCACGGGAAGCGCCCCCTCGTCACCGCCGCTGACAGCGCGGGCGAGGTGGGCGTGCCACTCAATGTCCGCCAGCTGACACAGCCACAGGAGCGTCGGCAGGTTGTTGCAGAAGAGAAAGCGCTGGTCGCCGCCCTCCCCGTCCGAGTACATGCTGACCGTTTCGACGAAGGCCGGTAGTTCCGCGTCCCAGTGCTTCTGGTAGAACTTCTTGCCGTCGATTCCGTTTGGATATCGCAGCAGGGTGAGCGACCGGTCGCGCACGTGACGTTCGAGGACCGGCCAGATCCGGGCGGCATAGGCAAGGAGGTCCCGCTTAGTGTGTGCCGGGGAGCCGGGCCAGAGCACTTTGTCGAGGTTGGTGACTGCCAGTTCCCAGCCGTCCCCGCGCAGCAGCGCCTTCGCCTTCGCCTCCTTGATCTGATCGAGCACGCCGCCCCCGGCGGCAACTTCGCTCGAGACCGAGGAGTTCGCGATCTGCCTGGCATTCGCCAGGCCCTTGAAGACCGGGGTCCTCAGGAGATTCGCCGCCGTCCGGTTGGCATACTCGATCCGGACCTCTATCTGGGGCTTCACCCAGGTGGCCGTGCGGTCGTCGGGCGTAGGGCTTGAGAACGGGCTTTCGGGAGTCACGAGTGACCCGAGCGACTTGCGCAAGGCCGCCACATCCCGATCCGAGAATCCACTTCCGACTTTGCCGCGGTATTCGAGGCGGCCGTCGACAGGTTCGCCCAGCAGGAGCCCGCCGAAGCTTTCCCGGCGGTGCCCGGTGCCGGGGGTGTAACCACCCACGAGGAACGCTTCGGTGTCCAGCTTCTTTCGTTTCAACCAGGCGCCGCTGCGCTTGCCGGGCTCGTAGCGGCTGTCGGCCCGTTTCGCCATCAGTCCCTCGAAGCCGGCCGCCACGGCAGCCTGGTAGGCATCCTCGGCAGAGGCGGGAATCGCAAAAACCTGGGCGACCTGCCCGAGTGGCAACAGGCCCCGTGACAGGACCTCACGCCGAGCCCTCAGTTGGACCCGGGTCAGGTCATATCCGTCGAGGTGCATCACGTCGAAGACGTAGCACATCGTCGGGATGGTCTTCTCCGCGCTGGCGATCGCGGCGGCTTCCTGAAGGTTCATCCGCTGCTGGAGCAGTTCGAAAGAGGGGCGCCCGCCTGCGTCGATCGCGACGATCTCACAGTCGAATGCCGCCGCCGAGACGGGCTGCTGCTGCAAGCAAGCGGCGATGCCTGGGTATGCCTGCGTGACGTCGTGCCCATTGCGAGAACGGAGCATGACTTCTCCGGCATCAACCGTCGCGACGATCCGGACGCCGTCAAGCTTGGGTTCGAATACGAAGTCACCCGCGCCAGGGATCGGCGTGGCGGCGGCGAGCATCGGCTCGATGCGTCCCAGGGGGGCTGGCCTGCTGCCGTTAAGCGTAGCCGGATTGAACGACCAGTCAGTCATGTCGGTCCGGGACAGGACGCCGGAGCGCAGGTCGTCGAGGGTGAGTCCCGAAGCGACAGAGCTCTCGTCGGCGAGGATATCGTCCGGCGGATCGCAGGCGGCGTCCTTGTGCTTGAGCATGAGCCACTGGCCGCCCTGCATGCGGACGAGTGCCCAGGACCCCTTCAGCTTTTTGCCGCGCAACGTTATGCCAACCTTGCCGTCCGCGAGGCCCTTCCTCAATTCCCTCTCGGCCAGGCGGCGATCCGCGAACGGCGGGACGATCTTCTCATCCGGTGCGAAGGTCCCGGCATCCCAGATGAGGCTCGGGCCCGCACCGTACTGGCCTTTCGGAATGACACCTTCAAACGAGGCGTAGGAAAGGGGATGGTCCTCCGTCGTTGCGGCGAAGCGTTTCTCACCGGTGGCGGCGGATGGGCCCTTCGGGAGCGCCCAGCTCTTCAGCACACCGTCGAGTTCGAGGCGCAGGTCATAGTGCAACCGGGTCGCTGCGTGCTTGTGCACCATGAACCGGAGGGGACCGTCCACCTGGACCGGGGCGCCGGCATCTGGCTCGGACGTTTTCGAGAAGTCGCGTTTGCGCCGGTACTCGGCAAGCGAATCGCCCGGCACGTCAGGCTAGCTGACGCCCGCGGGCGTCTTCTTGCGAGCACGAGCAGGAGGCGGCGTTTCCACAGCCGGTGCGGGGGAAACGCTGGACTCCGCCTTCCGCTTCTTCGCAGCCTCGACGCTTGCTCGCAGTGCCGCCATCAGGTCGACAGCGGGCGCCAAGGCGGCAGGCTCGGCCGGGGCAACATACTCATGGCCTTCGAGCTTCGCTTCGATGATGGTCATCAACGAGTCGCGGTATTCGTCGCGGTACTTCGCCGGGTCGAACGGTTCATGGAGCAGGTCGATGAGCGCGTAGGCGACTTTCATCTCGGCCTCGGAAATCTTCACCTCGGGCATTTCGAAGTCAGGTGGCTTGATTTCGTCGGCGTAGAAGAGCGTCTCAAGCATGAGCGAACCGTTGCGCGGACGGAGCGAACAGAGGCGTTCTTTGGTCCGGATGGCAATCTTGCCGACCGCGTTCAGCTTCTTCTCTTCGAGCGCCTTGACGAGCAAGGTGAACGGCTTCCGGCCGAGCTCCTCCGGTTCCACGTGGTAGCTCTTCTCGTAGAAGACGGGGTCGATCTCCTCGGAGGCTACGAAGCCCGTAAGTTCGATGGTGTGCTTGCTGGGGATCGGCAGCTTTTCGAGGTCCGACTCGTCGACGAGGACGTAGTGGTCCTTCGCGTATTCGTAGCCTTTGACGATTTCGTCGGGATCGAGATCCTTGCCGTCGGCGGCACACCGGCGGACGAGCTTGATGGGACTGTTGTCGGCGGCATGAAGCTGCCGGAACGAAACGTCCTGGGATTCGGTAGCGGTGAACAGCTTCACCGGGATGGTGACCATCCCGAAGCTGATGGTGCCTCTCCAGAGAGCACGAGCCATGCAGAACCTCCGGCGCGCGGGGAGCGCGGCATTCCGAGCAGAGCCGGACGCCTACTCTACCATAACGGCCGGACGTCAGCCGAAGGTCATGAATCCGAAGCTGGCGCGAGCTGGCGCCGCCCGGCGAGGAGCAACTTCAGGTCACCTGTCATTCGCCTGAGTCGGGCGCCCTGGAGTGTGAGACGCGCACCAAGGTAAGGACTTTCGCGGCGCAACTGCCGGAAGTATGCGATGTCGGCCTCCCACTCGCGGAACGCCGCACTTTCTCGCTGTTCGGCAAACGGCTCAATCAAGTAACGCTCGGAAAGGTCCTCACCAACTCCACCATCGGCGTCGCGACTGCGCAATTGCAGCGGGAAACGCCAACCGAAACGGCCCCCATCTGGGCGCAGTCGCTCGGCGATCCAGTCTCTGAATCCTGAGACTCCCCCGAAGGTGGCGTCGAGAGGCCGCCAGGCATCACCGTCCCAGTTTTCTGCCCAAACGTGGCTGTTGGTCCACGGTCCTGCCGCACTCTTGCGGAGAAGGGCAGCGAGCGCTTGTCCGGGTTCGAACTGTGCTGCGGCGATTTCTGACACAAAGCGGCACGGGATGCCCAACGCCCGCAGGAGCATTGTGGCGACCACGTGGGCCTCAAGACAGTCCCCGCGTCCGGATTCCAGCACGGCGAGCGGGCCTCTCTTGTAGCGGCTGAGCCCATAGGTCTCGCGTACATTCAGATGTACAAATTTCACAATGGCGGACGCCGGATCCCAAGACCCCACTATCTCGGTCGCCATGACTCTGGCGGCGCCCACTTCCGCGGCTGAGAGTCTGAAGGCCCGGTGTGGCCCGACGATCAGCTCGGAAGGATCTGAGAACGCGAGCGGGTCTTGCAGCGGTGTCAAACGTTCGAGCCCCACGGGATCGGCGAGTCTCCCACTTGTTGAGAGGCGCCAAGCGCGCCCGGCACCCTGAACGGACAGGGCACCGAGGAAGTATGACGCAAGTCAATCTTGGTGGGCCCACCGGGATTCGAACCCAGGACCAACCGGTTATGAGCCGGCCGCTCTCACCGCTGAGCTATGGGCCCCACGGAGAGAGTATAGCCCAGCACAAGCGAGGCGGGCCGGGAAAACAAGAGGCCGGGATGCTCCCGGCCTCTTACTCATTCCGATTTGTGGGGTTGGACTGCTACCGGCGACCCTTGCCGCCGCCGCGTTCGCGGTTGCGGTCGTTCCAGCCGCCGCGCCCACCAGCCGGGCCGCCGCGACCACCTTCGAAGCTGCCGAAGCCGCTATCGAAACCGCCGCCGCCACCGCCGCTGCTGCTGCGGCCACCACCTCCGCCACCGAAGCCGCTGTCGCGGTAACCGCCACCGCCGCCACCGCCGCGGGCGTCCACCGCCGAAGCCACCGCCGCCACCGAAGCCGCCGCTGGGGCGTCCGCCGCCGAAGCCGCCACCACCGCCACTCGAAAGCGTGCGGGGCTGAGGCTGGAAGCAATCACTACAGTAGACGGGACGGTCGCCCCGTGGTTCGAAGGGGACCTTTGCTTCTTTGCCGCACGATGCGCAGACGGCATCGAAAAGCTGGCGCGGTGCGCGAGGGGCGCCAAAACTGCCGCCACCTTCACCGCTTTGCTGCTTCTTCAGCCGTCGACAGTTCGGGCACCGCCGCGGCTCGCGCGTGAATCCCTTTGATGCGTGAAACTCTTGTTCACCCGCTGTGAACACGAACGACTCGCTGCAATCGCTGCAGACGAGCGTCTTGTCGGTGTAAGACACCCGATAGACCTCCTGGACTAACCAAACCTGAGAATTTTTCTTGGACCTACGGTCAATCGAGCGCCGACAGGATGTGTAAGCCTCTCCGTGAGGCCGACGAACGCGGGTACCGGAATCAGATTACATGCGCCCAATCGGATTGTCATCAATTATTGCGTCCGTTTTGCTCGCCACTGCGCGACCCGGCGATGCTATACTCGCCATGGCCGTCCCACGAAATGCCAGGCCCGGGCCCAACGGTCCCCCACCAGGGGAAGTCGCGGACACCTGGCGAGACGGCGGAACCGGAGAATGCCTCTCCGGAAAGGGCCCAAGTACCCCCACGCGCACGTGGAAGGAGGCTTGGGACATGGGATTCATTCCGCCCCGCTCATCACCGACCTTGTAGCGAACGCCGCAGGCCCGCCCGCGCCGGCGTCGTCCGGCCGTCAATCACAAGGACTGACAGATGCACCCAAATAGCTTCGGAACTCGCTCATCGCTGACCTCCGGCGGAGCGACCTACACATGGTTCTCACTCGAGACCCTCCGCGCGCAGCTTCCGGGAGTCGGCCGCCTGCCGGTCTCACTCCGAATTCTGCTCGAAAACCTGCTTCGGCTCGAAGATGGCCGAGCCGTGACCCGGGACGATATCGAAGCGCTGGCCTCGTGGGTCCCGAATTCCGGCGAGGACCGAGAGATCGCGTTTACCCCAGCGCGCGTTCTCCTGCAGGACTTCACCGGCGTACCCGTGGTCGTTGACCTCGCCGCGATGCGCGACGCCATCCAGGCCCTCGGCGGTAGCCCTTCACGCATCAACCCTCTGCAACGGGTCGACCTGGTGATCGACCACTCGGTCCAGGTGGACAATTTCGGCAGCTCGGCGGCGTTCGGCCGGAACGTGGAACTCGAGTTCGAACGCAATCGCGAGCGGTACCAGTTCCTGCGCTGGGGCCAGCAGGCGTTCGCAAACTTCCGCGTCGTCCCGCCCGGCACGGGCATCGTCCACCAGGTCAACCTCGAGTACCTGGCCTCAGTCGCGTTCACTCGCGAGGTCGAAGGCGAGATGCAGGTCTACCCAGACACGCTCGTGGGTACGGATTCGCATACGACGATGATCAACGGTCTCGGCGTCCTTGGATGGGGCGTCGGCGGCATCGAAGCCGAAGCGGCGATGCTCGGCCAGCCAGTCGCTATGCTCATCCCGGAAGTCGTCGGCTTCAAGCTGACGGGCAAGCTGCCGGAGGGCGCGACAGGCACTGACCTGGTCCTCCGCGTGACAGAGCTGCTGCGCGCGAAAGGCGTCGTCGGGAAGTTCGTCGAATTCTACGGCACCGGGCTTTCGTCGCTGCCGCTCGCGGCACGTGCGACGATCGCGAACATGGCGCCCGAGTACGGCGCAACCATGGGCTTCTTCCCAGTCGACGAGGAGACGCTCAACTACCTGCGCTTCAGCGGCCGCGAAGAGTCGCTCGTGGAACTCGTCGAGGCATACAGCAAGGCCCAGGGCATCTTTAGGACGGACGCAACGCCAGACCCGGTCTTCAGCGACACGCTGTCCCTGGACCTCGGCGAAGTAGAACCGGCGATGGCGGGCCCGAAGCGACCACAGGATCGAATCCCGCTGAAGTCATCGAAGGCGAATTGGGACAAGATGCTGGCCGAAGCCATCGACCCCACAAAGGCGGACGCCTCCGTCCACATCGAAAGCGGTGTGGCTTTCGACCTCAAGCACGGTTCGGTGGTCATCGCAGCGATCACGAGCTGCACGAACACGTCGAACCCGGAGGTGATGCTCGGCGCCGGGCTTGTCGCCCGGAAGGCCGTCGAGAAGGGACTGAAGACACCGCCATGGGTGAAGACGAGCCTCGCTCCGGGGTCGCAGGTGGTCACGGACTACTTGAACGCTGCCGGAGTGACGCCGTATCTGGACCAACTCGGCTTCAACCTGGTTGGTTACGGTTGCACCACCTGCATCGGAAACTCGGGTCCGCTCGACGAGAAGATCACCTCGGCGATCAAGGACGGCGACCTGGTCGCTGCGGCGATCCTGAGCGGAAACCGCAACTTCGAAGGGCGGGTGAACCCGGACACGCGAGCGAACTACCTCGCATCGCCGCCACTGGTGGTGGCCTATGCGCTCGCCGGCAGAATGGACTTCGACCCGTACAGCGAACCCATCGGGAGAGGGAGCGACGGCGACGTCTATCTCCGGGACATCTGGCCGACACAGGCGGAAGTGAACGAAGCAATCCGCACGTCCGTGCGCTCAGAGATGTTCCGCGAGCGCTACGCCGAGGTGTTCAAGGGCGAAGAACGCTGGCGCAATCTCGAGACACCAACCGGGGACCTCTTCAAATGGGACGAATGGTCCACCTACATCAAGAAGCCGCCGTACTTCGAAGGTCTCACGATGACGCCGGCGCCGATCGGTGACATCAAGGGGGCCCGCGTCCTGGCGATGGTGGCCGACTCGGTCACGACGGACCACATCTCCCCGGCCGGCAACATTAGCATCAACAGCCCGGCAGGCATCTACCTCCGCGAAATGGGCGTGGCGCGCGAGGACTTCAACCAGTACGGCGCGCGGCGTGGCCACGATGAGGTCATGGTCCGGGGGACGTTCGCGAACATCCGGCTGCGCAACCAACTCGCACCGGGGACCGAAGGGGGTGTGACCCAACACCTGCCCGACGGCGACGAGATGCCCATATTCGATGCCTCCGTCCGTTACCGGTCGGAAGGCGTGCCGCTCATCATCCTCGCGGGCAAGGAGTACGGTACGGGCTCATCGCGCGACTGGGCGGCCAAGGGAGTGAACCTCCTTGGCGTGAAAGCAGCCATCGCGGAGAGCTACGAGCGAATCCACCGCAGCAACCTCGTCGGCATGGGCGTCCTGCCGCTGCAATACCTCCCCGGACAGACCCGCGACTCCCTCGGCCTGAGCGGGCGCGAGAGTTACGCCATCGAAGGGGTGGCGGCTGACCTCGCGCCCGGCAAGAGGCTGGCGGTCACTGCGAGAGCGGATGACGGCGCGACGACGGCGTTCGAAGTTGTTTGCCGCATCGATACCCCCGTCGAGCTCGATTACTACAAGCACGGCGGCATCCTCCAGTTCGTCCTCCGCCAACTGGCGAGTGCCGAGTAACCGGAACCACCAAGCAGGGGTGGGAAGTCCGCCCCTGACCATTCACCCGAAGCAGGAGCACGTACTCATGGCGAAGATCAAGGTCACTAACCCGGTTGTCGAACTCGATGGCGATGAAATGACGCGCATCATCTGGCAGTTCATCAAGGACAAGCTGATCCTCCCTTACCTCGATGTCGAACTGCTGTACTACGACCTCGGCATCGAGTACCGCGATCAGACCAACGACCAGGTGACGATCGACGCCGCCAATGCCATCAAGAAGCACGGAGTCGGGGTGAAGTGCGCGACCATCACGCCCGATGAAGCCCGCGTGGAAGAGTTCAAGCTCAAGCAGATGTGGAAATCCCCGAACGGGACCGTCCGGAACATCCTCGGCGGAGTTGTCTTCCGCGAGCCGATCATCTGCTCGAACATCCCCCGGCTGGTCCCCGGATGGACGAAGCCGATTGTGATCGGTCGTCACGCCCACGGCGACCAGTACAAGGCCACCGACTTCCGCGTCCCCGGACCGGGGACGGTGACCATCAACTACGTCCCCGAGGGCGGCGGTGCGCCGATCAACCTCGAGGTCGCAAAGTTCACGGGCCCGGGCATTGCCATGGGCATGTACAACTTCGATGACTCGATCCGCGATTTCGCTCGCGCCTCCCTCCGCTACGGCCTGGACCGCAAGTACCCGGTGTACCTCTCGACGAAGAACACCATCCTCAAGGCTTACGACGGCCGATTTAAGGACATCTTCCAGGAAGTCTTCGATGCGGAGTTCGCGGCCGACTTCAAGGCGAACGGGCTGACCTACGAGCACCGGCTCATCGACGACATGGTGGCTGCGGCAATGAAGTGGGAGGGCGGTTATGTCTGGGCGTGCAAGAACTACGATGGAGACGTCCAGTCAGACACGGTCGCCCAGGGGTACGGCTCTCTCGGACTCATGACGTCAGTCCTCCTGACTCCCGATGGGAAGACCTGCGAAGCGGAAGCGGCCCACGGCACCGTCACCCGGCACTACCGGGCGCACCAGCGTGGCGAGAAGACCTCGACGAACCCGATCGCATCGATCTTCGCCTGGACCCAGGGCCTCTCGTTCCGTGCCAAGCTCGATGGGACGCCGGATGTCGGCAAGTTCGCCGAAACACTGGAGAGGGTCTGCGTCGAAACCGTAGAAAGCGGGCAGATGACGAAGGACCTTTCGCTGCTCGTTGCCCCGGATGCGCCGTGGCTGAGCACCGAGGACTTCCTTGATGCGCTCGACCGCAACCTGCAAAAGAAGATGGCTGCCTGGTAGGGCTAAGGCCGATCCCTCTCCCGCCGCGGCGGGAGAGGGGCAGAACCTGGCCCAAGCGGATTAGTCATTGGTCCGTCAGGGTGACGTCGACCGGAGTCCGGCACCGGGAGGCCAGGCGCGCTGCGGTGAATTGCGACACGAACTCACCTTCCCTTACTCCAGCCTCCGCTCGAACCAGATGCCTCCCTCTGGACCCTCGCCGGGGACCGGGCTGTAGCCCATGCGGATCCAGAAGTACACGGAGAGCCCGAGGTCTCGCGGCGCCCAGGTGCGGACGAGTGGGACTTTGGCAGCTTGGCAGGCCTGGTTGAAGAGGCGGGCGGCTTCGAGCCGGCACCGTAGCTGCGGTGCGGTTCGTCGATGCAGAGTGAGCGGACCAGCAAGGCACCCTCCGCGCCCTCAATTCTGATTCGACCCACTTCCGCGCCATCGGCGAGCCTCACAATCGTCATCTCGTCTCCCCTGTTCTCCAGGCGGAACCGTTCGCCGATGATCGGTAGCGGCAGATCGTCGGCCCTCACCGTTCGAGCCACTCCATCGCGTGGCGCGCGACGACGTCCATCGGCGCTTTCAGGCGTGTGCAGTCCGGCAGCGAGTCGACGAACTGCTTGCCGTAGCGCTTCTCCCAGATTCGACGGTCGAGGAGGGCGACGACACCGCGGTCGTCCTTGTCGCGGATGAGGCGCCCGAAGCCCTGGCGAAATTTGAGGACGGCCGCCGGGAGCGAGTATTGCCCGAAAGGGTCGTCGTACTGCTCGGAACGGGCCTTGAAGACGGGGTCACTCGGCACACCGAAGGGCAGGCGCGCGATCATGAGCATCGAGAGCGCGTCGCCGCGGATGTCCACGCCTTCCCAGAAGCTCGAAGTGCCAAGGACGAGCGTCCGCGGGTTGTTCCGCAACTGGTCGGTGAGCTGCTTGGGCGAGCCGTCGACGCCCTGGGCAAGGGCGATGATGCCCGCGGCCTCAAGTTCCGGGCGGACGAGGTCCGCTACTCGCCGGAGGGCCGCGTTCGACGTGAACAGCGCCAGCGCCCGGCCGTCGGAAGCAAGGGTGAGTTCCACGACGGCGCGGGCAACGCCCTCAAGGTACCCGCGCTCCGAGGGATCGGGCACGTCTTCGACCGCACAGAGAAGCGTCGCGTTGGGGTAATCGAAGGGGGAACCGAGCTGGAGTACCTGGGGGTCTTCGAAACCGAGGCGCTTCGAGGCAAAGCTCATGTCGTTGTTTGCGCTCAGCGTGGCACTCGTCGCCACGACGACGCGTCGCCTGGAGAGCAATTCTTCCCAGAGCCGCGGGCCAACTTCCAGCGGAGCGACGTTGAGCGTGCCCGTCGTGTCACGGTCCCGGCCGGCCCAGAGGATGAGGTCGTCCGCGGTCGCCCCGAGGAGCTGGGCGGCCTGAAGGTGGAGGTCCGAGACTTTGCGGAGGGCGGAATCGACCTCGCCGGCGAGCACTTCGGCACTCTCGATGGCCGCTTCGGAGATGAGTTTTCGGGCGGTGGATACACGTGCTTCGACATCGCGGAGACCGATCTCGAAATCATGCCACGCCGACTCGACTCTGCCCCAGATGTCGCTGTGGCGAATGCCTCCGGTAATCAGGACGCGGTCATCCTCTCCTGTCGGCGGGAGCAGCATGGCAAGCGCATCGAAGAACGGCCGGGCCTTTTCGGTGCAGCGGGCGACGGCCTCCTCCAGCGACTTGGCGACGGGGCCGAACGCTGCCTCTGGAAGGGCTCGGACCAGCGTGACGACCCCGCCTTCGCGGTGGTCACGGCCTGGCCGGCGGTAGATGCCGTCAAGCACGTCGACCGTCTTGCGCATGCTGACGCTGCCACCGAACTGGTTCGTGGCGGCGTCCTCCAGGTTGTGGGCCTCGTCGATGATGAGGTGATCGAAGTCCGGGATTGCGCTTCCCCCGGCGACGAGATCGGCGAGCAGGAGCGCGTGGTTGACCACCAGGATGTGCGCCGATTCCGCCGCCTGGCGGGCGCGGAGGAGAAAACAGTTGCCTTCGCGCACGTGGCGGTCCTGGCGGGCGAGGCAGTCGGTGTCCTGGGCCGAAAACCGCTGCCAGGTCACCCACTCGGACGGATCGAGGTTTAATTCCGAACGATCGCCGGTTTCGGTTTCCGAAAGCCACACCAGCATTGCCGAACTGAGGCGGGCGAAGTCGGGGTCGCCAAGGCCAGCAGCGTAGTTTCCGACCCACCGCTTCATGCAGAGATAGTTGGAGCGTCCCTTCAGGAGCGCTGCGCGGAACTCATCCGGCGCCTTGATGGCTCCGGCGCTCAAGAGTACCTCGCGGAGTGCGGGAATGTCCTTCGAGAGCAACTGTTCCTGGAGCGCGATGGTATTGGTCGAAATGACGACCCGCTCGCCGTTCTGGATCGCGTGGAGCGCAGCCGGGAGGAGATAGGCCAGCGACTTGCCGACGCCCGTGCCCGCCTCGATGAGCCAGTGCCCGCCGCGATGGAAGGCCGACCGCACTGCTTCGGCCATCTCAAGCTGCTCGGGGCGCTGCTCGAACCGTTCGAAGCCCGCGGGGGCCGCTTCAAAAGCCCGGCGCAGGTCTTCCACCAGGATGGGGATACGTGGCTCCCGGGGCTCGAGCGGGGGATGCTCGCGGGCCGGGCGAAGGACCGGGATATGGCCGCCGCCGGAGCGCTTGTCCCACTCATCCCCCGCGATGACCTGGGCCAGAAGGGGTTCGTGCATCGAGACGAAACGGGCGAGCTGGAACCGCTGCGACTCGGGGAGGCCCTCGGCGTTCCGCAGCAGGCCGACGAATACGGCGGCCGCGGTACGGGCATCGTTCAGCGCCCGATGGTGGTCTCCGGCCTCGACTCCGAGTGCGCCGGCGACCTCCATCAGCCCGTGGCCCTGGAGCGCCGGAAGCAGGTATCGGGCCAATCCGGCCGTGTCGACCGCCTTGGGGGATACACGGATTCCTTCTCGAGCGAGGAAGTGAAGGTCGAACCCGATGTTATGTCCGACGACCACTGCATCGCCGACGAACCGCTCGATGTCGAGCCGGATGGATGCCAGTTTCGGCGCTCGGATAGTCATCTCGTTGGTTACGCCGGTGAAGCGTTCGATGAATGCGGGGACCTCGCGGCCCGGGTTGACTATGTACGAAAGGGTATCGAGTTCGTTCCCATCGGGGTCGAAACGCACTGCGCCAACTTCGATAATTCGGTCGCGCTCGGGGTCGAGCCCCGTCGTTTCCAGGTCAAGTGCGACGTAGGTAGAAGTCATAATGCGAACATTCGTGCGGGTCTATCCCAGTCTACGGCGGGTGGAGGTCGTGAGCGATACCGTCCGCCAAACCCGACTTCAGATGTCGGCTTCCGGCGCCGCGTCAGCGCACCGGGACGGAGATTGAGAGCCGTGGCGCGGCGCGGGTAGAATCCCGGCCAGACCCTGGTTTCATCTATAGCTGTGGAGGTTCGGATCTATGAAGGTGTATGCCACCGAAGACATCCGTAATGTGGTCCTGGTTGGCCACGGCAGCGTCGGTAAGACGATGTTCGCCGAAGCAGCCCTTTACGAAAGTGGGGGCTCTACCCGTCTCGGGACCATCCAGGACCAAAACACCGTCAGCGACTACGACGAAGACGAACACAAACGGAAGTTCAGTCTCAACCTCTCCATCGTCCCGGTGGAGTGGGAGGGCCGGAAGATCAATCTGATCGACACGCCCGGCTATGCCGACTTCATCTCCGAGGTGATTTGCGGAGCAAACGCCGCCGACCTGGCCCTCGTTGTGGTGGATGCCGTCTCGGGCCCGGAAGTGGGCACCGACCGCACCTGGAGCATCACCGAGAAGATCGGCCTGCCCAAGATGATCGTGATCAACCGGATGGACCGGGAGAACGCCGATTTCGGCAATGTGCTGGCGCAGCTACAGGCGCGCTGGGGCCACCGGGTGATGCCGCTCCAACTCCCCATCGGTGCGCACGATTCATTCCGGGGGATCGTGGATCTCCTGCACATGCGCGCCTACACGGGCGAAGAGGCCGAAGAGACCGAGGTCCCCGCGGACCTCGCCGAGCAGGCGGCGACGCTGCGCGCCCAACTCATCGAAGGCATCGTCGAAACCGATGAAGAGCTGATGACGAAGTACTTCGCCGATGAGGAACTGACCGAGGACGAACTTCGAAAAGTCCTCCACGGCGGGCTCGACCACAATCTGATTATTCCGGTGATCTGCGCCTCGGCGACGAAGCTCATCGGCGTGCGCCAGGCCCTCCACAACATCGCGTTCAGCGGCCCATCACCGCTGGACCGCGACCCCATCGCGGCTGGAGAGAAGTCGCTCTCGGCGGACCCCAAGGGGGCTCCAGCGGCACGCGTTTTCAAGACCTCGGCGGACCCGTACGTCGGGCGCCTGACGTACATGCGAGTCGTCACCGGCGTGGTGAAGGGCGACAGCCACCTTTGGAATGCGAACCGGGAGGCGGACGAACGCCTGGGCACCATCTACGTCCAGCGAGGGAAGGAACAGACCGCGACGCCGGAACTCCAGGCGGGCGACATCGGTGTTGTGGCCAAGCTGGCCCACACCGAAACGGGCGACACGCTTTGCGCGAAGGAACTTGGCGCCCGCTTCGAGCCGATCCAGTTCCCAAGTCCGGTGTTCAGCATGGCAGTCCACCCTACTTCCAAGGGCGCCGTCGACAAGCTCGGGACTAGTCTCCAGCGCCTTGTCGAAGAGGACCCCGGCCTGCGGCTCAGCCGCGACCAGTCTTCCGGCGAGATCATCCTTGCAGGTCTCGGCGAAGCGCACCTGGAAGTGACCATGGAGCGGTTGAAGCGCAAGTTCAACATCGACGTCGAACTGACCCTGCCGCGCGTCCCCTACCGTGAAACGGTTTCGAAGAAGGCCCATGCGGATTACACCCACAAGAAACAGACCGGGGGCCACGGCCAGTATGCGAGGGTCATCCTCGACGTCGAACCGCTGCCTCGTGGGGCGGGACTGGTCTTTGGCGAGAAGGTGGTCGGCGGCTCGGTGCCCAAGGAGTTCATCCCCGCAGTCGAGAAGGGAGTCCACGAGACCGCAGTCCATGGCGTGCTCGCGGGCTACGAGCTGACCGACTGCCAGGTCACCCTCCTCGACGGAAAACACCACCCGGTCGACTCGAGCGAGATGGCCTTCAAGCTCGCGGCAGCGCAGGCCCTCAAGGAGGCCATCCACGGCTCAGGCGGGACGCTTCTGGAGCCAGTTATGACGATCCGGGTGTTCGCTCCGGAAGCACATGCGGGTGACGTGGTGAGCGACTTGAACACCAAGCGAGCCAAGATCCACGGCATCAATCCGGACGGCGGCATGAGCGTTGTGGAAGCTGAAGTGCCGCTCGCGGAGGTGCAGCGTTACGCGGCGGACCTGCGTTCGATCACCCAAGGGCGTGGGGCGTTCGAACTGGACTTTGATCACTACGGTGAGGTCCCTCACCAGCTCGCCCAGAAAGTCATCGAAGAACACAAGAAGGCAGTGGAAGAGGCCCACGCCGCACACTGATACGCTGCTGCGGACCGGTAGGGGTTGCGCTCCTACTGGTCCGCGGTGAGGTTGGGCACTATCGCACGGTAGTACGGAGTGGGCTGGGGGACGGGAGAAGGCGAACCGGAGCCGGCCCCGGTCCCGCCGCTGCCGCCGGTGGAAACGACGGTCACGGTGAAGACCGTCTTCGTTGCGGGGCCGAGGAGCGAGTCTATCGTGACCGTCCCGGTGTGGGTCCCGGCCGTCAGATAGGTTGGGTCGACCGTAATGATGAGCGAGCTATCACGGCCGGCTGTGGCGATTCGCGGCGACTTCTGGTCGACGACCTGATAGTTCGCACCTATTGCGATGCCACCGTCCAGGCGTCGCGATTCGACCGGGTGTTTCACGACGAGCCAGCCGGCCGACGTGCGAATCCGGAAGGGCGCCAGGGCGCTGCCGAGGTTCTTTATGGTCAACGGCGAAGACGAAGCAGAAGTGGCGCCGGCGCTCAGCTTCACGTTCGTTTCTCCGACGATTTGGAGGACCGGCGCCCCGAGGAAATAGGCTGCATCGGACGGATTCGGCGGCAACGATGAGTCGTAGTGCGGCGTGGTAGGGAAGTCCATCAGCGGGCATCCGCCGGCAAAACCGGCATCTTCGCAGGTGCTGAATGCCGCGACCGTGAAGGCAGAAGCCACCTCAGGCGAGGCGAGGTTCGGCATTGAGAAGGCCTGGGGCGGCCACATTCGACCAGCAGGGTTCACGGGCGCGTCCGGCGCTGGCTCGGCCTGGGGCGTCGACAAGTACTGTTCCGCGGCCCACCCGGAGATCGCACCGAGCTGGACGTTCCACCAGGTAAGCCCGTTCGCCGTCTGTGGACCGCCCAGGATCGTCAGGTGGGTGCCGTCGGGCACAACGGTGAGCGGAGGGTCGCCGGCCGGAACGGGGCGGATGTTGAGACCCGACCCGGTGCCGAAGACAACGACCTCGTCGCCAGCGGCGAACTTCGCGCCGCCCGGGTTCGGGGGGAGCGGCGGCGCCGTACCATTCCCTGCCAGCGGTGGCGGGTAGGGCACGCCCTTCGGCATCGGCGGGAAGCGCACGCAACCGTAGACGTCCTCCACGTAGGTGTAGTCACCGCGGTTGAACACGCCATACCCGGGAGCGTGCGGGTCTCCGCAATTCCAGACGCTTCCACGCAACGGGTCTTTCGTGGGGTTCAGTGGGTGGTTCACGAAGGCGAACCCGTTGTAGCTCCAGATCGCGTAGTACCAATCTTCGATCGCGGCGGGGTCGCCTACGCCGGCGATCGGCCGGTAATTCGGTGCGCTGTTCCACTTGTCCGCGAGGATCCGCACGCCTTCGGCGATGTTGAAGAGCGGGTGCGTGCCGATCACGGCCTGGCGGGCCGCTGCCACGCCGGGTTCGAGAGCTCCACCGCCGAGGTGGCCCATCCCGCTTGTGATCTGGCCAATCCCATATCCGCAGTCCATCGAGAGCAATGTCGGACCGACTCCGCCGTAGGGAACCTGGCTGGCAGCGTTCGACCAATCGGCTTCGATGTGTGCGATCGCCTTGTAGACGGTGGGAGGGATGCCATTGGCCGGCGAGGCGACCGTCCTCGCGGCCCTGGAGCCCGTTTCGACTCCCTGGTAGCTGACGTTCACGGTTTCATCGCCGACGGCGTAAGCCCCTGGCACCGCCCAACCCCGCACGGCCAGGTCGATCGCCGTGTTGTACTTGCCGACATAGTCCTCGTACTCGTAGGTGTCGAAGCCCCATCCGGCTGCGGGCGGGTGGCAGGCATAGTGATCGGCGCGCGCGGACCCAGGGCCAGCGAGTGCCGCCGCCAGCGCGAATGCGCTTATCGCGAGCGCGAGGATGATTCGCTCTATCTTGAGGCCCAACCGTAAAACCTCGTCTGATCTTCGTAGGTCTCGCGGCCGCCGCCAGCAAGGACCTGGAGTTGCGGCCGGCCCGGCTCAGCGAATGACGCACCACTCCAGTGGTTGACGATGAGTGCTTCGCCGCTGGCCGAATACCCAAGGGGAATATCGAACCCAGGCGCCGTCAGTGACTGGATCCGGCCCGTCGGGTCCGCGCCCGCCGGTTCGACACCGAAACTGGCGCTGTTCGTCGCCGGGTCCACGCCGTCCCCAACGCCGAAACCGCGGCGGAGAGTGCTTCGACGTTTCGGCCATCGAGACGGGCTGTCCGGGCGAGGTAGGCGACTCCACTTGTTGTTTGGACCTCCACAAAGGCGATCTGGCGGCCGTCGGGGCTCACCTTCCAGTCGCGGGTGAGGCTGGAGGAGAGTGCGATCCTGCCCACTCCTTCGCGGTCGGCAGCGCTGCCCGAGCCATCGAGCACGACGGTCACGAGCCGGTCCTCAAAGTCGTAGCCCGAGGGATACACCCCTAGAACGTTTGCGAACTCGTCCAGGGTGCGCGCATCGTCGCCGTTGCGTGAGACACGGAGCAAGTGGATCGGGCCTTGGACCTCGTTGCCGGAAGGCATCCGCGTGAACACGAGATCGCCGCCATCCGGCGACCACAGCGGGACCTGGCCCGGAGTCACGTTGGCGGCCGCACGGGTGATCCGGCCGGTCTCCATGTCGATGACGTTCAACGAGGCCACCGGATGGGAGGCTGTCCCACCGTCGACAGAAATCAGCGCCAGGCGCCTTCCATCGGGGAGACCGCACCCGTCGAGGTGAAGCCATCGATGTGGGGAACGCGCGTGATTTCGGTCAGGGCACCGGGGTCTTCCGGCCGAGCGACCGAAATGACATCAACGGCGCCTTCGTTCCGGCCGAAGACTACGTACTCGCCTGAAGGCGCGCTGGCGAAGGCCGTGCGCGGCCCGACACCCGTACCACTCAATCCTGCGATAGCGGCGACAATCGGGGCGAGCGCCATCACTCCGGCGATCACGCCGAGGGCAATGAAGAGCCGCGAATAGTCGTGGTGGCGAGTCATGTGTCGGCTGGAGACGGCCATGATGGCTCCTTGGGGTTGGTTACGGGTCAGGTCAGGTCGTGTACCCAGCCAAGGAACGCAGCCCCGACGGCCTCGGAGATGCGTAAGCGGCTGGACTGGGTTGTGCTGGTTTGGCGCGAGATCAGTTCAAGCGCGGTTGTGGGCCGGGTCGACTTCTCGTTACCGGCGGAGTGCACGGTGGCGACGAGGAAGGCACCGTCGGGCGACCAGTCCTCCGGGACGAGGTAGGCAGAGGCGGTGTCTGTCAGTTGCCATTCGCCGCCGGGCCCGCCGAAGGCTGGAATGGGTGACCCGGGCATCCAGCTGGCGCCGAGCTGGTTCTTGCCCGCGGGCAAGGTTGTTATCGCGCCCGTGGCAATCATCAGCGAGCGGCCCACATATGTGCGCGACCCACCGCTCAGGACATCAACGTACGCGAGGCGCGAGCCGTCGGGGCTGAGCGCCCAGTCTCGAGTCCTGCCCGGGCTCAGTTCGGCGACTGGCTGCGTCTTCCCGCCGCGTTCGACAAGCAGGTTGGTGCCCCGCGCGTCGACAACGACGATAAAC
This sequence comes from Candidatus Amarobacter glycogenicus, assembly GCA_016719395.1. Classification (GTDB taxonomy): domain Bacteria; phylum Chloroflexota; class Dehalococcoidia; order Tepidiformales; family Tepidiformaceae; genus Amarobacter; species Amarobacter glycogenicus. Next base: position 22,366 of record JADJZF010000015.1, on the reverse strand, counting down.
AGCCTCGAACCATCGAAGCTGTAGCCAACCGGCCCGACCTCGATCGCGCTCTCGAATTCGGCGACTGGCCGCGCCTGCATCGACACGATGTCGACTTCGATGACCTCGGTGCGCTTCACTCCGTCAAGCTCGGTGGTTGCCGTCGCGGTGATGCGGGAGCCATCAGGCGACCACGCCAGTGCCGACAGCGAGTCAAATGATCGTTCGACATCGCGCACCTGGCCGGAGGCCACATCGAGTATGGAAAGGTTCGACGTCGTCACGAACGGCGGAAGCCACAAGACCGCGATGCGGTCCCCAAGGGGGGATGCTGAGCCGCGCGCATGGAAACCGGTGGGGCCGCCGCTGGGGAAGGAAGCGATCACCCGGGGCGAAGTCGCGCCGGACGCGGGGCGAACGACGATCTCGTCGAACTGTTCGCCGGGGATGGTGTAAGCAATGGAGCGAATCGAAGTAATGTCAGGCCCATCGATAACGACGTCGGTGCCGACGTTGGCGGGGGCAAGCAGCACCCAGCCGAAGAGCGTGAGCAAGATGGCACAGACGGCAAGGCCGAAAGGCACGAATGCATGAGGCACATGGAGCGAAAGCCGGCCAACACCGGGGAAAACCACTCGGCTACCTCGCGCTTTGGGCAGGCTTCCCTACCCTGGTCTGACGCCCGCTCGCGCCCTTGGCCGCATCGAAGATGCCGGTACCCCCGCAGTACCGAAGGCTGCCACCAAGCAGCCAGCACGTGGGGCGAACCCTCCGCGCTGCAGGCGACCGTAACCCGGGTGGTGGTTTGCGTCAATCGTGATTAACCGCTCTCGGCGGGCTTTCGCCGGCAAATCGCGCACCTGTGCTAACATTTTCGCTCTATGGTCTGGTACCTCGACAGCCTGGCAGAGCACCCCGTCGTATTCCTCGTTTATCTCGCAGCATTCATGACCGCAATCCTGACCGGCCTGGCGTTCCACGAATTTAGCCATGCCTGGACGGCGAACGAGCTCGGCGACGACACCGCAGCCCGCCAGGGCAGACTCACCCTGAATCCACTGGCACACCTGGACCCGGTGGGGTCCGTGCTTCTCCTGTTGTTCGGCTTTGGGTGGGCGAAGCCCACGCCGGTCAACCCATGGCGGCTCAAGAACGGTCCGCGCCGTGGCAACGCGATCGTTGCCTTTGCCGGACCAGCATCGAACTTCTTCTTCGCCGCCCTGGCGGCGATTCCTATCCGGACTGGCCTTGTCGAATCGCGCTTTGGCACCAACATCGAGGCAGTGATCCGCTTCGGCAGCGGTGAAGAGTACGTGTTTCTCTTCCTGTTCTTCGTCATCAGCCTGAATATCCTGCTGGGGATCTTCAATCTCATCCCTCTGCCGCCCCTCGATGGGTTCAAGGTGGCGACCGGATTGCTGCCCCGCGAACTGGCGCAGAACCTCGAGAAGCTCGCTCCTTATGGGCCTGGCATCCTCATGACGTTACTCGTCATTGGCATGGTGAACCCAGCGCTCAGCCCGCTTCGCTGGATCATCGGTTTCGTTTACGACGACATCTTCGACTTCATCGTCTGAACGTGACGTGTGCTAGCCTAAATGAAGGTAATCGACGTTCCGGGCCTTCGCCCCAGGGGACTCCATGGCTCAATCGCGCATCACCATCATCGGCACCGGGCTCATCGGCACGTCCATCGGCCTTGGCCTCGCGAAACGCGAAGGACGCCAGTACGAGATCATCGGCGCCGACCGCGACCGCAGCTCCGCGAAGACCGCGAAGAAGCTGGGCGCTATCGACAAGGAAGTCGGTTCGCTCGAGGAAGCGGTCGAAGGCGCGGGCCTGGTCATCCTCGCGACCCCGGTCATGGCTGCCCGCCAGATCCTGCAGGATGCGGCGAAGTACTTCGCTGCAGGCGTCGTCATTACCGATGTTTGCAGCACCAAAGCCGACATCATGCGGTGGGCCCAGGAGTTTCTGCCGGAGAACGTGAACTTCATCGGTGGACACCCGATGGCAGGCAAGGAGAAGAGCGGCCCTGATGCCGCCACGCCGGACCTGTTCAAGGGGGCGACCTGGGCGATGACGCCCTCGCCGCGAGCGGATGAGCGTGCCGTAGGCGTCGTCCTTGGGCTGATCGAATCGCTCGGCGCGACCGCCCTCTACATCGATCCTTCGGAACACGACCAGTACGCCGCGGCGGTTAGCCACCTGCCGCTCGTGGTGTCGGTCGCGCTCTTCCGCATGGTTCGCGATAGCCAGGGTTGGGAAGACGCTTCGCTGCTCGCGGGGCCGGGCTTCCGCGACCTCACGCGGCTCGCAAGCGGCGACCCGACGATGTCACGGGACATCATGATTACCAACCGCGAGGCGGTGCTGCACTGGATAACCCGGCTGCAGACCGAGTTGACCACGATTAAGGAAGCTATCCAGACCGGTCACGAACCGGTGTACGACCTCTTCCGGAGCACGCAGTTCGACCGCGATACCTTCATCGCGAATCCACCCGAACGAAGGGTCCCCGAGGGTGTGGCACCGCCTTCTGCCCAGGATGCCATGGGCCGGCTCTTCGTCGGGGGTCTTTACGACAAGCTTAAGGAGGCGACAGACCGCCTCTCGGCGAATCCGCCGAAGCCCGATGAAGCCAAGCTGAAGCGCGAGCTCGGCATCGACGATCGGCTGTGATCGTCAACTCGGCGGGCCGCATTCGCGCCCGCATCGAGATCCCCTCCGATAAGTCTATTTCCCACCGTTCGCTCATCTTCAACGCCATTGCCGACGGGCCGGCGACAGTCGAGCGAATTCTCGATTCGGAAGATGTCCGATCTACCGCCGCGTGCCTTTCCGCCCTCGGGGTCGAAATCGACTGGCCGACCGGTGCACCGGTGGCCCACATCCGCGGGAACGGCATGCACTCGCTCTTTGAGGCCGACGACACGCTCGATTGCGGCAACAGCGGCACCAGCATGCGGCTCCTGCTCGGTCTGCTGGCGGGGCATCCGATCCTTTCAATCCTGACGGGCGATGCCTCGCTCCGCTCTCGCCCTATGGCGCGCGTGATCGGGCCGCTTCGGTCAATGGGAGCACAGATCAGCGCCCGGAAGGGCGATACGCTGGCGCCCGTCGTCGTGCGGGGTGGTTCACTCAGGGCCATCGACTACGAGAGCCCGATGGCCAGCGCCCAGGTGAAGTCCGCCATCATGCTCGCGGGCCTTTACGCCAACGGTCCCAGTTCCGTGATCGAGCCCGACAAGAGCCGAGACCACACGGAGCGCATGCTCAGCGCCATGGGCGCGGAGATCGCGGAGGATGGAGCCATCACTCGCATCCGCCCGGCCAGCCGGCTGAGCCCGCTCTCGTTGCGCGTGCCGGGCGATATTTCGAGCGCGGCGCCGTGGCTTGTCCTCGCCGCGGCTCACCCAGACGCCGAACTCCTGCTCGAGGGAGTCAACGTCAATCCCACACGAACCGGCCTGCTCGACATCCTCCGGCAGATGGGGCTTCGGTGGAACGGCTGGAGGAGCGGACGAGCGGCGGCGAACCTGCAGCCGACCTCGTGGTGCGCTCATCCCAACTGCGAGGAACGGTTGTGTCCGGGAGCCTCGTTCCGCGCGCAATCGACGAGCTTCCGCTGGTGGCGGTACTCGCCTGCTTCGCTGAAGGCGAAACCGTGGTCAAGGACGCCCAGGAGCTCGTGGTCAAAGAGTCCGACCGCGTGCAGTCCACCGTCGACCTGCTGACCCGCATGGGCGCGCGGATCACGCCCCGTCCGGATGGATTCGTTGTCCACGGTCCAGCTCGCCTGCACGGGGCGCGAGTCGACGGCCACAGCGACCATCGGATTGGCATGCTCGGCGCGATCGCGGGGGCGTTGGCCGAAGGTGAAACGCGGATAGAGAACGACGCGGTCGGTGTCTCCTACCCCAACTTCTGGCAGGATCTTGCGCGGGCCGCGGAGGGCGGGATGATCAAGGCGTGAAAACCCGCCCCCTGGTCATCGTCCTTCATGGGCCCTCCGGCGTTGGGAAGGACTCGGTGATCGACCTGCTGCGGGAACGCACCGGGATACACCGGGCCACGAGTTCGACGAGCCGGCGGCCGCGCGAGAACGAACGCGACGGCAACCACTACCACTTCCTTTCCGCTATCGAATTCGAACGCAAGATCAACGCCGGCGCGTTCGCCGAGTGGGCGAAGGTTTACAGCGATTACAAGGGCCTTGAACGAGCCGAACTCGAAGGGCCGCTCGCGCGCGGCGAGGACGTCATCATCCGGACGGATGTCCAGGGCGCCCAAACCTGGCGGAAGCGGCTGGAGGGCGCCATCTTCGTGTTTCTGATGGCGGAAGACCGCGAAGCACTCCGCGCCCGCCTCATCGGCCGAGGAAGCGAAGACAGTGTGTCGATCGAGCGGCGGATCGCCGAACTCGAAGCGGAACTCGACGACATCGAGAACAACGACTACATCGTCTACAACCGTCACGGTGAACTTGCAGAGGCAGTGCGGGAGATCGAAGGGATCATCGAACGCGAGCGGCGCAACCCGTCGCGACCCGCCGCCCGGCTCATCGGTTAGGCAGCTATTCAGCCTCCCCTGTAGGATTCCCGCCAATCACTTCTGGGGATTCGGATGGACCCGAGCCTGGTCGAACTCTTCAGCCTGAAGGACAAGGTTGCCCTCGTAACCGGCGCTTCGAGTGGACTCGGGGTGGCTTTCACGCGGGGTCTCGCTCGTGCGGGCGCCAATGTGGTGGTCACCGCCCGACGCCAGGAATTGATCGACCAGACGGCCGACATGGTTCGATCTTACGCAGGAAAGGCACTGGCCCTCTCCGCCGACATCACTGACGAAGCCCAGATCGAAGGAGTCTTCGCTCGCACCGTGGAGGAGTTCGGCAAGCTGGATATTCTCGTCAACAACGCGGGCTACACCGACCGCTCGGGACTTCGGCACGACCTGGGCAGCTTCAAGCGGATGCGCTCGATCGTGGAACTCGACCTGCTCGCCACCATCAACGGGTGCAGGCTGGCGGGCCAGCAGATGCTCTCGCAGGGGACCGGTGGAGTCATGATTAACGTGAGTTCGATCCTGGGGCGCGTCGGCAGCGAGTACCGGGCGGCGAGCTACCACGCGGCGAAGGGCGGGGTGGACGCTCTCACGCGGGTCCTCGCACTGGAGTACGCCCGGGAAGGCATCCGCGTAAACGCCATCGCGCCGTCCTACTTCGATGGCACAGAGCTTATGGACAAAGTCTTCGCGGCGAACCCGGCCACCCGCGACCACAGCATTTCGCGCACGCCAATGGGTCGGCTTGGCCAGCCAGAGGACCTGGAGGGCGCCGTCGTCTACCTTGCGAGCGACGCGAGCCGCTTCGTCACAGGGCACATCCTCTATGTCGACGGAGGCTGGACGGCCGGAGGCGGCTACCACCAACTCCCGCCGCTCTGGGAGTCTTCCCCGGGTCACCAGGCCCTCCAATGACGACCGGTGCCGCGATCGTGATCGCACTCCGTATCCTTGTGCCTCTGCTGATTTTCAAGAAGAACCTGACCGGCGGCATCATCGCGATGCTGCTTGACGGGGCGGACGTGATCCTCATCGATTTTCTGAAGATGGGGGGCTTCAGCGGGCACTACCACCAGATAGACAAGGTCCTCGACACCTACTACCTCAGCATCGAGGCGTGGATCGCCTTCGGTTGGAGGAACCAGTACGAACGGCTGCCTGCGCTGCTCCTGTTCGGCTTCCGCATCGTCGGTGTCGTGCTCTTCGAGCTGACCGAACGGCGGATTGTGCTCTTCCTGTTCCCCAACATGTTCGAGAACTGGTGGCTCTACATCGTCGCGGTGCGCCGCTGGAAGCCGTCATGGACGCCGCACAGCTGGATCGGCGTGGCGGTACCGATGGGCGTCCTGCTCGTTCCGAAGATGGGGCAGGAGTACCTGCTCCACTTCGCCGAAGCTCAGCCATGGAACTGGTTCAAGAAGCACGTGTTCGACCCGTAGGCAGGAGTGCTAGGCGCCCTTGCTCGCGCCTGTCATGTCTGCCAGGAGCTCGAGGGCTGCGCGCTGGCGAGTCTGCACCATGAGCGTAGTGACGCCCGCATCTTCCCATGCCCGGTAACGCTCCTTGATCCGCGCCACCGGACCGACCAGCGACATCTCATCCACGAGTTCGTCGGGCACGGCGTCCGTCGCCTCTTGCTTCCGGCCGGAAAGATAGAGTTCCTGGATCTTCGCGGCGGCTTCGCCGTAGCCATACTTGACGGCCATCTCGTTGTGGAAGTTCTTCTCTTTCGCGCCCATGCCGCCCATGTAGAGCGCGAGGTTTGGCTTCTGCATGGCGAGCAACGCCTTGACGTCATCGCCGATGACAACAGTACATCCGGCGGCGATGTCGAAATCCTTGTAGGACTTGCCGTTCCCCGCCCGCTTGAAACCCTCTTCCAGCGCCGGTCGGAACAGGCCGATGCGCTGCGGCGAAAACCAGATCGGCAGCCAGCCATCGGCGAGTTCGGCGGTGTTGCGGATGTTGATCGGCCCCATCGTGGCCAGGTAAACCGGCAGCTGGCGCCCGTGGAGGATGCTTTTCAGTGGTTTGCCGAGGCCGGTGGCGCCTGGGCCCATGTAGGGGAGCTGGTACTCCTGGCCGTGGTAGCTCACTGGCTCTTCCCGAGCCCAGATCTTCCGCAAGATCTCGACGTATTCGCGCGTCCTGGCGGCGGGTTTGCCGTAAGGCACCCCGTGCCAGCCTTCAACCACCTGGGGCCCGCTGAGCCCGAGACCGACCAGCGCCCGTCCGCCGGAGATGGCATCGAGCGTCGACATCGTCATCGCACACATAGCGGGCGTGCGCCCGGGAATCTGCATGATGCTTGTCCCGAGCTTGATCTTGGTCGTCAGGGCCGCGATGTAGGCGAGCGGGGTGACCGCATCGGAGCCGTAAGCTTCGGCAGTCCAGATCGAGTCGTAGCCGAGGCGTTCCACATCGAGGACGAAGTCCATATCGATGCGCATGGAGGCACCCGAATAGCCGATGCCGGTTGCGAGTTTCACTTGAGACGGTCCCTTAGCTGTTATGTTTAGGACTAGGCGGAAAACCGGTAGCCCTTGCCGCGGATCGTCTGAATCTGATCCGAGGTTCCCAGCACGTCTCGGAGTTTACGCCGAAGGTTGCTGACGTGGGCACGCACCAGGGTGCTCGCCCCGGCCGCGTCGTGGTACTGCCACACATCGACGAGGAGGTCCCGCGGATGCAGGATCTCGCCTTCGTGCTCCATGAGGTAAGCGAGGAGCGTCGCCTCAATATTCGTCAGGTGAGCTTCCTTCAGACCGGAGCGGAGGGTATTCGACGAAAGATCTGGTGGCCAATGCGTTCGCGCAGGGCCTCGCCGAGAGCTTCGATCGGGAACGGCTTTTTGATAACGGCGCCTTCGAGACGGAAGTGGGGGCGGCGCGCTCCCTTGTGCAGCAGGTAGACCATGGCCGGCGCGCTCGAGCGGTAGGCGGTCGCTACCCACTGGTTGAACTGGGCGAAGTTGGCGCCCTCTTCCCCACGGGGAAGACCCTGAACGTCGGTCACAATGGCGTCGTGACGGTAATCGGAGAGATGTGCGATGGCAGCATCGTACGTCCCCGCCGTCGCGGTGTCGTACCCCCGGTCTCGGAGGTACTCCGTCACTGTAGCCCGCATTCGTGGTTCTCGACTGATAACGAAAACGGATGTCATTTCACGTCCGGAGATCGGTGTGGGGCGAAGCGTCTCGGGATCTTCGTGACGTGGGCGAACGGTGTCAAGCAATTTCGGGGCCCCCTCGAAACATAAGCACGTGAAGTTTGCCGTGGACGGCATGCACAGGAGGCGGAACGGGCCACGAAATCGGCCGGGGGCGTGGCCTTCGTGCAAATGGACCGCCATGGTCGGGGTTGCCGGAGGACTACTCCGAGCGCGTCATTTTGTAGGTCACGTCCTGGATACCCTTGATGCGCGCCTGGATGAGCCGGTGGGCGCCTTCGGTCTCGATCCAGACGTACTGCGTCACCGAAGCGGTATGGATACGGACCTTCCAGGCAGCGAACTCTCCCAACGGGACGCGGACCTGTTCCTGCCCTTCGACAAGAATGTCGACCGTGAAGGTCTGGCCCGTCCCCGCGCTCACGTTCTGGTAGGACGCTTCGTAACCTTCCCTCAGGTCGATTCCTCTGACAAGCCACAACAGCGACTCGTCATCGTAGTAACCCGGGTCAGGGCTCGTGTCGTCGGGCTGAGGAAGTTCGCGTGTGGTTTCCCGTTGCTTGCCGTTCTCGTCGGCGACGAACTTCACGATGGGGAATTCGTAGAAGCTGCTGAAAGAGAGGCGCTGGTCCTCTTCCGGTTGGACCTGGCTCCGGTTGGCGGAGAGCGGCCGCAAGGTAGCCGGGTCCACAAGGACGGTCCCGTCATCCCGGTTCTCGCCATCGCCGCACAACTTGTTCAGGCGGGTGTTTGTCCCGTCGGACTTCAACCTGGTCTCAAGCACACAGGTCCCATAGACGCTGCCGTCTTCGATGACCAGGTTGTACTCATTCGTCTCGTCGGTGGCCCACGGGGGGGCGACGAACACCTTCGTGAGCACCTTGTCCTCGCCGCCGCCACAGCCAGCGACTGCCCCGGCGAACAAGACGGCCGAAGCCAGGATCAGGACTATTCGGCTCAAACCGGCACTGCTCCAATCATTCGCTGGATGCGACTGAGCGCCTCGTCGATATCCGCTCGCGCGACATCCAGGTGAGTCACGAGGCGCATCCGCTGGGGACCAAACGCCACTGCCAGGATTCCTTCGCGCTCGAAGGCGGCGAGCCAGTCGTTCAGCCTCCCCGCCACTACGTCGGCGACCACAATGTTGGTCTGCGGCGTGTTCGGCCGGAACGGCCCCAGTTCCCGGAGGCCATCCGCCAGCAGGCGGGCGTTCTCGTGGTCGGCTGCGAGGCGCTGGAGGTTTCGGTCGATGGCGTAGATGCCCGCGGCGGCCAGAATCCCTGCCTGGCGCATCCCTCCGCCAAGCATCTTCCGGTTACGCCGCGCGATGGAGATGAATTCCGGCGACCCGCAGAGCACCGATCCGACCGGACATCCGAGACCCTTGGACAGGCAAAACGAGACGCTGTCGCAGTTCTCGGCGAGCGCCGCGGCAGAAATGCCGAGCGCGGCCGCGGCGTTGAAAATGCGGGCGCCATCGAGGTGCACCGACAATCCTCTGCTGTGCGCCGCTTCAGCCAGCGAGTCGGTGGCCTTCTTCGAGACGGCGGCTCCGCCGCAGCGGTTATGGGTGTTCTCGAGGCAAAGGAGCGTCGACCCCGGGGAATGCAGGTTTTCCGTCCGTGCTGCTGCAAGCACCTGATCCGGGTCCAACGAACCATCGTCGAAGTTTGTCAACGTCCTCGTCATCGTCCCTGCGAGCCGAGCTGCGCCGCCGAGTTCGTACTGGAAGATGTGGGACTGATCGCCGAGAAGAATCTCGTCGCCCGGCCGGGTGTGCGACATGACGGCGACGAGGTTCGCCATTGTGCCGCTGGGGAGGAAGAGAGCGGCCGCCTTGCCGGATAGCCCAGCCGCTCGCCGTTCGAGCTCGATGACGGTCGGGTCGTCGCCGAAGACGTCGTCGCCAACCTCGGCCGCTGCCATAGCCTGGCGCATACCTTCTGACGGTCTCGAGACCGTATCGCTTCGCAGATCGATGACCCGTGTCATGCCCGCTGACGCTCCCAGAGCGTCTGGTAGTGGTCCGCGCCGCGAATAGCGCCAACGACTTCGGTTCGTTCGAGCAAAAGGAGTTCCTCCATCACGCGTCCGCAGGCGTCTGTGGTTTCGTCGTCGCCCAAGGCGGAAACGCGGTCGACGATCCGTTGCCACACGCCGGCGTTCAGGAGGACTGGCACGGACCTCGGCCAGGGGAAGTGCTGTACGCGTTCGGGCACCGGGAAGTCGGGCCGGATCCGCTTGATCGATCGAAACCGGTCTTCAAGGGATTCCGCGCGGGCAACGACGCCGATGAACGGCCCCGAGTTCTGCGAGATCCGGAAATCGACGAGCAGCCGCTTGTCGATGAGATGGAAACGGACGACGAGGACATCGGCTGAGTCGATGACCTTGAACACTTGATCCAGGTCAATGCCGAATTCTTCACTCATTGGGGACTTACCCGTGCGTGCGACACCACGTTATGGATGCATGGTAGGTCAGGCCCCGAACGTGGGCAAAGACACTGGAGCGGATGGTCGGGGTGCCGCGATTCGAACGCGGGACCTCTTGCTCCCAAAGCAAGCACTCTGACCAGGCTGAGCTACACCCCGAGGAGTGCCAGCGTACAACCAACCTGCGTCCCGGGCGACGGACCGGGAGTCTTCGCGGCAGGACTGCAAGGTCAGGCGGTACCGGCGACGGTGGGCGCCGGTAGGGCGCACCCGACGATCTCGTTCACGTCGGCAACACCGTTGGCCCGGAGCCAGGCCTCAAGTCCCTCGATGGTATCGAGCAGGGCGCGCGGGTTGGCGAATGTCGCGGTGCCGACCTGGACGGCGGTCGCCCCGGCCATGAGGAACTCAACCGCATCCTCGCCGCTGCCGATGCCGCCGCAACCGATGACGGGCACACGGACGGCCTTCGCGATGTCGTAAACGATCCTGAGCGCGATCGGCTTGATCGCGGGGCCGCTCAGTCCTCCGCGGGCACGCGGCAAAATGGCCTTCCTGCGGCGAGAATCGATCGCCAGCCCGAGGACAGTGTTGATCGCGCAAATGGCGGCGGCGCCCTCCGATTCGCAGGCGAGCGCGAGGGCGACGGGATCCGTGACGTTCGGGGTGATCTTGACGATGACCGGGAGGTCCGTGTTACGCACGGCGGCCCGGGTGGCCCTCGCCGAGGCGCCGACATCCTGCCCGATTTCGATGCCGCCCTGGTCCACGTTCGGGCAGCTGATGTTCAGCTCGAGCCCGGAAATGCCGGGGACTCCGTCGAGCATTCGCGCCATCTCGCCGAATTCCTCGACTGTATCGGCGGCGATGTTGACCAGGACCGGGACATCCCAGCGAGCCCATAGCGGAGCCATCTCGGAGATGCAGGCCTCGATACCGATGTTTTGCAGGCCGATGGAGTTCAGCATTCCCGCCGGTGTCTCGGCGACACGCGGTTGCTGGTTTCCGCCGCGGGGAGCCATTGTCACACCCTTGGAAACGACTGCGCCGAGGGCTTCGATCTCGAAGTGACGGGCGAACTCGATACCCCAGCTGAACGTACCGCTCGCCGGCATGACGGGGTTCTTCAGGACGAGGCTGTTCTTCCGCCCCGGAGCGATATCGACCGTGAGGTTTGGCATCACTGGAGGCTAATCCTACCCGCTCGCTGCCCCACGAACGACACCGGCCCTGACGGGCCGGCGAGCGAGTTGTTCCATCCGCGATCGAACTTCAGGAATCCGAAGAAGCGCGGCGGCCCCGATACCGCGAGCCGTTGAGGCTGAAGCTGTCGTTGTCCCACATTGGGTCTTCGGAAGAGTTTCGGAACTCCTTGCCAAGCCCGCAGCGCTTACAGCGTCCGCTGCTCACAGCGCCGTTCGGCGTCTCGATAACCCAGTGGTGGTGGCAGAGCGTCGAAGCGATCGCCTCACGCGCTTTCGTTTCTGTCATTCGAACTCCTTTGGAAACTTACCGTACGGTAAACCAGTCTATCACAGCGATGTGTGGCTCATCCCACCGTAGGGGGCGGTACCGAAAACCGGGGTAAACGGTTTGCCCGGGCGGTGGTAGAGGCGCTACGATCGCTTTACCGGGGCCACGTCCCGGCGGCATTCGCGCCCGCGAGACTCTGCGCGGAGCGTGGTATTCGTTGCCAGGAAGGCACTTGCTCTCCATGACCCCTGTTTCGACCGCTAACCGCGATGAGATTCTCGCTGCCCTGGATGGCGTGCAAGACCCGGAATTGCACGCCTCCATCGTCCGCCTCGGCATGATCAAAGACATCGCCGTGGAAGAGAACCGCGTGGCTATCACAGTCGAACTCACAACGCCGGCATGCCCGCTGAAGGAGACGATCGAGGCTGACATCCGCGCGGCGCTGGCGGGGATGGCCGGCACGGATGAGGTCGTGCTCACCTGGGGCGCCAACGTTCGGTCTTCCAACCCGAAAGAGGGACAGAAGGCCGTGGAAGGCGTCCGGAACATCATCGCGGTCGCCAGCAACAAGGGCGGCGTCGGCAAATCCACGCTCGCATCGAACATCGCCGTGGCCCTGGCGAAAACGGGCGCGAGCGTCGGGCTCGTGGATGCAGACATCACTGGCCCGAACCTTCCGACGATGTTCGGCCTGCCGCAGGGGCTCCAGGCCGGATCCAGCGAGGGACTTCGCCCGGTCGAGCGGTACGGCGTGAAAGTGGTCTCCATCGGGTTCCTGCTGCCGAAGGGGACGCCGGTCGTCTGGCGAGGTCCGATGATCGGCAGTGCCGTCCGCCAGCTCCTCCACGATGTACCCTGGGGCGACCTGGACTACCTCATTATCGACCTCCCACCCGGGACCAGCGATGCCGCCATGAGCATGGCGCAGGAGGCTCCGATCGCGGGGGTCGTCATCGTTTCAAGCCCCCAGGACGTCTCTGTGGAAGACGCGATGAAGGCAGTAGCGATGTTCGAAAAGCTCGACGTGCCAGTCTTCGGCATGATCGAGAACTTCAGCTATTTCGTGGCGCCGGACACCGGGACGCGCTACGACATCTTCGGCCACGGCGGGGCCGCCAAAGCCGCCGACGAACTGGGCATCGACTTCCTCGGAGAGATCCCTATCGAGCCAGCCGTCCGGGAAGGCGCCGACCGGGGGATCCCGGTCGTCTATGGCGCCCCGGATTCGGAATCGGCAAAAGCCATCGACCGGATCGCGAAGAACGTCGCAGCCCGTATCAGCGTTTTACAAAGGATGGGTAGGTAAACCCAAACCATGGTCTTAAACATTTTTCCCCGGCGGGAGAAGGCAGCAGCCGAAACCGCCCCCGAACCCGAACTCACTCTGCCCGAGCCGTCCATCGAGGCGCTCGACGGCGTCAAGAAGACGGCTCGCCGCGGTACCCGCGGCGGCCGTGGCCGGCGCAAGCCGGCCGGCGAACAGGCCGAAGTATCGAGCGAGGCAGCCGACACGACTGAAGCCGCCGAGCCCGAGGCCCCCAAGCCGAAGGCGCCGGCCGCTCGACGGACGCGCACCCCCAAGCCCGAAGCCGCAGCTGCGGCAGCGGAAGAAGTGCCGGTGCCGGTCGAAGCGCCCAGGCGAACGACGAGCCGGAGGAGCGAACCGGCGGCACCCGCGGCGGCGCCGGCGGACCTTGCCGCGCTCATCAAGGTTGTCGAGGCGCAGGGCAAGCAGATTGAGTCTCTTGTCCGTGCCCAGGAAGAACTCGTACGGCGTGGGCCCTCTTCGCCCGTTGCGGCCATGGCCCGCGTCGGCATCTTCGTGGATGCCGCCAACGTCGAACTTGCGATCGACCGGCTCCGAACCCGCGTGGACTGGCGGAAGGTACTGAACCTCGTCAGTGAAGGACGGACCGTCGTCCGTGCGATCGCATACTCCCCGGTCCACGATGACCCGGGCGTGAGCATCGAAACCCAACGCTTCGCGGAACCGTTCCTTGGGAAGGGCTACAAGGTCGTCACGAAACCCCTGAAGCGCTTCGCCGACGGGACGATCAAAGCGAATGTCGATATCGAAATGGCGTGCGACATCATCGAGATGCTCGATCGCCTCGACGTGGTCTGCCTCGCTTCCGGCGACGGCGACTTCCAGCGCCTGGTCGAAGTCATCCAGGCGAAGGGCGTCCGGGTAGAGATCATTGCGGTGGGTTCCAGCACGGCGGTGAACCTGCGCAACGCCGCGGACCAGTTCACGGATATCCAGGGGATCATCCAGAAGATCAAGGCATAGAGCGCGCCGGGCCATTCAACCAGGCGAGGGGTGGGACTATGGTCCCGCCCCTTTTCCGTTTGTCGCCAGGATTCTGGTAGCGTCCGCAGCCGTGGCGCTGATCGTTGTCGGGATCGCATGGGTGGCCGGACTGGCTGCGGGCGCGGCACTGGGCGGCCCATGGTGGACGGGCGGCGCCTGGACGATTGCGGCCGCGCCCGCGCTGGTACTCGCCGGGCCTTTGAAGGGGCGATATCTCCTTGTGGCGGCATGTGTCGTGGCGGCCCTGACGGCCGGCTGGCGGCTCGGAAGCACCAACGAGCCCGGCACTTCGTGGTTGGAGGGCATCGATCATGAGGTCGTGCTCACGGCGGTCGTCCATTCGGAACCGGACCGGGGCGAGACAACCACGGCCTACGTGGTCAGCGTGGCCTCCGTGGAGTTGGAGGGCGAGGCCCTCCCGCCGGGGGCCGCGTGCTGGTCTACCTCTCGCAGTACACCGAACTCCTTCCCGGCGACACCATCACCGTCGAAGGAGCAGTAGGCGAGCCCCCCGTCTTCGAGGGCTTCGACTACCGCGCGTATCTCGCGCAACGCGGCATTTCAGCGACCATGTTCCGGCCCCGCCTGCTGAGGCAGGGGGGCGGCGAACCCTCCGTCGGGCGCTGGCTCACGGCGCAGCGGCTCCGGCTCGACCGGTCGCTGCAGAGATCACTGCCGGAACCAGAAGCTTCGCTCGCTGCCGGGATCGCCTTCGGGCGGGACGATGGCCTCTCGCGCGAGGCGAAGGAGCAGTTCAACCGCTCCGGGCTCCGCCACCTCGTCGCCGTTTCCGGCTCGAACGTGTCTCTCGTGGTTGCACTCACATACGCAGTGGCGATTCCGACCATCGGCCGGCGCTGGGCATGGCTCCCGGCGGCGTTGACACTCGCCGCGTATCTCGGGGCGGCCGGACTTTCGGCGAGTGTCATGCGTTCGGGCATCATGGCCGGGGTTCTGCTCGGCGGGAGCGTCGTCGGACGACCGCAGAGCGGGTTACCGGCCCTCTTCGCGGCCATCATTTGCATGACGGCGGTCGCCCCAGCACTTGCTTACGAAGCGGGCTTCCAGCTCAGCGCCACCGCCACAGCAGGGCTCCTCACCTTCTCGCCGTGGCTCTCGCACTGGCTGCTTCGCGCCACCGGAAGGCCGAGCTGGCTTGCGCTTCCACACTGGCTTTGCGAGTCTCTTGCGCTCACGGTTGCCGCAAGTCTGGCGACGGCACCGGTGATGTGGGTGACGTTCGATCGCTTCTCGATCGTCTCGCCCGTCGCCAACGCCATCGTCCAGCCGGCCTTCGCCCTCGCGTTCTGGGCGAGCATGGTGACCTCGGTACTCGGGATCGTCTCGCGGGACCTCGGTGAGATCTCAGGAACCGTGGCGTACTACCCGCTTGCGTTCATCACGACGTCGGCGGAGGCGCTGGGCAGCCCGCGCTGGGCCGCAGCGGACTCTCCATCATGGGGTGCGCCGGCCGCCCTGGCGGCCTATGCGGCGCTGGGAACGGCCGCCATGGCGGCCTACCGCTACCGACCGCCCGGCGGGGTGGAACCGCTGGCGGTTACACGCAGGCGTGCCCGCTGGTCACGGTTCTCCATCGGCGGCGCGATTGGAGTCACGGCCGTTGCAGTGATCCCTATCTCGATACTGCCGCAAGGCGGGCCGGGCGCCCTGGTTGTCACCTTCCTGGATGTGGGGCAGGGCGATGCCGCCCTGGTGACCACGCCCAACGGCCGACAAATCCTGATCGACGGCGGCCCGAGCGGGACGGAGCTGGCCCGCGAGCTCGGCCAGGTCATGCCGCATTGGGACCGGACGATCGATGCCGTCATCGCGACACACCCACAGGAGGACCACATCGCGGGATTGCCGGCCGCTTACGCGCGGTTCCGGGTCGGTAACGCGTACGGCAACGGCCGGACCAACGCCACGGCAAGCTACCAGGCACTCGCCGCCCAAGCGCCCGGGGCTGACCTGCTCGGGCAGGGTGACACACTCGAGTTCGACGGAGTCCGGTTCGAGGTACTCTGGCCGCCGGCGGGGTTCATCGCCGAAGAACTCAACGACACGTCCCTGGTCATCCGGGTGACCTATCGCAACCGCGCGATCCTGTTCACGGGGGATTCCGAGGAACCCGTCCACGCTGCACTGCGCGATTCCGGCGATCTCCCTGCGGACGTCTTGAAGGTGCCGCACCACGGTTCGAAAACAACTGCGTCATGGTTCTTCGCGGCCGTCCATCCGGCGATCGCCGTCATTTCCGTCGGCGAAGCGAACATCTACGGCCACCCCCATGTAGACACCCTCTCTGCGCTCCAGGGCGCCAGTTTGTACCGGACCGACACGGACGGGAGAGTCACCCTCCAGACTGATGGGACGACGATCCGGGTATGGACCGAACGCTAGCGCTTTGCGCGCGACTCGCGGCCCGCATACGGTTAAGGGCCGGGCGACTTGCCCGATGCGTCACTGGAGACCTTTCTTGACCAATCGTATCGACGGCCGTTCACCCAACCAGCTGCGGCCGGTGAAGCTCCACACCAACGTGCTCGACTTCGCTGAAGGCAGCTGCATGGTCGAGTTCGGCAAGACCCGCGTGCTCGTCGCCGCGAGCGTTGAAGATCGCCAGCCTCCATTTCTCCGTAACACCCAGAGCGGTTGGGTAACGGCTGAGTATTCGATGCTCCCCCGTGCGACTCACACCCGCAGCCAGCGAGAAGTCGAGCGCGGTCGCCCCGGGGGACGGACGCAGGAGATCCAGCGCCTGGTGGGCCGCGCGCTCCGCGGTGTGGTGAACGTCGAAATGCTTGGGCCGCGAACGATCACCGTCGACTGCGACGTCCTCCAGGCCGATGGCGGCACCCGGACCGCATCAATCACCGGCGCATACGTCGCCCTGCAGCTGGCGATGAAGAAACTGACTGCCGCCGGGACAGTCCCTGCGGCAGCCGTGCAGTCGGCCGTCGCGGCGGTTTCCGTCGGCATCGTGAAGGGCGTGCCGATGCTCGACCTCTGCTACGAGGAAGACTCCACTGCAGAAGTCGACTTCAACGTCGTGATGACCGGCGCCGATGAGTTCGTGGAGGTCCAGGGCACTGCAGAACACAAACCGTTCAGCCGTTCGGGGATGGACGAACTGATGGACCTGGCGAAGCTGGGCATCGGGCAGCTGTTCGAACTGCAGAAGGCCGCTCTCGCCGCTTCCTAGCCCGCGTAGTGCCCGAGAAACGTGCCACCGAGGATGTGGACGTGGCCGTGTTCCTGGCTCTGCATCCCGTCGTACCCGAAGTTGGAAACGAGACGGTAGCCTCCGGGGCAGAGCTGACGCCCAATTTCGGCGGCGACCTGGCCAACGTGGCCGATGTGGTTCGCCCAGAGCTCGGCCTGAGTCGTGTGTTTCTTGGTCATCGCCAGCAGCATGATCGGAAACCAGCGGAGGATGTTCTGGATGACGATGATTTCATCATCCTGATAGACGATATTACCCGGCTCGTGCCCGGCTACGATGTTGCAAAAGACGCAGTATGGTTGCATTCGGCCCGCCGATCATAGGTTCGCGCCCGGCCTCGAACAAACTCACGGAATCTCAAGAGGACATCCGATGTCGCAATTCCAGCCATTCCGCGGGCTCCGCTACACCCTTGCGGCCGGGCCGCTGAGCGAGTTGCTCGCGCCTCCGTACGACGTGATCACGCCGGCGCAGCAACGCGCGCTCGAAGAGCGCAACCCTCGGAACTCGGTCCGGCTCGAAAACGCGGGCGGCGGCGAAGGACGCTATGCCGGAGTTGATGCGCTCCTCAAGCAATGGCAAAGCGAGGGCGCCCTGGCGCGCGACGCGGCGCCGATGCTTTACGTCTACGAACAGCGTTTCACGGAGGACGGCCGGGAGTACTTCCGCAAGGCCGTCCTCGCCGCGGTCGAGGCTCAGCCCTGGGAAGAAGGCGCTGTAAAACCGCACGAATACACCATGTCGGGGCCGAAGGAGGACCGGCTGAAACTGCTGCAGGCTACCGGAGTCCAGCTCAGTCCCGTGTTCATGATCGCTCGAGACCGCGCCGGCATGCTGATGGCTTTCATCGAGTCGACCGTTGCCTCGCGCGAGCCGGACGTCCTGGGTACGAGCATCGACGGCGACAGTCACCGGCTCTGGGCTATCGAGTCCGGCACGTACGAAATGCGGCAGCTGGCGCCACTTCTCGCGGAGAGCTTTTACATCGCCGACGGACATCATCGCTACGAGACAGCAGTGAACTACCGGGACTGGCGTGCGGCGAGCGAAGTCCTCGGTCCGTCACATCCCGCACGCTTTGCGATGTCCGCGATCGTCGCCGCATCGGACCCCGGCCTCGTGATCCGGCCGATCCACCGGATGGTCCCACGAGAGGCTCCGTCCGACTGGATGGACCGCCTCGGCGACGCCTTCGCGGTGGCCCACGTCAAGCTCGTCAGGGGCGAAGCAGAGCGCAGCGACGAACTGATTTCGCTGCTCGACGGCGCCGACGCAGTGGCCATCAACCTCAATCCCGGGCAGGTGCACCGGCTGAGGCGCACGGGCAGCCCGCTGCGCGGGAGCATCCCCCAGGGCATGAGCGACGAGTGGGCGGCGATCGCCCCCAACGTGCTGCGCTACGGCGTCCTGGAGCCTCTGTGGGGCATCTCGGACGACGACCTTCGCGCAGGCGCCGTGGTCTACAGCCATGATTGCGATGAGGTCCTAGAGTTCCTGGACGACAACCCACACGCGGTGGCGTTCCTGCTCAATCCCGTCTCGATCGAGTCGGTCATTTCGCTCGCCGACAAGGGGGAACGGATGCCGCAGAAGTCCACCTTCTTCCACCCGAAACTCGGCACGGGCCTCGTGTTCAACCCGCTCGACGCGTGATGGGCGAGACGACTCGTGAGCGTTTTGGAATGCGGGCTACGCGCCGAATCGTCGAAATGTTGAATCGGGCGGAGTCTCAGCCTAGACTGAAGCTTCGCTGGGCGGTTAGCTCAGATGGTTAGAGCGCGTCGTTCACACCGACGAGGTCACTGGTTCGAGTCCAGTACCGCCCACCAGCGATGTGCGTCTCGCGGTTGAACGCTGAAGGGTGCGAGACCATAATGGATCCTGGAGCCGAAGTGGCGGAATGGCAGACGCGCTACGTTCAGGGCGTAGTGTCCGTACGGGCGTGTGAGTTCAAATCTCACCTTCGGCACCAAAGCCCTCAAACGCGCCCGTAGCTCAGGGGATAGAGTGTTAGGTTGCGGACCTAAAGGTCGGTGGTTCGAATCCACCCGGGCGTACCAGCTACGAAACGAAAGCCCCGCAGAAGCGGGGCTTTCGTTTGTCCGGCGTCTTTGGTGGTGCCAGAGACCAGGATTCAGCCGGGACCAGGGTCGCGAGGCCACGGATCGAGGTCTCGGCCGCGCATGACTGCGATCGCATCCCGAACCGTGTGGGGGATCTCCTTCCGAGAGATGAACAGGAGCACGACGCAGAGAACCGTGTACAGGACCGCGTAGATGGCCCGGACGCCTTCGTTCGTGATGAACAGCTGGGTAGCGAAGAGCACGAACAGTCCGATAGCCTCGAGCTTGCCCATCCGGAGATTCATGAACACCGCGATGGCGAAGGCGGACTGTGCCGCAGTCAGGAAAATCTCCTCGCGCTGACGCGTGTCGAGGGGAAGTCCGTGGGTGAACCCAAAGTCCCCGCTCGAGAGCAAGAAGGCGATAGGCAACGTCCCGATGAGGAGCGTCCACTGGTTCACCTTGGAAGAGATCAGGACGCCCATGCCAGCGGCCGCACGACCCCGCCAGGCAAGGAGGCAGGCTACCAGCACTTCCGGCGACTCTGAAGCCAGGGGCGCCAGCCACTGGATGAGGAGGAACTCCGAGACGCCGAAGTCCTCGCCGATGTGCACTAGCGACTCGGCGAAAGGCTCGGCGGAGCAGAAGATCGTCACCGCCGCGAAGACGAGCATGCCGATGACCAGTGACCGCCGCGGGGCATCGCGAAGTTGGCCCATGGCCTTTGCAGGCCCAACCAGTTCCACGTGTTCGGTCTCCACCTTGGAGGTGAAGTACATGTACATGATGAAGAGGGAGACAAGGATGATGGTGTCGATGATGGTCACATGGCTGCGGAGCGGTATGAAGATGACGTACAGCGTCGCCACCGCGAGAAACACGAGCTCCAGGCTCCGCTGGCGGTTCACGACGAGTTCCTTGAGCTTTGTCCGGTAGAAGAACAGCAAGAAGACGATCGGCCATCCGACACCGATGAGGAGCCGGTTTCCGCCGGTCATGTTGGCAATGGCTAGGCCCTTTTCAGCTTCTGCCGGGTCCGCGCCGGCCTTCCAGGCGAGGACAGCGTCGACCGCGTACTCGGGAAGCACGGCGATGATCGCGATAATCGCGAGCGCGAGGCCCTGGGAGATGTCCATCTCGGCAGTCTCCGCGGCCCAGCTCAGGAGAAACGCGGCAGCGAGGATCGCAAAACCGAAGACGATGGCTCCGGGCACCGGATCCGGGTGGATCCCGGCCAGGCGGAGGACGATACCGGGGAGGCACACCAGGGCAATGAAGCCAATGAGCACCCAGCTTCGCTGGTACCTGGACTCAACCGGTTCGTGGATTGCGGGGGCGCTCAAAGCGGATGTCTCCTGGCGCGAGTACGCGGAGATATGGGCAGAACTTCGATGGAAGTCGGCAATCGGTATCCTTCGCCGCTGCACCGGGGAGGCCAGCCTCGGCCTGGCATGCGGCTATCGCATGCTGGCCGAAAGTCTCGCCCATCCTCCCGGGAGAGGACCGCGCCACCGCCCCGCGAGGAGGGAGGATGTCGATGGCGCACGTTGGGACTACTCCCCTTCGATCGTTGCCAATCGTAGAGCGGCCCCCGGATCGAGTCCACCGCCGCGCGGCTCACTCGTAGAAGGCGATCGGCTCGGCCGTTTCCCAGAAGTTGTTGAGCTTCCCTTCGGCCAGCCCGCGGCCCGGGAAGAACCTTCCGGCGTGCATCATCTGAAGCATGTGCTCGGGGCCTTCGATGTCCTCTTCGAAGACCGCCGCGAAGTAGCCGATGCCCTGGGTCGAGTGCGCGTCTGATCCGCCGGTCCCCGGCTTGCCCATTGTCTTGGCTACCTGGAGAGCGAAGTAGTTCTCGCGGGGGGTGTTGCAGCCGTTGAGCACTTCGATGCCATCGACCAGTTGGAACACCGGAAGCTGCGCCGCCTGTTCCGGAGTTAGGTTGAAAGGCTCTTTGCCTTCGCGCTTGAAGTGCACAGGATCGAAGAAGTGCCGGAATGGGTGGGCGACGATGAGGAAGGCGCCCTGCTCGTTCGCCACTTCTCGCAGCTTTTCGAGACGGCGGATGCCGCCGGCATAGCCCTTCAGGCCGACGGCCAGGATGTGACCCATGTCTGTGGAGACTTCCATACCGTTCGAGACGAAGATGCCTTCGTGCTTCTTTCGGAAGGGGCTGAGGTCCCAGCTCTCCCACATTCGGTCGTGTTCGGTGATGTTGACGCCAGTGAGGCCCACTCGCCGTGCTTCGGCGATGAGGTCATCCGGGTCGAGCATGGAATCCGAGGCGCCCCTGGTGGTGTGCAGGTGCATGTCAATGATGGTGCCCGGCAACCCGCGCCTCCATTTGGTGTTTTGTGCCGATTTTCACGAGCCAGTGGAGTATATCACCGCTCTGCGAGGACGGGCATCAACCACCCGAAGAGTCCAAAGAAGCTTAGCGACATCCCGACCCAGATCCACCAGAACCGCCGGGACAGGAGAAAGAGGATCGGCACGGGAAGGAACGAAAGCGTCCCGATGATGAAAAGGAACGTCCAACTCGGAGCGCCGAGGGCGCCCGGCGTGTCCTTGAACTCCCCGATCTTGTAAGCGGCGCCGAACATCATTCCTGCCATGGTCCACACGACCCCGGTGCCGATCGAGATCGGGACTGCCAGCAAGACTCCAGGAACATCGAGGTATTTCTGAATAGCACGTTGGGGCTCTGGCTGGATGCAGAGGTAGGTGAGCGCGAGCGTCGACAGCACAGCCATCGCGTAACCTGCCATCCAGCCTCCGAGAATCGCATTCACCGGGGACTCACCGTTCGCGTTGAGATCACTTCGCAATCCGCCCCCGCAGCCTTTGCGGCAACGGTCTCGCCCCGGCCGCTCTTGCCGATCCAGAACAGACACGGTCCGGCGCCCGCGAGCCTGACAGCCTCGCCGATCCGTTCTTCCAGATCCCGCCAGAGCGCCGCCAGCCATGGGAAGAGCTCGAACGCGACTCGTTCGAACGCGTTGAAGGTGACCTCGTTCGACACCCGTTGCGGTCGCTCTCGGGCGAATTGTTCGGCCACGGAACCAGAATCGAACGGATACCTGTCCAGTGCAGCGAACATCCGCGGAGTCTTCTGGCCGATGGTCAGGAGAGGGATGAAGAG
>JADJZF010000014.1 GCA_016719395.1 Candidatus Amarobacter glycogenicus | reverse complement strand
TTCATCGTCGCTCTCCGCGGGATCGGCGTCCTCGCCTTCGATGTCCCCGCCGGGCTGGCTCGTCGCCCGCTTCGGCGAACAGCGCGCCATGATCGCGGGCACCGGGCTCGTCATCGTCACTCTCTTCGGGTCCGCCTTCGCTCGGCATCTGGCCGTTCGCCGTGTTCACCTTCCTCGTGGGATGCGGCTGGTCGGTCCTGGCTCCTCGCCCGCCTCAGCTTCGTCACCGATGTCATGCCCGTCCATCTGCGCAGGCAGGCATTGAGCACCCTCGGCGGCATCAACCGCGTCGGCAACTTCGTCGGCCCATTCCTCGGGGCCGCCGCAGCCGTCGTCGCCGGTCTCGAAGAGCGCCTACGTCGTCACCTCGTCGGCACCGTGCTCTTCCGCCGGGTTGCTCCTCGTCCTCATGCGCGCGGCGAAGTGCTCTCCCGCTCCCGAGCACGGGCACGTCCGGTTCGCGAAAGTCGTCCCGCGAGAACCCGGCGTCTTCTCGGCTGCCGGCGTCAGCGTCACCGCCATCAGGGCGCTTCGTGCCTCCCATGAGGTGTCCTCCCCCTCTGGGGAGACCACCTCGGTCTCGATAGCAGCACCATCAGCCTCGTCTTCGGCATCTCCATGGCCATGAAATGCTCCTCTTCTACCCTGCGGGGAGGCGTCGCGGACCGTTGGGGCCGGGCGGTCGCTCGCCTCCTGCCTCCCTCTCGATTATGGCCGCCGGCATGTTCCTCATCCCCCTGTCCTCGGGGGTTCGTTTCCCTGGTCGTCGTCGGCCTGCTCATCGGCTTCAGCAGCGGCCTCGACGGCAGCGTCGTCGCTGACTCTCGGCGCCGGCTACTCCCGGAGATCGGGCGCGCCCAGTTCCTCCGGTGCGTGGCGCGTCTGCGAGCGGCCTCGGGACCGCCGGCCCGGACCGCTCGTCGTCGCCGCCGCGCCGGGCTCGCCTCCCTCGCCGCAGCATCGGGACAATGGGCGTGATCAGGCGCGATCGGCGCCGGCCTCATGCTCGTCCTGATGCGAGACCCTCAACCGGGAGCGGCCGCCGGCGCCTCCCTGGCCCGGACCCCGGCGAAGCCTGGTCGCCGGCCCTCGGCCGGTGCTACTCTTGCCGCCAGTCCGTGGCCCTTCGCTCGAGGCCTTCTTGCGGCGGGCTCAGGGGCATCGAAGTTCAACCGCACGAACCTCGCCTGGCGGCCCGAAGTTCGAGCCTCGCCCAGCTCCACGGGCGTGGTCCGGAACCAGCCGAACGCGTCATTTCGGGAGCCTCAGCGCGTTTGCAATCCCAGCCAGGCCGGGTACGTCGCCTCGGCCGGATATGCGCCCCGTCGCGCCCGGCATCCGCTCGCCGACGAATCCCGTCAGGTAGTCCCGGTTCTCCGTCAGGTATCCCGTCGGCGCATCAGCCAGCCGTCGCAGTCGCGGTAGGCGGCAGTCATCGCCGCAGAGCCGAGGACATTCACAGCGCACAGCCCGCCCTTTGCTGCCTCGAACTCCGCCCGCAGGTCCGCGTCCGGGATGATTGCCACCGCCGACTTCAGGCCAGCGAGGTTGAACGTCTTGCTCGGCGCCATCAGCGTGATCGTCCGTGCTGCGATCTCCGGGCGAGGGCTCCGCAACAGGCGTGTGACGGTTCCCATCGAGGACGAGGTCGCAATGGATCTCGTCGGAGATGATCCACGCGTCGTGGGCAGGGCAGATCTCGGCCATCCGCCGCAACTCCTCCGGCGAAAAGAACCCTCCCCACCGGGTTGTGCGGGTTGCAAAGCACAAACGCCCGCGTCGTCCCGTCGAAGGCAGCCTCGAAGCTGGGCCATGTCAATCTCATAGCGCCCGGAGGAGTCGCGCACAGGCATCGCATCGTGCCGGACGATTCCATGGTGCTTCTACGAATTCAGGATCGGCCCGTACGGGGGCGACTGGACGACCATGCTGCCCGGCATGTCGCCGCCGGAAGCCCATGTGAACCCCGGGATGGCTCCCGGCAGCGTCATCAGGGCGTCCCTCGAGTTGTCCCAGCTGTAACGCCGCCGCAGCCCGCTCGTGAATACCTCAGGAACTCCTCGTTCGCCCGCCCATACCGTAGAAGCCCTGCTCTACCCGCTCCTCGGCGCTCGCCGCACCGGCTCGGGCGACAGGAAGTCCATGCCGCCACAGGCATCGGGATCACGTCCGCCGGAAACGCCCGCTTGGGAACTGTCCGTCCCCCGGCGCTCGTGGACGGTGTCGAAGTCGTATTGCATGCCGCGGATGCAGCCCGGGCGCGGCGCCTCACGCGCCAGGTCCTTACCTCGTCGCCCACCGGCCGGCCTTCACGCTCTCCTCCGTGATGTTTGCCGCCACCGGGCCTTCCCACCGGTCCGTGCAGATCACGCCCTTCTTGTCCACCAGGTGGACAATCGGCTCCCGCAACGACCCGTCCGGCCAGATTACCACTCCCTTCACCGTCGGTTTCATCAGCTGCTTATTGAAGTCCCGCCAGATCTCGATCTGGACGAAGTCAACCTGGTCCTTGTAACGCTCCCGCAATACCTCGGCCTCTTCGTTCACCGGCCCGCAGAACCGCGATGTGCAAAAAATGGCAGGTGTCAGAAAACACCACCACCAGCAGCCGGCCCGCCGCAGTAGCATCATTGATCTTCCACCTCTGTGCATGTCGTTCGGCGGCGGGCAGAATCGATCTCCCCGATCTCCTTCACGTCGTACTTCGTCAGGTTGTCGCTCTTCGGCGCGGGTTGGCCGGTGGCTGCCATGTTCGGCTTCGCGTACACCGTGAAGCCGATGCTATCCACGCCCTTTGTCCCGTCTTTCGACTCGGCCTCCACAGCGATGCCCCACTGTCCCGCATACGTAGAGTTCGTAGTCACGTAGTACCCAACCCGGTTCTCATCTGGCCCCCCGTGAAGGTGGATCTCGCCGCCCGAATGCGTGTGCTGCCATTGCTTCCCCCCGCCCGGCGCGCTCTGGACTGCCTCAGCCGTGAACACGGGCTTCGCGTTGGCCGGGTCCCGCAGGTCGTAGAACGTGGCGATGGCCGCGCCCCGCCCTGCAGTTCATCCTTGATGTTCGTCAGCCCGAACACGAAGTTGTTCTCGCCACGTACCAGTCCGAACCCGCCGGGATGACGTTGACCTTGCCAATCTGGTCTGCGGGCACGTTCTTTGCCGGGTCAGGAGGCTCGAGGCGAAGTCCGATCCGGGGGAAGCGAACCGTCGTCGTCGCCGCCGCAGGCGGTGAGCCGTCCATAGGGCGGCGCAGAAAGGCTATCACCAGGGCTCTGCGCGGCATCAGACCGTCCTTTGGCCGCCGGGCGCTCGCGGCTCCCCGGCCCGCCGCGTCAGCTTAGCGCTCGCGGTCGAGCTGACGGCTCGTCTTC
The DNA here is from genome assembly GCA_016719395.1 of Candidatus Amarobacter glycogenicus. Classification (GTDB taxonomy): domain Bacteria; phylum Chloroflexota; class Dehalococcoidia; order Tepidiformales; family Tepidiformaceae; genus Amarobacter; species Amarobacter glycogenicus. Next base: position 40,992 of record JADJZF010000014.1, on the reverse strand, counting down.
GTGACAATCGGCGCCTCTGCTCCCAAGATTGGCGAGCGTATTTCATCATCGGGAGAACTCACGTAGCGGCATCTATGAATAAGAACGGCGTCCTCGCCGGAAAGGTTACAGTCATTACCGGCGCCTCGCGCGGCATCGGCCAAGCTATCGCCTATCGCTACGCCCAGGAGGCGCGAAGATCGTCGTTTCCGCCCGCACCGTGGATGAAGGCGACCACATGCTCCCCGGTAGCATTAACGGCGTCGTCAAGCGCATCCGCGATGCCGGTAGCGAAGCCCTCGCCGTCAAGTGCGACCTTTCCAACGAAGAAGAGCGCGTCCTTCCCGGAACTGATCAGGGCCACCGAAGCCGCCTACGGCCCGGTCGACATCCTCGTAAACAACGCGTCCATCACCTACTTCATCCCCGTCGATGACTTTCCCGAGCGCAGGATGAAGCTGATGTTCAGTCCAGGTCTTCGAACCTTTCCACCTCGCCCAGCTCGTCCTCCCAAGATGCGAGAGGGGAGTCGGCTGGATCCTCAACATCTCCTCACATGCGACGCTCCATCCGAAGGTCAACGCCCCTGGCCGCGGCGGCATCGGTCCATGGCATGTGCAGGGCCGCCCTCGAGCGCTCCACCACCGGCCTCGCCGCCGAAGCCAGCAACGGCAAGATCGGCGTGAACGTCATCTCCCCCGGCCTCGTTGCCGCGCTGGCGTCCTCCACCACAAGCTCGTCAACAGATCGAACAAGGACATGGCCACCCCGTCAGGCACATGGCCGAGGCCTGCCTCCACCTCGTCCACGGCGACCCGTCGGTCAACTCCGGCCACATCACCTATGCGGCCGATGTCCTCAAGAACTTCGGCCTCGCGGCCGAACTGCTCGCCCGATCGGCGGCTCGTGTCAAGGTCGGAGTGGCTCTGTCACCCGGACCGCCACTTCACCTGAGCTGAGGCCTGCCGATACCTTCATCATGGCGAAGCTGGATGTCTACATCCCGGAACGTCATCGGATCGTCATCCACGGCAAGGTCAGGTGTGGGCTTCCGGCTTTGGCTGCGCAACGTGGCAAGCTCGCTCTCGCTCGTCGGCAGCTGCCGCCAGCTGCCCGATGGCGCCTGCGAGGCCATCGTCCAGGGAGAGAAAACCCTGCTCAAGCGGTTTGTCGTCGCCTGCAAACGCAGGCCCCCGCGGGCACCGTCGTCGAACGCATCGAACGTGGGTCGCTCGCCGTCGACCCGGAGCCTCGGCGACTTCCACATCGAACGTTAGCTCGCCTTACCCGCCGCGGCCGAAAACACTGGCAGTCCTGCCCCGAAACAGGTAGTCTCGTCGCCAAGATGGCAGAGTGGAACTTCCTGACAAATCACGCCAACGTCCTGTTGTGCGTCACCGAAGAGCCCGACATCCGTCTGCGCGACCTTGCCGTCAAAGTTGGCATCAGCGAACGCGCCGTGAAGCGCATCATCGCCGACCTCGAAGGCTCCGGCTACCTCTCGCGAGAGCGCCAGGGCCGCCGTAACCACTACTGGTGCACAGCGAAGCGGCCATCTCCGGCCCGATGACTCGCGGCCTCCAGGTGGGTGTCTTGCTCTCCGCGCTCCTCCCGTGATTTCGCAACTCTGACGCGGTCACGCCGGACAATCCCGGCCGACCCTTCGTGATCACTCGGGCCGCGTGAGGACAGCGCCGGTTATCTGGCCTTCCGCTCCCGGCGCGAGGCGGCGATCCCGGCTGCCCGCGCCGCCTCGGCCATCCGCGCGTCGTACGTAATGACCCATCGCAAGCCGGGCCAAGCACGAGCGCGGACGCGATGTGGATGGCGTCCAGGGTGCGGAGTTCGGCGGACCCAGACGCGACGCCGCTTCGAGGATGGGGCCCGCGAGCGGGACGAGATCGAATCCGGCGAGCAATTCGTCAACCGCGTCAGTCGCGCCTCCCGCCCTCCGGGCCACAGCTCTCGGACCTCAATAAGCGCGATCTCGCTCGATGCCGGCTGACTGCGTTGGGCGCCGAGAGCGGAACGAGATGCGTTGGTCTCCGCTTCTGGAACCGCTAGCTTCACGATTGCGGAGGAGTCTACGTAGTACGTCGCTACCATCGCTCCTCGTCGCGCATCTCCTGAAGGATCTGCGAGGGCAGCTTCTCGCCGGGGACAGGCGGGAGAGGGTTTGAAGTCTCGCCAATCCTTCGTGGCCGGCACCAGCAGTCCCTGTTCGATGAGTTCGTCTCTCCGGGACTTCTTCTCGCCACCCTTCGGCAGCGGCGTCAGCAGCGCCACCGGCACATCTCGCTCCGTCACTTCGATGGTCTCGCCCGCCTTCACCAGGCGGATGTACTGGCTCGCGTTCCGGCGCAGTTCGCGGATGCCGATCCTTCACGTGCACATGGTAGCCATTGCCAGAACTGGCCCCTTCGGCGGCGCAGAAGGTTAACGACTGGCCCACTCCAGCCCCCGGTCGATGCGCTACACTGGGATCACATCGCACAGGGTGGCCCGCCACTGTTACAACCGGGTCGTTGCAAGACGGTTCGCTCCACTCCGCAGTCCTCGGGGACTTCCTTCGCCCTGCGCCCGGGCCAAGCCTCAGAATGACAACTTCATCGAACGGCCAGCGGCCCAGGACCGTTGGCGTGCTCGCCCTCCAGGGAGATTTCCGTGAACACCGCGAGATGCTCGAGCGGATGGGCCACACCGTGCGCGAAATCCGCAAGCCGGCACAACTCGATGCCCTCGATGCCCTGATCATCCCCGGCGGCGAAAGCACCACCATCGCCCGCCTGATCCTCAGCAACGGCTTCCAGCAACCGCTGCGCGGTTTCTGCGCCAGCGGCCGCCCGGTCTGGGGCACCTGCGCCAGCGCCATCCTCCTCGCCGGCGAGGTCGACAACCTCGATCGTCCCGGCATCGAGACCATGAACATCCGGGTCAGGCGGAACGCCTTCGGCCGTCAGGTCGATAGCTTCGAAGCTGACCTCAACGTGGAAGGCTTGAGTGGCCCGCCCTTCCGCGCCGTCTTCATCCGCGCCCCGCTCATCGAGCGCGTCTTCCCGCCAGCGCGGGCCATCTGTGTCCTGGAAGACGGCACCATCGTCGCCGCTCGTCAGGGCAATCTCCTCGCCACCTCGTTCCACCCGGAACTCACCGGCGATTCCGCCTCCACGAACTCTTCCTCACGATTGGTGCGCCCAGCGGTGGTGACTCCATGAGCGACCTCCGCGCCGAGCCGCTCAGCCCCATCGATGCGGCCACCCTCTGGCCCCAGCTCGGTCGCCTCAACACCGAGGTCATCGCTACGCGCGGAGGCGAAAACCTCCTCGTGAGCAGCGGCCTCGCCGCCACCGGTCTCACCCACCTGCCCCACGTGCCGCGCACTTCGGTCCTCGGCGTCCGCCGCGGGCTGGGCTACCGCGGTGTCTGCGTCGCCCGCGAGCTTTCGGGCGGCGCCGGATGGGAAGTCGTTTCCCTGCGGATATCCCGCCCCAAGGACGACGAGACCGTCGTCGCCCTCTGCGAAGGCGTCGCCGCCCAGGTCGCCCAGCGCGGAAGCCGCACCGTCTTCCTCCGTTACGCCGAAGGCTCGCCCCACGCCGATGCGCTCCGCAAAGTGGCTTCTTCGCCTACCGGCTCGAGCATCTCTACGCCGTCCAACCCACCGCCGTCCGTTCGGAAACCCCGTTCCGCCAGGCTACTCGGGCCGACCGTCACGGCATCTTCGGCTCTACTGCCGGGCCGTCCCGGAAATGGTGCGCCGCCACGAAGCCCCGACCCAGCAGGACTGGCGCGCCGTCCTCGATTCCTTCGAATGCACGCACGGCTACGTGCTCGATGGGCCTGCCGGCTTCTCCGCATGGGTCGGCGCCGGCGAACGCGAAAACCACATCCTCATCGATGACCCGGATGACGCAGTCGTCCAGGCCGCCCTCGACCTCGTGGAGCTTCGCTCTCCCCGCCACGGGACGCTTGTCGTCGCCGAACACCAGTTCCCCGTCGAATCAGCGGCCATCGCCCGTGGCTACACCGGCATGGGCGTCCGCCTCATGTGCGCGCGAAGGCTCGCACTAATGAATACCTTGAAGGAGGTCGTAGCGGTTACCGTCGAACCCATGGCGCTGCCGCAATAGAAGCCGTGACACAGCTCGCAACCTCAGCCACACCGCCCGCCGCCCCGGCCGTCCTCCCGAACGAACAGATCGTCACCGACGACCTCGACCTCCTGCTCGATGCTCTCCCACCGCGCATCGTCGAAGCTCTGCGCCCGCCCGAACGCCGGACCGACCTGCTCGAGGTCGTCGCGGATCTCGGCCGTTTGCCCGAGGCGCGCTACCCCGGCCGCGAAGTCGTGCTCAGCCACGAAGAAGTGACGCAAGAGGACCTCCAGTTCGTCATCGAGCACATCGGTGACTTCGGCGATGACAACCGCGCCGGGATCGAGCGCACCCTCCACCGCATCAGCTGCATCCGCAACCGGCGAGGCAAGATCGTGGGCCTCACCTGCCGCGTCGGCCGCGCCGTCTACGGCACCATCCGCGTCATCGAAGACCTCGTCCTCGGGGGCAAGAGCATCCTCTTCCTGGGCAAGCCCGGCGTCGGCAAAACAACCATGCTTCGCGAAGTCGCCCGCGTCCTCGCCGATGACGCGAACAAGCGCGTCATCATCGTCGATACCTCCAACGAAATCGGCGGCGACGGCGACGTCCCACACCCGCCATCGGCGGCTCCGCCGCATGCAGGTCGCCACCCCGCTCGCGCAGCACGCCGTCATGATCGAAGCCGTCGAAAACCACATGCCCGAGGTCATCGTCATCGATGAAATCGGCACCGAACTCGAGGCCCAGGCCGCCCGCACCATTGCCGAGCGCGGCGTCCAGCTCGTCGGCACCGCTCACGGCACCTCGCTCGAAAACCTCATGCTCAACCCCACCCTCGCCGACCTCATCGGCGGATCCAGTCAGTCACCCTCGGCGATGAGGAAGCCCGCCGCCGGGGCACCCAGAAGTCCATCCTCGAGCGCAAGGCCCCGCCGACTTTCGATGTCGTCATCGAAATCGAGAGCTGGAAGCGCGTCGCGCTCCACAAGAACGTCGCCGATACCGTCGATGCCATGCTGCGCGGCTACCTCGCTAACCCGGAAACGCGTCAGCTCAGCGCCGCCGGCCGCGTTGAGATCGTCGATGAACCCCAGCGCGAAGAAGCCCGTGCATCAGCCGGCCTGCTCTCCGGTGGCGCCCGCCCCGAGCGGACCATGTGGGGCGAGCCGCCCCGCCGCCGCAGCGGCGGCCACATCCGAGACCATCGCGATGCCCCAATGTGCGAAGAACGCGAAGCGCCGGCTCCGGCGCCCGCTCGCACCGAAAACCACCGCGCCATCCATATCTACCCTTCGGTATCCCCCGCAGCCGCCTGAGACCGCCATCCGCAGCAGTGGCCTCCCGATCGAGATCGTCGACGATGTCGCCGCGGCCAGTGCCGTGCTGACGATGCGCAGTTACTACCGCTCCAAGCCCGCCGCCCTGCGCGATGCCGAAGAGCGCAACATCCCGATGTACGTCATCAAGAGCAACAGCGCCTTCCACCTCGAACAGGTCCTCCACCAGTTCAGGCCCGATAGCGGCGAAATCGGCGGCGCTCGCGCACCCGTCGCGACCCGATGGTCGACGTCTTCCGCGAAACCGAGGACGCCATCGCGAAAGTCCTCGATGAAGGCCGCCCGGTCGAACTCCCGCCCGCCAACAGCTACGTCCGTCGCGTCCAGCACCAGCTCGCCACGCGCTACAACCTCGATAGCACCAGCTCCGGCAAGGAACCGCAGCGCAGAGTGAAGATCCTCCCCGGCCGGTAGCGCCGCCCCGGATAGCCCCCGTCGAGCCTGCAGCGCCGCTGCGTCTCTACGTTTAACCTGTCGCTTGCATGGGTGCGAGATTCATCGTCTTCGAAGGCGGCGAAGGTTCCGGCAAGTCGACCGCCTCAGCGGCCGTTGCCGGACGGCTCCGTTCGGCGGGCGTGGCGGTCGTCCATACGCGTGAACCCGGCGGCACCACGGCCGGCGAACTCGTCCGCGGCCTGCTCCACGAGAAGCTCACGCCATGGGCCGAGCTCTTCGCCTTCCTCGTTGCCCGTGCCCAGCTCGTGGAGGAAGTCATCCGCCCCGCCCTCGCGCGCGGCGAAACCGTTATCTGCGACCGCTTCGCCCCCAGTACCTTCGCCTACCAGGTGCATGCCCGCGGGTTGGACGATGCGTCCGTCCGCGCAGCCAACACGATCGCGACCGGAGGCCTCGAACCGGACCTCGTTGTCTATCTCGATATCGACCCCGAGGCGGGGCTGAGACGAAAGCTGGGAGAGACCGAGGCCATCCGCACCGGTTTGGAAGGCATCGAGTTCCACCGGAAGGTCCGCGAAGGCTACCTCGCCCAGGGCCGCCGCCGACCCGGCCCGCTGGCTGGTGGTGGATGCGGCGTTGAGCCGCGAACAGGTCGTGGAGCGGATCTGGGCCGAGTTGGCAACTTGACTGTCCGCCTTCACCGCCACGCCCTGGAACGGCGTGCAGTGCGCGGCGTCACGACCGAGGATGTCGTCGCAACGGTATCCGCCGGCGAGTCTCTACCGGCGAAACACCGCGGTTCGCTCGGACGTTTGAATGCGACGCGGAGTGGCTCGGCAAGCGCTAGGCTACGGAGGACTATCGACGCCTACGCCGTATTCGAAGACGGGGATTGGCTTGTGATTACAGTGATCGCGCGGAATTCGGAGGTCGGACACGATGAAACTCTCTTACGACCCCCGCTACAACGTTGCCTACATCTCGCTTCGCGAAGGCGCGGCTCAGGTTGAGTCTGTTACGGTCGGTGAGGACCTCGCGATAGACGTGGATGCCGAGGGGCGAGGCGTCGGGATAGAGTTCCTCAACGCAAACGCGGGGGCGAGGCCCGGCCCGGCCCGGCGTGGTCAGCAGCAAGCCGACGGCCAGACCACGGCCCTGCCCCTGGCAGTGTAGCGCCCCGCATCAGCCCCGCCGGGCCGTCCGGCGCCCGTAGGCCCACCGCTGTCCGATCAGCGTCAGGATCCCCGCCGCCAGGATCGCCGCCAGGTTCACGACAAGCTGCAGTTGCGCGCCCCGCCATTCTCCCCAGTCGGCATATGCGGCCGCCACCGCGATGTTCGCCGCCGCAGGGATCGTCGTCACCGAGACCAGCACGCCGATCAGCGCCCCGGACTTGATCGTCGTCAAACTCAGCGTCCCCGCCGCGCCCGCAGCCAGCGCCACCAGCAACGAATACCAGTCAGGGTGCGAAATGAACAAAGTCGCCTGGCGCGAGTTGGGGATAGCCTCCGGCGCGACTCCCGTGGCATCGAGGATCAGCGTCAGTACGAACGCCGCCGTAATCCCAACCGGAAACCCGACCGCCAGCGCCTGTGCCGACCGCCGCACCAGCGTCCAGCGCCGCTCCACCGCCGCCACCGAGATCCGGCCAGCGGCCCGAACTTCCGGCCCCACGATCATCGCCCCGATGATCAACACGATGGAGTCTGTCAGGATGCCCATCGCCGCGATCAGTGTCGCCAGCGCCATGAACGCCACGAACGTGAATGAGAGGTCGGCCTCCTCGAACGTCCGCGCCCGCACCGTCTCCCAGATGACCGCATCCCCGACTGCCCCGGGGGCCGCCCGTTCCGCCTCGCGCGCCGCATCCGAGATCGCCGTATCCACGTATTCGACCGCGATCGTGCCGTCGTGGTGAAGCCGCAACGATCGCAGCTCCGTCAACACGCGGGTCGCATCCTCGCGGGCGACATCACACAGGATCAGGTCCCCGCTGGGCTTCTGCGCGGCGCCGGGCAACCGCACCAGGTTGATCACTGAAGGCGTCCCTTCGAGGTACGCAATCGTCGCGTCCGACCGTTCAACCGGGGCGACGAGACGGAGGTGGATCATGGACCCGATCATATCCGCGCGGGCGCTTCCGTCCGCGCAGCCGGGTGACGGTGCCTCGTCTCCCTCTTTCCCGGCCCTCTGGTACCCTCGATCCGGCGCTCCACCATGATCGATTCCCACCCCGATGAACGCCCACAGCGGCGGCGCGAGTACTCCGGGCCCGGCTCCACCCTCGGCCTCGCCGCTGCAATCGTCGTCGCCGTCGCCGCCGCCATCTGGTACTTCGAATTCCGCGATTCCGGCGGCAGTTCCTCCGCTATGGGAGCGGGCAGCGGCTTCGGCATCATCGAACTCGAAGACGGGCTCAACCCCACCACAAAGTCGCCCGCCGCCCGCGAAGGCCGCGCCGCCCCCAACTTCCGCCTCCCGCGCCTCGGCGAAGAGGCCGTCACCCTGGTCGACTACCGCGGCCGCTTCGTCCTCGTCAACTTCTGGGCGAGCTGGTGCGGCCCCTGCCGCGATGAGACGCCCGACCTCCAGTCCTTCCACGAACACCATTCCCAGGACGGCCTCGTCATCATCGGCGTGAACCAGCAGGAACAGCGCGCCGCCGCCGCCGAATTCGTCGATGAGTTTGGCGTCACCTATACCGTTGCCCTCGATGCCTCTGGCGAAGTTTCCGCCGCATATGGCGTCGGCCGCGGCATGCCCATCAGTTTCCTTGTCTCTCCCGGCGGGGTCATCGAACAGGTCTACTTCGGCCGCCTCACCGAAACCCAGTTCGCCGAACTCGAGGCGAGACTCCCGTGACGGCCACCCCCTCGGGAGTCGGCACGCGGAACTCTGAACTCAGCCCCTCAGGCCTGGACCCGCTTCGTACTGCCTGGCAGCTCCTGACGAATGTGAAGTTCGCCCTCTTCCTCGTTGGGCTCGCACTCGTGGCTGGTCTCGTCGGCACTGTCATCCCCCAGGTCCCTGGGCCGATGCGCGGCAATCTCGCCGCCCGTTCCGCCTGGATGGAGCTCAGGCGCGACACCTACGGACCGCTGACTGGCCCGATGGATGGCCTGCAGCTCTTCGATGTCTTCCATTCAGCCTGGTTCAACGGCCTCTGGCTGCTCATCATCGTCGCCGTCACCGTCTGCACCGTGAGCCGTTTCCGGCCGACCTGGCACAGCGTCCAGCGCCCACAGGTACGCGTCGCCGAGGGTTACTTCGAACGTGCCCACCACCGGGCCGCGTTCACCCACGAGGGCGGCGCCGCTGCGGTCGAGGCCATGCTCCGCAAGCGTCGCTACAAGGTAATTCGCGCCGAGGAGCGAGACGGCACGGCCTACCTCTTCGCCGACCGCTTCGGCTGGAGTCATTACGGCACCTTCCTCAGCCACCTCGCGCTGCTCATGCTCCTCGTCGGCGCACTCCTCACCACCATGGCCGGCTTCGACCGCACCTTCGTGTTCGCCGAAGGCGCGCCCGAGGCCGCCCTCTTCGACAAGCCCGGCCCAAACCAGCTCTTCATCAAGGTGAACGACGCCTACCGCGGCCTGGACGACGACAACAACGTCATTGACTACCACAGCATGATCGAGGTGCGCCGCGGCGACGAGGTGAAGTCCTGCAAGACCACCGTGAACGACCCCTGCCACGCCTTCGGCTACAAGGTCCACCAGGCCGCCTGGTTCAACGACATCGCCCACTTCCGCATCACCAATGCCGACGGCCGCGTCGTCCTCGATACCAACCTCGACTTCAACAGCGAAACCACCGCCGTGCCCTCGTTCGTCGTCACTGACGCCCAGGGCCGCGAACTCTTCCGCGGCATGATCCCCCAGATGGGCACCGACCCCGGCGAAACCGATGCCCGCGCCGATGACTACGCCACCGCGACCCTCGTCTTCCCCTCGGCGCCCGGCGCGACCACCGGTCCAGCCTACGAAATCGCCTGGCGCGTCCTCGATGGGCGCATGTCCCTCCTCATCGTCGGCCCCGAACTGGACCCGGTGCGGATCGCGCCCGGCGAATCCGTTGTCGCCGGCTCGAACCGCATCACCCTCGCTTCGGCCACCTCCATCCCGGCAATCCAGGTCTTCGACATGCCCGGGGCCACCACCCCCGCCGGCGCCACCGTCCAGATGCCAACCACTCCCGATGGCACCCCCTACCTCTACATCGCTGGAATCTCTGGGGACAACGTGATCCTGGGCAAGGACCGCCCGGTCAAGACCGCCGGCGGTTACACCTACACCTTCCGCGGCCAGGTCGAGGCTTCCGGCGTTAGCGTCCGCCGCGACCCCGGCGATACGTTCATCTGGCTGGCCGTGGGCATGGCCATGGTCGGCCTCACCATGACCTTCTACGTCCCCCGCCGGCGGCTCTGGGTGAAGGTCACGCCTGCCCGCACCTACATGGCAGGCATCGCCGAGAAGACCACCCGCCTCGGCCGCGAGATGCGCCTCATGGGTGCCCAACTCGGCTCGCGCGACGCCCTCCAGGACGGCGACACCAGCCGCGGCGAGTAGTCCCTTGCCCGGCCCGCCTTCGTTGACGGTCTGCCGCTTGCTCCGTACCGTTGCCCCGCCGGGACGCGCCCGATGCGTCCCCACCGGAGGCCCCTCATGTCCTTCCTTTCTTCCCTTCGCGCCCTCCGGATGAGTCTCCCCCGCTCCGCCTGACCGGGTGGCTCCGCATCGTTAGCCATCATGGGCCGAAGAGGCCGGCTCCCCCGCAGCGCGCATCAACCCGCAAATTCACGGCGACCACCGTGACACGTCTGCATGCATCCTGTTGGAGAATCCGTTCTTGTCTTCGTCTCTGAATGTTCCCGAACCGGTGGCGTGCGTCGCCGCCGTCATGTCTACCTACCCCCACGCCTGGGCGCTTTGCGGCGGCTGGGCGGTCGACTCCTGGCTTGGCCGCGTCACGCGCGAACACGCTGATCTCGACATCGCCGTATTCGAATCAGACCAGCGCGCACTCCTCGAACACCTGGCCGAGTGGAACCTCATCGCCCACGATGAGGACGAGCCACAGGCCACCGAGCCGTGGTCCGGCAGGACGCTCGTCCTCCCGGCGCATCTCCACGCGCGCGAACCCGGCGCAGAGAACGCCGCGCTGGTCAGGCAGTGGGTGACACCGCCGTACACCCAGGCGAAGGACGGCCGCGATTTCGAATTCATCGTCAACCCGGGCGCGGGCGCCGAATGGGTCTTCTCTGGCGATCCGCGCATCGCCCTCCCCGTCGCCGTCTGCGTCCGCGAATCCTCCTGGGGGCTTCCCGCGCTCGCCCCGGAAGTCATCGCCTTCTTCAAGGCCACGGCCTACCTCGGCCAGGGGAAGCTCTGGGCGCGCCCGCACGATGTCTCCGACTTCGAGGCGCTGGTGCCGTTGCTGGACAGCGACCGGCGCGCATGGCTGCGACACTCCATCGCGACCTTGCACCCGGAGCACCCGTGGCTACCCAACCTCTGAAACCCCACATCCGAGGCGCGTCCGGAAGGGCGCGCTCATGTCTGCACCGCCACAGTGTTCGAGTGAGCTTCCGGGCCAAGTAGCAAGGCGCGCACATCGAGGCGCCCAAGGGCTCGGGCTCACCGACGCCAGCCGACCTCCTGCCCACACAGCCACCGGCACATCCGAGGCGCGTCCGGAAGGTCGCGCTCACGTCGTCCCCGCCACGGCTCACCGCCGCCAGCCGACCTCCTCCGCACACAGCCACCGGCAAGTCCGAGGCGCGACCGGAAGGGCGCGCTCGTGTCGTCCCCGCCACGGCTCACCGCCGCCAGCCGACCTCCTCCGCACACAGCCACCGGCAAGTCCGAGGCGCGACCGGAGGGCGCGCAGGCACACCGGAAGGGCGCGCTCATGTCGCCCCCGGCACGGCTCACCGCCGCCAGCCGACCGCCTGGTTCTCCGGGGTGGTCGAAACACAAGCGCGTGCTTCCGCACTCGCCTCGGGCGCGGCCTCCCGGTGCGCGCCTGCTTGTCCTGTTGCCCGGCGAGTTGTCGCGCCCCATACTCATGCGAACATCTGTGCGAATACCCCTCCCCTTCCGGGGAGGAGTGAGGGCAGGATCGACAATGGTGAAGCCGCCGCCCGCCTATCCCGTCCCTGCAGTTCGGCCAATCCCGCCGGTTGTCATCGCCGAGAAAGTCGTCGCAACCCTCCGGGCAAAGCCAACCGAGACGCACGTCCGCCGCATCGATGAGCGCCCGGCTCGCTTCGGCGAGTGGCCCGAAGGCGCTGATGAGCGGCTGACGGCCGTGCTTCGCAAGCGCGGAATCGAACGGCCATTCGTCCACCAGGCAGCCGCTATCGGCAACGCCCTCGCCGGGAAGAACACCGTCGTCGTCACTCCCACCGCCAGCGGCAAGACGCTCTGTTACAACGCGCCTGTCCTCTCGGCGATCCTGAAGGACCCAACCACCCGCGCCCTCTACCTCTTCCCCACGAAGGCCCTCGCCCAGGACCAGCTCGATGAGTTGCACGGCCTCGTCACCGACCTCCAGGCCGATATCCGCACCTTTACCTACGACGGCGACACCCCCGCGGATGCCCGCCGCGCCGTCCGCCAGGCGGGCCACATCGTCCTCACCAACCCGGACATGCTGCACGCCGCCATCCTTCCCCACCACACCAAGTGGATGCAGCTCTTCGAGAGTCTCCAGTACGTCGTCATCGATGAGGTCCACAGCTACCGCGGCGTCTTCGGCAGCCACCTGGCGAACGTCCTCCGCCGCCTGCGCCGAATCTGCCAGTTCTACGGCGCCGACCCCACGTTCATCCTCTGCTCGGCCACCATCGCCAACCCCGGCGAGCTCGCCGCGGCTCTCGTCGGCGACGATGTCGAACTGATCGACGACAACGGCGCGCCCTCCGGCGAACGTGTCGTCGTCATCCACAACCCCCCGGTCGTGAACCGGGAGCTCGGCATCCGCCAATCCTCGCTCAAAGCCGCCCGCGATATCAGCGCCGAGCTCATCCGCTCCGGTATCCAGACCATCGTCTTCGCCCCCAGCCGCACCCGCGTCGAACTGCTCCTGACTTACCTCCGCGACAGCCTGCGAAACAAGCCAGGCGACCCTGAGCGTGTCACCGGCTATCGCGGCGGCTACCTCCCGAACGAGCGCCGCGCAGTCGAAAAAGGCCTCCGCGATGGCACCGTCCGCGGCGTCGTCGCAACCAACGCGCTCGAACTCGGCATCGATATCGGCGGGCTCGGCGCGAGTGTCGTCACCGGTTACCCCGGCTCGCTCGCCAGTCTCTGGCAACAGTTCGGCCGCGCCGGCCGCAGCCGCGAAGCAGCCCTCTCCGTCCTCGTCGCCTCCTCCAACCCGCTCGACCAGTTCGTCGCCACCCACCCGGATTTCGTCTTCGAAGGCGCCGTCGAACGCGGCCTCATCGATCCCGACAACCTCTTCGTCATGGCCAGCCACGTGAAGTGCGCAGCCTTCGAGCTTCCCTTCACGGTCGGCGAGGTCTTCGGCGCGAATACCGATGAACTGCTCGATATCCTGGCCGAGGACGGCGTCATCCAGAAGGCGAACAACCGCTACCACTGGATGAGCGAGGCGTATCCGGCCGAACAGGTCAGCCTCCGCACCGCCAGCACCGACAACTTCGTCATCATCGAACAGGGGCCACATCCCCGCGTCATCGGTGAGTGCGACCGCCCCAGCGCCCCCCTCCTCATCCACGAAGATGCCATCTACATCCATCGCGGCCAGCAGTACCAGGTCGAATACCTGGATTGGGACGACAAGAAGGCTTTCGTCACCCCGGTCGCCGTCGACTACTACACCGATGCCCAGCTGGCAGTCGAACTCAAAGTGCTCGATTCCTTCCACAGCGAGGGCGCTGCCGCCGGTCGCCACGACATGGGCGAAGTCGCCATCACCTTCCTCGCCACGATCTTCAAAAAAATCAAGCTCAACACCCACGAGAACGTCGGCTGGGGCAAGATCGCCATCCCCGAGGCCAACGTCCACACCACCAGCTACTGGCTCACCTTCGATGACAAGGCAACCCGCGGGCTCGACCGCGAGCAGATCGCCAGCGGCCTCTCCGGCATCGGCGAACTCGCCCGCAACCTCGCCGCCATCTTCTGCCTCTGCGATGCGCGCGACATCGGCGCAAACGTCCAGGTGCGCGCGCCAAGCACCGAACTCCCGACCGTCTACCTGTACGACATGGTGCCCGGCGGGGTCGGTCTCGCCGAGAAGCTCTTCGAAGTGCACGACCGGCTGCTCGAGGCCTGCCTGGCGCTGGTGAAGGTGTGCGAGTGTGAGAACGGCTGCCCCGGCTGCGTCGGCCCCCAGGTGGAACCGGCGAGCCCGGCCAAGCGCGCCGCCGCACTTCTTCTTGAGCGCGTCCTCGGTGTCTGAGCCGGGCCGGCCTTAGCGGCCCATCAGCTTGCGCGCCACCCGCTCCGCCGCCGGTCTGTCGCCGGGCGCCAGTTCGCCGTCGAGCACCATCGCGCTAAGCCGTTCCTTCACCACCCGGATCCACGGCCCCGGCTCCCGGTCGAACATGGCAACCAGGTCGTCTCCAGTGAGCGGGCTCTCCGCCTTCAACCGGTCCGCCTCTTCGCTCTCGATCCGCTCACAGGCAGATTCCAGCAGGTCGTGGTACTCCGCGTCGTCGTACGTGTGGCTCGCGTTATCCGCGCGCTTCAGAGCGAGCAAGTCGCGCCAGCGCCCCGGCGATTTTGCCATGTACCGCCGCACCGATCGGGATTCGCCCGGGTCGGGCCGGTCCATGTGCCGGCGCACCAGCAGCGTGATCGCATGGAGGTCCTGGCGAGCCATCCTCAGTCGCTCCAACAAGGTACCCGCCAGTTCCGCCCCTGCGGTCTCGTGCCGGTAAAAGCCCCACTCGCCATTCGCCTTCACGTGGCGCACGGCTGGCTTCCCAAGGTCGTGCAGCAGCGCCGCCCAGCGCCGCACCCGCAGTGTCTCCGGCGTCGTCGCGATCGCATCCACCGTCGCCACTGTGTGACCCCAGACGTCGAACCGGTGGAAGCGGTTCTGTTCACAGCCAATCATCGGGACGAGCTCCGGCAGCGCAAACGCAAGCGCGCCGGTCGCCCGCAGCGATTCGAGCCCGTCTCGCGGCGCCTTCCCGCGCAGCAGCTTGTCCAGCTCCGTCGTGATCCGTTCCTGGGAAAGCGTCGCGATCAGCCCCGCGGTCGCTTCCATCCCCGCCAACGTGCCCGGCTCGATCGCGAACCCCAGCTGGCTTGCAAAACGGATGCCTCGCAGGATGCGAAGCGGGTCCTCCCGGAACCGCCGCTCCGGTTCGCCCACGGCCCGGATGATTCCCGCCCGCAGGTCGGCTTCGCCGCCGTACAGGTCGAGCTTTCGTCCCGTGAACGCGTCCTCCGCGAACGCGTTGATCGTGAAGTCCCGCCGCGCGAGGTCCTCCTCGATGCTCGAACCGAAGGTCACGTCCGGCCAGCGGGAACCGTCCCGGTAGGTGTCTCCGCGGAACGTCGTGATTTCGCTCCACTCCCCGCCGACGAGCGCGCCGATCGTCCCGAACCGTTTGCCGACGGTGGTCACCGGCGCACCGAGCGCCCCGGCTATCGCCTCGATCGCGTCCGGGTCGGCGTCGGTGCTGTAGTCCAGGTCTTTCGAGTCTAGCCCCAGCAAGCGGTCGCGAAGCGCTCCCCCGACCAGCCACAGTTCGTGGCCGCTGTTGCGGAACGCCTCGATGAATTGTTCGCGCGTGACACCCACCTCGCCAGTGTAGGTTCAACCTCACCACGGAAACACGGCCACGAGGAGCAGCGGCCCTCGGTCTGCGTAGGCGCGGTGCCCTTACGCGCGGCCCGAGTCCAGACCCGCGTCTTCGCTGAAGGCGCTTTGTGGTTCAATCCCGCCCCCCGGGGGTAGGCTCTTCCCATGACATCACCACAGCAAATCGAGATCCCGCCGCCGTCGCCCGATGACGTCCTCTACGAAAAGCGCGAAACCTTCGCCGTCATCACGCTGAACCGCCCGGTCGTCTTGAACGCCATCAACTGGTCCATCCAGCGCCGCCTCTGGTGGGCCCTGGGCGAGGCCGAAAAGGATGACGACGTTAAGGCCGTCATCCTCACCAGCAACGGCCGCGCGTTCTCCGCCGGCGGCGATATCCAGTCGACTCCGCCACCGGACAAAGACCCCACGCCCTCCGGCATGCAGATCAACCTCAAGATCTGGGAGATGCAGAAGCCGGTCATCGCCGCAGTCCGCGGCTACGCCGTCGGCCAGGGCCACGAACTCGCCGGCATGTGCGACATGACCGTGGCCAGCGAGGATGCCGTCTTCGGCGAACTCCAGATTCGCCACAGCTTCGGCCCGCCCATACTCGTGACGCCGTTCCTCACCGGCATCAAGCAGGCCAAGGAGATCCTGATGCTGGGCGAACGCATCAGCGCCCAGGATGCCCTCCGCCTCGGCATCGTCAACCGCGTCGTCCCGGCCGATGAACTCCTGTCCACCGCCGAGGACATGGCCCCTGTAAGATGGCCGCCCTCCCAGAAGACTGTCCGCTCGAATAAGCTCCTGGTGAACCGCGTCTACGAACTCGCCGGATTCCACAAGGCCCTTGCCTACCGCGCCGACCCCACCATCGCCGGCATCCTGGGCACAACCGCCGAGGAACCGGACCCCCACCTCAAGGTCCTCCGCGAACAGGGCTGGGAGGCATTCCGGGCCTCGCGAGACGCGAACTACACCGACTCCCAGTAGGCGTACACGCCGTCCACGGCGCTCCCGGCGCCCGCCCGGAGGAAAAGGCGCCGCGGGGCTCGCCCCTGCGCTACCCTGAAGCCATGTGCGGCCGCTTCACCCTCACGCGTGGCGAACGCGCCGGCCTCGAAGACGAGATGGGCCTCCCCCGCGGTTCCCTCAATCCCGGATACGAGCCCCGCTTCAACATTGCCCCAACCGATGAACACCCCATCGTCCGGCAGCGCCTCGAAGACCGCGAGCTCGTCCTCGCGAAGTGGGGGCTCATCAACCACTGGACACCCGTCGGCAAGAAAGTGGCCGGGCTCATCAACGCCCGTGCCGAAGGGATCGATACCAGGCCCGCCTTCCGCGATGCCTTCCGGGAGCGCCGCTGCATCGTGCCCGCCGATGGGTTCTTCGAGTGGACCGGGCCGAAAGAGGCCCGCCGGCCACTCTGGTTTCACCGCCCCAATATGGGGCTCCTCTGGTTCGCCGGTCTCTATGAGTCCTGGTATCCCCAGCCAGGCGTGCGGCAGCGCACCTTCACGATCGTCACCACCCGCGCGAACGAAGTCATGCAGCCCATCCACGACAGGATGCCGGTCATCCTCTCCGAAGACGCTGCCGACGCCTGGCTGAACCCTGCCGAAAATGAGCCGGCTCACCTGAAGAAGTTCTTCGTCCCCCCGCCGGATGACCTCCTGGTCTACCGCCCCGTCTCGCCCCTCCTCAACAGCCCGAAGAACGACTACCGGGGACTGCTGGAGGCGTGGACGGAGGGTAGTGGGCAGGGAAGGACGAAGCGGAGGATTGGGCCACACCGCCGGCTCCATTCGCGGGTGTCTCGCAGCGGTCGACGCGCCTGGATAGGGCGGCGCGAGGTGCGCGTGGCCGCCTCCCCTGGCGAACGCCAGCGCGTTCACCCGCTCCGCTTCAACCTCCCCGTCCGCTTGGCATAACGCTCACCCAGGCTGAACACCCAGACGCCCGCAGGGATCATCACGAACCCGCTGGCGATGAGCCCTACGATCGTCAGCCAGAGGTCGCCGAACCCCTTGCCGTCGATCAACGCCCTCCGTATCCCTTCGATCACATAGCGAGCCGGGCTGAAGATGGACATCGTTGCCAGTGGTTCCGGCATGTCTCCCGCCTTGATGTAGATGCCCGAAATAAGCACCAGTGCCGCCTGGATCACATGCGTCATCTCCGCCCCGCGTTCCGGGTAGAGCAGCGGGAGCACCGCACCCATGATCCCGATCCCGACGAGGCTCAGGCTCCCCGCCACGAGCACCGCCGTCGCCGAGACATAGTTCGCGTTCCCCATGTCCAGGTCGAAAACCAGGACGATGACCACCAGCACGACAGCCGTGTGCAGCAGCCCGTACACCAGTGAAAACAGCGCCGTCCCCACCATGTGTGTACCCCGCCGGACCGGCGCCATGAACGTGTACTCGATCGTCCCTTCCCACCGCTCCCAGCTGATCATCTCGCTCACCGTCTGGAACACGACTGCAAGGTAGTGCCAGACCAGCGCGCCGATCGCCAGGAAGAGGATGAACGCGTCGATCTGCGCATCGGCCAGTGCCTCCGTCCCGATCGCGCTGTTCGTTCCCTTGGCGATGAGCACCACCGCGAGGCTGTTCGCGATGGTGTACAGCATCCACACCACCTCCCAGCCCCAGTACCGCTTCACGAGGTTGATGTTCCGTTCGACGAACGCGTAGCTCGCCTTCAGTTCGTGGTATGCCAGGCTCATTTCGTCTCTGCCTCCTTGTCCGCCTCTTCCAGCTTCTTCCCGGTCAACCGGAGGAATACGTCCTCCAGCGACGGCAGGGCCTCGCCGGGCTGGCGGACCTGTTCTTTCAGTGCCTGCGGGGTGTTCAGGGCGACGATCCGCCCCTTGTCCACGATCGCGATGCGGTCGCAGAGCTCGTCTGCTTCCTGCATGTCGTGGGTGGTCAGCATCACGGTCGCATCGTGCTTGTCCCGGATTTCGAGCACGGCCGCCTGCACCTCCCGCTTCGAATGGGGGTCCAGCCCGGTCGTCGGGTTCGTCCAGCAGGAGCAGCACCGGCGCCGTCAGGAACGCCCGCGCGATCGCCACCTTCTGCTGCATCCCGCGCGACATGTCTTCCATCGGCGAACTGAACGAGCGCTCTTCGACGCCGAGCCGCGTCAGTATCTCGATCGCCTTCGAGCGCGCGAAGTCCGCATCCACCGAGTACAGCCGCGCCCCATACATCAGGTTCTCCATTGGCGAGAGCTTCTTGAAGAATGACGCTTCCACCGAGACGCGGTTGATCAGCCGCTTCACCTTGAACTCGTCCCGCTCGACATCGAGCCCGAAGATGCGGACTCGACCCGAGTCCGGCATCAGCAACGTCGACATCAGCCGGATGAGCGTGCTCTTGCCCGTGCCGTTTGGCCCGAGCACGCCGAAGATCTCGCCCCGGTCCACCGTGAGCGAGACATGGTCGACCGCGACCACGCGCTTCCGTTCCGCGGTCTTCCCGCGCAGCCGGCTGATGATGCCGGGCCCCTGCCGGAACACTTTGCTTACGTCGTCGACTTCGAGGGCGCGTGCCGCGGGGTCGACCGTGATGGTCACCCCCTGGAACCGGGATGGATCGAGCGTTTCCGCCGTCATGCATGGACTCCCTTGTGAAACGGGGAGAGCCGGCGGGTTCCTGGTATTCGAAGGGGGAAACAAGAAACCGGGGGCGTTCGGTCTGGCCCCACGGCTGGTTATCGGCTTGCGATACTCGTCAGACGGGGGCGCGGTGCGGGCGTTTGGCACGGCCTGGCGCATGGCGCGGATGAAGGCGCCGAGGCAGAAGCTGCTCATTGGGCGTCCCTCCATCGAAACATGCCGGCGACTATAGCGTGCATAGCCATTGCCAATCAATAACGCCATGAACGCCAGGAAGTTAACGGGAACCTGAGCGCCCCCGTCCCGGGACTCCTAGATCGCCCGCGGCAGGATCGGCTTCCGCCGCTGCACCAGCGGCCCGTGCGCCGCCACCAGCCGCGCGAACTCCGCACCGTCCACGGCCTCTTTGAACAGGTGCCCCTGGCCTTGCTTGCACCCGATCCCGTACAGGAAGTCCCACTGCCAGGCGTTCTCGATGCCTTCCGCCACCACGTTCATCCGCAGTGCGTTGCCCATCTCGACGATCGCCCGGAGTACGGGCCCGCTCGTCGCATCCACACCCAGCCGCGCGATGAACGACTGGTCGACCTTCAAGGTGTGCACCGGGAAGCGCTGCAGGTAGCTCAGCGACGAGTAACCCGTCCCGAAGTCGTCGATCGCCAGGCCGACGCCCAGCTCGCGCAATTCACCCAGCATCTCCAGCGCCGAGGGGATGTCCTGGATGAGGACGCTCTCCGTCAGCTCGAGGTGGAGCTGCTTCGCCGGCAGCCCGGTCGTCTCCAGGACTTTCGCTATCCGCCTCGGAAGGTCTCGCTGGCGGAACTCCGCCGCCGAGATGTTCACGCAGACGGTCAACGGGAAGTGCGGTCGCGCCCGCTGGAACTCGATCGTCTTCCGGCAGGCCTCTTCGATCACCCACTGCCCGATCCGCACGATCTCTCCGGTCTCTTCGGCAATCGAAATGAACGTGGCCGGCGAAAGGATGCCCCGGTGCGGGTGGTCCCAGCGCAGCAGCGCCTCCATCCCCACGATATCCCCCGAGCGCAGGTCCACGATCGGCTGGTAGTGCAACAACAGTTCCTGGCGCTCCACCGACCGGCGAAGCGCGTTGTCCAGGTCGAACTGCTCCGCGGGGATCGCGTCCAGCTCCGGCGTGAACAGGACGTGCCGCGCGCGCCCTTCGGCCTTCGCCCGGTACAGCGCGATGTCCGCCTTTCGCAACAGGTCGGTGCTCGTCCGGTCGGCCTGTGTGCTGACCGCGATGCCGATGCTGGACGAGACGAACATCTCGTGTCCCGAAAGCGAGAACGGCCGCAACAAAGAGTGGAGGATGCGCTCGGAGATCCGCAGAGCCGTCGCCTGGGCGTTCGTCGATTGGACCAACACCGTGAATTCGTCGCCGCCGAGGCGCGCGACCAGCTGGCCCTCCGCCGCCCCCACCAGCCGCTGGCTGAACACCGAGAGCAGCTGGTCGCCCACTCCGTGCCCCAGCGTGTCGTTCAGGTACTTGAAGCGGTCGACATCGAGGAACAGCACCGCCACCCGGTTGTCGCGCTGCGGCAGGTTGAGCGCGCGCGTGAACCCGGAAAGGAAGAGCGCCCGGTTCGGCAGCCCCGTGAGCGGGTCGTGGAACGCCCGGTGGACGAGGCTGTCTGTGGATTCCTGGATCGCGCCCGACATCTGGTTGAACGCCGAGGCGATCTCGTCCACCTCGCGGATCGACGATTGTGGCGCCGCGCCTTCGAATGCCCCGTCCGAGGCCGTCCGCAGCGTCGACGCGATCCGTTCGAGTGGTTGCCCCACGCGCCGATGGATGACGGCGACGACCGCGAAGCCCAGCGCCGCCGCCACGCCCGCTTCCGCCGCGAACCATCCGGGTCCCTGGGGGAACATTTGGCCCAGCACCAGCGGGACCAGGATCGCGGGCAACAGGAGTAGCCCGCTGACCAGCGACAGTGGCAGGCGAAGGTACGTGGGATTTCCTGGCGACATCCGCCTGCCTTTATCGGGTCGAATTGGTAACACGGGAGTTGCGCCCCGGTTTCTTTCGTCCTTCACAATTTCGTCTGCGAGCGACGGTGCAACAGGGTCGTGGCGCTCCATCAGGCCGCCACCTGGAGCTGCCATGGCTCCCGGAACAGGTGGATCAGCTCCGCCGCCACCACCGGGTCGAAGGCTTCCCCGCTCCCTGCCCGGATTGCGTCCAATCCCGCCGCCAGCCCGGCTGCAGAGGCGTGGTCGAAGGCACAAACCGTCGCCGTCACCCGCCCCAGCGCCGAGATCGCCTCTCGCGAGAGACTTGCCGGGCGCCCCTTCCCGTCCCAACGCTCACGGACCTCCGCGGCGCCCTGTGCCACGTCCGCCGGGGCGCTCCGTTCGAGGAGCGCTCGTGCCGTCGCAATCGCGCCGCCGCTGAAGTCGCATCCCGCGCCTTCCCCGTCTTCGTGCTCGGGAAAGGCCGCCGGCAGTACGTGGAGCACCGCCGCCAGCGTGGCATCGGCAGTCTCCTCGGGCCGGAAACCGAGCTGCTCGGCCACCATCGCCGCAAGCGCGGCACATCGCACGGCGTGTTCTGTCGCCGCCCTTCCCACGAACTCCGCCACCAGCCCCTCGAGGGCGGCTCGCCGCCCTTCTCGCCAGTCGGGCAGCGCCCGGGCGAACGTCACCGGCGAACCACCGGCCGCCCGCTTCGGCCCCACCGCATGCCAGGCGGCCGCCCCCGCGATCGCCACAGCAGCGCTCCCTCCTCCCGCGAACATCGCCACCCGCGGAAACGGGCCGCCGCCCGCGCCACCCAGGGCGATGGCGGCCGCTGCCACGAGGCCGGCGGCGCCCGGCACGATCCCAACCCTCATTCCATGGTTTTCGGCAACTCCGGCCCGTTCGCGAGCGCACTCACGGCCCCGCTGCCGTGCGCTCTCTCGCCCGGGCGCGAAAACCGATTAGCACTCATTGACAGGGAGTGCTAATATCTCCCTCGCACCACCGCAAATCCCCTCATAGAGGTACTCAATGGCAAAGCAGTTGCTCTTCGACGAAGAAGCACGGCATTCGCTGAAGCGGGGCATCGACGCCCTCGCCGACGCCGTGAAGATCACCCTCGGCCCCAAGGGCCGAAACGTCGTCCTGGATAAGAAGTTCGGCGCCCCCACCATCACCAACGACGGTGTGACCATCGCCAAGGACATCGAACTCGAGGACCCCTTCGAGAACATCGGCGCCCAGTTGGCCAAGGAGATCGCCTCCAAGACCAACGACATCGCTGGCGACGGCACCACCACCGCCACCGTCCTCGGCCAGGCAATCGTCCAGGAAGGCCTCAAGAACGTCGCCGCGGGCGCGAACCCGATGGGCCTCAAGCGTGGCCTCGAAGCCGGCGCCGCCGCCCTCGTCGAAGCCATCAAGAAGGGCAGCATCAAAGTCACCGAGCGTAACCAGATGGCCCAGGTCGCCACCATCTCCGCCAACAACGACCCCTCCATCGGCCAGCTCATCGGCGAATGCATGGAGAAGGTCGGCAAGGACGGCGTCATCACCGTCGAAGAGTCCAAGGGCATCCAGACCGAAGTCGAATACGTCGACGGTATGGCCTTCGACCGCGGCTACATCAGCCCCTACTTCGTTACCAACCCGGACCGCATGGAAGCCGTCGTCGAGGACCCGCTCATCCTGATCACCGACAAGAAGCTCTCCTCCGTCCAGGAGATCCTCCCGGTCCTCGAGAAGATCCTCCAGGTTTCGAAGAACGTCGTCATCATCTGCGGCGACCTCGAAGGCGAAGCCCTCGCCACCCTCGCCGTCAACAAGCTCCGCGGCACCATCAACATCCTCGCCGTGAAGGCCCCGGGCTTCGGCGACCGCCAAAGGACAACCTCGGCGACCTCGCCACCCTCACCGGTGCCACCGTCATCTCCGAGGAGATCGGCCGCACCCTCGATAGCGTCGAAGTCGGCGACCTCGGTCGCGCCCGCCGCGTCGCTTCCACCAAGGAAGAGACGACCATCATCGAAGGCAAGGGCAAGAAGAAGGAGCTCGACGCCCGGATCTCCCAGATCCGCGCCATCCTCGAAGACTCCAAGAGCGACTGGGACCGTGAAAAGGCCCAGGAGCGCCTCGGCAAGCTCGCCGGTTCCGTCGCCGTCATCAAGGTCGGCGCCGCCACCGAAGTCGAGCTCAAGGAAAAGAAGCACCGCGTGGAAGACGCCCTCAGCGCCACCCGCGCCGCTGTCGAAGAAGGCATCGTCCCCGGCGGCGGTGTCGCCCTCATCAACGCCCTCCCGGCGCTCGATAAGGTCAAGCTCGAAGGCGACGAGGCCACCGGCGTCCGCATCCTTCGCCGAGCCCTCGAAGAGCCTCTCCGCCGCATCGCCATCAACGCCGGCAAGGACGGCTCGGTGATCGTCGAAGGGGTCAAGAAGCTCGGCAAGGGCCAGGGCTACGACGCGCAGAAGGGTGAGTTCGGCGACATGGTTGCCAAAGGGCATCATCGACCCGGCAAGGTCACCCGTTCCGCCATCGAAAACGCCGTCTCCATCGCGGCCATGGTCCTCACCACCAACTGCCTCGTCACCGAGAAGCCGGAAGCCGCCGCGGGCATGCCCGCCGGCGCGCCTCCGATACTAGGATCGAGGCCCGTACCCCCTCGGGCGCCAGCCCGATCGGCGTAACGACAACTCCGAGGGGGGCAGGCCGCGCGGCCTGCCCCTCGTTACAATCTCCCAGGGAAGGAGCACCGCCATGCGGAACGAGAACGGCATCGACATCGACATCGAGGCGCTCAACAAGCTCCTCAATACGGCCGACCTCATCACTATCGGTTTCACCCTCTTCCCCGAACGGCTCCTCGTCGACACGCGCAGTAACGACCAGGAGCGCCAGTTCGCCGACATGGTCGAGCCGGTCGCGAACATCCAGGAGCGGTACGTCTGGCTGGGCAAGCATCGCGGCAGCTTCGGCGCGCCCGAAGGTTTCGCCTTCTTCGTTTGGCCCCAGACCGTCCGCGGCTTGATCGAGCGCGATGCCCTCGCGCCACTCAAGGCTCGCCTGACCTCCAAGCTCGGCGCGACCTGGATGTCGCCCTCGCGACCGCCGCCGAACTCGAACGCGGCGCGATAATCGAGGCGATCAAAGGCAGCGACCGTTGGCCCGCCGTCTGGGAACGTGCCGCCTGAACGAACCCCCGCTCTGCCCGCTTCCGGTGCTACACTCCCCGCCAAACCCGGAGGTATCCCGCTGATGACCCAGGCGCCGGCTTTCGAATCCGACCAGGAACTCCTCAAGCTTGCCCAGGGCCTCCGCGATGCCTTCGGCGCTCCTGCGCCGGTCGCCCTCTCCCGCCGCACCGTCGTTGGCTTCCGTGGCAAGGCAAAGCTCTACTACTACCCCCCCAAAGACGGGGGCCGCTTCAAGACACCCCTCGTCCTCTTCCCTTACCTCGGCATCAGCCGCCCCTACATTTTCGACCTTCGCCCCGGCGAGTCGTTCGCTGAGTTCCTCTACGAGCAGGGCATCCCCTTCTACCTCTGCGACTGGGGCATCTTCGGTCCCGAGGACCGCGACATGGGCATGGACGACGTCATCGGCGACATGATCCCGTCGCTCATCCGCCAGGCCGTGCGCCACTCCGGCGCGGAAGGCGTGACCGCCTTCGGATACTGCATGGGCGTCCCCATGACTACCTCCGCTATCGCCGCCCAGCCGGGTCTGCCCGTCAAGAACTTTCTCGGCATGGTCGGCCCGATCGACTTCACCATCGGCGAATTCCCGCGCATGACCGATGACGACAAGTTCGATGTCGATGCCATCCTCGAAACCTTCGACATGATGCCTGCCGAGTTCATCCGCTCCGGCTTTAAGATGCTGAACCCAATGGGCGACGTCTCCCAGGCGCAGTCCCTCCTCCAGAACGTCTCCAACCCAGGCTGGCTCGTGGGCTACAAGGCCATGAACCGCTGGGCCAGCGAATGGCTCCCCCTGCCCAAGCAGTTCTTCCGCGGCTGGGTCCGCCACTTCTACCAGGGCAACGAGCTCTTCCAGGGCAAATTCCGCGTCCTCGGCGAAACCGTGAACCTCCGCGACATCACTATGCCGATCCTGGCAGTCGGCGCCTCGCGTGATGACATCGTCCCGCCCGGCAGCGCCCGTGCCCTCATCGACTCCGTCGGCAGCACCGACAAGCAGTTCCTCGAGCTCGAAGGCGGCCACATCTCCGTCATCGCCGGCCGTCGCGCCCAGCAACAGGTCTGGCCCGCCCTGCTCCAGTGGCTCAAGGACCACGACGACTAACCCCGAAGCAACGACAGCCCCCGAGGCGAGGCAGTCATGCCTCGCGTGCCGCGCAGACCCGGAACATCCCCGGCAGACTTCTCCCGTGGCTCAGGGATCACGCCAACCAACCCCGAAGCAACCCCCCGAGGCGAGGCAGTCATGCCTCGCGTGCCGCGCAGACCGAAAACATCCCCGGCAGACCTCCCCAATGCTCCAGAACTACGACGACTAACTCGTGAGCAACGACAGCACCCGAGGCGAGGCAGTCATGCCTCGCGTGCCGCGCAGACCGGAACTTCCCCGGCAGACCTCTCCCGTGGCTCAAGGATCACGCCAACCAACCCCGAAGCAACGACCCGAGGCGAGGCAGTCATGCCTCGCGTGCCCCGCAGACCCGGAACATCCCCGGCAGACCCCTCCACTGCTCAACGATCCACGCCAACCAACCCCGGAGCAACAACCCCCGAGGCGAGGCAGTCATGCCTCGCGTGCCGCGCAGACCCGCAACTTCCCCGGCAGACTCTCGCCATCTCGCGCACACCCGGGATGACGCGGCGCCAGCCTCCGGGCAACACCTACTTCTTCTTGACAGCCTTCTTCTTCGCGGCGGCGGCGGGAGCCCGCACCGGCGCTGGCGCCTGCGCACCGAGCAAAGCCGCCAGCGCATCGTCAATCTTGTCCAGCCGCAAAGGGACCGTGTGCACCTGGTCCGCCAGTCGCTGGAACTCCGTCAGCGGGACCGCTCCCACCGCCTCGACGATAGGTCCATAGGCGTCGCGGGCCGCCTTCGCCATCGTCGCCCGCGCCGCATGCGCAGTTCTTTTCCATCTCGCCTGCGAGCGTCTGTCCCTGCTCCGAGCCCGAATAGGCTTCGTGGCTCTCGCCCCAGCTCTTCAACAACTGGTCGCTCATCAGTTTCCACTGGTCCATGAGGTCGGCGATGCCAGGTTGTGTCATGGCCGCGAGTATACCCCGCGCCTGTAACTCCAGCCGTCCCCGGTGTACAGTCCCCTCACCAACCACTGGAGTCCCCGCCATGCCCTTCGCCCAGGTGAACGACGCCCGGATGTTCTACACCGACGAGGGCGAAGGCAGCCCGGTCCTCATGGTCCACGGCTGGAGCTGCGATGGCTCCGACTGGGCCTGGCAGATCCCTGCCCTCAAGGCCGCCGGTTACCGCTGCATCACGCCCGACCTCCGTGGCCACGGCCGCTCTTCCGTCCCCGCAGGCGGCTACACCCCCCGCCAGTACGCTGCCGACCTTGCCGGCCTCATCGGCCAGCTTGGATGCGGCCCCGTCGTCGCCATCGGGCATTCCATGGGCGGAGCCACTGTCGTCGCCCTCGCCGTCGAACACCCGGAGGTCGTCCGGGCCGTCGTCCCGGTCGATTCCGCCTACGGCTTCGAAAGTGAAACCGCCGTCACCCTCCCCCAGATGACCCAGGCCTTCCGCGGCCCCGGCGGCCACGACGTGGCCCTCCAGTTCGCCAGTGCCGCCTTCTACGGCCCCGCGACCCCTGCCCACCTCCCTCCGCTCCATGCCCGGCGCATCGCCGCCTTCGATCAAGAAGTCATGGCAGCCGCGCTCGAGGGCCTCATCCTTCCCCCGGATCAGTTCGGCGAAAAACCCCGCTCAGAAGCGTACCTTCGCCGCGTCGCCGCCCCGGCCCTCGCCTTCCGCGCCGGCAGGAACGACCCCGCAAGCATGGCCGCCTGGGAGCGCGCCCAGTTCCAGCACCCGAAGTCGAAGGCAATCGGCTGGGAAGGCACCGGCCACTGGCTTCACCAGGAGCGCCCAGGCGAATTCAACAGCCTGCTCATCGCCTGGCTCGCTTCCCTCGATTGATCCGCCCGCCGGGCCGAAACCGCGCACCATCCGCGGCAAGCCCGGCTCCCGGCACTTGACCGAGGCCCTACTCTTCCCCGCCGAGCAGCTTCCGCAGTGCCTCGCGCGGGGGGCACCAGCGTGATGAACTGCTTGAACCCCATCTTCGTCAGTCCCGCCGCGTACGCCGCGAAATCGAACGAGATCGGCATCATCCGCCACCAGAAAACCAGCTGCGGCCCCATCTGCAGCGCCAGCCGGTCCACCCGTTCCGCGCCCTCATGTCCGATCAGCCTCGGGATGAACCGCCGCCCGAATTTCCGCGAAACCCAGAAAATGATCATCGAACCGATGAGCTGGCCGATCACCGAGTACACCACCCCGAGCACCGTACCCCACGCGATCCCCGCCGCGATCATGAACGGCGGGTTCGGGATCGGCGCGATCACCATCGCCACCGCCAGCACCGTGATCAGCAGGATCGGCCCCCACGCGCCGAGGTCGCGGATCCATTCGCGCACGTCCTCCACGTCCAGGTCGCCTGTCACGAACTCGAGCAGGATGAGCACTGTCGCCCCAGCCAGCGCCAGCAGGCTGATCAACCGCCGCCGTACCTTCGGGTTCGCCAGCAGCGGCTGTTCCACCGCTCCCCCGGCACGCGGCGCTTCCACATCGGCCGACCGGAAGAGGTCGCCCAGTTCTCCCCAGACGAGGTAGGCGGTGATCACCGCCAGTACCCCGGCGACCGACTTCGAATGAAACAGGGCGTAGGTGCCCGCGCCCGCCGCCAGCCCCGCCGCCAGGGCGGCCACCATGATGACTTTTTCTCGCATGCGAAGCCCAATGCTACGGCCGCGCTTCCTTCCCCGGAAGGATTCCCTCCACGGCCGCTGTAACACGCCCGAAACCGGTCTCAGTCAAAGTGCGCCCATGGCCCAACTCGAACTCAGCGTCCGGCCCGCAACTGGGGCCGATCTCGAAGCCATCAACCGCATCCATGGCCCCGAAGTCCTCCACGGCACCGCCACCTGGGACACCGAACCATGGACCCTGGACCAGCGCCGTGAATGGTTCTCCCACCACGATGCGATGAACCCCGTCCTCGTTGCCGAACACCAGGGAGAGGTCGTCGGCTTCGCCTACGTCACCCTCGTCAGCCAGAAGGCCGGCTGGCGCTTCACCCGCGAAGACACCATCTACATCGATGAACGGTTCCGCGGCCAGGGTGTCGGCGACCTGCTCCTCGGCGCCCTCCTTGCCCTCCTGCGGGAGCTCGGTGTCCGCCTCGTCATCGCCTCCATCACCTCAACCAACACCGCCAGCATCCGCCTCCACGCGAAATACGGCTTCGAAGTGATGGGCGAGATGAAGAATGCCGGCTACAAGTTCGGCCAGTGGCTCAACACCACCTACATGCAGGTTGACCTCGGCGAGCCCTCCCCCGGCAAACCCACCTGGTGAGCCGGGACGAGCGCCCTACCCCAGAAAGTCCACCAACAGTGCGTTGACCTCTGCCGGCCGCTCCTGTTGTGTCCAGTGCGCGCAATCCTCGATGTGCTCCATCCGGATCCCGGGGATGAGCATCGGCATCGCCGCCGCCATCTCCGGCTTCAGGATCGTGTCCTTCCCGGCGGTCACCATCATCGACCTGATGTTCAGCTGCGGCCCCTTTGGTGCGCCCGCCTCATCCGCGTTCCCGTCCGCTGCCCGGTACCAGTTCAACCCGCCGCGGAACCCCGTCCGCGAGTACTCCTTCACGTACTCCGCCAGCTCTTCATCGGTGAGGAACGTGTCCGTGTTCGTGATCCTCGCAATAACGCCGCTCCCGTCCCCGCCCACCGTCATGAACGTCGTGAAGTCCGCCGCCCGCGTGTAGGGGAGGAAGATCTTCTTGAAGGTCGTCGCCACGTCGGCTTCGAGCTCCGCTTCCGCGACGCCGGGCGCGAGGAAGTAGCGCATGTAGAACGTCCGGTCGGTTTGTCCGTGGAAGTCCCGGAGCGACTCGGTCGGGCGCGCGTTCGAAGGTGGCCCATACGGCGTGTTCAGCCCCACGAGCGCCGTCACCCGCTCCGGGTAGCGCAAACCCATTTGCCAGATGACCGCGCCGCCCCAGTCGTGCCCGACGAAGGCGGCCTGCTCGATCCCCAGCGCATCCAGCAGTCCCGCCATGTCGGCGCAGAGCGTCTTCATCGTGTACTCCCTCGGGTCCGCAGGCGCATCGGTCCCACCGTACCCGCGCATATCCGGGGCGATCGCCCGGAATCCCGCGTCCGCCAGCGCATGCACCTGGTGCCGCCACGAATACCAGAGCTCCGGCCAGCCGTGGCAGAACACTACCGCCGGCCCACTTCCCGCCTCCGCCACGTGCATCCTGATCCCGTTTGTCTCGATCGTGTGATGTCGAATGTCGGCCAAGTCGCGGCCTCCCTCGCCAGGTTGGCGGCTATTGTGGCCGATCCCGGTTCTCGCCGCTTCCGGCCTGGAGACCCCGCCGCCCTTCGCCGGTTGCGACAGCACTGCCGCTCTCTCAAGCTTGGAAGAAGCGCTGGGGCACGCCCGGCCGGGAGGATCAGCGAACCGATGGTGTACAACCCGGAAGACCTCGATCTGCTCGAAGTAACACTCCTCGGCGTGCTCTCGGTCGGGCTTCCGCCTTCGAAGGCTGCCGGCAGCGACACCTTCCGCGTCGACCACGTCACCGCCGTCATTGCCGCCATGCAGGAGACGGGCGACGCGGCTGCCTACCTGGCCGAAGACGGCGTCCGCGTCATCCCCGGGTTTCGAAACCGCCTTCGCGCCACCATTGCCGGGCTCGAACAGAAGGGCCTCGTGACCATGCCGGTCGCCGGCATGCCGGCGGCCGCCGGCGGCTACGAAGCCGGTCTCCTCCTTGACCTCGTCGAGCCGGACGAGCAACCTGCCGTCCTCGACCGCTACCTCTCGCAGCTCTGCATGGAAGTCCTGTTCAACATCCCCGCAGGTCTACCCCTTCCTCATGGAGCGCTACGCCGCCAGCGGCGAAGTCTGGCGCCGCCTCCGCGAAGCCGGTTACGCCCGCGACTGAGCGCGCGCCCGCCGGTCCCCAACCGGATCCTCCCGAGCAGCCCGGCCCTCGCGCAGACGCTACCGCTCGCTCTCCGCTGCCTCCACGATCCTCGCCAGTGCTTCAGTCATCCCCTGCGCCGCTTCAGGCGTGAGGTAATCGATGAAGTGCCGGTTGATGCCCCTGACGTGTACCGGCCCCGCTTCCCGCAGGCGCTTCTTCCCTTGCGGTGTCAGCATCACCCACCTCCCCCGCCGGTCATCGCCGTCCGGCGATCGGTTCACCAGCCCGGCCGCGTACATCCGGTCCACCAGCCGTGTCAGCCCGCTCTTGCTCAGGAGCACTGCCGCAGCCAACTCCGTCATCCTCAATCGCCGCTCCGGAGCCTCCCGGAGGTGGAGCAATACGTCGTACCACGTCAGCGGGAGCTCCCGCTCGCGTTGCAGCTCGTCTTCGAGCAGGGCGGTTACCCGCGCATGGGCGGTCAGGAACGTCCGCCACGCCGCGATTCCCACGTCAGTTTCCAATTGCGCCCATCATCCGCCCATCCCCCACTCCCGGGCAATGGCGCTTCGCCCATCGCGCGAAACTGCGGTTTTACGGACACGATGCTGACGGCAGTGGCAATAGAATACTTGGCGCACCAAAGGTGCTAGGCGGAATCCGGAGGCCACCGCGGAATAGCGGGGTCGCGCCGATATTACAAATCAAGTACTTGGGCCATTTGGGTGATGACTAACAGGTTGCTTCGTGCAACTATACGCCTAGGTAGGAGACACACCTTTGACCGTTCGCGAGTCAAAGTGCCGATGATAATCATCGTCAACAGGAAGCCGGTTCGGCTTTCGCCGGAGGATGCTGCCGAACGAAAGTGGCTCCTCCGTGACGCCACTGCGGCCGTAGTTGCCCGCTATAGGCCTGCTCTCGAAAGGCTTGAGAAAGCCTGAACCGACTTTCAATCGACGATGCCCGCGAATTAGTATGGGGCCTCGCCGAAGAGCTGTTTGGGGAACGCGGGCACCAGATGCCCGCGTTTCAGTTTCTGGGTAATGAGGGCGAGGGCCGACTTGATGCCGCGCTCGCGCTTCCAGGACACGACTACTACCACTCCGATGCTCACGCCACAGCCTGCATGTTTTGGGCGCTGGTGCAGGATCACCCGTTCCGTGACGGAAACAAGCGGTACGCGATCGTCGCTACTAACGTCTTCTTGATGCTCAACGGGTGCATCTGCCTCATCTCCAATGAAGAGTGGGAGGTCTTGGCGCTGAGTGTCGCGAGACGAGACACGGCGGTTGAAGAGATCACGGTGTTCTTTGAAAGCCGCACGAGGAAGGTCGAAAACATCGATGACGATTGGGTGATGGCCATGGCTCACGAAGTGTCCAAAGAGGCGATTCATGAAGTCACGAAGGTAGCCGAAAGCTTGGGTGCGCGGGCGAAGAAGCTAGTGGAGCGAATCTCGAACCAACGGCGCTCGCGCTTCTCGCGCTGTTCCTCTTGCCACTTCCGGGTCTTCGGCGTCGTACTCCTTGCGAGACACGTGGAGTGATGGATTGTTGGTTTCCTTGCCGCCGATGAACGCATCATCCGCGTTTGCGTCGCGATCAAGGGGCTTGTTCAAGGTCTCCGTTCGCGTGGCAAGCCGGAGTCGATGCTCCATGATTTTGCGTTGCCCAAGGTCACTTGCAGCGCCAGATCGTCCGTGTGGCGATGAACTGGACTTCCGTGCCGCCACCCCGCCACGCCGCCATTCCCACGTCAGTTTCCAATTGCGCCCAACATCCGCCTCTTCGCTCACCGCGCGAAATTGCGGTTTTACTGACACGATGCTGACAGCAGTGGCAATAATATACTTGGCACACCAGAACGGAGGTTCTAGGATGGGAGTATGGAGGCCATTGCTCGGAAAGGGTAGACTTGGAAACCAAGAAGCCCGCCGGGAGAGGCGAGCTTCTGAACATTTGCTTTCGAGTCACTGCGCCAACAGGGGCTCGGATGTGTAGCTCCCCGCCGATACACCACGGGTCTACGAATCTGATCGTAGCACCTCTATCAGTGGTGTCTACTGCGGGAGCCGACCATGCCGACACGCCAAGACTGGCTACTCAATTTCGTCGCAGGCACAGGGCCGGACGCGGGATGGGTAGACAAGCTCCAAATCATGAAGGGAATGTTCCTCTTCCAAAACGAAGGTAAGCCCCCGGCAGAAGTGAACTACCGATTTCAGCCATACGACTACGGCCCGTTCACCACGGAGGTCTACCGCGATCTGGATATCCTCGTCGGGGCAGGCGTTGTGCAGCCGTCGCTAGATGGCAAGTCGTTTCGAGTGACCCCTGCAGGAGCAGCGTCGCTCGGCCGCGTATTGTACGAGCGGGAGCAGGCGCAACGGCTCCAGGAGCTCCGCTCAGAAGTCACGCAACTGAGTTTTCGTGCCCTGCTTAAGAGGGTTTACGAGGCCCATCCGGAGTTCGCGACCAAGAGTCGGGCGCGAGACGTTCTGCAATGACGCTGGTGGTTGGCCTGATCGCCAAGGACGGGATCATCATTGCCTCCGACAGTCAGGCCACGTTCGAGACCGGCGGGCAATCCACGCGTGGATCGTCGCGCAAGGTGACAGTAGCGCGGGATGTCTTCGCGTTCGGCATGTCTTCGATGGGTTCTTCTACAAAGCAGCTAATTGAGGACGCCCTCACGTCACGGAACGACTGGCATACCAAGGCCACAGCGTCCGCACTTCGGGACCAACTAGGACAAGACGTTAACGCCGTGCTGAAGGCACAGACTGAACGCTCGTGGAACGCGATGCGGCAGCCGGGGCCGGTGATCGGATTGATCGCGGGTGTGTACGCAAACGGCGAACCGCCTTTACGAAATCAGCGCTAACGGCCACGTGGGCAGGCCGAACACGGATTTACCGCCATCGGTTCGGGGAGACATCTTCACTTACCACGCCATGTCCACGTTTAGCAGCTTCAAGCTGGACGAGCTTCCTCTGACCATGCAAAGGTCTTGGTCTACCGAATCATCGCTGATGCGGTGCGCGTGGCGGTTGGGAATCGGGGAGACGTGCAAATGGCCTGCAGTTCCAGCGGGAAGATCGGCAAAGCGGCAGCACTCACTCCCGAGGAACTAGCGAAGGTGGACTACCAGGTGGATGTTTGGCGGCGGTTGGAGCGAGAAGCACTGGATGAAGTTGGGCTGCAAGAGTTGGCGCCAGCTCCACCAGCCGAAGGCGGCTAGGCCTTCTCGCGCTTCTCGCGCTGTTCCGCCTGCCACTTCCGCTCCTCTGCTTCCAATTCATGCCGGGGCACCCGAAAGAGTCGGCGGAGCGTGTCTGTGAATGAGTTCGCCTCAGGCTCTTTCAAACTCTTCTCCCAATGACAGGGTAACCCCGACGTGCTTCTTTTGGAACGGCTTCCCGCGTGGCGCTTTCTTCGTCAGCCCTAGCTGTTTCATGGCCGTGATGTACGCTTGGCCCTGCACGGCCTCCACGGATTCAAGATGGGCGAGCTTGGCTGGCCTTCGTTCGCGGTAGTCGCCGGGAATTTCATCGATGGCCACTCCGCAAACCGGGCACTCGCGAGCGGGCCCGACCTTGCCGATGGTGACCTTCCCTGATCCTTCACTGAAGAACTTGGCCCAGCTTTCGTAGAAGAACAGTACCTTGCCCAGCATCCGCTCGACTGGCTGCCCCGGCTTTCCGACTGTAATCACAGCCCCACCGCGCTGACGCAACTCCGCTCCGATGCGATACCCAGTCTTCGCGCTAGTGAGCTTGCCACCACTCTTCAGGCGGTCACAGGTCAAAAGAATCCGGCCGTGATGGCGCGCGTAAATCAGGTAGAGGCAGTCATCGTCGAGCGGCATGTCCCGGAGGCGTGGCACGTCTTTGCCCGCCAACGTGGGGAAGCCCGCTCGTTGCAGGGGTTTTGCCCATTCGGACGGGACACAGTTATCCAGTAAGAACTTCTCGTCGGTCGTGCAAATACTCCGAATGGAACTTTTCAACCGCGAGGAAAGCCTCAGCGGGTAAGAACGGGTAGAGCTTGCGGGCCCGCCCATCTCCGCCCGGCTCGCCGAGCAAGTCGAAGATGACGAGGGTTTCGATGTTCGTGTCGCGGACGACGGGATGGCCTTCGCGTTTCCGGGGTTCATCTCGACGTGAGCGAGAAACTCCTCTGGAATCAGCAAGGATTCTGGGCCCAGCAGCAAGCGGCGGACCTGAACATCGAGGAACTCTTCGAACACACGCTGGCCGCGCCCTGCGGCCAGCGCTTTAGTTACGCCATGTTCATCGGGCAGATATACCAAGGGGCCGTGCTCGCCTAGAAGGTGGGCGTCGGCCCAATGCGTTCCGAGTCGCGACAGCCTGGCCAATGCGTGGCTGACGCTTTCCACAGCGTGTTCCAAAGAGATAGCCCTGAGGGGCGGGGCGGGCTCTGTAAGGTGCCGAATGATGCTGACGTAGGCGAGATCGCGCAGGGAGAATCCGTCCACGGTTTCTCCGTCTTCGTCAGTGGCACGGCGCGAAGGCGTAACCACGCCTTCCTTCACCCATCGACGAAGCGTGGATTGCGGAGTGCGGGTCAAACGGGCGGCGTCAGCAAGCTCGAAGAACGAGTCGTGATCGTCTTCCCAATCGGTGAGGGGGTTCGCTCTTAGGCATAGCAATTCGTCCTCTCTCTGGTACTCTTGAAATGAGAGAGGCGCGGAGTATAGGCGCACCGCCTACCCAACGCCCATAGGCAGATGCCCGAACATCTGTCCCATCGGCCGAAACTGGCACCCGGTTTGCAGACCCGGTGCCACGAAGCGGGACTTACGCCCCTCTCGCGGTAAGCTCGGCGTACGTCAGTCGCTTTCCTGCGACCTTTGGCACCGTCCCCGCGAAACGCTCCGCATCTGTCTGTTTTCGAGTATTGAACCGATAACTGAATTCGTCGAGATACCGGTCGAGGTGCTCGACTTCTACCGAATGGTAGATGCCAGTCAGGCCGCGCTTCAACAGGCTCCAGAAGTTCTCGACGCCGTTCACGTGGACGCGGCCCCGGACGTACTCAGCGGCATGGTCAACCACGCCGTGCTGGTACTCGCCACCGAGACCGCGATAGGAGCCGTGAGCGTCGCTGTAGAGACTGGAGCCGGGCACTACGTTCTCCCGCACCATTCCCTGTAGATGCCCCTTGCGGGTGCTCGGCACGATGGCGGCGCGGAACTGGCCGGTCTCGCGTTCCAGCAGGCCCATGACGATGGCCTTGCCTTCGGTGCCGCCGCGCTTCTTGCTCGGGTGAGACTGATTCGTCTTCTTGTCCGCATGCTTGTTGGCTTCCTTACCGATGAACGTCTCGTCTACTTCCACTTCGCCGGCCATCGGCTTCATGAACGATTGCGTCTTCTGGCGAGCCGAAGCCGATGATCCATGAACCATGCAGTCTTCTGCGTCACGTCCAGGTCACGGGCCATCTGGTATGAGCTGACGCCCTTCTTGCGCGACGTGAGCATCCATAGCGCGGTTAGCCACTTCCCTGAGGGATGGACTGTCCTCGAAGATGGTCCCGACCTTGACCGAGAACTGCCGCTTGCAGGTCTTGGCGCCAGATACCGCGCGTGCCGATGAACTGGACGAGCTGCGACCCGCACCCTTCACGCGGGCACTCGACGCCGTTCGGCTAACGCAGGTCAGCCACGAAATCGCGGCAGCGCTCGTCATCCCCAAATAGCGGATGGCTTCGAGAAGGCTTGAAGGGAAAGGCGTCGAGTCCATATCCTGATTCTAGAACAGGCGGTCTGGTGTGTCAAGTATATTATTCCCACAGCAGTCCCCGCGTCCGCACCTCCCCGCGACCTGTCGCCAGGCCCGCCCATGCCCCCGCCTCTTCCCCGCGCCTCTTCGCGCCCGGAGCGTCCATGTCCGCCGTTGCCGCAAACGGTCTCGTCAAGCACTTCTCGCCCGATATCCGCGCCGTCGATGGCATCGACCTCGACATCCCGAGGGACAGGTCTTCGGCTTCCTCGGCCAGAACGGCTCCGGGAAGACCACCACCGTCCGCATGCTCACCACCCTCCTGAGGCCGACCGCCGGCACCGCCTGCGTCGGCGGCATCGATGTCCTCGCCGGACCCCGACCGCGTCCGGAAGCTCGTGGCAGGTCGCCCTCCAGGAAGTCGGCCTGGATGACCTCCAGACGGGCCGCGAGCAGCTCTCCCTCCAGTCCCGCCTCTTCGGCATCTCGTCTGGCGAGACCCGCCGCCGCGTCGACCACCTTCTTGAAATCGTCAGCCTCACCGATGCCGCCGACCGCCCCGTGAAGGGCTACTCCGGCGGCATGAAACGGCGACTGACCTCGCCTGCGCCCTCGTCCACGAGCCCCGCGTCATCTTCCTCGACGAGCCGACCACCGGCCTCGACCCCATCACCCGCGACCAGGTCTGGCGCTACGTCGAAGAGCTGAACCGCGACGGCGTCACCTTCTTCCTCACCACCCAGTACCTGGAAGAAGCCGACCGCCTCTGCCACGACATCGCCATCATGGATCGCGGCAAGATCGTCGCGAAGGGGTCGCCCGCCGAACTGGGGTCATCTATCGGCACCGACGCCATCACCGTCTTGTCTCGCCAGCGACGATGACGCCCAAAGGGCCGACCCTCGCATCCGCCAGCTCCCGGAGGATCGACTCCACCGCACTCGCCGGGAGGAGGTCGTCGCCTACCTCCGAACAACGGAGCCTCGCCGTCGCCGGCATCGTCCTCGCCTCAACGATGCCGGGTCACCGTCAGCGAACTCCGGCTCGCCCAGGCCACCTCGATGATGTCTTGCGGGCAACCGGCCACCACCTCGAAGTCGACAAGCGTGTCGAAGTGGCGGCCGTCGCCGGAGGTGCGGCGTGACCCGCTTCGTCACCACCACCTGGCTCCTGATGGCCCGTGCCCTCCGCGAAGCGCGCTGACAGCCCGCGAACGACCTCGGAAACGCCTTCATCCTGCTCTTCTTACGCCGTCACCGTTGGCGCAGTTGGCGGAGTCGCCGCGAGGCCTTCGGCGTCGATGACTACAAGGGCTTTCCAGCTCCCCGTCGCCCTGCTCCAGGGGCAGCCGGCATCGCGCCGGCGGCCTGGCCTGGCACTCACCCAGGACATCCAGTCCGGCTACTTCGAAAAGCTCATGCTCACTTTGACTCCCGCTTCGCCATCGTCCTCGGCCGCATGCTCGCCGATGCCGTCAAGGCATTCGGTCTCCATCCTGTTATCGCCATGGCCCTGGCCGTCGGTTCCGGTCGAAACAGGCCCGGTTGGGATGGTCTCGTGCTCCTCGTTGGGACCGCTGCCTTCGCCTCGCCTACTCGGCATTGGCGTCGCCATCGCCCTCAAGACTGGCAGCCCCCAGGCCGCCCAGGCGGGATTCCCCATCTCTTCTTCCGCTCTTCCCTGGCCCACTTCGCGCCGATCGAAGTCTTCGCCACCTGGCTCGAAGTGATCGCGCGGCAGAATCCGGTACCTACCTGATCGAAGGCCAGCGCTCGCGTCACTGCCGGGTGGGAACCCGCCGCGCTGGCTAGAGGGTGCAGCTGCCATCGCGGGCATCGCGGTGCTCACCTTCACGCTCACGGGGCTGGCCCTTCGCAGTGGCCGTTCTCGAGCCAGGGCTCCAGGGACGAATCGCCCGCCGGTGCCCGGGTAGCGAAACTGCCGCCCATCTGGGGTCGTCAGCGTCGCCAGCCAGCCGGGCACCATCGCCTGGCTGCAGACTCCGCCCGCCTGCTGCAGCCCCAGGCAGCCATTCGGCCAGGTCTGTTCGGCGAACTACCAGCGCTGGAGATTGCCGCCGGATCGACCTGGCGTGGGCCAGGTTCGCCCGAGGGCGGCCCCACCCCGCCCGCGCGGGCTCCCCAGGTGCTCAACGGCGGTGGTGGCGTTGCCTGGAATCCCGGCACCGGTCAGCTGGTCCTACTTACCTCCACCTGAACCCGCAGACCGCCACAAACGCCAGCGATTTGCCCCAGCACGATGACCTTCAACCCATCGGCAAGCCTCAGCACCCACGCCCAGATGCCGCACCGGTGATCAAAGTTTCTTCCTCTTCCCTGCTCTTTCCTTTCCTTCTCCATTCAGTTTGAACAAATCTTAAGCCTGCCAGTGCTCCCGCCCTGCGCGACCGGCTCCGCGCCGCTCAACCAGCCGTGCGTGCCGAGCCCGCGCCGCCGCGAGAGGCGTCACCGAGCTTCGACCTTCCAACCCTCGGTACACGGTTCGAGTCCGGCGACGGCCTGGCTATGTCGTTTGAATGCGTCTACGAAGCGGGCCACCGTCACGGTCGATATCCTCTCCACCGTGCCTCGCGATCGATCCCGCGCGGCTCGCCGGCCAGGTCCGCGACCCCCGCCTCGGCGAAACAGGACCCCGCGACTTCTATGTCGATACCGAGACCACCGGTGCCTCGGCGGGGCCGGGACGATGGTCTTCTCGCCGGGGCCGCCCGCTTCGAGGGTGCCGCGCTCCACCTCCGCCAGTTCCTCCTTCCCGGCCCCCAGTCGAAAACGGCCTCCTCGGCGGCATCTCGCGTGAGCTCGCCGGCGCGCGCGCCCTGGTGAGTTACAACGGCAAGTCGTTCGATGTCCCCGCGCTCGAATCCCGCTACATCCTCTCGCGCCAGCGGCCCACCCTCCGCGCGCTCCCCCACCTGACCTGCTCCATCCCAACCGGCGGCTCTTCAAAGGCGTCATCGAATCCCACCGCCTGCCCATGGTCGAACGCGAACTGCTCGGATCTGAACGTGAGGATGACGCGTCCATCCGCAGAGGTCCGGAGCGGTACTTCCGCTTCCAGCGCAGCGGCGACCCGACCCACATTCGCCCCGTGCTCCGCCACAACGCCTGGGACATCCTCTCGCTCGTCGCCCTCGCCGCCCATCTCGCCGCGGTCTGCGATGACGGCGCAAGTCATCCTCTCCAGGCGGCCCGCGCCGCCGAATATGCCGGAGAGCACGCCGCTGCGGCCCGCCACTACGAGACGGCTCTCGCGACCGTCCCTGGCCGTGCCGAACGCCTCGAGTCGCTCGAGCGCGCTGCCCGCTGCCACACCCGCACCGGCGAATGGGAAGCGGCCGCCGCTCACTGGCAGTCCTCATCGATGAGCCCCGGGGCCGCCGTGTGTCCTCCCCTACGTCGAACTTGCCAAGCTGGCCGAGCACCGCCTCGGCGACCACCCGCGTGCCTACGTCCTCACCGATGAAGCCCTCACCCTCGCCCGGCGCGGGCTGGTCCGGCCCGGCCCGGACGGCGGCGAACTCTCGATCGAGGCTCTCGAACACCGCCTCGCCCGCCTCCGTGGCAAGCTCGAAAAGCATCGCTGAGCCTTCGTCCGGTACAGCCCCCGCTACGTCACCGCCGGCGACGGCACTACACGTTACCGTGTAGAATGCCATCACGATGGCGCGCAGACGGCGAGCGGCATGGACGGCGGAGCGGATCGCGGCTCTGCGCTCGGAACTCGGCCTCACCCAGTCGGACATGGCCGACGGGCTAGGCGTCCGCCAGCAAACGGCCTCGGAGTGGGAGACGGGCCGCTACCTCGCGGTGCGAGCGCGAAGGCCCTGCCGAACGGAAGAGCCCCTACGACGCCTCCGGCGGCGATGAAGAAATGACGGCGGCTGCCTGCAGGCACTGGCGCCGGCCTCCGAGTCTGCTCCCCGCGGGTCGCGTTGGGCCGCCGGGCTGGCCGGCCCCCCTGCGCCTCGGGGACGGGCGTGTCTTGCGGCGTGGTCTTCCCGGGTGCCGGGGCCCGCCCGGGGCCGGATTTCCGGGCGCCATCCCGATGCCGGCGGAGACCCCCTTCGCGGCGATGTCGAGATCCACCGTGCGCGCCAGCGGCGGGGGCGCACAGCCAGCTGGCGAAGGACCATGCCTACGCATCTGTCGTCCTCCA
The DNA here is from genome assembly GCA_016719395.1 of Candidatus Amarobacter glycogenicus. GTDB lineage: Bacteria > Chloroflexota > Dehalococcoidia > Tepidiformales > Tepidiformaceae > Amarobacter > Amarobacter glycogenicus. The sequence continues at coordinate 709 of JADJZF010000014.1, read as the reverse complement.
TGCCGTCGCCCAACGACCTCACCGCGCCGCTGACACACCACCAGTCCGGGCGCCTGGTCCCCGTCTCCGTGTTTCCGCGCGCGCCGCCGGGGTTCCCACCGCCATTCACGCCGCCCTGTGCCTCGCTCGTTGCCTCTCGGGTTACCTCCCGGTGCCGCGCTGGACCGGCTCACAGCCTGCGGCGCTCTGCGGATCAAGCCGCCGGACTGCCCCGGCGGTCGCGGCCTTCGGCCCCGGCCACTCCACGGGTTGCTCCCGCAACCTTCGGCGGGACTGCCAACCGCGATGCCTTCGCCGCCCTCTCGCCCGCGCTGTTCCGCTTCAGCACTCCGCGGAAGCCGTCGTTGCGCCCAGTCTCGCCTTTGCTCGCTCTTCACCGTCTGCCTGGAGGGCGCGCGCCGGAGTTCGGGCCGATCCGCCGGGCTGCGGCCGATGAGTTTCCCAGCGCCGGTTGGAAGCGGCCGGCGCCCTGCTTGCGAAGTTAGGCCCGGAAGGCGTTGCCCCCGGATTCCTGCTGACGCTGGGCGTCGAGGCCACTCCCGGTCGTTGCAGGTCCCCGGCAAGTTGGCCGGGCGCTCGCACCTGAATGTCTGTGAACGCCAGTCCTGCCTGTCGCCTCGCCTCGGTTCGTGGCCAGAGAGGCAGGCTGCGAAGCGCTTCCTCCTCCGGCTCGCCTCGCCCGGGACGTACGGCCGCCTGAGACGCCTCG
>JADJZF010000013.1 GCA_016719395.1 Candidatus Amarobacter glycogenicus | reverse complement strand
CTTGAAATGCGTTTGTTCACTTGCTAAGCTTCAAAAGGCGCAGTATGCCCTGCGCGTCCAGCGGTCCGTTCCCTGTTCAACCTGAGGTAGTGTTTTACTTATGACAGAAGATGTCCTGACCGGCGCATCCCCTTCAAACGATGGCGCCGTGATCGACGGCGTACTCAGCCGTCTCTCCTCGTTCACCGACGACGAGTCTTCGGAAGACGAGCTGAATGAGGCGACCACGGACGACGAGGAGGAGACTCCCGCCGACAGCGACGAAGAAGAGGAAGAAGAGGATGCCAGCCTCGCGCTCCTGAGCGAGGAATCCGAGGGTATCGACGACCCGGTGCGCATGTACCTGCGCGAAATCGGGAAGGTCTATCTCCTGACTGCGGACGACGAGAAGCACCTCGCCCGGCAGATGGAAGAAGGCCTGCACATCGAGGCCATCGAGCAGGAGTACGTGACGAACTACGGGCATCCGCCATCGGCTGCACGCGTGGCCGTCCGGCTGCTCGAGCAGTGGGGCGCGTTGCTTTCGGTCTACAAGGAAGCGAAGCGCTTCGTCGACGACTTCGACAAGCTGGTCCGCCCGCGTGAAGAGGGCGAACTGACGGTGACGCGGAAGTGGCGCAATCCGGACGGCCAGAAGCTGAAGAACCTCTCGTTCAGCGAGACGATCGCGGACCCGCAGTTCCGGGGGCTGATCGACGGCGAGATGGACCCGGACTTCACGATCCACGTGGTGAACAAGCTGAAAATCGAAGACGACGACGCCCACATGCGGATCGTCCAACTCTCGATCATCACGCACGTCCTGACGCCGGACCTGGTGGCCCAGATGGGAACAGAAGCGGGGACGGAGGACGACCTCGTACCCCCCGTGGACGGCCTCATCGAGAAGATCTCGCCGTTGGAAGAGAAGCTGCGGTATCACTTCGACACCGTGAAGCGGAACGGCAGCAAGGCAACGCGGCGGCTGACTGAGGCGAACCTTCGGCTGGTGGTCTCGGTCGCGAAGAAGTACATCGGGCGCGGGATGTCGCTGCTGGACCTGATCCAGGAAGGGAACATCGGACTGATCCGGGCAGTCGAGAAGTTCGACTACCGCAAGGGCTTCAAGTTCTCGACATATGCGACGTGGTGGATCCGGCAGGCGATCACGCGTGCCATTGCTGACCAGGCGCGGACGATCCGCATCCCGGTCCACATGGTGGAGACGATCAACAAGCTCGTGCGCGTCAGCCGGCGGTTGGTGCAGGAGTACGGCCGCGAACCGACGAGCGAGGAGATCGCCCGCGGGATGACGGAATCCGGCAAGCCGGACGCCGCCGCCAGCTACACACCTGAGCGCATCCGGGAGATCCAGAAGGTCTCGCAGGAGCCGGTTTCGCTGGAGACGCCGATCGGCGAAGAGGAAGACAGCCATCTCGGCGACTTCCTGGAGGACCCGACGGCGCTGGCGCCTGCAGAAGCGGCGAGCCAGCAACTCCTGCGCGAGCAGGTCGAAGACGTACTCGCGAGCCTGACCAGCCGGGAACGGCGGGTCCTACAGTTGCGCTTCGGGCTGGAGGACGGCCGCAGCCGGACGCTCGAGGAAGTGGGCCGGGAGTTTGGCGTGACGCGTGAGCGCATCCGCCAGATCGAGGCGAAGGCGCTGCGCAAGCTGCGTCACCCGAGCCGGAGCAAGAAGCTCAAAGACTACCTCGATTAGTTCACCACAGAGGCACTGAGGTCACGGAGGGCTTCTTTCTGCGAGTTCACGGAGAGTTCGTGAAGGAAGAGAATCCCATCATGACGGCCCAGGACTCACAACGAGAAAGCCAGCCGCTGCCGCAAGACAGCGACTGGCTTTCTCCATTTGTTTCCGTTCTGCGGGCGCAGGGAGATCGGCTGCTTGAGGCTGGCTGCGGTCCAGGGCTGGACGCGGCAACACTGCACACCCATGGGTTCCAGGTCGTCGGCTTTGACCGGGCGCCCCTGGAGCGCGCACGGGTGAACGCGCCGCGAGCGATGCTACTGCGGGCGGACCTACGGCAACGCTTGCCGTTCCGGGACGGCGCGTTCGACTGCGCGGTCTCGTCGCTGGCGCTGCACTACTTGCCGTGGGCCGAGACGCGGGCCGTGTTCGGGGAGATCCGGCGGGTGCCGGGCGAAGGGTCGGCGTTCCTGTTTCGCGTAAACGCGACCGACGACTTCGCACACGGAGCGGGCCAGGGGGAAGAGCTGGAGCCCAACTTCTACCGGGTCGCAGACTCGTACCAGGCGCACTTCTCGGAGACGAAGCGGTTCTTCGACGAGGCGATGGTGCGCGCTGCGCTCGACGAGTTGTTCACCCTCGAGCAGCTGGAGCACAAGACGATCCACCGGTATGAGGAGCCGAAGCGGGTGTGGGAGTGCCTGGGGAGGGCGATCTAGAGGCGGGCCGACGGAGGGAGGCGAGACCGGCCTTGGCGCTCCTCGTCGATCGACACTGCTGCCACTCCAACTCCACAATCCCACCATGCCTGACCCTCGACTGATTTCCACCGAAACGGCCTATGCGGGCCGCCTCTTCAACGTGAGCCTCGACACCATCGAGATGGACGGAGGGGTGATCGCGTATCGCGAGACCATCCGTCACCCGGGGGCGGTGGCAATGGTGCCGGTCACAGCGGAGGGCAACCTGTTGCTGGTGACGCAGTACCGGCACGCGGCAGGCAGGCGGCTCCTGGAGCTGCCTGCGGGGACGCTGGAGGCTGGCGAAGCACCGCTGGCGGCCGTTTCGCGCGAGTTACAGGAGGAAGTGGGGCATCGGCCGGGCAAGATCGAACCGCTGGGCGGGTTTTTCGTGGCACCGGGATACACCACCGAGTTCATCCACCTGTTCGTCTGTACCGAACTCGAGCCATCGACTCTGGATGCCGACGACGACGAAGACATCGAGGTGGAGACGCTGACTCCCGGCGAGGCAATCGCGGCCCTCGAATCGGGCGAGATCTGCGATGCGAAATCGGTCATCGGGATCCTGAGATGGGTGCGGCAGGTTGAATCACGGAATCGATAGGTGAGACCACGTTCTATAGCACGAATGAATGACGCTGCATTGCTGGCCCCATGACGCAGGGCTAGGATTCGCGGTGGGACAGCGGTAAAGCCGCTCTTTCGGCTTGTTCCGTGCTTCGCCTGGCTCCGCAAACGCCGGGTCGCCCCTAACCGTCTGACAGGGACACGTTCGGGAGGGTGGGCATGCTCACTGGTTCACGCGTCGCGCAGCCGTTGCGGCAGCGCAGGATACGGCCGCGTTTCTGGCTGCTGGATTTCTACGGCTCGGCGATAGGCAAGAAGGCCGTAATGGCAGTGACGGGGCTCTTGCTGCTCGGGTTCGTGCTCACGCACATGCTGGGCAACCTGCACATGTACCAGGACGCCGAGCACATGAACCACTACGGCGAGTACCTGCGCACCATCGGTGAGCCGATACTGCCGCACACGGGCTTCCTCTGGATCATGCGCGGCGGGCTGATCCTGGCGTTCGCGCTGCACATCCATTCGGCGGCCACGCTGACACTGTTGAACCGTCAATCGCGGGCGGTGGGATACAAAGGCGGGCGCACCTACGTGGCGGCGAACTACGCAGCCCGGACGATGCGCTGGAGCGGCATCATCGTCGGCGCGTACCTGCTCTTCCACCTGATGGACCTTACCTGGGGCGTGGGAGTGGCCACCTCAAGCTACACACGCGGGACGCCCTACGAGAACCTGGTCGCGAGCTTCCAGCGAGAACCCGTTGCGGCGGTGTACATCGTTGCGAACCTGTTGCTCGGAATTCACATCTACCACGGCGCGTGGAGCCTGTTCCAGTCACTGGGCTGGGCAAACCCGCGCTTCAACGATTGGCGGCGGATGTTCGCAATCGGCTTCGCGGCACTGGTGGTGGTCGGCAACGTGTCGTTCCCGATCGCTGTCATGACCGGGATCGTGGAGTAAGGGGGCCGCAATGACACTCAATTCAAACATCCCAGAAGGTCCGCTCGAAGAGAAGTGGACGAGCCACAAGTTCAACACCAAGCTGGTGGCGCCGCAGAACCGGCGGAAGTTCGAAGTCATCATCGTCGGGACGGGCCTGGCCGGTGGAGCGGCGGCGGCCACGCTCGGCGAGATGGGCTACAACGTGAAGGTGTTCTGCTTCCAGGACAGCCCACGGCGCGCACATTCGATTGCGGCGCAAGGCGGCATCAACGCGGCGAAGAACTACAAGAACGACGGCGACAGCGTCCGGCGGCTGTTCTACGACACGATCAAGGGCGGCGACTACCGCGCCCGCGAGGCGAACGTCCACCGGCTCGCCGAGATAAGCGTGCAGATCATCGACCAGTGCGTTTCGCAGGGCGTGCCGTTCGCGCGCGAGTACGGCGGAACGCTCGCCAACCGTTCGTTCGGCGGCGCACAGGTTTCGCGCACGTTCTACGCGCGCGGCCAGACCGGGCAGCAGCTATTGCTGGGCGCCTACCAGGCGCTCGAGCGCCAGGTGGATGCCGGGTCGGTGAAGATGTACGCCCGCCACGAGATGTTGGACCTGGTGACGGAAAACGGCCGGGCGGTGGGCATCATCACGCGAGACCTGGTGAGCGGTGCGATCGAACGGCACTCAGCCCATGCGGTCGTACTGGCGACGGGCGGCTACGGGAACGTGTTCTACCTCTCGACGAACGCGAAGGGATCGAACGTGACGGCGGCGTGGCGGGCGCACAAGAAGGGCGCCTATTTCGCGAACCCTTGCTACACGCAGATCCACCCGACCTGCATCCCGGTGAGCGGGGACTACCAGTCGAAGCTGACGCTGATGAGCGAGTCACTCCGCAACGACGGACGCATCTGGGTGCCAAAGGACAAGAACGACAAACGCAGCCCGAACCAGATCCCCGAGGCGGAACGGGACTACTACCTGGAGCGCATCTACCCGTCGTTCGCGAACCTGGTGCCACGGGACGTCGCTTCGCGCGCGGCGAAGCGGATGGTGGACGACGGGTACGGCGTGGGACCGCTGAAGAACGGCGTCTACCTTGACTTCAAGACGGCGATCGAGCGGCTGGGCCGGAACGTCATCGAACAGCGTTATGGCAACTTGTTCGATATGTACGACAATATCTCAGGAGAGGACCCGTACACCCAGCCGATGCGCATCTACCCGGCCGTGCACTACACGATGGGTGGGCTCTGGGTGGACTACAACCTGATGTCCAACGTGCCGGGCCTGTTCGTGCTCGGCGAGGCGAACTTTAGCGACCACGGGGCGAACCGGCTGGGCGCGAGCGCACTGATGCAGGGCCTCGCGGATGGCTACTTCGTCCTGCCGACGACGATTGCGGGCGAGCTGGCGAACCACCTCAACCAGCCGGCTGCTTCGACCCAGTCGGCGGCGTTCGAAGAAGCAGAGGCCGGGGTGCGAGAGCAGGTCAACCGTCTCCTCACCAACAACGGCAAGCGTTCGGTGGATTCGTTCCACAAGGAACTGGGGCACCTGTGCTGGAACTACTGCGGCATGGCACGGAACAAGTCGGGGCTGGAGACCGCGATCAAGGACATCGACGCGTTGCGCCAGGAGTTCTGGTCGGATGTCCGGGTGCTCGGTGACGGCGACTCGCTGAATCAATCGTTGGAGAAAGCCGGGCGGGTCGCGGACTTCATCGAATTGGGTCAACTGATGTGCCAGGACGCGCTCCATCGCGAGGAATCGTGCGGAGGGCACTTCCGGGAAGAACACCAGACGCCGGACGGCGAGGCGCAGCGTGACGACGACAACTATGCGTACGTCGCAGCGTGGGAGTACACGGGCGCCGGGACGGCGGCCACTTTGCACAAAGAAGACCTGGTCTTCGAGAACGTTCACCTCGCCCAGCGGAGCTACAAATGAGCCTCAACCTCCTCCTCAAGGTCTGGCGCCAGCGCGGCCCGAAAGACGACGGGCACTTCGAGACCTATAGCCCGAACGACATCAACGAGGACATGTCCTTCCTCGAAATGCTGGACGTCGTCAACGAAGAGCTGATCGCGCAGGGCAAGGAGCCGATCGCATTCGACCACGACTGCCGCGAAGGCATCTGCGGTTCGTGCGGGGTAGTCATCAACGGTGTGCCGCACGGGCTCAAGACGCTGACGACGACCTGCCAGCTGCACATGCGGAACTTCAAGACCGGCGACACGATCACAGTGGAGCCATGGCGTTCGACGTCGTTCCCGGTGATTAAGGACCTGGTGGTGGACCGGTCGGCATTCGACGCCATCATCCAGGCCGGCGGCTATATTTCGGCGCCGACCGGTGCGGCAGGCGACGGAAACGAGACCCTGATCCCGAAGTCAGTGGCGGACCTTGCCTTCGAGGCGGCCGCATGCATCGGTTGTGGGGCATGTGTAGCAGCCTGCCCGAACGGCGCAGCCCAGCTTTTCACAGCCGCGAAGCTCGCCCACCTGAACCTGCTGCCCCAGGGGCAGCCGGAGCGCTGGAGCCGGACGGTCGCGATGGTCGACACGATGGAGGAGTACTTCGGGAGCTGCACGAACTACGCCGAGTGCGAGGCCGCCTGCCCGAAGGGGATCAGCATCGATTTCATCGCGAAGATGAACCGCGACTACCTGAAGGCGAAGTTCAAGGACCGGCGCAGCACGACGAAGATCGACACGAGCGAGGCGGGGTAGGGCTCGCCTCACCCACATGCTTGGGAGTCGGTGGAAGTCCTTTGTGAGCCCCCAACCTGGTGGTTCGAGGAACGAAGTTAGCCTGCCCGCACCGCCGCCATCACCTTCGCGAGGAAGGCGTCGACGATGGCGTTGTAGGGTTCGGCCGCTTCGTAGTAGACGTTGTGGGGCGCCCCGGCGATGGCGTGGTAGTTGGAACCGGGGACCAACTCATGCAACATCTCGCAGCGGGGAACGGCCGGATCCAGGGCCCCGACGATGATGCACATCGGCGACGTGATCGCAGTGACGCGTCCGGCCATTCCTTCGCGTTCGGCGAGGGTCTTCGGGGCGGGACGGCGAGGGTAACGCATCGCCTCCAGACGCGTCGCGGTTGAGCGGATCCGGAGATAGCGCTCGAACATCCGCGGCTGGCTCTGTTTGAAGCCATCGGTGAGGGAGTCGCCGATGGGGAGAAAGAGCACGTCGGGGCTCAGCGGCTGCTGAAGCGGCGGCGTGGCGCCGGGCTGACCGGCACGGGCGACGCCGGCGCCGGAGGGGATGAGGGCAAGCGCATCGCCCGGGTGCCGGGTAGCCCAGCGGGTGAGGGTGTTCCCGCCCATGGAGTTGCCGGCGAGTATCGGGCGGGTGATGTTCATCGCGGCGAGGAAGCCTTCGAGTTCGTCGGCGCGGTCGGGCTCGTCGGCGTCTCTCGGCGAGTTCGAGGAGTGGCCGTGATTAACGCTGTCGTAGGCGATGCAGCGGAAGCGGTCGCGGAAGTGGGCGAACTGCTGCCACCAGGCTTCGCCGCAGGAGGTGTTTCCATGGAGGAAGACGAGGGTTGGCCGGCGCCCTCCTCCCTGGTAGTAGATGTCCGTTTCGCCTACTTCGATCCAGGGCATGCCGGAGCCTCCCGAGTTGAATGCGCCCACATCCTACACCCGTGTACAAACCGCGGGACGAAGGTCAGCGGGGGCGGCCGCCTACCACTCCTTGCCGATGCCGCCGCGGGCGCCGAAGAAGCCAGAGGGCCAGTTTCGGCCGGTGATCATGGCCTTATCGATGTCTTCCTTCGTGGCGATGCCTTGCTCGGCGATGGCGCGGGCCTCGCGAGCGGCAGCGCCGAAGATCCGGTTCAGGAGGAAACCGTAGGTCCCGGGCGTGTCCTTCACGAGTGAGACGGCCTTGCCGCCAGCTTCGCCGAGCTTGACGCCGGCATCGATGGTGTCCTGGGCGGATTGAGGCGTGTAGATGATTTCGCACATGCGCATGGTGGTGACGGGGTTCGAGAAGTGCATGCCGATGAAGAGCTTCTTGCGGGCCTCGGAGACGTCCCGGGCTACTTCCTCGATGACGAATCCCGAGGTGTTGGAAGCGAAGATGGCTTCTGGCTTCACGACTTTGTCGAGGGCGGCGAGCACCTGCTGCTTGAGTTCGGAGCTTCTCGGGAATGGCCTCGATGATGTAGTCGCAGTCCGCAAGGACGCCGTGGTCGGTGCCGAAGGAGACGCGGCCCATGGCGGCGACGGCATCGTCGAACGGGATCTTGCCGCGTTCGACGCCGCGCTTGATGCCCCATTTGCCATCGAAGACCGCATGCTTCGTTGCGGTGATGGCGTCGTCGTTGATGTCGCAGACGGCGACCTGGTAACCGGCGAAGGCGTAGGTCTGGGCGATGCCGCCGCCCATGATGCCGCCGCCGAGGACGCCGACCTTCTTGATGTCTTCGAATTTCACGGTATTCCTCCGAAAGTTGTGAGCGGATAGTAGCGGTTCCGAAGCCGTAAGATCCTTCGCGATGCCGGTCTAACCGGCGGGGACTTCCCGGGGAGTGCGTATGTCGACGATGGGACGGGTCATCGGCCATGGGATGGGCGTGCTGTTCGTTGCGCTCGGCGCGGGATTCCTGGTGCTGGGGCTCAGTGATGCGTTCACAGCCTGGCTGGATGAGACTTCGGCTTGCCAGTACGGCGACTGCTCGGGAGCGACAGCGGGGGCGCGGACGACGTTCGTGACGATGGGCGTGGCTTTCATCGGGGCCGGCCTGATTTCGTCCGCTGCCACCGAGTTCGCGATCCGCAAGACGCGGTCGTTGGTGTCGAGCATCGGCCGACCTGCGCGGCCAACGGCAGGGGCGCGACGTGCCCAATGACCCGGCGGGACTCAGCGCCTACCTGAAGTCGATGGGGATCTCCATCGACGAAGAGGTCCTGCGGAACGCAACACTCATGAAGGGCGGCGATGCGGTGGAGCGGACGAATCCATCGATGACAGCCGCCGGAGTCGCATCGACGGCCTCGCCGCCGGCGCCAGCGCCGGAACCCGGCGGACCTCGTCCTGGAGCGGGCATCCATCGTGCGGAAGCGGGACCGCGGAGCGACGGCCGCGAATCAGCGGCTGCTGGAGCTCGAGTGGAAGTCCAGCCTGTTGGGGCGTGCCGTACCGCGTGACGATCCCGACGCTGTGCGGTCCTCGCTGGTCAGCCTGCTGATCGAGGGTTCGTCGCTGAATGTGCGCGTCGACCCGAACGACCGGAACTCGGTGACGATCGATTGGGCAGAGAATTAGGCGAGCGGAAGCGCGGGGCGGGAGCCTAAGCCAGTACGAGTGCATCGGCGGGCATGCCGCGAAGGGAGAACGGTCCGGCGTGCTCGATATGGACGTCGACCATGCTGCCGATCCGGGCGGGGCATCGAGGTGGACGAGCTTGCCGGTGCGAGTGCGGCCATTTGGCTGGTCGTTGCGGATGGCTTCGACCAAGATCGGCTGGACGGTGCCGAGGTAAGTCGAATTGATCTCCTGGGAGATTCGTTCTCTGATCCCTTCGACGCGATGGAGACGCGCGGCCTTCACTTCGGCGGGGACGTCGTCTTCCATCTTGCGCCAGGCGATGGTGCCGGACGTGGGGAGTACGCCGCGACGTGGACCTTGTCGAAGCGCAGTTCTTCGAGGAGGGAGCAGGTTTCGTCGAAGTCGGCGCCGGTTTCGCTTGGCAACCGACGATCACGTCGGTCGATGCCGGCATGGGGCATGAGGGATCGGACCCCAGCGATCTTCTCGATGTACTCTCGCGGTGTAAGCCGCGGCGCCATGGAATCGGGACGCGAGGTTGCCGCCGGCCTGGACGGGGAGCGAGAAGCATTCCATGACTTGGCAGCTCGGCGATGGCCTCCGAGGATGCGATGCGTCATGTCCCTCGGATAGGAGGTGAGGAAACGGGATGCGCTGGAAGCCGATCGAGCGCGGAAAGGTCGCGCATAGGAGTCCACCGAGATCGGGGCTGTTCGGCCAGGTCAATGACCGTAGGCTCCGACCGTTTGGCCGAGGAGGGTGACTTCGGCAACTCCGTGAAGCCGTTAGGTAGGCGACTTCGCGGACGATCTCGTCCATCGGGCGGCTCTTCTCGCGGCCGCGGCGGTAGGGAACGATGCAGTAGGTGCGGAACTTGTTGCAGCCATGGACGATAGGGACAGCAGGCGGGGCCTTCGGGGGGATCGCGTAGGTGGTGGGCCAAAATTCGCCGCCGAGGTCCTCGATGGGGCCTTCGATGAGCTCGATGATCGGCTCGGACTGCTGAGGCCGTGCGAAGAACATCGACCTGGGGGAGTCGTTTTTTTCAAGGTCGTCGGTCTTGAGACCAACCATGCAGCCCATGTTGCGACTTTCAGGGGGGTTGGATTTCTTTCAGGTCAGGACGCGGCCGAGCTTGGGAGATGAGGCGCGGTCTTCGGCGTGCTGGCGGACGCTACTGCAGGTATTGATGACGACGATGTCGGCCGTTCGATGCGGTCGGTGGGCGAGGCCCATGCGATCAAAACCGGCGGCGGGCTTCTCGCTGTCTGCCTTGTTCATCAGCCGACGGGGTCAAAGGTAGTAGCGGCCTGGCATGGGTGGGTGATGACCTTGAGAACTGGGAGGTGGCGGAGGAGGATTTGAACCCTCGACCGAGTTGCCAGAACCCGCTTAGCAGGCGGGCGCACTGAACCACTATACGACCCCTCCGCACCAGACTTCTCAGTGTACCCAGGCGGCGTTTGGGTCATCCGCCGGGGCCGGGCTCGCGGCGCGGGGCGGATCGAGCGCCAGCCGGTACGTGAAGGAGAGCGCATAG
>JADJZF010000012.1 GCA_016719395.1 Candidatus Amarobacter glycogenicus | reverse complement strand
GCCCGCTGGCCATCCCGTGTAGCCGGAATAGGCCTGGACATCCGCGAGGCGGAACGGGCGGTCTCGCTCGGCAAGCTCGCCGAGGAGACCCCGGCCGCGGGGCGGGTCGCCCAGCCTGCGGGCCTGGTCTTCCGAGATGCCGGCGTAGATGAACCGCGTCATGATGCCCGTCTCATCGAAGGTGGAGATCGCGGCGAAGTCGGCTCGGTCACTCGCGGGCGCGGTGAGCCAGCCGCTGAAGCGTGTCCGAAAGGTCTTCGCTTCCCGCCAGCAATTCGCTGGTGACCGCCATCTCGGCGAGGCCGGACAGCAAGTCCGGGGCCGAGTGCTCGCGCGCACCGTGGTCCATTGGTGCTGATGTTACGGGAATATTCACAAACTGAGGGATTCTTCCCCCCCGGCCAGCGACTTAGTCCCGTTCGGCCATGCCCGGGCAGGCGGCCAACGGCCGAAACTTCGGGATATGGAAGCCGGCCGGATCCTGGTGGCGATAGGCGACGTGTCTCTCGCGCGGGTCTTAGCACTCTGGCTTGCGGATGCCCTCCCGGGCCGGGAAATCACGCGTTCCGGCGCGCTCGAGGCGGGCCCGGGAGACACCGTGCTGTTCACCCCTGGAGACCTGCCCCCTTCGACGGCGGGGGACATTGTGGCCCGGGGTTCCCGGGCCATCGTGCTCGCCCCGGTCCCTCGCCCAAGCGAGCAAGAGCACTACGTCGCGGTCGGCGTGCACTATGTCGTGATGTCGGTGGACAACGCCGCGCTGCTGAGCATCGTCCGCCATGCCGGGCAAGATCACTCTTCCCCGATGGACTCCGAAACAGCCCCGAGCCATCGCGTGTCGCCGAATTGCTCTGCTTGATAGAGCCACCACTCCGCCCCCCACAGGTAGATCCGCCCGGCGCCCGTTTTCCGGGCGTAGATGATGTTCTCCGTCAGCTGCCGCGGTGCGAGGTTGGCCGATGGGTTCGTTGGTGAAAGCAGGCGGGAGTCTTCGTCCGTCCACGGTTCGGCCTGGAGTTCGGTTACCCAGAACTGCTTCCCCGAAGCACGAGCCTGGCGAGCCTGGTGGGCGTAGTTCGGCATCAGCGGTCCGAGCTCCATGATGTTCGCGACGGCCTCCACACCCAACAGGTCGATGTTGCGTCGGGGGTACATGCTCTGGGCAAGCACATCACCATCGGCGAGCGCATCACGCCAACGCCGGTCCATCACGAAGTGCTGCGCGTGGTTGATCGCGATCGGCCGCCCCGCGGGGTCGTTCGCGCGGATGACGGCCACCTACCTCGGCGACGTAGTCGCGGCTGAGCGAGTAGTGGTCGCTGCGGTGGGACGCGATGTAGGGCTCGTTTTCGGCGCTCCACGAGTCCACGGTCGCGTTCGCTGCGAAGTGCACGGTGACGTTCTTCACCATCTCCAGGGCGCGCGCGCGGAGCACCGGGTCTTCGGAGATGACGTCGCCCTGGCGAAGGTCCGTCCCGACCAGCGCCCAGTCGGGGATGTAGAACTCCGGATGGCGCTGAGCCTTGATCCCGATCCCGACCATCACAGACGCACCATGGTCGGCGGCAACCCGGAGCAACTCATCGGTGAGGGAGTAGTCGTAGGCGCCCTGGCTCGGCTCCACTTCGTCCCACTGGACCGAGAACCGCACGGAGCGGGCGCCGGTGGCATCGATGATCCTGGCGAGCACGTCGCCGCACCATTTGGCACGGCCAGGGCGGTCATCCGGTACGAACGGCCCGCCCGGCGTTTCGAGGAGCAGGTACTCGGCCTGGTCGCAGCTGAAGTTGATCCCGATGAGGCTATCGGCGGGCGGCTCGCGGTGCGTCCAGCTGAGGGCGGACATCAGCCAGAACTGGCCAACGAGCAGGACCGCGGCCATGCCGGCCAGCCCGCAGATCGCCACAATTCGAGCGCGGCGCGGTTTCCGTGTCACGTCCGAAACCGTACGAGCCGGGGAAGGTAGCGGCCAACCGCTAGAATGCCGGGATGTTCCCCGAGCAGATCGCCGGCGACGGATTCGTGCTTCGCGCCCTCCGGCCCTCCGATGCGGCGGCGATGTTCGACTACCTCCGCCGGCCCGAGGTCTTCGAAGCCACCAGCAGTGGCGGATGGACGCGCGAGGCAGTCGACGAGTTCGTCCGCTCCAACGCCGAAGGCATGATCGGGAGCCGCTGGTGCCGCTACGCGATCGTGCCCGGCGGGGCCGCGGCACTCGCCGGCGATATCGGCTTCGGCTCCATCGACATCCGAAACCGCCGCGCCGAGATCGGCTACCACCTCGCCCCGGAATCCTGGGGCCGCGGCCTCATGACCCGGGCGGTCGGCGCGCTCAACGCGTGGGCGTTCGCCGAGGGATTCCACCGCATCGAGGCGACGGTGATGGAGGGAAACTTCCGGTCCGAGCGCGTCCTCCAGCGCTCCGGCTTCGCGCGCGAGGCAACCCTGCGCGACTACAAGCTCGTCCGCGGCGCATTCCGCGACTTCTCGCTCTGGTCGCTCCTGGCCACCGGCGGACGCTGACCGCCGGCCTGCTTAGACACACATCCTGCGGACCACCTCGTACATCAGCTCGCAGCCCATGTTGAGGTTCTCGACCGTCAGGAACTCGTTGTTTCCGTGGAAACCTGCAGCCTCTTCGGAGCTGAGCAGGCAGGGGATGAAGCCATAGGCAGGAATGCCACGGTCCCGGAGGAAGCGGTTGTCGGTCGCGCCGACGGTCATCGCCGGGACGACGACCGCCTCCTCCATCGCCTCCTTGATGACCGCGTTGATCGTCCAGAACAGTTCCGTGTCCCATTCCGCCGGTTTCGGCAGTCGCCCGGATGTCTGCCGCGCAAACTCCACCTGGATGCGGTCGTCATCGATGAAGTCGATGACCTGTTGGCGCCACGCCTCCGGGTCCTGCCCTGGAAGGAGGCGGCAATCGAGGAAGGCCTGGCTCCTCGCGGGGATGACGTTGATCTTGATGCCGCTGTTCACCATGGTGACGTTGAGTGTGTTCACAAAGGCCGCGTAGAGGGCGGGAGACCGCCTGATCTGCTCTTCCACGGCCGCCTTATCAGCAAGCGGCGGCATGAGGCCGGCCTCGGCGAGGCGCTCCAGGTACGCGACCGTGTCGGGCGTGTAGGTGATGCCCCGGTCCCAATCGTGGAGCTTGATGAGCGCGCGCATCAGGTGGATGGCCGAGTTGTCGGCATGGGGGCGGCTGCCGTGGCCGGGCGTGCCCACGGCTGTCAGTTTCAAGCCACCGCTGGCGTACTTTTCGTTCGTGGCTACGTTGAAGAGCTGGACCTGCTTCCCGGCAAAACGGCTGGCGCCGGTCCCGCCTTCGCTCAACTCGAACTCGACATCGACCAGGTCGGGGCGGTGCTCACAGAGCCACTGCATCCCGAGTGCGCTGCCCGCTTCCTCATCCGGCACCGCACAGAAGACGACATCCCGCCTGAGGGCCATCCCCTGCCGTTTGAGCAGCAGGAACGCGATGAGCTGCATGACGCCCGTGCCCTTCATGTCGATGGCGCCGCGGCCGTAGACGCGCCCGTCTTTCACCACGCCTTCGAAGGCGGGCATGTCCCAGTACTGGGCCTCGACCGGGACGACATCGGTGTGGTTGCAGAGCATCAGGGCGCGCTTCGAACCATCGCCATGGAGGCGGGCGACCATCACCTCGCGGTTTGGCGCCGTCTCGATGTACTCAGTTTCGATGCCTTCCGCTTCCAGCAAGGCGCCGAGGAAGCGGGCCGCCGGCTTCTCGTTTCCCGGCGGGTTGGAAGTGTCGATCTGGAGGTAGCGCACGAAGATGTCGAGCGCTTCGCGGTGGAGGGCGGGCCAGTCAATCATGAGGTCGGAGTCCCGGGGTGGAAGTCCCGGAATCCTACCGGGTTCGCCGAAACGGGGCGTCCGGGGGCAGCGTCACCTTTTCGTGACGGCAGGCCAATACCGTGTGTCGGCGGGCCGAGGTCCGCACTCAGGAGTTGGCCGTGTATCTCAATGCAACGCTCTTTCTTGCCGGGCGCGTTTGGGTGTTTCACCCGGCGTTGGCGCTTTTCTTCTATCTCGTCGCGGTCGCTATCTGCGTCGGCGTGCTCATGGCTGTCGCGTCTGCTCGCGGCCGGTCCGGGCTCTGGTCGTTGTTCGGCGTCTGGCTCATCCCGGGTCTCTTGATCGGCTTGCTCGTCCTCATCGCGCTGCCATCGAACGCCCGACCCCCGGCGACCCCGAGCGGCGGCGCGCCGGCGTAACGCGAAACGTAGGCCCCTCAACTCAGGAAAAGACAGAACGGGTGACCCGCAGGGTCCAGCATGACGCGCAGGTCGTCCCGCCCCTGGTACTCCGCGAACCTTGCCCCGCAGGCGAGGGCAAACGCGGCCGCCGCCTCGAGGTCCTCGACCTTGATATCGAGGTGGATCATCTTCCTCTGCGCCCCCGGCTCTTCGGGCCAGGTGGGCGGCATGTAGTCCGGGTAGGCCTGGAATGAGACTCCGGTGCCGCCCTCCGGGTCGCGCATGAGGATGAAGTCGTCGTCCTGCCAGGTGATCTCCCAGCCCAGGAACTTCCCGTAGAAGGCCGCCATCGCATCAGGATTAAGGCAGTCCATGTTAATCGTGGAAAGGCGGATGCTGGGGCGTGTTGGCGATTCGGGCATGTCGGGCCTCCGAGGAGTGCGGGGGTGGGGACAGATTCGCGCCCTCAACATGGCCAGCCGGGCTGGTCGCGCCTGCTTGGTCGCGCCCGTGCCTGCCCTCTGACCGCCAGGATGGTACCCTCCCCGGCGTGAGGGATCGACCGGGACTGTATCGGCTCGCGTTCGTCTTGCTGGCCGCCACCCTCCTCTACAACGTGGGCGAAGGCGCCATTGCCCTCTACTCCGGCGTCGCCGCCGGGAGCCTCGTTTTGGTGACTTTCGGAGCTGACAGCTATGTGGAAGTCGCTGCGGCCAGCGCTGTCATCTGGCGACTTACGTACCGCGATGAGGATGCCGGGGAGAGGGCGGAAGCTAAGGCGCTCCGGCTCATCGGCTGGACGTTCTTGATTCTTGCAGCGGCAGTCGTGCTCCAGATCGTGGTCGCCATCTCTGGACGCGAAGGTGCCGAAGAATCGACGGTGGGGGTCGCACTGCTGGTGGCGTCGCTGGCGATCATGCCAGTGCTCGCCGTCGCGAAACTCTGGGTCGCGGCGCGGGCGGATCTGCCCGTGCTGGCCGCAGAAGCGAAAGACCGTTGCATGCTCGTACCTGAGCCTCACGGCGCTCGTGGGGCTAGTAGCCGTGGCCGCGTTCGGCTGGTGGTGGCTTGACCCGCTCGCAGCCCTTTTCATGGTGCCGTGGCTGGTGAAGGAAGGGCTCGAGGGCATCCGGGGCGATGCGTGCTTTGACGGTGCAAAGGTGTGCTGGTGCCGGGAATGCTGGTATGGCCTCCGAGCTTGCAGGGATGTCGCGCGCTCAGCATGAAAGAGTCCGCGGCTTTCAAAGCATGGCGGCTCACCCGGACCCCAGTGAGGGTGTCTGAACGAGCGCCCCGCTCGTCCGGACCTACCGCCGGATCAAGCCTCGCCCGGCGGCTTCTTCGATCACCTGGACCACGTTTGTGGCGGCGCCCTTGCGGATGCTGTCGGTCACGGTCCAGAGCGTGATCCCTCCCGGCAGCGAGCTATCGCCCCGCAGCCGGCCGACGAGGACATCGTCCGTCCCGGCGACGTCCATGGGCGTCGGATAGCTCTCCTTCGCCGGGTCATCGATGAGGCGGACTCCCCTGGCGGCAGCGATCAGTTCGCGCGCCTCCGCCGGTGTCACAGGCCGTTCGAACTCGGCCCAGACGTTCATCGCGTGGCCGAAGAAGGTGGGAATCCGGACACATGTGGCGCTGATCGCGATATCCGGCGCGTGCAGGATCTTCCGCGTCTCGTTCGCCATCTTGATCTCTTCCTTGGTGTAACCGCCTTCATCGAACACATCGATCTGTGGGACCGCGTTGAAAGCGATCTCGCGCTTCTGCGTACCGGAAGGCTCGTGGCGTCCGGCGAGGGCCGCTTCCGTCTCGGTGCGAAGGCCATCGACCGCGGCGGAGCCGGCGCCGGCCACCGCCTGGTAGGTGCTGACGACGATGCGGCGCAGGGGGTTCACGCGGTGGATGGGCGCCAGCGCAAGGACCATCGGCGTTGTCGTGCAGTTTGGCTGGCTGACGATGCCCTGGTGCCACGAGAGGTCGTCGGCGTTGACCTCCGGGATGACGAGCGGGACTGCCGGGTCCATGCGGTAGGCACTCGAGTCATCGATGACGAAGCTCCCGTGGCGCTGGGCAATCGGTGCGTACTGCTTCGAAGCCGACCCGGAGGCGGAGAGGAAGACGACATCGTCCGCGGACGAAAAGCTGGCTTCGCTGGTCTCTTCGACCGTGATCTTCTCTCCCCGGAACTCGACCACCTTCCCGGCGGAGCGAGCAGTGGCGAGTAGGCGGAGGCGCTTCACCGGGGTCTTGCGGGTTTCAAGCAGTTTCAGGAACTCGCGGCCAACAATGCCGGCGCCGCCGACCACGGTGATGTTGTAGGCGTCCACAGGGCGCACTCCGGGGGAAAGGGTGACGGTTATGGTAGTGGGAGGAGGGTGATAGGGTCACTCGGGGTTGCAGTCGGGGTCCGTGAACTGGTGCTCACGAACGGATCGCGCCGGATAGAAGCAACTGGACCGGGACCTGGCGGATCTGGATGGAGCCGAACGAGCGGCGGCCATCCCAAGCGGCCGGGACGTGCCGTCCCCAACTACGGCGCGGGCGCGAAGCTGAGGCGGCCCCAGGGGCCGGTGGTTTCGCCGCCGCTGAACACGGTGGCGACATCGCCCCCACCAGGGTAGATGCCTCGCAGCGAGGCAACGCCGCCTTCGACTTCGAAGACGTACGCCTGGTAAGAGCCGGGGCCGTTGCCGGGGATGGCTTCGAAGGCGAGGACGAAGAGCGTACAGGGTGGCGCATCGGTGGCGCAGCCGATGGCACGGAGTGGGCCGGAGGCCGCAGTCGTACGGTTCAGCTGGCTCGCGAAGGCGTCAGCGGAACCCAGCTGGCCACTCTGGGACATGATGAAGCGGCCCTGCGCACCCGCGACCTCGATCGTGGTGCAGAAGGGGTGAGGAGCGCCGCTGCACGAGGCATCAAAGGCGCGGGTAATGTCTCGGAGGCTATCGTCTCGGGCCGAGACGGCGGCTTCGAACCAGCGAGCGAAGGCAGAGACGTCGGCCGGCCCCGTCACAGCGGGGACCGCTGATAACGCCGGAACCGGCGCGGGTGGGTCCGGCACGGCCCGCACCGAAACTTCGATGGACGGACCTTTGGAAGCATCGGTGCATGGCGGGTAGACGCTGCTGGCCCCGATGCCGGACTGGGTATCGATGTCGTGGAAGTACCAGAGCGGGACGTGGTCGAACTGCCTGGGCGCATCCGGATCGTCCAGGACTACCATCTGGCCCTGAGCGTTGCGGACGACCGTCGGGATATATTCGGGAACCGGTGTCGGCACGGGTTCGCACCAGTTCTTCCAGCGGACGGTCACGATCGCCTGGTCAGTGCCGGCGGGAGCGATGAGGGCGCCCGCCCGGGTCGCCAGCCGTTTGCCCTGCGGCGTTTCGCCCGTTGCGACGACGAAGGCTTCGGTGAACTCTATAAGGTCGCAGGTGCGTGGTTTGGTGAAGACGAATTCGGCGACGGCGGTGTCGCCGTCAAGGCGGCGGCTGCTGCTGGCCATCAGTTCGCCGGGAATGCACGGGCGAGCAATGCCGGCCGGGAGGACGATAGCGGTGGGGGCGGCCTGCGTTGGGGTTGGGGCGGCGGCCACCGCAACGCCCGGCCCCTCGTCCGAAGGCCCAGCAGGGGCACCTTCGCGAATGGCGCCGACCACCACGGCCGCGCCAACGACTCCCGCCACGGACGCTCCGCTGATGCTGAGCGCCTTCAGCGAGAACCACGCCGGGACGAGCGATCGGACGCGCGCGAGCCGGTTCGCCCGCTGGCGCTGCTGCCAGGCGACGACGGCTTCTTCGCGGGACGGGACATCGAGCCGCGCCAGGATTTCGCTGACGTGCCACTTCACGCCGTCGAGCGTGATGCCGAGGCGGTCGGCGATTTCGCCATTGGTACAGCCGCGGGCGATGAGCCCCAGGACTTCCTGCTGGCGCGGGCTCAGTTCGAGCGAACGGAGGGCTCGTTGGCTGCGCGGGGACGTGACATGGGGCACCGTACCGCTTCGAAACAAGGTGTGCCCTACCTTATGCAGTTCATGCCATATCGTATTGTGTGGGAGGCGAAGCCGGAGCATTTGCACCGCGGCGGCGCGCTGACACGGGAGTTCTTCACGATCCTGGGATCTGTGTGCCTCCGCGTCTCTGTGGGTCGATTCAAGGACCCAGCGGGCGGGTAGACTGCGAGTACAAAAAACAACCTGGAGCCGACGCATGACCGCACCCGCCGAACTGACCGATATCGCCTATTCGACCGATGGCCCGATCGCCTGGATCACCTTCAACCGCCCGAAGTACCGCAACGCGCAGAGCTGGCGGCTGCTCGACGAGTTCGATACCGCGATGGACCTGGCCGACGCCGACGAGGCCGTACAGGTGATCATCGTCCGCGGCGCCGGCGGCAACTTCTCCAGCGGACACGACCTCGGCACGCCGGAACAATCCGAGGCGCGGAAGGCGAAGGGCATCGGCGATGCCGGCATCGACTTCTACAATAACTTCAAGCACTACAACCTCGACCTGCTGCTGAAGTGGCGCAACGCCCGGAAACCCACGATCGCGATGGTCGAGGGCTACTGCATCTTCGCCGGCTGGATGATGGCGGCGTGTGTCGACATTGTCTTCGCCGCGAAGGACGCTCTCTTCCTGCCGGCGCTGCTCGAGTACTTCTCGCTGCCCTACGACATTGGCACGAGGAAGGCGAAGGAGCTTATGTTCGAAAGCCGCTTCCTCACGGCCGATGAAGCGATGGAGTGCGGCTTCGTGAACAGGGTCTATGACCTCGCCGACCTGGAGCGCGAGACCGTGAACTATGCCCTCCGCGTGGCCGAAAACGCGCCCATGAACGTTCGCATGGCGAAGGTCGCGGCGAACAAGTCCCAGGACCTGATGGGCTACACGGCATCACTGGAATCGGGGCTCTCGGACTACATGCTGATGATGACGAACCAGGGCTCGGGCCGCGTCCAGGGGATGCGCCGGCTCGGAGGAGTCGACCTCGCAGTGAGGGGTCTCAAGGGCGAGCGTGCGGGGCTGACGCCGAAGGAGTAGGGCTGGCCGGGGTCACCGGCCGCCCCCTTCCGGCTAGTCTCGCGGCAGCTGACGCCCGAGGATCCCGGACGGCGACGGCTCCGGCCTCCCCGGACGGTAGGAGAGGTGGCCGCCGAGCGCGGCAAGCTTATCGACCGCCGTGAGCCACCAGAAGCCGAGGCTGCCCGGAAGCCGGCCGGCGCATCGCTGGAGCAAGCCCGCGTTCAATACTGCTCCCCTGCTGCAAGCGGCAGCCAGCAACCCGGTGCCCGCGCGAGGCGCGAACCGCTTGCTCAGACGCGAGACGGCCTTCAGGTGGCCGCCGTGCCACTCGACCTGGGGGTGTTCCTGCATCAGGCGCTGCGCCCCCCAGCCGTGACAGACTTGTTTTGCCGCGAAGACGCGGAGGTCGTCGTCGTGCAGGTGGTCGACACGCATCCGGGGCTGGTAGGCGACCCGGATGCCCGCGGCCTCAGCACGAAGGCCGAACGCGGTGTCGCCGACGCGGCGGTAGCGCTCTTCAAATCGCAGGGCCTCGAAGACTCGGCGCCGTACCGCCATGTTCCGCGTGTCGCACTCAGTCGGCTGTCCCGGCTGGAGCCGCCGCAGGTGGGCCTCGTATCGCCGCTGAATGAGCGCAGCGACCGGCGAATCAACGACGCTGCCGGAGTATCCCTGGACGATGTCCGCCCCGCTCGCGATACCGTCCAGCCCCGCGGCGAGCCAGCCCTTCAGGACGATGCAGTCTGCGTCGGTGAAGAATACGACCTCACCGTCGGCGGCATCGATGCCGCGATTCCGAGCGGCATAGACGCCGACATCGGCGAGAGATAGCAGCGTCACCATGCCGGGAAGACGACGCCGAAGCTCCGCAGTGAACTCGGGGGTCGAGGCGTTATCGACGACGACGACCTGGAGCTGCGCCACTTCGTCCGCGCAACGGATGACGGAGTCAACCGCCTGGAAAACACCCGGGTCAGACCTCACCGGGATGATGACGCTGACAGCATGGCTGGTCATTTCGATGCGGACGATGGTACCCGTTCGACTGCTTCGATCACCCGGGCGCACGAACGAGCCGATTCGACCCCGGCGAGGGCCGGGAGGGGCCGGCCGGCGAGTGACTCCGCCCAATCGCCCAGGAGCGAAGCGACCGCGGCAACCGGTGGCGCTGGCTCTCGCCGAAGGCGTCGAAGGGCCCCGGCCAGCAGGCCCCTCGCAGGGTCCGGCACGGCCCGCCCACCGATGGCAAGGGATTCCGCGTAGCCGCCACCGTGAGAGACGTCCCAGGTGAAGCGGCGGCCGCTCTCGAACACGAAGGTCCCAGAAGCGCGACCAGCCGTGCGAGTGACCCCCTCCACCGTCGCTATCTCCTCTCCCGACAGCCATCCGGCAAGATCGGCGGCGTGCGGCAGAAGGTCCCTCTCGACTGTTTCGACCGTCTTCGCTCCCCAGGCCTCAGGACTCGTCTGGAGCCGGTAGTCCAGGTTGTGTCCCCGGCCCAGGCTGCCCGGGTACTGCTTCCAGTACCGGCGAGAAAACGCGCAAGTCAGGAGTACCGGGTTCGGCCAATCTTCGGCTTCGGCGACGGTGAGCGCGGGCGGCTTCTCGACGAGCACCGGGAGCCCTCTGTCCAGGGCAAGGGCGACGTGCCTGGCGTGGAGCGGTGGCGGGGAGAGCACCAGGATGGCGTCGACTTCGGCACCGGCGAGGAGGGCTTCGGGCTGCGAGAAGTCCGCCGGGACGGCAGGGTCAGCGGTTGCGGCCACGCAGAAGTCGCGCCGGATGGCCACGGCGGGCGCGTAGAGCTGGCGGTAGACCTGCCCCAGGCCGAAGACGCCGAGGCGGATCGGGGGGTTCACCCGAAGAACACCGTCCCCTCGTGATGCCGTTGCGAGGGGACGCCATAGAGCGAAAGAAGCGAGGGCGCGAAGTCCCGGTTGTCCACCTCGGTGCGAGCGAGCGAGGCAGTCGAGCCTGATGCGCCCCGCATGAACACGAACCCGCGGCCCGTATGGATACCGTTTCGGGCCTCGGGGTCGTGGTTCGCCAGTTCTCGGCCACCGGGGCCCAGGATCGTCGTCGCCCTGTGAACGGTGGGAGTCGCGAGCAGCAGCGCATCCGGCAGCCGATGCGCGCGCGGGCCAGCGAAGCGCTCACCGATGCGGAGCAGCGATTCGAACGCGGGCTGTCCGTCAGGCGCCTTGCACTCGGCCGCCAGTCCGGCCAGGCGCGCGAGCGCAGCCTCGGCCTCGCCAGGACCGAAACGCCCGTCTCGCTCCCGCCCTTCGAGGTTCATGCGCAGGCCGAGGTGCCCGTCGTGGGCGATGCGGAAGACGGGGTCATGCGCAAGGTCTCCGCCAATACTCGAAAGCGCCCCCTGGCGGGCCGCGCGGAGGGGCCCCGGAAGCCGCCGCCAGATGGCCCGGTGGACCGAATCGGGCATCAGGTCGCGCAGGCGGCGCAAGGCGTCCGGCGCGGCCACCGCCGCTTCGGGCTTCTTCCCCAGCGCCAACGCCAGGAGCTGGTTTCCAAGTCCCCCGGAGTAGTCGACCTGTTCGACCATGCCATGGAGCGCGAGGAGGACGATGTGTGCGTCGGGCCCGGCTGCATCGATGATCTGCGGCCAGGCATCATCGAGCGGGCGCAGAATATCGCCGATGGCGGAGACGTTCGTGGCGGTCCCGGAAAGTTGCTGCGGAGCGGCAAGGTAGTGTCCCGCCTTGTGGGTCTCGCCGAAGGCGCAGAGGAAGAAACCGCTCCCGCGGCGCTCCCGGAGAATCGTCCCTATCGCCTGCGCCCTCATGTCGACGCCCCGGCCCAGGCCGGCCACCATGGCGAGCTTCTCTTTCAGCCCATGCGGTTCAACCGTGTCGAACTCGAGCGGATGCTTCCCGAAGCGCTTGCGAAAACTGGTCCCATACCCTGCCGGCCAGGAGGCTGGCTCAATCTCGTCGTGAGTGCCCCAGGCGTTGACCTGGAGAACGCCGGGCCGTCGGACCAGGGGCACGTAGGGAGGGTCGATGATCGTGAGTGGGACGCCGGACTCCGCGAGCGCATCCCAGAACGGCGTGATCGTCAGCGCGGGATGGGAGTTGCGGGCGTAACCCATCTCCTCCTCCATCCACTGCGTCCAGAAGTACATTCCGTGGAAGCCCGGGTTCGCTCCCGTCGCGAACGTCGGCCAGAGACTGCCATGCAACGTGTCGCCGTCGGAGCGGACGGTCGCCCGCCCGGCTTCGCGCGCGAATCGCGCAAGGTTGGGCAGCGAACCAACCTCCAGCAGGTGCTCAAAGACGGTCAGCTCCATCGCGTCGAGCGCGATGACGACAACGCGGGCGTCGTTCGAACCAGTCACCGGGCGACTCCGGATGTCACCCTCCGAAGCTACCGGCGGCACCCGGTAGGGTCGAGAAGGTTTCCACGGGATTGGGCCGGTCGCTCCCGCCACACTCCTGACACTATGCTGTCAGCTACACCGGGCTTTCCCGTTCCCGCTCCTGACAAGATGGTGGCAGGAGCCGGGGCGCATGATGCCGGGGCCGCGGGAAGAGACTCCCGCGAAGCATCCCAACAGAAGGACCACCATGAACGTCACCAACATGTCCCTCCAGCTCGCCAGCGAAGACCCGCAGCGGCTCGCCGCGTTCTACCGCGACGTCGTCCAGCTCCCGGCCCAACCTGAGTTCGGCGACCACTCCTTCGCCCTCGGCCCAGCCGGCACCCTCTTCGTCGTCGACCACTCCCAGGTGGCCGGGCAAACCCGCGAACCCGCCCGCGCCATCATCGACCTCCACCTCGAAGGCCTCGACGACGAGCAGGCCCGCCTCGAATCCGCCGGCGTCAGCTTCATCCGCAACAAGGGCGTCGAGCCCTGGGGCGGCGTCATCAGCACCTTCAACGACCCGGATGGCAACCTCGTCCAACTCATCCAACTGCGCCCGGAACTCGCAAGCCTGCCCGAAGGCGAAGCGGCGGGCGTGGCGTAGTCAGTGCGACGGGCCGACCGCCTCTTCCAGGTCATCCAGCTCCTGCGGCGCCGCCACGTCATCACGGCGGCGGCGATAGCCCAGGAGCTGGAGGTCTCGGAGCGCACCGTGTATCGCGACATCGCCGACCTCGTCCGCTCTGGGGTCCCCATAGCGGGCGAGGCCGGCGTCGGCTACACGCTCCGGCGAGGGTTCGACCTGCCACCGCTCATGTTCACCGAAGAAGAAATCGAAGCCCTCGTACTGGGCACCCGGGTCGTCAGTTCGTGGGCCGATGAGGGACTCGCAAGGGCGGCCGAGAGCGCCCTCGCCCGGATAGAAGCTGCCCTCCCGGACAAGCTGAAGGCACGCCTCATCGGCTCCCGCCTCTTCGCCCCATCGTTCCACGTCCCCCAACAGGTCGCCGCGGCCCTTGCCGACCTCCGCAAAGCGATCGATGAACGCCGCCCCACGCGGCTCGACTACGTCGACAACGACGGCGCCCGCACCGAACGCGTCGTCCGGCCGGTCGGCCTCTTTTTCTGGGGCAACAGGTGGACGCTGACCGCGTGGTGCGAACTCCGCGACGACTTTCGGGACTTCCGCCTGGACCGCATCCAGGGCATGTCGATGCTCGACACCCGCTTCGAACCCGAACCGGGGAAGACTATCGAGGACTTCTTCGCGCGCTGGGAAGAGCAGTAACGCCCCTCGCAATAGCCTGGCGGAGGGGCTTGGGGCGGCGCGGCACCTGCACCCGTCTTGATGGGACTCCTATTTCTGCTTCACGGCTTCGAAAAGCACCGTCAGGCTCACCACTCGGAGGTTCGCGACCTGACCATTAACCACCTCCCAAATCAACTGATTCGTGGTCATCGTTGCAGTGACCTTTCCATCCTTGAACTCGGCCCGGATCTCGTTCCAGTGGTTGATGACGGCCGGCTCGCCAGGGTTTCCGTGAGAGCCGCTGTGGTCGCTGCCCGTCAGGATCGGTCCGGTGAGCAGGAAGAAGTTGTCATGTGACGTCGGCGGGAGAAGGCCCCCCGACGGCTCGTATGGCTTCGAATCGGCGACGCCCCTGCAGTACCTGCTGCCGGTCCCGTCGGCATCCGGACCACAGACCAGCGCCTGGCGCCGCTCGGGCTCACTCCCTCTCGCAGGTGTCGTTTGCACGTCGAACGTGCAGGTGCCGCCGGACTCACACATCCGGCCGAACGGGTACAGCCGGTCCTCGTTGTAGATCCGGACGATCTCGGCTGACCCCCCGGTCATCTGCCAACTGACAATCTGATACACGCCGTCGATGTCTGCGGTCGCCGCCGCTGTGCCAAAGTGCACGCGCGCAACGCTGGTCCCGGGCATCAGTTCGTCGCCATCGAGCAGCGCGATTCGGCGGGGCGCCTTTTCGAGCTGCACGGTCACGGGGAGCGGTTCTGCCCGCGGGTCGTCGAACTCGACCTCGCCAGTGAGCTTGAGTGTGAGCGCGGCATTACTTTGGAAGGCCTGCTGCTGATCGGCGCCGGGCTCCAGGCCGTCGTCGAACCAGGCGAGCTGCTCTGCACTCAGGCTCCGTTCGCCCGGCGCGATCAGGAGGACATTGGTGTAAAAGTTCTCAGTCTTGTCGCCCGGGATCTTCTTCGCATCCTCGGTGAGGGAGAATGTTGCCACCTCTCCGTTCGGTCCTCGCAGGACCAGCCTGGCCCCAAATTCGGAAAGCGGCGCGTCCCTCGGCCGGTCGCCCCAGACCTCCGGAGGAACCGACGCCTTCGGGATCGTGACGCGGATGGACTGGTATTGGGGCTGGGTGGCCGCGACGCCAACGGGCCAGTTCGAGGAGCCGTAGTGCTCGAAAGGCAGCCCGGAGGTGGACTGGCTTGCACTGCGGCCCCCACTCAGCCAGGTACCGTGGAAGTCCGCATCCCCAGTCTTCAGGCGGAACGACATGAGGCGCTCGATGCCGGTGGGGTAGGCGCCCTCCGGCTGAACGAGGGTACCCGTGCCTCGGACGTGGAGCATCACCGGAGGAATGCCGCCGGAGATGCTGTCGCAGCGGCCGGCGCAGTAGCCGCGGGTGCCTTCGGCGGCTTCGCGGATGGATTTGAAGAGGTAGTAGTCGGTGCCGCGGATGGCGGCGAACATGCCGACCGAGTAGGCGAACTGGGCGATGGTGAGGCCGTGTGCGGGCAGCATGCCCCGGCCCGCCTCTTTCATGAGGACGCTCTCTTCATACATGTCGAGCACGAAGCTCGTCCCGCCGATGCCGCCCGCTGAAGCGCCTTCCATCACCATGTATGCGTAGGGGTGCTCGTTTCCGGCCGTGTACCAGCCGTTGACCCAGTCCAGGATCTGATCGGCGGCTGCAAACGCGAGGGACAGGCCGACGGCCCCGGGGATCAACCCGGTGGCAGCGAGTGCGACCGGCAGCCAACGGACGATCCAGTCGACGTTCTGTTTCAGCCAGTCGACAATCGCCAGCCGCTCCATCGCCCGGACCGAGTAGAAGCGCAGGGTCCGCTGGACCGTCGGCGTTCCGCCGATCGGGTACTTTCCGTGGGCAAGTTCGTCCCGCACAAACGACTCGATATCGGCCGGCATCTCCTCCGACTTGATGACGATGTCGGCCCACTTCAACTCGCCGTAGGGCTTGAGCACGCGAATATCGAGGTCGCGAAGTTGCTCCGCGTCCAGCAGTGCCTTCACGAGATCGATCCCCCACGGGGTGTAGTCGTGCATCGCCGTCTCGATCCACTCGTCGACGAAGTAGACGGCGACTTGCCTGTTCGCATCGACGCTCTGCAGATCGATGGTGGAGCGGAACGCGAGCCAGTTCTGCTTGACCACGAAGAGCCGTTCGACGCCGCCAGCCCAGAGCTCGTCCGGGCTCAATTCCTCTCCAGTCGGATTGGATGCCCCCCCGAAGAGGCTGATAGGGTCATCGAGTCCGCCCCGGGCCGCGCCAAACATCTTCAGAGTGAAGCGCATTTGGGCGCGCACCCTTTCGTACTCCCGCCAGGGGTCGGCGGGCGGCTGCTGGCTGGCATAGCGAGCCTCGCTGAACGTTCGCGCCATCGGGTCGGTCTCAAGCCAGGCGTCGATCTCTCCCTCCCAGGCTGCACGGTCGGTCCAGTACAGCTGTTCGATGCGGAGGTCGTCCTGCTCCTCACCGGTAAGGGCCGGCGCGCCGGCTTTCGGAGCGGCGAGAGCGAAGACCCACGGAGCCGGGACGTTGCTCACCGTCACCCGCTCCCCCGGGCTGCCGTCCTTCAGTGTGACTGGTTCGGAAGGGAGTTCGACCCAGAACCCTGCAACCGTGCGAACGATGACGCTAGTCCCCGGTCCGCCCGCAGGGAGGTCGACGGTCGACGGTTCGGCGATGGGCACGCCAACGAACGAGACGAACTCCCACCCAAACCCACCGTGGTCCCACCACGGGTCGTCTGCCAGCTGAACGCGGCGGAGGTCCATCACGTCGCCGTAAAGCGCCGCGCCCCCGGGGATCTGGGCGCTTGCGCCGCCCGGATGGTCGAGCCGGACGCCGGCACGCAGCGGAAGGCCGTTGACGCTGTCGACCGCTCCTTCTGCGGGAGGTTCGAGGACGGTGACGGCACTCTCGAGCGGCTCGCCTTCGAATTCACCGCCGTTGTCGGGCTTCCCGTCCCCGCGGAGGAAGAGCACCCACGCGAAGCCCCCGACGATTAGGAGCATGAGGGCGGCGCCAGGCACAGCCACCGAGCGGGGTATCTTCCTGCGCTGTACCGATCGAGGCGCTTCCGAACGCACAGCCGAAGGGCCGGGGGCCGCGCCCGAAAGGACCGGCTCTCCGCACTGGCGGCAGAACCGGGCGTTCACATCGAGCGGATTGGAACACTTCCGGCAGACCTTGCTGAGCGACGAGCCACATGCCCGGCAAAACCGCGCGCCCTCGACAGCGAGGGCGCTGCAAGCGGGGCAGTGCGGCCCTCCCGGCGATGTCCCACGTCCTCGACTGTCAGCCAACGTCCCTCCGGGGTAGCAAGCGCTCCCGTCCCGGCAAGATGCCACAACGGGCCGCGGTGGGAAGAGGTGCGACGGGGCAAATTCGCGGGATCGATCGGCCCTCGCGGGGCACTCGCCGCGACTACTTTTCGGTTGGCTTCGAGTGGTGCTTCACCACGAGGACACGGTCGACCCGGCGGCCGTCCATGGCCATGACGCGGAACTGGTAGCCAGTCACCTCCAGGCGGTCGCCGACGCGCGGAATGCGCCCGAGGCGATGCATGATGAACCCGCCGATAGTGTCGTAGTCCTCGTCCGCGAGGTCCGCGCCGGTCGCATCCTCGACATCCGAGATGAGCGCGAGGCCGCTCACGAGCAGGTTACCGGCGGCCAGCGGCCGAACGGTTTCGCCCTGCTGGCGGCCGCCGCCGAGCCAGCGCCCAAGCAGGCGGTAGAGCACCTCGTCGGCGGTGAGGATACCGCTGGTGCCGCCATGCTCATCGACGAGCACGACGAGCTGGACCTGCTTGGCCCGCATGGCCTGGACGGCAACCTCGACGCTGACCGACTCCGGGATAGCGACGGCAGGTTCGACCAGCGGGCGCCAATCGCTGCTCCCGGTCTGGAGGAGTTTGAGCAAGTCCTTGGCATCGAGGACGCCGAGGATATGGTCGAGGTCCTCTTCGAACACCGGGTAGCGGGTGTGCTCGCGCTGTTCAACGAGAGCGAGGATCTCTTCGAGGGTGCTCGTCGCATCGATAGCGGCGACCTCCGTCCGGGGCACCATGATCTGGTCGGCCTGGATCGCGCTGAACTCGAGGGCGCGGCGCGCGAGCATCAACTCCGAGGTGGAGAGCAGTCCTGCGCGGGCGCTCGCCTGGATGACGAGTTCGAGCTCTTCCGGTGAGAGGTTGTCTCCGTGCTCCGAAACGGGCCTGATGCCGAAGGGCGAAACGACTGCGCGTCCGGCAGCGTTCATCACCCAGATGAACGGGCGGAAGACACGGTTGAAGACGGCGATCGGCGCGGCGACCCAGAGAGCGGTGGCTTCGGAACGCTGGAGGGCGAGGGTCTTCGGGGCGAGTTCACCGAGGACAATGTGGAGAGTTGTGATGAGGGTTACGTAGGCGAACTCCGTGGCGACGAAGAGACCATTCGCCGCGACGAGGACGACGACAGCGATCAGGCCGGCGATGGTTAGAGTGCTTTCGGGCATAGCGCCATGATAGGGGTGTGGCGCGGGTTACGAGAGGTGAGTGAAGGTGCGTGGGGGAAGCGCAGGCCTCAGGGCGCGCGCTTCCAGAGTCCTGCACCTGCGGCCGTACTCAGTGCGAGGTCTCCGCCGGGGGTTAGCGAGTACGTGGCTTCGGTGATCAGCCCGGAATCGGAGATGATGCGCAGCTGGCCATCGCTGGCTTCGTACGTACCCTCCTGCTCGTTCTTCGCCGTGAAGGTGTACCGCCCGTCGCGGGCGGTGAAGGTGAAGTGCCACTTGAGGTCGCCGAGGGTGCCGGTGAGCTTCCACTCGGTGTCACTCACTCGCTCCCAATCGGTGGCGTACGCAACTCCCCAGTCTCCGGGCGCTTTGCCCGAGAAGGAAAAGGCCATGACCTCATTTGGGATAAGGCCGCTGACGCCGCCCGCGATGGAGCCGTCTTCCGGGTCCGGCGTGTAGACCATCACGCGCATGGGGCCGCCACCAGGGGTGAGCGCGAGTTGCCGGGTGCCGCCGCCGGTGTGCGCGATCGGCAATCTCACATCGCCACCCGGGCTCCAGTCGGTGATGGTCCCTTCTTCCTGGAAAACGGCCGTGACCTCGTATGAGCCATCCTTCTCGAAGGAGAACGCTGATCGGCTGGGGCCCCCGGCGACCGGTTGCAGCTCCCAGTGCCCAGCGACTTCCGGGGCGGCCTCGCCGGAGCCGCGCCCGAGCCAGAGGGCGAGCAGAACAGCGACCGCGACGAGCGCTGCGGCGGCGGACAGGACCTGCACCGGCGAGAACCGCGGGGCGACCTTCGCGGGCTCGGGGCGCGGCACCGGGGCCTCGCCGCCCATGAGACGGGCGACGGTATCGGCCAGGTATTCCAGGTGGCGTTCAAGCGGCCGTGTGAGGGCATCGAGCCAATGGGGCGTGCCGAGGAAGTACTCCAGGTTCTTGCTGGGCTGAACCTCTTCGATACGGAAGGGGACGATGATGACGCCCCTGTTGACGGCGCGTTCGACTTCGCGCTTCACCTGTTGCGAGGCATTCGCGCTCTTGCTAAAGACCAGGACCATCACCTGTGAGTGTTGGATGGCCTCCACGATGGCCTCGCCCCAATCACGGCCGGGAAGGATGTCGCGCGGGGCGATCCAGCACCGGGTGCCGCGGCCTTCGAGCATCGCGCAGATGGCATCGGCGACAGGCTTGTCTTTCGAGGAGTAGCTTACGAAGACGTCGTGGGCCACATGGGCTCTCCCGGGCGGAATGATGCGTGAGGGGGCAGCGGTTTTCAAGCTACCGGCGCCTACCCGGGAAGTTCGAGGCGACGGGAGCCGAGCATGACCCGCCAATCGAGCACTTCGCTGATCAGGGTGTCAGCGGTGCCCTCGGCCGTCGTCACAAGCTCACGCGAGGCGGCCGGACCCCCGCTAAGGGGGATGGCGAGAAGCTCTTCCTGGAGATGACGCAGTCCTTCGGCCATCGCTCCGGACCGGCGGGCGACACGCTCGAGTTCGGCGTGTCCGCGAATCGTTGCGCACCAGGCGGCGAGGGCCGGCAGCCCGGCTTCGAAGAGGCGGATGTCATCGCGGTCGGTGGCTATGAACCAGGCGAGAGCGCCGAGCGTGAATACGAAGGATCCGAATCCGAAGATGGCCAGCCGCCGGTCCAGGCGGCGGTGAAAAGCGGAGTTCGCGGCGTGGTAGCGCAACTGGCCACCAATCCATTCACGGCGGAGATTCTCGCGGACGTCATGGAGGCTGGAGGGATCGAGGCGGGCGTTCGGCAGCCCGGCGGCACGCTGGACACGGCGGACGTGCCACGCGACCCAGGTGGTGCCGGGATCGCCCGGCCCGGCATGGGCCGGCAGGCGAGCGGCCGGGGGGCCCGCGCCGATAGGCCAAAGAGCCGCCATGTCACGCAGGAGTTCCGCCATCAGGCGGTAGTCGATCCAGCGCTCGTGCCAACGGCCGCGGGTGCCTCGCACCCACACTCCGATAGCCGCCGCAATGGCGACCAGGGCGGCAATAGCGCCGCGGGTTTCGTGCTCGACAGCGGAACCAATGACGCTGAAGAGTACGGCCAGCGCGGCCGCCAGCGAGATGACCAGGAAGCTGCTGCGAAAGCGGTCCGCGTAGGCGATGGCGAGCGCGTTCGCCCAGGAGTAATGGGGCCGAAGACGCCCCAGGAGTCAGGCAGCGATGGCGGGGACAAGCGGTCTTCGAGCGGCTGCGGCGGGGTTGGAGCGAGGCGGGCAGACGGCCCCGCTCCGAGGATGCGAAACAGGGGCCAGGCCCGACGGAACACTCCCCGGCCGGGTTGGGCTTCGGCGAAGAATGCCCGGCCGGAGCGGCTTTCCTGCGCGGAAGGGGGCATCAGCAGGGACAGCACGACCGAGCGCAACTTCGCCTCGCTGAACTCGACCCAGGCCGTTGAGTCGGTGGAGATCCGGAGGGTGCCGTCCCGGGCATCGACCCACGCAACAGGAATCCCGAGAGCGCGCGCGCGCTGAAGAATGAACACCGAACCACCGCGCCCTCGGGACGGACCCCCGTCCCAGAGAGCCACGAGGAGGTCGCAGGAGCGAAGGAGCATCTCGCCCATGTACTCATACGAACGCTCTGCAGCGGCGTCGCCGGGTTCACCATGGGACCCGTCGAGCTCGAGGACGGCGCTTGAGGAGGCGAGCAACTCTTCAAACTCGGCGACGCTGGATGCAGTCTCAAAGTCAGACCGGCACTCTTCGCGGGGGAACGGAAGGACGGATTGAAGCTCAACTTCGGGCCCTTGCGGGCGCCCACGGAGAAGGAGAGCCTCGCTCGCGGCGATCCTGTCGGCGCCTTCGGCGAGCCCGGTGAGAACGCGGAGGAGCGGCCGGTCCGGGGCCGAGACGGTCAGGAGTTCGGGAGGCAGGTCCAGGAGCACCCGGGCGACCGACTCGAAGACGCGGCGGATAGCAGGGCCGGCGAACTCCGGGACCGGAAGGCGATTCGGGCGGTGACCAGTGACGCCCACCCGCAGGGCGACGCGCGGGAACGGAGGGTGCGCGCCGGCGGGCGGCTGGTTCACGGCGGGATTAGACCACCGCGTAGCCGTGGGGAGCAAGGCCACCACGGGTGCTCACCGATCAGTCGGCACGCCCAGAAACCCACTCGCCCCGAAAAGGACGACATCCACCCGCGGTGGCAAGTCCGTCGCGTCGGGACGCGAATCCCGGCTGGCGGCTAGCTCGTGGGCGCGTATAAGGGATGGGGGCGAGGCCGCTCCAGAGCGTGGATGGCCTGGTAGCCCAGATTCGTACCCGGTAGCGTGCATGGCCGTACCTCCCGCACTCGAGACGCCCGAGTCAGATGGCGACGCCACATCCGGCGGGCCGGAAGACCTCCAGCGCCAGAGCTGGACGCGCCGCACCTTCGGTGCAGTCATCGAGAACCCGCACTTCCGGAACCTCTTCATCGGGAACATCTTCCAGTTCGGTTCGATGCAGATGCAGCTTGTCGTGCGGAGCTGGCTGGTTTTCCACATCACCGGCTCGTTCGCGGCCCTCGGGACGGTGGCACTCGCGAACGCGATTCCGGGGCTGCTGCTTTCGCCGGTCGGCGGCTTGATCGCGGACCGGGCGCCGAAGAAGACGATCATCCAGTCGGCCCAGATCTACAACATGGCGAATGCGGCGGTGCTCGCGGCTCTGGCCGCCGGCTGGCTGGGGGTTGAGCTGGCCTTCTGGCACCTCTTCCTCAGTTCGTTCCTGCAGGGCGGTGTGAACTCGATCATGATGCCCTCGCGCCAATCGATGATTTCAGACCTGGTTCCGCGCGATCGCCTGATGAACGTCATCGGGATCAACTCCTCGGGGCAGACCTTCATGCAGCTGGTGGGGCCGGGCATCGCCGGTTTCCTGATCGCGGCGCTCAGCCCGGCGGCGGTGTTCGGGGTAATGGCCGCGCTCTACTTCTTCGCGGTGACGTTCACCATGCGTCTGCCGACGAAGCCGCTCTACGCCTTCGCCCAGAGCGATGCGGGCCGTGCGGCGAAGCAAGCCAGGAGTGGAGGCCGAAGGTCCAATGGGTTCAAAGACCTGAAGGACGGCATGAGGTACGTGGCGACGGACCCCACGATCCGGATGCTCATCATGGTCAACTTCCTGATCGTGGTCGTGGCCATGCCCTACACCATGCTGCTGGCCGGCTTCGTCAAGGACATCCTCCACAAGGGAGCGTTTGAGCAGGGCATCCTCCAGAGCGTCCAGGGCCTGGGGGCCGTGGGAGGCTCTATTTTCATCGCGTCTTCGGCGTCCAAAGGCCGCGGCAAGATGATGATCGGGTGGGGTGCGCTGCTCGGCGTGGGGATCGTGGCGTTTTCGATCTCGACGAGTTTCTGGATAACCCTGCCGATCATGATCTTCATCGGCGCGGCACAGGCGGGACGCATGGCCATCGGGCAGGTGCTGGTGCAGAGCTACTCCGAAGAGGAGTACCGGGGACGAGTCCAGTCGGTCTGGTTCATGCAGTTCAGCCTGGTCCAGTTCGGGACGTTCCTGGTCTCGATCCTCGCGGAGTTCGCGGGGCCGCAGGTCGCAATCGGTGGGCTCGCCGCGCTGCTTGTCCTGGCCATGGGGCTCATCGCGCTGTTCGTCCCGGCAATGCGCCGTCTCGACTGAGGGATGGGCCCGGGCGGGGAGCATCCCGTTCAGTGGAAGAGGCGGCGGTAGTGGGCGCTTTCGAAGAAGCCTTCGAGGATGGTGCGCGCGTGGACTGGCATTTGCAGGGTGGCGAGGTCTGACGGGGCAAAGTGACGAAAGGCCTGGCCCTCGTTCACTTCGATGACGGTCTCGTCGAGGTCCGGGTCGCAGTAGTAGAGGTGGTACGTATCCGTGATGGAGGTGGGGAAATCGGGGTCCCGGCGGAACATCCGGTAGAGCTTAAGGTCCTCGAGGAGCACGCCCGTCTCCTCCTCGAACTCGCGAAGCGCGCCCGCATCGGGGGCCTCGCCGGGTTCGAGGATACCGCCGGGGATCGACCACTGGTTGGGGTAGCGATCGGGCGGGAGGTCTGCATCACGGAGCTGGAGAAGAACCCTGCCCCACCGGTCCAGGACGATGACGCCGACGCCGTCCTTGTGCGGACGGAACATGGAGACGGTGCCGCGGTAGGCATCGGTGGCGATGAAGCGGGAGAGGAGGTTGCGCGCGCCCGCATTCATCCTGAGTTCCGCGAATGCATCCGGGTGGTGGTACTGGAAGTCCAGCCCCTCGAAGACCCCGATCTCCGCGCGTGGGACCTGGTCATCCGCGAAGAAGAGGTGGAGACGTGCCGGCAGCAATTCCGGGACCTCGGCGGGAGTGACCGTTTCGAGGAACCGGAGGCGTTGGAGCGCGACCCCGGTCTCTTCGGCGAATTCGCGGAGGGCCGTGTCGCGTGGCGATTCCCCGCCTTCCCGCCCTCCGCCGGGCACGGCCCATCGGCCGGCGCCGGCCGGAGGCACATCGTCGCTTCGCTGCTGGAGAAGGATGGAGCCGTCGGCGTGGATGAGGAAGACGCACGAGCCTTCGGGGCCACTGCCGGGAGCTCTGTAGGGCACCCGCCGAGCGTACGGCCAGAGGCGCCCGGAGGGCCAGACACAACACGGGAACGCCGCCCGCGCCATGGCTGGCGGCGGCTGCCTTCGAGCGTTAAGAGCGCCCACCCACCGGGCGCCCGGATTCGCTTCAGGGCGGTGCTGCATGGTAAACTGTGAAGGTACACTAGCGATTTGCCCTCATCTCCTGGACAGGGCGCGCGCGAGGTTCGCAGCTTCACTCTATGACTACACCTGCTGCTCCATCTTCTTCGTATACCGCTGAAAACATCCAGGTGCTGGAAGGCCTCGAAGCCGTCCGGCGGCGACCCGGTATGTACATCGGTACGACCGATAAGTCCGGTCTCCACCACCTGATCAAAGAACTCGTCGACAACGCCGTCGACGAGGCGATGGCCGGCTATTGTGACCGTGTCGAGGTGCTCATCCACGCGAACGGCTGGTGCACCGTCATCGACAACGGCCGCGGCATCCCCGTGGACGTGCAGAAGCAAACAGGGAAGACGGCGGTCGAAACGGTGCTGACCGTGCTCCACGCCGGTGGCAAGTTCGGCGGCGGCGGATACAAGGTGTCCGGGGGCCTCCACGGCGTCGGTGCGAGCGTCGTGAACGCGCTTTCCGAAGAGATGTGGGTGGAAGTGGTGCCGGACCCGGCTGCACAGGGCGCCGACAAGGCCGGCAAGGTCTACCGGCAGGATTACGCCAAGGGCGCACCCCAGAACGAACTCACGCCGACCAGGCTGACCACGGAGCGTAAGAGCGGCACAACGGTCAGCTTCAAGCCGGATTCCACGATCTTCGAGAGCGTTGATTTCGACTTCAAGCTGGAGGCGGAGCGCCTGCGGCTCTACGCCTTCCTGACGAAAAAGGTCTGGTTCCGGCTCTACGACGAACGCGACGGCCACGAAGTGAACTACTACTTCGAAGGCGGCATCAAGAGCTTCGTACGCCATGTCAACCGTGAACGCGAGGCGATCAACTTCGAACCGATCTACGCCGACCGGGATGTCGACGGAAACGTGATCGAGTTCGCCATCCAGTACAACGACGGCTACAACGAGACGGTCTACACGTTCGCCAACTCGATCAACACGATCGACGGCGGAAGCCATATGACCGGCTTCCGACAGGCGCTCACACGCGTCCTCAACGACTACGCGCGCAAGGCAAAGATCCTCAAGGACAACGACCCGAACCTGACCGGCGACGATGTCCGCGAAGGACTCGTGGCGGTGATCTCGGTCAAGCTGCCGGAGCCCCAGTTCGAGGGCCAGACGAAGACGCGCCTGGGCAACCCCGAAGTCACTGGCCAGGTCCAGACTGTGGTAGCCGAGACGCTCGCGCAGTACCTGGAAGAGAACCCGAACGACGGCCGCCGGATCATCGAGAAGTGCCTGGTGGCAAGCCGCGCCCGCGAGGCTGCCCGGAAGGCGCGCGACCTGGTCCAGCGCAAGAGCGCCCTCGAAAGCGGGACGCTCCCGGGCAAGCTCGCCGATTGCTCCAGCCGCGACCCGGAAGAATCGGAAATCTTCATCGTCGAGGGCGATTCGGCGGGTGGTTCGGCGAAGCAGGGGCGGGACCGCAAATACCAGGCGATCCTGCCGCTCTTCGGCAAGATCCTGAACGTCGAGAAGGCACGGCCGGACAAGATGCTCGGCCACGAAGCAATCCGCCTGGTGATCTCCGCCCTCGGCACGGGCATCCGCGAGACCTTCGACGTGGCACGGCTGCGGTATCACAAGGTCGTGATCATGACCGACGCGGACGTCGACGGCGCCCACATCCGTACACTGCTGCTGACGTTCTTCTTCCGGAACATGCCGGAACTCATCGACGGCGGTTACCTGTACATCGCTCAACCCCCGCTCTACCGCATCCAGCAGGGCAAAGACATCCGCTACTTCTACAACGATGCGGCCCTCGATGAGTACAAGAAGTCCAACCGCCGCGCAAACCTGAACGTGCAGCGCTTCAAGGGTCTCGGCGAGATGAACGCCGAGGAGCTCTGGGAGACGACGATGAAGCCGGACAATCGCGTCCTCCTCCAGGTAGCGGTCCATGACGCAGCAGAGTCAGACAAGCTCTTCTACGAACTCATGGGCGACGAAGTGAGCCACCGCCGCCGCTTCATCCAGCAGAACGCCGCAAACGTGAAGAACCTGGACATCTAGGCGCAGAGCCGCGCACCGGACCTCGCGCTCGTCCTGCGCCACCGTTATCCCTCGGCGGAGAGCACCCCGTTTCGGGTGTCCAGCTCGAACCGGCCCCGACCGAAGCGCGCTGGACCTCCCCACGCCAGCCACCGCGTCCCGGCGCGCGGCCCTGAATCGGTTGCCCCCATACCGCCTCGCCCGCGGGATACGTCGCCCTCGTACAACACTTTGACGTGCCCCGCGCGGGTCTTGGGACCCGAGCTCTTCCGCCAGGCATCACTCGCACCAGATTCACGCGTGGTACCGAGCGCGCCGCTGGCCGAAGACGGGCTGCCAGGACTCCGCCGAGTCCACGCTGGGTCATGACTCTCCCCTCGAGTTCGACCACGAGGACCCACTCGTCCGGGCAAGCCCCCCAGGGTCGGCTCGGTTCACCGGTTCATTGCCCACGTAGGCGTACAGGTTGGTGTCGCCCCCGGCGAACCCTATCGGGTCCTTCGCCGTCCAGCGCCCCGTCTGGGGGTCATAGTCCCGGGCGCCGAAGCGGACGAGTCCCGTATCCGCGTCATAGAGGCCCCCTGCAAACCCGAAGGGGACGCGGGTGAAGCCCGGCGCGACGTAGTCGTCGGTAACGACGCCCCACTCGTCGTGGTCCATGCGCTGCGCGACTGCTCCCGTCGCCGCGTTCACGACCAGCCGCAGGCTGCCGATGTGGTCGGTGATGATGCGGTAGGTGACGCCGCCCTGTACGACGTAGTCCGGCATGTTCACGCCATTCGCGTAGACGAAGCGGCTGACGAGTACGTTTGACCCATCGAGCTCGGCCACGATGGCCAGGTCGCCGTCGTACAGCCACCCTTGCTGGAGAACTCCACCAATCTTCTTGCCAACGCGACGGTTCGCTCCGTCGATGACATAGTCGATGGTCGTAGGGCCGCCGGGAAGGACCACCTGGGTGAGGTTGCCAAGCTCGTCGTAGGTGTAGCTGGTGACGCCCGCGCCGTTCGTCTTCGAGAGGAGTTCCCCGTTCGCGGTGTAGGCGTAGGTGTTCGTACCGTAGGTGAGCATGCGGTCCTGGGCGTCATAGGTAGCGGTAGCG
This sequence comes from Candidatus Amarobacter glycogenicus, assembly GCA_016719395.1. Classification (GTDB taxonomy): domain Bacteria; phylum Chloroflexota; class Dehalococcoidia; order Tepidiformales; family Tepidiformaceae; genus Amarobacter; species Amarobacter glycogenicus. The sequence continues at coordinate 194,465 of JADJZF010000012.1, read as the reverse complement.
ACGCCGGGCCCCGTGAGGCGGTTGCCGTTGGTGTCGTAGGTATAGGTCCGTGACCCGGCGCCAGGCCCACCGGCCTGCGTAGCGCCGATGAGCCGGCCGGCGAGGTCGTAGCTGAAGTCAGTGGTGGCGACGGCACCGAGGATGGTCTCGACTTCGTGGGTGACCCGCCCAAGGGAGTCGCGATCGTGAGTGACCGAGTAGAGGCTGGCGGGCCCGATGCTGGTAACGGCGGAGTAGCCGGTCACCTCGGCGAAGCCGTTGTGCGTCCACGTCTCGCTGATGGTCCCGAGCGCCGCTCCCGTGAGCAGGCCGTTCGCCGGATTCCGGACCAGGCTGAGCGGCCCGGCCGTCGTCAGCAGCGAATCGTTGTCGTAACCGAACGTGACAGTGTTGGCGCCGTTGACGGTCTGCGTACTGAGGCGGAAGTCGTTGTCGTACGTCCAGCCGACGTTCCCGGAGACCGGTCCAGACCAGGTCTCCTGCGTGAGCAATTCGCCGGAGTAGCTGAAAGCGAGCACCTCGCCGCCCGGCGCTGTGATACCGGTGACCTGCCCTGTGGCGACGCTGTAGACGATGCTGATGACGCCGCGGGAGAAGGTGAAGGTGCTCACCCGGCCGGCACTGTCGTAAGCGAGGGTGGTGGAGAGTCCATCCGGACGAGTGTCGGTGGTCGGGGCCTGGTCGAGGTTGTAGCCATGGGTTGTCGCCACAGGCCCGCCGACTGCCGGCGGCGTGTAGCTCACCACCTGTCCGACTTCGTTGTAGGCGAAGGCGTGCGCCGGCTTGCCGGGGGGCGTCAGGGTAAGGACGTTGCCGTCTGCGTCGTAGGTGAAGACGATCTCCCGCAGATCGGGCAGGATCTGCTTCGAGACGCGGCCGCTGAGGTCGTATTCGAACGAAACGACCCTGCCCAGCGGGTCGGTCACTGAAGCGAGGTAGCCCGCGGCGTTGTACGCGAACGTCGTAGTCCGGGCGCTCCCGCCGCTGCCGGAGGTGACGGTCGCGACACGGCCTCGCCCGTCGTAGGTGGCGTAGGCGCCTTCCAGTCCGGTGATGTGTTCCTCCACCGGGCGGCCGAGTGAATCGATTGTTGTGGAACTCGTCCTTCCCCCGGCCGAGGTGACGGTGAAGGTCTTCGTGGCCGCGTCATAGACGCTCTGGTCTGTTCGACCGTTGGTGACGACGGCGTTCGTAAGCGTCACCAGGCTAAACGGGTCGTTGGGATCCAGGAGCACGGCCGTCTCGGCGCTGGTCGAGGTCAGGGTGAGGCCGCCGGGAGTGTTCTGGACCGTCACGGACGGGATCCCGGCGACGAGCCCGAAGCGCGGGTCCGGGGCTTCGCTGGAGGTGGCGACCGCGCCCGTCGGCGCCGTCGACATCATGGAACCGTTGTCGTAAACGGTCGTCATGGACGTGTTGTCGGGCCGGATGAGGGTCTGCTTGCGGCTGCCGTTCAGCATGTTCTCGACGAGGGCGACGGTCGTCCGGCCGAGACCAGTCGTCCGGCCGACTTCGTGGCCCGCCTCGCGTGACGCGGTCGCCGGGAGGTTCGTTGCCGCGAGCGTCTGCGAACCACCCGCGGGATTGGCGCCGGAGGTCAGCTCGCGGGCGGTGTTGTATGCGTAGGTCGCCGTGTTCCCGCGCGGCGTCGTGAGCGAAAGGAGCAGGCCGTCGGAGGCGTGGCTCACGGTCACGGTCTCGTTGTTCGGGTTCGTGATGGTCTGGAGGAAGCCGTTGCCGTCGACGGACAGTGCTGTGACCTGCCCGAACGGGCCGACGATGCCCGTCGGCGCTCCAAGGCCGTCACGCGTGACGGTGGTGACATTGCCGTCGGCGTCGGTCATGGTGACGAGCCGGCCGGCCGCATCGTAGCCAAAGCTAAGGAGGACGGCGCCGGTCAGGCCATGGAGCGTTTCCAGGTGACGCCCCGCGGGATTGAAGTGGAAGAGGACGCTGCCGTCCCGCGCGGGGATGAAGTAATCGGCAAGGCCCCCGAAGCCCTCCACGCGCGACTCGATGGTCTTTATGAGACTGGTCCCGTACTCGAGGAACCGGACGGAGCCATCGGGGCCAAAGGCGAACGAAGCCGTGCCTCCCATGCCCGTTACGGACACACGGGTGGCGGCGTGGCCATCAACCGGCGTGGCGCCCTGGTAGCCGTTACCCGCAATATCGCGGACGACCCCGCCGTCGAGCATCCGTACCCTGTAGCTGTCGCCGGCGGTGCCGCGGCTGAAGAAGTAGGACACCCCGGAAGGGGAAACTGCGAACGCATCGATGTCCTCGGCCAGGTCGACGCCCGGCACACCTTCACCGTGGAGGGTGAGTCCGCCGATGTGCCTGCGGAAAACGCCATCGGTACCGATGACGCCGACCGACGTACCGGCGCGCACGTAGACCTCGCCGCCTGGGCCGGCGTCGATGTCGTAGATGTTGTGCGCGGAGGTCCCCCAGGCGGGGACATCCACCCCGCAGAACGCATGGCGATAGGCTGCGAAGAAGTCGCACTGGACGCCCTGGAAGGCGAACGGGCGGATTACGCCGTCCGGGGTCAACCGATTGATGCGCTCATGGACGAGGTCGGCGATGTAGAGGTTGCCATCGGGCGCCGCCGCGAGCCGCGGACCGAGGCAGAGCGGTGTGGTCGCGGCGACTTCCGCGGTCGTGAGTGGCCCTGGACAACTGCCCCCGGTACCTGCCACGGTCGTGGTCGAAGCGGTCCACGGGTCGTACTTGTAGACGATCCAGTTGTTCGCAATGTAGACCTCGTCCCTGGCACCGACAGCCAGGTCTCCGATCGACTCCGGGAACATTGCGGCGAGGTTGACCAGGCCATCCCGGCTAACGTGAAAGAGGCGTATCCCGATGCCGGCCCAATAGCCGCCACCGTGAGCGGTGGCAATCACTGCCCCCTGGCCGTTCATTGTGATGAGCCGGGCCGGCGTGTTGGGCGGTGCGCTGGTGTGGGAGATAGGGCCGGCCCCAAGCGCCGTGTTGAGCACACCCCCCAGCTGGTCAGCGTCGACGATCCGTTCTCCGTTGCCCAGGTAGAGTGTCCTGTCACCCGGGTCGTAAACGTGGTGGTCGCTGAGCGACCAGCCGCCGAGAGCTGCTGCACCACTGCCCCACGCGGCCGCGAGGGACAGCTTGAACTCCTTGGTGATGTGGCCCTCGTTCCGCGTCGCAGGCCCGAGGAAGGTGCTGAAGACTACGCGCGGCCCGCCGAACTCCGAGGGTTGCCCGTAGGACTCCTGGAAGACGTTCTCGATGCGGACGGTGGCCTCCTGGGCGCCCCAGACCCTGCGGCCGAAGCCGTCGTTCCCATCCCACGTGTAGAGCCAGGAGAGGTTGGCGCCGGGCAGGAAGGTCTGCCGGGTGACCTGACCTGCCACATTCACGGTGACCTCAATGCGGAGCAGCTCCGCGGGGACCGTCGCACCGGTTAGCGTCGCGACGAGTTCGCCCTTCCGCTGGGTGCGAATGCTCGAGTAGTGCAGGGCCGAGGGCACTCCGGTGAGGCCGATCGTTTCGTTCAGGCCGGAGTTCTCGAGTTCGATCGCCGAACCCGGGCACTCCGTGCAAACCTCGGGAGCGAGCGGTTTTCGAACCGGTTGGACGGTCTGCAATTCGAGCAGTGCCAGGTCGGTGTCGGCCCTGGCCCAGTTGATATCGAGGACACTGAAGTGGGGCAGCTGGACTCGCCACAGGACCTGCCCGGCGGTGTACAGCGCACCGACCGTGGCCAGTTCAACCGGTGTGATGCCCAGGGCGGCGAGTGCCGGGCCCGCATCGGCGACATCATCGCCGTCGACATCCAGCTCTGCGACGCCGGCGTTGACCGCGACCACCTTGACGACGCGCCCACTGTTCAACGGAAGCCAGAGTCCCAAGGCTTCATCGTAGTAGCCCAACGGAGCATCGACGCCGACGGGGAACCCCACGAAGCCTTCGACGTAGAACGGCACGGGCTGGTTGAACATGATTTGGCCGTCTTCATCGGCACTGACATCGAACGCGTAGGTGTACTTGGACGCCGGGGGAAGTTCGGCGGGCATGGCCTCGAGCCCGTTCGGGCCGACCGTAAACTCGGAGATACGCAGCGTCAGAGAAGTGAGCGGAGAGGGAGGCCCGACGGGCGGCTGGAGGGTCGCGGTCGTGCCTTCGGGGAAGAGTACCGTGGCGCGCCGCGTCCCGGCGCCGTCAGTCTCGCTCGAACCGCGAGCAACCTTCATCCCGGGATTGGCGAGGTTGACCACGTTCGCCGCACCGTCGACCGGCACCATCGCGACATCCGGGGCCGTGACGTACTCCAACGCCGGGACGAAGATCTGGCGCTGGGAATTCACGTAGCCGTCGAGGCTGTATCGCAGTGTGGCGTAGCGCTGGCCGTTGAGTGCGAAGTCGTACGTCCCGTCGGCACGCGTGAGGGTGCCGCCCCATTCCGGGTGTCCGAGCACGGTGATGAGGACGCCGGCCAGGGGCGCTTCCGTGTCCCGGTCGTAGACGTAGCCACTCACGAGCGCTGCCAGTGCGGAGTCGATGCTCCCGGGCGTTACCCCGGTCTGTGCGGGGTTCGGCCCGGCGTGGAGGAACGAGATGGATGAGGCGAGGTCGCTCGCCGACGTGTCGGGAAGCGGCGGTGCACCATCCGGGGTTGGCGACGCTGTTGGGGTGGCAGTCGCCGTGCTGGTAGACGTTGCGGTCGCGGTGGACGTCGCGGTTGAAGTCGACGTAGCGGTCCCGGTCGCGGTGGTCGTCGATGTGGAGGTCGACGTCGGAGTGGTTGTGCCCGTGGCCGTCGATGTCGCCGTCGTGACTGTGGCCGAGGGCGTCGTGGAGGCGGTGTCGCCGCCGGGAATGTGCGGTCAGCCGTCTCCACGACCGTCGGCCCTGCCTGAGTGGCAGTCGCGGGCGCCGTGGGCGTCGTTGAGGACACGCTGTCGGCGGCAAGGCCCGGCAGCACCGCGCGAACTGGAAAGACGGCAGCGTGGGGCCGCTCGGGCGAGCGCGCCGCGACAAGGAAGAGGAGGAGACCTCCGATGACCACGAGCGGCGGGACGAGGTTCAGGGCGAACGCACTCCACGTTCGCCCTTGCATCGCCCGCCGCACAGCCAGCTTCGCATCCAAACCCATCACTTTGCGCCGCGCGCTCCTCCAGGATGCGAAACGCTAACTGCTCGCGAGCCAACGGCCATCCGTGCGCGGCCACGCGGGGGTGACGGAGATCACCCATATGTAACGGCCCCGGCGAATCGAGGGCATCAGGTGCGCAGTGCCCAGGCGATCGCGTCGGCGCGGCCGCGGGCGCCGATCCGCCCGTACACATTCGCCAGGTGACGCTCAACGGTCCGAGGGCTGATAACGAGGGCTCGCGCGATCTCCTTGTTCGTGGCCCCCTGGACGAGCAGCTCCAGGACCGCTGCTTCTCTCGGCGAAAGCCGTGCCTTCGTCTCGGCTGGCGGGCCCGGCCTGGAGCTAAGGTAGCGGTCACTCGCCTCGACGGCAGCAAGCAGCAGCACCGACAACGGGGCGGGTGGTCCTGTCTCGGAGCCCTTCCGGTGCCGGGCGGCCGGGAGCGCCGCTTCGATTCTCGCCGAGGCACGTTCGTAGAACGGCGCCCAGATGGTAGGGACGGGGAAACTGAGCCGCCGCTGCTCGGCTTCGAGGGCAAGCCGCAAGCGCATCGCCTCTCCAGGGAGCTCCCCGGCGAGGATGATCACAAGGAAGAGGGAGAACGCCAGCTCCGGGAGGCCGGTGATGGTTGCCCGGTGTGACTGGTGGACCTTCACCATGAGACGCAACCCCTCCAGGGGATCCCCGGAGAGCCAGTGGACGAGCGCCATCCGGATGGTCGCCAGCTGTTCCCAGTAGGCTTCTCCACGCTCGCAGGCCCCGGCCATGGCTTCCGCGTAGCACTCGAACGCGCGCGCCGGCTCACCCCGAACGAGCGCGAGATCGCCCAGGTAGACACCGGTGAGGGTCAATCCCTGGGCATGGCCGAGACGTTGGTAGGTATCGCGGGCCGTTTGAAGCGCCACTTCGGCCCCCACGTGGTCGCCAGTGTGGACGAGGGACCATCCAAGGTTGGCAAGCGACTGTGCACGCTCCACCTCGGAGAGACCGCCGGGCACCGCCAGGGCGGAGCGGAACTCACTGACGGCCGTCGCACCATCCCCGAGGTAGAGCGCGACCAGCGCGAGCGCAGAGCGCAACGCCGCGGACTCCTGAGGAGATACGGCGCCGGCCTCCAACGCCTGCTGGAACCTCCCCCGGGCGGCGGGGAGGTCCGCGCGAGCCACGCATCCCACACCAGCCGCGTACAACGCCTGCCGGACGGCGGCGGGGTCGAGACCGGCGCAGCGCTCGACCGTTTCATCGAGCCAGAGCTGCCCTTCGGCGATATTGCCGTAGTAGAAGAAGAACCGAATCGACCGGGCGGCGAGCCTTATGGCGGCCGCGTCCTGTGCGTCGAGGAGGAAGCGCATCGCCTGGCGGAAGTCGGATACGTCGTCGCGGAGGCGCGCTTCGAACGCCCCGGTCCCGTCGCCGCCGCGATCACCGAGGGCCAGGTAGAACTCTGCGTGACGACGCGACGCGGCAGCGAACGCACCTCGCGCGACGAGACACTCGCGAGCGAAGATGCGGACCGCATCGAGCATGAGGTAGCGGCCGGCGGAGGTGGTCTCCTGGAGTTGGAGAAGCGACCGATCAACAAGGTCCGCAACCACTCGGGCGACGCCAGTCCCGGCGCAGACGGCTTCGGCGGCATCGAGCCGGAACGCGCCGGCGAACACCCCGAGTGTTTCGAAGACCTCCCGTTCGTCCGCCGAAAGCAGCGCGTGGCTCCAACCGATGGTTGCGTTCAGGGTCTGTTGGCGGACCGGCGCCGCCCGGTCGGATGAGGCGAAGAGGTCGAGCTGCAGGTGCAAGCGATCGCGCAGGTCGGTGAGCGAAAGACTCGCGCAACGACCTGCGGCCAGCTCGATGGCCAGGGGAAGGCCATCGAGTTCGCGGCAGATTGCGGCAACAATCGGGGCGGTTTCGGCGTCGAGGGCGAACTCCGGCTGGCGCCGTACCGCCCGATCGACGAAAAGTTGCACCGAAGGTGATGCACTGATGGCCTCGACGGTCTCGCCTGCGGGCAGTGCGAGGAGGCCGAGGCGAATGACGGTCTCGGCCTCGAGCCGCAGCGGTTCCCGGCTGGTCGCGAGGATGCGCAGGCCCGGGCAGGCGCCAATAAGCGCGTCCGCCAGGTCCGCGACGGCGCCGACGACTTGTTCGCAGTTGTCCAGGACCAGCAATCCACGCGCATCGCGCAGGTGACGCGAGAGATCCGCGGTTGTGATGACGGCGGTCGCCGGCGCCGAGACCGCCGCCACCACCGTGGCGACGAGCGCTGCTTCCTCTCTGGCGGCCGCCAGTTCGGCGAACCAGACCGGTTGGCCGAACGAGCGGACCACCTCTCGGACCAGCCGCGTCTTGCCGCAGCCGCCCGGCCCGGTGACCGTGATCAGGTTCGTTACGCCGAGCAGGGAGCGGATGGCCGCCAGTTCGTTGTCCCGGCCGAAGAAACCGTTCTGGGCTGGCCGTGCCGGCGCTTCAACCCGCAGAGGCAATTCGTCGAGCTCGCGCAGGCGTTCGCCCGCCCGGCGGCGAGGTTCGGCCTTGCCGGCCTCCCAACGGCTCACCGTCGTGAACGAGACACCGAGCCGTGCGGCCAGGGCCTCTTGCGAGAGACCGAGGCGCTCCCTGATCCGGCGCACCCTCATCGCGCTGTTGCTGGTCACCACACACCTTTGGTCCGGAAGTGCGGGAATGCTATAGCGTTTCGGAGCGTAGTTCACCCCTTCTCCCGCTTGCTGAGTTGCCGGTATCCGAGTTCAGCGGGAAAAGACGCCGCAGTGATTGCAATCGACTTCACCACGGAAATGCCCCCGGCTCTTGCGAACCGGGGGCACAGGGGGAACCTACCGGAGCCGAAGGCTTAGTAGTCTTCGGGCGGGGGTGGCGCCATCATCGGCGGTTGCGGGATTTCCGCGACGAGCGTCTCGGTCGTGAGGACGAGCGAGCTGATGCTCACCGCGTTCTCGAGGGCCGAGCGCGTCACCTTCACCGGGTCGACGATGCCGAGTTCGAACATATCGCCCCAGGTGTCGTTTTCGGCGTTCCAGCCTTCGCTGGCGCTCTTGAGCTTCTTGACCTTATCGACGATGACGGAGCCTTCGAGGCCGCCGTTATCGGCAATCGTCCAGGTTGGGGCTTCGAGCGCCTCGGCGAGGAGCAAGATGCCCGACTTCTCGTCGTCGTTCTTGGTCTTCGCGGCGAGGGCTTCGAGGGCCTTCTGGGCGCGGACCAGGGCGACACCGCCGCCAACAACGATGCCTTCGTCGACGGCAGCGCGGGTAGCGCTGAGGGCGTCTTCGACTCGGGCCTTCTTTTCCTTCAGCTCGACTTCGGTCGCGGCGCCGACTTTGATGACGGCGACGCCTCCGGCGAGCTTCGCGAGTCGCTCCTGGAGCTTCTCGCGGTCGAAGTCGCTGGTGGCGTCATCGACCTGGGCCTTGATTTGCTTGATCCGGGCCTGGATGGCCTCGTCGCTGGCGAAGCCTTCGATGACCGTAGTGTCGTCCTTGTTGGAGACGATACGGCGGGCGCGACCGAGGTCGGCGACGGTAGCGTTTTCCAGCTTGAGGCCGATGTCCTCGGTGATGAGGGTGCCGCCGGTGAGGATGGCGATGTCTTCGAGCTGGGCCTTGCGGCGGTCACCGAAGCCCGGCGCCTTCACGGCGAGGATGTTGATGGTGCCTCGCATCTTGTTCACCACGAGGGTGGCAAGCGCTTCACCATCGACGTCGTCACAGATAAGGACGATGTCCTTCGTCACCTGGAGAATCTTCTCGAGCAGCGGCAGGATGTCCTGGACCGCGGAGATCTTCTTATCGGTGATGAGGATGTAGGGGTTCTCGATGATCGCTTCCATGCGGTCGGTGTTCGTGACGAAGTAGGGAGAGACGTAGCCACGATCGAGCTGGAGGCCATCGACGAATTCGGTTTCGAACTTGATGCCGCGGGACTCTTCGACGGTGATGACTCCGTCCTTGCCGACCTTCTCCATCACGTCCGCGATGAGCTCGCCGATCTGCTTGTCGTTCGCGGAGATGGCGGCAACGTGGGCGATCTGGTCCTTGGTGAGGACAGGGCGAGCCTGTGCGCGGAGATCCTTGACGGCTTCGACGAGGCCGGCTTCGATGCCGCGCTTCACAGCCATCGGGTTGGCGCCGGAGGTCACAATCTTGAGACCAGCACGGACGATGGCCTGGGCGAGGACGGTGGCGGTGGTGGTGCCATCGCCGGCGACGTCGTTGGTCTTCGTCGCGACCTGCTTGGCGAGCTGGGCGCCCATGTTCTCGAACGGGTCTTCCAGTTCGATTTCACGGGCGACGGTGACGCCGTCCTTGGTGATGCTGGGGGCGCCGAATTTCTTATCGATGACGACGTTGCGGCCGCGAGGGCCGAGGGTCACTTTGACGGCATCGGCGAGGGCGTCGACGCCCTCTTTGAGCCGCTTGCGCGCCGACTCATCGAACAGCAGTTGCTTTGCAACCATGGGATTCTCTCTTTCTGAAGTGCGAGGTACCGAAGGCGAAGGCGTCCCGTCAGGGGTGGCCGGTGCGGGGCGCCTCCGGGGGATTCGGCACTAGACCTCGAGCTTGCAGAGGACGTCCTTCTCGTTGAGGACGATGTAGTCGACGTTGTCGAGCTTGATGTCGGTGCCGGTGTACTTGGCGTAGAGGACACGGTCGCCGACGGCGAGGCCCATGTCGACGCGCTTGCCGGCGTCATCGAGGCGGCCGGGGCCGACGGCGACGACTTCGCCCTGCTGGGGCTTTTCCTTGGCGGTGTCGGGGATGACCAATCCGCTGGTCGTCACTTCTTCCTGCTTGAGGGGAGTGATGACCAGGCGGTCGGCGAGGGGGACGAGCCGCGTCTTGGCGGCGGTCTTGGAAGCGGTCTTAGCTGCCATAAAAGGTGTGATTCCTCCTGGGAAGTCAAGTGCAATGGGTAGCAATCGGGGATGTTAGCACTCTATCGGTGAGAGTGCTAGTCCTGTAGCTGCGCTTGGCGCGGGCGAGAGAAAACGTCGGGGCCAAATGCCGCGTGAAGATGTCCGCTTGAGCCCGGAGTGAACATGTCCGGGCCGGTCAACTGGTGGTGGTTCCGTCCGGCATGATCGTACCGGCCAGGTTTCCCCGCTCGATGAGCTGGGGCGTGATCTTCGCGCCGGTGAAGTCGGTCCGCGCCAGGTCTGCATAGTCCAGGTTGATCCCGGGGCCGACGGAGCCGGCAAGGCTGGCCCCTGCCAGGACCGCCCGAAAGAAGACGGTCGCGTGGAGAGCCGCGCTGGCGAGGTCGGCCTGGCGGAGAGAGGCAGCGGTGGCATCGGCATGGGAGAGGTCCGCAAAGCGAAGGTTCGAACCGGAAAGGTCGGCGCCCTGGAGGCGTGCCCGGCGAAGCGAGGCCGCTTCGAGGTCGGCGCCCTGGAGGCGGGCGTCGCGCAGGTCGATTCCTGCCAGGTCGAGTCCTCGGAGGTCCGCACCACGAAGGTCCGCGCCGGCGAGCGATGCCGCCTTGTCGACAGCGTGGCCATTCACGGTGACTGGTCCAAGGCGGTAACCGGGCGGCGGAGTCGGCGCGGGGCCAGGAGGAGGCCGCGCCTGGCTCCGGCGGAGCAGGCACGTTCGGTGATTTCTTGCGGGCACGGTCGTAGGCGGCGCGCATGTACTGGTCGCCGAGGACCGCCCAGGCCTCGCGCATGGTCTTGCGGCGCCGAGCGAACTCGGTAGCACTGATGTCGGCGCCGCTGAGGCCGGCAGCCATCTTCGAAAGCGCTTTAACGATCTCCTGGCGGGGGGCGTCTTCCCGGACGCCGACTTCGCGATACCAGTTGATGGAAAGGTCGCCGGTGTATTCCACCGATGCACGTGGGGCTTCTCGCGCACTGTCTTCGGGAGGGAACCCCTGTTCCTGGGGGCGTTGCCGTGGTCGTGGCCGCGGGGGCGGCTGCGCGCGCATCGGGCGGGCGGGCGGGCGGGCGCGTCTCGGGCGCTGGCTATCGTAAATGGAGCGTTTTTCCGGGTCGCGGAGGGTTTCCCACGCCTGGTTTATGCGGCGCATGGACTGTTCCGCTTCCGGCGAGGGGTTGGCATCGGGGTGGTGTTCGCGGGCGAGGCGCCGGTAGGCGGAGCGAATGTCGGCTTCGCTCGCGGTGTGAGCGACCTGGAGAATGGCGTAGTAGTCGGTTTCGGGGGCCCCCATGGCTGCTGCGATGGTATCAGGCGGAGGCGTCGATCCGGCAGGGGAGTCGAGTCGCCCCGGCGGGACGCGTGAGAGCCCAGGCAGAGCACGGGCGAAGGCGTGTGTTCGCGCGGAAGATGTTTCGCATCATAGAAACTTCACGTTCGCGTGAGGGTATGATAGGCTCCATCGATAGGGGGGTGGCCCGTGCGTTGGCTCTTGCGCCTGATTCCTTTTCTGAAGCCATACAAGAAGCAGTTGGCGCTTGCATGGACGGCGATGCTTTCGGCGAGCGTGTTCGTGATGGTGAGCCCGCTGCTCATCCGCTACGCGATCGACTTTGGCCTGGACCCGCAGCGCGATGCCTCGGGGAAACTGACGGGCCTCGATGGCAGCGAGCGGCTCATCATTTACGGTGCGGTGGCGATCGTGCTGTTCGCCATCGGGCGCGGACTCGCACAGTTCGGGCAGCAGTACCTCGGCGAGACGGTCGGGCAGTCGGTCGCCTATGACATCCGGAACAAGATCTACGACAACCTTCAACGCCTGAGCTACGCCTATCACGACAAGGCGCAGACAGGCCAGATTATGTCGCGCTCCACCCAGGATGTGGAGAGCATCCGGATGTTCGTGAACATGGGGGCGCTGCGGCTCGCGTTCATCGGGATCATGTTGCTCATCTCGGTGGTGGGCATGTTCATCATCAACTGGCAGCTCGCCCTGGTCTCGGTAGCGAGCATGCCCTTCCTGGCGTGGCGTTCCTGGGTGACGAGCTCGCGCCTGCGGCCGATCTGGATGGAGATCCAGCAGAACCAGGCAGAGATGACGCAGGTGGCGGAAGAGGGCCTCACAGGCATCCGGGTCGTGAAAGCGTTCGCCCAGGAGCCCTTTGAGAGCAAGAAGTTCTCGGAGGCCGCAAAGAAGCAGGCGGACCTGAGCTACTACTCATCGCGCGTGCAGGCGGGCAACCAGCCGATGCTTCAGGGCCTCTCGGCGGCCCAGGTCGCCGTCACCGTGGGCGTGGGCGCCTACCTTATCTCCCAGGGCGACCTGAGCGTCGGCAACCTGACGGTCTTCACGCTCTGGCTGAACTTGCTCCAGCTGCCGCTCCGCTCCATCGGCATGATCATCAACATGGCAGCGCGGTGCATCAGCTCGTCGGAGCGCGTCTTCGAGCTCCTGGACGCGCAGTCGGCCGTGCAGGAGAAGCCGGACGCGAAGGTCCTGACGAATGTCACGGGCCATGTCCAGTTCGAGAAGGTGAGCTTCGGGTACGACAACCTGAGCGCGGTCCTGACCGAAGTCGACATCGATGCCACTCCGGGAAAGGTCATCGCCCTGCTGGGGCCAACCGGCAGCGGCAAGTCGACGGTCGTCAACCTGATCCCGCGTTTCTACGACGTAACGGGTGGCCGGATCACGATCGATGGCACCGACGTGCGAGACGTGACGATCGATTCGCTCCGCCGGAACATCGGGATCGTGCAGCAGGATGTGTTCCTCTTCGTTGGGACGATCCGCGAGAACATCGCCTACGGGCGCCCGGAGGCAACCCAGGAGGACATCGAAAAGGCAGCGAAAGCGGCCCGCATCCACGATTTCATCGTGAGCCTGCCGTACGGCTACGAGGAGTGGGTGGGCGAACGCGGCGTGACGCTTTCCGGCGGGCAGAAGCAGCGCATCGCCATCGCGCGGACCCTCCTCCTGGACCCGAAGCTGCTCATCTTCGATGACTCGACGGCGAGCGTGGACTCGCAGACCGAGTTCCTGATCCAGCAGGCGCTGAACGAACTGATGACCGGCAGGACAACGTTCGTGATCGCCCAGCGCCTGCGCACGGTGATGCGGGCCGATGAGATCCTGGTGCTCAAGGGCGGGCGCGTGGTGCAGCGCGGCAAGCACGCCGAGTTGCTCGAGCAGGAAGGCCTCTACCGCCAGATTTTCGACCTGGAGCTTCGCGACCAGGAAGAAGCGCTCGGGCGCCCCACCCCGAATTCGGTGGCAGCCGGGCCTGGAAGCTTCGGCAACGGCGGAGGGTTCCAGGGAGGGCCGCCTTCGGCGGCGATGATCGATGCAATCCGAGAACGGGTTCGCACCGGCGATACGGCGGGGATCCCGCCGCAAGTCGTCGAACGCGTCCGTGCGAGGCTGCTCGCCGGGGAAGGCTCCGGCGGCTCTGGAGGTGGTTCCTGATGTTCGGTGGTGGAGCAGGCGCCGGCGGCTGGAGCACCGGCATTGGGGGTCAGTCCATGGGACCGCGGCACGGCCGCGGCAGCGATGGCTGGGACGACGAATACCTCGGGAAGGCCTATGACTCACAGGTTGTGAAGCGAATCCTCCCGTACCTGAAGCCTTACAAGAAGCAGGCGTTCCTCGCACTTTCTTGCATGATCATCTCGGCCGTGACGAGCTACCTGCAGCCGCTCCTCATCGGCATGACCGTGAAAGCAGGAGTCGAGGGCAACGAGACGCGTGTGTGGTGGCTCCTCGGCATCATGGTCGGGACGGCCGGCATCACCTGGATTTCCGCCTACATCCAGTTGCTCACCACGGCGTGGATGGGCAACCGGCTGCTGCTGCAACTACGCAGCGAGATGTATGACCACATGCAGGGCCTCTCGTTGAGTTTCTACGACGAGATGGAAGTCGGCCGCATGATCAGCCGCCTGACGAGCGACGTCACGGTGATGCAAGAGCTCCTGACCAGCGGATCGCTCACCTTCCTCGCGGATTTCGTGGGCCTTGCCGTCGTCGTCACCGTACTGATGTTCCTCGATTGGCAACTCGCTCTGGTCACTTTCGCCATCGTCCCGCCGCTCGTGCTGGTGATGCTCTGGTGGGCGCGCCACGCGAAGCAGGCGTTCGTGAACGTGCGCATCAAGATCAGCGCGCTGTACGGCACCCTGGCGGAGAACGTTTCGGGCGTGCGCGCGGTCCAATCGATGTCGCGCGAAGGCGAGAACGCGCGGCGCTTCGACGCACTCAACCAGGAGAATCGCAAGGCGAACATCTGGGCGGGCATGTTGAGCGCCGCGATCATGCCCGTGATCGAGCTCGCGGTGGCCATAGCGACCTGCGCTGTCCTGATCGTCGGCGGGCTGCGGGCACTGAATGCGGAAGGCACGGTCGATGTCGCGAGCCTGTTCGCGGTGCTCGTCGCGTTCATGTTGTACGTCGGCCGGTTCTTCGACCCGATCCGGGACCTTGTGCTGCAGTACACGATGCTGCAGCGCGCGATGGCCGGCGGCGAACGCATCTTCGAAGTGCTCGATACCGAGGCGCGCATCCAGGACAAGCCGAACGCGCTCGAGCTTGAGACCGTCGAGGGCCGCGTGGATTTCGACGACGTCCACTTCCACTACACCGAGAGCGTCCCGATCCTCCGGGGAATCACGCTCCACGTGGAGCCGGGCGAGACTATCGCCTTCGTGGGGCCGACCGGCGCCGGGAAGACCACCATTACCTCGCTCATCAGCCGCGGGTACGAAGTGACGGCCGGGTCGATCAAGATCGACGGACACGACATCCGCGATGTAAAGCGCCGCTCACTGACGCGGCACATGGGCGTGGTCCTCCAGAACCCGTATCTCTTCAGCGGCTCGGTCCGCGACAACATCGCCTATGGGCGGCCGGAGGCGACGGCGGACCAGGTGGAAGCCGCCGCGAAGGCCGTCGGGGCGGACGAATTCATATCGCGGTTGGAGCATGGCTACGATACCGTCCTCCAGCAGCGCGGACAGAACCTTTCGGTGGGGCAGCGCCAGCTCATCAGCTTCGCGCGGGCGATCCTGGCATCTCCGCGGATCCTGGTGCTCGATGAGGCGACGGCGTACGTCGATACGCAGACGGAAGTCGTCATCCAGCGTGCTCTGCGGGAGCTCCTGAAGAACCGTACTTCGTTCGTCATTGCCCACCGGCTGTCGACGATCCGCGAGGCCAACCGGATCGTCGTCCTCGACAAGGGTCAGATCGCAGAGATCGGCAGCCACGACGAGTTGCTGGCGAAGGGCGGCATTTACGCCAACCTCTACAAGATGACCTACGAACAGGAGCAGTCGCAGCAGGGCACCGCCGTCGTCGGGGAGGACGAAGCCGTCGCTGCCCGCCGCCGGGGTGAACTGCAGCCGAACATGGCTCCCCAGCCCGCAGCAGGCGGCTGAGCCCGCCGAAACCGGAGTGTTCGAGAGGGCTCGCCTGGTGCGAGCCCTCTCCCTTTTCGATGGGCTACGACTCGGGCGCCTTCTTGCCGTAAACCTAGGAGAACGGAGTGGGGAAAGCAGGAAAGGGAATGTCCGGGACGCTCGGGGCGCTTTCGCGCCTTGCTTCGACACCGCCAGGCACGGCAACGGTCGAGACGGTGGTCGCAGCCTGTGCCGAGATCCGGCGACTCTTCGATGCAGATGACGCCTACGTGGTCCGGAGCGGCGACCCGGCCTTCGTCCGTCTCGGGGACGACGGAGACCCGGCCCAGTATGAGATCAAGCACCGCGGGTACTGGTACGCGTGGCGGAAACGGCCGCCAATCCGGGCGAACCCAACCGGTTGCTGACTGTCACCGACCGGCTGGTTGGCGATGTGGTCCCCCTCTCGGCCCAGGTGCCCGCGACGCATATCGCCGCGATCCTTCCCGGCGACGAGAGCAACTCAGAGATGTTGATCGTCCGCGGCCCATGGCCCGACGGCCTCAGTGAGGACCAGGTGGAGTTGCTGGGCAGTGTGCGCCCCCTGATGGCTTACCTGATCGGCAACGTGCTCGACAGCGAGCGCCGCGAACGATTGCAGGGCCAGATGCGTGTCCTTGGCGAGATCGCCGAAGCGTTCACGCAGGCGGAACACGCGGATAACCCGCTCTCCGCGCTGGCGACAGCATGTCCCGGGCAAGCGGCTTCGCGTGGGTCGTCATCCTCGTTTTCGACCCCGGCATCGAACGCGTCATCGACCGGGCCATAAACGTCGGGAGGCACTCGAACACCGAGACAGCGGAGCGCGGCAAGCGCGGACAAGAATCAGAGAACTCCGGCGAACGCGATTTGCTGGGGGCGCGCCACATGGCATGGACTCGGCAGCCCTACACCGTCCCGGACGTTGGCGACCCGAATGAGCAGTTGCTGGTGAACGACGAGCTGCGCCACTTCTACGAACAGGCGCACATCCTTTCGATGGCGTCCTTCCCGGTGTTCACGAAGGACGCGTTGTACGCGACGATCACGTTTTGCGGGTCGGAACAGCATGCCTTCGACGAGACGGAGATGGGCTTCCTCGGTTCGCTGGTGGCCCAGGCCGGACCAACCATGCGGGCCTTCAAACTGAACCGCGAACTGCGCGAGACGGACCAGCGTCTGAGGGCAGTTTTCACGAATGCCCCGGTCTTCATCACGGTCTTCGAACCGGATGGGACGATCGTGCTGCTGGAAGGCGCCGACAAGGGCACGATCGCGCAGGAGACGGCCTCGCTGGTGGGCAGCCGGATCTACGACCTGGTGCGCGGCTCCTTCGCCGAAGAACTTCGGGCGAACCTCGAACGCGGGCTGGCCGGAGACAGCTTCACGGCGGATATGCAGTGGGACGGCCGGGACTTCCAGACCCGGTTCGCGCCGCTACGCGACCACGACGGTTCGGCCACAGGCGTCATCGGTGTCACCACCGATGAATCTGAGCGGCTGCGTGCGACGAGAGAGCTCCAGCGCATGAACATCGACCTCACGGCGGCGATGGAACGGGCCGAGGCGTCCGCTCGCGAAGCGGAAGCTTCACGGCTGCGCGCAGAGTACCTGGCGCAACACGACGCACTCACCGGCGTCCTGTCGCGGCGAGCGTGGTTCGAGATGGCGGCCAGCCGGCATCCGACCGCGATCGCAGTCTTCGACGTGGACCGCTTCAAGCGCGTGAACGACCAGTATGGCCACCCGGCGGGCGACACGGTCCTGAAGACGGTCGCGGAGTCCCTGGGCGCCGCCATCGGCGAGGATGGTGTCATCGGGCGACTCGGCGGCGAGGAATTTGGCGCGCTTTTCAACGTCTCGGTCGCAGACGCCGAACGCGCATGCCAGCGCGCGGTGGAGCTGGTGGCGGCGAGACCCTGCGGACTCTCCGAGGGCCGGGTGGTGAGTGTCACCATCAGCGCCGGGCTGGCGCCGTGCCGAAGGGCGAGCGACAACACGAAGGACGCGGTCGCCCGGGCGTATGACATCGCGGATAAGGCACTCTACGAAGCGAAGAACACGGGTCGCGACCGGCTGGTAACGGCGCACGCGGCAGCGTGAGCGGACACGCGGACCTCGCGAATCACCGCCCGGCTGCCATCGCCCGGAGATGGTCAGCGACGAAGCCAGGGGCTTCCATGGGGATGAAGTGCGAGAACTGGGGCAGATAGACATCTTCCGCGTTTGAGAAGTGCTTCACCAGTTCCGGGTTGGTGGGCGAACTGCTCATGTCGGCGGGCGATTGGGCGGTGCGTTCCCGCGCGCGGAGGATACGCACCGGGATGTCGATGGTGCCGATCTCGTCGTAGATGTCGCCGCCGGCACTGCCCCCGTAAGTCGCGGCTTCGATCCGCGGCGGGCAGGCGAGCACACAGCCATCGCCTTCGGGACTGGGGACGAGGCCGTACTGGCAGTAGTCGTGGAGCACGGCCGGGTCCCAGAGACTGAACGGGGGCCGGCCCTTGAAGCTCTCGAACATGGCTTCGGGTGATGGCCACTCGTTCCGGCGGCGCGCGGCGAAGTGTTCAACATCGCCTTCGCGTTCGGCATACGACCGGTACGCGGCACGGGAGAGGATGACGGGGTCGACAAGGAGAAGCTTCGAAAAGATGCCCGGTTCGAGCGCGGCCGCGAGCGTAATTGCGTAGCCGCCCTTCGAGTGTCCGGCAGCCACCGCACCGCGAAGCCCGAGTTTGCGGGAGAGGGCGGCGACATCTTCACCGAAGTAGCGCCAGATATAGGGTGGTTCCGGCTGGCTGCTCAGGCCGTGGCCGCGCATGTCGACCGCGATGCAGCGGAATTCGGGCAAGCGGACAACCACCTGGTCCCAGCACCTGGCGTGGAATCCGGTGGCGTGGGCGAGGAAGATGGTCGGCCCATCGGCGGGCCACTCGTAGACCTGGAGTTCAACACCATTCAGACGGTGGCGGGAGGGAATTGGTTCGCGCATGGCTAAATAGTAGTAGGAAAGGCGCAATGGAACGCCCGGACGATCTTGGCGCACTTCCGCGATGACGAATTTCTCTGTATGCGGGCAGCGGTCACCCGCATGCTCGCGGAGCAATCTCCGGTGCTGCATTTCCTGGACGGGACGGCCTGGGAGCCGGGACGAAGCAGGCTGCGAGACCGGAAGGAGTGGCTGCTGGGGGACTTCGCGCTGCAGCGCCAGGCAAGCCTCGGCATCCTGAGGATGGTGCGGCCCGGGGACCTCCAACGGCGGGGATTGCGCGAAGGACGCGAATTCAGCCTCGAGCAACTCATCGGCGTGTGGGTCCGGCACGACCGCGAGCATGTCGCCCAGCTAGAACGCGCTCTCGGCGAGACGCTGGAGGATGTGCGGGCGCGGCGAGCGCGGCAGGGCTGATGGCGGCGTGGGCTCTCCGCGCCGTTGAAAGCGTCCAAGCCAGCCTCGGACCTATTCGTAGTGGCTCCACATGCTCAAGATCTTGACCATGCGGCGCTCCAGAGAGACTTCGTACACCAGGCGGTGCTGGAGGTTAATCCTGCGGGAGCACGCCCCGGCAAGTTCGCCGACGAGAGTTTCGTAAGGCGGTGGAGAGGTAAACGGATCCTCCCGAAGGAGAGCAAGCAGCGCGAGAGCCCGGTCGCGGACGTCCGATCGTTTGAGCTTCTCCCAGTCCTTTTCAGCCCGCCGGGTGTAGACGACCAGCCACCCATTCACAAGTTGAGTTCAGTCGCGCATTCCTCAAAGGGCGTCGCGAGCCCTTCCTTGATGCTTTCCCTCATGCCCGGGATCGACGAGAGGTAGAGCGTCTCCTGGATCGCACGCCAATCTGACTCGGAGACCAACACGGCACTCGACCGCGGACCTGTGATTTGCACCGGCTCGCACGCTTCCGTCACCTCATCGAGCAGGCGATAGAGATCCTTGCGCGCGCGTGTCACTGGGATGGACTTCATGATGTAAGCGTACGCGTTTCCGTACGACATTGGAAGTCGCCGTTTGTTGTGAACGCAAGGACGCCCGCAGTGCAGCGGGCCCTCCTCACGTTCGCGCGGGACGAAGGTTAGCTGACGCCGGGCGGGACCTCGACGGCTCCGTCGACCATCGCCATGGTGGCAGGCTTCACGCTGACTTCGAGCAGTTCGGCGATGTCGTAGGCCTTAATCGTCCGCTTCTCCTCATCCGGCTGAACGGCGGGAATGCCGTCATCGAACATCTGGATGCAGAACGGGCAGGCAGTCGCGACGATGCTCGCGCCGGTGTTTGCGGCTTCGGCGGCGCGCAGGTGATTGACGCGGGTGCCTTCTTCTTCTTGCCACATGTTGCCGCCGCCAGCACCGCAGCACATGCCCTTTTCGCGGCTGCGCGGCATCTCGACGAGAGTCGCGCCGGGGATCGCCTCGAGCACCTGGCGGGGCGAATCGTAGATACCGTTGCCGCGGCCGATGTAGCAGCTGTCGTGGAAGGTAATGGTGGCGTTGTTCATCGTCTTCGGCTTCAGGTCGCCCTTGGCCAGGAGGAACTGGAGGAAGTCGGCGTGGTGGGAGACTTCGTAGTTCGCGCCGAAGTCCGGGTATTCGTTCTTGAAAGTGTTGAAGCAATGCGGGCAGGACGTGATGACGCGCTTCACGCCGACCTCGTTCATCATCTCGGCGTTGGCCTGCGCCATGGTCGCAAAGAGGAATTCGTTGCCCAGGCGCCGCGCAGGGTCGCCATTGCAGGACTCGGCCTGGCCGAGGACGCCGAAGCTCGTGCCAGACTCCATCAGGAGTTTGACGACGGACTGGGTGATCGGGACGTTGCGTTCGACGAGCGCGCCGGAGCAACCGACCCAGTAGAGGTAATCCTGGGAGCCATCAAACATCGGGACATCGAGGCCCTGCTGCTGGAGCTGCTCGATCCAGCTGGTACGAGTGAGCTGGGTGCCGCGCCAGGGATGGCCGCGCTGCTCGATGTTCTGGAGCGCCGCCTGGGCGGTCGCGGGGACGCGGGCCTGTTCCATGACGAGGTAGCGCCGCATGTCGACGATGCTTGGGACGTGCTCGATGAGGACCGGGCATTCCTGGACACAGGCGCCGCACGTGCGGCAGGCCCAGAGCGACTCATCCTTGATGTAACCACCGACGAGGGGCTTTTCGAGCACTTCTTCGGGGTTCTTGCCGGAAATGAGGAGCGGCCCCGCATGGTTCATGTAGGTCTTGATGTCCTGGATAAGGGCCATCGGTGAGAGCGGCTGGCCCGCGGCAAATGCCGGGCAGGCATCGGTGCAGCGACCACAGCGGACGCAGGTATCGGCATCGAAGAGCTGCTTCCAGGTGAAGTCCTGGAGCTTGCCCGCGCCAAGGCCGGCGCCGGACTCGATGAGGGCCTCGATATCGCCCATGGGAGCGAGGTAGAGGGGGGTGGAGGGGCGCTTGAAGAAGGCGTTGACCGGGGCGAAGACGATGTGGCGGAACTTGGTGACCGCCATCAGGGTCAGCAGGCTGAAGGCGGCGACTACGTGGAACCACCACCACCAGACGTGCCGATCGAGCAGCGTCGATTCGCTGATCGGGCCGCCAAGGATCTTGGCGATGACATAGCCGGCGGGCGACCATTTCGACCAGTCTTCGTTGCCTGCGGGGATCTCGCCGCCACCGATGCGGAGGCCCTCGACGAGGATGCCGGTGAACAGGACGAACCCGAGGAGGCCAACGATGATCCCGTCCTCGGCTGCGCGCCTGTCCCAGGTGAGCTTCGTGGGTGGCGCGATGTAGCGGCGATAGACGGCCATCCCCACTCCGACGAGCCCGACGACACCGAAGACGTCGCCGACGAGGGAATAGCCCAGGTAGATGGGGCCCTGGAGGAAGAGGTGTTCATCGTTCGAACCGAAGATGAGCGGTACGTAGTCATCGACGGCGAGGAGGCCGGTGACGATGGTGAGCATCACGAAGCTGCTGTAGATGCAGGCATGCATGATGCCGGCGAAGCGGTCGTTCTTCACGCGGCTCGTGCCGGCGCCCATGGTGAGTGCCTGGGTAAGGCGAGCTCCGAGGCTGCGGTTGACGCTGTGGGGCCGGCCGAGGCGCCAGATCCGGGCTCGCTGGACGAACGCACCAATGATGATCGCGACGGCGAGCGTGAAGACGAAGTACATGAGCCACGGCGTGGAGATGTTGAAGAAGATCTCACGTGAGGCGTCGGTGGTCCGGGCTGTTTCGGCTGCGGAGATCGCACCGACGATGGCGACGGGGATGACGAGCCCGCCCCAGCTGGCGCGGAAGCGGGTCCCCTTGGGCGGTTTCGGGGTGTTCTGCGGTATCGAGGTCATAGGTTTCGAATCCCGGCGTGAGGTATAGGGGCCGACCGGGCGCGGTGTAAAGGCGCGGTAAGCCCAGGTGAACGCATCCTACCGGAGGCCGCGGTTGGGGGCTAACGGGCGGTCGAGCTGGTACCCGGCGAACCGGCGGCTCGCGGACTTCGATCCCTGCCCCAGCCGTTCCAAGGAGACGGACGTTGAACGTCAGCAGGGTTCTGACCCCAGGCCCGGCCCTGGCTGCAGCCCCGATGGCGGCGACGTCGAAGGCGCCGCCGGCTCGCTCTTGCCGCCCGAATCAGGGGCGGGAGGTATCGGTCGGGAGCGGGCCGCCAGATGATGGCCCGGCCCCGGTAGCATTCTCCCGCGAAGTCCCGATCGCCGTGGCCACATCCGGTGGTGCTGACGGCAGCGCGCTGGGACCGCGTAGCTTCCCACCAGGCGGGGGGCGTGCGCGGGAATTACGAGTCGCTGGCCTGAGGTTAGTCGACGCGTGACGCTCGGCGCACCAGCCAGAGTTGTTGCTGCCGATCCGCGCCCCGCCGACCGGCGTGGACCGCGGCGAGGTGGCGGCCTGGTCATCCGGGGAGCTAGCGCGATCCGCTGCCACCCATCGGCGGACGTCGGTTGGCGCCGGCCAACGGCGACAGCGACCGGAAGACCGTCACGATCTTCGAGCCGGATTGCTCGGTTTCCGCCGCCTCCG
The DNA here is from genome assembly GCA_016719395.1 of Candidatus Amarobacter glycogenicus. Lineage (GTDB taxonomy): Bacteria > Chloroflexota > Dehalococcoidia > Tepidiformales > Tepidiformaceae > Amarobacter > Amarobacter glycogenicus. The sequence goes on along the minus strand of JADJZF010000012.1, from coordinate 171,998 downwards.
CCTCGGCTTGGCGCCGCAGTACCGCACTTGATCGCCCCGCCTGGCGGCCACGGCCTGCATCACGGATGCGCTTCGAACCGCCTCCCCGGCGCAGCCAAGGTGTTCATCGGGCGGCAAGGTACCATTTCGCCGCGCCCTGAACGCCTGGTCAGCAAGGAAGGCACGCTCGCGCGGCCCCTTCGGTTACGGTGCGGGAACAACAACCCGGCCTACGCCCCGTCGTTCGTGGGGGTGCCGTATTCCTTGCGGAGGTCGGTCTTGAGGACCTTCCCCATGGCGTTACGCGGGAGTTCGCCCACGATGGCGATGTACTGCGGCGCCTTGAACGAAGCCAGGTGCGCCTTGGCGTAGACATTGATCTCTTCGGCCGTCACCTTCTGTCCGGTGCGAGGGACGATGATCGCCTTCACCACTTCGCCCCATTCGACATCGGGGACGCCGATGACAGCCGCCTCTTCCACCGAAGGGTGGGCCTCGAGGACGTTTTCGATCTCGCCGGGAGAGATGTTCTCGCCGCCGCGGATGATGATGTCCTTCTTGCGGCCGGTGATGAAGAGGTAGCCGCCTTCGTCGACTTTGCCGACGTCGCCGGTGTGGAGCCAGTTGTCGATGATGGCGGTGCTGGTGGCGTCTTCCTGCTTGTAGTAGCCCTTCATGACGCGGTCGGAGCGGACGCAGATCTCGCCTTCGGTGCCCGGGGGAAGGAGCCGGTTCCGCTCATCCATGATGCCGAGTTCGACATCGGGCATGGGCTTGCCGACGGAGCGGAGGCGCTGTTCCTTGATCTCGGTATCGACGCTGAGGTCGTGGTCTTCGGGCCCGAGGAAAGTGAGCGTGGCCGTCGACTCGGTCTGGCCATAGGCGTTGATGAGGCCGATGCCCCTGGGAGAGAACACATCGCAGGCCTTGCGGACGACTTCGTACGGCATGGGTGCGGCGCCGTAGGTGATCTGGCGCATGGTCGAGAGGTCGTACTTCTCGAAGTCCGGCACTTCCATGATGCGCTTGAGCATCGTTGGGACGACAAAAGCGTGGCTCGTGCCTTCCTGCTGGACGGCCTGGAGCCAGAGCTCCGGGGTGAACTGGGGCAGGATGACGAGTGTCCGGCCACACCAGACAGCCAGCATCATCGCCGTGGCGCCGGCGACGTGGAAGAACGGCGCGGAAACAAGGAGCTTCTCGTGCACGTCCGGGTCGGCGGGCTGCTGATTGGTAACGTAGGCCGTCATATCGAGGTACGTGAGCTGGACGCCCTTCGGCAGCGCGGTCGTACCGGAGGTGAAGATGATGATCGTCGCGTCTTTGTCGTCGACCTCGGTCCAGATCTCGTCCTCGCCGGCGGCGGCGACGATATCATCGAAGGCGAGCGCACCAGGCGTGGCGGCGCCGTAATTGACGACGTGCTTGACCGTCGTAAGGGTGGGCCGGATGCGGCTGACGAGGTCTGTGTACCGTTCGGAAACGAAGACGGCCTGGCACTCGGAGACGTTGAGCATGTGAGTCAGCTCTTCGTCTTTCGAGCGGTAGTTCAGGGGCACGAAGGTAACGCCGAGCATGGCGCAGGCGTAGTAGGTGATGACGAAATCGGCGCTATTTTGCGCCATCGTCGCCACCTTGTTGCCCTTTTCGACACCAAGGCCCTGGAGGGCGTTGGCGAGCTTGACGACGAGCGGGTACATCTCTTCGAAGGTGATCCGCTTGCTGTTGGTCCCGCCGACCTCAACCAGCGCCTCGCGGTCAGGCACGACGGCAGAGGTGATCTGCAGGAATTCGATGGTATTCATTGCAACTCCGGGAAGTAGCTTGGCAGTGCGGCCGAATTTTACGGGATGCATAACGCTGGGGCGAACCGGGGGCAGCCTCCCACGAGGCGGAACTTGCCGGAGCCCCGCTCCCGTCGCGTGGGGGCGAGAGTCAGAGTTCGTACCCGCCGTCTTCAAGGCCGGCGGCCACTTCGAAGATGTTGCGTTCGGAGCCGCCAGCAATCAGGTCGGAGAGGTAGTAGAGCGGGGCGTAAGGACTCCCAGGAACGCCCACTGGTCGCCGTGCACGGTCTCATGCGCGAAGAGGGGTCATCAAGGGCCACCCGGGAGGTGAGGATGACCTGGCCTACGGTGACCGCCGAACGCGGACCGTGTCCGCCGGACATACCGGTGATGACGATCATGCTGCCCTGGCAATGGATTTCGCCCCCATGGGCGAGGCCCCAGGCGACGGCGGGGCCGGTGAACGGCGCGAGGACGACGGCGCGGACGATCGGCGCAGATGTCTCGACGTACGCCGGGGCGCCACCACCGACGGAGAAGCCGGCGACCGACACCAGCGCGAAAGTCCCTGTGGCATTCCGCGCCAGTGCGGCGCGGGTGGCGATCCATGCCAGCCAGGCGAGACCGACCGCTGGCCAGAGGAAGAGGAGTGCTGCCTTCAGTTTCCAACCGGCCATGCAACCAGTAGAGCGCGCGCCCATTGGGGGAGGGTTGGGAGAGCCTGAGAGTTCGGTAAGAACCCGGCGGCGCCGGTACCCACCGCGGGGTTAAGACAGGCGATGGAACGCCCTCCGGACCTGGTCGAGGAGGACGAAAAGCACGGCTGAGGCGGGGATCACCGCCAGCCAGACGAACGGGACCTGCTCCATGGAGAAGAGGCCGTTTAGGCCCGGCGTGTAGACCAGGGCGACGCCGAGGACCAACTCGAAGACCACGCCGACGGCGACGAGCGGGTTGGAGCGCACGGACATCCGCCGGATGAGCGTACCGCTGCGCTGGGCAACCAGGCAGCCGAGCTGGCCCCCGACGATCGCGAGAAATGTGAGTGCGGTGGCCTCTTCGTGGATCCCCTCGAACGGGGCGAACGACTCGAACGGGCGCCAGCCGTGTTCGAGGTAATAAAGGAAGTAGGCGCTGAGACCCAGTGCCGCTTCGATCGCTCCGAAGAAGAAGAACGTGAGCAGCCCGAGCGACCGCGTCATGAGGGGCCGGGTCGGCGGCTCTGGCGGGCGACTGATGGTCTCCGGCGCGGGCTCCTCGGCGCCGAGGGCGAGGGCCGGGATCAGGTCGGTGCCGATGTCGATGGCGAGCGCCTGGATCACGGCAAGCGGGAGCGGGACCGGGAGGATGATGTAGACGAGGAACGGCACCATCTCGGCGACGTTGCTGGTGAACACGTAGCTGACGAAGCGGCGAATGTTCTGCTTGATCGCGCGGCCCTCTTCGATTGCGGCGACGATAGTGGCAAAGTTGTCGTCGGCGAGCACGATATCGGCTGCCTGCTTTGCGACCTCGGTGCCGCGCCGGCCCATCGCCACGCCGACGTCGGCGGCCCGCAGGGCGGGAGCGTCGTTGATCCCATCACCGGTGACGAGGACGACCTCTCCGGCGCGGCGGAGAACCTGCACGATTCGCAGCTTCTGTTCGGGGTCGACGCGGGCAATGACCGCATCGGAGGCGAGGAGGCGGAGGAGGTCGCCATCTCCCATCTCATCGAGCGCACGCCCATCGGCCACGGAGAGGCCACGGCTGCCAAGGCCGATGCCCGCGGCCACCGCACGGGCAGTCTCGGGGTGGTCTCCGGTCAACATGGCGACGCGGATGCCGGCACGTTCGCAGGCCGCGATCGCCGCGGCCACGCCGTCGCGCGGCGGGTCGTGAAAGGCTACCACCCCAAGCGGCAGGCAGGGGCCATCGCCTTCGCCCGCAGCGAGGAGCAGCACGCGTTCGCCGCGGTTGGCGGCTTCGTCAACCGCGACACCCAGTGCTGCCGGGAGGACACCCGGCTCACAGCGGACTGCGACGGCCTCGGGAGCGCCTTTCAGGAAGGTGATGCTTCGACCAGGCGTCTCGCAAGTAACCGAGGCGTAGCGGCGGTGGGCTTCGAACGGCACTGAAGCGACTCGCTGCCACGAACGCCTGAGCGCTCCGGCGTCGGCGCCGCCTTCCACCGCCCACTGCCAGAGGGCAACATCAAAGGGGTCTCCGTCCAGGCCGCCGCCACGCTCCTCGGCTTCAGAGCAGAGCACCGCCCCAAGCAGAGCGTCAGGCGGCGGCCAGTGGCTGGCGTCGGCGGCACTGAACCGGGCGACGGTGAGCCGATTCTCCGTCAGTGTGCCGGTTTTGTCGGTGCAAATGATCGTGGTCGCCCCGACTGTCTCGACGGCGGAAAGGCGGCGAACGGCGGCGCCCCGATGCGCCATTCTTCGCGCGCCGATGGCGAGGGCGACGCTGAGAGTCGGCAGGAGCCCTTCTGGCACCAGCGCGACGATGACACCGGTGGCGAAGGTGAGGGCGGCCAGGAACGACGTCTCGGAGGAGGCGGTTGCCAGCGTAAGCGTGGCCGCACCGGCGAAGACGGCAATGGCTGCGGTGGTCCGGGAGAGTGCCGCCACCTGGTTTTCCAGCAAGGACTCACCCCGGCCGACGGAATCGACCATCCCGGCGATCTGTCCCAGTGAACTCGCCCTTCCAGTGGTCCACACCACCGCGGTCGCCGATCCCGCGACGATGCCCGCTCCGGCGGGCACGAGGCAAGGGACCTCGGCGATGCGCGAGCGGTCGCCGGCGACGGAAGGCGCCGCATCGCGGGGCGCCGGGAGCGTTTCGCCGGTGAGCATGGAGAGATCGACACTGAGTCCCTCGCCAGACACGAGGGCGCAATCCGCTGGAGCGACATCGCCAGCGCTGAGCCGGATGATGTCACCGGGAACCAGCATGCCAGACTCGATCTCGGTCGAGACTCCGTCACGGACGACGGTTGTCCGGAGGGCGACCTTGCGCAGGAGCCCCTCCACGACGCGTCCGGCGCGGTATTCCTGCACAAACGCGAAGACACCATTGATGACGACGACGGCGACGATCGCGAGTCCGAGTTCTCGGATCCCGGCAGCGAAGGCGAGCCCGGCAGCGAACCAGAGGAGCAGTGCGAGCGTGTGCGTGAACTGGGTCAGGAACTCCCGGCCAGGGTGGCTTTGCGAGGGACGCACCGGTTCGTTATGGCCGTAGGCCCGGAGTCGCGCTGCCGCTTCGGCTGGAGCGAGGCCCTCCGCACCCGTCTCCAGCAAGGCCAAGCGTACCTCGGGATCCGCGGAGGCGAGCGCGGAGAGGCTGACCGGCAGGGGCTGCTGGGACTGATCCCGGACCAACACCATCCTACCCCGGCGAGAGATCGGCCGGACCCGGGCCCGGCGCACAGCTGAGGTTACGGCGACGCGGCGGGAATGGAACCGCCCAACGGTACACGAGGAGTCCGCACGGGCCCGGTACAGCTTCAGGCGTCGATGAGTTCGGTTTCGACCTGGAGGACTTCGGCATCGAGGCGCCACTCCTCGATTGCGGCGGCGATCGCCTGCACCTGCTCGTCGGCGTGGCGTGATTCGTTGGAGACGACGACTGCGGCGATCGTGGCGAGCCCGGCCGAATCGAGGTCGTCGACCTCGGCGACGCTGGCGTTGAAGCGGTTGCGCAGGCGCTCGACGACGGACTTCCTGATCGTCCGCTTCTCCTTGAGCGTGCGGGACGGGAGACGGAGGCGGACTCGAAGGAGGGCAATGGTCATCTGGACGGGGATTCTGGATTTCGGACGGCGGATTGGAAAGGGCCGCTGTGAGCGGTCGGCGCCGGTCACCTCCGGGCGCCCATGCGCCCGAGAAGGAAATCGCGGACCCCGCCGAGCGTCGCGGCGACGAGGTCGGTGCGGCCGCGGGCGAACCAGAGTGCCATGCGGACGGCGCGCGTGCCCATGTAGTACGCCCAGAAGACCGCAAACCGCCCGAACGGGAGGTGCTTCCGCATGAGGTACGGCCGGTTGCGCGAGAGGTAGTAGCAGCCGAAGGGCGAGAATTGCCCGCCGAGGGTCGCACCCTTCTGGTGAAAGACGACCGACCGCGGCTCGTAGAGGATGCGGTAGCCCTTCTCGGCGGCGCGGCGACAGAAGTCCCGTGTCGTCGTAGTAGACGAAGAAGGCGTCATCGAGCAGGCCGACTTCGTGGAAGGCCTGGCGGGGAACGAGCAGGCAGGAGAGGTTGGCGTTGTCGATCTGGCGAGGTCGGTTATCTTCGGGCGATTCCTTGCGGCCGAGAAGCTTGTGCTTCCACGCACCGCGCCACCAATCGAATTCGCCCGCAGCATCATCGAGGAGGCCTTCACGCCCCGCCAGGTACGTCTTGGGCGCTACGAGGGTGCGGACGCCGGCGAATTCGACGAGCGGTTCGAGGAACGCGGGCGTCACCGGTGTCGTCATTGAGGAAGAGGACATAGTCGACGGAGGGAGTGTCGCGCAGGGCGAGCAGTGCTGCGGTTGCAGGCCCCGGTGAAGCCGGGTTTGCGTCGTTTTGGACGAAAGGTGGCAGATGGGCGGCGCGCTGGGATATCTCGGCGGACCCGTCGGTGGAGGCGTTGTCGACGATGGTGAGGACCAGTCGGGGTAGGTCACTCCTTCGAGGGCGTCAGTAGCGCCCGGGTGGCCGGCGGCGTTGGTTGTGACAGTCAGGATCGCTACGTGCGGCAGGCTCACCGGCGCACGCGCCGGGCGGAAAGCGGCCCGCCACGCGTAGAATCGCGGGCGACGGCGGGATCGAGCGCGAGGCTGCAGTGACACGTCGCGGAGATTGCAGCGCGGACGGCACTGGGCGTCAACATCCAGCGGCGAGGAGGATCGACGATGAGCGCCACTTCAGCCAGGCGGATGGGCGCGGTCCTGCCTCTGGGCGGTGCGCTGCTGGCTGCCGTTTTCATCTACTTCCCGGCGCTCAACTCGCCATTCCATAGCGACGACTATCTGTTGCTCCTCGCCTCGCGGGACATGCCATGGAGCGACTTCCTGCGGTCGAGCTTCGACCCCGGCGCGACCCCGGCGCACTGAGGCTGAGCGCGAACTACTGGCGACCGCTCTCGTTCGACACCTTCCGGCTGATTTACGTCGTGTTCGGGGATGAGCCGCTGCCGTACCACCTGTTCAGCCTCGCAGTGCACCTGGCGTCGGTGGTGCTGGTGTACGCGCTCGGGTGGCGGCTGACGAAGAGCCGGCTGGGCGCGGCGGTCGCCGCGCTGGTGATGGCCGTCCATCCTGGGGGGTTCGAGTCGATCACGTGGATAGCATCGCTGAACAGCGCCGCGCTGCCGCTGGCACTCGCCGGTTGGCTGGCCTTCACGCGCGCGCCATCGATGCCGGAGTCCACCGCGGCGCGCAACTGGTGGTTGGCCGCCTCGCTCGGGCTGGCGGTGGTGGCGCTGGCCTATCGTGAATCGGTCGCCGGCATCGTCGTGGCGATGCTGCTCTGGTACAGCGTGGTCGAACGCCGTGAACGGCTGCGAGAGCGTGAGACGCAGATTCTCGCCGGGCGCACATCGCCCTCCTCGTGGTCTACCTGCTCCTGACCGGGATCCTGGACCCCGATGGCGGCCGCCCACTGATCGACGCGGACCAGGATGTTTTCAAGAACTGGTGGTTCTACGCGGAGCGAGGCCTCGTGCCCCTGGGGTCGCCGGAGCCGGCCTGGCAAGACTCCGCGCAATTCATCGGTACCGTGGTCCTGATCGGGGTGGCAGTTATCGCAGCGCTTCGGAGGCAGTGGCTGGTGCTGGCGTTGAGCCTCGGCTTCTTTGTTTCGCTCGTCCCATACGCGGCGTTCAGCCTCGGCCGCGGTGAGCGGTACTTCTACATCCCGGGGGCGTTGCTGGCCCTCCTGCTCGGCGCCGCCGCCACGCGTGCGCGTCGCCTCTCTGGCGAAGCTGAAAACATCCGCGCCCATTGAGCGGATCTGCGTGCTGGGCATCGCCGCGGTCGCCGCCGTCACCGCCGTGACGGCGAACCACCGCGTCGCGGGGTGGGTGGAGACGCACCCGGAGGTGAACCAGGCGTGGGTAGACCAGTTGCTGGCCACCTACCCCGAGCTGCCCGAAGGAGGAGGCCTCTTCGTATCGAAGACTCCGCCAACGCTGAACGTCCTCGACGCATATATCCTGCAGCCGATGGTGAACTACCTGTACGAGGGCGAGACCCACCCGGTCTACTGGATCCAGGACCAGTGCCATCGACTACGGACGCTCGGTGATGAAGCCGGACGACCGCTGGTTTACTTTCGAGCCGGACTAACTGGCACGAAGATCCGGTCATCCGGGCCGAGCGATGCCCGGACTTCCTGCACGTCCTCGGCGGCGATCCGCCGGGCGGTCACCTTGGGGTAGTAGAAGGAGACCGTCGGGACGAGGTTTACATCGTTGAAGAGGGCGAGGACGAGGGGAACGTCCGCGCAATAGAGCGTGCCTCCCTCGGGAAGCTCGGGGTAGAGAGCACGCAATTCGTCGACCCACCGCTGTTGAGTGTCGGGCCGGCCTCGACCCACTCGGCCGTGCGGCGATGGATAGCTGCCGAGCCAAGCAGGAGAAGAAGCCTAGGCCGACCGCGACACCCGGCCATAAGAGCCGTGGATGGATATAGAGGCGGGCATAATCCAGGAGTTCGCGGAGGACAACGGCCCCGGCGAGCGCAGCGAAGGCGGCGGGGAAGTAGACGTAGCGCTGCGAGACGCCGAGGGTCAGCGGGGCATAGACGGTGATAGCGAAGAACGGCGCGGCAACCATGGCAGCCATGCGCCAGCGACGGAGCACAAGCAGGACCGGGAGCGAGAGAGGAGATGGCCGCGCCGGCGGTCACCTGGGCCCAGTGGACGCTGCCGGTAGCGCCTTCGCTCACGGGGAAGGCGACGACCTTCAGGTAGAACCAGAACTGGCCCGGGATGTGATCTCCCAGACCCCAGGCGCCGGCGGTGATCGCCGGCTCGGTGAGGAAGCGGGTCCGGACGACCTCGTAAACAGCAAGGACGATGACGAACGGGAGGAAGGGCGCGTAGGTGGAACGCTCTCGCAGGCGATCGCGCCGCCACCAGAGGCAGCGCCAGGCGGCGATGGCCGGAACGACTGTGAGGGTCGACTCGCGGAAGCCCAGGGCGGCTGCCAGCAAGAGCGCGGAGACGATGAGCCCGCGCCAGCGGAGCCGTTCACGCTCCGTCGCCCGGGCAAAGAAGAGCCAGGCGGCGAGCATGAGCGGGAGCCCGGCGTTGTTCGAGGACGCTATCCAGGCCACTCCTTCGAAAGGGGCCGGGTGGGCGGCGAACAGCACTGCCGCTATCCCGGCGGTCTCCCAGCGTCCGCTCAGTTGCCGGGCGAGCAGCCAGACAAGCACGACAGAGGCCAGGTGGATGCCCAAAAGGAAGACGTGGTAGGCGGACGGATTGCCGCCGAACAGGGGTTCGAGAAGTTCGAAGCTGAGAACGTGAAGCGGGCGCCAGTAGTTGGAGGTCACGGGCGCGAGCAGCGGCTCCTCGCTCAGGGGTGTGAACGCGGCCATTGCGATGTCTGAGAACGAGAGGTTCCGAGCCGCGTTGAGGTAGAGGTAGTCGTCGGCGTAGAGCGGAGACTGCAACGCCGGCCAATAGGCGACGACGGACGCCAGCAACGCGGCGAGCAAGGGCAAGACGGGCACTACCTGGACCCAGCGAAGCACCGGGGCGAGGGGCACGTGGTGTTCGTTCGCGGCCGGGGGCATCGCCTCACTCACTGCGCGCGGATTCTAACCGCCCGCCGGTCCCCGTCACGCCGAAGGCGGCTCCCAGGGGAGGTCGCCAAGGCCCTGCCTCGTGAGAAAGTGGCGCGCGGGTGCTCCGACGGCGGTGCTGTTCGACGGAACGTCATCCAGGACGACGGCATTCGCGCCGATGCGGACGTGATCGCCGATGGTGACCTTGCCGATAATCTTCGCACCGGTCCCGATGTTCACGTAGTCGCCGATGGTTGGGCCCCAGAGTTCGAAGCGCTTCTGCGAACTGTTGCCGATCCCGAGTGTGACGAACGGGTTGACCTCGACGTGGTCGCCGAGGACGGTCCAACCATCGAGGACAACGTGGCCGTGCGCGAAGAGGATGGAACCGTTCGAGCGCACCTGGTTCCCAATCGTGACGCCGAAGAGGAATGAGTTCAGACGGGAAACAAACGTCGCGAGCGGCGGACAGCCGGCTTCGAAGAAGAAGGACTGGGCGCGGAACAGCGCCACCGCGGGAAACGAATGGACCGTGAAAAAGAGGTAGAGGAAGACGAACCACCGCGGCCGGCCGGCGCGGATGAGGCCGAACATCGTCGGCCACTCTGCGTGGATGTCGATGTCCCGGCCAACAAGGGCGCGGTGACGCTTCCAGCTCGCACGGACCTTCATGAGCGACATGCCGCACGCATCGTAGCGCGGAGCGGCCGAAGGCGGGTCAGTCTGCCTGGCGGGCGCCGCGGGACTTCTCTTCCATGAGCTTCTGGAACTCCGGGTTCGTTTCGAGGGCGGCGGCAAACGCCCTGGCTGCCTCCGGGTCTTCCGCGAGGAGGCGGTCCATCCCCTCCTGGTCGGCGTGGATGTGCTCTTCGAGGGCCGCCCGGATCTCGGGGGAGCTGCTGGCGAGCCGCTCCACATGGAGCCCAACAATCTTGCGCGGCTGGCCAATCGCGATGATCCGGCCCCGCTCCATCAGTGCGGCGCGGTCGGAGAACCGCTCCACGGCGGCCAGGTCGTGGGAGACCATCACGATCGTCACGCCCTTCTCTCGAAGGCCGGCGATGTGGTCGTAGCACTTCTCCTGGAAGCGGGCATCGCCGACGGCGAGGACTTCATCGACGAGCAGGATCTCGGGGTCCATGAACGCCGCGATGGCAAAGCCGAGGCGGACATACATGCCGGAGGAGTAGGTCCGCATCGGCTGGTCGATGAATTCGTGGAGGCCGGCGAAGTCGACGATCGCGGGGAGGAGCGCCTCGACCTCGCGGCGCGTCATGCCGGCAAGGAGGCCGTTCATGATCGCGTTGTCGCGCCCCGAAACCTGGGGGTGGAAGCCGCTGCCCAGCTCGAGAATGGTGGTCAGCCGGCCGCAGACCTCGACCGAGCCGGAAGTAGGCTTGCTGAGGCCCGCCAGGATGCGGAGCAGCGTGCTCTTGCCGCTGCCGTTGGCGCCGACGATGGAGAAAAACTCGCCGCGCCGGACCTCGAAGGAGACATCGCGGACGGCCCAGTGAGCCTGGCGGTGGCGGCGGCCGGCGAAGGCCGAGCGGGGGTGGAGGAGCATCGTCTTCAGCTCCTGGCCCGGCGCCACCATCCTGAAGCGCCGGGAAACCCCCCGGGCGGCCACGACGACGGGTGTTTCAGATCCCATCGGCGAAAGAGTCCTCGAGGCGTCGGAAGGTGAGCCAGCCGATCACGAGTGCCGCAACGGTGAGCCCGGCGGAATACGCGAGGTCCGAATTCGGCCAATCGCCATCCAGGAGGATCCCCCGCCAACTCTCGGCGATCGGGGCGAGGGGGTTCACGATGGTTACCCAGTGGTACGAATCGGGGACGCGGTCCGCGGCGTAGATGATGGGCGTCGCATAGAAGACGAGGTTCAGGAGCACGTCGACGATGTGTTCCAGGTCTCGGAAGAAGACGGTGACGCTGCCAACGAAGAAGGCCAGCCCAACAGTGAGGAGCAGCTGGAGCGCGAACACGATGGGGAGGGCGAGCCATGCGGTCGACGGTCCGTGGCCGTTGACCAGTAACAACCCGACGAGAACGGGGAGCGAGAGAAGAGGAACTGGAGCGTGTTCCCGAGGATGACGCTCAGGGGAAGGACTGCGCGAGGGAACCGCACCTTCTTGAGAAGGCCGCCATTGCCGACGAAAGTCCCGGCGCCGGCCTGGACCGAACTCTGGAACCAGAACCAGGGAAAGAGACCGGCCAGCAGGAATTCGGCGGTGATCCCGGTGCCGAGGACCTTTTGCCCAGGGCGAAGGAGAGGATGAGTCCCAGGGCGAGGGGCCGGACGAGCGACCATGCCCAGCCGAAGACGCTGCCCTGGTAGCGCAGCTGGAGGTCGCGGCCCGTGAGGGCGGCGACGAGTTCGGCGGTGCTTCGCCAACGGCGGGTCGCCGTCAGGGTGGGGCGAGCCTGGACCATAGGCTGCAGTATGCGCCCCGCGAAAGTGGCGAAACAGCGGGGGCCGCGTCAGCTGGAGGTGGCGAAGGTGCTGAGTGGCAGGGTGACGGTGAAGGTGGTCCCCACTCCCGGAGTCGAGCGCACTTCGATGGTGCCCCGGTGGTCCCGGATGGTGCGGTGGCTGATGGCGAGGCCCAGTCCCGTGCCGGCGCCGCGCGTCTTTGTCGTAAAGAACGGTTCGAAGATGCGACCCTGCGTCTCGGGGTCCATCCCGTGTCCCGAATCGGTGACTTCGACCACGGCGGAGCCCTGGACAATCCTTGTCGTGATCGAGATGTCCCCGGTGTCTCCGACGGCGTCGCGCGCGTTCAGCACGAGGTTGAGGAACGCCTGCACCAGCTGTCCGCTATCGCCGCGGACCGGGATCGGCACGGGGCCGGGTTCGAACCGGAGGCGTACGTTGGCCGGGAAAGCTGTCCGGGCGAGGCCGACGCCTTCCGTCAGGCAGTCTCGGAGGTCCTCGACGGTGAACTGCCTGGGCTGAGGCCGGGAGAAATCCAGAAGACTGCGGGTAAGCGAGGCGCCGTGGCGAGCAGCGGTCTCGATGCTCGCCGCGACTTCTCGGGCTTCGTCGTCGAGCTCTCCCATCTGGAGGAGACCGACATTGCCAAGGATCGCGGCAAGCAGGTTGTTGAAGTCGTGGGCGACGCCGCCGGCGAGCGCCCCGAGGCCTTCGAGGCGCTGGGCGTGGGCGAGCGTGACTTCGGCCTGGCGGCGAGCGGTGACGTCGCGAGCGACGACCAGGAGGCGCGGATCCCCGGCGGAGTGCATCCACCGGGCGACGACCTCGATCTCGAGGACGGTGCCATCCGGACGGGCCAACCGGGCATCGTCTGGCCCGGATGGGTCGGCGAGCCAGGCATCCCAATCTTCGCGGTCGGCCTCGAAGGCAAGCCCCTGGACTGACGGCATTGCTGAGAGTTGGCTGGCGTGAAGACCGGTGATCTGCTCGGCGGCTTTGTTCGCGAAGATCACTTTCCGGCCCTCCAGAATCACCATCGCGAGCCCGAGGTCGCTCTGGGTCTCGAGGACGGCTTCGCGAAAGGCGGTTTCCTGGCGCTGGATTGCGAGCGCCTGGCGAAGCGCGACGATCTGCTTGACGACCACCAGGCCGAGGGCGGCGACGCAGGTGAGCAAGAGGTCGACGGCGTTTTCGTGTTGCAATTCGAACGCAGTGAAGACGGCCATGCCTGCGGCAGCGGTGTAGGGAAGGGCGCCCGAGCGAATCATTCGCAACGGCGGGACGCGGAGGGTCAGGCTCGGAGGCAGGACCGCGGCGAGGGCGATCAGCCAGTGCCCGACGTTCCAGGTGCTGTCATAGGCGAGCGGATAGTAGTAGTAGGCGACATCCGCGACCGCGAGGGTGATTGCGACGAGCAGCAGGAGCGAGTTCCTCGCAGTGATGCGCCCGCGGTAGATGCCGGTTAGCGCGGTGCCGAGAAAGGCGAGGTCCAGGACGATGTAGGCGAAACTGACCCACCTGGTCAACGCGCCATCACCGGCCCTGGGCAGGACGATGTGCCAGCCGAGACCCGCGGCTACGACCAGGAGGACGCCGGCATCGAACAACCAGCGGCGGTCCCTGCTCCGCCAGAGCGGCGAGGTGAGAAGCCCAATCGCGGCAATCTGCATTGCGTAGGTCACGAGGTAGGGGGCATCGAACCAGCTCGGATACGGCGGCTCTTCATCGAGCCGTGAAACGACGTTCCAGGAGGCATCGAACATGACGGTCCCGAGGACGGCAGCAGCCAGGATCGACCAGCCCACGCGGTCGACGCCAGCCGACCGGTGGAGCCGCCAGCAAGAAAGGGTGAGCGCCACGACCCCTGGGACCGAATAGAAAAGGATCGCGGCTGTGCTCGAACTCGAGGCGTAGGCAGCCGGATAGAGCGCGGTGTGAAGCACCGCGGCAATGAGCAACGCCGCCAGCGCCACCCTCCGGAGCAGAAGTCGCGAAGGTCCGATAGTCGTGATCCCGTGGTAACTATCGTGCGAAGCGAGGTCCGAGCCTCTCGGGGAATGCCCTACATACGGGCGAACATCGGCACAAACGGCCTGCCCGTGAAGGAGTCTTCGGCGGAACTCAGGGAAGTATGCGGGGCAGCGGGTTACGCCCGATAACGAGGTCCTCCACTGCGCGTCCGCTCGCCAGGTCGTCTTCGATCACTCGCTCGAGGTTCTCCGGCGTGAGGCCGCCGTACCAGGTGCCCTCGGGGTAGACGACGGCGACAGGGCCGTACTCGCAGATGCGCAGGCAGCCGACTTTCGTCCGGTAGAGGCGGCCCTGTTCGGGCGAGCCGTTGAGCCTGGCGGCCGCCTTCTTCAGCTGGCCCCAGGCCTTTTCGCCCTCTTCCTGCGTGCAGCAATCGGGGCCGATACAGAGGAAGACGTGCCGATCGTAGTTGCCGATGCCGCGCTCTTCGGCCTTCTCGCGCGCTTTCTTGATCCTGGACATGGCGGACAGTTTCGCACGTCCCGGCGCCGGCCACACGAGGAACATCAGAGGCGAGTGCGGAAGCGCTCGCTCGTGTTCGAACCACGACGGGATGTTCGCAGCGAACACGAAGTGTCCGGGCGATGCCGGGCTGCCGCCGTGAGTTGTGGTGAGGGAGGCGAGTGCGGAAGCGCTCGCTCGTGTTCGAACCCCGACGGGATGTTCGCAGCGATGGGCGGAGTGTCCAGGCGAGGCCGGGCTGCTGCCGTGAGTCGTGGTGAGGGAGGCGAGTGCGGAAGCGCTCGCTCGTGTTCGAACCACGACCGGATGTTCGCAGCGATGGGCGGAGTGTCCGGGCGAGGCTCGGGCTGCCGCCGAGGCGGTGCGGTGCGGAGTGCCCCGTGAGTGGAGGCGAGTGCGGAAGCGCTCGCTCGTGTTCGAACCCCGACGGGATGTTCGAGCGAACACGAAGTCTCCGGGCGATGCCGGGCTGCCGCCGTGAGTTGCGGTGAGGGAGGCGAGTGCGGAAGCGCTCGCTCGTGTTCGAACCACGACGTCGTGTTCGAGCGAACACGAAGTGTCCGGGCGATGCCGGGCCGCTGTCGTGAGTTGGGGTGATGGCGACGCGGGCGAGTGCTCCCGCACTCGCCTCTGATTAGGGGTCCTGGTCGTGAATTGCATCCCATACGGTGGTGCCGGGTATGGCGTCGCCCTGACCTTCGATCGTGTACCCGCAAGCCGCCGCAACGTCTGCTTCCGTCCAAAGATAGCGGCCGCTCCCGCCGCGGGCCCAGAGCGGTTGGTTCGGGCCGATGAAACCCGTCTGTCGAAGACTCCGTGTGGAGCGATCCTTCAGCCGCATCATGACTTCGTGACGGTCGGCATCGGTGCCAACAACAGCGTGGAGGTGTGTGGTTCGACAATGGCAAGCCGAGAGCTTCCACCCACGGAATGCGCACGCCTCCTGTATGGCTGCCTCCACTGCCGCCCGGATTGGCGCGCGGAACCGAACTGGCGGGAACGACATTCGCGTGGCCTCGAATCCGGCCCGAGCGTCGTTTCGAGCGAGTAGTGGCTCGCCGGGGACGTTATGGGAACGGTCGACTGTCCCGCGTTCGTCGCCGTGGAGCCGGTTTCCGTAGGCGGACAAGGTCACAAATAACCCGATGTGGTGGCTCGCCACGACAGAAGTATGTCAGAGGCGAGTGCGGAAGCGCTCGCTCGTGTCAACGGTGTTCGCAGATGGGGTGAGCGCTCGCTCGTGTTCGAACGGCATGGGATGTTCGAGCGAACACGAAATGGTCAGACGATGCCGGGCTGCCGCCGTGAGTTGTGGTGAGGGAGGCGAGTGCGGAAGCGCTCGCTCGTGTTCGAACCACGACGGGATGTTCGCAGCGACGGGCGGAGTGTCCAGGCGAGGCCGGACTGCCGCCGTGAGTCGTGGTGAGTGAGGCGAGTGCGGAAGCGCTCGCTTGTATTCGAACCACGACGGGATGTTCGCGGCGATTGCGGAGTGTCCGGGCGATGCCAGGTGGCCGCCGTGAGTTGTGGTGATGGAGGCGAGTGCGGAAGCGCTCGCTTGTATTCGAACCACGACGGGATGTTCGCGGCGATTGCGGAGTGTCCGGGCGATGCCGGGCTGCTGTCGTGAACCGTGGTGATGGCGACGCGGGCGAGTGCTCCCGCACTCGCCTCTGGGGGCCCCGGGCAGCTCGATCCCATCTTCGGGTTGGCGCGGGGCGGGAATAGACTCCTATACTGAACAAGCCGTTAACGCCTCTTAGCAGGAGGGCGACCCCGCCTGGTGATTCCTGAAAGCGACGAGCCAAAAGAAGCCTGTGGCGTGTTTGGGGTTTATGCCCCGGGCGAGGATGTCGCCCGCCTCACCTTTTACGGACTGTATGCCCTTCAACATCGCGGCCAGGAGAGCGCTGGCATCGCGACGAGCAACGGCAAAGACTTCAGCGTACGCACCGGAATGGGCCTGGTCTCCCAGGTATTCGACGAGGAAGACCTCGCGTACCTCCGCGGCCACATCGCCGTTGGCCACAACCGTTACAGCACTGCTGGGGGTTCGCTCGCCTGCAACGCCCAGCCGATCGTCGTAAACGATAAACACACCGGCGAACCGATCGCCCTGGCCCACAACGGGAACCTGACCAACTCAGAGACGCTGCGCGAGGACCTGGAAGCCCAGGGCATCCAGTTCGAATCGACCGCTGATTCCGAAGTCATCGCCCACCTGCTGGCAATCGCGCCGGGAGGGACGTGGGAGGAGCGCTTCCATTACGTGATGCGCCGGCTCGAAGGCGCCTACAGCCTTGTCATCATGCTTCGCGACCGGCTTTTCGCCGTTCGCGACCCAATGGGCGTTCGCCCGCTCTGCCTCGGTACGATGGGGAACGGCTGGGTCGCCGCCTCCGAATCCTGCGCGCTCGAACACCTCGGCGTGCCGATGGAGCGGGAGGTCCAGCCGGGTGAAGTCGTGCAGATCGATGCACACGGCTTCTCCGGGTTCTTCCCGGTGGCGCCGGCCCGGAAGCGGGCGCTTTGCACCTTCGAATACACCTACTTTGCCCGCCCCGATAGCCGGATTGGCGGGCAACTTGTTTACCCGGCGCGCGAGGAAATGGGCGCCCGCCTGGCGACCGAACATCATGTCGATGCGGACCTCGTGATCGGCGTGCCGGATTCCGCCATCCCGGCCGCGATCGGCTATGCGCGGGGTTCAGGCATCCCCTACCGCGAAGGGCTCGTGAAGAACCGTTACGTCGGCCGGACCTTCATCCAGCCGGACCAGCGCATCCGCGAGGCGGGCGTAAGCCTGAAGTTCAACGCCCTGTCCGACGTGCTCAGCGGCAAGCGCGTCATCGTTGTCGACGACAGCATCGTGCGCGGGACGACGACGCCCCGGGTCATCAACCTGATCCGCCGTGCGGGAGCGAAAGAAGTCCATATGCGGATCACCACGCCGCCGATCATCTCACCCTGTTTCCTGGGCGTGGATATGGCGACGAAGGCCGAGTTGATCGCGGCGAACCAGAGCATCGAGGAGATTCGCCAGCATATCGGCGCCGATTCACTCGGATACCTCAGCATCGACGGCCTCAACCGCTCGACGGGGCAGCCGCCGAACGACCTCTGCAACGCCTGCTTCACCGGTGTTTACCCGCTCAACGTCCAGATGCAAATGGACAAGCTTGAGGCGGCCAGGATGCGCGAGCCCGTGCTCGTCGCCGCGGAGAGCCTGAACCGGGCGGGCGGGCCGTAGTTCGCCGCTCGCCCTTCGCCTCGAGTTCCACTTCCCACCGAGGGGTATCTCTTGCAACGTCTGACGTTCGGCTCGATCACGGTCGATGCGGTCTCTGACGGTGTACTCAGCTGTGCCCTGACCGGGATGCTGCCGGGCGCCGACCCGGCCGACTTCAGGCGGCTCGGCGGTTGCGACGACGGTGAGACGCTCTTGCTCCCGATGCTCACATTCGTGATCGGCAGCGTCGGCAAGACCATCCTCGTCGATACGGGTATCGGCCCGACGATCGGCTCCCTGGGACGCGCGGGCTACGGCGGGACCGTCGGCCTCCTACCGCAGGGACTGGCCCGGACCGGGATTGACCCGGCGACGGTCGACGCCGTCGTCTTTACCCATCTCCACGCCGACCACATCGGCTGGAACGTCACCGACCGAAATGGCGAACTCGTCCCGACGTTCCCGAACGCCGAGTACATCGTCTCGAAGAGTGAATGGGCTTTCTGGTCGGCGACGGAGAGCCGCGACATCGCGCGCTGTGTCCGCTCCATCGAGGAACGCGGGCAACTCCGGTCGGTCGAGGACGGCTTCGAGCCGGCCCCCGGGGTGCAAATGATCGCGACGCCCGGGCACACTCCGGGGCATGCATCGATCCTTGTAACCGCGGACGGGAGCGGATGCGTGATCGTGGGAGACGCCGCCCACCACCCGGCGGAGTTCGAGGACCCCACCCTCCAGCCGCCTTACGATTCGGACCCGGCGATGGCGAGGGAGACCCGGCTCGGATTGGCGGAGCGGGTCGAAG
Source organism: Candidatus Amarobacter glycogenicus (assembly GCA_016719395.1). Taxonomy (GTDB): domain Bacteria; phylum Chloroflexota; class Dehalococcoidia; order Tepidiformales; family Tepidiformaceae; genus Amarobacter; species Amarobacter glycogenicus. Next base: position 153,512 of record JADJZF010000012.1, on the reverse strand, counting down.
CAGAGGGCCTTCTTGTGGCGGGAGGGCACTTCCCCGCGCCACACGTCGGCACGCTCGTGCGTGTCGAGGGGAAGCGCCGATGGCGGTGGCTGGGCGCGGGTTAGGCTCCGCTCAGTCCCCGGCGAGCTTCGCAGCAAGGACGGCCTTCTGCCCGTCCATCTCCTCGCGCGCCTTCGCGAGTTGTTCGGGGGTCATGTCGAGCTTGTAAAAGTCGCGCTTCCAGGCGGCGTCTTCGGACCAGCGGTAAGGGGTCTGGACAGTTGTCCGGGGGGCACGCGCCGAGTCGAGGAGGTCGAGCGCGAGCGCGAGGATCCCCTGCTGCGAAGTGAGGTCGAACGGTTTGCCGGCGGAGTTGCCGAGCGGGAAGTCGCTGAAGACGAAGCGGGGCACGCCGGCGGATTCAACGATGTCCCGGGCACAGCCGAGCATCACTGTCGGTATTCCGTTGGCCTCGAGGTGCCGGGCGGTCAGACTCACGGTCTGGTGGCAGACCGGTCAGGTAGCGACGAGGATTGCCCCGTCGATACGGTCCTCGCGGCAGAGCTGGAGGATCTCGGGGGCGTCGCGCTCCGTGGTGAGGCGTTGGCTGCGGAGGGTCGGTACGGCGTAGAGGCGCTCGTTCAGGTGGCCGACGCGACCTGCGGCGGCGGCTTCCTTCGCCCGCTGCAGCGGGAGATAGGCGTTCACGTCCTCGGCAGACGTGTGCTTGCGGTCGTATCCAACATGCGAAATCCGGAGATCCGGCGCCGGATCGATCGGCGTGGAGTAGACGCGTGTGAACTTCGCATTCGCGTTGTAGGACGCCCATGGCCCCTGGTCGCCCGCGGCCGGGTTGTAGGGCGCGGCGGTGGTGACAATCGCGATACGGGCTTCGCGGACCGGCCTCGTCATCGGTGTGAATGGCACTTCCGTGTTGTGAGCCCAGCGGTAGGGGTTGTCATACCCCAGCGTCAGGTAATAGTTGCGTGAGCGGTCGATGTAACGGACGGGCAGATCGAGGGTCGCCTCGATGAACTCCGTCGGGGCTTCGGTCGTCGTCATGGATGCGCCTCCGGTAGGCGCGATTGTAGCGGACGCGGGAGAGCCGCGGGGAAGTTGCAGACCCTGGGCCGGTCATGGCCGGCCTCAGGGGACGCGCGCGACGCCGCTGGCCGGGGCCGATTCGAAGAGCGCGTTGGCCGCATCCTCGCTGAAGGAGAAGGCCGGGCCGGGGTACATGCCGATGAAGAGCACGCCGAGGACAAGGGCGATGCCGAGTCCGCCGAGGACCGGGTCCACTTTCCAACGCTTCTGGTCGCCGACCGGGTCGAAGAGGTACATCTGGCGAATGACCATGAGGTAGTAGTAGAGGCTGATGAAGCTGTTGACGACGGCGAGCCCAACGACCCAGAGGGTTTCGTCGGTGGTAGCGCCCTGGAACATGAAGAGCTTGGTGGCGAACCCGGCGAAGAACGGCAGGCCGGCGAAGGAGAAGAGCGCACAGGTGATCACCAGGGCGAGGAACGGCTGAGTCTCCGCGAGGCCCTTCAAATCCTCGATGTTGTCCTTGCGCGTGCGGTTGTAGAACGCGGTGAGCGCGACGAACAGGAGAAGGGTCGAGCAGACGTAGCCGATGATGTGGATGAGCAGCCCGGAGGTGGCATTGACTCCGCCGGCGCCGTCTCCGTAGCCGATGGCAGCAATGCTGATGAGCATGTAGCCCACCTGGCCAATCGAGCTGTAAGCGACAAGGCGCTTCAGGTTCTTTTGCTGGATGGCAACGAGGTTGCCGAGGGTCATCGTCGCTGCAGCGAGGACCATGATGGCCCAGCGCCACTCGACGGCATCGACCACGATGGCGGTACCGAAGAGCCGAAGGATCATCGCAAAGCCGGCTGCTTTCGAGAGCGTGGAAAGGAACGCGGTGATCGGAAGGGGTGCGCCTTCGTAGGCATCGGGCGCCCACATGTGGAATGGCGCCGCAGAGACCTTGAATCCGACCCCCGCGATGATCAGCATGAAGCCCGTGATGACGGCGGTGTCGGTGTCGGCGCTGCGATCGGCCAGGGCGGCGCCGATGCCTTCGTAGGTGGTCGTGCCGGTGACGCCGTACACGAGACTCATGCCGTAGAGGAACATCGCGCTGGAAAAGGCGCCCAGGAGGATGTACTTCAGGCTTGCTTCGCTGCTCAGGTTATCGCGCTTGAGATAGCCGACGAGGATGTAGAGCGAGAAGCTCAGGAGTTCGAGCGAGATATAGGCGGTGATCAATTCTGTGGCGGCGGCCATATAGACCATGGCGCATCCGCCGATCAGCATCAGCCCGTAGAACTCGGCAGCGGTCTTTGTCCGCTCGCTCATGTAGTTCGCTGAGATGATGGAGACAACGAACACGATGCCCGCGGCGAGCAGGCGGAAGTAGGTCGTGAAGTCGTCGCTGGCAATGAGTCCCTGGAAGCTCTGCGCGTCCTTGCCGATGAAGAAGAGCCCGGCGACGAACCAGACAACCGCCGCAAGGGCTGTGAGGTAGGCGAGTGCATCCTTCCGGAAGTTGGGCCAGAAGAGTTCGACGCCGATGATGCCGATGGCGGCTCCGGCGGCGATGTATTCCGGGATGAAAATGGTGTAGTCGCGCATTAGCTGGCCACCCCTGGGAGGAGCATCACGGTAGCGCCGACACGGTCGGTGAAGGGAGCCCACCAGACGCCCATGACGACAATGGAGGCGATGAGCATGCCGCCGGATAAGCGCTCCAACGGCGTGAGGTCTTTCAGATCAGACCAACGCGGGTTGAATGGCCCGAAGAAAACGGTCCCGAACATGCGGAGCATGTAGGCGGCGGCGAGGGCGGCCGCGAAAATGGCCAGGGCCCCGAAGACGGGATACGTCTGGAAAGTGCCGACGAAGATGTGGAATTCCGCGGTGAATCCGGAGAAACCCGGGAGCCCAACGTTCGCGAGTCCGGCGATGGCGTAGAAGATGACCCAGAGCGGCATGACCTTGGCGATGCCACCGAAATCCTTGAGGTCGCGCGTGTGGGCCTGGTCGTAGAGGGCGCCAATCATGAGGAAGACGAGGGCCGTCATGACGCCGTGGGAGAACATCTGGAGGACCGCGCCGGTGATCCCGATCTCGTTCATGGTGGCGAGGCCCATGAGGACATAGCCCATGTGGCTGACGGAGCTATAGCCGGAGATCAGCTTGAAGTCGCGCTGAGTCAGGGCGGCGGTGGCGCCATAGACGGCCCCGATGACGCCGAGGACCATGAGCCCGGGCATCCAGAACTCCGCGCCCTCGGGCATGAGCTGGATACCGAGGCGGATGATGCCGAAGGCGCCGAGCTTCATCAGGACGCCGGCATGGACCATGGAGACGGCGGTCGGCGCCGACATGTGACCATCCGGCGACCAGGTATGGAACGGCCAGAGGGCGGCGAGGACGCCACACCCGATGACCATGAATGGGAAGAAAGTCTTCTGGAATGTCGGGCTGAGCGTGCCGTCGCTACCGGCCGCCCAGAGCTTCTCCATGTCGAAGGTCCCCAGGTTGGCTTCGTGGAAGACGGCGAAGATGCCGATCCAGATGAGCACCGAGCCGCCGACCAGCATCAGCGTCAGCTTGGCGGCGCCGTACTCCTTGCGCGTGGAACCCCAGACACCGATGAGGAGGTAGAGCGGCATGACGGCGAGTTCGTAGAAGAAGAAGAAGAAGAAGAGGTCGTAGGAGAAGAACGTCCCGAAGACGCCCGCGAGGAGCGTCCAGTAGAGGATGTAGAAGTCCTTGTTGCGGAAGTCGAGCTTCCAGGCGGCCAGCGCGCCGGCGAAAGCAACGACGCCGGTGAGCAGTGCCATGGTGGCGGAGATGCCATCGACGGCGAGGTAGAGGGTAATGCCGTTTTCGCCGAGGAAGGCGGTGTTCTCCACCCACGCCCAGCGGAGTGTCATCTGCACCTGATCTCCGCCGACCTGGTAGGCGGCGAAGATGTAAATGCTCAGGCCGCAGACGATGGCGCCGGTAACGGCCGAGATGTAACGGACGAGCATCTTCTCGCGGCCGGGCGTGAGCACGAGCGCGAACGCCGCGAGCAGCGGCACCGCCAGCGTGGCGAGGACGACGTATCCCTGGGCCTCTTCAAGACTCACGCGTTAGCCCCTCACCACCAGGCCGGCCACGGTGAGACCAACCACGCCAAGGGCGATAGCCATGGCGTAATTGGGCACGCGGCCGGTCTGCAAATATTTGAGAACACCACCGGAGAAACCGGTGATCTGTGCCGAACCATCGACGCCGGTGTCGTTCACGACGTAGCGGTCGAACCAGGAAACGACGTAGCTGAATCCGAGCACACCGCGGTCGATCACGGCCTGGTACAGCTCATCGAAGTAGAACTTGCGCTTGAACATCTGGTAGATGCCGGGGTTCCGCTCTGCGAGGGCAGTCGAGCGTTCGATGCTGTTGCCCCAGTACATCCAACCTGCCGCGAAGATGCCGATCGTGGCCATCACCACCGAGGCGGCCGCGAAGCCCCAATCGATCTCGTATTCGTGGGGGCCATGGTGTTCGGCGAAGATGAACTCGGTGATGCCCCCGGGGAGCCCGAGGCCCTTGCCAACGCTGTGGAACACTACGAAACCTGCCGTAACGGCCAGGAAGGCAAGGAACATCAGCGGCCCGGTCATTACGTAGCCGGATTCGTGGGTGTGGTCATGGACGTGTTTGTCCATCGGCTTGCCCATGAAGGTGCGGATGAACAGGCGGGTGGTATAGAACGCCGTCATCGTCGCGGCCAGGGCGAGGATGAGGACCGCCCAGAGGCCCCACTTGTCGTTCAAGGCGACAAAGATCTCGTCCTTCGACCAGAACCCGGCCAGAGGCGGGACGCCGGCGAGGGCGAGTGAGCCGATGAAGAATGTCGTGCCCGTTATCGGCATTTTCTTCCAGAGCCCGCCGAGCTTCTCCATCTCCTGGTTGTGGTGGGTGGCGTGAATTACGGAACCGCTGCCGAGGAAGAGAAGCGCCTTGAAGAAGGCGTGGGTGGCCAGGTGGAACATGCCGATGGCCGGATGCCCGGTGCCAAGAGCGACGAACATGAACCCCAGCTGGCCGACCGTCGAGTAGGCCAGGACCTTCTTGATGTCGGTCTGGGCGAGAGCGATGAACCCGGTGAGGAGCGCGGTTGTAAGTCCGACGATCGTCACAACCAGGAGCGCCCCGTCTGCCACCTCGAAGATCGGCAGGAGGCGGGCGGTGAGGTAGACGCCGGCGACGACCATGGTGGCCGCGTGGATGAGTGCGGAGACGGGAGTCGGGCCTTCCATGGCGTCCGGGAGCCAGACATGGAACGGGACCTGGGCGCTCTTACCCATGCATCCGAGGAAGACGAACATGATCGAGACGAACAGGTACGTTTGGCCGATTTGGCCCGCTTCGGCGGCGTGGATGATGCCGTGAATATCGAACGTGCCGGTCGCCTTCCAGAGCAGGATGATGCCGATGAGGAGACCGACATCGCCGACACGAGTCGTGATGAACGCCTTCTTCGCGGCTTCGGTGGCGGAGCGCTTTTCCCAGTAGAACCCGATGAGAAGGAAAGAACAGACGCCGACAAGTTCCCATGAGATGTAGACGAGCAGAAGGTTGTCGGCCATCACCAGCATCAGCATGGAAGCGACGAAGAGCTGGAGGACGGCGAAGAACCAGTAGTAGCGCGGCTCGCCCTTCATGTAGCCGATGGAGAAGACATTCACCATCAGGGCGACCGTGGTGATGACGCCGAACATCGTCACGGTAATGGGATCGATCCAGATTCCCTGGCGGAGTTCGAACTTCCCGATGGTGGACCACTCGATGCTCGCCGTGATGGGGCCGAGCTTGTCTTCGGTGCTGAGGAGATCGCCGAGTACGAAGAAAGAGAGGAGGAAAGACGTGCCGATGGCGGCTACGCCGAGGTAGTCGCCGCCGCGGGGGAGCGCGCGCCCGAAGATTGCGAGCACAAAGAAGACACCCGCCGGGATAGCGGCGAGCAGCCAGGCCTGTTCAGCACCCATTCTTCGTTCCGGCCCCTTCTACCACTTCATGATGGCCGCTTCGTCCACGTTGGACGTGGCGCGATTGCGGAACAGGCGGATGACGATGGCAAGAGCCAAACCGACTTCCGCCGCGGCGACAGTGATGACGAACACGGCGAAGATTGCGCCGGTGATCTTTCCAGGATCGAGGTATGCGGCAAACGCGATGAAGTTGAGGCTTACCGCGTTCAACATGAGCTCGATCGACATGAGAACCAGGACGGCGTTGCGACGAGCGAGCACGCCGTAAACACCGAGACTGAAGATGATTGCACTGAGGACGAGGTAGTTTTCGAGGGGGACCATGGCTACTCGCCCTCCTCTTGCCGCGCCAGGATGATGGCCCCGACGAGGGCTACCAGCAAGAGCGCCGAAGCGATCACGAACGGTGCACCGAAGTCTTCGAAGAGCCGCTGGGAGACCAGCGTGAGCGGGACTTCGGTGAGCGATTCAATGTCCGACCCGGGCCAGGTGGTCCCGGTAATGACGGCGAACAGGATGACCATGAGACCGGCGCCAACGAGCAGTGCGAACGGCTGCTGGGTGCCGTTCAGGCTCTGTCGGTGGCCGGGGGCATCCGGTCTCGTGAGCATCAGCGCGAGCAGGATGAGGACGGTAACGGCGCCTCCGTAGATGAGGAACTGCACCAGGGCGAGGAACTCCATCTGCAGGAAGATGTACATCGCTCCGACTCCCGCGAGGCTCCCGATGAGGAAGATGGCCGAGTGGATGATGGAACGCGAGAACACCACGCCAGCAGAAAGCACGACGATCGCCGCGGCGAAGATCCACCAGAGGACTTCAGTCGCCACTAGGACACTCCCTCGGGCAGCTTGCCATTCAATTCCTTGATGGTCGCGAGGATATCGTCCGGGATGGCCTCGCCTTTCGCGGCGGCTTCGGCAGCCTTCTTTTCGGCGCGCATGCGGCGAGCGCGGACCTTCTCGTAGGAGTTCGGGTCGCCCTTGGGGCCTGTCCCGTACCCGGGCGGGGGCACCCAGCCATCTGCATCGGCGGCGATACCGCCGGCAACCGGGGCGTCGGCGCCACCAGCGGAACCGGCAAGCGAGGCCCAGATGGAGCCGCCGGGCGCGAGGTCGCTGCCCAATTCGTACAGGGTAGCGGCCACATCCTCGGGGATAGCTTCGCCGGCGGCCGTGAGTTCGTTGAACTTGCGTTCGGCGCGCATGCGGCGGGCTTTCACCTTTTCGGCGCTGTTCGGGTCGCCCTTGGGACCATCGCCCACGCCGGGCGGGAAGCGCATCGAACCATCCGGCATGAGGCCCGTGAGCGGCGCGCCGCCACCGCCACCACCACCCGCAGCGCCCGCGAGGGCCACCCAGATGGGGCCACCGGGCGCGAGGTCGCTGCCGAGGTCGTAAAGCGTCTTCGCCATCTCTTCCGGGATCGGCTCACCGGCAGCGGTGAGCTCCTTGAACTGGCGCTCGGCGCGCATACGGCGGGCCTTCACCTTCTCGGCGCTGTTCGGGTCGCCCTTGGGGCCATCGCCTACGCCCGGCGGGAATCGCATCGAACCGTCCGGGAGCAGACCAGTGAGGACCTCTCCGGTGCCGCCGCCTGCCGCGAACCCGCCGGCGCCTGTGGCAGCCTGGCCGGGCTTCATGTTCGTGTACAGGTTGACGCGGTCCTGGATTTCCTGGGGAACGGCTTCGCCCCGGTCGGTGTATTCCTTCGCTTCGCGTTCGGCACGCATGCGCTTGGCACGGATCTTGGATTCCGAGAGGATTTCGACCTCTTCGGCACCGGCGCCGGCGGCAGCCCCAGGGCGAGCGGCGCCTGCCTTTGGCTTCTCCGGCTCGCGTTCCTGGATAGCGGCGGGGAGGCCCTGGGAGATGCGGTCTATCTGGCGCTGGCGGTCTTCCGGGTGCCCACCCACGAAGGTCGGCTCCGGGGCGTCCTCTCCCTTCACCTGGCGTTCGATGAGTTCGATCCGGTCCTGCGGGCGGAAGAGCTCACGCAGGCGGCCCGAGCGGGCAGCGCTTGTCAGCTCATCGATGTCCATATGGAGGTCGCGCCGGTCATAGACGGCGTGTTCGTGGCCGGACCAGGTGTTGTCCATCACGATCGCTTCGAACGGGCAGACTTCTACGCAGATGTTGCAGCGCATGCAGCGGGCGTAGTCGATCCAGAACTTCTCGACGATCTTGCGGCGGTTGCTGGTGCCGGCGGCGTACTTCGGGTTGTCGACCATCACCGCGGACATGCAATCGACGGGGCAGTTGCGGACGCAGACGTTGCAGCCGGTGCAGAACGGCTCGTCGTGGTCGAAGTCCCAGGTGAGGACGGGGAAGCTGCGCTGGCGGGCCGGCAGCGGGTGTTTCACTTCCGGGTACTCCACCGTCACCGGCTTACGGGTGAACGTGGAGAAGGTGACGCCGAGGCCTTTCAGGATGCCTTTCATTGCGCTGGCGCTCCGAGCGTTTTGTAGGTGCCGACGAGGTCCTTGCTGGGGCGCCGGACGGCTCGCTTGATGATGATCGCGACGAGGAGGGCGGCGCCGGCGCCACTCGTGAGCGTGAGCAGCTCCTGGGGCCAGTCATAGGCGAGGATTACGCCGTTCATGAGCATCTGGACGATCGACATCGGGAGGAGGACCTTCCAGCAGAAGCTCATGAGCTGGTCGATGCGGAGGCGGGGCACAGTGGTGCGCACCCAGAAGATGAGGACGATGAACGAGAGGCTCTTCACCATCGTGGTCGCGAGCTGGACGGACCAGTGGGCATCGGCGCCGAAGGGGAAGGCCCAGCCGCCAAGGAAGACGACTGACCCGAAGACGCTGAAGCCCCACATCGAGGCGTATTCGGAAAGCTGGAACATGGACCAGCGGATGCCTGAGTACTCGACGAAATAGCCGCCGACGATCTCGGACTCGGCGACGGGGATGTCGAACGGCGCGCGGTGCAGCTCCGAGAGCATGGCCGTGAAGAAGATGAGGAAAGCCAGCGGCTGGAGGAGGACGTAGGGCCGGTCTTCCTGGAGCGCGGCGATGACGTTCAGGTTGAGCGTGCCGATCTCGTTGCCCGTGTCCGCGCTCGTAATCATGGCGACACAGAGGAGGCTGATGACGAGCGGGATCTCGTAGCTGATCATCTGGGCGGCGGCCCGGATGCCCCCGAGCAGTGCGTACTTATTCCCGGAGCCGAGGCCGGCCATCATGATGCCGACGATGTTCAGGCCGAGGATGGCGAACACGTAGAAGAGGCCGAGGCCGAGGTCGCGCACGCCCCAGTCGTGGGCGAAGGGCAGCGCGAGGAGGACCATGAACACGGGGACGAACGTCGCGTAGGGGGCGAGTTCGAACACCCAGCGGTCCGCGTTGGTTGGCCGGATGTCTTCCTTGAGGACGAGCTTGAAGGCGTCGGCGAAGGCCTGGATGAGGCCGCCGGGGCCGGTCTCTGTCGGGCCGAGGCGCTGCTGGAAGCGCGCAACGACCTTGCGCTCGCCGTAGGTGAGGTACATGACCACGATCGTCATCGCGAGGACGACGAGGACCACCCGGATGATGGCGTCGGTCCACGAGGGCAAGCCGAACAGCGGGTCGGCGAAGAGCATCATTTGTCCACCTCGCCCAGGACGATATCGAGCGAACCGAGAATGATGACGGCATCGGCGACGTAGTGGCCGACGACCATCTGCTTCAGTGCCGAGAGGTTGCAGAAGGATGGCGACCGAAGCTTCATTCGGTAGGGCTTGTTGCCGCCCCTGGCGAGACCATAGACGCCGTACTCACCCTTGGTGCCTTCGGTACGGACGTAGCATTCGCCCTCGTCGATGCGCAGCGTCTTGGGGAGGTCCGGGTTGAGGACGAGGCCGCTATTCGGCATCTGCTCCATGCACTGGCGGACGATCTTCGTGCTCTGGTAGGCCTCGGCCATGCGCACCATGTACCGGTCGAAGACGTCGCCGTTCTTACCCGTGGGGATGTTGAACTGGAGGCGGTCGTAGACGGAATAGGGCTCGGCGCGGCGAATGTCGTGGGCAAGGCCAGTGGCGCGGATCATCGGGCCGCTCAGGCCCCAGTCGATGGCCTGTTCTTTCGAAACCGGCGAAAGGCCCCGGCAGCGCTCGACGAAGATCTCGTTGCCGGTGAGGAGTCCATCGAAGTCTTCGAGGCCCTGTTCGATGTGTCCGAGGATCTCGTTGACCCGCTTCTCCCAGCCATCCGGGAGGTCCATCTGGACGCCGCCGGGGCGGAGATAGGTGGGGAACATGCGGTCGCCGGCGACTTCCTCGAAGAAGTCGTAAATGCGCTCGCGTTCGCGCCAGGCGTAGATGAACGACGTGCCGAACGAACCGACGTCGGCGCCGAACGCCCCGAAGAACATGAAGTGCGAGAGGATGCGCGAGAGCTCGGCCATCATCACGCGGATGTACTCGGCCCGCTCGGGGACTTCGATGTTGCCGAGCTTTTCGACGGCCATGCAGTAGGCCTGCTCGCAACAGATGCCGGCAAGGTAGTCGGTGCGGTCCCACCAGCCCATCGACTGGCGGTAGTCGTGGTTCTCCGTGAGCTTCTCGAGGCCGCGGTGGAGGTAGCCGATATACGGTTCGCAATCGACGACGACCTCGCCATCGACGGTGAGGACCATGCGGAACACGCCGTGGGTCGCGGGGTGCTGCGGACCTACGTTGATCGTCATGTCGACGGTGTTGAAGGAGTCGATGCTCGCGGTGCGTTCTTCAGGCCAGACAGTCATTAGAACTTGAACCCCGCGGAAGTATCTTCGATGCCCTGGAAGAGCTCGGCCTTCTGGAGCGGGTGCGCCTTGAGCAGCGGGTGGATGCGCACATCCTCATCGAGCAGCAGGTTCTTGGGGTTGGGGTGGCCATCGAAGACGAGGCCGACCATCTCGGCGGCTTCGCGCTCGTGCCAGTTAGCAGCCGAATAGAGCGCGGTGAGCGAGGGGATGTGGGGGTTGCCGGGAGGCGTGTTCACATCGACCTGGAGCGAATGGTGGTGTTTGAACGAGTAGAAGTGGTAGACGGCGCGGAGGCCTTCTTCCGTCATGTCGATGGCGGTGACGTTACGGAGGAAATCGAAGGCCAGTTCCCGGCGCTCCTTCAGTCCGCGGACGAGTTCGAGGAAGTGATCCGGGGCGACGTGGAGGACCACATCGGTGGAGTGCTTGCTGGCCGTGAACGGGATCTTCCCCAGGTGCTTGTGCACGAGGGCGGCGACGCCGGGATAGGCGGTAGCGGTTTCGTTGCTCATCCGACCATCCGCTTTTCTTCCATGATCTTCTCCTGGAGGCGGAGAAGGCCATCGAGAAGAGACTCCGGGCGCGGCGGGCAGCCGGGGACATAGACGTCCACCGGGATGATCTTGTCGACGCCCTGGAGGACCCGGTCGTATTCGGTGTAGGGGCCGCCGTTGGTGGCACACGCACCCATGGAGATGACGTACTTGGGGTTCGGCATCTGCTCGTAGAGGAGCTTGATTGCCGGGGCCATTTTCTTGGTCACGGTACCGGAGACGATCATGACGTCGCTCTGGCGGGGAGATGGCCAGGGCACGATGCCGAAGCGGTCCAGGTCGTGGTTCGACATGAAGGTGCCGATCATTTCGATGGCGCAGCAGGCCAGGCCGAAGGTCATGGGCCAGAGCGAGCTCTTGCGGCTCATCGCGATGACGGTATCGGCGCCTATCTGGAGCACGCCCGGGAGCACGATGCGGTAGGCGGCGTGCGTATCCGGGAGCTCGACCGGCTTGAGGCGTTCGGCCTCGGCGCCAAAATCCGGGACGTAGGGCTTGATCGTGGTCTCGGTCATTTCCACTCCAGCACGCCGCGTTTCCAGGCGTAGGCCAGGCCAAGTGCGAGGACGGCGATGAAGACGAGCATTTCGTAGAAGACGAACATGGGCAGGCTGAGGAAGGTGATTGCCCAGGGGAAGATGAAGACGGTCTCGACATCGAAGATGAGGAAGAGGATGGCGATCAGGTAATAGCGGACGTGGACCTGTGCCCAGTTGCGGCCGATGGGGAGCATGCCGCACTCGTAGGAGATGCCCTTGCCCCGTTCCCGCGCGAAGGGTGCGAGGAGACGGCTGCCGATGAGGGCGGAAAAGACGAGGACGCACCCGGCGATGGCCGAGATCATGACGGCGGACCAGAGGTCGTAGAAGCTCATTGGGCGGACCTTCTAACGCCAGCCAAGAAAAAGCAGAGCCACGGTTCGCGAAGTAGCGAGCGGGCTCTGCCAGTCATGTACGGGCGCACTCCCCGGATGGTGAGAGGGAGCCCGGAGGGGCTTCCCCTGCAGTTGTGACGAACGACACAAACGATAACTCTGGGGAAAGGGTGGGGCAAGGGCGGGTGAAGTGGGCAGCCTCAGCCCCCGGAGATGAGAAATGCCTCGAGCTGGGCGCGGATCGAATCTGGCGAACGGCATTCGCACTCCCAGAGGACGAGGGTTTGCCACCCAACAGCCGTAAGTGCGGACAATGACTTGGTGTCGCGTTCGACGTTGCGGTTTAGTTTGGGGGCCCAGATTCCGAGACTCGGGCGTGGCAGCGAACGCACACAACCATCCAGGGTTCGTTGAACTCGGTTCTGGTGGCATGGGGTCGAACGACAAAGACGCGGATCCGATTGCGTCCGACCGAACGGCCGCAGAACTGACATGTCGACCGAGACCTTAGCAGGGCGCGGGCTCGTTCGGCCGAAGTTGGCGGGAGTTCGAAGTCCACAAACGACCTCCTACGTACGTGCACCGCGACTCTCCTTCTCCCAAGCTTGGGAGAAGGGGCCGGGGGTTGAGGGCCAACGCGGGAGGCCCTCACGGAACGCCGCCATTCGCGTCCAACCCGAACCTCTCAGCAACGGCGCGAACCGTGCTCTCGATGATCTCGCGCGCCCGATGACCGGGCGGCAATCCCGCTGCTTCGCGCAGATGCCCCTCCGCCCACCCCGACACTTCCGGCCGATCTCCGTCTCTGGGGTAGCGGACGTCGAACGACGACCCGAGGTCCAGATAGAACACCCGAACGTGAACCGGAAGCCCGAAAAGCTCGATCTGGTCGCTCGCGTCTGGGTCGCGGATAACGAGGACGACGGGGTGGACATCTTCGATCGCCGTTCGGTTGGAGGCGCGAGTCTGGCGTGAGGTCTCAGAAGTGCTCGGCGAGGTCATTGATGAATCCGGGCCGAGTGTGTCGAAGCATGTCGTCACCTAACGTCGCGCGCTTCCGTTGGAGTTCCTCTGAAGCGATGTATCCACACTTTCGTTGCAGGGGTGGCTCGAGTGCTGCGAACGTTGGGCGCGTGACCTCATCGCGAACAGCAGTCCGCCGAGCCTCTGGCGCCACAATAAACATTGGAAAGCTGATGTTGGGCATGAGTGAGACGAGGTCCGACATGCGTAGCAGCCCCGAGTAGATCGAAGTGGTGTTCTCCACCTCGAAGGCTGCTACGACCGTAGAGCCCTGCAGCCAGATCGCGTCGATGTTCTGAACGACTTGCTGATCCTTCCCGGGAAACAGGAAGGGCAACTCGGCGAGGAGCTTCGCGGGGAGATCCGCATTCACACGACCCACCGCCTGTCGATCTGGGCGTGGCAACCAAACGGAACAACCGGTGGCAAGTCCAATCTCGGCGAGCAGCGCTTGGGTCTCCGCGTGGCGGGGCCCCACGACGGCAACCTCGATGGCGTCGGTCGCTTCTTGAATCGCTGCTGGTCGCTGCATCGACCTCACACCGTCTTCGTGGGCGAGAATGGCACGCCAGATCGCTTGCCCATCAGGCTCGGTCAACGCGCGCGGCGAGCCCTGGAAGTAAGCGGGAACCATCGACTGGGGCGTTCCTGACGCGAAGAACGACAGCTTGCCGTCGAGAGCCGCTATGGGAAGAGCTACCTCCGGCATGAACAGTGCTAGGGGCTCAACTCGCACGCGTACCGGGAAGTCACCCGTGCCCCAGATGGGGTCGTCCGAAACATAGGCCTCCGACCGCGCTTCAAGAGCGCCAACGAACGAGAACTTCCCCTTCAAGTAGCAAACAAACCGGTCGCCGCTCCGAACCTTCCCGGCGCCCCGACTCATCGAGCCGCGGCTGAACGCAGTCAATCGGCCGCCGTCCGCCATGAAGGCCGACCAGGTCGCGGGCGTGAACACATCTGCGAAGTACGCCAATCGGCACATTCTAGTGCAACCACCGGCGGACTCATCCACTCGCCCTCCCGGGCGCCACCATCCCATTCCACCTAGCCGCGCCGATCCGCCACGCTCGCCGGGTGATGGCCTTCCTCATTGCTTCGCTCGCTCCGACCGTGGTCCGCGTGGTGGCACCGCACACGGGTTACTTCAGGGGCTGCAAGACACCTGGAAGTAACCTGGCCCTCCGAATCTGCGGAGGTTACTTCTGGTTACTTGAAGTAACGAAAAAAATCTTCGCACCGTCGGCCAGCCACGGTCACCCTGCGTCAGCACTCCTCCTGCCGCCGCACCCCTAGAACGGCTGGAAGATAGCGAGCCAGCTGATGACCGGGACACTGAGCACGAGGACTGTGCCGAAAACAAGCGGGACGCGGTCGTCGAGTATGGTGCGGAGTTCTTCGGTCTCTTCGCCCTTCTTGGCGGCGATGAGGGAGGCCAGGCGGGCGCGCCGGAGGCCAAAACCCATGAGCGGCAGGCAAACGAAGTAGACGACGATGTAGACGGCGGAGAGCGCCGCCAGCCAGCCCGTGGTCACGAAGTTGAGGTCCTGGGAAGTGGCCCAGAAGAAGCCGGTTATCCCGGTCCCCATCGCGCCGGGAAGGAGGACGCGAGTCTCGTTGTTGGCCGCCTCGGTGAGGCAGTACATCTGGTACTTCAGGTCCTTCGAGGCCCAGGCCTTGAGGATGAGGGGGTATGTCGCGCCCAACCCGGCGCCCAGCCAGATCATCGCGAGCACGTGAACGATTCGCCACCAGTCCATGGAGGAGAGTGTGGAGGGAGAAGCGAGAAGGGAGAAGCTAGGTGGCGGCAGTCCCCTCGCGGGCGTGGACGGCGGCGAGGATGATGCGGGTAGCCTGGGTTGGGTTCAGGTGGTCGGTGTTGAGGCAGAGGTCGTACACCGAAGGCGAAAGCCAATCGGCGCCGAAGTAGTCCTTGAAGTAGCGGGAGCGTTCGCCATCGGTACGCGTGATGACTTCGGTGGCCTTCTCTTCGTTGCAGGCCATACCGGCCATGACGCGCCGGGCGCGCGCCTTCTTCGTGCCGGTGACCAGCACGCGGACGACGTTCGGCTGGTCGCGCAGGATGAACTGGGCGCCGTGGCCGAGGAAGACGACCTCGCCCTGTCGGGCGAAGTCCTCAACGACCTGGCGGACGAGTTCGCGGTAGTCCGAGGAGGTGAGGAGGGGCGTCCCGGACATGTCGATCGGCTCCATCCACTGGCCGCTGGCGGGGCCCGCAGGGTTGCGGGCGAGCGATTCGAGGATGCGAGTGAAAAACGAAGGCTTGTGCTCCGACTCGGCGATGGTCTCGGTGGAGACGCCCGCCTCTTCGGCGGCCGCCTGGACGACGCGGTAATCAAGCAACCGGAAGTTGAGTTCTTCGGAGACGAGGCGCGCAACGTCCTCTCCGAGGGTGCCTACCTGGCGAGAAATGGCAATGACGCGTGTTTCCATGAACGACCTCCCGGCTAGCCACCAGCTTCCGCGAGCTGCGGGCCCTCGGAGTGGGAGAGCTTACGCGGCATCCGGTGCACCGGCCAGAGCAAGGTGCCCCGGCGGAACTCGGGCGAATCGGGATGGAACTCAACGGCGCCGGCCATCCCGTAATCGAGGGCAATCTCGCCGCCAAGTTCGCGGATGACTTCCCGGACAGAGGCGAACGGGACGTCGCCAAGGGCGAGGGCCTGGCCACCCTCCGAAAGCTCGGCCGAAATGCCGGTTTCGCCGCGAGGGCGGGCACGCCCGGCGACCGGGAGGTGGACTTCGCAGTGGAGGTCTCCGGCAATGCGCAGAAAGGCTGGGCCCGCCATCTGCTCGCCCGAACAGAGCGCCCACGACCGCAGACGGGTGGCCGCCTCGGCGATGCCCGCGGGCGTAAGTTCGGCCCTGCGGGAGATGGTGCGGACGGAGGGGAGTGAGGAGGACGAAACGGCGTATCGCACTGCGAGCCTCCGGACACCTGGAGATGGCGCGGCAACGGTACCACGCGGCGTGCGGTGTGCAACGGAGTGTTCGGCGGAGGAGGCTAGCGAAAGAAGGCCCGAGAGGGCCGTTTATGCGGTCGCAACGGCCGGTTCATCACGCGGGGCGGCGCTTTCGCCCTGCAAACAGGCGGCGGCTACGAAATCGCGGAACAACGGGTGCGGCCGGTTCGGGCGGCTCTGGAGTTCGGGGTGGAACTGGGTGCCAAGCATGAACTGGTGCCCGGCGACCTCGGAGATCTCGACGAGTGAGCCATCGGGGGAGGTGCCACTGGCGTTCAACCCGGCGGCTGCCAGCACCTCGCGGTAGGCGTTGTT
Organism: Candidatus Amarobacter glycogenicus; assembly: GCA_016719395.1. Classification (GTDB taxonomy): domain Bacteria; phylum Chloroflexota; class Dehalococcoidia; order Tepidiformales; family Tepidiformaceae; genus Amarobacter; species Amarobacter glycogenicus. Next base: position 136,994 of record JADJZF010000012.1, on the reverse strand, counting down.
GAACTCCCAGCGATGGCGGTGGCGTTCGCTGATGACGTCGGTCGTGTAGGCGCGGGCGGCGAGCGAGCCGGGGATGAGCTTGCAGGGATATGCGCCGAGGCGCATGGTGCCGCCCTTGTTGGTGATGCCCTGCTGTTCATCGAGGAGGCTGATGACCGGGTAGGGCGACTCGGGGTCGATCTCGGTGGTGTTGGCGCCCTTCATGCCGCAAACGTTGCGGGCGAACTCGGTGACCATCACCTGCATGCCAAGGCAGAGGCCGAGGTAGGGGACACGGTTCTCGCGCGCCCACCTGGCGGCCGCCACCTTGCCTTCCCAGCCGCGCTCGCCGAAGCCGCCCGGGACGATGACTCCCTGGACACCGGTGAGGACATCAGCGGCTGGACGGGCTTCGAGGGTTTCGGCGTGGATCCAGCGGATGTCGACATCGACGGAGTTGGCGATGCCGGCATGGGCAAGCGATTCCTTCACCGACATGTAGGCATCGTGGAGTTCGACGTACTTGCCGACGACGGCGATCTCGACAGCGCCCGCGGGGTGCTTCAACTTCTGCACCATCTCGCGCCAGTCGGCGAGGTCGCGCCCACCGTGGAGGCCCAGGCGCTCGATGACGTAGTCGCCAAGGCCGCGCTCTTCGAGGAGGAGAGGGACTTCGTAGATGGATGCGACCGTCTCCATCGGGATGACGGCGCGCGGGTCGACATCGCAGAAGAGGGCGACCTTCTCAGAGATATCACGCGAGACGGTGTGGTCGCTCCGGAGGAGGATCACGTCGGGCTGGATGCCCTTTGAGCGGAGTTCGCGGACGGAATGCTGAGTGGGCTTGGTCTTCAGTTCGCCGGTCGCGCCGATCATCGGCAGGAAGCAGACATGGACACTGAGGACGGTATCGCGCGGCTGCTCGTGGCGGATCTGGCGGATGGCCTCGATGAAGGTCTCGCCTTCGATGTCGCCGACGGTACCGCCGACCTCGCAGATGAGAACCTCGCACTGCGTGACTTCGGCGACGTTGTAGATGCGTGACTTGATCTCGTTAGTGAGGTGGGGGACCTGCTGGATGGTACCGCCGAGGTAGTCGCCTTTGCGTTCGCGTTCGAGGACGTTGCGGTAGACCTGGCCGGAGGTAATCGATGAGGCCTGGGTCAGGTCCTGGTCGATGAAGCGCTCGTAGTGGCCAAGGTCGAGGTCGGTCTCAGCGCCATCAACCGTAACGAAGACCTCGCCGTGCTGGTAGGGCGACATCGTGCCCGGGTCGACGTTGAGGTAGGGATCGAGTTTCTGAATGGAGACGGAGATGCCGCGCGATTTGAGGATTCTTCCGAGGCTGGCGGTGGTGATTCCCTTGCCAACCGAGCTGACCACGCCACCGGTTACGAAGATGAACTTTGGCATGGCCTCCCGCGTTCCGTCGTTGCTTGATTGATGCTACGAGCAGAGGGGTGAGTGGGTCAACGAACATTTGTGTTACGAAGGGCGGCTGCCCGGCGAGTGGAACGGGAAAAGGCGAAAGGGAAGAGCAATTCGACGCCGAGGTGATCGCTCGGTCTCAGGAAACACCAGTACGGTAAAAGGAAGGATGCGACCGGCTGCATCCTCAACCCGGCGGGAACGGCCGGTTAGAGTCTCCGCAGCGTGAAGCAGGAGTTCCCCGTGGACCACGACGACAACCACATTCCGGTGACTTACGAACACTTCGACCACGTCGAAGGGCCGTTTTACCACGGGACGAAGGCCGCCCTGAAGGTTGGCGACCTGCTGATGCCCGGCTACGGCTCGAACTTCGAGGATGAACGTATCTCGAACAACATCTACTTCTCTGCCACGCTGGACGCCGCAGTCTGGGGCGCGGAACTCGCGCGGGGAGGCGGAGAGGGACGGATCTACATCGTCGAGCCGACCGGTCCGTTCGAGGACGATCCGAATCTGACGAACAAGCGCTTCCGGGGTAACCCGACCAGGTCGTACCGAACCCGGGACGCGCTCAGGATCGTTGCTGAGGTGGAGGCATGGGAAGGTCATCCGCCGGAGGTGCTCCGGGGCATGCTGGACAGCCTGGCAGAGATGCAGCGCCAGGGGCTCGCAACGATCGAGGACTGACCGTGGCCAGGCGCGGCCAGCTGAATTCTCCGCCCTCGGTTTCCGGCGGCGTCATCCGCGCGAAGCATGACTGCCTCGCCTCACAGGGTGGCGCGGTGGCGAAGGGTTCGGTGCGAGCGAAGGCGAGGCAGTCGGACTCTTTGCTACGGAAGGCACAGGAGGCTGCGTTGCCGAAGGCGCCGTTGGAGAGTCGCTATCGCTGCAGCCCACAGGGGGAAAATCGCGGAGCGAAGCGAGGAAGGTTCGCCTGTGCGTCGGCGTCCTAGCGCTCTTCGGTGGGGATGGGCACCCCGCGTGCCCGGAGGCGTTGCCGCGCGAAGGCGGTCGTAGACGGACCATGCCTTGGCGGAGATCCCCTGGGGATTCTCGACGGCGAAGTAGTACTTGAGGGTGCCATCGGGCTGGTCCTCGGCCCAGACGTAGGCTTCGGATTCGCACTTCTGGACGTGGTGGTCCTCGGGGAACGGGCGGGAGGCGATGTGACCGGGGACCTCTTCGAAGCGATCGGCGTACTCGATCAGCATGTCGATACGCTCGGATCGTTCGGCGAGCTTGAAGTCTTCGAGGAGGCGTTCGAGGTCAGGCGGCATGGCGGTCATCGTTCCATTGTGGAGACCCTCGGACGGGCTTGTCGATCGGGTTCGGTAGCGGTGACCGATACCGGCGACCGACCCTCGATCCTGGGCACGGCGGTCAGGGAAGCCTCTTCCTTTCGGGGCGAAGGTGGGATGGGCGGGTCAACCGAATGACGGAATCCTGGCGGATTCTTCCCCGGCAGGATGAGGATTCGGTGATACGCGCCGATTACAGGTGAGGGAGGACCACGATGTCCGTGCGGCGATCCCAGCCCGCGCTGTTTTCCCCCGGTGGAGGCCTGCCGCGCGGCGGCGTGGCCTGGGCGTGGGCATTTTCGCGGGACTTCGGCATCGTCCTCAGCGTCTTCGGCCTGTACTTCTTGTTGCGCGGCGCCGCGCCGGACCGCCTGGACTTCTCGGTCCAGGTCACCCGGGTACTGGTGGCGAGCGAACGGGGGCTCGGGGTTTTCTGGGAGCCGGCCATCCAGGAATGGTCGATCAGGTCGCACGCGGTGAAGGAGTTCGCGAACTTCGTTTACGCCTACCTGCACTTCCCGGTGCTCGCGGTTGTGGGGGCATGGCTCTGGACACGTGACCGGCAGGCATTCCGGTTCATGCGGAACGTGATGTTCATCTCGATGCTTTTCGGCCTGGTGTTTTACTGGGCGGTACCTGCCGCGCCGCCGCGGCTGCTGGCGGCGAATGGATATGACCTGGGTTTCGTTGACACCGTGTTCGGGGGCGATACATCGGTGAGCTATGCGCAGCCCTCGCTCATTCTGAACGAGTACGCCGCCATTCCAAGCTTCCACTTCGGCTGGATCGCGATGGCGTCGGCGGCCATCTGGGCGAACACGCGCAACCTGACTTTGCGAACGCTCGCCCTCGGGCTGACGGTCGTGATGACCTGGGCGATTGTCGCAAGCGCGAACCACCTGTTCATCGACATGGCCCTCGGCGGGCTGGTCATCCTCGTGAGCTGGCGGCTGGCGCGAAAGCTCGAACGCCGGGGGGACGCGCTGCGCGAGCCGCGCATGTTTGGGGCGCCGGACGAGGTGTCAGCAGCCGCTTAGGGCCGGGATCCAGTCGGTTGAGAACCGGAATCAGCGCGGCGTGGCCCGCGGTTCAGATGCCTTTGAGTTCGACGGGGCGGCCGGACCATTCGCGGATAGCGCCGATGGTGAGCGCTTCGGGGATGGCGGCTCGGACTTCCTCGGCGTCTTCGGGCGAGACCATGAGGACGAGTCCGATACCCATGTTGAAGACCTCGTACATCTCCTCGCTGGAGATTTCGCCGCGCTGCTGGATGAGCTGGAAGACCGGGAGAACGGGCCAGGCAGCCGTGTCGAATGCGGCGGTGACACCTTCGGGGAGGATGCGCGGGACGTTCTCCGTGTAGCCGCCGCCGGTGATATGAGCCATGCCGTGGACCTTGTCGAGGACGGGGCCGACCAGTTTGTAGTAGGGACGGTGCGTTTCGAGGAGGGCTTCTTCGATGCTCCGCCCGGCGAGGAGAGCGGGACGTTCGGCGATGCGTTCGCGGGTCTGTTCGGCCGCCTCGCCGTTGCAGATGTTGAGCGCGGGGCGGGCGAGCGAGAAGCCGTTCGTGTGGAGCCCGGAGCTGGGGATACCGAGAAGGACATCGCCCACGGCGACTTTCGAACCATCGATAATCCGGTCGCGCTCGACGACCCCGACGATGAAGCCTGCAAGGTCGAATTCGCCAGGCGGGTACACATCGGGCATGTCGGCGGTTTCACCGCCGAGGAGCGCGCAGTTCGCTTCGGCACAGGCGCGGGCAACGCCTTCGACGAGGCTGTGCTTCTGTTCGTTCGTGAGCCCGTTCCCTGCGATGTAGTCGAGGAAGAAGAGCGGCTCGGCTCCACAGGCCATGATGTCGTTGACGCTGTGGCCGATGATATCGAATCCGCAAAGATCGAGGCGGTTTGCGGCGAGCTGGAGCTTCACCTTGGTGCCGATACCGTCGGCACTGGCCGAGAGCACCGGGTCGCGGTACTTCTCACCGAGGCGGAACAGCCCGGAGAAGGGACCGGCGTCGCTGAGGACTTCGGGACGGCGGGCCTGGGCGAGGATACCCGGTAGCGTCTTCGCGAACTTACTACGGGTCGCGAGGTCGACTCCGGCGGCGGCGTACTGGCGGGGTTGGGTCACGATGTGAGTGTACGAGGGAGAAGGATGAAGGGCGAAGGGAGCGGGCGTTTCCGAAGGACACGGCTCTCCGCCCGCGCTCACGTTTACACGTGCCTACCCCAGGAAGCGGCATTCTCTGCCGTCCGGGCTGGGCCGCGGAAGGGGTCGCCGTCCCGTCGTTGCGCAGGCGCGGTTCTCGCATCCGGCACGGTGTCCTTTCGGGCAGGCGAAAGTGGACCTTCTGGCCATTGCCGTGCCGGTTCGCCGGGAGAATAACGGGCCGGCGACGTCGGGGCGGCGTATCGTGAATCTGGATGCACATTGTGGCCCGGGTGCCGATGCTATGGGCCGCCACACCACAGGGGGAAATTGCATGACCACATCCCAGGCACTCGCCAAACCGACGGCAGCGCAAACCGAACATTTCGACGTCCTCATCGTTGGGGCCGGTATTTCCGGCGTGGGGGCGGCATATCACCTGACGCACCAGCGGCCGGGCACCACCTTCGTCGTACTGGAAGCGCTGGACAATTTCGGCGGGACATGGTGGACGCACAAGTACCCGGGCATCCGCTCGGACAGCGACCTGTACACGTTCGGGTACCGGTTCAAGCCCTGGACGAGCGCACCGATCGCGACGGCGGAGGAAATCCTGAAGTACATGGGCGAGGTCATCGATGAGAACGACCTTGGCAAGCACATCCGCTACCAGCACAAGATCCTCTCGGCGAAGTGGTCCACGGCGGACAAGCAGTGGACGATCGAAGCGCAGCGGACGGACACGGGCGAGAAGCGGACGTTCACGGCGAACTTCCTCTGGATGTGCCAGGGCTACTACCGCCACTCCGAGGGATACACGCCGGAATGGCCGGGCATGGACCAGTACGAGGGCCTCATCGTGCACCCCCAGTCGTGGCCAGAAGACCTGGACTACAAGGGCAAGCGAGTCATTTGCATCGGCTCGGGTGCGACGACGGCGACGGTTGTACCGGCGATCGCCGCAGACTGCGAGCACGTAACGGTGCTGCAGCGCTCGCCGACGTACTTCATCCCCGGGCGCAATGTGAACGACCTGGCGGATACGTTGCGCGAGCTCCAGATCGACGAGTCGTGGATCCACGAGATCGTGCGACGGAGGATCCTGCACGACCAGGCGGCCTTCACCAGGCGGGCATTCGAGGACCCGGAGACGGTGAAGCGCGAACTGATCGGGATGGTGCGTGCCTACCTGGGGCCCGACTACGACGTAGAAACGCACTTCACCCCGACGTATCGGCCGTGGCGGCAGCGGATTGCTTTCGTCCCGGACGGGGACATCTTCAAAGGCATCAATGCCGGGAAAGCGTCGATCGTTACCGACGAAATCGAGACGTTCACGCCGCGCGGAATCCGGACAAAGTCGGGGCAGGAACTCGAAGCCGACATCGTCATCACGGCGACCGGGTTCAACATGAACGTCCTTGGAGACATCGACTTTGTGATCGACGGCAAGCCGCTGGTGTTCTCGGACACGGTCACCTACCGGGGCATGATGTTCACGGGCATGCCGAACCTGCTGTGGGTCTTCGGCTACTTCCGGGCGAGCTGGACGCTGCGGGCCGACCTGATGGCCGACTTCGTCTGCCGGTTGCTGGCACACATGGAGAAGAAGGGCGCGAAGGAAGTCCAGGTGGCGCTCCGGCCCGAAGACAAGGAGATGAAGCTCCTGCCGTGGATCGACCCGGAGAACTTCAACCCGGGCTACCTGATGCGGGCAATGGACAAGCTCCCGAGGCGGGGCGAGAAGCCCGAGTGGCAGCACAGCCAGGACTACTGGCGCGAGAAGGATGAGCTTCCGCTCATCGACCTGGACGGCCCGGAGTTCGTGTACTCCTAAGTGTTCGCCTGCGCGAAACCCGGGCCAACCAATCCGAGCCCCTCGCACCCCGGAAATGCCGGGATGTGAGGGGCTTTTGCCCGGTAAGGATCCACGCGGCGCTCGTTGCCCGCGGCCGGGCGGCAAGGCCGTGCAAATGAGCGGATTCAGCATAAGATCCGGGTGTCTGGTGGCCCGGGCGGGTGTACACTTCGCCCCCCGGATATGTTCACCCACCTACACACTCATACCGAGTATTCGCTGCTCGACGGCATGTCGAAGATGGCGCCGTTGATGGACCGGGTGAAGGCGCTCGGGCAGGAAGCCGTGGCGATGACGGACCACGGGGCGCTGTACGGGGCTATCGATTTTTACCGAGAGGCGACCTCCCGGGGGATCAAGCCGATCATCGGACTCGAGGCGTATGTGGCGCCGGGGAGCCGGCTCACCAGGGAGCGCGGCGACAGTTCGCCCTACCACCTGGTGATGCTCGCGCGGAACATGACCGGTTACAAGAACCTCATCGCGCTGACGACAAAAGCGAACCTGGAAGGCTTCTACTACAAACCCCGCATCGACCGCGAACTCATCGAGAAGCACAGCGAGGGCATCACGGTGCTCTCCGGCTGTCCTTCGGCCGAGTTTCACCGGCGCATCCAGGAAGGCGACCGCGAAGGCGCGATGACGGTGGCGAAGTATTACCGCGAGGTCTTCGACGGGCACTACTACCTGGAAGTGCAGGACCACGGCGATGAGAAATTCACGCGCCTGAACCCGATGATCGCCGATATCGGTCGGGAGATGGGCATCAAGGTGGTGGCGACGAATGACAGCCACTTCACGATGCCGGACGAAGCCGAGGCGCACGACGTGCTGCTCTGCATCGGCACAAACGCGACGGTCGACCAATCGGGACGGTACAAATTCGACGGCCAGGGCTACTGGGTGAAAGGCGAAGACGAGATGCACTCGCTCTTCCCGGAGAACCCGGAGTTCATGAGCAACACCATGCTGGTCGCGAACGAATGCGATCTGGACCTGCATTTTGACCGTCAGCTTCTCCCGGAGCCTCCGGTCCCGGCTGGACAGCGCAGCGAGGACTACCTCGCCGAGATCTGCTTCCGCGGCCTGCATGAGCGATTCGAGGAGATCACACCTGAGCTTCAGCAACGGCTGACGTACGAACTGGACGTGCTGAAGCAGACGGGGTTCACGGACTACATGTTCGTGGTGAAGGAGATCGCTGACTTCGCCCGCCGGGCGGGGATAAAGATGGGAGTGCGCGGGTCGGCCGCAGCCTCGCTCGTGCTGTACGTGCTCAAGGTGACGGACATCGACCCGGTAGCGAACCGGCTGGTGTTCGAGCGCTTCCTGAACCTGGAACGGCGCGAGATGCCGGACGTGGACTTCGACTTCGCCGACGACCGCCGGGACGAGATGATCCGGTTCGCCTACGAACGCTACGGCAAGGACCGCGTCGCCCAGATCATCACGTTCGGGACGCTCGGCGCGAAGGCGGCCATACGCGATGTCGGCAGGGCCCTGGGCATTTCGTATGCCGAGACCGACCGGGTGGCACGTCTGGTGCCGGAAGTCCTGCACATCACGCTCAACGAGGCATTGGAACAGTCGCAGGAGATGAAGGACATCTACGAAGGCGACCCGAAGGTGAAGCGCCTGCTCGATACCGCCAGGAAGCTCGAGGGAGTTTCGCGGCACGCCAGCACGCACGCCGCCGGGGTCGTCATCTCCCGCGACCCGCTGATCGAACACGTCCCCCTGCAGCGGCCGAGCAAGGGGGATGAGGACAGCATCCCAACGACGCAGTTCGCGATGGAACAGGTAGCGAAAATCAGCCTCTTGAAGATGGAATTCCTGGGCCTTTCGAACCTGACCATCCTTCAGCGGGCGGTAGAACTAATCAAGGCCACCAGCGGCGAAGCGATCGACATCGTCCACATCGCGGATGGCGACGAGAAGACGATGGAGATGCTGGGCAAAGGCGAGACGTTCGGCGTGTTCCAGCTTGAATCGGCGGGCATGCGGCGCTACGTGCAGGACCTCCAGCCGACGAATATCTCGGACCTGTGCGCCATGGTGGCGCTGTACCGCCCCGGGCCGATGCAGCAGATCCCCCGCTTCATCGATTCGAAGCACGGCAAGATCGCGGTCTCCTACCCCCACCCGGACCTCGCCCAGGTCCTCGATGAGACCTACGGCGTCATCGTTTACCAGGACCAGGTGCTCCTCATCGCGCAGCGCTTCGCCGGCTACTCTCTCGGCCAGGCCGACATCATGCGCAAGGCCATGGGCAAGAAGAAGGCCGAGATCATGGTCGAAGAGCGCGGCCGCTTCGTCGCGGGCGCCATGGCCAAGGGGTATTCGGAAGAGGACGCGACGGCCGTCTTCGACCTGATCGAGCCGTTCGCCGGTTACGCCTTCAACAAGGCTCACAGCTGGTGCTACGGGCACATCGCCTATCAGACGGCGTGGCTGAAGGCGAACCACCCGGTCCAGTACATGACGGCGCTGCTGCAACTTTCGAAGAGCGCCCCCGACACGCACGCACGTATCGCGGCAGCTGTGGCCGAGTGCTCGAAGCTCGGGATCGAGGTGCTGCCACCGGACGTCAACGCGAGCATGGATAACTTCAGCGTGGAGCGGCGGCAGGACGGGGCGCTTGCCATCCGCTTCGGCATGGGAGTGGTGAAGAACGTCGGTTCCTCGGCGGTCGAGGGCATCGTCGCAGCGCGTGAGAAGGACGGCCCCTACCGCGACCTCGAAGACTTCTGCAAGCGAGCGGACCTGAGCGCGGCGAACTCGCGCGCTATCGAACACCTCGCGCGCTGTGGCGCGTTTGACCTGCTGGGGTACGACCGCGGGACGCTGGTGATGAACGCCGAGCGGCTGGTGGGCCTTGCCAAACGGGAGCGAGAACTCCGGGAGAGCGGTCAATCGACGATGTTCGACCTGTTCGGGAGCCAGGTGGATACGCCGCTCCCCGCGCTCGAACTGGAGCCGGCGCCGGCGCGCAAGGAGGACATGCTCGCCTGGGAGAAGGAACTGCTCGGCGTTTACGTCTCGGACCACCCCTTCAAGCCTGTGGCGAGCGATGTCGCCCGGTACACGAGCCACCAGATCTCCGAGATCGGCATGGAACTCAAGGGCCAGACGGTAACGATCGGCGGGCTCGTGAACCGGGTGCAGGCGCGCGTGACCCGCGACGGCCGGAAGTTCTACGTGGTCGACCTGGAGGACCTCTCCGGGACCGTCGAACTCACCGTGTGGAATGACACGATCGAACTGACAGGCGAGGAGATCTGGGCCGAGGGCCGGGTACTGGTGTGCTCGATCGAGGTGCGGGACCGCGGCGACCGTGTGGGCCTGAACGTGCGCAAGGCCGCGCCTTACGATGCCGCGGAAGGTTCGGTGGTTGGGTTCATCGCCGAGCAGTGGCAGGTGGAGGCGCCGAAAAGGCGGCCCCGGATGGACCAGGCGCCGGGCGATGCCGCCTCCAGCGGGCCCCGTTCCAGCCCTGCGAACGGCCAACGCCCGAACGGCAACGGATACCAGAACGGGCAGCGAACAGCCTCTGCGCAAAACGGGGCGACGACCGAGGCTTCGCGCCCGGGGGTGACTCCTCCAGTGAACGGCGACTCCGCCCGGCTCACGGTGACCATCATCGAAACGGACGACATCCTCGCCGATGAAGCGCTGCTGCGGGCGGTAGCGGGAATGCTCAAGGGAAGCCCGGGGAACGACGAAGTACGCCTCGTCATCCGCGATGCCGATGGCAACGACACGGAGTTCGACCTGCCGCGCGCCGAGGTGACTGAAGACCTCGCCCGGAGCGTGAAGAATCTCTTGCGCAACCAGGGCCAGGTGAAGCTGGCAGCGGCACGGCCCTCGGCGGCGTAGGGCGGTCCACCACCGGGCCGGAACAGGGCAAGGCGCGCGCCGCACGGCCGCTTCGGGAAACACAACGGCAATCTCCCCGTCATCTCCACTTCATCGCGAAGAAACTTCGTTGTCGCCATCCACCGATAGCTTGGAGTAATCGGAGGTGTGCGGATGAACAAATTTGAAGCGATGAAGGCGGAAAAGGACGGGCTGGATGTCTGGCCCGACCTGCTACGCCATGCGACGGAAGACACGCCGATCGAGGAGATCGGCGAGGACGAACTGAACCGGATGAAGTGGTACGGGGTGTTCCACCGGCCGCAGCGCCCGGGCACATTCATGCTGCGGTTGCGCTTGACGGGCGGGGCGCTCACCAGCCTCCAGATGCGCGAGATCGCCGCCATCGCGCGGGAACTCGGACACGGGACGGTGGACATCACCACCCGCCAGAACATCCAGATGCGCGACCTGCGATTGTCCCAGATACCGGGCGTCCTCGAACGGCTGAGCAACGTCGGTGTCCACTCCCTGCAGACCGGGATGGACAACATCCGGAACTTCATCGGTTGCCCGCTGGCGGGTATCGACGGGATGGAGTTGTTCGACTCGACGCCGCTGTTGAACGCCATCGCGGAGGCCCACCAGATGGCGGGCAAGGCGATGAGCAACCTGCCTCGTAAGCTCAACGTCTCGGTCGCCGGCTGCCGGGACGACTGCGGGCATGCCCAGACGCAGGACATCGGGTTCGTACCCGCGACGACAGACCTCGATGGTCGCAGAGTGGCCGGGTTCAACGTGCTGGTGGGCGGTGCACTCGGCGGGACCTCGCCTCGCCTCGCAACGGCGCTCGATGTGTTCTTGAAACCCGAGGAGGTCGTGCCATTCTTCCTTGCGCTCGTCGGGGTCTATCGCGACAACGGGCCGCGCGACATCCGGACGAAGGCGCGGCTCAAGTGGCTCATCGCGGAGTGGGGCGAAGAGAGGCTCCGGGCGGCGGTGGAGGCACGGATGGAGGCGCCGCTTCGGCGCGCCGGGATCGACGAGCGGCTCCAGATCGCGGGCGACCACCTGGGCATCCACCCGCAGCGGCAGGTCGGCATGAACTACGTCGGGCTGCACATCCCGGTCGGCCGGGTCACCTCGGATGAGCTGGACGAGCTGGCCCGGCTCGCCGAGCAGTACGGCGCCGGTGAACTACGGCTCACGATCGACCAGAACGTGGTGGTGCCGCACGTGCCGGATTCCGCGCTTTCGGCGCTGCTGGCGGAACCACTGCTGGCGAAGCTGCGGCCGAACCCTCCGGCCGTCTGGCGAAGCCTGGTGGCATGCACCGGGAACGACTACTGCCACTTCTCGCTTATCGATACGAAGACGCACGCCTTCAACCTGGCGACGGACCTGGAGCGCAAAGGGATCCAGGTCCCGCGGGGGACGCGCATCCATGTGAGCGGCTGCGTCCACGCCTGCGGCAAGCACCACGTCGGGGATATCGGGCTACAGGGCGCGAACATCCGCCTCGGCGAACGGGTGGAGGAGGCCGCCGATGTCTGGGTTGGCGGGAAGCTCGGAGAGAACGCTCGGCTGGCGACGAAGGTGCTGACCAACGTCCATGTCGAGGACCTGCCGGTGCTGGTGGAGGCATTGGTCCGGCAGCGGTTCCAGCAGACGGTGCCCCTCTCGGTCATGCAACTCCTTGAACACACCAACACCCTGGAGGCAGTGGAATGAACGACGCAATCGCAGCGGTGGCCCAGGCGGCCACCGGCAAGGCAACCACTTTGAAGAAGTCGCCGGTCGGCTACTTCGTCCTTTCGATGATGGCCGGCGCCTACGTCGGCCTCGCGATCGTCCTCATCTTCGCGGTCGGAGCGCCGTTCTCGGCGGCCGCCTCACCCTGGACCAAGCTGGTCATGGGTGTCTCCTTCGGGGTCGCGCTCTCCCTGGTGATCATGGCCGGCTCGGAGCTGTTCACGGGCAACGTGATGGTGATGACCATCGGCCTGCTCAGGCGGACGGTTTCGCCAGCAGACCTGGGCGCCACATGGGTGGTGAGCCTCGCCGGGAACCTCGCCGGGTCGCTCCTTGTCGCCTGGCTGGTGGCGGAAGCCGGTGTCTTCAGCGCTGCGCCGCACCTGGGGTTCATCCAGAAGACGGTCGAGACAAAGATGACCCTGCCCGCCAGCGACCTCTTCTTCCGGGCGATGCTCTGCAACTGGCTCGTGTGCCTCGCCGTCTGGTGCGCGATGCGGGCGACGAGCGAAGCCGGCAAGCTGATCATGATCTTCTGGTGCCTGTTCGCGTTTATCGGCTCGGGCTTCGAACACAGCGTCGCGAACATGACGCTGCTCGGCATCGGCCTGTTGCAGGACCACCCTGACACGGTCACCTGGGGCGGATTCGTCCACAACCTGGTACCGGTGACGCTCGGAAATATCGTGAGCGGCGCGGTCTTCGTCGGTGGGGCCTACTGGCTGACGGCCGCGAAGATCACGATCCCGGGCTTCAGCCGGGCGGAAGTGCCGGGTATCGCCGGGGCAGACTGAGGCTGCCGCGCTGGCAATTTGTTCGATCGGGCGGGCCGGCGACGGCCCGCCTCATTCGTGGACGGGGTCCTGCTCGAGGATGAACCGGCGGAACGCCTCGGCATGCTGGATTTGCTGACCGGCGCCGGCCATCCGGGCCATCTCTTCGGCGAAGTCCGCGACATCCGGTCCGAGTTGCGAGGGGTGCTTCAGGAGCGCCTTCTTCTTCAGTTCGAGGGTCGGGCCGATATCGACCCAGACGTTGGGCTCGGCCGAACCGGAGAGCCAGACCTGGCGGACCTTCCACGGCTGGTATCCGTCTACCAGGAGTTCGGGGAACGTGAGGCGGTCGCGGGCTGTGGGAAAGGTCGCATCGAGGGCAACATCACCGGCGACGCGGTGGTCCGGGTGATTCACGTAGTTGTCTGAAAAGAAGCGGTTCGTCGGATCGAAGGTAAGGAGGACGTGGGGGCGGTGCCTGCGGATGATCCGGGTGACATCGCGGCGGAGTTCGAGGGTGTGGACGAGGTAGCCATCCGGGTAGCCCATGAACTCGTAGTTCTTTACGCCGAGGATCGCGCCGGCTGCCCGCTGTTCGGCCTCGCGAATGATCGTCAGCCGCTCGCTGGTCATCTCCGGGTCGTCGCTGCCCTTGTCGCCCTTCGTGATGATGACGTAGGTGACTTCGCAGCCGGCGGCCGCCCATTTCGCGACGGTGCCCGCCACCATGAACTCGGCATCGTCGGGGTGGGCGACGACGACCATTGCGGAGGGCGGGACAAAGTCTTCGACGTTCGAGGGCACGGTGGCGGACTCCGGTGCGTGGGTTCGTGAAACCAGCGTAGCAGCGAACCGCTCAGGACGAAGCGGGAGCCGGAGGGAGGTAGTCCCGGGGGTGTTCGCGGACGTCCGCCGCAAGCCGCTCGATGAAGGTGAGCCCGTCGGATGCGTAGGCGGCGAGGGAATCGGCGCCGAGTACCACCTCGACTTCGTAGACGCCGATGGTGCCACAGACGACGGAGAGGACGAGGGCGCCGCCCGCCTCGCGCAGCAGCATCCAGTCCCACGTGCTCTCGGCGATGAGGGTCCGTCCGGGGCCGAAATCGCGCCGTTCCACCGGGGTGAGATTAGCAGTTCGGGGCCCGCCGAGTGCGTTGGCCGAGCGGCCGCTGCGGCAGTGACTATTCAGGCGCGGCGAGCCACTTGGCCTTGTGGCGCCCACAAGCGACCCGGCGGGCGCCATCGAAGACCTCGAATTCGTAGGTAAGGAAGACGGTCCGGCCAGAGCGGCCCTTGTCGGCGACCCGTTCTTTGACGGTGTAGGTGCGGTCCTGGAAGAGCGGGCCCTCGATGGCGAGGTCGTGCTGGGCCCACATTCCCGGTTCGCGGATCCCTTCCATGCGGCCGGGACGAGGCTGCCGCGGCTCGCGCATGAGGTGGAGAGCGACGACGTGGAGCTGTTCGGGAGGCACGATGGGGCCGCCCCAGGGAGACCCACCGGCGTACCAGGGCGTTGTGTCGCCGGCGGACCGGACGGTCGCCTGGCAGAGATCCGGCTCCGGCGTGAACTCATGCGGGAGGAACTCGAACCCCAGGGAGACCTCGGGCAGGACGCCTTCCGCCCCGTGGGCGCCATCCTCCGAGGGGTTCCAGGGAATCGTGGCGCCCAGGCCGGCACGGCCGTTGCAACAGAGCCGGCCGCTGCGATCGACCACCTGGATGGCAATGCCATCCGGAGTCCGGCCGGCAACCTCGTGGACTTCATCGTCGATGTAGACCGGCGAGACGAAGGTGAAGGAGTACCAGCCACCTTCCATCCACTCCTTGCCGAACGCAGCGACGATCGCGGGGAGGGCCGCGGTGCCGACGATGCTCCCGGGGACGAATCCCCCTCGGAATCCGAGGCGCTGGGCTTGAGCATCGTCGTGGATCGATTCCTTTTGCTCGGCGGCGGTGTTCACGAGTTTCCGATAGATGCCTTCGAAGAATGGCGGGTCAGTCACTTGGCTGCTCCATGGCCGAGGATTTCGGCATTGTGTTCGCCGGGGTTCGGCGGACGGTTCGGCGCGGCAGGCGTGTCCCACGGGAAGGGGAGCCCGGGGGTCGGTACGCGGTGGCCGGCGAACTCGGCTTCCTTCAGGAAGCCCCGGGCCGCGTAGTGCGGGTTGCTGGCCTGGTCGCCGGGCGAGTGGACGGGGGCGAAGGTAAAGCCCGCTTCGGCCGATTCGGCGAACCACTGGTAACGCGGTTTCGAAGCGACGGAAGAGAGGTATGGCTGCTCGAGCTCCGGCCAGTGCTCCATCCGGTAGGCGGGGTTGGACCAATCGTCCGTGACGAATTCCTCGAGCCCGAAGAAGAGGGCGATCTCTTCCCAGCTGGCGTAGAGGGAGAGGACGTAGATCCAGCCGTCCGCCGTCATGGCGGTATGGCGGAAGCCCTGGTGGCCGAAGCCGGGGAGTTCCCGGCGCATCTTGGTACCCGAATAGGCCCACTCGCCGATGTGGCGCGACCAGTGGGGGATGTAGGTTTCCTGCATCGAGACATCGAGATGGCCGCCGCCGCAGGCGCCCCCTGGTGATGCCGAGGCAGCGGGCGAGTACGGCGGTGGCGGCGTTGATTCCGGCGATGTGATGGGCGGGGAAGCCGCCGGCCTTCGAAGGAGCGGAATCCATCGACCCTGTGGAGTGGAGGACTCCGGCCGACGCCTGGATAGTCAACTCCGAAGCCTGCCAGCGGGTCTTCGGGCCCGTGTGACCGTAGGGGGAGATGCTCGCGACGACGATGTCGCGGTTCTGGTCTCGCAGCCGGTGGGTGGTGACACCGAGGCCGCCAAGGCCACCCGGGCCGAGGTCTTCGACGACCGCATCGGCGGAAGACGCGAGTTCGAGGAACTGCGAACTCCAGGTCTGGGCGTCCAGCGTGACACTCTTCTTGCGGCGGGCGAGGAAGCCTCGCTCCGTCTCGTCCAGGACTGCAGTCGGTCGATGGGCGGCGGCGTACCAATCGGGGAGTTCGACGCGGATGACTTCGTGGCCGAGTTCCGCGAGAAGCATCCCGGAGAAGCCTGCGGCCGGGCCGGCGGAGAGTTCGAGGACGCGGAGGCCCCCACTCCGCGGGCGCTTGGTTGCGCGCGGAGTGTGCTCCTCGTTCCCCGGACCCTTCTCCCCAGCCCGGGAGAGGGGGAGTCCGCCAGGCGCCGGAGTGGGCGGCGGGAGACCGAGCTGTTCGGCGAAGTCCTCGTCGCGGTAGGCGGTACGGCGGTCTTCGACCTGGACATCTCGCAGGACGATGAGGGCGCCGGATGCTTCGAGGGCAGCGACTTCCTTCGGGGTCGCGCCGAGCCATTCGCCCAGCACCCGCGCGTTGTCGGCGCCATGGAAGTGGATGTCCTTGAGCGGATGCCGTGCGTGCCCGGCGGCGATCCAGGGAGTCGTGGGGTGTGGGTGGGCAGCGAAGCCCAGGATGGGGCGTTCGTGCTGGACCCAGTCGAACAGGCCGCGCGACTTCAGGTGGGGGTCGAAGAGCGGGTCTCGCGACTTCTGGACGGGGGAGGCCGCAACCCCGTGCCGCTGGAGGAGCTCCGCGAGCTCGTCCTTATCCTGAGTCGTCGTCCAGCCGGAAAGGAGGGCGTCGATGGCATCGTGATTGGCGTGGCGGGCCCAGGCGGTATCGAACTCCGAGTCCTGGAGCCGGGGCGAGCCAGCCAGGGCCGCGAGTGCCTTCCACTGGGAGTCGTCTTTGACCGTGATCGCCAGCCACTCGTCTTCGCCCTTCGCCGGATAGATACCCTGGGGGGCGAAGTCGCGGTCGCGATTCCAGAGGCGCGGGGGAGTGTCACCGAGACCCACGGCAACGACCGTGTGGCCGACGAGCAGGGTGATGGCCTCGGCCATCGAGAGGTCGATGTACCTGGCGGCGCCGGTGCGAGCGCGCTCTTCGAGGGCGGCGAGGAGGCCGAGGGCGGCGAACCTGCCTCCGAGCTGATCGGAGAAGACACCGCTGCCGACGCGGATGGGCGGGCCGGACTCGGGGCCGGTGAGGCAGTTCATGCCGCCGGCCGCCTCCGTGCTCGGGCCGAAGGCCGCGTAGCCGCTCCAGGGGCCGGGCGCACCGTAGCCCGAGAGCTGGAGGACGATGGCCGAGGGGTTGAGGGCGCTGATGACGTCCGGGCCGAGGCCGAGGCGCTCCATCACTCCGGGGACGAAGTTGCTGCAGACAATGTCGGCCTGCGCAACGAGGCGCTTGGCAACCTGGAGGCCGGCCGGGTCCTTCAGGTTGAGTCCGATGCACGGCTTGGAGAGGTAGACCCCGTCAACGACACCGATATAGAAGCTATCGCGCCCGGGGCCGGCAACGCGGACCACTTCGGCGCCGAGTTCGGCGAGCGTGCGCGTGCCGGCAGGCAGCGAATAGGCGACTTCGAAAGAGAGGACGCGGATGCCGTTGAGCGGGAGGAACAGGCTGGAGTCGGCTGCGTTCGGGGTGGACAAGGTGGACGGGAGTTTACCAGAGCAGACGGAACAGCCGCGGCGCGCGCTGCCGCCGGAGACGTGAGCAGTGCGCCCGGGCGAAGACCGTGAGCGAGTGGCTTGAGCTAACCTGGCCCGCGGGACTTCAGCATCTGGGCAACGACCGGGCTCGGGCGCGGCGGATGCCACGTCTTGTAGGCAACTTCGAGCGGGACCGGCCACTCGGTTTCGACGTCCAGGCGGTAGCCCGGAGCGCCGGCTTCCTCGAGTGCTTCGCATGCGGCGCGGGCAACCTGGAGCATTAGCGCGTCGTTGTGCGGGGTCCCAAAGCTGTGGCCAAACGGGAATTCGACGCCGACGACGCGGGGAGCGCGCATTTTCAAGGCGAGTTCGGGCATCATCGTGACGGTGACGGTGGGAATGCCGAGCGATTCAATCAGACGCGCCAGCACGGGCACGTTCCTGCAGCAGTCCGGTCAGGCAGGGGCAAGCAACAGGACATCGACCTTGCGTTCTTTCAGGCGGGCGGCGAGTTCCGGGCCCTGGGTGTTGCGCCAGTCCAGGAGGCGGCGGTCCTGGTAACCCATGAACGAGTAGTGCTCGCCGGCGAGCGAGCCAATCCGCCCTTCGGTCTCGAGCGCCTTGAAGGCACGGATGGGGAGGACGACATCCACATCCTCGAGCAGGTCTTCGTGACTGATGTGGAGGTGCGAACAGGAGACCTGCTCCTGGCGGACATCCGACGGAATGGCGCGGTAGGTAGGGTCGCCCCACTGGGGGTTGGCCCACTCCCGTTCTTCATCGAACCCGGCCTGCGAGTCCTTGAGGAAGATCCCGGCCGAAGTCATGAGCGCGATGGAACAGCGGTTGAGTGGCCTGGGAAGCGGGGTCCAGGCGACGGGCTCATCACTCACGGGCGTGGCCTCGTACATGGTCTTCATCGAGCGGGGCAGGTAGCGGTAGCTATCAACGGTCACGGGAGCCTCCGGTTTCGGCGCTTCGGCGCGCAGCATACTTCGGATCGAGCGGGGAGGCGCGGTTTGTTTGAGTGCTTATACTTTTCTCAGCAATGGCAAACGAATCGCTTCTCCAAAGACCCAGGCCGACCTCATCCTCGAGCGGTCCGCGATGCAGATCCAGGCGCTCCTGAAGGAAGCCTGCAGCGAACTCCAGCCTTTCCCTTCGTTCCCGAACGCGATTTTCACGACAGCGATCGAGTGCGATATCGACGGTGGGGACCCGGAAGTCGGCTGCGTCGTTGTGGCCGAAGACGGCGAACTCTACGAACTCCAGATGGGTGTGGACCACGACTCGATTGAGCTCATGGACTCGTGGGACCCGGTGACTGCGCGGAAAGAGACGCTGAAGAAGCTCGAACTGCACCCGAAGGATCATCTGCTCTACGCGTATTCCGGCCTGGTGGCCGTAACCGAGCATCTCCTGGAACGCGAGGCTTCTCGAACATGAAACGCCTGTTCAGGTTCCTGTTGTTCGCCGGCATCGTCACGGCCGTGGTGGTGTACGTGACCAATGCTTCTCGGAAGCGGGCGACGGGGACCCAGGCGCCTGAGAATTCGCCGTGGGCGCCGCCGACGCTGGAACCGAGCGAGACATACGAGCCCGAGCCGGTCGCCAGCACGAACGGAGCCGTGCCGGCGGGCGAGCCGGCGGTTGCACCCGCGGAGGAACCAGAAGGCGCAGCGGAAGCGGCGGAGGCTATCGAAGAAGCGGTCGCCGAGGCGGAGATGCTCGACGAAGCAGAGGCTGCCGAACTCTTCGCGGAAGCACTGGCCGAAGATGCCGCCGATTCCCTGCAGGATGCGATCGCAGAGGACGAAGGCATGCCGCCGCCGCCCGGCGGAGCCGCCGAAGACATCGCGCTCGATGCAGAGGGAGACCTCGTGATTTCCGAACTCGCCGAGCCCGGCGAAGAGGAAGAGTTCCTGGAGGCGGTCGCAGACGCAGAGGCCATGGAAGAGGTTGCGGCGATGGCGGAGGCTGAAGCCGAAGCTGAGATGATGGCCGAAGCAGAAGCCGGCGCCGAGGCTATCACCGATGCCGCCGCCGCGCTGGCGGAACCCGTGACGATCGACGCGCAGCAGGAGTCAGAAGAGGCGAGCCCACCGGAGGCCGGGGTCGTAGTGCTCGACACCGAGCAGGAGCCAGCGGAACGCGACGTTCTGACCGAGGCCTTCTAGCAACTTGCGGCGACACCGGAGCCGGCGATCGAGGCCGAAGCCATCCTCTCGGCCCCCGAAGCCGCACCGAACCTGTTCTCCTCGGTCGAAGAGGCCCTGGACGACCTGGAGCCGGCGCCAATCGTTCCTCCCCCCAGGCGGACGGCAGAATCGTTCCTGGATGAAGGTAACGTCTACTTCAATGTCGGGCAGTACGGGCTCGCGATCGAACGGTACGGACAGGCGATTGCGCTCGATGACCAGCTGACCGCCGCCTACTACAACCGTGCGAACGCCCATACGCGTGCAGGAGAATTCGAAAAGGCGCTGGGCGACTATGACCGTGCGCTCGACCTCCATCCGCTCGACGCGGACGCACTGAACAACCGCGGGATGCTGCACCTTTACCGGACGAACTACGCGGCCGCGCTCGCTGACTTCAACCGGGCACTCGACATCGACTCAAGCGACACGACGGTGATGGTGAACCGGGGCCTGGCCCAGTTGCACGGCGGGAACGCGGCGGCCGCGCTGGTGGACTTCCGCGAGGCGGCCCAGATGGACCAGAGCGATGCCGCGGCGCAGTACGGGGCGGCTCAGGCTGCGGCTACGATGGGGAACCGCGAAGAGGCGTTCCGCCACATCGGCCGGGCGCTCGAACTGGACCCCGCCTACGCGCGCGAGGCGGCGGCAGACCCGCGCCTGGCGATCCTCTCGGGCGACGAAGAGTTCCTGAAGCTGCTGCGGCAAACCGGCCCTCGCGCCAACTGAAGGCGCAAGCCGGCGATTCGCGTTCGAGCGTGCGAGACGAGGGAACCACTGCTGGCGGCGAACAGTTTCGGTTGTCCCGGCTTCGCCCCGTCGCGCACAATCACCCCACATGGAAGAGCCCTCACCGAAGCAGCATGCAATCTTCAACGCGTCGAGCTGGACCGAGGCCGGCCCCCCAACGGGCCAACGCATCGCGCTCCACAAGCTGGCGGCGGCCCTGCGGAAGATTAACGAAGCACTCGTCGACATGGATGCAAGCGAAGAGGACCTGCTCGCGGCGGCAGCCTCGGCCGAACAGTTCGCGGTAAGGCTGGAAGCCACCCGGAAAGGCCACCACCAGTGGGGCTTCGCGGAATCGAGCACGGCGCCATCGACCCGGGTGATGCTGGACCGTTCACCCCTCATGGGGCTGGGCAATCCGCTGGCGCCGCCGCTGAGCTTCAGGGTCGAAGACGGCAAGATCCGGGGTACCGGCCGCTTCGGACTCCATTACGAGGGCCCTCCGGGCCATGTCCATGGCGGGTTCGTCGCCGCCGCGCTCGACGAACTGCTGGGGATGGCCCAGTCCCTGAGCGACAAATCCGGCATGACCGGGACGCTGACGGTCCGCTATCGGCGGCCGACACCCCTGCACAAGGAACTGAGCTTCACCGCCTGGGTCGACCGGGTGGAGGGCCGCAAGATCTTCACGACGGGCACCATCCACGATGGCGAGACACTCTGCGCCGAAGCCGAAGGCGTGTTCATTTCGGTCGATTTCGCCGCGATGCAGGCGATGCAGGCGCGGGAACGAGGCAGGACGGATACCTCCGCCCCCCAGTAGCGAGCACCGCCGGTGACACCAGGAAGGCCACCCGTGCCTTCCACAGGTGGCCTTCGAGGGGGTGGTGGCCGCGAGGGAAACGGCACACCGGAGGAGGGAACGACTCGATCAGCCGTAGCGCCACTCGGGCGTGGCAGTGTGGCACCGCGGGCAATAGTGGTCGCGAACATCGTAGGTATCGCGGCATTCGGGGCAGCGGCGCTGAAGCGCGGACGCGGCCTCCTGGACGTAGGCGGGGACGGGTTCGGCGGCGACGAGCCGCTTCCACCATGGTTGGCGTGAGTTCCGAAGCATCGGCAGCCTCCTTAGCGAGACGGGCGGAACGAATCCGCGCACGGGGGGCCGTGCGGCGAAGCCGATCCATCGCGGTCTGAGAGGCTTGATGCGGCAGGCTGAGCGGCTGCCACGCCTCTCCCAATACGCCTACGGGGTTAGCTGACGGGTTCGGCGAAGGGAGTCGCCTACCAGGCCAAGGCCCGGATACACCCCAGGTGGTGGGTCCCCCGTCCGGTGTTGCCACCGGTTCGGCACGAACGTTGTACCACATGGCAACCAGCGGTTGCATTAACAGTTCGTAAATTCGGCTTACCTGTCGCCGGGTCAGTTCCCGCGCTACTGGAAGAGAGCGCCCACCGACTGACCGGAGTGGATGCGGCCGATGGCATCGCCAAATTGCGGGGCAACGGGGAGGATGGTGAGGTTCGGGAGGCGCTTCTCCGGGCCCAGAGGGACGGAATCGGTGACGACGATTTCACGCGCATCGAGCGAACGGAGGCGGGCGACGGCAGGCCCGCTGAAGACGGGGTGGTAACAGCTGATGATCATCTCCCGGGCGCCGTTCTGGCGGAGCGCGTTCACTGCGGAGACGATGGTGCCTGCAGTGCTGATTTCGTCATCGAGGATGAGGCAGCCGCGTCCTTCGACCTCGCCGATGACGTGCATCGCCTCGGCGGTCTCGGTGTTCCCGATGCGCCGCTTGTCGATGATCGCGAGCGGGAGGTCCAGGCGGACAGCGAGGTCCCGGGCGCGCTTCTCGCCGCCGACATCGGTGGCGACGACGGTGTAATCGGTGAGGTTCTTCGATTTGAAGTAAGCGGAGACGGGAAAGAGCGCGTTGAGCTCATCGAGGGGGATGTTGAAGAAGCCCTGGATCTGGCCGGCATGGAGGTTCATGGTGAGGACGCGGTCGGCGCCGGCCGTTTCGAGCATGTTCGCTATCAAGCGGGCAGTGATGGGTACGCGAGGCTGGTCCTTTTTGTCGCTGCGGCCATAGGCGTAGTACGGGATGACAGCGGTGATGCGGCCGGCCGAAGCGCGGCGGGCTGCATCGATCATGATCAACAGTTCGAGAATCGATGTGTTGACCGGAGAGACGAACGGCTGGACCAGGTACACATCGCGCTGGCGGATGTTCTCCTGGAACTGGACGAAGATGTTCTCGTTCGAGAATTCGAAGACATCGACCTTGCCGAGGGGGCGCCCCAGTCGCGCGGCGATTGCTTCGGCCAACTCGGGGTGGGCGCGGCCGGTGAATATCGCGAAGTCGTTGTACACGGCGGCGGCTCCGGGCATCGTCTCAAGTGGGAATCTACTCGTGGGCCGCCTTAGGTGCGATGCATCAGGTGATGCCGCGGGCCCTCAAGCCTTCGATGGCACTTGCGGAAAACCCAAGTTCGGCGAGCACCTCGGCGGTGTTCTCGCCGACCTCCGGGGCGTGGTGTGCGCCCGCCCGGGGCATGCCATCGATGTTCAAGGGGTGGTTGATGATCACCTCGGCCGGGACACCGGGACCTGTCGGTGGCGCGACGATGTTGTTCGCCCGGAGTTGCGGGTCGTTGGGGAGGTCCTCCATCTCGGCAACCAGGGTGACGGGCACGCCGTGTTCCCGGAAGGTCGCGAGCCATTCGGCGGCGGAATGGGTGGCGAAGGTCTCGCGCAGAAGCTGGACGAGCGCGGCGCCGTTTTCGAGTCGGGAAGCAGGGCTGCCGAAGCGAGGGTCGACGAGAATATCGTCTCTCCCTGAAGCGATGAGAAGGGCATCGAACTCCGCCTGGGTGCGGACCATGTAGAGCTGGAGGAGGCGGTTGTCGCTCGTGGGGTAGAGCACGCGGTTGGGGAAGCGCGCTGGCCCGGAGCCGTCATCCCGGACAGGGAACTCGGCGCCGATGACGGCCCCCTGGGCGAGGCAGGCGTTCGACCAGACCCCGTTGGCGAGAAGGCTGGTGTGGACTCGGCCGCCTTTGCCGGTCCTCTCGCGGCGCATCAATGCGGTGACGATGGCGGCGTAGAGCGAAACGGCCGTCGGGTGGTCGCCCATGCCGGGCACGGATCCGCCGGGCGTCGCCCCGGGAGCGCGGACGCGATCCATGAGCCCCGAACGTGCCCACCAGGCGACGCCGTCGAAGCCCTCGAGTTCGGCATCAGGGCCGTACTCTCCATAGGCCGTGAGCGAGGCGTAGATCATGCGGCCGTTTTCGGGGGCGAGGTCTTCGTAGTTCAGGCGGAGCTTGCGACGCGTTGGGAACGGCTGGTTGGTGATGAACACGTCGCAATCGCGGACGAGTCGCATCAGGATGTCGCGGCCTTCTGCGGAGGCGAGGTTGAGGGTGATGCTGCGCTTGTTGCGGCCGTCGCACATCCACATGTAATTGACGGGAGCCCGAGGGCTGAGGGGGCCGCCCGAGAGCGCGCGGTACGGGTCGCCGGCGCCGGGGACTTCGACCTTGATAACGCTGGCGCCGAAGTCGGCGAGGATGGTGCCGGCGACGGGCCCGGCAATCCAGGTGCCGCAATCGACGACCTTGAGGCCGGAGAAGAGGAGTTCTTCGGAGTCGGATGGATTGGTCATGGTGACGCAATCCTACGGGGCGGTGGGCCGGGATGCGTCCCGTGGTTGAGGGGACGGTGCAGCCGAGTCTCAGTTTGGCCTTGGTCCGGCGTCTGCTCGGGGCGGGCCAACCGCGATGAGGAGCGTCCGCCCGGATGGGAGGCGGAGAGCGCAGGGGTCGCCCGCCGATGGCCCCGTGCCCACGATGGTCCACGCTGCACCATCCTTCGAGGACGCTATCCAGACGCCGTCCCGGCCGGAACCGTAGTAGCGGAGGACGCCATCGGTTACAACCGCGTTGCCGATCCACTGGCGGCCCTGGCCCGCATCCACATCGGGCAAGCGGGTGAACGCGAGGCCATCCTGCGAGACGGCGTGGAACCCCTGGCCGGTGTTGGCCTTCTGGTTGTGTGAGAAGAGATGCCAGGCAGCCTGGTAGAAGACCACCGATGCATCGACGGTGCCGCCTTCCGGGGCAAACCGTGGGCCATCCTCGAACTGGTACACGGCCGCATCGCTGGAAATGGCGGAGTAGATGCCCGGTAGCTCGCCCTGGCCCTGCCCGCGCGAGGTGAAGTACAGGCGGAAGCGGCCGTCCGGAAGCTGAACAATCGTCGGGTCGAAGGGGCGGATGAGGTTCGCTGGCATGCCTGAAACCTGGACCTGGACGGGCTTGGACCAGGTCTCGCCTTCGTCGCTGGAGAACGCCACTGCGACGCGGTCGAACGCATCCCGATTGTCGAATGGGAACCACTGGAAGACGGCGACGAGCCGCCCGCTAGAGTCGCGAATGACATCGGGGACTCCCGCTCGTTCGATGAGTGTCCTCTGGTTCGAGAACGTCAAACCGTCTTCCGAGGAGTAGAGGACGAGGTCGCGGTTCCAGGGGCCGTCAGCCGATGGGGGAGCGTTCGGGCCGGCGCTCGGCGAGGGTTTCGGCGAAGGCAGCGGTGTTGCGGTGGATGGCGGCGCTGCCGGCGCCGTGGGCACAGAATCGCTGGCCACACCCGGCACCACCGCCCGGTCCGCGCAGGCGACTCCTGTGAACGCCATGAACGCGCCGGTTAGGAGCAGCGAGCGGAGTAACGGTGGATGTAACATCAAACGCGTATTGGCGCGGACTGGCGGAAAAGTGACGGGTGGCCCTCAGCTGACTTCGAAGAGGAACTCGACTTCCACCGGGACGCCGAAAGGCAACTCGGCGAGGCCGACGGCGACCCGGGCATGGCGCCCGGCCTCTCCGAACAGGTCGAGGAGGAGTTGCGAAGCACCGTTCACGACCTTCGGATGGTCGATGAAGCCCTCAGCACTGGCGACGAAGCCCCCGACGCGGATGACCCTGGTCACTTTGTCGAGCGTGCCGAGTTCGTTGCGGACGATGGCGACGGCCTGGAGGGCGCACTGCCTGGCGAGGCCGGCGGCTTCATCGATGGTTACGCCATCGCCAAGCTTGCCTTTGCGCATCGGCACACCGTCCTTCACCGGCACCTGGCCAGAGACGAAGAGCTGGTTTCCGCTGCGGACACACGGCGCGTAGAGGCCAGCTGCCACGGGCACCGGCGGGAGGTCGATGGCGAGCGCTTTGAGGCGAGCTTCGTGGCTCATTGGTACTCGCCCAAGAGCGTGCTGACGACGTTCTCGAACTCCTCGCTGCTGTAGCACTCGATGACGATCTTGGCGCCCTTCTTCTGGGGTTCGATCTTCACCCTTGTGCTGAGGGCTCGCCGCAGCCGGGACTCGATATCGGAGTAAGCGGAATCCCGCCGGGCCGTCTGGGCGCCCGGCGAGGATGTCGTCGCGGGGACTTCGGCGAGAGATCGGCGGACGTAACCCTCGGTATCACGGACGGAGAGCTTGCGCTTCACGACTTCGCGCCAGGCGTTCACCCGGCCGCGGCCCTCGGGCAGGCCGAGCAGCGCGCGCGCGTGCCCTTCGCTGATCTCGCCGGAGACGAGACTGCGCCGGATCTCGGATTCCAGTTGCAGGAGGCGGAGCGCGTTCGCGACGGTGGCGCGGTTCTTGCCGACCTTTCTCGCGACTTCTTCCTGGGTGAGCTGGTACTCCTCAACGAGGCGCCGGTAGGCCATCGCTTCTTCGACGGCGTTGAGGTCGGCGCGCTGGATGTTTTCGATGAGCGCCAGTTCGAGAAGCTCGCTATCGGCGGCCTGGCGGACCACGACCGGCACCGTCTCGAGGCCGGCGAGGCGGGCTGCCTGGAGGCGGCGCTCCCCTGCGATGAGGAAATAGCCGCCATCTTCATCGCGGCTGACGATGAGGGGCTGGATGATCCCGTGTTCGCGGATGGACTCGGAGAGTTCGCGAAGTTTCTCTGGTTCGAAGTTGGTGCGCGGCTGTTCCGGGTTCGGCGAGATGAGGTCGATATCGAGCACTTCGGGGCCGCGGCTCCGCACTGGGACAGCAGGTGCGACGGATGCGGCACGCGGCTCGAAACGGGGGGCCGGAGGATCGGGTTCGGCCAGGCGACGGGCTGCCGGGGGAGGCGACGGCTCGACGACTTCTTCACGACGGGGGGGCTGTGCGGCCACCGCGTCGTGGTTTTCGGGTTCGGATTCGGGGTCCGCGGTTGGGGCGGCAGCGCCGCCGAACAGGGCATCGAGCCCGCGTCCTAGACCACGTTTCGGCTGAGTCATGCGGCCACTCCTGCGCGTTCGAGAAGTTCGGAGGCGACGGCATCGTAGGCGGTGGCCGACCGGCCACCCTGGTCGTACAGGAAGATGGACTTCCCATGGCTTGGAGCCTCGCTGAGGCGGACTGACCGGGGGATGATGGTGGCGAAGGTCTGGGGGAAATGCCCACGGACTTCGTCGACAACTTGCTGAGCGAGTCGTGTGCGCGCATCGAACATGGTGAGGATGACACCGAGGACGTGGAGCCGGGGGTTCAGGTTCCGCTTTACGAGGTCCAGGGTTTCCATCAGGCGGGAGAGGCCTTCGAGGGCCATGTATTCGCACTGCACGGGGATGATGACCGCGTCGCTGGCGGTGAGCGCGTTGATCGTGAGGAGTCCGAGTGACGGGGGGCAGTCGATCAAGATCCAGTCGTAACTGTCGCGGACCTGGTCCAGCGCGGCGGTGAGCCGGCGCTCGCGCGCCATCACGGGGACGAGTTCCACTTCCGCTCCCGAGAGTTCAGCGCTGGACGGGACGACACTGATGCACTCCGCTTCCACGGCGACGACGCAGTCCGCCATCGGCATTCCATCGAGGATGGCGTCATAGGTGCCGGCGACGTCTTTGCCATCGACGCCGAGGGCGCTGGTCGCGTTCGCCTGGGGGTCGAGGTCAACGAGCAAGACCCGCTGGCCTTTGCGGCCGAGGGCGACGGCCAGGGACACCGCGGTAGTCGTCTTGCCGACGCCACCCTTCTGGTTCACGAGCGAAACAACTGTTGCGGTCATTCGTCCGCCTCCCTCATACGCCCCTCGATGTCCTCGCGGGTGGCGATTCCATCGAGGCCGCGGCCTTCGACAGCCAGGGCTCCCGCAGCGATGGCGAAATCCATGGCCTCTGCCAGGTCTTCCGTTTCCGCGAGCCGGAAGAGGAAGGCGCTGGCGAAGCAATCTCCGGCGCCGGTCGGGTCGACCAGACGGGCAGGGATCGCATCCCAATGATCCTGAGAACCATCACTGTCAAACAGTGTAGCCCCATTGTAGCCACGCGTCAGGACGGCAACTGCCCCGAGGCTCGCGATGTATTCGGCAAGTGCGTCCGGGGCGGCAGTATCTTCTTCGCTGAAGAAGCCGATCCACCCCGGCCGCACGAATTTTTCGGCGACCACAAAGGGGTGCGAGTGGTGAATGATGCGCTGGCGCCCCGTGAGCGCGCGGAGCGGACCCTGCAGCGAGACGCCGACGATGGAGCCTTTGAAGCGGACCGGCGCCCGCGGGAATTCGTGGAAGGCCGGTGCGATGAAGGCGATATCGGGCACCTCATCCGGGTGGATGTGGGGGACGAGGCGGAGCGGGCTGCCCTCGGCGATCAGGAACTGGGTGCGGCCGCCGCGGGAATCGTAGGTGTTGGCGTAGCGAGGGAGTTCGCCTTCGGAAGAGCGCACGTCGAGCCCCTCCAGCACCTCTACGTCGAAGCCTTCTTCCAGGTTCGAAATGAGCGTGACATCCGCTCCGAGAGCATCGAAGGCGAGGGCGGCGAAGAGCGACGGACCTCCGGGCGTCCACCCTCCCGAGGGGGTCCGATCGAGAGTGACGTTTCCGGCGACCAGGGTGTGCGTGGTGGCCCCCCTTACTGCCTCAGGCTGATGACGACCTTGCGGTTCTCGCCTTCGCCAATGCTGTTGGTCTCGAGTTCCGGGTCTTCCGCGAAGGTCATATGGATGAGACGGCGCTCCGCGGCGGACATTGGCTCGAGCGTGATGGCGTTCCCGGATTCGCGCACGCGGTCGCCCATGCGGGTCGCCATGGCGATGATTCGCTCCTCGTTGCGGTGCTTGTAGTGCTCCACATCGATGGTCACGCCACCGCGGCCCGGGTACTTCCGGCCGAGGATGAGGTTGACCAGGTACTGCATGGCGATGAGGGTATCGCCGCGGCGGCCGATGAGGAGGCCCAGGTCTTCGCCCTTGATATCGAGGACCGCGAGGACGGACCCAAGGCCATCGCCCGGCGTCAGCGGCTCGCGGATCGATATTTCCGCGTCGATGTCGAAGATGCGAAGCAGGTCGTCGACGATCTGCGCACCGGCATCAACTTCCGGGGCGTTGATATCTGGAGCAATCGGCGGCTCATTGTCCCTCGACGAGCGTTCGCGCGGTGGCCGGGCGGGGCGCGGTGGTCGCGGGGCGCCCTGTGCCGAATCACTCCGCGGGCCGCGCCCGCGGCCCCTGTCTCCGCCCCCGGCGCTCGTGCCGTTGTCGCGAGGGGGTCGCGCGGCTGTCGCGGGGCGAGTGCCCCGGGCGAAATCGGCATCAGTCAGCTTCGGCTGCGGCTGTTCGAAGCCGGCGCGGCCACCGTCACGCGGTTGCCGCGCACCGGACCCTCCGCTGCGCTGACCAGCGCCCTGGCCACCCTGCCCGCCCTGGCGTTGGCGGCCGCCGCCGTCGCGCCGCTGGCCGCCGCCGCCACCCTGACGAGGCATGCGGGTATCCGGCGGACCTCCGCCGGCGGACTCGCGGTCCTGGGGGGCGAGACGGACGACGCGTACGACGGCATCCTGGGCGCCACGGCCGAAAAGGCCGCCACGTTTCCCTTCATCAAGCACGGTGAACTCCACCTCATCGAGGCGAGCTCCGAGTTTGGCGAGCGCCTTGTTACGGGCGTCTTCGACGGTTTTGCCGCTTGCTTCGGCCTGATCCATTTGCGGTCCTCAATTCACGAGCAGAGGTCGGTGATGTGCGCTCGTCCCCATCGGAGAGAGCGGCCTGGGGCGCTGCGGCGGGTGCGCGCGCCTTGAACACTGGTTGCAGCCCAAGAGCCGGAAAACCATAGGTTAGGATATTGAACCCGATCTGTGCCGCTGAGTTCACTACCCAGTAGAGGCTAACGCCCACCGGGAAGCTCATCGCGAAGAACGCGAACATGAACGGCATCATCACGTTCATCATTTGCTGTTGCTGGCGGACGCGCTCATCGGTGCTGGTGGTAACCGTGGTCTTGGACTGAATGAAGGTGGTGGCGGCCACGGCAGCGACGAAGAAATAGCCGATCAGGCTATCGCCGCCGTTTCCACGCAGGTCGACCCCGAGGAAATGTTCCTCGAGCGGGAGGGCGTGCTGGAGGTAGCTCCAGCCGTAGATGTGGCTCGAGAGCTTTTCGAGCGCTTCGGGGGAGTTGGGCAGGGCGATGCGGATGGCGCTATACAGCGCGATGAACACCGGGAACGTGAGGAGAATCGGGCCCAGACAGCTCAGCGGATTCGCCCCGCCTTCGCGGTAGAGCTTCATCATCTCTTCCTGGCGGCGCTTCGGGTCGCTGTACTTCTTGTTGATCTCCTGCACACGCGGCTGGAGTGCCTGCATTGCCCGGGTGGCGTGAAGCTGGCGAAGCGTCAGCGGGAACGTCGCCACGCGGACGAGGATGGTGAAGGCGATGATGGCCAGCCCAAAGCTTCCCCAGAGCACGTGGGACAGCAAGACCAGCAGGTTCACGAGTGGGTTCAACAAGAGCAGGGTGAAGATGTCGCCGATCACTTCTTCACCCCGCTGAGCTGTACTTCGACCACTCGCCGGGATGCGGGTTCCGCCCGGAACAGCTTGCCGCCCGTCGTGCTGAAGTAGGCGGCGCCGTCTTTCACCACCAGGTTGGCACGGACCGTCCCGGCGCCTTCGATCGGGACGGTGTTGAGGATGGAACCGTCATTCGCGTCGATGAACGTCACCACCGGCTTCCGATCGACGACGACGATGACACCGTTGACGACCGCGGCCCCGGAGCGCACGCGTTCACCTTTGAGGGACGCAGGTTCCCAGAGCTGCTCCACGCCACTACTCGTTATGTTCAGTCCGTACACCGACCCGCCAAAGTCGCCGAAGAACAGTTTTGACCCCTGGACGCCAGGGGTGGTCCAAAGCCAGTCGTCGGCGCGGAAGTCAGCGACGACGCTGCCATCCGCCATGCGCACGACGTACGCGTGCCGGTTGATGCTCGGGACGAAGAGGAGTTCATCACTGATTAGGGCTAGCTCCGCGATAGCCCCGGAGGCCTTGAACGGCCTGCTCCAGCGCTCTGAGCCATCGATGGCCGAGAGCGCATGGAGTTCGCCGCTCATAGTTGCCACGTAGATAGCGTCGCCATGGACGACCGGAGTCGCCCAGATGCCGTCACCAAGCCTGAGCGGCTTCTCCCAGCCGGTGGCCGGGGCCCCGTCGTCCTTCCGCAAGGCGTAGAGCAGGCCTTCAGTCGTCGCGAAATAGACATTTTCGCCTGCTACGGCGACGCCGCCGGCGATATCTCCGTCGATAGAAACGGCGTCGGAGCCAGCGGTGGGCCAGATAGGCCGACCATCCTCCTTGCGGAGGGCGAAGACGCCGGCCTCGAAGGTAGCGAGGTAGATCCTGTCGCCTTCGATGACCGGCGCGCCGTAAATGGCCTTGGTATCGAGTTTGTCGTCTTCGTCGCGGTCCTTATCGGGGAAAGTCCACCTGGCCGCGCCGGAGTCGCCGTTGACGGTGATTGCGGAGAGTTTTCCCTTGGAGGTGATGACGTAAGCAGTCTCGCCGTCAAAGGCGACCGGAGCCCACCCGGTGGGGTTAAGGACGCTCACACACGAGGAGACGAGGGGCAGGAGGAGGAGCGCCAGGGTGATGATGGCGCCGCGCCGGAAGTTCACCCTGCCATGGTACGAGCCCGGGTGCTTACGGGGCAGAGGGTTTCACGTGAAACGTCGAGGCAAGAGGCGAACATATGTTCGTTGTTTCACGTGAAACAGTGCCGCACAGCAGGTCTCGGCACCCAGTACGCCTCGCGAAGAGGCTGCCTTGACACCAGACAAGATGTTTCACGTGAAACACTGAGGCGCCGGGGTTCATTCTCTCGACGAGAGCTGCTAAACGCCGCAAGTCCCGGGGCCACAGCACCGGCAGCCCACGCGCCCACCTCACCGCACCCTGTTTCACGTGAAACACTCCTCTCGCGCCAATGCTCGCCTCTCCGGAGAAACGCCTTCCGCCTCACGCGCCGCCCTACCGGCACCGGAAGTTCGACGTGCTCTCCGCCTTTCGCGGTATCGTTCACGGCTCGCCCGCGCGCGAGCGTCACGGCCATTGAGTTTTGAAGATGCTCCGCGCCAGGCCGCCGGGAGTTCCGCCCGGCCGCGACGGCGCAACCCCAAAAACCAGGCGGCATCTGCGGCATCCCAGGCGTCCCCAGGCAGGGTCCATGATGCCGGCCGGAGCAGGATCCCCAGGCCCGGCACTCAACGGGATCCAGTCTGCGAAATGGCCGTGAAGCCCTGAGGCCGTTTGTGGGGGACCTCCGGGCATCACGCCGGTATTCTACTGAAGCCGCCGCTCCCTAGACGTACAGCCTCGACGGGAATTGCAGAACCTTGGATCTGCCGCCCCCGTTCGCCGGGAACCTCGTCCGCCCCGGAACTCAGTCCGGGACGGGGTCGTACCCCTGGCCACCCCAGGGATTGCACCGCACCAGTCGCCGGACCGTCAGCCAGCTTCCCTTGACTGCGCCGTGCCGCTCCAATGCCTCTACGGAGTACGCCGAGCAGCTCGGTGCGTAACGGCACACCGGCGGCATCACGGCCCCGAAAGTCCGCTGGTACGCCCTGACGAACCCGATCAGCACTCTCGCCATCATCCGGCAGCCTTCCGGACTGCGCGTGCGAACCCCGCCTGGACCCCGCTCACCAGCTGGTCGAAGGAGGCCGTGAGCGCACCGCCGCGAGCAACAATGACCACGTCGAAACCCGCAGGCAGGCCCGCCGCTCGCGTAGCCGCCCGCAGGCGTCGGCGAACGCGGTTCCGTCCGGTCGCGCGCGGAAGCAGGCGCTTTCCCACGGCGTACCCCACCCGCAAAACCCCCGCACCGTTGGCTCGCACGCGGACGACAAAAAGGGGGCCGCTGAAAGCGGTCCCCTGTTCAAAGGCCGTGTCGAACTGGGCGCCCTTGCGCAACCGGCCCGGAGCGGTGCTGGGCATCTTTGCGCGAGCCTACACCACGGTGAGCCGCTTGCGGCCCTTGTCTCGGCGCGACTTCAGGACGAGCCGCCCGCCACGCGACGACATCCGCTTCAAGAAACCGTGCACCCGCCTGCGCGGGATCGTGTGGGGCTGGTACGTGCGCTTCGTTGCCATCTGGCATCCTCCGTCAACTTCTACAGACGCGAACTCACACCATAACATCGACGTCAATTACGGTCGAACAAGCCCTCAATCCGCCCAGGCAAGGCGATAGTGCGCGTACGCTTCAAAAATGAGCATGACATAACTCTTAGTCTCAGCGAAGTCTATCGCTTCCACGAGATCGGCCGGGCGGGCCGCTCCCCCGGCCTTCCAGCGCGCAGCGTTCCCCGGGCCCGCGTTGTAAGCGGCGAGCGCGACGAGAGCATCTCCGGACCATGCCATCTGTCCCGCGAGGTAGTGCGCCCCAAACTCGAGACTCACGGCCGGACGCAACAACATGTCCAGGGTAAAGCTGCTGACGCCCAATTCCGCCGCGAGCGCCTCGCCCGTCGGCAGGATCACCTGAGTGAGGCCGAGGGCCCCGGCCGATGACCCCGCCGTAGGGTCCCAGAAGCTCTCCTGTCGGATCAGCGAAGCGAAGAAGAGCGGGTCCAGCCCGGCCTTTTTCGCCTCGACCGCCAGGCTTCCCGCGTAATCGACCGGGTAAGAAACTCGCAGCAAGTCCTTCGGAGCCTGGTGAGATGCCACGCCGGCCTCTTCCCGAATCCTGACCGCGAGCCGCGCCGCCGAATCAGTCAACCCGCATTCGCTCGCCTCCCGCATCAGTTCGAACCGGCGCCAGGTCCCGCCTCGAGCCTCCGCCGCCCAGATCTCCGCTGTGGCCGCGGTGCGGAGCCCCGCAGCCATGAGCTCGCAAGCTGCCGTCGGAGCTGAACCCGGCGCCGCTCCGCCGACTCGCCCAGAGAGCCAGGACGCGACGGCCGCCCAGTCGACCGGCTTGCCCAGGTCCCGCTCAACAAATCGAGGATCGAACGTATCCGCACTCCCCAGCTCCCGGGCCGCTTCGATCCCGTGGAAGTCGAACTGTCCCAGCGCAACGGCACGTTCATAGGCGCGACGGGCGCCAGACACATCCGCCGATGCGGCGAGCGCCCGCCCGCGCCAGTACTCCATCCGCGCACTCGATGCCGCCCCTAGGCCAGACCAGGCAACCAGCGCGCCAGCCCCATCGCCCGCTTCGAAGAGCACGTATCCCGCCCGGAACGCCGCCTCCAGGGTAAACTCCCCCTGCGGACCGGCCGTGACCAAAGAGACATAACGACTGCTCGCTTCTGACGCAGTCCCGCTCCGTTCCGTCACTCTCGCGGCCCAGTACTTCGCCCGGTGAACATATGGCGAAGCCCCTGTCACCGCCGCCGCCCTGTCATAGAACCTCACGGCTTCCGCCCACAAACCCAAGTCTTCGTAGCTTGCGGCCAGGTAGTAGGCGCGGAACGCCAGGTCGCCTTCGGTCACGGCAGTTTCAATGGCTGGGAGGAGCACATCCACGGCCTGGCGATAGGCGCCCCGGCGGTAATAAGAAAGGCCGGCCACCCCGGGGTCGATCGAAACGTCGAGCTTCCTCGCAAGCTCCAGCGCCGCTCCCGCGTATCGACTCGATGGATCGTTCGCGACGATGGTCCGCAGTTGTTCCGAGGCGGTCCGGGAGTCTCCCGCGACAGAGGCCAGCTCAGCCCGCTCCAACCGTGCTGCGGGATCCCCCGTGTCGGCGATCAAGGTATCCAGCGCCGAAACCAGGCCCGCCATATCGCCTCGATTGCGCCACTCCGTCACGGACTGCTGCCGAATGGATGTCTTCAGCGCGGGGCTCACCGCGGGATCCCGAAGGAGAGCAAGCCACATTTCATTGCCGGCGGGCCACCACTGGGCGCGGCCCCCTTCGAACCGGTAATACGGCTCCAGCGGAGAACCTCCGGCAAGCGAAGGGTTCGCATTGAACAGAGCCGCTGCTTCAGTGTGCCGCCCGGCATTGTTCAATTGGAGGCGCAAGAGGTATCGAGCCCGGACCGCGACCTGGCTTCCTGCCGGCGCGACCTCAACCGCCCTGGCGGTACGCATCGAACCCGGCTGCTGCGTCGTTCAACGAGAACGCTGCATTCCCGGCCCCGAGGAACGCCTCCGCCTGTTCGCCTCCCGGCTTCGTTCGTCCGGCTGCCAGCTGGAACGCCGAGCGAGCCTCCCCGTAGCGCCCTTCGCGATAAAACACCTGGGCGGACGCGATATCGGCAGGCAGCACCGGGGCAGTTGGAGCGGCCGTCGCCGGAGGGAGGGTCCCAGGAACTGAAGCAACGGACGACGCCGTGGGCGGCAGATCCGGCGGAGGATCCCCGTCCTCCCAGAAACATGAAGCGGCGGCTAAGGCGCCCAGAAGGGCGGCGACTGGCCCCCACACGAGCCTTCGGTGATTGCGCGCTCCCATCACCTCTCCGATGCTAAGGTCTCAGCCGCGCCATGGGGAAGCGCCCTCCCCCGCCGCGGGAAAGGATGGGTGAACACCTGACCCCGACAGCAATCGCCCACGAATCCCTCGTCCAGGCCACGACAAACCAGAACGCATGGATCGAGATTGACCTGGCCGCGGCCGCCGGGAATGTCCGCTCCTTGAAGCAGGCCATGGGCGGCTCCGAACTCATCGCTGTCGTCAAGGCAAACGCCTATGGAGCCGGAGCCGCTGCGCTCGCACCGGCGCTGGAACAGGCGGGAGTGGCCAGGTTCGCGGTTGTGTGGCCACACGAGGGCTACATGCTCCGCCAGGCCGGCGTGGCGCTCCCCATCCTCGTGCTGGGCCACGCCTTTCCGGCAGATGCCGTGCCTGCTGTCCGTTCGGGACTTACGCTCACCTGCCACTCACTCGAACTGGGCGAGGCGATCTCGCGGGCCGCCGCAAACGCCGGAGTAACCGCGAAGGTCCATGTCAAAGTCGACACCGGCCTGCACCGTTTCGGGCTCGAACTCGACGCCGCCGTCGCCCTGGCAGAGGAGCTCCGGAACCTCCCTCATATCGAGGTCGAAGGCCTGACGACGCACATGGCCAACGCCGACGAGGCGGACGACTCCTTCGCCGATGAGCAGCACCGGATCTTCCGGCTCGCGGCCCAACGGCTGCCATGGATCCCCTACCGCCACACCGCGAACTCGGCCACGGCGCTAAGACGCGAGGAACTCCGCTATTCGGGCGTCCGGGTGGGCCTTGCCCTCCATGGCGTCATCCCGCCGAACACCGGCGGGCCGGCGGTCGCCCCCATCCTCTCCCTGCGGGCGCGCGTCGCGAGGGTGACGACCGTCGAGCCCGGGGAGGGCGTGAGCTACGGGCTTACCTGGCGAGCGACGGCGCCATCGCGCGTTGCCCTGATCCCGGTTGGATACGCTGACGGTTGGCGCAGGGGCCTTGGCAACGAAGGCAGCGTCCTCATCCATGGCAAACGCTGCCCGATGGTCGGGCGGGTGTGCATGGACCAGTTCCTGGTTGATGTAACGTCACTGGAAGGCGTGGCCGAGGGCGACGTAGCGACACTCATCGGGAGCGACGGGAACAACTCGATTTCGGCTTCGGACGTTGCACTGGCGGCGGGGACGATCAGCTGGGACGTGCTCGCCTCGCTCCAGGCCCGCCTCCCGCGTTTCTATCACCGGGCAGGGGCCGTCGAAGCCCTCGCTCCGCCGATGTGGTGATTTGGCCGAGCGCCCTGTCAGGCTGGTCGCTCCGCCCGCCGTGCTTTCATGCTCTCAACGACACCTTCGAGAAACTCCTTGTCGCCGAGGATGGCGTGCTCGGGGACGTACATCCGGCCGTAGCGCTCCAGGTAGATCAGCTGTTTCGAGCTGAGAAAGTTCGAGCGCTGGAAGCTGTTTTCGTGGTAGCCCGCTGCGAAGGCCACCTTGTGCGCGCGGGCGGTACGGACGACCTTCTTGATCCGCTCGATCGGGCCCGTTTTTGGCGCCACTTCGCGCCCGGCCAGGCGGTACACCTCATCGGGAGTGGCAAAGATGCTGGCCATGCTCACGTCGCGGAGGGGCATCACGAGGATCGGTTCCATCATCGAGCGGACGACGCGGTGGACTTCCGGCTCGCTGAGGCCGAGGCCGTCTCGCAACGTGACGCCCTGCGCCTTGATGAGCGTGCCGGTGATCGTGTCCCAGGCAGTCTCGTCTCCGAGCGAAGCCTCGACGAGCTTCTGCATGAGCATCTGCGTTTCGGGGTCAAGCTGGGCGACGATGCCCCAGTCGAGCATCCCTAGCCGTCCATCGGGCATCGCAAGGAGGTTCCCGGCGTGGATGTCAGCGTGGAACGTCCCCGTGTGGACCGCGGTGAGCACCCAGGCGCGGAGCAGTTCGCGGATGAGCGCTTTCGGGTCGAGGCCGAGCTGTTCCACCGACGCAAGGTCGTCGATGGGAGACCCTTTCAGGTACTCCATGGTGATGACCTGCTCGCCACTGAACGCCGGAAAGACGCGCGGGACAACCAGGAGGTCGAGGTTGAACTCCTCGAAGACCTTCCGGAAATGGTCCATGCTGCGCGCTTCGTTGCGAAGGTCGAGTTCCTCGCCAATCTGTTCCTTCAGGCCATCGAGGTAGCCGACGAGCTGGAAAGCCTGTTCGCTGCCGGCCCGCGCGAGGCCACGGAAGAACGGGATCATGAGCCCGAGATCGGCCGCGACAACACGCCCAAGGCCGGGCCGCAGGACCTTGACAGCGACTTCCTGACCGTCGTGGAGGGTGGCCCGGTGGACGACGGCCATCGAAGCCGCGGCAAACGGACGTCTTTCGAAGGTGGCGAACGCCGCTTCGATCGTCTTCCCGGTTCGTTCATGGAAGACTCGGCGGACTTCGCGGTAGGAAACGCCGGGGCCGCGATCGAGGGTGCCCCGGAACTCATCGGCAACCGCGGGCCCGACAACGGCGGGTGCGGAGGCCACGAGCTGGGCGAACTTCACATAGGTGGCGCCGAGCTCCTCGCAGGCACGGCGTGTGCCATGCGCCAGGGCGGTTTGTTTCGGTTGACGCCGGAGGGCGACCTTCGCGCCTGCCGGGCCGAGAGTCCGGGCAAGGACGGCCGCAGTCCGGGCGAAGCGTTTCGCCCGCAGGCCCAGCCCCGGGTGCGGCATCTCGATCGGGATCGGCGCCCAGGAGCGATCATCCATCTGTGAAAAGCGTAACAGAGCCGGGCCCCTCTCATCCTTTGGGGAACACGGATGAGCGGGGCTCGCCGGCAAAGTGACGGCCGGTGCTAGACCTGCGAGTAGCCGGAACCCTTCCGGTCGATCCCGGTGCCCTTGCCGTTCGTGATCCAGCCGAATTCCTGGAGGATTTCCTGGCTGTAGGTGACACGCCCGGTGACCTTGTCGAGCGGCTCCGTGGCCAGCAGCAGCGCGGACCGGGCCATGAGAAGAGGGGGCTCGCCACGTGGGTCATCCATGCCCGTCACGAGATGGTGATGCACCGTGCCCGGCGTGGGGACGACCTGGGACGGCGAGACGCAGGTAACGCTGATGCCGTCCGCATAGACCTCGGAGGCGAGGCCCTGGGTGAAGCGTTCGAGCGCGGCCTTTTCGGCGCCGTAGAGGGTGCCGCCGCGGCCGAAATCGCCCTTGTAGGGCCCGCGACCCGGGCCGATTGCGGCGCCGCTCGAGATGTTCACGATCGACCCGGCCTTACGAGGCAGCATGTCCTGCAGGACGAGCTGGCTGAAGTAGAACGGGGCGTGGAAGTTCACGCCGATAGAGCGGTGCCACTTCGAAATCGGGTAATCCTTGATCGGGATGAAGTAGGTGAGGGCGGCGTTGTTCACGAGGACATCGATAGGGCCGTAAGCGGCACGGGCCTGTTCGACAGCGCGGACGCACTGATCGTAGTCAGAGATGTCGGCGGTGATGGCCATGGCTTCGCCGCCGGCGGCCTTCACCTGGTTGACAGTGTTCTGGAGCGAGCCTTCAAGGACGTGGTCGCCCTCTTTCAGGGTACGGGCGACACAAGCGACCTTTCCGCCTTCGGCCGCGAAGATCTTGGCGATCTCTTCGCCGATGCCGCGGCTCGCGCCGGTGACGATGACGGACTTGCCATCGAGTTTTCCCATCTGGGACCTCCTAACGTGTACGTGAGAGTTAGCGGGCCGAGTCTACTGCATTTCCCCGAATTCGCACCCGGATGCAGCCTGGCTCCCGGGGAGCACAGGCAACCGCACGGCCTCCTGGTTCGCTCCGGGCTTAGCCCGAGCTGCGCAAACGGGACGGGCGGATGGTCAACGTCACCCACATCTCCGGCCGGCCAGTCCAGGATTTGATCGCCTCTTCCGCGCCGGCGGCGTCGTAGTAGCGATTGGCCAGTCGCTCGATCAGGGCGACGGTGCCTTCGGAGGAGACCTTGCACTCGCCCTCGATAGTCACCCAGCGCTCCTTCACCCCTACCGGCTCCTCGACGGAGAGCGCCACACGCGAGTCCACGCCGATTCGGGCGGCTTTCCGCGATGTGCGGGAGGTAAAGACGCGGGCGACATGACCGTCCCATTCGAACCAGACCGGGACGATCGTCGGTGCGCCGTCCGGCTGGAGGTAGGCGAGCTTCGCGATGCGAGTCTCTCGCAGGAATGCGTGGATATCGTCGGGGGACATTTCGGACATTGGAGGACTGTAGCGCGTCATTCGCCTGACGACACCAGCGTGACCATCTGACCCCGGGTTTCGTCCCGAACGTACCTCGTAACGGGATGGTCCGAACGCCACGATGCTGTACATGGCGAGATGGAAGCGAGGGACGCTCTGGCTGCTGGCAGGAACCGCGGTGCTGGTCGCCGGTTTGGTGTTTTCGATCGTCGGGGGTGACGAGGATGCGAAAGGGGCCAAATTGGCCGTTGCCGTCACCGTTTTCTACGTTGTGTTCGTGCTGGGAGCGGCCCTCTCGGTTCGCGGCGTGCTGATCTTCGTCGAGCGGTTCAGCACCGGCGGAGCGATCCGTCTCGCCCTCGTCGCCTTTGCCGCGATCATCCTGGCGATCCTGCTCCACAACCTGGTCTATGCGCTCTTCGAGGTGGAGGAGCCGTTCTTCT
The DNA here is from genome assembly GCA_016719395.1 of Candidatus Amarobacter glycogenicus. Taxonomy (GTDB): domain Bacteria; phylum Chloroflexota; class Dehalococcoidia; order Tepidiformales; family Tepidiformaceae; genus Amarobacter; species Amarobacter glycogenicus. The sequence goes on along the minus strand of JADJZF010000012.1, from coordinate 97,118 downwards.
TCATCCTCGCGTTGTGGGCGGGGCCGGTAGCCCTCGTTGCAGCGATCATCCGGGCGTTCCGTCCAGCCCGCCCACGTGACCCGCACGCCGGCGCGCCAGTCCCCGGTGAGGTTGTTCGGCCGCGCCCGTGAGGTCGTACTCCGGTACCATTCCGGCAGCTTCGGCGGGGGACTTGGACCATGCGGCTCTTCCTGGATACGGCTTCGATCGACGAGGTGCGGGCGGCCGCCCGTTACGGCGTCATCAGCGGCGTGACGACGAACCCCAGCCTGCTGGCGAAAGAGGGCGGTGTCAGCTACCGGCAGCGCATCCAGGAGATCGCCTCGGTGGTCGATGGGCCAATTTCGGCCGAATGCGTCTCGCGCAAGGCGGACGACCTGGTGGCCGAGGCGCGCGAACTGGCCAGCTGGCATCCGAACGTGGTGGTCAAGATCCCGATCGACTCCGAGGGGCTGGAAGCTATCCACCGCTGCAGCGCGGAAGGCATCAAGATCAACGTGACGCTCGTCTTCTCGGCGAACCAGGCTCTGCTGGCTGCGCTTGCCGGTGCGACGTTCCTGAGCCCGTTCGTTGGGCGGCTGGATGACGTCAGCTACGATGGTATGGAACTCATCCGGGAGTGCGTCCACCTCGTGGAGACGCATGACCTGCCAGCGCGGGTACTGGCGGCGAGCCTTCGGCACCCGCTCCACGTAGCACAAGCGGCGGCCGCGGGGGCACACATCGGGACTATTCCGGCCGCACTGATCCCCCAGATGCTGAAACACCCACTGACGGACATTGGTATCGACCGGTTCCTCGCCGATGCGAGGACAGCGGGCCTCATCTGAGCCGGGACGAAGCGGGACAAGGACATCAACCGAATCCTCGATGCAAGGAACGATGGCAACATCGATTTCGAACTGCTGGTGCGGGTCCTCGAACGCCTTGGGTACACGGTTCGGACGCGGGGCAGCCACCTTGCGTTTCGCCGGTTGGGTGTGCCGGTCCGGTTGACTCTGGCCTCGCACGGAAAGCGCGCCGCCCCCTATCAGGTTCGCCAGGTTCGCCGTGTTATTCTTGGTCGAGGTCTTGGAGCCGGACGAGTGAAGTACGAGATCGTCATCTACTGGAGCGACGAAGACGCGTTGTTCATCGCCGAAGCCCCGGACCTTCCGGGTTGCTTCTCGCATGGCCAGTCGTACGAGGAGGCCGCAGGCAACATCCAGGAAGCCATGGCGCTGTGGCTCGACGTCGCCCGAGAGTACGGAGAACCTATTCCCGCCCCGAAGAGCCACGCCCTTTCGGCCTGAACCCATCCCCCTGAGACAACACGAGCGGCGGCAGCGCCATGCCCGCGAGTCGCGTTCGGGTAAGGGTTGGAAAGACGTTGGCACTGCGGCTGCCCGGCCGTTGGGATTCGACTGATGACCAGCCTCGCAACTCGGCCCCGGTCCGCTGCGCCTTCCTTGGGTTCCGGTCCGCGTTGGACTTCGCCCCCGCGCTCGCCTCTCCAGCGCAACCCGGATCCCAACGCTTCGCGCTTCGGAATTGAACTCGAACGAGTCGGACCGCAACGGATTCCAACGGGCCACCATCATCTCCACGTTTCCCTTTCATCGCGCTATCTGTTTGGATGGTTGGATATGTTGGACGCGATCGAGATTCATGTAGCTGGTGGTGATGGCGGAAACGGCGTGGTTAGCTACCACCGCGAGAAGTTCGTACCCGAAGGGGGGCCTGATGGCGGCGACGGCGGGCGGGGCGGGCGTGTGTTCCTGCGGGCCGTGGATGACATCTACACGCTGGAGCAGTACCGCTCGAAGCGGAAGTTCCGGGCCGGGAACGGCGGGAACGGCGGTACGAACCTGCGCACCGGGGCGCACGGGGAGGACATCTTCCTGAATGTGCCGGCCGGGACGGTGGTACACGAGGTGGAGACGGGAGACCTGATCGCTGATCTCGCGAAGCTGGGCGACGAAGTCCTGGTGGCGCACGGCGGGCGCGGCGGCTGGGGAAATAAGCGGTTCGCAACCGCGACGAACAAGACGCCGGGATTCTCGCAGAAAGGCCAGGCGGGCGAAGAGGTCGATATCCGCATGGAGTTGCGCCTGCTGGCGGATGTTGGGCTGATCGGACTACCGAACGCGGGTAAGTCCACCTTCCTCGCGGCGGTTTCGAACGCGAAGCCGAAAATCGCGAACTATCCGTTCACCACACTCGAGCCGATGCTCGGAGTGGTCAACGTCGGCTATGGCCGGTTCACGCTGGCCGACCTTCCCGGCCTGGTGGAAGGTGCGAGTGAGGGCTATGGGCTGGGGTTTGAGTTTCTCAAGCACATCCGCCGCTGCCGCGTGCTCTTGCACCTCATCGACAGCAGTTCTCCGGATCCGGTCACGGACTTCGAGCTCATCGAAGGCGAACTGCGCGCGTACGACCCGAAGCTGGAACAGGTTGCGCGGGTGGTGGCGGTGAGTAAGGCAGACCTGGACGAAGAGCAGGCCCGGAAATCCGCGGATGCCCTCGAAGCGCACGTCGGGCGGCCGGTCCGCGTGATCTCGGCGGACTACGAAACCGGCTGCGAAGCGCTCGTCGCCGAATTGTTGCTGCTGGTGAATGAAGAGAAGACCAAGGATATCGACCACTCGGAGGAAGAGATGCCGGTCCTCCGGCCGGCGAGCGAGGAGCGGTTCTCGGTCCACAAGAACGAAGATGGCCGGTTCGTCATCGAAGGCTACCGGGCGGTGAGTTTCGTGAAGATGATGGACACGGAGATGCCGGGAGCCTACGACGAGATCTTGCGGCGCCTGGAGCGCTGGGGTATCGCGAAGGTGCTGCGGCGCGAAGGGATCCAGGCCGGCGACACGATGCTGTTCGATGATGTCGAGGTGGCCTGGGACGGGTGAGTTGGGCGCCTCTTGCCGGCTCCCCTTACCGCTCCCTGAGAGCGAGGGCGACGGCTTCCCCCACCAGGTAGTGGCCGCCTCTCCGAAGGTGGAAGCCATCGGGCGTGATGAGCGGGTCGAGGCCAGGCGCCCCCGCCAGGACCGGCGCCGTATCGAGCAAGCGGAAGTGGTGGCGGCTGGCGATCGATTGGATCTCGCACAGCAGTCGCTCCCGTTCTTCCGGGAGGTTGCGGACCTTCACGAGTCTGCCCTCTTCGGGCGGGTAGGCGACGAGGAGAACGTCAAGCCCTTCCGGTTGCGCGAGGACCTGGAGTAAGTGGCGATAGCTTTCGACGAGTGAGTCGCGAGTGGTGAGCGGCCGGGCGCCGATGATGCGCCGGGTGATGCGCCGCGCGGCATTGTTGAGGCGGCCCGGAGCCTGACCAGCTGGCCGCGTGTGGGTATCGAACGCCTCCTCCGCCCGGCGGTACCTGTCTGCGATACGCTGGCCGAACAGCCGTTGCACGCGCACCCATGTGAAGCCGACGCTGAAGGCGAAGGTTCCCAGGGGAACGACGACGATGTCCGGTTCGAACTCTGCAACCTTCCGTCGCGCGTACTCAGCGGCAGTGGGGGTGAGCGCGGAGAAGCGAACTTCCTGAAGCACGACATCATCGCCGTTTGCAGACAAGGACGCACGGGCCACTTCCGGCCATGTCGCGCCTGCAGCGAAGTCGCCGCGGGTGTCGCTGTTCCCGAGGACCAGGATGCGCACGAGCTCGCTCAGGGGCCCAGCGTAGGGTTACGCTGGTTCAGGATGTCGTTCAGGCGGACGTGGACCGACTCGAGGATGTTGGGCTGGGCCGGGAAGATGTAGAACTGGTCGTCGCGGATCGCTTCGAACACCAGCTGGGCGACCTGCTCCGGGTCTATGCCCTGGTCGAGCGCGGCCTTGAAGAACGCCGAGAACTGCTGGACTTCCGGCCGCAGCTCGGCCGTCGCGGTGGCCGGGCCGAATTCGGGCGGGCGGTTGCGTTCTGCTTCGAGGATGGCGGTTTTGATGAGCCCGGGGCAGAGGACGGAGGCGGAGAGTTTCGCGCCCATGCCCTTGAACTCCTTGTAGATACCCTCGGTGAGGGAGACGACGGAGTGCTTGGAGATGGTGTAGGGGTCCGCCCCGGCGAGCAACCCGGCCATCGAGGCGGTGTTCACGATGTGGCCCTCTTCGCCGTTCTCCAGCATGCGCGGGACGAACGAGCGGATGCCGTGAAGGACGCCCATGAAGTTCACACCCCAGATCCACTCCCAGTCGCCCAGGGGCGTTTCCCACGGGCGGGAGCGGAACGTGGCGGCCGATGCGATGACGCCGGCGTTGTTGCAGAGGATGTGGACGTTGCCGAAGGTGTTGAAGGCGGCATCGGCGAGCCGTTCGATGTCATCCTGGACGATGACGTTGGTGCGCAACGCAGCGACTTTGCCTCCGTGGGCTTTCACGGCTGCCTCCGCCATCGAGAGCGCCTCGGCTTCGATATCGGCGAGGACGACGCTCATGCCCTCTTCGGCGAACTTGTGCGCAAAGGCGAGGCCCATGCCGCTCGCCGCGCCGGTGACGACGGCGACCTTGTCTTTGAAGTCCTTCATCGTGGCGTGGCTCCTCCGGTGATGGGAGGGGAGTTTACAGGTGGTTCGGCCCCGCCGGGCGAGGATTGCTATTGCCCTCCTCGTATGGTGGAATCCCCGACCATGATCGGTACGCCAGAGCAAGATGGATTCATCTCCCGCAGCATGACGGGGATTGTCGCCACAGTGCGCCGGGACGGCAGGCCCGCCTCGTCGATGGTCGGGATCGCCCGCCACGGAGACTCTCTCCTGTTCTCGACGGTTGCCAGCCGCGTGAAGGGGCGAACAATCGCCAGGGATCCGAGATGCGTCGTCACCATCATCCACGAGAACGAGCCGGGATCCTTCGTATCCGTCGAAGGGCGCCACCTGGCACCCCCGTTTTGCTCCGCACGCGCACATTGGGACGCGCCGATTCACCAACTGGGCCGGGGCAGGGGGACCGAACCCTCTTTTTTCCGGGCGGGCCGGGCCGTCTACGAAGTCACACCAACCCGGAAATCCGGCGTCCTACTCGACAGGCCCGTCTTGCTCGAGGACTGACGAAGCCTGAATAGCCGCTGAGGGAGTTGAATGGCCAGGACTACGACCGTGCAGATGGAGAACGTGAACAAAGGCGGCGCCTCCAAGACCCGCATTTCGGCGGCGCATTACGAAGCGATGAGCACCGCCCTGCTCGCATCGGTGCCCGCCGACGAAAGCGGAATCCCCTACGTGGGACTGGACGCCGTGGTCGAGCCCCTTCTCCCCCGGGAGCTGTTCGAAGGACGCTCTGTGCGCTGGTACGTGACGAGCGTAAAGCTGGACCTTGAACAGAAAGGGCTGCTGGAACGGGTTCCGGGCAGCCGTCCACAGCGCATCCGCCGCCGCGCCTAACGTCTCCCAGGCCCTCCTCGCGGGCGGAGTCTCCAGGGAGGCGGCTTGCCGCCTTCGGCTGCTGTACTATCGCGGCGCCGACTTTGAGCAGAAGGATGCTCCCGTGACGTTCAAGCACATCATCTACGAGCCCGGGCCTGTCGCCCGCATCATCCTCAACCGGCCGAAATACCGGAACGCCCAGAGCCGCGTGATGATCGAAGAGATGGACCGCGCGTTCATCGCAGCCACGGAAGACGACACGGTGAAGGTCATCGTCCTTTCCGGGCAGGGGGACCACTTCTCCGCGGGGCATGACCTGGGGACGCCGGAAGAGATTGCGGACCGCGAGGCGCGAGGCGGCCTGCCGGACAACCTCGGGGGACGGTATGCCCGTTCGTGGGAGATGTTCGTGGCGGCCACCATGCGCTGGCGGAACGTGCCGAAGCCGACGATCGCGATGGTGCAGGGATACTGCATCTTCGGCGGGTTCATGTTCGCTTCCAGCATGGACCTGGTGTTCGCCGCGGATAACGCGATGTTCCTGCCAAACCACACACAGTACTTCCCGCTCCCATGGGACATTGGCCCTCGCAAAGCGAAAGAGTTGCTCTACGAGTCGCGGTTCATGCCGGCCGCGGAGGCGCTGGACCTGGGGTTCGTGAACCGGTTGTACCCGGCAGCGGACCTGGAACGCGAGACGCTTGCGTTCGCGGAGCGCGTGGCGGCCAATGACTCGTTCTTCCTGCGGATGGTGAAGTTCAGCGTGAACAACATGGAAGACGCGAAGGGCTTCAGCCACACCGTCGAGGCAGCGTTCAACGTCTACCAGTTGAGTTCCATGCCGCAAAAGTCATTCCCGCCCGCTGGTGGTGAACGACCCGGTCCCCGCCGGCTCGGCGGCGTGCAGCGCGCCATGGAGCTCCTCGAAGGGGGCATCCCCCGGGGCGCCCGGAAGCTGTGACGGTGCGTCCGGCGCTCGAAGGGATCTTTGTCCTGGAGCTGACGGAGCACGTCCGTGGCCGGTACTGCGGCCGGCTGTTCGCGGAACTCGGCGCACACGTCGTGCGGATGGCGCGGCCGGACAGTGAACACGGAGGCAGGGAAGGCCTCTGGCTGGATGCGGGCAAGGAGGTCGTGAGCGAGCCGGATGCCGGTTTCGCGGCGTGGTTGGGGAGGGCCGACGTTCTCATCACGGATGCGCCGGACGGAGTGGCGCCGCGCGCTGCCGCAGCCGGCCACCCGGCCCTCATCGCTGTTTCGGTGACACCGTTCGGGCTATCCGGACCGTGGGCCGGGCGGGAGGCGCCGGACCTGATCATCTCCGCACTTTCGGGAATGGCCGGGATCAACGGGTACGCGGACGGTATGCCACTCAGGGAGCCCGGCCAGCAGGCGGAAATGGTTGGTGCGCTTATGGGATTCATCGGCGCGCTGGCTGCGCTGGAGGAGCGGGAGCAGTCGGGGTTGGGCCAGCTGGTCGAGTCTTCGTGCCTGGAGGCGATGGTTAACGTGCTCGCGCCGGCTGTAGTCGAATGGAGCTACACCGGGCGCGGCCCGCAACAGCGCCAACGCGGGACAGACATGCTCTTCCAGTGCGCAGATGGCTGGATGAGCCTCTACATCACGGCGAACAAGGCCTGGGAGACGATCGTCACGGTGCTCGATGTGCGCCTGGAAGCCGGCGACGAGCGTTTCGCCAGCGAACTCAGCCGCCGGAAGCACGCCGCGGCCATGCGCGATGTCCTGGAGCCCCACCTCCTATCTCGGACGCGGAAGGAACTGTTCGACCTGCTTTCGCCGATGCGGGTGGTGGTCGGGATGGTGGCGGCGCCCAGGGACCTGCTCGCCGACGAACACCTGGCCGCCCGGGACGCCTTCGTCCGAGTGGGCGCGGACGCGACACCGATCCCCCGGGTGCCGATCCGCACACGCGGGGAACGCCTCAAGCCAGAGCTGATGCCTGGCTCCGGCTCCGGCGCCCTTCCGGGGAGCGGCGAAGTCCCGCCGGCCCGCGTTGCCGCTCGAGCACATCGTGGTCACCGACCTGACGCAGGCCTGGGCAGGTTCGTACGCGACGCAGCTGTTGGCAGACCTCGGGGCAAAGGTGATCAAGATCGAGTCGCGCACGCGGCCAGACCCCTGGCGGGGCGGATTCCGCGGCGAACGGGGGATCCAGGCCTACCCCAGCGACGGTCCCGGCGAGCGCCCGTACAACCGGATGTGGCTCGCGAACAGCGTGAACCGGAACAAGATGGACATCACCCTGGACCTCTCCAACCCGGAGTGCCGGGAGTTGTTCCTCGCACTGGTACGTCAATCGGATGTTGTGGCGGAGAACTTCACTCCCCGCGTGCTGCCGAACTTCGGGCTGGAATATGAACGGCTACGGCAGGAGAAAGAGGACATCATCCTGCTCTCGATGCCCGGGTACGGGCTCGACGGACCGTACAGCGACTACCCGGCGATCGGCGGGACGATCGAGCCAATGTCGGGCAACAGCGCGCTGCTCGGGGAGCCGGGCGGATTGCCCCAGACTTCGGGACTGATGTATCCCGATGCAGTAGCGGGGCTGCACGGAGCGGCTGCTGTGCTGGCGGCACTGCGGAGAAAGGCGAGGACGGGAGCGGGAAGCCACATGGAGATTTCCCAACACGAATCGATGCTTTCGATGACGGCGCCGTTCCATGCGCACGAGTGGTGGGAGACGCCGGCGGGCAACCGCGCGCCGGCCGGGGGCGATGCCCGGGTCGAACAGGGCGCCCCCGGCCAGTGGGTGGCATCCGCCGGGGGCCTGACCGAGGCCGTCCGGTCGATAGCGGAAGTCGCCGCCTGTGAGCACCTCGCTGCGCGCGGTTTCTTCGTGGACGTGGAGCAGGTGGACATCGGCCGGCAGACGATGGCGGGCATCTCGCCGCTGCTCCACCGGACGCCCGGGTCCGTGCGCTGGGGCACGCCCGGGCACGGACAGGACAGCCGGCGTGTGCTGCGGGAGTTGCTGGGCCTGGACGAACGGACGATCGATCGGCTGGAGGCGGAGGGGTTGACCGGAGAAGGCCCACCGTCCGGGTGGCAGGGGGACTGACCCGGACGGCGGTGCGACCCAACCCGGTGTCACTCGTAGCGGAGTGCGTCTCCAGGGCGAAGGCTTGAGGCTCGCCGCAGGGGGGCGAGGATGGCGAGCCAGGACAGTGCCAGCGTCGGCAGGAGGGCGAGCGGCGGATAGGAGGCCGGGAAGCTGTAGGGTACTGAGCCGAAGTGGAACACCGAGGTGACGACTTCGACGAGTATCCGGCCGATGATCCAGCCGAGCGGCACCGCCAGCAGCCAGCCCAGGACGGCGACGGAGAGCGCCTCGGAGCGAAAGATGCCCTGGATATCGCGGGAACGGGCACCGAGCGAGCGAAGCACGCCGATCTCCCGCGTGCGTTCGATGACGTTCATGGTCATGAGGTTGACGAGGCCGATGAGCCCGATAGCGACAATCGGCACGCCGATGACGGCGAGCACACCAGTGAGAGTGTTGTTCGCGGCGAGGTTGGCTGCCTTCTCGACGTAGTGGATCTCGTTGGAAACCGGGTACCCGGCTGCGCCAAGGGTGTCTTCGGCCCGGGCTGCCAGGGAATCGATCGCGGCCTCGTCCCGGCTCCTGGATGCCACCCAGAAGGCGTTGGTGTCGGTGCGGCCGAGCAGTTCCTGGAAGGTGGAGAGGGGAATGAAGATGGTCGTCGCGTTGTTCATGAGCACGCCGTCGATTCCGACGATTTCAAGCTCCACGGGGCCGCGAGCGCTCTCGGCGAGGAGGATATCCCCCACCTTGAGCCCGGACGTGGCAGCCAGGGCACGGCCGATGACGGCGACGGCGGCGCGACTTTCGCCGTCTTCGGGCCGCAGCCACCGGCCGGACTCGATGTTCGGGGTGTAGAGCGAGCCGTCGGCGGGGATGCCCCAGGACTCGTACTGCACACCGTCGACGCGAAGGTCGTTATAGAGGAGCGGATGGGATTTCTCGACGCCATCGATGCCCTGGATGATCCCTCCGGCGCGGTCGTCGAGCGGGACGTTGGAGTTCTGCGAGACGATGAGGTCCCAATCCATGGTGTCCCACGTGTCGGCAGTCACCGAACTGACGGTGACACCGAGCGCGAGAAGGCCCAGGGCAACCCCAACGGCGAGCCCGACCTGGACGGCGGTGCCGGCGGCGCGGGCCTTTCGCCGGGCGATGTTGCGAAGACCGATGCCGGCCGTGGTCGGCAGTGGCACGTGGCGAAGGACGCGGCTGATGCCATCGCCGGACGCGGCGGTCGTGGCCTGGAGACCTTCGCGGACGGGAATCGCCGTGCCGCGAAGCAGCGCGGGGATGGAGGCCAGGGTGGTCCCGACGAGCCCGACGGCGAAGCTGCCAATGACAATCGGCCAGGCGATCCCCCAACCCGGGGCAATACCGAGGAACTCGCCGCCGATGACGCCCGCCAGCCAGTTGCTGAAGGGGATGCCGACGAGGGCGCCGAGGAGAGATCCGGCAACCGCGAGCATGACCGCGGTGCGGAGGAACGAGAGTGCAACCTGGCGTCGTCGTCCGCCAATGGCCTTCATGATCGCGATCTCGCGGCACTGCTCTGCGACCATCGTTGTCATGGTGTTCGAGATGAGGGCGACGGCCGAAACGAGAGCGAGCACCCCGCCCACGTAGAACAGCGTGGCGAAGTTGTTGAAGACGTCCTCTCCGGGCCACGTGCCGGTGGGGCGCGAATCCGGGAGGTTGGTGAACACGACCTCCGGGTGGTGTTGCGTGAGCCACTCCTGGAGCGCCAGCGTGGCAGGCCCGGCGCTCTCCGGGTCGCTAAGGCGGATGTCGATCGAGTTGAATCCGCCTGCGCCCGCGAGCGCGTTCACTGTGGCCTGAGGTACGTAGAGGACGACCTCTTCATCCGTGGCGATCTGGGAGAACTCGAGGGTGCGGCCCGCGCCGGTGATCCTGAGCGGGTGCAGCCCGCCGTTGGCGTCTTCCACCTGCAGGGTCTCTCCGGCGCCCGCGCGGAGGCGCCCGCTGCGGCGGTTCTGCGGGTCGGTGAGTCCCTCGCCTTCGGCGGGCAAGGCTCCTTGCTCCAACTGGACGACGTTGACGGCCTGGCGGGCGAAATCCTCGACGCCGACGAGGAGCACGTCTTCGCGGCGATCCCCGATCCGGAGGCGCGTCTGGTAGGTGGTGCGGAAGTCGATGGCTTCCACGCCGGGGACGGCCCGGAGGCCGGCGGCTTCGTCGGGAGTAAGGACGAGGTCGTCCGTGAAGAGCCGGATGTCGTGGAGGCGGTCCTGGTCGATCCGGTCGGCCATGGCGCTGTCCATCAGGAAGGGAAGGGCGAAGAGGCCAAGTCCGGCGACGGCGCTGGCGATAGTGGCGACGGTGAAGAGCGACCGGGCCCAGCGGCGGCGGATGTCTTGCCAGGACTTGCGGGTGAGTGTGCTCATCGGAGGCGCCGATCGCTCTCGATCCGGCCGTCGCGGATGCTGATGGAGCGCGATGCACGTTCGGCGAGGCCCCGGTCGTGAGTGACGTAGACGATCGTCATCCCATCGCGGTTCAGCCGGTCCAGCAGGGAGAGGACCATCTCGGCGCTCTCGGAGTCGAGGTTGCCGGTGGGCTCGTCGCAAACCAGAAGGACCGGGTCACACGCGAGAGCGCGGGCGATGGCGACGCGCTGTTGTTCGCCGCCGGAGAGTTCGGAGGGAAGGTGTTCGAGCTTGTCGCCGAGGCCAACCAGACCGAGATGCCGGCGGCCGCGCTCGGCTCGCTCGCGACCGCTATGGAGACGGGCGAAATCCATGGGGAGGACCGCGTTTTCGAGCGCCGTGAGGGTGGGGGGAGCTGGAAGAACTGGAAAACGATGCCCACGCGCTTCCCGCGCCAGGCGGCGAGTTTCTCCTCGCTCATGGTATCGATGCGCTGGCCGTCGACGGAGACCGTGCCAGCGGTGGGCCTGTCGATGCCGGTGACGATGTTGAGGATGGTGGACTTGCCGCTGCCGGACGGTCCGACGACGGAGACCATCTCGCCGGGCTCGATCGCAAGGTCGATGCCACGGAGGGCGGGGAACGAAAGGCGGCCGGTTCGGTACACCTTCTCGACGCCCGCCAGGGTGATCAGGGGAGCAGTGGTGGAGAGGGACTTCGGTGGTGCAGAGAGGGTAGCCTGCATGGCAACACATCCTTGTGACGAATCGCGCTTACCGTATCTTTCCGTTCGGAGCGCGGAATCGCCCAAAGGAGTGAGCCCGGGGCCTACCTTCAGGCATCAGCCTTCCGGGTTACGGCGCCGGCAGGAGCATGCGGAACACGCTTCCGTGACCTTCTTCACTTTCGGCTTCGAGCCAGCCGCCGTGGGCCCGGACAATGCTGAGGGAGGTGGAGAGGCCCAGACCCGTGCCCTTCCCGACGCCTTTCGTCGTGAAGAAGGGGTCGAAAATGCGCTGGAGTACGTCACGGGACATGCCAAGGCCTGTGTCAGCGACGACGATCTCGTGGTAGCGCCCGGGCCCCAGACCGCGCTGTTGCCAGACGGCCTCCGGCGCGATTTCGCGAATAGTGCGGGTCACGTGGATGACGCCGCCCTCCGGCATCGCATCGCCCGCGTTCAGGAAGAGGTTCACCAGCACCTGTTGGAGCGACCCGAAGTCGCCGACCACTCCTTCGTCTTCGGTCCCCCGCTCGAACCGGAGTTCCACTTCGGGCCCGAGGGTGCGCTGGACCAGGCTGGCGGTTTCCTTGAAGAGGTCTTCCAGGGAGAGCAGGTCGTGGGATTCCAGGCCGGGCCGGCTGAAACCGAGTAGACGGCGGACGAGGTCGGCTCCGCGTTCGGCAGCGACTTTCGAATCGGTGGTGTAGTCGACCAGCGGGCTCCCCTCCGGGAGTTCCTTCTTCATGAGGTAGAGGTTCCCGAGGATGGTGGTCAGCAGGTTGTTGAAGTCGTGCGCGATGCCGCCGGCAAGGACTCCGAGACTTTCGAGCTTCTGCGCCTGGAGGAGGGCCGCTTCAGCCCGCCGGCGGTCCGTGACATCGCGTGCCGAACCGATGATGCGGTAGCAACGGCCGCTTTCATCGAACAACGGGGTGAGGTGGGTGACGACCTCCGTGCGGAGACCCGGACGGTCGACGACGTTCTCGTATTCGATCGCTTCGCCAGTGGCCTCTGCCTGGCGGTAGCGCTCCAGGGCGGCGTCGGCGGCGCGGGCGGTGAGGAACTCGTGGAGGGTCTTGCCGGTCATCTTCGAGAGGTCGATCCCGAGAAGTGCCTGGGTGCGGGGGTTCGCCATGCGCACGCGGTAGGCGCCGTCTTCTTCGCGGTCCATGACCCAGACGGCGTCTGAAGTGCCCTCGACGACGGCACGGTAGTTGGCCTCGGATTCGGCTAGTGCGCGTTCACGTGCCCGCGAACGGCTGATGTCGCGGCTCAGGCAGATAATCCGGCTGCTCCTGCCCGCCTCATCGATGACCGGGGTCATGTTCGTAATCGCATGGGCGGCTAGGCCGTTCCAGACGACCTGGGTCTCGTATTCGTGAGGATGGCCGGTAGACGCCACCTCGTTATAGCGGCCGATCGAGCGGTCCGCTGCCTCGCGTGCGAGGGTCCCCGCGGCGACCAGCTGGTCGAACGTGAGGTCAAGCACCTGTTCGGCCACCATGCCGGTCTGTCTCAAATAGGAGGAGTTCACGAACGTGCACCGCCACTCGCCGTCGAGCCCGCGGTCCATGATCCACATCGGGTCCGGGACCGTTTCGACGACGACGCGGTAGGCTTCGGAGGCTTTGCGACGCTCGGTGACGTCGCGCGCGACCATCTGGACGGCGGCTTCGCCTTGCCAGCTGGTTGCGCTGGCTATGGTCTCTATCCAGATGACTTCTCCATCGCAGCGCCGGATCTCCATCTCGACTGAAGCAACCGCCTGGCCCTGGCGGACCAGGTTCATGCGTTCGTTGGCCACCTCCTGGTGGCCGGGGAGGACGAAGTCGAGAATGTTGTGGCCGACGAGGTCGGACTGTTCGGCGGCGCGCATCATCAGCATCCCGGCGGGGTTCACGTACTGCACCAGTCCGCCTCGATGGAGGGCAATGAGGGCGGGCGAAAGTTCAACGAGATTGCGGAATCGCTCTTCGCTCTCGCGCAGTGCCTCCTCGGCGCGGACCCGGGCATCGACTTCGGTGACGGTACCGACGGCGCCGATCACGCGGCCGTCGTCGTCCAGGGCGGGTACTGCCTGGGCTATCACCCAGATGCTCCGGCCGTCGGGGCGGAGGATGCGGAATTCGACGTCGAGGTTCTGCTCGTCGCGCATGCTCTTCGCCTGCTCGCCGGCGACGCGTTCGCGATCGTCGGGATGGACTGCGCGAATCCACCCATACCCGAGGGATTCCCCTTCCGTGAGGCCCGAGAGTTCGCACCAGCGGGGGTTCACCCCGACGCAACGCCCCTGCATGTCCGCCCGGAAAATTCCGACAGGAAAGGTCCGCGCTCGGGTGGCACGTTCCAACTGGGTTCCGGAGCCGGTTGCGTCATTGCTCATGCGCTTCCTGGAGCCGCGGTCGGCCGAGACGGAAGCATAGCGAATAATCGCGATACGTATCGCTCGGGGAAATCCCCACTCTCGGGCTGGGAGGGACTACCAGGCGGCCGGGTAGTCGTTCAGGCCCGGGCAGTCAGGAGCCCGCGGACCCGCTCGATCTTCTCGGCGGAGACGCCCTGCGAGAGGAAGAAGGCCTCGGAGCTCCCGTACTTCTCGTGAAGGAGCTCGATGAACCCCGCCATCTTTTCCGGGGGCGTGGCAAGGCGAGCCCGGATTTCCTCGTCGGTCCCCTGGAGGTCGCGACCGCTGGAGCGGAGGTAAGCGAGGAGGCGATCGATGCTGAGGTCGCTGAGGCCGTACTCATGAGCGATGTCTTCGGGAGACGCGCCGAGCACGTCCATGATCATGCCGATGAGGACACCGGTCCGATCCTTGCCCGCGGTGCAATGCACGAGGAACGGGTAGTTCTCTTCTTCGGCAAACAGCTCGAAGGCGCGCGCAAGCTTGTCTCCCCCGATCTCGAGGTAGTGCATGTACCGGCCGGGCGAGATACCCGCGCCGTAGAGGCCATTGAGCTCGGCGATGAGGTCTTCTTGGCGGACATGGTCCGGGAAGATGGAGTTGAGGAAGACGCGGTCCTCGAGGGGATGGGGACCATGGCGCAGGGCGATCTCGTCGCCGTGGCGTAAGTCCAGCACGGTGCGGAGGCCGAGTTCCTCGGCGAGCCAGGCGGCATCGACCGCGGTCATCTGTTCGAGTGCGCCGGAGCGGTAGATGCGCTCTCCGCGGATGGCGCCGCCGCCGGAGAGGCGGTAGGGGCCGACTTCGCGGAAGTTGTGGATGCCTTCGGGCTGGCGGAGAGTGGAGGGAGTTGTCATTTGCCTGAGGATAATGCGTGGACGTTAGCGTTGCAGTGTTGCTTACCCGTTCGGGCGGGGAAGTGCGGACGAAGGGTCGTTCCCGTCCGGCGCCGGGCGAGGGAACCTGTTGATGGTGAGACCACCTGGAGGCCAACCATGACCACGGAAGCTACGAGACCCGACCCGTTCATGACCGGGGATCGGCGGCACCGGCGGATCGCCTACCGGGCGACCTTCGCACGGCCGTTCGACCACGAAGACACCGACCTCATCGAAGGGCTCTACCGGGATCCCGAAGGCGAGGCCATCGGGAAGGCCATCCTGGAACAACGGCGGCATGAGGCGCCCCAGGCCTTCCTGGTCATCCCCGAAGAGGAGATCCCGCTGGTGCATGTCGAGGCCCGACTCGACGACGACCCCCGCGTCGGTTCGTACGACCAGGTGTTCGCACTGCTCTACGGGTCCGATGAGACGCCAGGACGCGGCGTCCGGGAGACCGGCGAGAAGTGGGACGACGGGGAGCTGGTGGCGTTCGCATTCGAAAGTGACGAGGAGGCACTGGAGGCGCAGGCGTAGCTCAATAGATCACCTCCATCCGGAGGCCTTTTGCATCCACGGACGGGGTCGCGGGCAGGCTGACACATGTACCGTCGGCCAATCGGCGAGCCGACCACGCAAGGGCGGCGGCATCGAGGATGTCGTCTGCTGCCGTGCCACGGAAGAGGCGCGACGCCTCCGCCAGAGCAGGCAGGGCGAGCCCGGGCAGGGCGGCTTCGAGTGCTGCCCGCCGCTCTTCGAAGCCTGCGGGCGTCCGCTTCGAGAACTGCATCGGCGTTCCCTGGATTGCCGTGAAACACGCCTCCGGATGCGCCTCCCGGACCCGCTCCTGCAGGCCAGGTGACATGGCCGTATCGACTTCGCGGATCTTCGGAGTGATGGCGAACGCCTGCGCGGAGAGGCTCTTCCGGGTCGTCGCAATTGAGACAAGACGCGCAGAGGCGTAATCGGGACAGGCGAGTACGGCGCGGCAGGGGGACGGGAAGACGCTCGCTGATCGGGGGCCGATGAACTTCCGTGCGAGGACGTCGCACTCCCGTGTTCCGTCGTGAAGCCCGATCGGGATGTCGATGGCGATCGCGGCAGCGTCTCCCAGCGCGCGTAAGAGCGCCGCGAAAGTGGAGAAGACGGCGAACGAGATTGCCGGCGTGGAGGGCTCGACCACCGCGGCGACCCAGCCAGCCTTGCAGCCATCGACGCCAACGACCGTCACGCGCGGAGTCTACGCTGCCGCAGAATCTCCGAGGCAGATGCGGCAGGGCCGCAAGTTCCCGGGGAGTGCGGCCCGGGGCGCCGTCGAGGAGTCTGCGAGCCGCCGGCCGACGGCACACGCCTCGAGGTGATAGGCGGTGGCGCGCTTACCGGCGCTGAAGACGTAGACGGCTTCCTCCGGGGGCGCGGGGGTGGGAATCGATGCTTCGTCGTCACGGCGGACGATCGAGGCGAGCCGCATGCGGACATCCGGAGGAGCGAGGGAAACGCCGCGCACCGCGATCCGGCGGTCGATCTGTGCCGGGTCCTGGCCAAGACGGCTGGCGAGGGCGCGCAGGCTCTTGCTCGCCGCAGACTTCGGATGGCTGACGGTGAGCGGGGCGCCGAGCTGGGTCGAACGGGGCATGGAGCGGTCGTAGGGGACTTCCCAGATGGATTCACGTTCGAGGATTTCGGCGGCATCGCCGGTGGAGAACCCGGCGACAGGGTCGATGTGGTTCGCGACGACGACGGTGCGCGTGGGGCTTACGCCTTCGTGCTCCATCTCGCGCAGCATCAGCGTGGTGTTGCGCAGGCTGGCGAATTCCAGGGTGGTGGTTACGAGGGTGACATCGGCGATGTTGAGCGCCGCCATCACCGTGTCGTTCAGGACGCACGGGGTGTCGATGAGGACGTAGTCGAACGCCCGGGACGCGAAGGCGATGAGGCTCTCGATATCGGCCGGCGCGGCCGGCAGCCGTTCGGCGAAGCTCTGGGGGGCGCCGAGCAGGAAGACGCCGGAGTCGTGCATCGAGAGGTTCCTCTTGAACGTCTCGAACTCGAACTCGGCCTGGTCGCGTGAGGCGCGCGAGGTGGAGATGTTGGTGTTGAGGTCCATGAGGATGCCGGCGTCGCCGAAATCTGGGTCCAGGTCGATGAGCAGCACGGAACCGCGGTTTTCGTGGGCGAGGCTGCTCGCGAGATTGACCGAAATGGTGGTCTTGCCGATGCCGCCCTTCTGGCCTGCAACAACCACAACGCTGCCGGAGTCTCGCAGAGGGGTGGGCGGCGCGGCCGGCAGGACGGCGTCGATGACGGCGCGCATCTCGCTTTCGGAAACGGGCGTATCGATCAGGTACTTCGCGCCCGCGGCGATGGCCTTGCGGTAGGCGTGCGTGTCCGCTTCGTCGGCGAAGCCAACGATGACGGCATCCGGGGCTGCGCTGGCGACTTCTTCCACCGTCTGGATGGCGCGAGGCAGTGGCTCTTCGAAGGAGACGAACACCAATTGCACGGCGGCCCGGGCGAGGCCGGAAATGGCGGCAATTCCGTGAGGGCCGTTGACCGTGATCTCGTGCCCGGCGCCGGTCAGGAGTCCTGAGAGCAGATCCCGCCGGGCTTCGGCGTTGTCGATGAGCGCGACGCTCGGGCGTGGTTCCATTTGCCGCTGTCTCCCCGCGATCCACGGCCGGCCGCCCCGGGACGGCGAACAGCCTGACACGTTTACATTCGATCGGTTGGGGCGTGGAGAAGAGGGCGAACGTGAGAATTAATTCATGTGAGGCAAAAAAACGGCCAGCGAGGGCGCCCCGGTCGCGGGCTATCGCTGCTGAGCCAGCACTTCGCGGACCTTCGCGGCCAGCGCCTCGCGCGTGTACGGCTTCTGAAGGAGCACGAACGGTGGGAGCGCACCGCCGCCTACGACGGCCTCGGCCGAATAACCGGAGACAAAGAGGCACCGCATTGCCGGGCGCAGATCTTGCAGGTGCGCCAGGAGGTCCAGCCCGTTCATCCCGGGCATCATCATGTCGCTCACCATGAGGTCAATGTTCGAACGCGTTTCCTGCACGAGACGGATGGCCGCCTCCGGTGATTCGGCTGTGAGGACGGTATAGCCCAGGCTGCCGAGGAGCCTGGCGGTCAGGCGGAGAAGGGCCGGCTCGTCCTCGACGAGGAGGATCGTTTCGCCCGGCGCCGCACCCTCCGCCTCGTCGGGGGTGGAACTGGCGGGGGCCGGCGGGATCGGGTGGATGGGCAGGTAGACACTGACACGGGTGCCCGCGCCGGGACGGGTTTCGAGCGAGACAAATCCGTGGTTTTGCTGGGCGATGCCGTACACCGTTGCGAGGCCAAGGCCGGTGCCTTCGCCCAGCGGTTTCGTTGTGAAGAACGGCTCGAAGGCACGGGTGCGGATCGCTTCGGACATCCCGGGGCCATCGTCGCTGACGGAGAGGACAACGTACGTGCCGGGGGCGGCTTCGCCGATCGTTGTCGCATCCGGACCCGTAACCTCGACAACCTCCGCGGAAACCGCGATGGCGCCGGCGCCGGCGAGGGCATCGCGAGCGTTCACGACGAGGTTTGCCAGTATCTGGTCCACCTGGCCTGCGTCGACGTAAACGGGACAGGGCTGCGAGGCGGGATTCCAGGAGAGCTGCGTATCGGCACGGATCAGGCGGCCGAGCATTTTCATCATCGGCGGCACTGCTTCGTTCAGGTCCAGGTAGGCCGGCGAGATGAGCTGCTTGCGGGCAAAGGCAAGGAGCTGGCGCGTGAGATCGGCCGACCGCCGGGCCGCGCGGATGATCTCCGCGATCTCGTCCTGGGCGGGACTGGATGTATCGAGCGATTGAAGGGCGAGCTCGGCGGAGGCAAGGATGACGCCGAGCATGTTGTTGAAGTCGTGGGCGACGCCTCCGGCGAGCTGGCCGATAGCTTCCATCTTCTGGGCCTGGGCAAGCTGGGCCTCGAGGCGGGAGCGTTCTGCTTCGGCCTCCTTCCGCTCACTGATGTCCCGGACATCGAAGACCATGCCCCTGGGCTGTCCCGCTGCATCACGGAGGAATTCCCCCATGACTTCGACCTTGAAGATTGCGCCGTCGGCTCGGACCCCGTCGTACTCGTCCGGATGGCGGTTGGACCAATCGGTGCCGCGGACTGCGATCCCTGCGATGTTGGCGCGGGCGCGGTCATGGTCCTCGGGGGTGATGAACTCGAATATCGACCGGCCAATCAGTTCATCGAGGGCCGGGTGCCCGAACATCTTCAGCCCCGCGGGAGACGACATCTGGATGTGCCCCTGCATATCGGTAACCACGACGGCATCGGGAGAGGAATTGAGGATCGCACGGTAGAGGCCTTCGCTCTCCCTGATGGCCTCCTCGCTCCTCCGGCGTTCGGTTACATCGCGCGCGATCTGAAGGATCTCGAAAATCCGGTCGCCGTCGTGGTAACCGCGCCCGCGAATCTCCAGCCAGATCCGGTCGCCCGGGCGTGTCACTACCTGGACGTCGAGCCGGTCGATCGTGTTCCCCGCGAGTATTTCGGCGAACCGGCTGGCAACGTAGAGCTGATCTTCCGGTGCCACGAGGTCGAAGGCGGAGCGCCCGATCAATTCATGCGGCTCGTAGCCGACGGCTTCGCAGGTGGCCGTGTTGACGGAGGTGAAACGCGCATCCGGGCTGAGCGTCCAGATAAGGTCCGTCGCCTGGTCCAGGTAGGTTCGGAACTTCTGCTCGCTCTTGTGCACCGCCGCTTCGGCTTCCGCCCTCACCGTGACATCCCGCATGTTGTGGACTATCCCCGACACCGAGGGGTCCGCGAGAAGGTTGTTGGAGGCGGCCTCGATGACGCGCCAGCTGCCATCGGCGTGGCGCGCGCGGAGGACCGTGGGGTTGAGCACGCCCGGCGTGGAAACGGCATGCGCGAACGATTCCTGGACGTGGGAGACATCATCCCCGTGGACGAACGAGAGGATGCTGCTCCCGACAACGGCCTCAGGGCGATACCCGAGGACGCGCTCAACACTCGGAGAGACGTACTGGAGGATCCCGTCGCGGTTGGAGACCGTGAAGACGTCGAAGCTGTTGTCCACGAGCGCACGGAAAAGCGGGCCGGCCTCATCCGGGTTCATCCGCGTATTGTGCGCCGCGCGGGCGTCTCGCACAGGCGGGATCTCCCTAAGAAATTCGGCGGGTGGAGATCAAGTCCAGACGGCGGTGACGACGGCGTCGGCGGGGTGGTTGTGGTCGCCGGTATCGACGATGGCGCGGGAGCCGGCGGTCATGTCGGCGCTGGCGATGGCGCGGTTGGTGGGGACGTCGACGGTCTGGGCGGGGGAGCCGTCCAGGCGGACGGTGGCTATCCATGTGCCAGAGTCGAAGCTGACTATCAGGGCTCTGAGTGCCATCGCGGAAGCCTCCGGTTGGGGCTGTCATGAGGGCGTCACCGGCGTGTCAGTCCGGGACCGCCGCCGGCAAGCCGAGGTCGCTCAGGATGGAGCGCAGCCGGCGGGCGCGCCGGTGGCGGGGCCGCGACGGAAGTCGACGCCTCGGCCGATGACGCGGTAGGGGCCTTCAGCGAGGTCCCACGGTGTGGTCTCATCGGGGAGGGCGGCGTTGACGCCGACAAAGATGACGTCGTAAAGCTCGATGGCTGATTGCAGGGGCGTGACGAGCTGGGCGCGCGGCTGGACAGCGAAGCGGCGATGAAAGCCGCGTTCGGCGGCGGCAGTCGCCTTGCTGTCGTCGTCGGCGCTGAGGTCGCGGGTGATGGCGAGGACGGGGTCGCTGGTCCATGGCTCGTCCTGGACGACGCTGCCGAGCTCGTGGAGGAACGTATCGGCGTAGCGGTCCGGGCCAACGGCGCGGTGCCAGTTGGGGCGGCGCTCGTCGAAGCGCTCGAAGCTGAGGATGTGGCTGTAGTCGTCCTAGGCGTCGGACATGGGGAAGACGATGTCGCCGTCGGCTTCGTCGGAGTCGGTTGCGGCGATGCCGCAGATCTCGAAGCCGCCAGAGGCGGAGAGGCGGAGGAAGTCATCGGTCGGCTCTAGCAGGCGGCGGAGGGTCTGGGCGGCGGATTCTCCGGCGGCGATGGCAAACTCGGGGGTGTCGGTAGTCCAGGCGTCGGACGGCGCGCGGTCGCCAGAGGCGAGCGTGACGACGAGCCCGGCGCGGCCGGCAACGCGCTGGAAGATATCGCCTCGCGTCTGCGCGGCGGGCGCGGTCCATGCCTGGGGCGCGCGGAAGCGCGCGAGCTGCTCCCACGGGCCATCGGCCTCGACGGTGAGCGTGGTTTTGCCGGGCTCGACGCGCGACACGATGCGCGAGATGTTGAGTAGCAGCGTGGTCCCGTACTCCGCCTCGGGCGGGTCGTCGGTGCTGCTCACCATGCCGTGCTGAATGAGGAGGTCGTTGCCGACGCGGAGCAGCTGCGGCGTGTAGGTGAACCCGGCCGAGAAGTCGAGTGTTAGCGTGGCTTTGAAGCCGGTCGGCGTCTCGCGCCAGCTGCAGGCGGTGACGAGTTCCGAAAACTCCTGCGTGCCATCGCCGCGGTTCGCGGTGATGAGCACGCCGGGGGCGAGTAGGTAGAGCTGGTCGTAGGTGGTGTCGTAGGCGAGCGGGGCGCCGTAGAGGACGGGGTCGTAGGTGGCGTTCTCCATGTAGGGGGCCGGGAACGGCTCCCGCCACGTGCTGAGTACCTGGCCGTCGCTGTTCACGGAAGTGAACATGACGCGAGAGGCGGCGACGTCGCCCGCCTCGATTTGCTGGAACGTGGCGAACAGGAACCCGTTGACCATGCAGACATGGGGGTAAGCGAAGCTGAGGTCGGCGGCGGCGTCGGCCTCGGCGATGGCTTTGAGGCTGCTCCATGCGTTGGTGGGGAGGGAGGTATCGCCCATGGCGACGGCCCAGAGGCGCTCGTGGGTGGTGGTTACTTCCGTGCCGGTGACGGCGAGGAAGTAGTCGGCGTTCCATGCGGCCGAGAGGCCGGTGAGCGAAGCGACGGAGCCGGAGCGGCTCCAGTTGGTGCCGGAGCCCGCCCACGTGCCCGAGGTGCGGCGTAGGCGCTTGAGGGTGGTGCCGGTGCCGAGCGTGTAGAACACGCAAGCGTCGCCGATGTCGTCGAACGCGAGCGCTATCGATCCGATAGCGCTGGCTTCCGTGGCGAGGGTGGTGGCGGCAGTCCAGGCGGTGCCGGTGTGGTCGGTGCTGCTCCGAAACTTGACGTCGTTGCCGTCGCCGTAGGCGAGGCCGAAGACTTCATTGACGGGGTCGAAGCGGAGGGCGAGACCCTGCCCGGCGGTGACGGTGTCGAGGTTTGTCCAGGAGCCGCCGAAGCTGGTTGAGTAGTCCAGGGCTCCGGCGTCGTTGCGTACCTGGACGATGTAGGCGACGACGACGCCGATAGCGGCGTCGTTCGGGGCGTCGGCGTCGGCGCTGGTGTTCTCGCGGGTGAAGGGGTAGGTCGGGAGGGAGAAGCGGGACGCGGCGACGGTGACGGAGAGTGCCGGCTGTCGGCGTCGCTGGCGCTGGTGGTCGCGTAGGGAGGTGGTGATGGCGAACATCTCGGGGATAACGTCCCGGGTACATGGGGTAGCTCAAGCAGGGCGTTGGCACGGCGTCACGGGTTGGCGGACACGAGCCAAACGACGTCCGCCAACCCGGTTCCGAGCCTCTACGTGCGCACGACGTTGTAATAGACGCGGATGCTCTTTCCGACGGTCGATTTCGCCATCTTCTTCGTCGTGGTCTTCGCGATCGCCTGGACGATCCGGCCGTACCACCTCTGGTGGCGCGTCTTCCTCGTGGCGGCGAGCTGGTTCTTCTACGGATTCTGGGAACCCGCCTTCGTGCTGCTCCTGGTTGGGTCGACGGCGGCGAACTGGGCGATCGGGCACGACCTTTCGAGGATGAAGGATGTCGAAGGCCGGCTGAACACTCCCGGACGGGCGCTCCTGGCCTTCGGAGTGGCGCTAAACCTGGCGACGCTGGGCTACTTCAAGTACTACGGCTTCTTCGCGGAGGAGATCAACGACCTCTTCGGACTGGTGGGCGCGGGTGAAGTCATCCCCCTTCGCCAGATCACGCTGCCGGTGGCGATCTCGTTCTTCACATTCCACGCGATCAGCTACCTGGTGGACATCGCTCGGAACGACATCGAAGAACCGATGTCGCCGCTCGACTTCTCGCTCTACCTTTCGTTCTTCCCGCACCTCGTCGCGGGGCCGATTGTGCGGGTCACGGAATTCGCACCGCAGATCCGGGAACCCCTGGGCGAACGGCTGGTGCTGGCCGTACCGGCCTTTCAATTGATCGTCTTCGGGCTGTTCAAGAAGGTCGTGATTTCGAGCTACCTGGCGAACGAGATAGCCGACCCCGTTTTCGCGGCTCCGGGGCAGTACGGATCGCTGGAGATCCTGGTGGGGGTCTATGCCTACGCCATCCAGATCTTCGCGGACTTTTCCGGCTACACCGATATTGCGATCGGCTGCGCCTTGCTGCTCGGGGTGAAGTTCCCCCAGAACTTCGACCAGCCGTACCGGGCGTTTTCGCTGCAGGACTTCTGGCGGCGCTGGCATATGACACTCTCGCGCTGGCTTCGGGACTACCTCTACATCCCGCTTGGTGGCAACCGGGGGACGAAGGCGTTCATCTACCGCAACCTGGCGCTCACGATGATCTTCGGCGGGCTCTGGCATGGGGCGGCGTTGACGTTCGTCGCCTGGGGGGCCATCCACGGCTTCGGGCTCGTCATCGAGCGCGAGCTGCGCGAACGCTACGAGGGAAGGCTGGGCCGCTTTGCCGTGGTCTGGCAGTGGCTGATCACGTTCCACGTTGTCTGCCTCGCCTGGATATTCTTCCGCGCGGAGACCTTCGGGACGGCATGGGAAATGTTGTGGCGCGTCCTCACGGCCTGGGACGGCGCAGGCGCGTTGAGCCCGTTGTTGTTGATCGTCATCGCCGGCAGCATTGCCGCCCAGTTCCTGCCGGACCGGCTTTCCGGAAGCTTGCGGATCTCTTTCTCGCGGCTGGCGCCGGCGGCTCAGGCGGCTACGCTGGCGGTGGCGCTGGTCGCGATCGACATACTTCGGCCCGGAGGGCGTCTCGCCCTTCATCTACTTCCAGTTCTGAGGTGAAGCGAAGCGCAATGGTGGCGATGGAACCGGAACCCGTGGAAGAACAGGGGCTGCGCGTCCGCGCCGGAAGAGTGCTCGCGGTCATCGCCGGGGCGCTCTTCATCGCCCTTCTCTTGAACGCCTCCGAACTCGAACGCGAGGCGAAGGCGAAGCCCCTGGGGACCGAACGCGACGTCTGGGTCGGTATCTGGAAGCCGTTCGCGACGGTGAGCCGGTCGCTCTACCTCGATCGGCCGAGGGCCTGGGCCGATCACGCCCTGGACCGTGGGGGCACCGGAGACGTCTTCGAACTCCCGCCGGCCACCGCCACCGTAGCAGCGACGCCGACGGCGCCGGCGCAACTCGTCCGGACGCCCAGCGCGGAAGAGCCGTTGCGGATCTGGATCGGCGGCGATTCCATGATGAAAGTTCTGGGCGAATCGTTTGTGCGTGAGGCGGGCGGATCAGGGTTGTTCGACCCGGTCCATGAGCCGCAGCTCGAATCCGGCCTGACGAGACCGGATTTCTTCGACTGGCCGCGGGAACTGAACCGCCTGGCTTCGGTGCAGCCCCGGTACGACGTGTTTGTCGTGATGTTCGGGGCGAACGACGCACAGGGGATCATCGAACCGAACGGGACGATCCACCAGGTCGAGGGGTCGGCGGGCTGGGTGGCCGAGTACCGGCGGAGAGTGGCGGGCGTAATGGATCTGCTGCGAGCGGACGGGCGCCTGGTCGTCTGGGTGGGCCAGCCGGTCATGCGGTCCGACGGACTCTCGGACGATATGGCGATGATGAACCAGGTGTATCGCGAAGAGGCGGCCAGTCGCCCGTGGGTTCGGTTCGTGGACCTCTGGCCGCTGTTCGTGGATTCAGAAGGGGATTACAACGCGTACATCGCGGATGACGATGGCGAAACAAGGCTGATGCGCAACCCCGACGGCGTCCACTTCGTCCGCGAAGGCGGCGACAGGGCGGCCCGCGCCATCTTGAAGGTCATCAGGGCCGAGGCGAAGGTGGACTAGCCCGCTGCCCCATCAGGCGTCATCGCCAACGGTGGACCGCTTGAACACCTCGATCGGGCCGAGGAGCGTCTCGAGCAGGTCGCCGCGGCTGACGATTCGCATCGACCATCCACCCGCCGGGACCCCTTCACGCATCTGGGATCCGTGGGCGAGGGCTGCGGCGGACTTGGCACTTGCGACGGCGCGGACGTCGCTGACCGTGGTGAAGCTGCTCGTGAAGCAGAGCCCAAAGGCGAACCTCATAGATGTTCGCCAGGGGGAGAATTCGTGTCCGTATGGGAGTCGCAAACCCACCCACGGCCAGTGCCGCCAGGCCCAGACGGGGTACTCGTAGACTTCGAACTTGCGCCCGGCAAGGCGTGCCGCGCGGAAGCCAGCCTCAGCGGTGGCGATGTGGTCCGGGTGGCCGTCGGCGCGGTAGGGCAAGAAGAGTTGCTCGGCCGGCCACTCCTCGAAGAGGGCCACGAGCTGTTCAACGGCGTTTCCCAGGTGGGCTGCGAGCGCGCCATCAGGGGAGTCGAGGAAGTGGCAGTAGGTTGCGTCGAGGCCCAACTCGCGGGCGGCTTCCAGGGTCTCGGACCTCCGCACTGCTGCAAGGTCGGCCGGGGCAGCCGAAGCCGGCGCGCGACTTCCGTCGGTCATCACGATGACATGGATCGTCGCCCCGGCCGCCAGCTTGCGGACGATCGTGCCCCCGCAGCCGAACGTCTCGTCGTCCGGATGTGGTGCGAGGATGAAGGCGGGGCGCCTGAGGGCCGCCTCGTCGAAGGCCGTGCCTCGGCGAAGGCACCGCCGGACCAGAAAGTCGCGATAGATGTGGCGAAGAGACAACCAGGACCTCTCGAAGCTCAGTTCCGGATGATCCGCCGGGAGCGCCTAACAGCGAATCGGCGGGGGCGCCGTCAGGTCGCTCGTTCCGGGCCGAACAAGGCGGCCCGCCGGTCCAGGGGCGCTCTCATGCCCTGCCAGAGACCCTGGATGAGCCACGGGCTCCGGAACACAAATGGGGCCGCGGCGGGACGCACGACAGCCGCGGCGGCGAAGCGAAGCTCGACGCTGAGTTCGCGGATGAGCGGGTACACCCCGGTGACGGACCCTAGCCGCACGTCTTTGGCGGCGAGCGCCCCAATGCCGCGGGAATAGCCCCGGAGGAGCCGGGTGGCTTCGTCGCCGTAGGCGCGTCCGCCCCAATGCGTGACCAGGATGGAGGGATCGCAGAGGACGTCGTACCCGGCCCGGAGCGCGCGGTTGTTGAGGTCCTGGTCTTCGCCGCTTGGGAAGTGGCAACCGGGCCCGAGGGCCTCGTCGAACCCGCCGAGCCGCTCCAACGCGTCGCGACGCGCGAACATGTTGCCGCCGAGCGCACCGATCCGCGCGACCGCGCGACCTCCCCGGCGGACCTCGCGCCTGCCTGGAATGTGGGCGGGGACGAACTCCCTGCGTGGGTCATGCGGGCAGGCGACCGCGCCACCCGAGACGATCGCAAGGCGGGGGGCGCCCGCGAAGGCGCGGGTCCCGGCCCGGATCCAATCCCCGGGGACCGTGCAGTCGTCGTCGGTGAACGCGATGAAGGTGGAGCCGCTCGCCCGGATGCCGGCGTTCAAGGCCGCGCTCTTTCCGCCCGCGGGATGGTGGAGATAGTCGAGCGCGAGACCGGCGAAGCCCTGGCAGAGCCGCTCCGCGCCCGCATCCGGGTCCTGGTCGATGACCACGACCCGGGGGTTGGGGGCGCATTCCTCGATGGAACGCAGGCAGCGCTCCAGGTGATGCGGCCGTCCCTTCGTGGGCACGAGGATTACCGTCGATTCCACACTCCCCCCGGCGCCTCCCGGCGCGCGTGCGAGAATACGGCCGGCAGCGCCAACGGGCGCGCGAGACCAGCGCGCCACGGCACCGCGGAGGCCCTATCGATGTCCACCCGCTTCGAACCCGTCCCGTTTTGGGCGAAAGTACCCCACGGCATCTGGTTGCAGGAAGCGACCGCCGTGGCGGTGGACTCGGCCGACCGGGTCTACGTTTTCAACCGTGGGAATATGCCGGTGCTGGTCTTCGACCGCGACGGCAACGTCATCGACATGTGGGGCAACGACGACCCTGGATCGGGTACCCGGCTCATCACTGATGCCTATGGGAACGCCTTGCAGACGTGGCCGGGGAACCGTTGGCTGCGCGCCCACTCGATCCGAACCGATCACGAAGACAACCTCTGGCTGGTCGATGTGCTGGGACACACGATCACGAAGACCGACCGGTCCGGTCGCGAGCTTCTGCGGCTGGGAAACGGCGAAACAGCCCCGGCCCAGAGTGGCGAACCGTTCAACCGCCCGACGGATGTGGCGGTGAACCCGGCGAACGGTGATATCTACGTCTCGGACGGATACCGGAACTCGCGGATCCACCGCTTCGACCGGGAAGGCCGGCTCCTGCAATCGTGGGGAGAGGCTGGCTCCGACCCCGGCCAGTTCAGCCTGCCGCACAACATCGCGATGTTCGGCGCGGACGGGGTGATCGTCGCCGACCGCGAGAACCATCGTGTCCAGGTGTTCTCGCTGGAGGGCGAGTTTCGCACCCAGTGGCACGTGCACCACGCCGTCGCGGTCGTCGGTGGGCGGGGCACGGATTCCAACGTGTACGTCGCCGAACAAGGGCCGCCCCCGGTGCAGCACGGCGTCCCGAACCTGGGGCACCGCGTGTCGATCTACGACCGTTCGGGCGAGTTGCAGGGCCGCTTCGGCGCCACTCTGCCGGGCGAGCGGGCGGAACAATTCCTCTGGCCGCACAGCATTGCCGTGGATTCACGGGGCGATGTCTACGTGGCGGAAGTCTCCTACACCGAGGTCGGCAGCCGCCAGGACCCGGCCCGCGAAATGACGAGCCTGCGGAAGTGGCGGCGGATCGAGGACTGACGTCTTACGGTCGCAGCGCCGGCTCAGCATCCGGCGGCTCGTCGCCGGGCCCGGAGTCTTCCTGTTCGAGCCACCAGCGGGCCATCCGGGCCTTGGTGCGGTCCCACCACTCGCGCTCGAGAAGCATCAGCACGCCGACTCCGAGCAGGAGGAGCCCGGCGACCCCGAGCATCGCCCAGTAGGGGATGTTCCCGTTCGCCGTGTTGTCGACCACATAGCGGGCCGCGACGGCCACCAGGGTCACAACCCCGGCGACGGCGAGCCAGCGCTGGAAGAGGGTGAGCCCCACGGCGAGCAGGGCCATGCCCTCGAGAATCACGAGCAAACCCCAGTTCGCCCCGCCGGGTTCGAAGCTCTGTTCCGCGGGCGGGAGCACGAGCACGGCCGCGCCGAGAATAAAGAGCCCTTCGTGCAGGAGCATGTGGTGGCCCAACAAGGGCTCCGAGCGGCGGATGGAGAGCCCGAGTCCGATCAGGCAGATCGCGACCGGCGCCGTGTAGACCTGGATGTTCTCGAACTCGAACGTCGCGATCGCCATTTCGAGCGAGAGCAAGAGCACCGCTCCTCCGGCGACAACCGCCAGCCGGCCTTTCCGGTACATGCCTTCGAAAACGAGCATCGCCCCCGCGATGGCGATGTTGATGACGGCCGAGAGCCACTCGGGCGTCCGGACGAGCGGGTCGCCGCTCGAGCCCGGACTACCGTCGAATGGAGTTGTGCCATTGAGCGCGCTGAGCGCGAAGACCGAACCCGCAATCGCCAGGAGCACCGGCGCGACCGAGAGGAACGTTACCGCCCTGGGGAGGACGCCGGGCTCCTTGCGCGACGGCGCCAGGGCGAAAAAGAGGATAGCTGCCGTTGCTCCATAGACCAGTGAGAGCGACCAGGCAGGCCAATCCTGCCACGCCCAGGCGAGCGCAGCCGAAGCCACCGCCGAGACGAAGCCGCCGATCACCCGGTTGTCGGAGCGATTCGCCAGGCCGCTGGCGACGAAAGCTGCGGCTGCTACTCCGAACATCGCCGAGAGTTCGCCGGTGTGGTGCCCGGCGGCGTCCGCCCCGATCACGAACGCGGTGAGGCCGGCCACGGTGAGGGGGCCCAGCCAATCCCGAACGCGCACGTGAGTCCGGCAGGTCGCGAAGATTGCGCCCGCGCCGGTGGCGGCGTACGTCCATCCGGCCCCGGCCAGCGATAGTTCGATCGCCAGGTTGAAGAAGCCGAGGGAGATCATGGCGAGGCCGAAGGCGCCGAGGGCGACGCCGTGCCGTTCGGTGCGCGGCGGCACGGATGCCTTCAGGTCGAAGAGTTCGCCGAGCGAGCCTTTGCTTCGCCAGGACCCGATAGCCCAGGCCAGGGCGGAGAGGACGAAGGCGACGGCGCCCGCCCATGCCTCGGACTCGTACTCCTCGAGGGCGGCCAATGGTGCCAGGCTAAGCCCGAGGACGTACCACCAGGCTCCCCGGCGGACCAAATCGCCGCGGGACCAGAGCCGCTCGGATGCGGCAATCGCAAGGGCGATGGCGAGCGGAGCCCACGCCATGTGGTACAGGGGCCACTCCCGCCACCAGGCAAACGCGGTGGCGGTGGCCGCCGCGGCCGCCGGGACGCAGAGCATCGCCGGCTGCCAGCGGTTCCAGGCGCTGTCCCAGAGCAGCGCGATGAGGACGAGCCCATAGGCTGCGGGCAACTGCCAGGCCCCCGTGCTGGCGAGCTCGGCGTGGTTGTGGGCGAAGACGATGGAGCCCGCCGCGGCCCCGCCATAGACGATCCGCCAGGGCATCGGGAAGCGCCCGCCGACAGCGAGTGCCGCCGCCACGGCTGTGAGGCCGAGGAGCATCGAGGTGTGGTCTTCGTGCGGGGCGGCGGCGAAAACCGCGACGATGATGCCCGTGAGGCTGGCCGGCCCGATGACCTCCTCGAACGCGGGCAGGCGGCGGCGCAAGCCCCCGGCCACTGCCCACGCCGTGATCGTGAGGCCGGCGAACGCCCATGCCGAGGTGGTCCGCGGCTGTTCGAGCGCGAAGACGAGGTAGCCCACGGTGGCCAGGCTCAGGCTGAAGCCCCCGAACGCCAGTACCTGCCGCTCGCGGGTGAAGCCGAACCTGGCGCCGATGCGCAGGGCGCCATTGCTGCGGACGACGGTGGCGAACCACGCGATTCCGGCCAATGCGAATCCCGCGACCCCGTACCAGGGCGCTGCCTCGTACGAACTGGTGAGAGTCAGTGGAGCAAGGGCGAGCGCGAGCACGTACGGCCAGGCAGCGGGCCGGAGGACGCTGCCGCGCATCCAGAGGCGTTCGGTCGCGGCGATGCCCAGGGCGAAGGCGAGAGGTGTCCAGGCCATGTGCTGGTCGGGCCACCCTCGCCACCAGACGGCGGTCCCGGCCCCGACGGTGGCGACGGCGGGGACGAAGAGCATGGCGGGCTGGTAGCGATTCCAGGCGCCGTCCCAGAGGAGGGCAACGATGGTGAGCGCGTAGGCCGCGGGCAGTTGCCAGGCATCGGCGCCTGCCTCGGCGGCGTGGACATGGGCGAAGAGCAGCGCGAGGCTCGCGCCCCCGGCATAGGCCGCCCGCCACGCCATCGCGAAACGGCCCCGGACCCCCAGCGAGGCGGCGACCGCGCCGAGCCCGAGCATCATCGAGACGTGCCCCGGTCCTTCGTGGCCGAGGAGGACGGCGAGGGCGAAGGCGCTCAGCCCGACCGGGCCAAGGACCTCATCGAGCGACCTTAACCACTTGCCGAGCCCCGCGACGGCAAGCCAGAGGGCGATGCCCGCGATGGCGAAGGTCCAGGCGCTCTCAATCGCCGAGAGTTCGAGCGCGACGTCCACCATCCCGCCGGAGGCGAAGAGCGCCCAGGCGCCGCCGCGCGCCAGCATCTGCTGTTCGATTCGCGAGGCCCTGTCCGAGGTGTGCCCGGCGAGCGCGGCAAACGCGCCGTTCGTGCGGAGCGCCAACCCAAAGATGGCGATGGCCGCAGCGGCGAATGCAGCGGCGCCCACCCACGCTTCATCGGTGTACGCGTCGACCAGGAGGACGGGGGTGGCAGCGAGGATGAGGGCGCCGGGCCAGGCGAGCGTTGCGAGGCCCGCATCGCGGACCCACGCTCGTTCCGATGCCAGGATGACAAGGCTGATCCCGATGGCAGGGAACGCCCAGTATGCCTGGTCGACTTCGAACGCCCAGAGCGCTGCCGCGCCGCCGATCGCGAGGGCGAAGGCCCCGAGGAGGGCGGACGGCCGGAAGCGGAACGCATCGAAGGCGGCGCCACCGGCGGCGAGGCCGTAGACCGCGGGGAGTTCCCAGCGGTTTATCCCCGAGAAGGCCGTTGCGGCGTGAGAGATGGCGATGGCGGTGGCGCCACTGGAGGCCGCGAGCATGCCCCATACCTCCGCCTCCGCTGGCCGGCGCCGCGCGATGAGGGCATAGCCGACCGCTGCGAAGACAGCGAACGTCCACAGCCACTCGTAGGCGAGCGCGTCGGCCGCCCAGGACGTCGAGGCGGCGGCAGCTGCGAGGAGCGGCGGGAGGAAGGCCAGCGCCGGGACATACCGGCAGGCGCCGTACCAGCCTGCGGCAATGAGCGAGGAGAGGGCATAGGCGACGGGCAGCAGCCATCGGCTATCGCCTTCGGCGGCGCGGCCGTGGGCGAGGACCAGGGCGACGATGCCGAAGGCCAGCGCGAGGGATCGCCATGCCGGACCATAGCGCGGCTGGAACCTTCCGACGGCGAGGTACCCTGCGGCAACGGCCAGGAGTGAGAGCGGTGACCATGTGACGACGGTTTCTGCCCACGGGTCGATTGCCCATCCCGCGGAAGCGAGGGTCATGACGGAAACCGGGGGAAGGAGACCGAGGAAGATGGGCCGGCGGGAAGGGAACGCGGAGCGCGCGATCGCCGCGGCCGTGAACGCATAAGCGACGGGGATGGCTGCGTGTGCGCCGTCTTCGAACGCGACGGCCTGGTGCGTATAGAGCAGGGCGGCGGAGACGAGCGCGTAGGAGCCGCCCTCGACGAAGCCGCGAGCGCGTGGCGGGACCGGGAGGCGCGGGGCAGCGGCCACGCCAGCCGCGCCAAGGGCGACGAACCACGGGCCGTACCACTCCGATGCGAAGTGCAGGCAGGCGCCAAGCGAGGCGTAGGCGGCGAGGTAGGCGCCTGCGGCGGGGAGCCAGTAGAACTTTCCGAAGTCCCGCCACGCGAGGAGCGAGTAGAGCCCGGCCGTCGAGAGGCTTCCGGCGAGCCAGACGTACTCCCGGGAGACGTCTTCGTGGCGAAGCACGTTGGTGTAGATGGCGACGAAGTTGAGGGGTACGAGGACGGCGCCGAGTCCGAGGAAGACGGGCCCCGCCTCCTGCACACGCTCCCACTTCCGCAGCTGGATGCCGAGGACCAGGAAGAGGAGGGTGTAGAGGCCGAAGAGGGCGCTCTTCGCCCCGCCGCCGCTGCCGGTGTAGCTCACGAAGATCAGCGCGGAAATGGAGAGCAAGAACGCTCCCAGGTAGAGAACAAGGTCGGCCTGGCGGCGGGCGGCCCAGTTGCGAAGATCGAGCGTCACATCGCCCGGGGGTTTTTGTGGGACAGCCGGTCGCGGCGGACCGGTGGGTGGCGGAGGCGGTGCGAGGCGCGGCGCCGGTTCAGCAGGGACGGGCGATTCGGCAGCCTCTGGGGCCGGCGCGGCGATCGCAGGGGCCGCCATCGGCTCGGGTTCGGGTGCCCGCCTTCGCGCCGGGCGGACGGCGAGGAGGCGCTCTTCGTACACGCGCCGTATCTGGGCGAAGGTCGCTTCAGAGATGGCGCCATTCCGGCGGAGGTTGTGGATTTCCGTGAGCAGGAGCGCGTAGACCGCGATCAGGTCCCGCGGGAGCTCTTCGGGCCAGATGCCGCCGCATTCGGGGCAGGTGGTGGCCCTGCCATCGAAGATCTCACCGCAGCGCCCGCAGTAGCGGGGTATCTCGAACCGGTCTGCCACGCTCCACTCTCCTTGGCGGCCGCGGAGCCGCCGCCGGCCATAACGGTAGGTTGTACGCCAGAGTGCGGGTCAGGGTCGACCGGGCCAATCTCGCCGCACGAATTGCCGGATTTGTGTGAGGGGCCGCGCGGGCTGCCTCAGCTTGCCGGGAGGAGAAGCCGGAAGGTGCTTCCCTGGCCGGCGGTGCTTTCTGCGCGAGCCAGCCACCGTGGGCCCGTGCGATGCCCAGGGCGGTGGGCAAACCGAGGCCCGAGCCCCGGCCGTGCCCTTTCGTCGTGAAGAACGGGTCGAAGATGCGTTCGACCAGGCCGGCGGGCATGCCCTGGCCGGTGTCCGCGACAGAGACGACGTGGTAGCGGCCTCGGGGAAGTTCGGGCGGCGCCCAGCGGTGGCGGGGGCCGACGGTGACGACCCTGTGGGAGACGGTGATCGTGCCGCCGCCGGGCATAGCGTCGCGAGCGTTCACCATGAGGTTAATCAGAATCTGCTGGAGGGAGATCGGCGAGCCGAGCACTTCAGTGTGGCCCGCGCCGCGCCGGACGACGAGGCGGACGCTCGGCGTCAGCACCGAGCGGGCGAGGGCGGCTGTTTCATCTATCAGTCGGTCGAGGTCGACGAGTTCGGCCCGTTCGACTTCCGGCCGCGCGAACGTGAGCAGCCTGCGGACGAGTTCCGCGCCTCGCTCGGCGGCATGCCTCGCTTCGTTCAGCAGTTCGGTCTGGGGGCCGTCCTGCATTTCCTGGTTGAGGAGGTAGAGGTTCCCGAGGATCGCCGTGAGGAGGTTGTTGAAGTCGTGGGCGATTCCGCCCGCGAACACCCCGAGACTTTCGAGCTTCTGGCTCTGGCGGATCTGTTGCTCGAGCCGTTCGCGCTCGTCGTCGGCGGCTTTCCGGTCGGTGATGTCGAGAAATGTCCCGGCGGCGCGGAGGGGCCGCCCGGCACCATCTCGCAAGACCGTGGTGCCGCGAGTGAGCAGCCAGCGGTAGTCTCCGCGGCCGTCGATCACGCGGTGTTCGCACTCGACGAAGGCGGTCTCGCCGGAGAAGTGGGCGTTGAAAGTTGCCGAGACGAGTTCCCGGTCGTCGGGGTGTACCCGCGTCATCAGCCAGTCGGAGTCCTGGGCGTCACCCTGGTCGAATCCGTGGTCCCCGCCCTCGGGAATCTGGACGGTCATCTCGCGCTTGCGGACATCCCATTCCCAGAGCGCGAGGTTCGCGCCGCGCATGGCAAGGTCCAGGCGGTTCTCAGCGGCGAGTCGCGCCTTCTCGATGCGGATCGCTTCGAGGAGCGTGCCACAGGTCGTGGCGAACGGTTGCAGGAACTCGCCGACTCCGTCGTCGTATCCGCCGGGGCGGTTCGCGATGCCGATCATCCCCACGAGACGGTCCCCCCGGTGGATCGGCATGCCCATGAAGGCGTTGAGCGCGGGATGGCCCGGTGGAAGGCCGCCCCGCCGGGGGTCGCTGGCGGGGTCGTTCGCGATGAGCGTTTCTCCGGTGACGAGAACCTCGCCGAAGAGCGACTTCAGGTTCACGAACTCGATGCCTTCGTCGATGTTCTCGTCGTAGAACTTCCGGCTCCACTCGTCCCATGCGATGTCCGAGACGGCGTGTGTCTTCAGGTACGGCGCACCGTTGCGATAGAGGACTTCGCCGATGAAGCCGTATTCGCTCCCGGTGAGGGTGAGCAGGCTGGGCAGGAGGCCCTCGAAGACAGCGCGGGCGTCGCGCTCGCGGATGAAGTCCGTCTGGGCGGAAGTCAGGGCGCTGAGGAGGTCGTTCGAGCGGCGGAGAGCCCGGTCGGTCGCGCTGCGGTCGCCGATGTCCCTGCTGATGCCGGCCGTGGCGAAGACCTCTCCGTTGGCATCGCGTACCGGGAAAAGGGCGATGGAGACTTCGATGACCCGGCCATCCTTCGTCGGTCGCCTGGTCTCGATGACTCCCTGCGTACCCTCCAGGATCCGGCGGTTGGTGTCCGCCATCTCGCCGGAAGCGTGCGGGAGCTCCATGGTTTCGAGCGGCTGGCCGGCCATCTCCTCCGCCGTCCAGCCGTACAACTTCTCGGCGCCGCGGTTCCAGCTCAGGACCCTGCCGTCTGGTGCGCGGCTCACTATCGCATCGTCGCTGGATTCGACGATGGCCGCGAGCCGGGCTCGCTCGAGTTCGGCTTCCCGGCGGGCGGTAGTGTCGCGAAACATGTAGCGGACGCCGCACGGGTTGTCCTGTTCATCGAGGATGTAGGAGCCCTGGACATCGGCCGGAAAGTGCGAGCCATCCTTGCGCACGAGGCAGAACTGGAAGACGCGCTGGCCCTCGCGCTCGTAGGGTTGGCCGATCCAGGTAGATACAGCCATATGGCGAGTCGCGACATCCACCACATCGACCAGGCTGGGTTCATCGAGCAGGACATAGCTGTGGATGCCCGCTGCGACGTCTTCTGCGGTGTAGCCGAGCAGGCTTCGCGCCAGCTGGTTCATGTAGGAAACCTGGAACGACGGGAAAGCAACCTCGACGAAGGCCTCTGGGAGATGCAGCCGAAACTGCTCGAGTTCCGCGCGCGCCTTTTTCAACTCAGCACGCAGCGCCGCGGTCTCTTCCGCGTCGGCGGCCGGGCTCGATGATGCTGTGTCTCGAATCACGGGGGACCCTCTGGCGAGGCGGGCTCTGGCAGCCACCGGATCGTACGCCGGGCCTCCCCCTCCGGCACTAAGCGAATCCCCTAAGAGATAGCCCGATGGCTGCATTCCGGGCCGCTGTTCGCAGGTTCGGGTCCGCCGGTAGAATCGAACGTCCATGACGCTGCCCACACCCGCGACACGCGTGATCGAAGAGACCGGCTCGGCCGTCGAGCCGCCGTACCACCTCATCCTCCTGGATGACAACGAACACACCTACCAGTACGTGATCGCGATGCTGGGGAGCGTCTTCGGCTACGCGCCGGAGAAGGGCTTCGCCATTGCCTGCGTGGTCGATAGCGAAGGACGGGCGATCTTGATGACTGGCGGCCTCGACCGGGTGAAGCTGAAGCAGGACCAGGTCCACGGCTATGGCGCGGATCCGGCGATGCCCGAATCGAAGGGCAGCATGTCGGCCATCATCGAGCCGGCGGTATCGCCAGGGTAGGTCCATCGCATCGCGGAAGCTCCGCGGGGCGCCGGCGTCAGTCCATCACGAGCGACGCATCATCCTTCATCAGCACCCAGTAGACCTTGAGTGTGAAGAGCCCCCCGAAGTCGTTGAGGACGCGCGGGTGAGTCGCCGTCACGGGAAGGTGGGAACGCCACTGCCCGCTGGCATTGTCGTACTCCAGCACCTGGAGCCACTGGCCGCCTATCGATCTCAATGCATCGTCGACTGAACGGCTGGTCCCCGTGTAGGTGAAGTTGTTCCAGCCCGCCTGGAGCGAAACGGCCCGCCCGGCGGGAGGGTAGGGATTCGGACTGGCGACATTGGGCGCCGGGGCATCGACCCAGTAGGCGTCGTACTGGGTTATGACCGGGTAGTCGCTGGTGTAGCTTGGCAGCCCGCGGAAGAACCGCCGGTAAGCGCCATTGTTGCCGAGGGTGGCTTTCACGGCATCCCACTTGAAGATCGCCGTCCAGGGAGTCGGCAGTCCCGAAGCGGCCCCTGGAAGTTGCCCGGTTGGTTCGAGATGGGCGATGTTCGCCCAGCTGCCCGTGAGCGTTTGGACGACCAGGCTCCCCGGCGGAGGGGAGACGCTGCTGACTTCCTTATCGCGCAGGCCGAGGTCCTGGTTTGGCGCACCCCAGGTGAATGTCGGCAGGGCCGGCAGCCCGCCGACGTAGAGCTGGACCGTTTTGCCCGGCTGGCCGCAGTTCGCCTGGTCGACGGTGCTCTTGACGCGGATGGAGTACCGCCCCAGGAACCCGAACGACTGGGATGTCGTGCTGCCACACGTGTTGCCATCGATGACAGCCTCGATGAGTGTGCCGGCGGGTACATCCCGCCAGTCCTTGAGCGGTGCGCCTTCGATAGACATGGGGACACGGGCCACGGCCGCGCCGATGTTGATGATTCCCGCGCCGGCCCAGTTCTGGCCGTGCGCGGCGGGCGTGGCGGGCGTGGCCGCATCGCGCGCGATCTGGATGTAGTCGGCGGCACTCAGGCGCGTGTTTCGCGCCATCATCAGGGCGAACATTCCCGAGGTGAGCGCCGTGGAG
This sequence comes from Candidatus Amarobacter glycogenicus, assembly GCA_016719395.1. GTDB lineage: Bacteria > Chloroflexota > Dehalococcoidia > Tepidiformales > Tepidiformaceae > Amarobacter > Amarobacter glycogenicus. The sequence continues at coordinate 60,127 of JADJZF010000012.1, read as the reverse complement.
AAGCTCGTACCGCCCTCCGTGCCAACCTCGGCGTAGGGTGCTGTGAGCCCGAGGTCCGAGCGGGTGGTGCTGACAATGCGGTTCCCCGGCGCCGCGAAATCGACGGCCGGCCCGTAATTGCTGTAGGTCGCCCACTCGTTCCCGTTCAGGTTGTTCGAAGCGCCAACGCCGATCAGGTTGGGGAAATCGGTGTAGGCGGCTGGATACCGCGTCCCGACATCGCCGGTGCGCGCTTCGTTGCCTGCCGCCGCCACGACGATGACGCCCGCGTTCTGGGCCATTTGGAGTGCGGCCCGGAGGACTGACGATTCGTTCGCAGTGATGCTGCCATCGGACGCGACGCTGATGTTGATGATGCGCGCGCCGTTCTTGACGGCGTATTCGATCCCCTGGGCAACGTTTGCCATCCAGCCTTTGCCTTCGCAATCGAGGACCTTCACCGTCATCAGGCGGGTGTTCCAGGCGACGCCGGCGACGCCCTGGCCGTTGTTCCCGGCGGCGGCGATGATCCCGGATACGAGGGTGCCGTGGGCGCGCGGGTCGCCGGTGCTGCCCATGTCGTCCTGGACATTCGGGCCGCGCGTGGCGGTGTAGCCGCAAAGCGCGATGTTCTTCGCTGTAAGGTCGACGAAGCGGTAGCCGTAACGGTCGTTCGGGTAGCCGTTGTTGTCCCGGTCAATCCCGTCGCTCAGGTTGTCGATGGGGTTCTCCCAGAGCCTTCCGCCGAGGTCCGGGTGGCCCAAATCGATGCCGGAGTCGAGGACGGCGACGATGACCTGGCTCGAGCCAGTCGAGAGGTCCCACGCGGCCGGCGCGCCAATCTGCGCCAGGTACTGAGCCTGGTTCACGCCGTCGTAGTCGTAGTACGGGTCGTTCGGGAGCTGGGCGGCGTGGACGCGGGTTGCGGCCTCAGCGGTGAGAATGTCCGGCCTGGCGCGGAGTTCATCGAGGAACTCGCTGCTGGTCTTCCCGGGAGGGATGGGCAACGTCTGGAAGCCCTGTTGGGCGAGAGTGGGCGTCGTCCCGTCGGCGTTCAGCGACTGGATCGTTACGCCGGTGTCGAACTGAACATCGACGTAGCCGGAAGGCGCCTCGGCGGCGGCGGGGTGGTCTTGCACTTCCGAGACCGCTCCCGCGCCGAGTGCCACGACTATGGCGACAAGGCCCAGCCATCGTCTGCGCACGCTACCTCCCCGCGATCAGTCGCTCATCAGTTACCGAGCCCAGGAAAGCTCGGTGTTGGGATCGGTGTTGGCTCCACAGCTGGGCGAGTACCGAGGAGTTTGTCGTCAATAGTAGCGGCAACGTTGCGCGCTGGATCGATATTCATCGACTTATCCGCGCCCCACGTTACAACCGTCACGATGATGTTGCCCCGGCGGTAGCTGAAGCGGTGGTAGACGGCCAGGTCTTCGGAGACGCTGACGGTGCCTTCGATGAAACGGTAGGCGCTGGACTCGTTGGCCAGCGGCTTCGCCTCGACTGCCTCGCTCCCCGGTGTGCGCGAGAGGAAGCCATCGAAGTAGTCCCAGGCGGCCTTCGCCCCGTCGATCGTCGCGAACTGGTAGGTCTCGACGTGGATGTAGGGGGAGCCCTGCAACACCTCGGCCGCGAGGCCTTCGGGCTGGAAGTACACCTGGTAGCCGTCGACGATCTTCCACTCGGCGGACTTCTCTTCGCCTTCCTTGTTGCTTCGGAACCAGTAGGAGCTGGTGAAGGTGGAAACCGTCATCGTGAAGGTCGAAGTGACATCGACTTCGTAGTTGTCGGGCAGTTCGCCGAGGAGCAGGCTCGCCTTCGAAGGCGTCATCGTGACCACGGGCTCGGGGCCGCCGGTGGTGCCGCGCGTGCTGGCCGAAGGTGTCTTCTCGCGGAGGGCGCCCGAGGGCGCGGAGGTCCCCCCGTCGTCATCGCCGCCGCCGAGGAAGAGGAAGGCCGCGACAGCGCCCATCGCGATCAGGACGAGCCCGGCGGCGAGGATGAGCAGGGGCTGGTTGTTCCGCTTGTTCATGGCTTGGGCGCCGGCGTCGGGGTCTTGTAGCTGCTGGTTGGCGTCGGTTCGACGGCCGGACGTTCGCCGAGGATCTTCTCATCGGCGATGAGGGCGAGTTCCCGTGCGGGTTCGACCGTCATGAACCCCTGGGCGCCTTTGGTCAGGAGAATCGTGATGACGTTCCCTCGCCTGAAAGACCACCTGGTGATAGAGCGCTTTGACATTCGTGCTGCCGATTGTGCCGTACGACGTGGCGAACGCCACGGAAACGTTACCGACAGGCTGGATGTTCACGGGCGAGGCGCCGCTCGTGGCGGCGTAGTCAGCGAAGTACTTGAAGGCCTTGTTGGCGCCTGCCTCGTCTTTAAAGAGGTGGGTTTCGACCTTGATGTAATACGCGCCCTTGAGGACCGAAGTGTCGCGGCCTTCGGGGATATACGCGGTCTCGTAGCCCTCGAGATAGCCCCAGTCGGTGAGGAGCTTTTTGCCTTCGGCCTCGTTGCCGAAGAGCATCGGCTGCTTGCCGTAGGCCGTAGCATCGATGATGTAGGTGTTCGCGATGTCGGTGAGCCAGGCGATGCCGATGTCGTCGATGCTGACGGAATACTTGCTGGCCGGCGTGGCAAGGGTTGGCGAGTCGTTCGAGTTCGTCGCCCCGGCGGTTTGGGCCGAAGCGGTGGAAGTTCCGGGGCCCGCGCCGGCATCCGCATCGTCGTCATCGCCGCAGGCGGCGAAGACGGGCACGGCGGCAAGGGCGCAAGCGGCCAGTAATAGCCGTCTTGGCATTGGTGGCTCCCCGGGGGCGAATGTAACCGGAATGTATCAAGCAGCCCCGTATGGCGGAAGAAAGGGCCGGCCGCCCGGGAAAGGAACGGGGCGCGCGCCTTAACCCGCTTCCAATCTCCAGCGACCGGCGCAGAGGCGCTTGAGCGAGTGGGACCGCCCTTTCAGACTGCGGCCATGAGCGATTGGACATTCCTCACCAACCACTCGCACGTCTTGCTGTGCATCGCCCAGAACCCGCAGGTCCGGCTGAGCGAGATTGCCGAACGCGTGGGCGTGAAGGAGCGGACCGTTTTCGGGATCGTCTCGGACCTGGTGGAGGCGGGGTACCTCTCGAAAGTGCGCAACGGGCGCCGGAACGTGTATGTCGTGCACCCGGAGCTCCATCTGCGCCATCCGCTGGAACGCGAGACGGAGATCCGGGTGCTACTGTCGATCGTCCACGCGGGAGGCCAACCCCGTATCCCGGTGGAGGGGGCTCCCTAGCCGGCGCGAGCCCCGCATCGAGGGCAGAACTTCGCCTTCAGCGGGAGGGTGGTCTCGCACTTCACGCAGCGGAACTCCTCGCCGGGAGAGGGGAGGAGTTCGCCGCATTCGAGGCAGAACTTGGCCGCCCCTTCGTTTCGCGCGCCGCAGGAGATGCAGTGAATTGGCGGCGCCGGAGGCGGGGCGGCGACCGCCGCCTCGTTCCCCTGCGCCTTCTTGTCCTTCTTCTTCTTGCCGCGGCGTTCGAAGAGGTCTTCGAACACCTCAAAGAGTTCATCGACCATCAGCCCGGTATCAATCCTTCCTGGCCGATGAACTCGCGGAGTTCCGCCACCGAGATCCCGGAGAACGGCACGACGGCATCGGAAGGAAGCAATTCCTCGATGCCGACCGGCGTGCCGCGCTCCTTGATCAGCGCCTGGATGGCCTGGATGTGGGCGGCCAGGGTCGATTCAGTTCCCACCGTCAGGTCGGCGTCGAGCAGGGCATCGATGACGTTGAGGTCGCTGGTCAGGGCGTCATCGATGCGCCACTGGCCCTCTCCCATGATTCGGACGATCACGCTTTCACCTCCTGGGAGGCGGTGGTCATGGCTGCCTGGGCCCGCAACCGTTCGAGGTCAGACTCAACGGAAGCGGACCGCCCAAGTGCCTCCAGCTCGCGATCGAGCTGACTGCCGCCGCCGAGATGGTCTTCGAGGACGCCGCTCTCGATGAGGTCGTGGATGGCGGCGCCCTTGCTCTTGAGCTGGGCGGTCCGGTCCTCGGCGCGCTGGATGGCGAGGCCGACGTCAGTCATCTCCTCGGAGAGGCCGGTCACAGCTTCGCCGATCCGGACCGTGGCTTTGGCAGCGGTGTATTCGGCCTTCATCACTTCCTTCCTGGTGCGGAAGGCGTTGACCTTGGCGGCGAGCCGGGCTTCGGCCTGGACGAGCTTGTCCTGCTCCGCCTTGAGCCGCTCGACCTGGGCATCGAAGCCATCGATCTCGGCCTGGGATTGAGCCTTGCGCTCGAGGGCGAGGCGGGCGAGGTCTTCGCGGCCGGCCTGGATGGCGTGGAGTGCCTGGGCATCGAACTTCGGGAGGGACTCCCGGAGTTCGTGCGCCTGGAGTTCGAGGCGCTTCCGGGCGGCGGTGACTTCGACGATGCCGCGCTTCACGTCGCGGAGCATGGCAACCTGCTTCTCGTAGCTCAGGTCGAGCATCTCGCGCGGGTCCTCAATGTGGTCGATGGCCTTGTTCGCCTTGGCCTGGAAGATGGCGGAGAGCCGTTTCAACACGTTCAGAGTCCTTTCTCTGGGGGTGAGTGGGGTCGCCAGGGCCGGCCGCTGCGGGAGCGGAACAGCCGGCCCCGGCTGGGGACGGCGCTTAGTGACCGCTTTCGGATGCGAGCGCCGGGGTTGTTTCGAGGACCGCGGCGCGGCGCCGGGCGACGATGAGCGAAGCCGCAACGGCGACGGTAAGGATGGTGGCGATAATGGCGAGGCTCGCCAGCGCCGGCACCTTGTAGAAGTCGATGACAAGCATCTTCGCGCCGACAAAGACGAGGATGGCGGCGAGCGCCGGCTTCAGGTAGGCGAGGCCGCTGAGGTAGCCGGCGAGGACGAAGTAGAGCGAGCGGAGGCCGAGTATGGCGAAGATGTTGGATGTGAAGACGATGAACGGGTCATCGGTGATGGCGTAGATCGCCGGGATGGAGTCCACAGCGAAGACGAGATCGGTCGCCTCGATCAGGAGGAGCGTGACGAACAGCGGCGTTGCATAGAGCAGGCCGTTCTTTCGTGTGAAGAACTTCTGCCCGTCGTATTCGTGGCTGGTGCGGAAGATGCGGTTGGCGAACCGCACCACCGGGTGGCGTTCGAGGTCGGGCTGATGATCCTGTTCTCGCAGGAACTTGATGCCCGTGAAGATAAGGAAGGCGCCGAAAATGTAGATCACGAAGTGGAGAGTGCTGAGCAGGACTCCTGCGACCGCGATGAGCGCGGCGCGCATGACGAGCGCTCCGACAATGCCCCAGAAGAGCACACGGTGTTGGTACGCCTGGGGGACGGCGAAGGCGGAAAAGATCAGCAGGATGATGAAGATGTTGTCGACACTGAGCGTCTTCTCTACGAGGTAGCCGGTCGTCCACTCGAGGCCGTCTTCGGTGCCGCGGAAGATATAGATCCCGATGTTGAAGGCGATGGCGAGGCCGATCCAGACGGCACTCCATGCGAGCGCCTCGCGGCGTTCGACCTGGTGCGCGTCCTTGTGGAACACCCCGAGGTCCAGCGCGAGCATCGCGAAAACGAACAGCATGAAGAGAGCCCAGGGAAGAAGTTCAAGAAACACGGATAGCTCCAGAGAGGGGAAGGGCGCGCGGCGACACGGTTACCTACCAGGAAACCGTGCCTCGCCTCGGCGATGGTGAAGCGGATTGGGGACGACTCGGCCTGGTGGCTAATCCCAGTCGTCGCCCGAGCGGCGGCGGGAGCTATCGCGAGGCGTGCGCCGGTCGTCATCTTCCTGGACGGCGTCCATCCAGCGCCGGAAGAACCCGCGCAGGCCCCGTTGGCGTGGCGCGTCCTCAGGCTGCCGCTGGTTCCGGCGTTCGTTTTCGGGTTCGAAGAGCTCGAAGAGATCCATGATGAGTACCTCCTCCGCGGTCCTGGCATCGAGCACGCCTGGCCGCATCCACAAATGGATGTGCCAGGGTCTCACCAGGCGAGAGGTGCCTCGCCCGCATGGCCGGCGCGTCAGCGCGTACTGACGACCATGCGCGTGCGCCGGGGATGGCGCGGTGGTTACTCCCCCATGACTGCTGTCAGAATACCGGAATTGCATTTCTATGGTCAAGGGCGAGCAGCCAGTTTCATCTCGCTCCTGCACCAAGGCCACCTGGGCGCAATTCAGAATTCCCGGTTCCGCGCGGAAGTTTCCGCGTCCCTCGACGGAGCGCGAGTTCACGCCCTTGGCTGAGGAGACGACCGGTAGCGGAGTAGGGAGGCGTCTACTATAGTGGACGAATGCCTACCGATGATGCCATCGAGGGCCGGATTGCAGCGAACCTGCGCAGGCGGCGGGAAGAACTTGGCCTCTCCCTTGCCCAGCTGGCCGCTCGCTCCGGCGTGAGCAAGGCAATGATCGCGAAGGTGGAGTCCGGCCTTTCATCGCCGACGGCGGGCCTGCTCGGCCGGCTTTGCGCAGGGCTGGGAGTGACTCTCTCAACGTTGATGATCGAGGCGGAGGCGTCGGAAGTGAGCCACCAGCCGGCGGCGCGCCAGCCAACGTGGCGCGACCCGGCCACCGGCCTCGAACGGACACTCGTGGCGGCCGCCTCGCCATTCAGCCAGGTGGAGATCGCGCGGCTGAAGCTCCCGGTCGGCACGGTGGTCGAGTACAGCCTTGCACCGGCGCGGGGGATCCGGCAGCACATCGTGATGCTTTCGGGCCAGCTCGTCTTCACCATCGGCGGCGAGACGACGGACCTGGGCCCGGGGGATTCGCTGTTCGCGATCGTTGACCGGCCCACCCGGTTCGAAGTCCCGGGGACGTCCCCGGCGGAGTATCTCGTGATCCAGGAGCCAGGATGAGCAGCTACGTCATCGGAACCCTTGGTGCCGGCGAGGTCGCCAGGAGCGTGGATGGCCTGGCGGACGTGCTTGTCGACTGCGTAGAGGGCGGGGCCTCCGTGAACTTCATGTGGCCGTTCGCCCGCGAGAAGGCGATCGCTTTCTGGGAGGGGGTTGCCGCGAAAGCCGCTCGCGGCGAGGCCATCCTGTTGGCGGCCCGCGACGCAGAGGGGATCTGCGGGACGGTCCACCTCTCCACAGCCGTGCCCGAGAACCAGCCGTATCGTGCGGACGTCACGAAGATGCTGGTCCACCGGCGGGCGCGCCGGCAGGGTATCGGCGAAGCGCTGTTGCGCGAGGTCGAGGCCGCGGCCGCCCGCGCTGGCCGCAGATTGCTCGTCCTCGACACGGTGACCGGGAGCGATGCCGAGCGGTTGTACCTGCGGGGCGGATGGAACGTCTGCGGCGTGATCCCGGACTACGCGCTCTTCCCGGATGGGAGGCCGTGCACCACGACGGTGTTTTGGAAGAAAGTGGCTACTTCGTAGCTACTGAATCCGCGGCGGACCGGCCCGGTGGCACGTCGCGCTCGAACCGTCGTGTTGGACAATCCGGAACCCAAAATCCACAATCCTCCCGCCGACTAGCCCCGGAGGTATGCCATGGAGTTCCGCGATAGCCCGAAGGAAACCGAGTTCCGCCAGGCGGTGCGGGGATTCCTCGATGCCGAGTTCCCGCCCGAACTTGGAGAACGGCCCTCCGAATGGGGTCTCTTCAATGGCGCCGGGCGTGCACAAGCAGGCTTCGTCCAGTTCATGAGGAGCTGGAACACGAAGTTGAATGAACGAGGATGGGGCGCGCCGGCGTGGCCAAAAGAACACGGTGGCGGCGGATTGAGCGTGAAGGAGCAGTTCATCCTCAGCGAAGAGTTCGCCTGGCGGCGGGCGCCCCGCTCAGGCGGCATCGGCCACGGCTGGGCCGGGCCGACCATGATGGTCTACGGCACCGAGGAGCAGAAGGCCGAGTACCTCCCGAAGATCATCTCGGGCGAGCACATCTGGTGCCAGCTCTTCAGTGAGCCCGGCGCAGGCTCGGATCTCGCTTCGTTGCAGACCCGCGCGATCCGCGACGGCGACGACTACGTAGTGAACGGCCAGAAGATCTGGACTTCGGGGGCGCAGCACGCCCATATGGGCATCCTCATCGCCCGGACCAACCCCGATGCTCCAAAGCACCGGGGTATCAGCTACTTCCTCGTCGACATGAAGACACCAGGCATCCAGGTGCGGCCACTGATCAACATGCTGAACAGTCACGAGTTCAATGAGGTCTATTTCGAAGATGTCCGAATACCCGCGACCAGCCTGCTCGGCGAGGAAAACCGCGGCTGGTACCTGGCGACGACGACACTCGACTTTGAGCGCAGCGGCATCGCAACCAGCGTCGCGCACCAGCTGATCGCGCGGGACCTGGTGAAGTACGCGAAGGAATCCGAGGTAGGTAGCCACTCGGTGGCTACCAGCCGAGCAGTGAGAAATGAACTCGCAGATCGGACGATCGAAGCACAGGTTGAGGCGCTCATCTGCTACCGCATCATCTCGATGCAGGAACGCGGCGAAATCCCCAACAAGGAGAGTTCGATTGCCAAGCTCTATTCGAGCGAACTCGATGTACGGCTGGCGACGACGGCGATGCACCTGGGCGGGCTCTTCAGCCAGATCGTGGACCGTGATGACGCGAGCGCGATGGGCGGCAAGTTCGCTCGCTTCTACATGCACAGCACTACCAGCCCTATCGGCGGCGGCACGAGCGAGGTACAGCGGAACATCATCTCGATGCGGGGGCTGGGCCTGCCGCGCGGTTGACGTTCGGTCGCTGCAGGCCTGGCGCGCGCTTCAGGCGCTCTGCCTGAAGGCGCCCCCAGCGACGTTGCGCCGGCCCATTAGTCCCTGCAGCCAGGCGATGTCGGCCTGGAGGTGGGCGATCCGGCGATCGCGCGCTGCCCGCGACCACGGTTCGGCCCCGCCGGGGCGGAGCAAGCGCTCTTCTTCGGTCAGCTGGCGGGCCGCGACGGACATCCGCGGCTTGAGGGCTGCAGTCAGCGAACGGGCGTCCAGGCGTTCGGCCACGGCCACAGCAAGAGAAAACAACGGACTCTCGAGCGGTTCGGAGCGGAGGATAGCCGCCGCTTCGGCATTAATGCGCGTGAGGCCTTCCCGGGAGAGCGTGAGCGCCCTGCGGTAGTGGCCGCTCTCGCCGCGGATGTCATCAGCATCGAGCCATCCCTGGGCGGCGAGGGCCTCGACGCGCCGGTAGAGGGTGCTCCGGCTGACGTGGAGGCCCAGCGCCTGGAGGTGTTCCAGCAGCGCGTACGGGTGAGTGGGGTTCGCCGCCACCGCCGCGAGGATCGGGAAGTCGTCGTTCATAGGCGAAGGTTCGCAGGGACCCGTGCGCGGCTGCATCGGGGACTCTCCCGATAGGTGAAGGGGGAACGTCTCATTTGGGAACCCCGCCGGGAATGGTCCCATTCGGGAATCTTCCCGGATGGGATGCTGCCTGCAACGGCCGTGCCGATGCGGGTCCGGGGCGTCCGGTCCGCAGTGGCGGGGCGTGCCCTGCCTGGCACGGGTCACGGCTCGGTTGGCGGCGCAATGGCAAGGACGCTCCGCGTGGCAATCGGGTGACATGTCCGTTACAGCGGCCGCTCTCCATCGCTGGCGGTGCTAGATTCGAGAGATGAGCGCGGAGATGAACATCGTGTGCGCCTGGTGCGCTGGCCCGGCCGCGTGCGTCGAGGGTGCGGTCTCGCACGGGATCTGTGTCGAGTGCGCGCTGGCGATGCTTCGAAAACTCCCGAAGGCATACCTCGCCTCGATCGCGGAGCCCGATGGTACTGTGACGCTGTTCTCGGGGCACCGGCTCGATATCGAAACCGGCCGGAGGCGCTGAGGGCCGGGCGTCAGGGGTTTCCCGCATCTTTGCCAAAGTTTGTGAAGCTTTTCGCAAGAAACGGGTGATCCCCAGTTTTCGGGTGTTAGGTTCTTCACAGAGGGTGGCCGGAGCGCGAGGCCGTCCGTTAATCAAGGTGTGAGGAACTCGGGAGGCGCGGGGGGTTTGGGAAGGCGTTCGGCAATGCGATCGGACCTGGCTCTCTACCTTGGCGCCCGTGCGTTCGGGCAGGTTGGACACAACCTTTTCATCGCCACGCTGTTCTTCATCGCCGGGACGGGTGACCACGCTGCCGTGGGCCTTGGCTCGGTGATGGCGGCCACCACGATCTCGGCCATGGTCTTCGGTATCCCCGGCGGCGCAATGGCCGACCGGCTCGGTCCGGGACGCGGCTTCGCCCTGGGGAGCAGCCTTCGCGTGCTCGCTATCGGCTTCGCGCTGGTATGGGCTACATCGCCGGCCGCCGTCGTCGTCATCGGATTCGCCTACGCGGCCGTTTCGCAAATCCACAACCCTTCCGAGATGGCGCTCGTGAAAGTCCTGGGAGACCGGACTGCCGGTCGCATGCACTCGCTCCTCGTCGCGATGCAGTACGGCGGCCAGGCGCTCGGGTTCCTGGTGCTCGCCCCGTCGCTGTACTTCCTGGGCGGCACCGAAGCCGCGCTCGCGGGGGCGCTGCTCATCGTCGGCGGGCAACTCATCCTTTCCAACGTCCTCGCTGTCCGGCTGCGGCGAGATGCCGACCCGGCTTCGGGCGGCTGCCAGCGATCAGGCTTTCGAGAGACGCTCTCGGTCTTCGCGCGGTCGGAGCCGGCGCGCGATGCCCTTGCCGTCCAGGCACTGAAGTCGTTAGTGGCCCAGGTCATCCTTGTCGCGTTCCCGCTCTATGTTGAACATGACCTTAGCCTCGGGGCACAGGGGGCCGCGGTCCTGCTCGTACCGGGAATTGCCGGCGTCGCGGTGGGCCTCCTCTGGGCGGCCACGGGGCTCACCCTCGATGGCACAGTCCGGGCGATGCGCCTCTCTATCCTGGGAATGGCCGTCGCCGTCTTCGCCCTGGCCGCGCTGGATTACGGCGTCAACTTCGCCTTCGCCTATAGCCAGGTTCCCCCGCTGGTCCGCTTCGAGGCGGCGATGAACATGACGGTCGTCATCGCGATGCCGGTCGCGTTCCTCATCGGCGCCACCCTGAGCGTCTCGATGGTGAGCTCGCGCTCGGCCCTCACGGCGGCCGCACCGCTGGGCATCCAGTCGCGGGTGTTCGCCGTGCAGGCAACGGTGGCGGATGCGCTGGTCGTATTTCCCCTCCTCTTCGCCGGCGTGGCCGCCGAACTCCTCGGAGCGCGCTCGACTTTGGGCGCGCTGGGCGCACTCTGCGCCGTCACCTGGCTGTTGATGTGGCACCCGAGGTTCCAGCTCGCCGTCCTTGCCCGCCGTGCAGAAGCGGTCCAGTAGGCGCTTTCGATCGGTCCCGTTCGTGCCGAAACTACTCGTGTGAACATCTCGATCACTCCGTCTGCCACGGCTGCGTCGTGGCGCCGCGGCTGGAACTGGAAGCTCGGCGCGGCCGTCACCGCCGTCTTCCTCCTGGCCTTCGCCGCGGTGTTCTGGACCCGGGGCGAGGCTGGCGGCCAGACCACTATCGACCCGGAGACGCTCGCCCTCGCCGGTGCGAACGCGCGTGGCTTCGTCACCGCGATCACGGGGTCCGAGCACACGGTCTACCACGCGAACGACCCGCTGCCGGAAGCAAAGGCGCATCGCGAAGACGGCCGCACGACGCTGGTCTGGTTCACGACGACCTCCTGCGCCGAATGCGAACAGGAAAGCTTCGCGCACGCCGTGATGAAAGACTTCCGCAAGGAGTTCGTGTTCATGGAGAAAGAGATGGGCCGCGAGCCCGCAGCGGGGCGGCTGGGAGTAAAAAGCGCACCCGGTTTCGTCTGGCTGGACGCCGAAGGCAATGAACTCGGACGGTTTGGAGCAGTCGCGGATGAAGCGGCGCTGCGCGCGCAGGTCGATGCCTTCCTGGCGAACCGGTAGCCGGCTGCGAGAAGAGCGGGACTGGTCTCAGTCAACGAGGATGCCCGGGTTCAGGATGCCCTTCGGGTCGAGGGCTGATTTCGCCGCCTTGAGAGCGGAATGGAACAGTTCCGGGCGCTGCTGGCGGTACCAGGGCATGTGGTCGCGGCCGACTGCGTGGTGGTGGGTGATGGTACCGCCGTTGGCGATGACGGCATCGCTCGCCGCCTTCTTCAGCTCTGTCCACATCTCGATTTCAGCGCCCTGGCGGCCCATACCGCTGAACGAGTAGTAGGGCGCCGGGCCATCAGTGTAGACGTGGGTGAAGCGGCAGCTGAGCGTGCCGCCGCCGCACACGCGCTGGAGTGCTCCGGTCATAGCGGCGCGGACGTTCGCATCGAAACTGGGCCACCGGTCCCACGTGATCGATGTCTCGAAGGTGTCGCCGACGACACCCATACCCGCAGTGAGATTGCGCTGGTAAGGAGCGCGCACAAACGAGTTGCGCCACGCCCCGACGGCGCCCTGGCGGCCGACTTCCTCGTCGGAGCCGTCGGAGATCCGGATCGCCTCGTCCTCGACGCGGCCACCGGCTTCGCGGGCGCGCCTGACGGCCTGGCGGATGGGCCAGTCCTGGGGTAGCTCGGCGGATTCGAAGCCGATGATGAGGAGCGCCTCGTCGCCTTTGAGGCCCGCGGCCGAGCCTGCCTCGGTCGGGTCCAGGAGGCGGAGGTTGGCCGGCCACAGTTTCGCCTGGACGACCTGGCGGGCGGCCTCGTAACCGGCCTGCCAGCTATCGAAGGTGAGGCCGGCGCTGGCTCGGAAAACCGGGCGGGCCTGGATCCGCATCCACGCTTCGGTGAGGATGCCGAGGGCGCCTTCGCTGCCGAGGACGAGACGGTCGGGGCTCGGCCCGGCGCCGCTGCCGGGCAGGCGCCGCGACTCCATGATGCCCTTCGGGGTCACCATCCGCGTCGATTCGACGAAGTCATCGATGTGGGTGTGGTTCGTCGCGTAGTGCCCCCCGCTGCGGGTGACGATCCAGCCCCCGAGCGTCGACCACTCGAAGCTCTGGGGGTAATGGCGGAGGGTGAACCCGTGGGGGCGCAGCTGGTCTTCCAGGTGAGGACCAAGCACTCCGCCCTGGATGCGGGCGGCGCGCGAGGTGGCATCGACTTCGAGGACCTGGTTCAGCTCTCGCAGGTCGATGCTGACGCAGGGCCGGTCCCCGCCGGGCGGTTCGACACCGGCGACAACGGACGAGCCGCCGCCGAACGGGATGGCGACGATGTTGCCCGAATCGCACCATTCCATGACCGCGACGACCTCTGCCTCGGTACACGGGTAGGCGACCACATCGGGCGGGTTTGGGAACTGTCCACGGACGGCGCGGATGGTGTCGCGGTAGCTCTTGCCGTAGCTATGGGCGGCGCGGTCGTGCGTTTCCGTCGTGCAGATGGCGGCGAGTGGACCTGGCGGGGATACGCGCGGGGGGGCGGAGCTGGATGTCCTCGATTTTCGGCAGCGGTGGCGCGCTGATTTCGCGGCCCCACCGCTGGGAGAGCCGCGCGGCCGTCTCCTCGCGCTGGGCATCCGTTGGTTCGTCGGTTTCCAGGCCCCATGCCCAAAAGCTGCGTCGTCCCTGCATTGCCGTACCTCCGCGGCGCGGAGTCTACACGGAGCGAGAAGCGAAAAGCAGGTTCGCCCAGGGCGCGGCGCACCGTAGGCTACAGGGATGAGACTGCTCTGGTTGCCGGTGGTAGCGGTCCTGCTGGTGGGTTGTACGGGTGCCGGAGGGATGGCGAAAGCGCCGACCCCCGGCCCGACGCCGACGCGGGGGGCCGTCTCGGAAGTCGATCGCGCCTATATCGGCTCGGTTTGCAACGCATTTTCGCGCTACCTCAGCTCGTTCAACAGTGCGACCCAGCGGGACCCGAGCCTGTTCTCGGACCAGGCTCGGCTCTTGAAGACGGCGGCGCCAATCCTCGACTCATTCGCGAAGGACCTGGATAAGGCGAAGCCGCCGAAGGACATGGCGAACTTCCACGACGCCCTCGTCGAGCGGGTAAAGACCATCGCGACGAAGGCCAAGGGCGGGATGGTCGTTACGCCGGAGGAGCTGGCCGGCATCTCGAAGGGCGCACCGTTGCCACCGGGTACCGTGCGTGACCGGCTGGCCGAAGCGGCCGCGAATATCCCCCAGTGCGCCCAGTCCGGGGGGACCGACGCCCTCTTCGGCGACACGGGCCAGTGACCGGCAGCCGGCGCGCCCGGCGATGGGAGCCCACTGTCCGATAGGAAAAGCGGGATAACCTTCATCTGTCTCGTAGGCGGCGCGGTGCTATGCTCAGGCGCACGTAATTCCGCCGGCCGGGACCGAAGGCCGCGCCCCAAACTCACCATCAGGAACCGCACCGAGCATGTCGAACCGCCAGGCCCGCCGAGAGCAAGCGCGCACCAGCCGCGCGCCCCGCACCACCCGCCCTTCCGCCGGACCATCGAAGCGCCCGAGCAACACCGGTGGCGGCTCCGATATCTTCTCCCGCGGCTTCCTGCTTGCAATGGCCGGATTTGCCGTCGTGGCGGTGGTCGTGATCGCCGTCGTGGTCGCCTTTGCGGGCGGTGACGACGAGAGTGCGGATCTCGCATCGGAGTTGGAGAAGGCGACTGCGGAACTCCCGTTGGACCTCATCAAGGGCACGAAGATCGGCAAGGACGAAGCCCCGGTGAAGATCGTCTCGTACGAAGACTTCCAGTGCCCGTTCTGCCTGCAGTACACAGCCGAACAGGAATCCCAGATCGTCGCCGAGCTGGTGAAATCGGGGAAAGTCCAGATCGAGTACCGGCATCTCCCGATCCTGAAGAACGAATCCGTCCGCGCGGCCACGGCCAGCCAGTGCGCCGCGGACCAGGAGAAGTTCTGGCAGTACCACCACAAGCTCTTCATCGTCCAGGCGGAGGCTGGCCAGGCGACCTCGGAGAAGCTCAACGTCGGGCGGTTCAGCGACGACAACTTGAAGAAGTACGCCTCTGAGCTCGGCCTCGATACGGCGAAGTTCAACACCTGCTTCGACAGCAACGAGCACCTCGAACTGGTGACGAACCAGCAGCGCGAGGCGAACCAGTTCGGCATCACCGGGACGCCCGGCTTCCTCGTGAACGGCACACCGCTCGGGGCGGGCACGCCCTCGGGAATCGAGGACTGGCGGCAGATCGTGACGAACGTGGAGAACGCTATCGCCACGGCGACGGCCAACGCCGGTACGCCTTCGGCCACCGCGGGCGCTGCCACGACGGCGACCGCGACCGCGACGAAGGCCCCCTAAAGGCCGATGGCCGAAGCGTCGCGCTGGGACGGCCGCCTGGGCCCGAAGCAGTGGCTCCCGCTTGCCGCTGTGCTCTCGCTCGCGATCATCGGGCTCTCCGTACTCCTCGCCCTGAACCTCAGCGACGACAGCGGCGGAAACCCGGCGGCGAGCAGCGGAAACGGCCGTGTGCCTACTCACGAACACGCCGATTTCCTGCTGTTCATTCGTGGCCAGAAGTTCGATTTCAACCAGCCGGGCCTCGTTTCGCACGCTGAAGCCTGCATCCTTTCGGAACTGTGCATCGCGCGAATCAAGCCGGACGAGCCGCCCGAGGAATGCCAGGGTGCGGGCCAGTGCGCCAAGTAGACGGCGCGGCGCGCCGTCGCGCCTAAGGACGCTCCTCGTAGGCTCTGGCCATGCGCCGCCCCACACTCTGGTGGATCGACCGTGAGATTCTCCTGGCCTCCCGGGAGGCCCGCAAGGGCGTGAAGGGCCTCGGCCCCGGACTCATCACCGGCGTTGCCGATGACGACCCTTCCGGGATTTCGACATACACCGTTATTGGCGCCACATCCGGCTACCAGCTCCTCTGGACCAGTCCTGTCACGTTGCCGCTGAATGTCGCCGTCCAATCGATATGCGCACGCATCGGGATCGTCACCGGGCGGGGTTGGGCGCGACGATCTCCGGATAGGTTCGGCCGGAGGTTGCTCTATCCGCTCGTCGCCCTGCTGCTGATCGCAAACGTGATCAATATCGGTGCGGACATCGGTGCGATCGCGGCCTCCGTCGAGCTCCTCCTGGGCATCCCATCACTCGCGCTGGTGGCCCCGATTGGGATCGCGATCGCCCTTCTCGAAGTTGTCGCGCCGTACGCGAGTCTGGCGCGCTACCTGAAGCTGCTGACGTTGGTGGTTTTCGCCTACATTGCCGGCGCATTCTTCGCCGATCCGGAGTGGGCTCCTGCCGTGCGGGCGACGTTGACGCCGAGGGCCGACCTCGATGCCGAGGGGATCGGGGCACTGGTCGCCATCCTGGGGACCACGATTTCGCCGTACCTGTTCTTCTGGCAGACCTCAGAGGAGGTCGAAGAGGAGGAGGAAAAGGGCATACAGGCGACGAAGGCCGGAGCCGGCCAGATCGCTTCGCTCTTGCGGGCCGCGAACCTCGATGTTGCAACGGGAATGCTGATGGCCCACCTCGGTTTCTATTTTGTGGTTCTGACCGCGGCGGCGGCGCTCCATGCCTCCGGACAGACGGATGTCTCGACGGCTGCGGAGGCGGCCGAGGCGCTGCGGCCCCTGGCTGGTGACGCGGCCTCGCTCCTTTTTGCCCTCGGCATCATCGGCACCGGGCTGCTGGCGATCCCGGTGCTGGCCGGGTCTTCCGCGTATGCGACCGCGGAACTGTTCGGGTGGAGGGAGGGCCTCAGCCGGACATTTCGACAGGCGCCCCAGTTCTACGGGGTAATCGCACTCGCCACCATGCTCGGTATCGGCATGAGCTTCCTCGGTGTGAGCGAGATCCGGGCACTTTACGTCGCCGCGATTGTGAACGGGCTTGTCGCCCCGTTCCTGCTCGTCGTGATCATGCTCGCGGCGGGCGACGCAGAGGTGCTCGGGGAACACCGGCCCGGAGTCCTAACCCTCGCGGTCGGCTGGTTCACCGCTGCAGTTATGGGGCTCGCGGCCCTTGGACTCGTCGTCGCCCAGCTCTAGCTATCTTCGGCCGAGACACGCACCGGGGCGGAAAACACCCACGCTGTCACCGCTTCTCCCTGTGCCAGCCTCCCTGCTCCCGCCTTGGCACCGAACTCTTTACGCACGGGTTACCGAAACGCGCTCGTACGTCTCCCCGAGAGGGTCGAATGTGCCAGTGACTCCCCGCCCCGGGGAATTCAGACCAGGAGCATGGCACATGCGCCGGCAACTCCTTCCGGGCGCCATCGGCGCCGCGCTCATCCTCGCCCTGGGGGTGGTCGCGGCGTTCGCCGCCACTTCTTCAACGACGCTACAACCGGGCGACCAGGTGCGCCTGAAGTGCAACGGGGCGAATTTCCATTGCGCGCGTCTCGAGGTCTGAGGTCGTCGCGACCTGCGGGGTGGCTTCCCCGACCCCGACCCCGACCAGGACCCCGACGACGTCGGCCACGGCGCGACACGAACGGCGCAGCCCGCGACCCTGGCCCCAACCAGCACCCCTCGCCCCGCCACCGCCACACCGACGGCCATTCCTCCGACGGCCACACCAACGACGCCCACGGGCTCCGTGACCGCGCCGATGATCGGCGGGTGCCAGGTGTTCCCGCAGGACAATGCGTGGAACCAGGATGTTTCGGCGGCGCCACTCCACGCGAACTCGGCGAACTACATCAGCCGTATCGCGGCGCTCGGCGGGAACCAGAAGCTGCACGCCGACTTCGGTTCCGACCCCACCTACGGCATCCCCTACGTGGTCGTGCCGTCTACCCAGCCGGCGGTCCCCATCACCTTCACAGCCTACGGAGATGAGAGCGACCCCGGCCCGTACCCCGTCCCCGCGAACGCGCCAATCGAGGGCGGTGCGGCCTCGACGGGTGACCGCCACGTGCTCGTCCTCCAACAGGGGACCTGCAAGCTGTACGAACTGTACCGGTCGTTCTTCAACGGCAGCGGCTGGAACGCCGATTCCGGGGCCGTCTGGAACCTCAACACGGGCGCGCTTCGCCCCGCAGGCTGGACTTCGGCCGATGCCGCGGGCCTGCCAATCCTCCCGGGCCTCGTTCGCTATGACGAAGTGAAGAGCGGCAAGATTACCCACGCCCTCCGCTTTACCGTTTCGCGGACGCAAAAGGGTTACGTGCTGCCGGCCACGCACTGGGCGAGCAGTTATACCGACGGGAACCTCTTGCCGATGGGCGCCCGCCTTCGCCTGCGCGCCGACTTCGACACCTCGGGATACACGGGTGACTCACGGGTCATCCTGGAGGCGTTGAAGAAGTACGGGCTGATCGTGGCGGACAACGGATCGAACTGGTTTATCACCGGGGCGACCGACAGCCGTTGGGACGATGACGACCTGAACCAGCTCAAGAACGTCCCCGGTTCAGCATTCGAGGTGGTGGATACGGGCCCGATCGTGAAACCGTAGGCGAGGGTGGAGGGGGCTTCCGGGCACGGTCGCGGCAGGGTGATAATCCCGACATGTCCGGGACGGGCGGGGAGGTGCTTCGTCCGCCCGGAGGCCGCTACTGGTGGGGTACTCGCGAAGTGGACATCACCTTTCGCCCTGCGACCGAAGCGGATGCCGATGCTGTCCGCGCCGTCCTGGACGCGCAGCCTTCCGATGAGCAGGTAGGTCTGGCTGGCGGCGACTCGGTCCGTGCGCGCCGGTTCCGTGCGATCGCGATGAGCGGGCTCTGGGCGCCCGCTGGCCTGCGCCGCATCACGGTCGCCGTGAGCGACGGAAAGGTCGTGGGCTTCGTGCAGAGCGGAACGGAAGAGGCCGCCGCGATCACGCCCCGGCTCGCCTGGGAGGTCCTTCGCGTGTTCGGGTTCCCGGGTATCATCGGGTTCCTGCGCCGGGATCGCCTCCGGGGGCGGGTTACCATCCCGGCGCCGCCGAACGCGTACCACATCGCCGAGATCCACGTGGCCGAGCACTCCCGCGGCCTGGGCGCCGGTGGCGCGCTGATGGACGAGGCTGAGCGCATGGCGCGGGCGGCGGGTGCTCGGCAGATGTCGCTGACGACAACGACGAGCAACCCTGCGCGGCGTCTCTACGAGCGGCACGGGTTCCGCGTGATGGAGTCGCGGACGGACCCGGGGTTCGAGCGGGTTACCGGTGTGGCCGGGCGGATCCTGATGGTCAAGGACCTGGGATAAGGCCGCTCAACGCCGTCGTACAGCCGGGTGGCCAACGGTTGCCGCAATGATGCCGAGAGCCGCCTGGGCAAGGACGCCCGAGGCGAGCACCGGCGCCGGGCCGACTGCCTTCGTGGCCGCCTTCCACCATTGCTCGGCCGAGGACATCGACTCCCAGGTTTCGGAGTAGCGGTAGTCGAGGGGGCCGGCCTTGTGGTTCTCTTCGATGTGCTTGTAGACGCCAATCGCTGAGGCAGCGATGACCAGCACGCAGAGCACGCGGGCGATGGCAATCCGCCGGGCTGCCGGGCGGTAGGCAACGAGCGCGAGCGCGACGGCAAGGACGCCAAGAGCGAACCAGGGGATGAGCTTCACGAAGTCGTCCCAGTGGCGTTCGAGCGCAAGCTCCACGCTCGTGCCGGCCATGGCAAGGGCGGCGAGCGCCAGCAGGAGCCGGCGCGCGATGCCCACTTCCTCGCCCGGAATAGTGCCGGTGGTCACGGGAGCGAGAGGGTGGCGACGATTTTGTCGACGACGCCGGCGGCGGGGTTGTACTTCGCGAGTTCGCCGCGCAGCTTCGTCATGTTTGTGTCTGTGGTGGAGTACGGCCGGTACTCTTCGACTTCGCGCGCCCACTGGGACGCGTTCGGGATTCCCGCCGCTTCGAAGGCGGCCTGGAGTTGGGCGCGGGTGGCGTTGTTCGCCGAAACCTTCGTGGTTGCCTGGGTCGCCGCAGCCGTGGCAGCGGCGGTCGCACTGGCGGCCGGCTTCGTCGCCGTCGCCGCGGCGCCGGCAGCGGAGCTGGCCCCGGTTGTCGCCGAGGCGGCGGATGACGTGGCAGCGGTCGGGTCGCCGGAGTCTGAATCCGACTTGTCGCTGCAGGCGCCGAGGAGCAGCGCTCCGGCGAGCGCGGCAAGGGCGAGGGGCTTCATCACGGGACTGCCTCCGGGTGGGCCGAGTGGGTCCGAATCTCCCTGCACTGTAGGCGACGAATATTTGACCACCATGAGACTGGGCGCGGCCTGGCAGGCCCGCTCCCTGTGGCGGTGTTCCGCGCGCCGGCTCCGAAAAAGGGCAAACGCGAACGCCGCCGCGACGGGTGTCGAACTTCCCATCTTCGGGCTGGGGGCGAAGGTGCTCCCCGCTTGAACCCTGCGCCGAGGTGGCCGGCCTGGCGGGGCCGGCCCCGTTCTTAGATGACCTTCTCAGAGTTGAACAGCTGGCGTTCGCCGGTCTCGGTGCAGGCCACCATCTTGGCGAACCATTCCTGGAAGTCCGGCGTTCCGTACTCCGCGATGTCCCGCTGCGATGCGGCCGCCCACGCGTTGAGGTCGGCGTAGTCGAACTCGAAGGCGCAAGTGAAGAAGGTCCCCGTGAAGTCGGTGTAGGAGCGCGCCCCCACGATGCCCTCGGTGGGCATGACGTTCACGGACTCTTTGAGCAGCGTTGAGAGCGTGTCGCCCTGCCCGTAGCGGGCGCGGAAAGTCAGGCGTTCGGTAATCATGGTGTGGACACTCCAGCCGGGATGAATGTGGTCGAGACCCCCGGCGATGGCAGAGTGTGATGATTGCATGCGGGCGTTGCAAGCGGCGCGAAGCAAAGGCTGGTGCACCCCGCGCAGCGTCCCCGCTCAATCCTCCGCGGCGGGCGCGGCTTCCGGCGCCGGCGTTTCCGCGGCCCCGGGTTCGCCGTCGTCATCGCTGGCGACATTGACGATGCGGAGCGGTGGTGGTGTCGCCGGGGTGGCGGCGGCCGCGGACACTCCGCCGTCATCGGAGGAGATCCCGAAGATCTTGAGCGGCGGGACCGGCGTCGCGGTGGGCTGTGGAGCGGGCTGCGCCGCGCTCGCCTGGGGCGCCGTCTCCGGTTCCGCAACCGCGGGTGCAGTGGGAGGAGGCAACAGGAGGTCGACCAGAGACGGTATCTCGGGCGCGGGCCCTCCAACGTCGACGATGATCACGCGTTGTTCCGCCTGCGGCGGACGGGGCTCGAAAGGCCCCCAACTCGCCTGATCAGCCGAGGTGAGTGCGAGACCAACGGCACCGACTGCGAACAGCACCGAGGCCAGCAGGAGAGGCGCTTTCCCTGCCATGCCATCGATCATGCCCCTTCGCGCTCGAAGCTGCCACCTTCGCGGGCCGTCAGCTTCGGAATCTTCACTGGTTCGCACCGAGGTTGAACCTGCGCGGCCAGCCAAGATCAGGGCAACCCCTTAGTAATCGCCGGCCAGGTCTCGCTTCCCCTGCGCGCTGGCGAGGGCGGCGTGATTGAGGATGTTCCGGGCCATCGAGGACTCCTGCAGCTGGGCGCGCGCAGCGTAAACCTCCGCTCGAAGGGCGTGCGCCGGCTTCGAAGCAGGCTCGGCGATGACGGCGTATTCGACGAGGTGGCAGGCAAGCCGCAGGTTGCCCGCCGCGCGCAGTTCCTGGACGCGATCAAGGACTCGGTCGAGGCCACCGCCGAGAGCGATCCACTCGCGGGCCTGTTCGGCGCGGGGGGCGGGCAGGAGATTATCCGGCTCTCCGTCGTACCAGCCGCCGTAAAGGCGCCAGACATTCCGGACCAGGAACTGGGGGTCGTCGTACACGCCGCGAAGGTACGGCTTCTCGAGCAGGTGGGGAGGGAACTTCACTTCGTGGATGACGTGGTCCAGGGTGGTGCCGGTATTCATGAGGGCGACGACCTGAGCCTCGATCGATTCGAGCAACTCGGCGGTATCGCCGAGGGCTGCGGCGATGCGGTCTGCCCCGAAAATCGGGAGTCCGTGGCCGGGCAGCATGATTTCGGCGCCCAGCGCGGCCATCTCGCGAAGCCCGGCGGCCCATTCGCCACAGTAGCGCTGGACCTTCTGGGGGTTCCCGGCGTTCGGCACGGCCCAGATGAAGAGGTCGCCGGGCGCCAGCAATTTCTTCTCCGGCACCCACGTCCAGGTCGCGTCGTCCGTCTCACCACGCGTGTGGCGCAGTTCGAAGGAGAGGTCGCCGGAGGTGAAGCGCATCCGCTTCTGGTAGGTCACATCCGGGTAGCGGTACTGTTCCTGCCATTTGAACTGGGGAGCGTCGATGGCGAACTGGCGCCGGTTGATGGCCGCGTTCCAGCCGAGCGTCCGCTTGTACCGGTCGAAGTTCCAGCCGAGCCCCTCGTGGCCGTAGACGAGCGGGCGAGCCCAGCCCTGCTGTTGCGCCTCCGCTTCGAACGGGCCGACACCGAAGATATGGTCCACGTGGTGATGGGAGAAGACGGCCGCGCGAAGGGGCGCGCCGGGACGCCACTTCCGGACCTCTTCGTGGAGCGCGCTGGTGTCGATGACATGGCCGGTATCGAGCATGACGAGGCCGTCGCCAGTGTCGATGGTGTTGGCGCTGGCGATCCCCTTGTAGAAGAGGACACCATCCGCGATCTCTTCGCCGGCTCGCGTGCTGAAGGCGACCGGGTGGTACTCCTGGGTGGTGATCTGGCCGGTCCAGAGTTGTTCGGAGAGTTCGCGGACGGTGGGCATGTGGCTGACCCCTCGGTGGTGTGGGCGGGATTCTACGCCGGGGAGCGCCACTGGGCCGCAGCGGCGCCGCGACCTCGCCCGCGTGGCGGTCGCGCCTTATTGGCGCGGCTGCGAGCCTTCCAGGAATTCCGCGCTCGCCCAGCCGGGCGTGCCGTCCGGAGTCTGGACCTTCCACCAGGTGATGCCACCGGATTGCTGGGTTTCACCGAGGTTCCTGAGAAGGACGTTATCGGCGAAGCATCCGAGAAGGGCGCCCGTCGTCGAGGGAGACTGGCGGACGTTCAGGCAGTCTCCAGCGCCCTTCACGCGGACGAAGGGGCCAGGCTCGACCAGCCGGATGAGGTTGCGCTGGAAGTTGTAGGCGCTGCTGAATATCGGCCCGTAGAGTTCGAGCAGTGTGATCTGGCCGGTGTCCAGCGCAACGTAGGCGGGCAGGTACTTCTCGGTCTTATCCGAACTCGTGGGGTCGATGTCGGCCGGGGAGGCGGAGATGTTCCCGAAGGCGACGGCCTGGGTGAGGACGCTGCCGATGTTGAGCGACGAGTCGCCCTTGAGGACGCTCACCAGTGCGCCGTTCTTCATCAGGCCCAGGTAGGTGCTGTAGCTGCGTGAGTCCGGCCCGGCGAGCCACGAGATGAGGATCGTGCCGTTGCCCAGCAAGCCTTCGATCTGGACCGGCCGCCCGCTCACTGTGGGGACGTCCGGGAGTGTGACGAGGGGAGTGCCGTCGATGTTCAGCACGTCGCGCGAACCGGTCTTCCGCCATCCGATGAGACGGTTGTCGCTGAAGACGGGTTCGGCGCCTGCCGGGGGCCGGATGACCTGGGATTGGCCGAGCACCTGGAATTTCCAGTCGGTGACGCCTGGCGCGGTGTAGCTGCTCAGGTTCAGGACCGGGCCTTGCGCCGTGTAGCCGGCAACCGAGACGAATCCATCGAGCGTCGCGAGCGGCTGCCACGTCACACCCCCATCTTTCGAGCGGTGGATGGTGGTCTGGGCATCCGTGGAGATCGGTCCGACCCCGCCACAATAGCCGCGCGAGCAGATCGAGAGGTAATGCTCGCGGCCCGCGGGGTCCCAGTAGCTTGCCGAGATGTAGCCCGAAGAGGGTTTGAAGAGCGTCTCGACCTTGAGTTGGCCGTTGACATCGAGAGTGACGCGGTCGAACGATTCCGCCGGCCCGTCGCACTGGTAGCAGCCTCGTTCGACGATGACCGAAAGCGGCACCGGGAGTGACCCGGGCTTCCCGAATGACATGGCGCCCACGGGCACTCCGGCGACGGTCTCGCCGGAAGGGAGCGGAGTCAAGCCCGGCGGCGGAGTTGCCGTGGCCGAAGGTGAGGCGTCCGGGGTGGGTGTTTCTGTGGCCAGGGGGCCGGCCCCCTGGTCGGGATCGCCGCCGCTGCCTTCGCGCAGGACAAGGAGCACCACCGCGGCGGCGATCCCGATTGCGCCAACGAGCGCGGCGCCGGCACCCCACTTGAGGGCGCTCCAGCCGAAGAACCCGCCGGACAGGCGGCTGAAGCGCAAGCGGAGGCCGTTGTGGTGGCGCCAGTATTCGGCTGCCTCATCGCGCGATTCGACACCGAGGCGGGTGATGATCTCGGAGACGTGCCACTTGGCGCCGTCCAGGCTGCCCGCCGCGCCCCACCCGGCTTGGCCCCCCCCCCCACGGGGGGCGCGACCCCCCCGCCGGCCCGCCCCCCCCGCCCACGGGCGGCGCGCATCGGCGGTGGGATGTCCACCACACTCCCGAGGAAACCCGCGGGGAAACAGCCCCACCCGGAAAAACGAAGTCCGGCAGGACACTGCACCGGCGCCGGGTTGTAGAGACCGGCGGCGGCCCCCCCCGCCCCGCGCGCCCCCCCCCCCCCCGGCCACCCCCCCCCGGGGCACAGCCAGCCCCCGGCCCCCCCACCCCCGCATGACGCAAACGACGCCGCAGCCAACCGACCCGCCCGCGAGAGCGCCCCCCGCCCCCCCCCCCTCGGCGAGCACCCCCCCGCCCCCGCGGGCCCCCCCGCTTCGTCTGGTGGCCGAGCCAGAGACCGCGCCGCCCCCGGGCGGCGCGGCCGCACACCACCCTGAGGCTCCGGACCGCGCCCCTGACCCCGCACCCCCCATTTCCATGGCGAAAGCTATCTCAACGCTGGCCAGATCTGGCGGTCGAACCTTCTGGGCGCCGCCTGGCAAGGGGCGAAAATCACGGGTTCCTTCGCCGAGCGTCGAGCCGCGACACTGTCCGGCGCTGTCGAATGGCGGCGTCCGCAGTCCAGGCTCGACTTCGAGCCCATCTGGTGCGCATCAGCACGGTGGCCTGATGGGTCACGTGCCTTGCGGCGAGGGACTTTGCGACGGATGGAGCCGACGCCCCGCCGCCAATCCACCGGGCGAAACAGCCCTACCCGATGGTGAAGTTAGGGTGAGGTGAGAGCCGAATGGTGTCGGGAGGACATTCTGGCGCCAACGGCGGTCCTCGGGGCGAAGGATGGGCGCTCGCGGCCTGCGCCGGGCCGAAACCCGTCGCTCCCGGCTACTTGGCCGCGCTCCACTCAGGGTGGATGAGCCACACCACAGCTTCGCCTCGCGTGCGGAAGAGGCGGAAATTCGGGCCTTCGAGGTTCCCCATCTGGGCAGCCTGGCGCCCGACTCCGTACCACTCCGCCCGGGGGCACAGGCGGCGATTCGCACGCCCCGCTCGGCGAGCTTCCTCGCCGCATCGCCCACCGCCCACGCGTCAAACGCGAGGCGTTCGATATCCGTGTAGTCGTAGAGTATCGCGCCGAGGCGAATGACTTCCGCAAGCTCTTCCGGCAGGAGCCGCTCCGGTGCTTCCAGGACACCCGTGAGGTGGGCCTCCGCAAACCGTTCGTGCAGGAGAAACGTGTACGACACTGCGTCCTCGCTTTTCCATCCTAGCGGCTGCAGGATCGGCTACCAACCCCCTCAGCTTCGCCTTCGTGAAATCTCGAAAACTCAAAGGTAAAGGATGTTAGACCCGTCCGGCGTTTCTTCCGCGCGCCTGCCGGCGAGGCGCGGGGCGGCACGCACTTCCTCTGTGTTCCTTACGATTGAGATGACCGATTACTACAGGTGTGCGCTAATTCGCCTATGAGCGATGCTCCGGACCCCCCGAGACGGCTCGAATGGCCGTGGAACGAGAACGGACTCGAAGAGGAGCCCGGGGATGTGGTCGACCCGGAGGGCCACTGGCTTCCCGATAGTGGCGAACGCGCCCCCGAGTTTGACCCGCTGACGTTTGACTCGGTATTTCGCGACGAGCGCCGCTGGGCGCCACAACATGGCCTTGAGGGGCGCAGCGATTCGGCGTTGCCTGGCGCGTTCCTGTTCCCTGAACCAACCATCCCCGCCGTACCCGTCGATGACGCAGAGGACCAGGCGGTGGAAGTGGCACCGGCCATGGCGGCGTCTCGCCACCGGACGAGCACGCTCCTGCGCGAACTCGTCGAGACCGGCCTGCTCGCCATCCTGGTCTTCCTCTCGGTCCGCGCGAGTGTCCAGCACTACCGCGTCGAAGGCCTGTCCATGGACCCAACGCTCGAAGACGGCGAGTTCCTGCTCGTGAACTCACTGGTCTACTCCGAAGTGGACCTGGAGAAGGTGGGTAAGTGGGTGCCTTTCTGGGATCCCGGCGAACCCGGCGTCCGCCATGTCTTCCACGGGCCCGAGCGTGGCGACATCGTCATCCTGCACCAGCGGGTAGGAGTCGAACGGGACCTGGTCAAACGCATCATCGGCATCCCCGGCGACGTCCTGGAAATCCAGCGGGGGACGGTATTCATCGACGGCCGCGAACTGAAAGAGCCATACATCCAGTCGCCCTGGTCATCGGACCTGGCGCCGATCCGGATCCCCGCCGGGAAGTACTTCGTGATGGGCGACAACCGTAACGGGAGCCACGACAGCCGCTCCTTCGGCCTCGTCGACGAAAAGGACATCGTGGGCAAAGCCATGGCCAGCTGGTGGCCGCGCAGCGCCTGGGGCCTGGCGCCGAACGAAGAGCCGGTGCTGGGGGCGGCGCCCTGACTCGACAAGCCCCGCCACATCGGCTACAAACCGCCGATGCACGACGATCCCTCCCGAATTGACCTCTCTCTGGACTCCCGCGCCATCACCTTCGAGAACCTCTCCGGCGAGCGGGGTGCGGGCGGGAGAGCGCACGGGGGACGCAAGGGAGCGCCGTCACGGAACCTCGCGCCCGGCGAAACGGTCGAACTGGCAAACATCGAAGGCCCGGGCACCATCCGCCACATCTGGATGACCTTCCCGCCGGCGCCGCCCGAGACGATGCGTGCGCTCTGGATGGAGGTCTTCTACGACGGCTCCAGCGAACCCTCGATTTCCGTGCCCTGTCTCGATTTCTTCGCGATGCCGCTCGGACGTCCGCTTGCCTATCATTCGGCGATGGCCTCGGCCCAGGAGGGGCGCGGGTTCAACAGCTACTACCCGATGCCGTTCCGCCGATCGGCCCGCCTCGTGGTGACGAACAGCTCGAGCCGGGTGCTGCCGTTTTACTTCCAGGTTGACTACACCCTGCAGCGGGAGCTGCCTTTCGAGGCGGGCTACTTGCACGTGACCTTTCGGCGCGAAAATCCGACCGTGTTGCGGCGGGACTTCGTAATCGCCGATGGCCTGCGCGGCCCTGGCCGGTTCCTCGGATGCGCCGTCGGCATCCGCACGATCGACCGGGCGGACTGGTACGGCGAGGGCGAGGTGAAAGTCTTCCTGGACGGAGATACGGACTTGCCGACAATCTGCGGGACCGGCCTCGAAGATTACGCCGGGAGCGCCTGGGGCATGGGTGCACACTTCGCCCAGTACGCCGGTTCGCCACTGGAAGTGCGCAACCCCGTGCAGCGGCGCGGCGTTCCGGACTTCCTCAGCTTCTACCGATGGCACATTCCAGACCCGATCGTCTTCCGGGAGGACTGCCGGGTGACCATCCAGCAGATCGGTTTCGCTTCCTTCCGCGAAGGCCACGAAGAACGGTTCGCGGAATACAGCCGGACCAACCCCGCGGCCGGTGCCGGTTGGGCGATGAACCCCTCGCCGGGGGTGCTTGCGCGCGGCATCGCCGAGCGGGTGGACGATTACTGCGCGACGGCGTTTGTGTACTGCACGAAGCCCCAGGCAGTGCCGCGGCTCGACATCACCGCCGCCATCGCCGACATCGGGCGGGCTGACTACGAGGAGCCCACTCCGATGGAGCGCTCGTTCGGGTTCTAGTCATCCCGGCGGCAAGGGGGATGCCGCCGGTCAGGCTGGTCTATGCTCTCCCCGTGGAGATCGCAGCCGAAGCGAGGCGCCTGGCCGACCTGCTCGAGGTCGCGCCTGGGCGCATTGCGGCGGTTACGGCCGGTGTCCCGGACGAGTCGCTGAGCCGGCGCTCCGTCGCCGAACCGTGGTCGGCGAACGACGTCCTCGCTCACCTCCGAGCCTGCCAGGATGTCCGCGGCAAGCTGGTGAACGAGATGCTCACGCGCAACCACCCGGTTGTCCGCTACGTCTCGCCCCGGACCTACATCCGCAAGACGAACTACCCCGACCTCCCGTTCCAGCAATCGTTAACCACGTTCGCCGCGGACCGCGCCGGGTTCGTCCATCTCCTTCGCAGCCTGAGCGCGGGACAGTGGATGAGGGCGCTGGACCTCAAGGGCAGCCGCACCGAGACCGTGCTCGACTGCGCGAAGTACCTGGTGGCTCACGAACTGCCGCACCTCGCCCAGATCGAGACTTTGCTCAAGGGTGGCCCAGGCTAAACGCCTGCGGTGACCGCGATCCTCGCCTTCCGTTTCTCGATCTCTTCGCGCACGACAGGTGCGACCTTCGTGCCGAGCAGCTCGATCGCTTTGAGGGTCTGCTCGTGAGGCTGTGGGCCCACGCTCATCTGGGCGACGTAGCGGTCGTGACCGAAGAGTTCGTACTCGTAGAGCAGCTTCTCGATGACCTCATCGGCCGAGCCGACGTGAAGCGCGCCGGTGGGCGAGCGAAGGGCCTCGTACTGGTTGCGCGTCATCGGCGCCCAGCCGCGTTCGCGGCCGACGGTGTTCATCAGGGTTGCGTAAGGGGTGAAGAACTCGTCGGCGGCCTGGCGCGAGGTCTCGGCGAGGTGCGTGTGCGAGTTGATCGCCACCTTCAGCTTCGAAGGGTCCTGACCGGCGGCGGCGGCCGATTCGCGGTAGTGCTCGACGAGCGGGACGAAGCGAGCGGGCCCGCCGCCGATGATGGCGATGATCAGCGGCAGGCCGAGCCGCCCGGCCCGTTCGACGGAGGCCGGGTTCCCACCGACACCCACCCAGACCGGGAGCTTCTCCTGGGCCGGCCGCGGATAGACCCCGCGGTTGTGGATCGGCGCACGGAACTTCCCGGACCAGGTGACCTTCTCGCTGTCGCGGACCTTCAGGAGGAGCTCGAGCTTCTCCTGGGCCAACTCGTCGTAGTCTTCAAGCTCGTAGCCGAAAAGCGGGTAGCTCTCCGTGAACGAACCGCGCCCGGCGGTCAGTTCGGCGCGCCCGCGTGAGAGCAGGTCGACGGTCGCGAACTCCTCGAAGACGCGGACCGGGTCGTCCGTGCTGAGCACCGTGACCGCGCTGGTCAGCCTGATCTGCTTCGTGCGCATGGCTGCGGCGGCGAGGAGGACGGCAGGCGTCGAAGCCGCGAAGTCCGGCCGGTGGTGCTCGCCAATGCCGAAGACATCGAGCCCGACGCGGTCGGCCAGTTCGACCTCCTCCATCAGGTTCGCGATGCGCTCCTCGCTGGAGATAGTCGCGCCGGTCTCGGGATTGGCCATCGTATCGGCGAAGGAAGAGACACCGATCTCGAAAGGTGTGGTTGTCATCCTGGGGGTGAACCTCCGGGTTCAGAGCTAGTACTGTTACTCTAGCGTAGTAGCTTATGAAAGGGAAGTATGCCTCAGGCAGGTGCCTTGTTCTGCCACGTGCGTGCACAACGCGAAGCGATCGCCCTCGCCTCTCGCGGCGGCCCGGTACCCCCCCGGGCGCCCGCGGCGCGGCGGCGGGGCCCGGGGGCCCCCCCGGGGGCTCCCCGCCCCGCCCCCCCCGGCGGCGCGGGGGGGCGGCGGGGCGGGGGGGGGCCCACGGCGGGCCGCCCGCGGCCCCAAAACCCGGGGGGCCAGGCCGGCCGGGCCTCCCGGGGGGCCGCGGCCCCGGCGGGGGGGGGCCCGGCCGCCCGGGGGGGGGGGGTGCGGGGGGGGGGGGGGGCGCGGCCAGCCGCCCGTCCGGCTCCTCCCCCATGCGGGCGCGGGGCGGGGGGGGGGGGGGGGGGGCGGCCGCGCCCGGGGGGCCCCCCCGAAACCCCGGGGCGGCGGGTGGGCGGGGCCGCCGGCGGGGGCCCCCGGGGCCGGCCCGCGCGGGGGGGGGGGGGGCGCGGGGGGGGGGGGGCGCCGGGGGCCGTGCCGCCGGCGCCGCCGCGGCGGCCTCGGGGCGGGGGGGGCCCCGCCGCGGCCCGCGGGCTCCCCCCGGGCGGTGCCCCCACCTCCCGAACGCCCCCTGCCTGAACCCCGCGGGGGGGCGGCGGGGCCGGGAACCCCGGGGGCGGGGTGGCGGGCCTCTTCCCGCGGCGACCCGCCCCCCCGCCCGGGGGGCGGGGGGGGCGGGGCGGGCGGGGGGGGGGGGGGGGCAGGCCGGGCCCCCGCCCCCCCCCGCGGGGCGGGGGCGGCCCCCCCCGCGGGGGGGGGGGGCGCAGGTTTCTCTCCCGGCGGCGCGGGGCCGGGGGGCTTGCGGGCCCGGGGGGGGCGCTTCGACGGGCGAAAGCGCAGATACCGCCCCCCGGGGAGGGGGGGCTCGCCGGATGAGCCTCGGGAGGATAATCCCGCCACCTCATCCCCTGGAGCGACCCCTTGGCATTCCAGACCGGCCAGTTCCGCGGCTTCGAGACCGCCATCCACGAGCCCGGCATCGCCGTGTTCACGTTCAACCAGCCCGAGCGCCTGAACGGGCTCACCCAGGTGATCAAGCGCGACCTCATCGAACTGTTGACCCAGGCGCAGATGGACGACCGGGTGAGGGTCGTGGTCTTCACGGGCCAGGGGCGAGCGTTCTCTGCCGGCGACGATGTCACCGGCAGACCGCTCCCCGGCGGGCCGCAGCTCATGCCCGACATCTTTCCGGGGCACCGCGAGGCGATCGGCACCTATGAAGGCCTGCGCGTCCACAGCCAGACGGTGAACTCGGCCATCCGCAACCTGGACAAACTCAGCATCGCCGCGGTTAACGGCATCGCCATCCAGACCGGGCTATCCCTCGCGCTCTCCTGCGACTTCCGGATCGCCTCGAAGGAGGCGCGCATGGGGAGCGCGACGCTGCGCTTCGGCCTCCTGCCGGACGAAGGCGGCCAGTACCTCCTCGTCCAGCTGATGGGCGTCGCGAAGACGATGGACTTCCTGATGCGGAAGAAGATCGTGTCCGCGGAGGAAGCACTGGACCTCGGCCTCGTGCATGAGGTGGTCGAAAGCGCCGAGTTGATGGAGCGGACGATGGTGCTCGCCACGGAGCTGGCAACCGGCCCGCAAGTCTCGATGCGGCTGCTGAAGCGGACCATCTACAACGCCGCAGAGATGACCTGGGCCCACGCGCTCGACGATATCGCAGCCAAGACGGCGATCAGCGACCACCACCCGGACGCGCGCGAGGGCGTGGCCGCGTTTCGGGAGCGGCGCGAACCGAAGTTCAACGCCTGGTTGTCGTAGCGCCATCCGGCGCGGCCAGCCAGCCCGCGGATCACCACGGCCCGCGTAAAGCCCGGGCCGCCGCGGCCCCCAACCCCCCCCCCCCCCCGCGCCGCCCGCGCGCCGGGGCCGCGGCCCCCGCGGCCCGGCGCCGCGCGCCCCGCGCCAGCGCGGCCCCGGCCCCGCCGCGCGGCGGCCCCCCCACGCCCCCGCGCTCGCGGCCGCCCCCCCTCGAGCCGCGCCCCCCCGCTGCGCGGGCGCCGGCGTGCCCCGCCCCGCCCCGCCGCGATCGGCCCCGGCCGCCGGCGCGCCGCCCGAGCCGCCGCCCCGCCGCTGGCCCCCACCGCCGCCCCCACCGCCGCCCGGCCTGCCGCCGCCTGGCGGCCGGGGCCGCCCCGGGCGCCAGCCGCTTCGGCCGGGCTACCGAGGGGGGCCGGTCATGGCCCGCGCGCGTGAATCACACGGGGGCGCCAGGCGTAAGCCTGAATGGCTGCCGCTGGCCCAATCGGTCCGCCGCACACGCGAGGCATGGCCAGTCATGGCCCGCGTGGGTGAATCACACGGGGCGCCAGGCGTAAGCCTGAATAGCTGCCGCTGGCCCAATCGGTCCGCCGCACACGCGAGGCATGACTGCCTCGCCTCGAACCGGTGTCGTCTCAGATCGCTGACCAACCGGCGTCGGATGGCAGCACTACGCCGTTGACGTTCGTGCCGTCCCGGCTCAAGAGGAAGGTGATCGACGCGGCGAGTTGGCTCGCCTGGGCCGGCTTCGGGATCACCGCCTGCATCAGCGGCCCGAGCCGCTGCATCGCGAGCTGGGAAGCGAACTTCGCTTCGATGTTCGTGATCGTCGCACCCGGAGCGACGGCGTTCACGCGGATGCCGAGCGGCCCGTACATGACGGCCGAGCTCTTCGTGATGCCGATGACCGCATGCTTGGATGCGGTGTAGGCAACGCCCGCCGCCGAGCCACGCAGGCCAGCCTCCGAGGTGATGTTCACGATCGATCCGTATCCAGCGTCCAGCATCCGGGGGACGACCGCGCGCGTCAGACGCATGATGCCCTCCACGTTGATGCGGAACACTCGCTCCCAGACGGCGTCGCTCACTTCGTGGATCGGAGTGAAGTCGTCCATGATGCCCGCCACGTTCGCGAGCGCGTGAATCGTTGGGCCGGCGGCCGCCACGATCGCGGCGACATCCGGTTCTTGACTGACATCGCCCGCGACCGGGACGAGATCCAGGTCCTGGTTCCCTGCCACGAGCTCCTCAAGACGCGGCCGGCTGATATCAGACGCGATGACGCGCCCGCCCTCCTTCGCGATTCGGAGCGCGGTTGCCTTGCCGATCCCCGACCCGGCGCCGGTGACGATCACGGTCTGCCCTTCGAAGCGACCGGGGATGATGACTTCGTCCCAGGCGGTGTTCTCTCCCATCGTGATACTCCCTGGATGCGATTGCCGTGCGGCCACTCTCGCCGTTCCCCCGATGCCTTTCAAGCCCGGGGCTACTCCCAGCGGAAGAAGCGGACGGCGAGGATCCCGCTCGCCGCCCCGAATGCCAGCGTGATGAGCGACTCCGCCCACGACCATCCGAAGCCCAGCCACGCATCCTGCACGACCAGGTTGAGGTGCGTGAGCGGCATCGCGTTGCTGACGGCGCGCATGGCGCTGGTGAGCACCTCCAGAGGAGGGCCCGAACCGGAGATCATCATCATGACGAAAAAGAGCGTGAGGCCCGCTCCCTGCACCGCCCTGGCGGAAGGAAGGATCGCCCCCAGCAGCACGCCGATGCATGAGAAGGTGAGCAGGCCAAGGCCAATGCCGGCGATAACCAGCGGCCAGCTCTCCGGGAGGGCCGTCCCGTAGACGAGCGTCGAACTGACGATGATGCCCGCGGCCGCCAGCACCGACATGCCCAGCGACACCAGTACCTGCGCGCCGAGCACAACCGGTACCGAAACACCAGCCGCACGGTACCTCCGCAGGACCCCTGCATCGCGATAGGCAGCCAGCCGCAGCGGGAGAGTCACGAGCCCCGCCGAGGCCATGACGAGCCCGACGTACGTTGAGACGTAGTAGTCGGACGGGCCGACGCCACGCCACACGCGGAGGTTCTCCTCATCCGCCGGATCGACATCGTTCCCGAAGACCCCCGCCAGCACGAAGAGCATGAAGAATGGGAAGGCGAACGCGAACACCAGCGCGATCGGCTCGCGGATGAAGAGTTTGACTTCCACCCAGGCCAGCTTCTGCACTCCCCTCATGCTGCGCCCGCTTTCTTCGCCGTGATGCGCAGGAATGCTTCTTCGAGGGTGGCGCGCTCGCCGCGGAGGTCGAGCGGCGCGATGCCGTGGGTAACGAGGGCCGCCCCGACGTACGCGAGCAGTGGGCCCTCGCCAGTGACCGTGTATCGCGTGCCATGCCGGGCGACGGACTGGACGCCCGGGCAGCCGTCGAGCCACGGGAGGTCGTCCCCATCGTGGCTGAAGTGGACGATGCTCTGGTCGGCAAACCGGGCAACAAGCGCCGCCGGGCTATCGATGGCGGCGATCGTCCCGGATTCGAAAACCGCGATGCGGTCGCAGAGCGCTTCGGCCTCGTCCATGAAGTGGGTGACGAGCACGACTGTCGTTCCGCGCTCCCTCACCTGGCGCACGAGGTCCCAGGCGGCGTGGCGCGCCGATGGGTCCAGCCCGGTCGTCATCTCATCGAGGAACACCACCTCCGGGTCATTGACGAGTGCGAGCGCCACGAAGAGCCGCTGGCGTTGGCCCCCGGAGAGGTCGGAGAAGGCCGCCTGGCGCTTCTCGTGAAGCCCCCACTCCTCGACGAGCCGGCGCCAATCTCGCGCTCGCGGAGAGAGTGCCGCGAACAGATCCAGCGCTTCCCAAACCTTCAGCCGCTCCGGGAGCGCCGACTCCTGCAACTGGCTGCCGATGCGGTGGCGGAGGGCGTCTCGCTGGGCGCCGGGGTCAAGCCCCAGCACGCTGACGGCCCCTCCGTCGCGGCGCCGGAGACCCTGGAGACACTCGACGGTGGTCGTTTTCCCGGAGCCGTTGGAACCGATAATCCCGAAGATTTCGCCGGCCCGGACGTCGAACGAGACCCCATCGACCGCGCGGACGCGGTCGTAGATCTTCGTGAGCCCATCGACAGCTACGGCACGGTCGGCGGCTGCCCGTTCGAGATTGGCCTGGTTGGCGGTCGCCTGGGCCGGAGATTCGTCGGTCACAGGGCTCCTCCCCGCTGGTTCGGCTGGGATTGTGGACTGCGCAGCTCCGCGCTGCGAGGGCCGATCGCGCCGGAATCTTCGGCCAATTGGGCCAGCGGCCGGTTCAGCCGGCTTGCTTGCGGCCCGAGACGAGACGGGCATGCTTCAAGACGCGCTTACCGTTCAGCGGAAATGGCAGGCTCATGAGCGAAGCCAACGGCACATCCGAGATGTCTACCGCGCCGCCCTCTTCGAGTCGTTGGCGGAGGAGTTGTTGCCGCGAGTATGCGCCGGGGTCAGAGAACAGGTCGAGGAACACGAAGCTGCCGCCCGGGCGGAGGATGCGGAGCGCTTCGCTCACGGCTTCGGTTTTGTCCTGGAGCTCGCGCACTTCGTGGAAGGTGAGACAACTCACGACGCAGTCGAACTCGGCATCAGAGAACGGCATCGCGGCCGCGGAGCCCTTCATGAACGCGACTCGTCCGGCTACGCCCTCGAGTTGGGCATTCCGCTCACAGACCTGCTTCGAGTATTCCCAGGCCGAACCCCAGTAATCCAGGCCGGTAACCCGGCGTTGGGGGTTCTCTTTCGCGACCGCGATGGCGAGGTGGCCGTTCCCGCAGCCGATATCGAGGACGCGGTCTCCGCTGGCATGCGTTCGGATGAGTTCGTGAATGCGGCGCTGGTACTGCCCGCCGGTGTTCGAAAAGCGGTGGCGTGCCAGCGCGAGGATGAGCGTGATGTAGCCGAAGGCGCCCGCGGGTAGCAGCAGCAGCAAAGCCCAGGGCGTGATGACCATTAACAGCGACAGGCCGAGGAACGACGCGGTCAGGATCGCAAACACGACGAGCGGCCGTGTCCGGATCCATGTCCCGTAGTCCGGGGTTTCGCCGGTGGTGCGTGAGGCGGGCATAGTCGCGTACCCGGTGCCGTTTTGGAGTCTGCGTACAGTGTACGCCTGGCGGGCTATCTGCGTACAGTGCACGCAACTCGTATGCTGCATGCCATGCAGCAAGAACCGGCGGATGCGTCTGCTGCCGGTCCCGCGGACGGCGCGGCCTGAACCTCGACGCAATCGTGAACGCCGCCATCGCCATCGCCGATGAAGATGGCCTCGGGGCGGTATCGATGCGCCGGGTCGCCGACAGGCTTGGTCGACCGGTCATGTCGCTCTACCGGCATGTTCAGGACAAGGACCGGCTCCTGGCACTTGCGACAGACGCGGTGTTCGCCGAAGAAGCGTTCGAGGATCTCCCTGCGGATGACTGGCGAGCGCGACTCCACGAGTCCGCGCGACGCCAGTGGCGCTGTTACCTGCGTCACCCGTGGATCGCCTCGGCCATTTCCCTGGTGCGCCCCAGCCTTGGCCCGAATGGCATCAACGAAATGGAGTGGGCATTCGAAGGTTTTCGCGACGTCCGCATTCCAGACGTCGACAAAGTCCGGATGTACCTCGTCATCGCCGCTTACGTGCACGGTGCAGCGGGACAGTTCGCCACGGAAGCGCGAGACAGGCGGCGATCGGGGCTGGCGCCGCAGCAGTGGTGGGGCGAACAGGCCGGCCTGCTCAGCGAGATTTTCGCCACCGGCCGCTACCCCAACGTTTCCCGGTTGCGGGGCGGCACGAGGCCGTCGCCAGAAGACTGGTTCGAGTTCGGGCTGGATTGCCTGCTCGATGGCCTCGCTTTGAGGGTCCCGCAGCAATAGCCGCCCCGGGACCGCTTCCCTGGCCGACGATGTCATTCACCCCTTCGCTCTCTCCGTGTGCCCCGAGACCATCGGGGCCAATCCACCAACGGAGGCAACGTATGGCCCTCACTCTTGTCGAGGCTGCTAAGCTCAGCAACGACACCCTGCTCTCGGGCGTGATCGAAACGATCGCGCAGGAAAGCCCCGTCCTTCAACGGCTGCCGTTCATCGAAATCGTGGGCAACGGCCTGACCTACAACCGCGAAAACGCCGCCCCCACCGCCGGCTTCTACGATGTGGGCGACGACTGGGACGAAAGCACGCCGACCTTCACCCAGGCGACGGCGACCCTCCGCATCCTCGGCGGCGACGCCGATGTCGACAACTTCCTCAAGTCCACCCGCTCGAACATCCAGGACCTGGAGGCGGCGGTCGTCCAACTCAAGGCTCGTGCCGTCCAGTCGCTCTTCGATGACACGTTCGTGAACGGCGACGACAGCGTCGACACCAAGAGCTTCGACGGGATCGACGTGCTCTGCGCCGCCGGTCAGTCCGTCAGCATGGGCACCAACGGTGCGACTCTGACGCTCGCGAAGCTCGACGAGATGATCGACAAGGTGCGCGGCGGCAAGCCCGACATGCTCCTGATGAGCCGCCGCACCCGCCGGACGCTCAACGAACTCGCACGGAGCTCGGGAGGATTCCTCGAAGCGGACCGCGACGAGTTCGGGCAGATGCTGCAGTTCTACGATGGCATCGCTATCGGCATCTGCGACTACATCGACGACGCGAAGACGGTGGGCACCAGTTCGGACTGCAGCTCGGTCTACGCGATGCAGTTCGGCGAAGGGGCCCTCAGCGGGTTGACGGCGCCGGGAGGACTTACCGTCGAACGGGTCGGCAGCCTCGAGGCCAAGGACGCGAGCCGCATCCGGGTGAAGTGGTACGCCGGCCTGGCGCTCTTTAACACCGTGAAGCTGGCAAGGCTGACCGGCGTGCGCGCCGCCTGACCGTCTGGTCCGGTTCCGCAGACGTGAGAAAGCGCCCCACTCATTGAGTGGGGCGCTTTCGCTTGGCTGGTTCTGCCCGGTGCTATGGGTTTATGGGTGGAGGCCACCGGAGCCGATGGCGCCAGTTATCGCGCAGAGCAGCGGAGGGAGGACGCAGGTGGCGGGAGCGGCAGGGACGATTGTCGGCACGGGGGCGACGATCGGGCCGGGATGGACGGGGAGGCTCGGGAGAGCGGGGACCGGCGTGAGCGGGAGGGTCAGGCCGGGGATGGTGGGAAGCGGATTGATGCACTTGATGATGACGCACGGCGGGATGGTGATGCCGGGGAGGACCGGACCGGTGCCCGTACCGGGAGTCACGCCGGTGCCGCTGCCCGTGCCCGTGCCCGTCGAACCGCTGCCGCTGCCAGTGCCGGTCGAGCCGCTGCCGCTGCCAGTTCCTGTGCTGCTGCCTGCCGGCGCCGGAGTCGGAACCGAGGGAGCCGTTGGCGCATTCGATCCGGCCGGCGCCGGAGCGGGAGCCGTGCTGCTGCTCGAAGAGGGAGCCGGCTCCGGTGCGGTCGTGTCGGTCTTCGGCGGGACGCTCGCCTGGTCGACGCTCGGGGCAGGCGCGCTTGCCTGGTTCGTGGACGGGGTGTCGCTGGCGGGCTTGCCGGCGTCTTCGCCCTGGCCCGTGGACTGCGGTGCGGCAGCAGCGTTCATAGATGGGATGCTGCCGGCGCTGTCGGCGCTGGTGTTCGTGGTGGGGCCCGACCGGGTGCCGACCATGAGACCGGCAACGAGTGCCCCTGAGACGGCGAAGCCGATGATGGCTCCAATGGCGATGGTGCGGGTAGTGCTATTGGTGTTGCTGGACATTGTCGTGGACTCCTCTTTCCTTGCTGCCCTCCCAGACGCACCAAGGCGGGACGGTCTTACACGTCTTTACCAAAGATCTTTTCGCCCGCCGCCCGGGGCCAGGGACGGGTGGTTTCGCGTCGAGGGAGGTCGCGGGCGAGAGCGGTCCCGCCCGCGATGTAAGAGTTCGCGCGCGGGACGCGTCTTGACTGGCATGGCGATACTCATCCCCCAGGGAAGGACGCCATCGGAGGTACCGACGCATGACTGCTCCCGCAGCCAGCCTCTTCGATGAAGCCACACTTGTGCGACAGGCACAGGGCGGCGACCGCGAAGCCTTTGCGCAGCTCTACGACCGCTATTTCGAGCGGATCTACGACTTTGTGCGCAGGACCCTCCGCAACGAGGCCGATGCGGCCGACGTGACGCAGGAGGTGTTCATCAAGGCCATGGCATCGATTTCCACGCTGTCGAATCCAGGAGTCTTCAAGTCCTGGCTGTTCACGGTCGCCCGTAACCTCTCCATCTCGCGCATTCGCGGCGCCCGCCAGGTGCTGAGCCTCGATTACGCCGAGACGGATGAGCCAGAAGCCACGCTCTCCGAACTCGTACCGGATACAGACATCGCCGGCGCCCCCGAGGAGGCAGCCGAGCGAGCGGAATTGGCGGCGATGGTCTGGGCCGTGGCAGCGGGACTCGATGCCCGCCAGTACACGGTGCTGGATCTCTCGGTCCGCCAGGAACTCGACGCCGCCGAGATGGCAGAGGTCCTTGGCGTCACCCGCAACAACGCCTACGTGATGGTGAATCGCACGAAGGCTGCATTCAGCGAGTCGGCGGGCGACTACTTCATCTACCGGGATGGCGTCCAGAACTGCCCGGGCCTGCGCGAGGAACTGGCCCGGGCGAACATCAAGGCATTCTCGCCAGAGGCGCGGAAGGCCATCGAACGCCACCTGAAGCACTGCCCGCGATGTGGCGAGAAGAAGAAGCGGTTGCCTATGCCGCTGGCGATGTTCAGCGGGCTGGCGCTCGCCGCGCCGCCGGAGGGCCTGCGCGAACGCATCCGAACCAGCCTGGTGGAGTCGCCAGGCAGCCTGCCTCCCGCCGGCGGGACGGGGGGTTCGAGTGGTGGACCGGCCCGGCGGGTCGCGTTGTTTGCGGCAGCCGCCCTGGGGGGCCTGTTGCTGGCGACGCTCCCAGCCCAACGGCGACAGCCACGTCCAGCCCGACCTCAGCCCGACCCACCCCGAGCCCGACCGCCACCGCGACGCCCGTCCCGCTGCAATTCTCGGGCCTCACCCAGCGATGCTGGGTCTTCCCCAACGGCAACCTCCGGGTGACGGTGACCGTGCTTAACGCGAACGGTGAAACGCTCTCCGGGACCGCTACCTACCTGAATGTGGCGGCCAACTTCGTCTTCAACGGGAATGTCGGCGTTGCGGTCATCCCGTTTGCCCCCATCACCACCGGCTCGACGGCGAGTGCGACGGTCTGGACAGCGACGCGGCAGCTTTCCACGAACTTCCTGGTCACGTCGTCGGGGCTCTGCAGCTGACCGGGCGCGACCGGCTCACGGGTCGAAGTGCGGAGAGTGTAACGGGGCCACCCCTTCGGCCCCGGGGCCGTGGTACCCTGCGCGTCCCATGCCCGAGATCCCCGAACTCGAAGCCATCCGGAGCTACTTCACCGGGCAGATCGCGGGTAAGTCGATCGCTTCGGCCGAGGCCCGCATTCCGTTCGTGTTCCGCACACCGGCCCAGGAGATCCGCGAGACGCTGGCGGGCGATACCTTCGGGCCGGTGCAGCGCCACGGGAAGTTCCTCCTGTTTCCGCTGGCTTCGGAGCGGGTGCTCGCGATCAACCCCATGCTCACCGGGCGCTTCCAGTACGTGGACCCCGCGACCAGGTTGCGCGCGAAGACCTGCCTCGTCCTTGGCATCGAAGGGGGGCGTTCGTTCCGCTACTCGGACGAGCGCGTGATGGGCAAGGTCTACCTCGTCCCGCTCGCACAGATGGCCTCGATCCCGAACTGGGCGACCAACGGCCCGGACCTCCTCGATCCGGCGCTGACCGAAAACGAGTGGGTGGCGCGCACGAAGAAGTACCGTGGCCAGATCAAGAGTGTGCTCACCAACGCCGAGTTCGTGCAGGGCATCGGTAACGCCT
Organism: Candidatus Amarobacter glycogenicus; assembly: GCA_016719395.1. GTDB lineage: Bacteria > Chloroflexota > Dehalococcoidia > Tepidiformales > Tepidiformaceae > Amarobacter > Amarobacter glycogenicus. The sequence goes on along the minus strand of JADJZF010000012.1, from coordinate 20,071 downwards.
ACAGCGACGAGATCCTGTGGGAAGCCCGGATCAACCCGTACATCCCTCGCACCAGGCTGAGCGAGGACGACTTGCGCACGCTGTACCGGGCGGCGCTGGCAGTGATGGCCTGGGCGACGCCGCTGGTGGCCGGGGCGATGGTGAAGGACGGCGTGCTCGACTACGAAGAACGGCGTGATTTCATGCGCGTCCACCGGCTGGGCGGCAAGCCGTGCCCACGCTGCGGCACGACGATCAGCGAGATCACGGCGAACCAGCGGATCACGAGCTTCTGCCGCGCCTGCCAGCCGGAAATGCCGGCCTGAGGGCCGGTGTTCGGTCTTCAAAGCGGCCCGCTATCGCTTCCCCTGCAACCTGCTACTATCCGCGCGATTTCGCGCGCGGGCATAACGCGCCAGGAGAGTCGTCATGAAACGCTGGTTCGCAGTACTTCTACTCCCGGTGATGCTCCTTAGCATCGTGGCCTGCGGCGGTGGCGATGATGATGACGACGACGACGGCGGCGGTGGTTCGACCAACGACACAGACGACGGCCGCACGGATAGCAGCAACGCTACCGGCACCCTCGCGTTCGATGGTAAGCAATACACGATGGACATGGAGACGTGCCTCATCAGCGACGGTGCCTCGAAGCTCACGGTCCTCGCCGGCAAACTGAAGGGCGGTGACGCGCTGACGGACTTCAGCGCTTCCGGGATCGAGGACCTCGTTGCGATCGCGGTGACAAAAGGCGATAAAGGCTACATAGCCGCGGGCGTCAAGCTGAAAATCGATGGGAAGTCCGTGACGTTCGATGGCGACGTGATGGATCCGGCCGCCCCCGCGAAGCCGCTCAAACTCAAGTTCTCAACCAAATGTTGAAGTGAGGCTGCCGCGACGAGGTCACCTACCGGGCGGCCCTGCCGACTTCCCGGATGATCGCGGATAACTCGTTCACGCCGTAAGGCTTGGCCATCAGGCGCAGCCCGTGCTTCTCCGTCAGCTCGATGACGCCCGCGTCGGTCGTCGCTCCCGTGGCGATGACCATCCGCGAGATGAGCTGCGGCGCGACGCGTTCCAAGCCGGCGACGACATCCCCGGCCGTCTCGCTTCCGAGGCGGTAGTCGCAGAGGACCATGTCGAATTCCGAGTGAGCCGCCAGTTCGACCGCGGACGCGCTGGTATCCGCCGTGGCACATTCGTGGCCCATGCTCGCGATGAGGCGCTGGCAGACCTTCCGCAGGCTCGGCTCGTCGTCGACGACGAGGACGCGGATCGTCCCGGCCGCCGCGGGCGCGGAGTCCAGGCGCGGGCGCGCGGGCTCATCCGCCGCGGCCGGCAGGGTGAACGTGAAGGTCGTTCCAACCCCGGGAGAAGATTCGACGCGAAGCTCGCCGTTGTGTGACTGGACGATGGAGTGGGAGAGCGAAAGCCCGAGGCCCGTCCCCTGCCCTTGCTTGGTGGTGAAGAACGGTTCGAAGACGCGGCTCCGGGTGGCCTCGTCCATCCCCGACCCTGTGTCGGAGACGCTGATCTGCGTACGGCCGTCGCGGCTGGCGGCGCGGATGCGGATGTGCCGCTCAGGCCGGCCCGTGAGCGCCTGTTCGGCGTTCGTAACCAGGTTGAGGAGCACCTGGGTGAGCTGCTGTTCGTTGCCCCACGCCATGCACGGCTGCTCGATGGTGATGTCCCAGCGGATGCCCTGTTGGGTCCAGGTGGCACGCCGCAAGCGCTCGATGTGGGCGACAAGGTCGGCGACGGGGATGACCGTGCGCGTGGTGTCGCCGGGCTTCACCACGAAAAGCAGGTCGCGGACGATGTTCCGCGCCCGCAGGGCCTCCTTCTGGACGATCGCGAGTTCCTCTGAAAGCGGCGCAGCGTGGGACGAAAGGGTCATGACTTCGGTGAAACCGAGGATGGCGGTAAGCGGGTTGTTGAGTTCGTGAGCAACGCCGCCGACAAGTTCACCGAGGGCCGCCAGCCGGGAAGCCTGTTCGATCTCCTGGCGGTGGCGGGCCTGCTCCGCCTCCCGGGCGACATCGGCCGAGACGTCGGTCACGACGAGGAGCACCTTCATGACCGGGTCGTTGAGGGGGACCACTTCGTAGTCCAACCACGCCGGCCTCCCGTCGATCGGAATCGATGCGCGCCCGCGCGAACCTGTCCCCTCTTCGAAAACGGCCCGGAAGCCTTCCTGCACCGATTCCGGAAGGCTTCCGGTGATTTCGCGCCAGGTCGTCGCGCGCTGAGCAGGGTCGACGGTCTTGAGAATCTTTCGCCCCAGTCCGTTGGCGAAGAGGACTCGTCCCTCGCCGTCCGAGACGATGACGCCCTCGGAGAGACTGCCAAGGATGAGGCTGTAGACGGCCGCCTGCTGCACCAGCTCGGCCTCGGCCCGGGCGGCTTCCACGGCAGGCCCGACGAACTGGACCATGCGCCTCAAGAGCGCCAGGGCGCGCTCGCCGAAGTGGTAATCCCGATCCCAGGTGCTGATGAGCAGCGCGCCCGCCGGGACTCCGGCCGCATGGTAGGTGGTGAGGACGTACTCCTGCAGGCTCCCGTGGGCGGTCCTGTCCATATCGGGGAGGTTCTCGGGGCGGCCCACTCCCTGGCCCTCGCGCTGTGCCTGGAGGCCGGCGTCGGTCATCGGCAGAGCGATGGTGTCCGTGCCCAGTGCGCGCTTCGCCCGGTCGCTCTTCACCGGGAAGACGAACGCGTCGCCCTCGATCAGGCCGTAGTTCGCGAACGCGCTGGGCACGACTGCGGCGATCGCGGCAGGGATCGCATCGGTGATGTCGAAGCTCGATGCCGCCCGCGCTGCTACCGCCGCGACCTCGCTGAGGATGCGGTCGTCGTCCGCCTCTTCGCGCCGCCGCCGGTTTTCGCGGGCGTTGGACATCGCCGGGCCGGTGATGTCGGCGATGAGCCGGAGCATGCGCTTGTCGCGGTCGGAGAACACGTGATCCGCTACCGGAGTACCAACAAAGAGGAGACCGACAGGCACACCCCCGGAGGTAGCCACGGTGTCGGTATAGCGGGCCACGCCCACGGACTTGATGATTTGGAGCGTCCCTTCCGTGATGGGCGAATCGAGGTCGCCCTCCGTTTGTCCCTGTTCGATCGAATGCCGGGTAAGCGGGTGAATCGGGCGGCGGTTGCGCCCGTCCCAGAGCACGACCTCGTCGCCTTCGATGTAGCTGAACCCGACTAGTGCCTGCGGGACGAACCTGCGGATCGGCTTCGCCAGCCGTTTCAGGAGGTCGCCTTCGGTCGACCCGGTGGCGAGCGCCGCGGCGGCCTCCGCGAGCACGCGCTGCTCGTCTGCGTCCTCCTGGCGTCTCCGGCTTTCTCGGGCGTTGGCGAAGGCGGGGCCGGCCATGTCGGCGATGAGTCGCAGCAGCCGCAGTTCCCGAGCATCAATCACCTCGCCGCGCGTGGCGACTGCCAGCATGCCGCGGCTTTCGCCCGCCGCGCTGAGCGAGGTAAGGGCGAGTCGTTCCGCGCCGGCGGCTTCGAGCATCTCCCTGCCGGCCGGCCCAAGGTCTGGCCATGGCCGCGCAATGGCCACCTGGCCTTCTTCCATCGCCCTCCGCAGTTGCGGCCCGAACCGGCCCCCTACGCCTTCGGGCGAATGGACTTCTTCTGCGCCCGGAGCCGCCAGGAAGAACGCGTCCACCAGGGCGTCGGAAATGAACCGCCGGATGGGCGCATGCAATGCCTCTATGATCGCTTGTTCGCTCGTTCCACTGGCGAGGGCGGCGGCGGCTCCCGCCAGGATTCGCTGCTCTTCTGCATCAAGCCGGGCACGGAACGCCGTCCGAGCGTTCTCCATGGCAGGTCCGAGGATATCGGCGATGAGCCGGCACAACCGCAGGTCGCGCTCGGCCGGCGAAAACGTGGCATCCCGTGAACCGACGATGAGCATGCCGACCACTGCACCGCCGGAAGTCGCGCGGGTGACAACGTGCGCTTCGATGCCAAGGCCGTCCGGCCGCAGCGCCCACTCCCCGCTGCGATGTTCCTGTGCGGGGACGACGGCCTGGCCATCCTCCAGCGCGCGCAAGAATCTCGGGCCGTTCGGCACGCGTTCCTGCTGTCCCGTGCGCGATGGGTAGAGACAGGCGTCGCCTTCGAGGTATCCGAAGTTGACGAACGGCCGCGGAACGAACCGGGCCACGGCCTCGCGCAGTGCGAGCACCATTCGAAGAGGCTCGATCTCGCGTGCGGCCGCCGCAGCCGCTATGGCGATGATCGCCTGGTCTTCTGCTTCTTCGCGCTCGCGCTCTGCTGCCCGGGCGTTGGCCATCGCCGGGCCGATGATGTCGGCGAAGAGGCGGCAGAGCCGCAAGACGCGCTCGCCGGGCGACCAAACGGGGTTGCGCGAACCGATGAGCAGGAAGCCGACGACGGTGCTCGCCGAGTCTGCCCGCGAAAGGACATGACTCTGGAGGCGGGCGCGGCGGGCGAACGAGACGCGTCCTCCCGCTTCTCCGGCCGCCTCGCGCGCCTCGAGCCCGGGGACGACCGACTGTCCAGACTCAAGCGCGGCACGGTAGTGCGGCCCCACTGCCTGCCGGTCGCGCGAGCCGTCGTTCTCCCGAAAGACGACCTTGCCATCTTCGTAATGCCCGAAGCGGACGAATGGTTCGGGGACGAAGCGGGCGACCGCTTCTCCCAGGCTGACGGCGATCGCGGACGGGCTCCCTTCGCGCGCGACAGCGGCGGCTGCAGCCGCGATGATCGCCTGGTCCTCGGATTCCTGCCGTTCCCGTGCCGCGGCGCGGGCGTTCGCCATTGCCGGCCCCACAATGCCGGCAATCTGGCGCCACAGTCGTAACTCCCGCTCCCCGGCAACGAACTGCTCGTCGCGCGAGCCGACCAGGAGGAGGCCCACCGGCATACCCCCGGACTTCGCCAGCGTGACGACGAAGGCCCGGAGACCATATCGTTCGGCTTCGCGGCGCGCCTCGGGGACCGCCGGCCGATGGTCGCTCCCGACGGCCCGCTGCCCGGTCTCAATGGCAGAGCGGAAGACCGGCGTGATGGGCAGGGTAACCACGGAGTCGGCAGCGTCGGCGAAGACGACACTGTCGCCCTCGATATACCCGAAACTCACGAATGGAGCGGGGATGAAGCCTTCGAGCGCGTCGCGGAGGCTCCGGGAGATCCCGTTCGCGTCGGTCATCCGGGCCACGGCTGCGGCCGCTTCGGCGACTATCGCCTGTTCCTCGGCTTCGGCCTCGCTCCGCATGAGCCGTCTCCGGTTCGCGATTGCCTGCGCGAGCATCAGGCTCAGCGTCCGCAGGAAGCTCTCTTCGTCGTCGCTGAACCGCGCCTCGGCCTTGCGCCCGAAAGCGATGAGCCCCTGCACTTCTCCGTCTTGCTGGAGGACTGTCGAAACCAGGCGCCCGATCCCGGCCTCCCGCACCAGGCCGATGAACGGCGTCGACTCTGGAAGAGACCCGGGCCTGAACTGCACGACCGGGCTCTCTGCTGCCAGCTGGTCCGGCCCGCCGGCATCGCGGAACGTGACCGTCGAGCCGGTCAGGCTCGCGAATTCCGGCCACGACCCCACAACCCGCAGCGTCTCCGGCTCATCCGCTCGTTCCAGCAGTGCGGCATAGTCGACGCGGAGTGCGCGTTCCAGCAGGTTCAGCAACCTCTGGAAGATCCCCTCGATGCGTTCGCCGGCGTTGAGGAGGACGGCGACTTCGTTCAGCGTCCGCGCGCGCGCAGCCGCGACTTCGGTGCGTTCCCGGCCGCGTTGACTCGTGATCGACTGGGAGAGGATGGACCGCAGGACCGCGATGAACGCCTGTTCGTCGTCATCGAACTTGCGGCCGTTTCGGCGAGCGAAGACGAGCATGCCAAAGAGCAACGGGCCATCACGCAGGAACGAGAGCGCTGCCCGGTGGTATCCATGCTGGCTGAGCGTTGCCCCCCGGCTTTCATCGGGCCGGATCTGGATGAAGTCCTCGCCGGTCGCGAGGTCGCGGACCCAGGCGTCCGATTCCGCTGATGCGGTGACGCCTACGTGGATATTCGCCGGCACTTCGGCCTGGATTCTGAAGTCGCCCTCGTTGTCCGCGATCAGGCCAATGTAGTCGACGAGGAGGCAGCCCTGGAGGATCGCCGGGAGCCGTTCGAAGATGGAATCGAGCGGCTCGTTCGCCTGGAGAGCCGAGAGCAGTGTGCTGGCGGCTCTCGAGCGGGCGGCATTGAGGTGCGCCCGTTCGAGCTCGATGCCCTGGCGTACTGCCTGCGCCAGCAGGCGTGCCGCCGCCCGGAGGAACGCGAGATGCTCGGGCGGGAACGGGCCCTTTGCAAACTTCGCGACGGTGAGCAACCCGTAGACCGAGTCTCCGTCGAGCAGGGGAGCCGTCCACGCGCGCTCGAACCCATACTCGGCCATCTGCTTCGGGCCTTCGAATTCGAGCCGCGCAGGGATGTATTCGGAACCCTCCCGGAAAGCCTTCATCCCTTCGATGCCGACGGCCTCGCTGCGGATGAGCGATCCCGCCGTGGTCTCGCGCCAGAGTGAGGGGACGCTTCCGACGGAGAGGAGGAACTCGGGGTCGGCCGTCGCGACGAGCAGGGTCGCGTAGTCGAACGTGATGCTCGCGCTGATGTGGCGCGCGAAAGGCATGAAGAGTTCATCGACGCCGCGCCGTTCGCTGATCTGCAGCGAGAGATCGAGGAGGAGGTCGCGGTGTTCGGCCGAGAGCTGGTCAGAAAGGTCCATGCGATCGCGGTTCCATCGCCATTCACTGAGTTTCGCCCTCAGTGCGAATGCTCGCCTATGAGGGAACTCCCGCATAGGGGCCAGCATGCCATCCGTGCCCGCGCACCTTCCTCCCCTCTGCATCCAACCTCCTGTACCCTGTGCCTCCATGCATCCGCACTCCCGCTTCTATTCCTCCCAGCGCCTGGAGATGCACTACGCAGTCTGGGGCGACGAGTCCAAACCGCCGCTGATCCTCGTCCATGGGACGCGCGACCATGCCCGCTCGTGGGATCGCGTCGCCGAGGCGCTAGTCGACCGCTACTGCGTCTATGCCCCGGACCTGCGGGGCCACGGCGATTCCGCCTGGGCGCTCGGCGGGAACTACTCGATCATCGATTACGCACTCGACCTCCACGCTCTCGGCGAGGCCATCGGCCGCGGCCCCTACACCGTGGTCGGCCACTCGCTGGGTGGCGGCGTGACCCTGCAATACGCGGGCACCTTCCCGGAGAAGGTGAGCCGGGTGATCACCATCGAGGGCCTTGGCGGCCTGGGTTGGGGCCGCGAACGCCGGCCCGCCCACATGCGCATGCGCGATTGGGTCGAAAGCATGCACCGCCTGGAAGGCCGCAGCCTGCATGTCTACTCCTCGCTGGAGGAGGCTACGGAACGCATGGTCTCGGCGAACCGCCACCTGACGCCCGAACTCGCCCGCCACCTGACTGAACACGGCGTCCGCCGGACGGACGAGGGCTACACCTGGAAGTTCGACAACTACACGCGGGCCGGCTCGCCCTACGAGTTCAACATGGAGGATGCTCGCGACCTCTGGAACCAGATCCGTTGCCCGATGCTGATCCTCTGGGGCAAGGAGAGCTGGGGGAACCGTTCGGGCGTGCTCGATCTCAGTTCGTTCCACGATTACCGCTCGGTAGAAGTCGCCAACGCGGGCCACTGGGTCCACCACGACCAGTTCGACGTGTTCATGGAGCACGTGAACGCATTCCTCAATGAGTAGGCCGCCCTTGTCCCTTCAAGCTCCCCTCCTGCGATTCGTCGCGACGTCCCTGGTCTTCGGTACAGCCGTGCTCGGCCTTGCCGCCTGCGGCGACGATGACGACGGCGATACGGCGGATGGGTCCCCTTCGAAAGCGACCGCGACGGCCACCTCCGTGAAGGGCAATGTGGCTGCCCAGAGCGCCCTCGGAAAGAAGATCAACGAGACCGCGGTGCCCGAGTCCATGGCGAACGGGCGCCGCCTGGGCGCCGCCGATGCGAAGGTCGTCATCGAAGCCTATGAGGACTTCGGCTGTCCGCACTGCCTCGATTTCACGGCGAACATCGAGCCGCGGATCCTCCAGGAGTATGTGACTTCGGGGAAGGTGGCGTTCGAGTACCGGTATTTCCCCCTCCGGCAGCTCACCGCGGGGGCCGCCATCGCGGCGGAGTGCGCCTCGGCACAGAACAAGTTCTGGCCCTTCCACCGGGCGCTCTTCATCGCCCAGGCCGAGGCAGCCGAGAGGACTGGGCCGAGCCTCACGGAGGCCTTCGCGCTGGCGAATCTCAAGAAGATCGCCGCCGACGCGGGCCTTGATCCTGCAAGCTTCGAGACCTGCGTTGTCGGTGATACGGCCCTGAATGCCGTCCAGGCCGACCTCAAGAAGGCGAACGAACTCGGCCTTCCGGGAACGCCCTCGTTCGTCATCAACGGCCAGGTGACGCCCACGCCAGAGGACTACGCCGCGTGGAAGAAGCTGCTGGACAGCCTGCTGAAGTAGAGCCGGCGGCACCGCTCCCGGCTCGGTCGTTCGCCTTCCGCGGGAGCGAGGCTCTACCATCCCCTCATGCGAGTCTGGTCATTCGCCCAAGGGCGTTGGAACGAAGGCGAACACGCGGGCACGCCGCTCTGGTTCGACCTGCACCGCGCGGACGAACAGGCCCTCCGCGACCTCGCCCGGCGCTTCGCCCTGCACCACCTGGCCATCGACGACTGCCTCTCGCCGTACGTACACACGCCCAAGCTGGAAGACTTCGACGGCTATCTCTTCGCCGTACTCGCCGATATGGGTGATGGCTCGGACGGCCCGCTGGTTGAGGAGCTCGATGTCTTCGTCGGTAGCGATTTCCTCATCACCTACCACGACCGGCCCGAAACCCCGCCCGCGATAGAGGCGCTCTACAGCGCCATCAAGCAGGGGATCTCGGTGCGGCCGGGGGTCTCGGGGCTGTTCTACGAGGTAGCCGATCGGACGGTCGATGCGATGATCCCGCGCGTTACTGCCATGGCGGCCGAACTGGACGACATCGAGGATCGCATCTTCACCGGGAGCGACGTCCGCGAAAACCACCGGCGGGTGCTTGCCCGGAGAGCGCTGGCAGGGAACCTCCGCCGCTTGCTCACGCCGGAGCTACAGTTCCTCCTTCGCCTGGGGCGCGGCGAAGCCTCCGTCGTCGATCGCACCGAAATCCCCTACTTCCGCGATGTCTACGACCACCTCCTGCGGGTGGACCTTGCGTTGGAGGAGTTGCGCGAGGACACCGAGGTCGCCCTCAGCATGTACCTCAGCTCGCTCAACAACCGCCTGAGCGAGGTCATGAAGGTGATCGCCGTGGTCTCCGCCCTGGCGCTGCCGGGGACGCTCATCACCGGCGTCTTTGGGACGAACTTCGATAACGTCCCAGGCCTCCACAGCAACTGGGGCTTCGCCCTCATGATGACTGGCATCTTCGGCGCCGCGGGCAGCATGGCCTGGTTCTTCCACCGCCGCGGCTGGTTCTAACCGTGGACCTCGGGGCTTTCGCGGCCGATACCGAGGGCTGGCGGCTTGCCGTCGCACTCGGCATCGGGCTCCTGCTTGGCCTCGAACGCGAACGGCGCAAGGGTAGCGGTCCGTCGCGTGCTCCCGCAGGGATCCGGACTTTTGCCCTTGTTGCGCTGTTTGGCGGGATCTCCATGGCCATCGGGGGTGTCGCTGTCCTTGCCGTGGGCCTCGGCTTCGTCGCCGCTATCGCGGTCGTTGCCTACGCCCTCGGCGACCGCTCAGACCCGGGGGTGACCACGGAGGTGGCGCTGGGGGTCGCGTTTCTGCTCGGGGCGCTCGCCCAGGAAGAGCCGTCGCTCGCGGCCGGTTTCGGAGTCGTCGTCGCCATCTTGCTCGCGGCGCGCGAATACCTCCAGCGGTTCGTCGCGAGTGTGTTGAGCGAGCAGGAGTTGTACGACGGGCTGCTGCTCGGCGCGGCAGCGCTCGTGATCCTGCCTCTCGTCCCGGATGAAGCTATCGGGCCGTATGACGCCTTCAACCCGTTCACGATCTGGAGGCTGGTGGTCCTCGTGATGGCCGTCGGGGCGGTGGGCTATATCGCGGTGCGGCTGCTCGGCGCCCGCCTGGGGCTGCCCGTTTCCGGGTTCGCCTCGGGCTTCATTTCGAGCTCGGCCACGATCGGGGCGATGGGTGCACGCGCTCGCAAAGACCCGTCAATCAGGCGTCCGGCGGTCGCTGGAGCGGTGCTCTCCACACTGGCGACGGTCGTCCAGTTGGTCCTGGTCGTCGGCGCGACGGACCGCCACGCCCTCCGCGAAATCGGCCCCTCCATGGCCGTGGCGGGGGTCGCGGCAGCTGGCTATGGCCTCGTCTTCGGGCTTCGCGCCCTCCGCCACGACGGCGAGAACGCCATCGCCAGGGGCCGGGCCTTCGAACCCAGGACCGCCGTGCTCTTCGCTCTCGCCGTGGGCGCGATCCTCTTCGCCTCAGCGTTCCTGAACGATGTCTTCGGGACGGCCGGGGCCACGATTTCGGCGGCAGCCGCGGGGTTCGCCGATACGCATTCGGCGGCAATTTCAGTGGCCTCGCTGGTCGCGTCCGGCAACCTCGAAGCGAAGGACGCGGTCATCCCGATCCTCGCCGCGTTCACCACCAACTCCCTCACGAAGGCGGTCCTCGCCTGGACGGCCGGTGGCCGGGGGTACGCCTTCCAGGTCTGGCCCGGACTGCTGCTGGTGCTGGTAGCGGCCTGGGCTGGTTGGGCGCTAACGGCGCTGTAGCGGCAAACGACGCACGCTCCCTCCGATTGCCGGGATGCAGCGAGGCACGGAGCGGACTCCGTGCCTCGGGCGATGGGGCCTGGCTGGAAAGCGGGTCAGGCGGCGGAGCGGCGCTCCTCGTTCGTCAGGAAGTCGCCGTCGGCCAGGGAGTTCTTGAACAGCCGGTACTCGCCGCACGTCTTGCAGACAGCGGGGCTCTGGGGGCCGTTCGCCTCCTCGATCATCCAGTGATGCATGTGCTGTTCCCCGGTTGCCCGGGTAGAAGGCTGTTCGGGCGTCCTGGCATGCATGTGAAAACTCCTTGTTGTGGTCGCACGGCAGTATTCGGCAATGTGATGACGACCGTAGTGGTCCAAACGGGCACTACCGGGTGGCCGGAAGAGCCGAATTCGGTGGCCGAACCGGCCAGCCGTCAGGCAGCGGTCCGGTGTTCTTCGTTCGTGATGAAGTCCGTGTCTTCCAGCCAGTTCTTGAACGCCTTCGTCGCGCCGCAGCGCTTGCAGCGGCCCATCGAGACCGGGCCCGCGGCTTCTTCAATCAGCCAGTGGTGCGCGTGCTCGGCGCGGGGAGTGATTTCGTGGATCGTAGCTTCCATTTCAGGTGTCTCCTGGTTGCCCGGGTGGTCCGCCCGGGGTGCTCTCTGTGTTGACCAGATAGTAGGTACACCCTTACATCGCCACTCCCGACCACCGGGTGACGCTGGCTCCCCCGAAAGTCGGAAACTGTGATGCGGTGCACACTGCGGAGGATGCGCCCGGGGGGTTTAGCCCAAATTGGAACAACATGAGATTTCTCCAATCCTCAGCGAGCGCTTAACCAGCGTTTACGGAGACTCGGGGCGGGATTGGATAGCCGGATTTCCCGCACTCCTCAACCGAATTCGCAGCGAGTGGGACCTCGCCGGTATCGGGGCGACGTTCCCGTATGTGGGCTACGCCTGGGTCGCGCCGGTCACGCTCGCGAACGGCGGCAAAGCCGTGCTCAAGCTGGCGCCTCCCGACAAGGAGTTCGCCAGCGAGATCGGTGCGATGGGAATCTATGCTGGGCGCGGAGCGGCGAAGCTCCTCGCCTCGGACCCGGCGGCAACGGCACTCTTGCTCGAGCGACTGGAACCTGGAACAACCCTCGCCGAACTCGACGACGACGTCCTGGCGACTGAGATCGCCGGCCAGTCGTTCACGAAGCTCTTCCGTCCGCTCCCGGCAGGACACTCCTTCCCAACGATCGAGCGCTGGGGGCAGGCCTTTGCGCGCGTCCGCGCCGCGAACGACGGCGGCAGCGGCCGTTTTCCGCCCGAGCTCTTCGACCCCGCCGAGCGCATCTACTTCGAACTCGGCGCGGGCCAGGACGAACCGATGCTCCTCCACGGCGACCTGCACCACTGGAATATCCTCCGGGCAGAACGCGAGCCGTGGCTGGCGATCGACCCGAAGGGCCTCGCCGGCGAACCCGCTTACGAGGTGGGGGCGCTGCTCCGAAACAGGCTCGACGCTGGAGAGGACGTGCTCCAGTTGACGCTGCGGCGCATCGCCCAGCTCTCCGAGATCCTGGGGGTCGACCGGGAGCGGCTGAAGCGCTGGGCCTTCGCGCAGGGTGTCCTCAGTGCGCTCTGGACCTTCGAGGACCACGGCGAGCTTGGTGAAAAGCACCTGGTGCTGCCGCGTGCACTTTTGCCAGCGATAGCGGGCGCGTAGTCCCGGTTTGGACGCGACGCGCTCGGTTGTTCAGCCTAGCTCATCTCTAGCGCCAGCACGGTCGCCAGCGAGTCAATGGCATCTTCCGGCAGGGCGATAGTCACCTCGCCCTTGGGGTCTCTGTTGAACCACGAATCGACGATGGAGCAGCGCGTGGTGAACGTGAGTTCCTGGCCGCTGGCGAGCACCGTCACGCGCTTCACCCGCTTGATTGGCACCCCGCGAACGGTGACGGATTCGTAGGGCCGCATCAGCAGGTGGAGGTAGGTGGTGTTCCCTCGCTTCGTGCTCGGGCCGTAAAACTGCCACGGCTCCAGGCCTGGCTCGGTGCCGGCGATGCTCTCACCGTTGCCGCTGAGCCAGCGCTGCATCGCCCCGAGGATGGCGCGTTGTTCGGGCATGATGCTGCCATCTCCCATGGGGCTTACGTTCAGGAGAAGGTTGCCGCCCCGTCCCGCGACTTCGCACAGCGTGTGCACTACCTGGCGCGGAGACTTCCATGCCGTGTCCGACGGGTTGTAGCCCCAGCTTTCGTTCAAGGTCATGCAGGTTTCCCACGTGCGCGTCGGGGCCTGGGCGGGGACGAACTGTTCCGGCGTCTCGAAGTCGCCCACCGTCGGCAGTCGGTCGTTGATCAATATCTCCGGCTGGAGCCCGCGGATGAGTGCCTCCAGCTCGGCCGCCCTCCACTGCTCGGGAGCTCGTTCCCAGCCGCCATCGAACCAGATGACATCGATCTTGCCGTAGTTCGTCAGGAGTTCCCGCACCTGCTCGAACATGTCCGCAAGGAACCGTTCCCACTGCTCCGGGGTAGGCGGCCGGGACCGGCCGAAACGGTAAGGCTTGTCCTCGTCGATGAACGCCGGGTAGTCGGCATGGCGCCAGTCGATCAATGAGAAGTAGAGGCCGATACGGAGGCCCTCGGCCCGGAACGCGTCGACGAACTCCCTCACGATGTCGCGGCCAAAGGGCGAGTGTTCGACGCCGAAGTCCGAGGTCTTCGTGTGGAACATCGCGTATCCGTCGTGGTGCTTGGTCGTGAAGACAGCGTACTGCATGCCAAGTGCCTTCGCCGTTCGCGCGAGGGCGGCAGGGTCCCAGTGTCCGGGGTTGAAGGTCGCCGCCGAAGACTGGTAGGCGGCGACAGTCATGTCGGATTCGGGGAGGGTCGCGTTCCCACCGACCATCGGCCACGAGAGCTCGACGCCCTGCTGCGAGGAGTGCCCCCAGTGGATGAACATGCCGAATCGTGCACTATCGAACCAGGTCATGCTGCGCGATTCTACGCCCACCAGCGCCGCAGATTCCCTGCCGTCCGTCTCACGCTGACGCTCTGCGCCGGAGGAGCCACGCAAGTGCCTCATCGCGGTCGCGGAAGACGCAGGCAATCTCGTCCTCCGGGACCCCGGCCGTGAGCCATGCCTGCCGGACCACGCCGAACTGCCAGTCCTCCGGGGCGTAGGCAGCGAGCCGCACCTTCCGGCTGACGATTTCGCGGTGGTGAGGGACGAGCCTTTCCGGCGGTATCTCCCACTTCGTCACGCCGGAAAAGTCCACTAGGAGGCGCCGCCGCTTGAAGACCGCCGCCCACTCCTCCGGGGAGAGCATTTCGGCGCCGGGGACAACGCCGCTCACGGTCACTTCGATGTGCGAAAGGGCGTCTCGCATCTGGTGAGGCATGAGTTGCGATAGTAGGGTCGGCCACTCCTCGGTGCCAGTCGGCCGCGGACCGCGTGGATCAGCGGGGAAGCTGTTCCGCGTGCAGCCCGAAGAGCGGTGGCGGTTCCAGGCCCAGCTGGCGCAGGTATTCGCAAAGCTGGCTTCGATGGTGCGTCTCGTGCTCGATGAGGCCGCCCATCACCCGGCGCCAGGCCGGGAACGGCTCCCCGATCGTCTGCGGGATGTACTTCTCCAGGTCCGCATCCACCAGCCCGGCGATGACCTTCTTCCCCGTCCGCAGGATGAGCCGCCGAAGCGCGAGCGCATCGGTCCCCGGCCTCACGACGTGTCCCCGGTAGTGAATCTCGCCCGTCTGGATGCCGCCGAGGTTCATCAAGCGTGTGTTCGCGATGTGCGTCACAAGCTCGCCCACGCTGAACTCGCCCGGGGCGGGGCGCCAGTCCACATCTTCATCGCGCAGCCGCTCGACCGCTTCGTAGGTGCGCGCATGGACGTTCGTGGCGTACTTAATCAGGTCCTCTTTGCCAATCATCGGACGAGCGTAGCGGCTGTGCCGGGCGGCTCCAAGGGCTCAACCGGATGCGCGCGGATCCGTTGCCGAGTCGCCACAGGTCGGGGTTCTTCCTGATCTGCAGACGAGAGAAAGATCTGTACACTCCCGGCACCCCGGGGCGTATAACTCCCACGCACCTGCCAGGGAAGGAATCCGATGGCCGAGACTCTCCCCGAGAGAGCGCTGACGAACAACCCGGTGCTGCGGGAGATGCTCGAATGCGGCGGCGTGTGCCTCTGGGAGACTGACCTTACGACTGACGTAACCGTCTACCAGGACGGTTTCTGGGAACAGTACGGCTACAGCACAGCCTCCCTCGCGAACACCAGGGACATGTTGAAGCTGGTCCACCCGGACGACGCGCGGGCCATGTCGCGCGCGTTCCGTGCCCACCTCGCCGGGGAGACACCTTTCTACCAGGCGGTCTGGCGTGTGGTCTCGCCCTCGGGCGAGCTGCACTGGCTGCTCTCGCGCGGGAAGGTGACGGCACGGGCCGCCGATGGCGCGCCGCTGCGGATGCTGGGCGTCTACAACGACATCACCGAACTGAAACGCTCAGAGGCCAGCCTCGCCGAGTCCCACGCCGAGCTCGATGCGGTCTTCCGCAGCTCCAGCGACGGGCTTGCGGTCGTGGCCCCGGATCTCACGTTGATCCGGGCGAACGCCGCTGCGTTGAGGCTCGTCAGGCGCCTGGGCGCCTACGAACTCGTCGAAGGCGAGTCCATCCAGAATGTTCCCGCCTTCTATCCGGATCGCCCGGTGATGGCCGATGTCGCCCGCACGCTCGCCGGCGAAGCAGGCGTTCCGCCACGCGCGATAGCGGCGCGTGACGGCATCGCATGGTGGGAGTTCTCCTACTCGGCCGTTCGCGGCCCGGCCGGCGAGGTCCTGGGGGCGGCCATCACCGTCCGGGACATCACCGAGCAGAAGCGCCTCGAAGAGGTGCGCATGCGGTCCCTCCGCCTGGAGTCCATGGGCTTGCTCGCGGGGGGCATCGCCCACGACTTCAACAACTTGCTCGCCGCGATCGTCGGCAATATTGAACTCGCCCAGCTGGCTGTGAGCGACCCCGACGTTGCGGCAGAACTCGGCGACGCTCGCGATGCCGCGGGGCGGGCGGCCGAGCTTGTTGGCAAGCTCCTCGCTTTCTCCGGCCGCCAGGACAGCGTCACCGGCCCGGTGGATTTCGCGGACCTCGTCCTCGAGATGGCGCGCTTTGCCGGCAAGATCCCCGGCCACCACACCCCGATCCAGACCTCCATCCCGCTCCCGCTGCCCGCGCTCGTGGCCGACGCCACCCAGCTGCGCCAGCTCGTCCTCAACCTCCTCGTCAATGCCCTCGATGCCACCCGCGAGCATGGCTCTTCCATCCAGGTCCGTGCCTTCACCGTCTTCGACCCGAACGACCTCCCGGATGACCTCCTCCTCGAGCCACGGCCCGCGGCTTCCTACATCGTCCTCGAGGTGAGCGACGATGGCCCCGGGATGGACAACGAGACCATCGCCAGGATCTTCGACCCGTTCTTCACGACGAAGCCTTCGGGACACGGCCTCGGGCTGGCGTCAGTCCTCGGCGCCGTCCGCAGCCACGGTGGTTCCATCGCCGTGGCGACGGAACCGGACGCCGGCGCTTCGTTCTTCATCGTCCTTCCCGTCCCGGGGGGACCGCTTACCCGCGCGTAGTCCCTCGCCTGGCGCCGCGGCTGACATCGAGGCATCGCCGTTCGCCCGGGATCATCCCGACGCTGGGGCGATGCAGCACACCGGCACGCTCCGCGGCTACCAGGCCCGCATCCTCTTCTCGTTGCTCTGGAACATCCGCGATTCCCCGGGCGAAACCTTCACCGTGATGCTCCCCAGGCAAGCCGGCAAGAACGAAGTCTCGGCCGCGCTCGTCTCCAACCTCCTGGTTTCGCGCCAGGCCGAGGGCGGCAGCATCGTCGTCTGCGCCCCTACCCTCTATCCCCAGGCGAGCATCAGCTTCGAGCGCACCGCCGCCCACCTCCGCGCTGGTGCGAAGCGTTTCGGCCTCGCCTTCGCCATCGAAGGGCACACGCTGCGCTGCGGCTCGGCCTCGGCCGTCTTCCTCAGCGGCTCGCCCACCGCCAACGTCGCCGGCCACACCGCCTCCATCCTCTTAATAGGAGACGAAGCGCAGGACCTCGACGAGGACTGGTTCAACCGCCAGTTCCGCCCGATGACCGCATCGACCGGTGCTGCCACCGTCCTCTTCGGGACACCCTGGCAGGGCGATTCGCTGCTCGAAAAGGCCGTCGCCGCCAACCGCCGCCACGATGACGCCGCGACGGACCCCCGCGCCGCATTCCACCCGTGGCACAACCAGGCGAGCTGGCGAGACGTGGCCGGGCACCTCCCCGCCTATGGCCGCTATGTGCGCCAGGAACGCGACCGCCTCGGCGCGGACCATCCCGTCTTCCTCAGCCAGTACGAACTGGTCGCGGCCCAGGCCGAACGGCGGCTCTTCAGCCTGGCCCAGGTCTGGTCGCTCGAAGGCGCCTTCGGCCCGCTCGCTGCGCCCGTCCCTGGTGAGCGCTACACCGGCGGGCTGGATTTCGCCGGCGAGGGCCCCGGCGGTGACGCCACCGTCCTGACCATCGCCCGCATCGGCGATGAGGGGGCCGAAGTCGTCGCCGTGACGGTGTGGCGTGGCGAGCCGTTCGAACTCCTCGCCGCCGAAGTCCAGGCACTTGCCCGCCAGTGGCGGCTCGAGCGGCTCGTCTGCGATGCCACCGGCATGGGCGCACCGCTCGCCGCCGGCCTGCGGCGAGCGCTCGGCCCGCGTGTCGAATCGCTCATCTTCAGCCGCCCGGAGAAATCCGCCCTCGGGTTCGACCTCATCGCCGCGGCATCGACCGGTGCGCTCCGCATCGCCCCGCCGTTGACACCCGGCCTGCAGACCCTCTGGGACGAACTTCGGGCCTGCCGCGCGGACCCCGAGCCCGGCGGCCATCTATCCTGGGGCGCTCCTCCCGGCCGCCACGATGACTGTGTCGCCTCGCTCGCCCTCTGCCTCCGCGCCGCCCGGGGCACAGGGCCTGCCCGCCTCGCCCGGGGTCGCCCCGGCCGCTGACCGTTGCCCGCCCGGGGGCGACTGGCTGTGCGGCCAGCCACCGCCTGCCGATTACTCCCGTATATGTCGCATCCGTCGCGTGGGTACCACCCGGAGTTCGAAGCCTTGCGCCGGGAATACAACGACTTCCGCTACTTCCTGCCGGATGCCCTGGTCGAGGTCAACCTCGATTCGCTCCAGGTGCTCTACCTCAACCGCCAGGCCGAACTCATGTTCGGCTACTCGGCCGGCGATGTTGCAGGCGGCCTGAGCGGCAGCGCACTGGTCGCCGCCGATGCGTTGCCCGGCGCCATCCAGCTTCTCCAGCGCTACGTTTCCGAAAGCCGCGCGACCGGCGCCCCGTACACCCGCAGCGGCACGGTCGAGATCTTCGAACACCTGCTCCGCCGCAAGGATGGCTCCAGCTTCTGGGCCGAATCACAGACCGCGTTCGTGCTCGATGACCGCGGCGTCCCCGTCCGCATGCTCACCATCATCCGCGATGTCTCCGCCCGCAAGCTCCTCGAAGCCGCGCGCCAACCCCTGGTCGACGGCCTGCGCGCGGACAACGAGGACCGCTAAGCCGCTCCGGCCCCCCTTGGGGCGGATCGGTGGGGTTAGTTCGCCATTTCTTTCGTGGTGCCCGGGTTCACGATCGAGATCCCCATCGGCGCCCAGGTGCAGCTGCACTTGCTGGTGGCCGTCAGCGCCGGGAAGTTATTGATCATCGTCTTCGCCGCCCCCGGGGTCCACGGCGTGGTGATGGGGATGCACGGCGCCGTCGCCCCGACCGCCTTGGCCGCCACCGCCGCCGGGTTCATCGGCGAATTGCAGATCCCGAACGGCATGATGTTCGTCATCGGCACGAAATCCATGATCGTGGCCGCGAACTTGTTCTCCAGGTTCACCGGCGCGCCCTTCGGCACCACCACAAGCACACCCGGCGCCGCACCGAACTGGCACATGATCTGGGCGGACATCGCGGCGGCAGGCGGCATGCCCGCAAGTATACCCTCCTCACCACCCACCACCATCCGAGGCGCGTCCGGCAGGGCGCGCCAGCCCCACCACCACGGGGCCCACCACCCACCACCCCCCACCACCACCACACACCCCCCCCCCCCCCCCCCCCCCCCCCCCCCCCCCCGGGCCCCCGCGGGCCGCTCACGCTCACACCACCACGGCGCACGGCATCATCCACCACCACCACCATCCGAGGCGCGTCCGGCAGGGCGCGCTCACGCTCACACCACCACGGCGCACGGCATCATCCACCACCGCCACCATCCGAGGCGCGTCCGGCAGGCGCGCCGCCCACCACCACGGCGCCCACACCCCCCCCCCCGCGCGTCCACACCACCACGGCGCCCGGCCACCACCACCCGCCACCATCCGAGGCGCGTCCGGCAGGGCGCGCCCATGCCCACACCACCACGGCGCCCGGCCATCCACCACCACCACCATCCGAGGCGCGTCCGGCAGGGCGCGCCCACGCCCACACCACCACGGCGTCCGACCACCACCACCACCACCATCCGAGGCGCGTCCGGCAGGGCGCGCCCACGCCACAAGCCACCACGGCGCACGGCATCATCCACCACCACCACCACCGACCCCCCCCCCGGCGCGTCCGGCAGGCGCGCCCCCCCGCCCCCCCACCACCACCGTCCGGCAGGCGCGCTCACCAAACCACCACGGCGTCCGACCACCACCACCGCACACGCTTCCGCCAACCACCCGTGCCCGCCCGGCACGAGCGCGCCCTCCCGGACGCGCCTCCGACCACCGCCACCCCCGTCGCCCCGCCCGGTAAATGTGCGATCGGCCACATTTTCTCGCCCTTAACGCCTTGCTATCGCTCTATGTAAAGCACTATCCTCCGTCACCGTCGATCCACTGCATGTCCACCGTTAACTTCTGGTGCTCATACAGAGTTTCTACGGACGGGAAGTAGGGTTTTCCCCTATCCTTCCCTTGATGTTCACTGTACGTCCCCCAAAGGGCGTCGAAAGTGGATGCTCCGTGGCCAGCGCGTTAGCAAACCGGAATGCCCGGCCGGTTTGTAAGAAACTCTGGAACCACCTGTCGGATACCGGGAGATGGAGCACTCGGAGTAGCGGAGGGTTAGGGAAGTAGCGGAACACATGACCACTGGGGAAGAGAGCTCGGGGAGGAACTGGAGCTCGAATCTTCGCAATGGCCCGCATCGGGAATGCAGGCCCCACACAGGACGGAGACCCATATGACTCTAGCCCTTTACGGAAAGAGCCGGAAACGCCAAAGCGGACTGATCTTCGCGGCGTTCATGGCGATCATGGTCGCTGCCATC
>JADJZF010000011.1 GCA_016719395.1 Candidatus Amarobacter glycogenicus | reverse complement strand
GGTCTCAACGCCATAGGCGCCGAGATTGGTGATCGTGAAGGTGCCATCGCTATATTCGTCGGCCTTGAGGTGACCTGACTTCGCCCTGGCGATGAGGTCTTTGGCTTCGACGGCGATGCGGCCCAGGCTTTTCGCCTGGCAATCGAGGATGGCGGGCGCTATCAGTCCGTCGTCCATGGCCACGCCGATGCAGACGTTGATGCGCTCGTGCATCTCGAGGCCTGTTTCGTGGAACTCGGCGTTGAACTTCGGGTGGCGTTCGAGGGCGATGGCGCAGGCTTTGACGATGAGGTCGTTGATGCTGACGCGCTGCTCTTCGGTGGCATTCGCATTGATCTGCGAACGGAACTCCAGGGCGGCTGTCATGTCGATATCGAGGGTGAGGTAGTAGTGGGGCGCGGTGGCCTTCGACTGGGACATGCGGCGGGCGATGGCCTGGCGCATCTTCGAGAGCGTTGTGGGTGTCCCGGCCGCCGCGGGCGTTGCCGGGCGGGGGGCGGGAACCGGCGCGGGCGCCGGGGCCTGGCGACCGCCACTCGCGCCCCGGGCGGCGATGGCGGCTTCCACGTCCTTGCGGAGGATGCGTCCATCGGGGCCGGTGCCACGCACGGAGGAGTAATCGAAGCCGGCTTCGACGGCGATCTTCCGGGCGACTGGCGAAATACGGACGCGGCCGTTGCCGACCGGCTCTGGGGCGGGTTCGACAACGGTGGAAGCAGAGGGCGCCTTCGCGGGGGCCTGGCCGGCGGCTTTCACTTCGGGCTCGATGTCGCGCTTCGCGGGCTGGGCCGGCGGCTTACGCTCGACATCGGGCACGGCTTCGCCGGCGGCGCCGAGGAGCGCGATCACTTCGCCGACGGGGACCACTTCGCCTTCGTGGGCGATGAGCTTGATCAGGGTGCCCGATTCGTAGGCTTCGATCTCGACGTTGGCCTTGTCGGTCTCGATTTCGGCGAGGAGTTCGCCGCGTTCGACGGCGTCGCCGACCTGTTTAAACCACTTCACGATGGTGCCTTCGGTCATATCGGCGCCCATCTGGGGCATGGTTACTTCGAAGGCCACGTGTTACTCCTTGAACATCCGGAGGACAGCTTCGACGACATCCTCTTCGGAGGGGAGGGCGGCGAACTCCAGGTTGCGATTGTAGGGCAGCGGGACATCCTTGCAGGAGACGCGCGCGACCGGGGCATCGAGGTAGTCGAACGCCCTTTCCATGATCTGGGCGGAGAGTTCGCCGCCGAATCCGCCGAAGAGCCAGTCGTCTTCGACGATCACCGCGCGGTTGGTCTTCTTCACGGATGCGATGACGGTATCGATGTCCAGGGGCCGGATGGTGCGGAGGTCGATGACCTCAGCGTCGATTTCTTCCTGTTCCTCGAGCATCTTCGCGGCGCGCATAGCCTGATGGACGCTGCCGCTATAGCCGACGATGGTGACGTCGGCGCCGGGCTTGAGGATGTTCGCGACGCCGAATTCGACGAGGTAGTCGGGGTGGTCGGGAACTTCGCTCTTGAGGGCGTAGTTGGCCGTGTGTTCGATGAAGATGACGGTGTTCTCATCGCGGAAGGCCCGCTTGAGGAGGCCCTTGGCGTCGGCGGCGTTCGAAGGACAGACGACCTTGAGGCCGGGGAAGTGGGCGTAGAGGCCCTCGAGCGAGTGGGAGTGGGTAGCGGCGAGCTGCGAACCGCCGCCGCTGGCCATGCGGACGACCATGGGGACGTTTATCTGCCCGTTGGACATGTGATAGAGCTTGGCGGCGCTGTTCACGATCTGGTCGAGGGCGAGGAAGGAGGAGTTGATGGTGATGATCGCGACCATGGGGTGCATGCCGCCCATAGCGGCGCCGATGCCGATGCCGACGATGCCGAATTCGGCGATGGGCGTATCGCGCACGCGCTCCTCGCCGAACTCTTCCAGGAGGCCCTTGGTGACGGCGTAGGAACCGCCGTAGGCGCCGATGTCTTCGCCCATGAGGAAGACGCGTTCATCGCGGAGCATCTCTTCGCGGAGCGCTTCGCGGAGGGCATCGCGCATGCGCATCTCAACCACGGGCAGGCTCCTTGGTGATGTAGTGGAAGAGGGTTTCGAGGCCGGGCTGAGGGCTGCGCTCGGAGAACTCGACGGACTCCTCGACGACCTGTTCCACGCGAGCGGCGATCTCCTGGTACTTGGCCTCATCGAGCTGGCCGGCCTTCATCATCTGGGTCTTGAGCCGCTCGATGCAGTCGCGTTTGCGGTATTGCTCGACTTCGTCCTTGAGGCGGTAGAGCTCGGGATCGGCCATGGAATGGCCGCGGTAGCGATAGGTCATGGCCTCGATGAAGTAGGGGCCGTTGCCGGCGCGGGCGTGGGCGACGGCCTTTTGGGTGGCTTCGTGGACGGCGATGACATCCATGCCATCGATGGAGACCGCGGGCATGTTGTAGGCGGCGGCCAGCTTCGATCTCCGTGGACAGCGATTCCTTGAGGGCACACCCATGCCGTAGAGGTTGTTTTCGCAGAAGAAGATGGTGGGCGTCTTCCAGAGGACGGACATGTTGAGGGCCTCGTGGAATTCGCCCTCGCCGACGGAGCCGTCGCCGAAGAAGCAGAGGGTGACGAAGTCTTCCTTCTTCATCTGGGAGGCGAGGCCGAGGCCGACGGCCAGGGGCAGGTGGGCGGCGACGATGGCGTAGCCGCCGAGGAAGCCCTTCGTGACGTCGTAGAGGTGCATGGAACCGCCGCGCCCGCCGCTGACGCCAGTCGCCTTGCCGAAGAGCTCGGCCATGACGCGGTTCGGGTCGAGCCCGCGGGCGAGTGCGTGGCCGTGGTCCCGGTAGTGGGTGACGATTTTGTCGCGGTCTTCGAGGGTTGCGATGGCGCCGACGGCGCAGGCTTCCTGGCCGGTGTAGAGGTGGAGGAGCCCTTGATTTTGCCCTAAAAAAGATGAGCATCATCTGGTAGAGGAAGAGGCCGAGTTGTTCCTCGCCGAGCTTCGGCTTGGCCGTGCGTTTGGTTGGGGTCGTCACCGGGCGGCGGCTCCTTGTTGGGGCTGGGCGCCCACGCGGCGGCGGGCGATGTGGATGGCCTCGCCGTCGACGGCGAGGGCTGCTTCCTTGATGGCTTCGGCGAGGGTCGGATGGGTGTGGACGGCGAAGCCGACCTCGATAGTCGTGGCTTCGAGGAGGGCGATCATGGTGGCCTCGCCGAGGAGATCGTTGATGTCGAAGCCGACCATGTGGATGCCGAGGACCTGGCCGGTCGGCTCATCGGCAACGACCTTGACGAAGCCTTCGGTGTGGCCGACGGCGACGGACTTGCCAAGCGCGGTGAGCGGAAAGCGGCCGGTCTTCACGGCGAACCCGGCGTCTTTGGCGGCCTGTTCGGTGTACCCGATGGAGCCGACGTTGGGCTGGCAGAACGTGGCCCGGGGCATCTGGACGTAGTCGAGCGCGGGACATCCTTGCCGGCGACGTGCTCGGCGGCGATGACCCCCTGCTGCATCGCGACGTGGGCAAACATCAGCTTCCCGGTAACGTCGCCGATGGCGTAGATGCCGGGGACGTTGGTCTCCATGTGATCGTCGATGGTGATGAAGCCGCGCTGGGTTGCGACGCCGGCAGCCTCGAGGTCGAGACCCTGAGTGTGCGGGACGAACCCGACGGCGAGCAGGACGGCATCGGCTTCGAGCGTCTTCTCGCCGTCCTCGCCTTTGACGGTGACGGTGGCCTTCGCACCCTTCACGGCGACATCTTCGACGCGGGTCTTCACCAGGCAGGTGATGCCGCGGGCTTCGAAGGAGCGCTTGAGGGCGCGGCCGGCATCGGCGTCTTCGAGCGGGACGAGCGCATCAAGGAGCTCGACGATGGTGACTTCGGTGCCATAGCTGGCCCAGAGGTGGCCGAACTCCACACCGATCGGGCCGCCGCCGATGATGACGGCGCGCTTCGGAACGGTCTTGTTCTCGAGGGCCTCGCGGCTGGTGAGGACGACTTTGCCGTCAGGCTGGATGCCGGGGAGCAGCCGGTTGGAGGCGCCGGTGGCGATGATGATGGCGGCAGCGGTGTAATCCTTGCCGCCGCAGGCGACGGTGCGCGTGCTCTTGAGGGAGGCGACACCGGTGACGACGGTGACACCGTTGTAGCGCATGAGGCCCTCAACACCGCCGACGACCTTATCGACAACGGCGCGACTGCGGTCGATGGCGGAGGCGAAATCGAAGGTGGCTTTTGCGACCCCGTTGATGCCCCAGGTCTCCGCGTCGCGGACCAGGTTGACGACGTCGGCGTTCTTGAGGAGCGCCTTGCTGGGGATGCAACCCCAGTTGAGGCAAAGGCCGCCGAGCCGTTCGCGTTCGAAGAGGACCACGGACTTGCCGAGCTGGGCCGCGCGAATGGCGGCGACGTAGCCCCCGGGGCCACCGCCGATGATTGCGATATCGTAGTCAGCCATAGTCTGCACCTAGACTACCATAGATTTGATTGAGGTCACGCTGAACGGGGCTTCCGAGTCAGCACAGGTTCCACTGTCGGCTATTCCTGCCAGATTTGTCCACGCGGACGAATCAGGCCGTGCCCGGCCGGCGGACGATGTAGGTGGCGTGGGTGCGAAGGAGGGGGGACGGCCGCGAGGGCCCGTAGAGCCACGGCGCCCAGTGGCACCGGCGCGCCGGGCGAGCGGCAGTGCGAGGGTGATGGAGCGGGCGCGCATGGGGCAGCGCGGAAACCAGCGGCGGACGTCCTCTTTCGAGACGGGGTGGACCGAGCGGTTGCCGGGGTTCCGGCGGCGCATGTCGTAGATGATGATGAAGCCGCCCGGCCGGGTGATGCGCACGAGTTCACGGGCGATGCCGGCGCTGATGTCCTCATCCGGCACCGAGCTGAAAAGGGTGAAGGCGATCGAGATGTCGAAGCTGGCATCGGGTTCCGGGACGGAATCAGCGCTGCCGGCGTGGACGCGGATCTCGGGCGAACGAGCCTTGCAGTAGTCGACGGCCTCGGGGTTTGAGGTCGATCCTACGCGATATATGGGGCGGGCGCCCCACTGCACGAACATGCGCATGTTGTAGCCCGTGGAGCAGCCTGCTTCGAAGGCGCGGAGGTCATCGAGCGCGGGCCAGCCGTTCTTCCGCAGGAAGCGGGCGAGGAAGCGCTCGCGCTCCTGGACCATGAGGAGGTTGCCTGGCTGGAGGATGGAGTGGTCGGGCACGGTAAAGGCACTCTATCGGCGGCGGGGATTGCGCAACAGAGGAAATGTAAGGCGGGGGTTTACCAACGAGCCCCGGCGGGAGCGCGGAGGAAGAGGGCCTGGGCAAAGCAGCCAGGGCTTCGCGCTGCGGGAGGGTGGGCCTGGTGGGATGGGGCGGGAGTATCATTCCGGGCGTTGGAGGGCAGGCGATGAGCATCGAATCTACCTACGAGGAGCGGAACCCGGCTTCGGCGCGGCTGTACCAGCGGGCAGGGGAAGGTGTTAGCAGCGGCGTGACGCGCGACAGCCGGTTCATGCGGCCCTTCCGCTCTATGCCAAGCAGGCGCGGCAGGCGCGCGGAAGTGGGATGCCGACGGCCACGAACTCATCGACTACGTGATGGGGCACGGGGCGCTGATGCTCGGGCACAACTACCCCTCGGTGATGGAGGCGGCGCAGGCTCAGCTGGCGCTGGGCACGCACTACGGGGCGAGCACGCTCAAAGAGATCGAATGGGCCGAAGAAGTCACGCGGACCGTGCCTTCGGCGGAGGTGGTGCGGTTCACGAGCTCGGCGACGGAGGGGACGCCGATGGCGCTGCGGCTGCGGACGCATACGGGAAAGAGCGGGGTCATCAAATTCGACCGGCACTTCCACGGGTGGCACGACTACGTGGTGGCGAGCTCGAAGTATTCGGCAGGGGCGCCGGCGGGCGTGCCGCAGGCGACGCTGGACTCCGTCTCCGTGCTCCCGCTGGAGATGGGCGAGGTGCGGCGGACGGTGGACGAGCGCGGGGATGTCGGCGCCATCATCGTGGAATCGGCGGGGGCTTCCAGCGGGCAACTGCCGGTGCCGCGGGGGTTCCTGCACGAGTTGCAGGCGTTCTGCCGGGCGCAGGGGATCGTGTTCATCATGGACGAGGTGGTGACTGGCTTCCGCTGGGCGCCCGGCGGCGTCCAGGAAGTCGAAGGCCTGAAGCCTGACCTGACGACGCTCGCGAAGATCCTCGCGGGGGGATTCCCGGGCGGGGCCGTGGCCGGGAGCCGGGAAGTGATGGAATTCCTGCGCTTTCCCGACCCAGGGACGAAGGCGACCAAGGTGGGCCACCCGGGAACGTTCAATGCGAACCCGCTTTCGGCGGCCGCGGGGGTCGCCTGCCTGCGGGAGATAGCAGACGGCCGGCACCAGCGCCGGGCGAACGACCTTTCGGCGCAGCTGCGCGCGGGATGAATGGCGTGCTGTGCGAACTGGGAATGCCCGGGTTCGTGTACGGACAGGCGAGCGAGTTCCGGATCGTGATCGCGGGGACGCAGGTGCCAGAGGCGCAGGACTACGACCCCCGGGACCTTCCCTGGGCACTGCTGGAGCAGGGCATGCCCGCGGAACGGACGCGGCTCCTGCAGCTGGCGATGGCGAACCACGGGTCCCACCTGTTCGGGGCAGGAGGGCTGGTCAGTTCGGTGCATACAGAGGCGGACATCGCCACGACCGTGGAAGCCTGGCGGGAGTCCCTGAAGGAGATGCGGGACGAAGGCGCAGCCTGAACGTCTCCGGGGCGGCGACAGCAGGCCCTCCGACGCTTGCGCCGAACGGCTAAGATAGGGGCGTGCTGTCGTTCATCGTGTTCCTGCTGGTGGCCGTCGTCCCGTTCATCATCTTCGGGATCAACGCGTTCACGACGATGCGCGAGGAGCGGGGCATCGCCGCAGGAATCCCCAAGCCGAAGCAGGCGAAGGAGCCGCGGCGAAAGAAGACCCGCGAGGCGCGAGTAGTCACTTTCTTCGATACCGCCGACGTCTACCCGCTGGGCGGCACGGCCGAGACGGTGGGGCGGACCGAAGCGATCGTCGGGCGGTGGCTGCACGGCCGGCGCGACCGCATCATCCTGGCGACGAAGTGCTTCGGACGGACAGGCCCGAACCGCTGGGAGCAGGGCAATTCGCGCAAGCACATCCTCGACGCCGTCGATGCCTCGCTGCGGCGGCTGAACACCGACTACATCGACCTGTACCAGCTCCACGGTCCCGACCCCGAGACGCCGATCGACGAGACGCTGCGGGCGCTCGAAGACGTGGTCCGGGCGGGGAAGGTGCGATACGTGGGCTGCTCGAACTTCATGGCCTACCAGGTGGCCCGCGCGATCGGGCGGAGCGAGGCGATGGGCGTGGTGCGGTTCGATTCGGTGCAGCCGCGCTACAACCTGCTCTTCCGGGAGAGCGAGCGCGAACTGCTGCCGCTGTGCAAGGAAGAAGCCATTGGCGTCATCCCCTACAACCCGATCGCGGGTGGCCTGTTGAGCGGGAAGCACAACCGCGAGGCCGGACCGGAAGAAGGCTCCCGGTTCACCCTCGGGACCGCGGCGGAGCGCTACCAGGAGCGCTACTGGCACGAGCGAATGTTCGAGACGGTGGAACAGCTGCGGCCAATAGCGAACGACGCCGGGATGACACTGCCGGAGATGGCGGTCTCCTGGGTGCTGGCGAACCCGGCCATCACGGCTCCGATCATTGGGGCGAGCCGGCCGGAACAGCTGGATGACACGGTCCGAGCCGCGGAGACGCCGATGAACGCCGAGCTGAAGAAGACGCTGGACGTGCTCACAGCGCAGTACCGGCGGGGAGATTCGGCCCGGTAGGAGCCAAGCGCGGCAACCGGACCGTCACGCATTCTCGCCTTGTAGTGATGCGCGGGGCGGGCGAGGATCCCTGCATGAACCTGTTGCAGGCGCTCGCCCCGACCACCGTCTCCGTCGACCCGATCGAAGGGATCCAGGGGCGGGTGGCCTTCACCGCGGCGGTGAAGGCGGTGAAGGTGCAGACCGAGATGGCGAAGTCGGTGGTGCAGTTGCTGGACCCCAACGTAGGACGGCGGCTCGACGCGAGCGCGTGAGCCCGGCGGGAAGCACCAGAGGGCCCGCGCCGCGCGCGGTAGGCGCTTCACAGTCGATAACTTCGACGTTTGCTACGCTCTTCGACGATGAGTTCGATTGGAGTGCGACTGGTGACGCCCGGAGAGGCGGACCTCGAGGCGATCGCCGACCTGGTGAACCGTGCCTTCATGGTCCACAGGCTCATGCGCGGCGACCGGACGGACGCGGCCGGCCTGCTCGAAGAGGCGGGTCCGCAGGGGCAGTTCATCGTCGTTGAAGAGGATGGCGTCCTGATCGGTACGGCGATGGTCCGGCCGGTGGACGCGAGCGACGTTCACGGCGACTACGCACCACCTCCCACCGCGCTGTACTACGGCCTCGCGGGAGTGGAGCCGAGCATCATGCAGCAGGGCATCGGCCAGCTGCTGCTGCGGGAAGCCGAGCGAGTCGCGCAGGAACGCGGCCACACACACCTAGCGCTGAACACGCTGTACGAGTTCGACCTGGTGCCGTACTACGCGCGGCAGGGCTTCCTGGCGAAGCACGACGAGACGTTCGAGGCGGGACACTGGGGGCTGCCCGAGCAGCACCGGTGCTGCCACATGGAGAAGCCATTGTGAGCGTCCAGATCGGGCCGGCGGAGGCCTGCGACGCCGTCGCCATCAACCGGGTCATCAACGCGGCGTACCGGGTGGAAGACTTCTTCAAGGTCGGCGACCGGACGAACGTGCGCGAGGTAGCGAATTCCTCGAGCGGGAGACGTTCCTGGTGGCCCGGGACGCGGATGACGAAGTCGTCGGGGTGGTGCGGGTTTCGATCGACGGCGAGCGAGGGCACTTCGGGATGCTCTCGGTTGCGCCAGCCGCCCAGGGGACTGGCCTTGGCCGGACGATGATCGCGGCGGCGGAAGCGTTCGCGCGGGAACGCGGTTGCACCTGGATGGACCTGGAAGTCGCAAGCCCGCGGCTGGAACTGCCGCCGTTCTACCAGAAGTTCGGGTATGAAGTGAGCGGGACGGCGGAGTGGCCGGAGGAAGCGCTGGACACGCTGAAGTCGCCTGCGCACTTCGTGGTTATGTCGAAGACCCTGGAGTAGTCGGGCGCTGGTCGGCTGTCCGTTGCAGGCGGGAGCGGCGACGGCAGCTGGTATAGTGGGGGGCATGGCACGCACGGTTGTAAACGAGCGCATTCTCCTCGACCCCGAGATTTGCAGCGGAAAGCCCGTGATCGCCGGGACCCGGATCATGGTCCGCAATATCCTCGGCATCATCGCCGACGGCGGCACGGTGGCGGAGGTCCTGGACTGCTACCCCGAGCTGTCGCCCGAAGATGTCTCGGCGGCGCTGCGGTACGCCGCTGATGTCGTCGATGCGGTCAGATCCGACGCCGTAGCCAACGGGTAGCGTGCCAACGCTTCTCGTCGATCAGAATGTCCCGAGAGTCGCCTGCGCGTGGCTAAGGGAGCGGATGGCAGGCTGGCGGGTTGTCCATGTGTTCGACCTTGGGCTTGCAGAGGAACCTGACTCAGTCATCGGAGAGCGCGCCATCGCGATGGGAGCGGTCATCCTGACGTTTGACGAGGACTTCCTCGACTCCCGCGCGGGGCTGCGTGACCGGCTCCCGGTGTCGTTCGACTGCGGGTCTGGCCGACCCGGTTACCGCTTCTCCTCGACGCTCTCGAGCGGCTCCTGAACGAGGTGGGCGCCGACGCACTCATTGGAAGCGCAGTAGTAATCGACCGGCGAAGCATCCGAGTTCGGCCGATTCAGCGGCGGCCGAACTGACGCTCGATGGCTTCGGTGCCGAGGTGGACCAGGGTCGGGCGGCCGTGCGGGCAGGTGCGCGGGGCGGTCGTGCGTTCGAGGTCTTCGACGAGGCGGCGCATTTCTTCCATGGAGAGGAGCATCCCGGCGCGCACGCTGCTGTGGCAGGCGACGGTGGCCGCCGCCTTGCCGAAGGGGTCGCTGACGCGCTGTTCGCCTTCGAGCTTCTGGAGGAGTGGCGGTGACCTCTTCGACGACGTCGCGGGCGCCGAGACCGGCGGGCACGGCGCGGATGACCGCGGCGCGTTCGCCGAAGGCCTCGGTTCGAGCCCGAGGCGGGCCAGGGATGCGCGATGCTCCTCGAGCGTGGCAGCGAGGCCGGGTTCTAGTTCGAGGACGATGGGTCCGGAGAAGGGGCTGGATGCCGGAGATCCGCTCTCGGGGCGAGCGACGAGGCGGTCGTAGACGACGCGCTCGTGAGCGGCGTGCTGGTCGAGCAGGTACATGCCGTCGGGGCCTTCGCAGACGACATAGGTGGCGTTGAGCTGGCCGACGACGCGCAGTATGGGGAGGAGGTCTCGCTGCGACTGGGTGGAGGTGCCGGTGGACGGCGGGAGCGCGGCGCGCGACAGGCCAGGGAGGCCTGCTGCGGCTCCGGGGGCGCAGCGCGGAGGCGGCTTCGGCGTGCAGCGGGCGGGAGAGGACCGCGGCGGCCGAGGGGCGTCGCTCCAGGCGACCGGGCGGCTTGCTTCGAGGGCGACGGCGACAGCCCTGCGCACGGCACGGCCAACGGCGCGCTCATCGCGGAAGCGGACTTCGGCCTTCGCGGGGTGGACGCTGACATCGACCTCGTCATCGGGGGAGGGCGATGTGGATAGCGGCGACGGGGAAGCGGCCGATGGGGAGCTGGGCCTGGTAGGCGTCGATGAGGGCGAAGGTGAGCGGGCGGCTCTGGACCCAACGGCCGTTGACGAAGAGCGAGATGGCGGAGCGGTTGCCGCGGTGGACCGACGACGGGCCGCAGATGCCGGTGATGCGCGCGGCCTCGTCCTCGAAATCGACGTCGAGCATGGCGGCGGCGGTCTCGGCGCCGTAGATGGCGGCGAAGGCGTGGCGGATGTCGCCATCGCCGCTGGTGGTGAGCGACCGCCGGCCACCGGAGACGACATGGAAGGCGATGCCCGGGTAGGCGAGGGCGTAGTGCGAGGCTAGGACGACGACCTGGCGGCCCTCGCTGCCGGGCGCGCCGAGGAACTTGCGGCGGGCGGGCACGCGAAGGAAGAGGTCCCGGACGGTGATGGCGGTGCCGCGGGGCGCGGGTTTGGCAGACCGCCGGACGACCCGGCCTTCGACCAGGGTGGCGGTGACGCCCACCGGCTCGGCGTCGACGCGGGAAACGATCTCGAGGTCCGAGGCGGCGGCGATGGAGGGGAGGGCTTCGCCGCGGAAGCCGAGGGTGTGGACGTGGCCGAGGTCATCGAGGGCGGCGATCTTGAGGTAGCGTGACGCTCGAAGGCGAGTTCGAGCTCCTCGGGGCGGATGCCGCGGCCGTCATCGGTGACGCGGATGAGGGCGA
Organism: Candidatus Amarobacter glycogenicus; assembly: GCA_016719395.1. Classification (GTDB taxonomy): domain Bacteria; phylum Chloroflexota; class Dehalococcoidia; order Tepidiformales; family Tepidiformaceae; genus Amarobacter; species Amarobacter glycogenicus. Next base: position 192,160 of record JADJZF010000011.1, on the reverse strand, counting down.
GGCCGCCCTCTTCGACTTCGAGGGTGATGCGGGTGGCGCCGGCGTCGATGGCGTTGTCGAGGAGTTCGCGGACGACGGAAACGGGACGTTCGACGACTTCGCCGGCGGCGATGCGGGCGGCAACTTCGGGCGCGAGGATGCGGATCACCGCATTCTGGATTTTGGATTTTGGATTCTGGATGGCCTCGGCGACTCCGCCGGACTGCGGTTGGCCGGCTGTCGCGGTCATTTGCGGGGGCCTTCGAGGTTGGCCCGGGCGGCGGAACGGAGCTCGTAGAGCTTCTGGATGGCCTCGATCGGGGTCATGCCGTCGACATCCATGCGGGCGAGTTCGGATTCGACCGGGGATGGGCCGCCGAAGAGCGACGGCTGAAGGTTGGCCGGGGCAGCCGGGAGCGGGATGCCCGTCGCGGGGCGGGAAGCTTCGAGTTCCGAGAGCAGGTGCTCGGCGCGGGTGACGACGGCGCCCGGCAGGCCAGCCAGGCGGGCGACGTGGATGCCGTAGCTGCGGTCGCTCGGTCCGGGGAGGATGCGGTGCTCGAAGATGACCTCAGCTCCCTCCTCGTGGACGCCGACGTGCATGTTCTGGACGCGCGGGAGGACGTCGGCGAGGGACGTGAGCTCGTGGTAGTGGGTGGCGAAGAGCGTGCGGGCGGAGACTTCTTTGCGGTTGTGGAGGAACTCGACGACGGCGCGGGCGATGGCCATGCCATCGAAGGTGCTGGTGCCGCGGCCGACTTCATCGAGGATAACGAGGGAGTCCGGGGTGGCGTGATGGCGGATGTGGGCGGTTTCGACCATTTCGACCATGAAGGTTGACTGGCCGGCGGCGAGGTCGTCCTGGGCGCCGATGCGGCTGAAGACGCGGTCGAAGAGCGGGAGTTCGGCTTCGGCGGCCGGGACGAAGCTGCCGGCCTGGGCCATCAGGGCGATGAGAGGCGACCTGGCGGAGGAAGGTGGACTTGCCGCCCATGTTGGGCCCGGTGAGGACGACGACCCGGGACTCCTCATCGAGGACGCAATCGTTGGGGACGAAGCGGCCCGGGCCGACGGCGGCTTCGACGACGGGGTGGCGGCCGCCGGTGATGCGGACGTGGCCTTCGGCGAAGCGCGGGCGGACGTAGGCGCGGTCGCTGGGCCACCTCGCCGAGGGCTGTCGCGAGGTCGATGAGGGCGACGGCTTCGGCGACGGACTGGAGACTGGCGAGGTCGGCGGCGAGCGACTCGACGAGCTGGCCGAAGGCCTGCTTCTCGAGGTCGACCAGGCGGTCGCGGGCGCCGACGAGGCGGGATTCGTGCTCTTTCAACTCCTCGGTGACGTAGCGCTCGGCGCCGACGAGGGTCTGGCGGCGCTGGTAGTGGTCCGGGACGAGGGCGGCGTTGGCCGAGGAGACTTCGAGGTAGTAGCCGAAGACCTTGTTGTGGCCGACCTTGAGCGTCTTAATGCCGGTGCGCTCGCGTTCGAGGCGTTCGAGGCCGAGGAGGAAGCCGCGGGCATCGCGGGTCATTGCGCGGAGGGAGTCGATCTCGGGTGAGAAGCCGGGGCGGATGACGCCGCCCTCGTCGAAGCCGGCGGGCGGGTCGTCGTCGAGCGCGGCATCGAGGGTGACGAGGGCATTGGCGGCGGAGGCAAGCCCGCGGAGGGAGTCGCGCAGGAGGTCCGGGACGTCGCCGCCGGAGAGGTGCATGCCGAGGTCGAGGCCGGCGCGGAGGCCCTGGCGGAGGCCGGAGAGGTCGCGCGGGCCGGCACCGCGGGCGCCGAGCCTGCCGAGGATGCGGCCGATATCGGGGATGTTGGCGAGGACGATCTGGCAGCGTTCGCGCTCGATTGGGTGGGCCATGGCCCATTCCACGGCATCGAGGCGGCGTTCGAGGGCATCGAGGTCGCGGAGGGGGTGGGTGAGCCACTGGCGGAGGAGGCGGGAGCCCATCGCCGACTTCGAGCGGTTGAGGACCTGGAAGAGGGACGACTGGTGGTTGGGCTGGGGCAGGACGTCCAGGTTGCGGAGGGTGCGCTGGTCGATGGCGAGGAGCCCGGCCTCGCTGACGCGGCGGACGCGCTGGAGCGAGCCGAGGGCGGCGGCGTAGGTTTCGCGCAGGTAGGCGAGAAGGTGGGCGAGGGCGGCGGCTTCGGCGCGATTGGCGACGATGGCGTCGCGGGCGTGTTCGCCGAACTGGCGGGCGAGTTCGGCGCCGGCGGCGGTTTCGGACATCTGCGGGCGGAGGACGGTGGCGGCTTCGCCGGCGGCGTCTGCGAGGTCTTCGACGAGAAGCTCGGAGGGGGCGGAGCGGACGAGTTCGAGCGCGGCTTCGGGGCCGGCAGCCAGGCGGACTTCGCCGGTGGTGATGTCGGCAAGGGCGAGGGCGGTGTCGTTGCCGCGGACGGCTAGGGCGGCCAGGTAGTTGGGCGCGGCGGCATCGAGGGAGGCATCGGCGGTGACGGTGCCGGCGGTGACGACGCGGACGACGTCGCGGGGGACGATGCCCTTGACTTCGGCCGGGTCGGCCATCTGTTCGCAGATGGCGACGCGGTAGCCACGGCCGACGAGTTTGGCGACGTGGGCGTCGATGGAGTGGTAGGGGACGCCGGCGAGGGGGACGCGGAGGTCCTTGCCCATGGGCTTGGAGGTGAGGGTTATCTGGAGCTCATCGGCGACGGTTTTGGCGTCGTCGTCGAAGGTTTCGTAGAAGTCGCCCAGGCGGAAGAAGAGGAGGGTATCGGGGTAGCGCTGTTTGAGTTCGAGGTACTGGAGGCGGATGGGCGTGGACACTCAGCGCGACTCCCCGGGGCGATAGGGCATTGTAGGGGGAGAAGAACGTTTGTGCTTTGAGCCAACTTTACGCACTGCGTCGGCTAACAGCGTAAACGGCTCTTCCAGGCCCAAGCCCTGCCGCCTGCCGCCGCATAACGAGCGATGAGTTGCTTGACCGAGCGGCTAGCCTGAGCGGGCCTCGCTCCCAACGCGAGAGTCGCCGTCGCGCAGAGTGCCGCTCCCCTGGCAAATGTCGCCTCGTTGGAGACCTGGGCCCGCGCTGCCCCGACCTCCCATCAATTCGAGTTCGCGACGGACCCCTTGAATCGGCAGAGACGTCGTTGTCCCAAACCACGTGCGGATTCCGAAGGCAGGAAGAGCGCCACCAACGGGCTAGGGCTGGCAACCCCCCCGGAAGGATCGATATACCGACTTTTCGGTGTCGAGCCCGACCCGCCGAAGGTAGACGGGGAACGCCTGGGCTCGGGGACCCTCCACAAGGATCACGTCGAGCAAATCCGCCAGGAGCTCGCGCCGCAAACGGCAGGATGTCCTTCGTGGCCTTTCGCCCGCTAACCTGCCAGCCAGCCGCCCTTCCGTAGGTACCACCATTTATCCTTTCTCACAACGCAGAGCCGTAGTCCCAGGATGTCATGAATGCCGGGGAGTAGTTAGAACCACCGCCCCCTGACCGCAACTCCCGATCTGCGCGCCCGCCCCTGCGGTGCAGATGAGCCTCCGGCTCGTCGATGAGGAGGATCAGTCCGCCGCTGTCCTTGAATGAACGCGCGTATGCGTTCGCAAAGGCGAGAGCAAGCAGCTGCTCTTGGCCCGAGCCGAGTTCATCAAGACTCCGCACCTCGCCGCCCTCCACGGCTTGCACCCGCAACGCATGAAAGAACTGAGAAGGATCGTATGCAGAAAAGTCCTTCCAGCCGAATCGGCCGCCGTTAGCGCTGAACCCGGCCTCAAACTCGAACGACCCCCGAAGATTTGACAACCCCGAAAGAGGAGGCGCTCCACGAATCGCCGGACGCCGGAAGACCTCTCACCGAGAAAGAAGGAAACGGAGCCGCGAGAGCGTCGCGCGAAACCAAGCGAGGCGAGGCCCGGCCCGGCGGTGACCGTGGATCGCGTGCTCTAGTGAACGAGTCTCGACCGCCGGGAACGGACATGATGCGGTAGCGCCCCCGTTTGATTCCCGCCCGCGCGGGACCCGACCCCAGCTCAATGATGCCGGATGCCTCTCTCACGACCGAAAACCTCCGGCCAGCATCTCCGAACGTTAGGTCGAGCGCTCGAAGGATATTGCTGCTGGCATTGTTCTCGCCGATTAGCACGCGGCACGTTGGCGGGAAACCGCAGGCAAAGCTCGTCGTGGACCGGTACGACGACACGCGCAACCCAACAGACTTGCTACTCCAGTTAGCCTCCGCCTCGAGTTCCTAGTCGCTGCCGCCGAGGTTGGCGAGGGACTTTTCGGCTTCGGCGACGCTTTCGAGTTTGACGATGCCGCGCTTGAGGGCGTAGCGGATGAGGTCGGTGCGGGACTTCGCTTTGAGCTTGTCCATGTGAGCCTTGTGGGCCTCGACCGTCTTCACGCTGACGACGAGCTCTTCGGCGATCCGGGAGTTGGTGTGGCCTTCGGCGATGAGCTGGAGGACCTCGCGTTCGCGGGCGGTGAGGGTGTCGACGCCGGTCTTCTGCTCGGGGCGGCGGGCCTGGAGCTGGAGTTCGGGGATATCGAAGCCTTCGCTGAGGGCGGCGGAGTAGTACTGGTTGCCGCGGTGGACGGTCTGGATGGCGAGGACCAGCTCGGAGACGTCGCTGTTCTTGACCAGGTAGCCGGAGGCGCCGTTGCGGAGGGCGCCGGTGATCTGCTCCTCATCGACGAAGCCGGAGAGGATGACGACGCGGGTGCTGGAGGAGGCCTTGCGGATCTGGCGGGTGGCCTCGATGCCGTTCAGGCCGGGCATGACGACATCCATGAGGACGACGTCGGGTCTCAGGCGCTCGACGGCGAGGAGGGCTTCGCGGCCGTTTTCGCAATCGGCGACGACTTCGATTTCGGGGCGGCTTTCGAGGAGCATCTTGAGGCCCTGGCGGATGACGGCGTGGTCATCGACCAGGAGGACGCGGATCTGGTGGTGGTTGCTGCTGGCGGCGCGCCCCAGGCTGCTGTTCATGGTCATCGTCTGGCCTCCGCTACCTCTCCCCGGATTGCCGCTGCGCGTGGGCTGACGCAAGCATTGAAGGCGAGTGTACTCGCATGCCGAAGCATGTCAGGTCGTGTTGATCTTGGCAAAGTCCGGTGCGTTATGACGAGTGACGGGTGTTAGGCCGGGCGGGACGGGCATTCGGCGCAGCGGGGGAAGGTGGCGGAAGGTTCGCGGCAGGCGATGCCGGACGCTTCGAGCAGGTCCTTCGTGGCCCAGAGGGGGAGGCCCATGACGGCGCAGTAACAGCCTTCGAGGCTCGCCACGGTGGGGACGTCTTCGTCCTGGATAGCGTAGCCGCCGGCCTTATCCATTGGGCGGCCGGAGGCGACGTAGGCGTGGACCTGGGCGTCCGAGAGGGCGGTGAGCTCGACCTCAGCGACTTCGGTGAGCTGGCGTTCGCCAGCCGGGCCGACGACGGCGACGCTGGTCGCGACTTCGTGCACGCGCCCGCGGAGCAGCCGCCACATGTCCATCGCGTGGACGGCGTCGTCCGGCTTCCCGAAACTGCGCTCCTCATCGAAGACGACGGTATCGGAGCCGATGACGGTAGCGCCGGGATGCCGGTCCGCGATGTCCCGCGCCTTGGCGAAGGCGAGGCGTTCGGCATCGACGAAGCCGTCGCCGGTCAGGAGCTCTTCGACGTCCGAGGGAACGACCGCGAAGTCATCGATGAGGGCGGCGAGGAGCTCGCGGCGGCGGGGGAGGCCGAGGCGAGGATGACGCGCGGGCGCCCTGGCACTAGTCATCGTCCAGGTCGTCGGGCAGGCTTTCCGCGGGCTCGGCGGGCACTTCCGGGGCGTCTTCGGGGACATCCGGGAGGCCGATGAAGGTGAGCCGGGAGACGCACTCGATGTGGCCGGTCTGGGGAAACATGTCGAGCGGGGTGACCGAGTCCAGCTGGTAGCCGCCGTTGACGAGGATGCGGAGGTCGCGGGCGAGGGTGGCCGGATTGCACGAGACGTAGACGACGGTGGACGGCTGGAATTCGAGGATGGCACGCATGACCGGCGGGGCGCAGCCGGGGCGGGGCGGGTCCAGGACGATCGCGTCGGGGCGCACATCGAGCTCGGGGAGGACGTCTTCGACCTTGCCGACGAGCATCTCGACGTTGGGGGCCTGGGCGAGGTTGCGCTCGCTATCCTTCGCGGCGCTGTTCGACTCCTCGATGGCGAGCACCCTGGTAAAGCGCTCGGCGAAGATGACGGCGAAGGTGCCGACGCCGGCGAAGCCATCGATGAGGAGTTCGCCGCGTTCGGGGAGGGCTTCGCCGACGAGCCGGACCATCTGTTCGGCCTGGGCGTGGTTCACCTGGAAGAAGGCGGAGGCGCTGACATCGAAGCGGCGGCCGGCGAGCTCTTCGACGTAGGCCTTCTGGCCGGTTTCGAAGGAGAGGCCGGGGATGGCAGGGTTGATGAGGCTGGTGCCGGTCTCGGCGGAGTGGCGGACCTGGATTTGGTGGAGGCCGGCGCCGTGACCCTGGAGCTTCGGGAGGAGCTCGCTGACCCAGGGGTCGGCGATGGGGCAGGATTCGACCTTGAGGAGGCCGTAGCCCTTGCGGCCGATGTAGCCGACATCGCCGTATTTCTTGCCGGTGGAGAAGCGCAGGTGATTGCGGTAGCCCCACGGGTGGGCGGCGCCAACGATGGGGCGGACGACGGAATCATCGAGCTTGCCGATGCGGCGGAGCTGTTCGCGGACGACGGCTTCCTTGGCGGCGAGCTGGGCGGGGTAGCTCATGTGCTGGAGCTGGCAGCCGCCGCACTCGCCGAAGAGGGCGCAGGGCGGTTCGACGCGGTCCGGTGAGGCTTCGATGACGCGAGCGGTGACGGCCTGGATGTAGTCCGGGTATTCGCGTTCGACCTGGGCCTCGACGAGTTCGCCGGGGGCGGCGAAGGCGACGAAGACGACGCGGCCATCGGGGCCGTGGGCGAGGCCCGCGCGCCCGAAGACGGGCGATTCGACGCGGACGGTGATGAAGGTTGGTTCAGTGGGTTCTTTGTAGCGCTGGCCGCGTCGTGACATGGGATCGAGGGTAGGGGGTGGCGTTGGTGCGGGCGAGTTCGGTCAGGACGGCGGGATGATGATCTCGCATTTGACGGCCGGCCCACGAGCTATTCGCTCATCCAGGGTGACGAAGGCCGTCCCTGTGGCCTCGGCCACGGCGATGTATGCCGCATCGGTGAATGTGAAGCTGCCACGAAGTTCCCAGGCACGAGGAAGCACGAACTCGAAGTCGAATTCCCTGATGGGCATCGAGAGCAAGTTCGTGAGCAGGAGCCGGGCACCATGGTCAGTGAGCGCACCTTGCGAGAGTGCCCTCCTGATCACGTTGCTGAGTTCGTACCGGAAGAGGGTTGGAACCACGAAGTCGTGGCCGGCCAGGAGTCCAGCGAGCCGCTCGGCGCGGGGCGTATTTTCCGCCAGCACTTCGTACGCGGCCGACGAGTCAAGGGTAAGGGTCACCGCGCTCCTCGTTGACCGCGCGGAGTATCTCCTCGGGACCGAGCTTTGTTCCATGCTGTCGAGCTGTTTCCCGTGCTTCCCGCAGCCACTCCTCCGGACTCTTCCGTTCCACTTTTTCCTGAAGGGCCTCGAGCGCGATTTGTTGCATCGAGCGTCCGGAGCGTTTCGCCTTTTCCTTGAGGGCGCCGCGAAGCTCCGGGGAAACGTTGCGGATTGTGATCGTGGTCATGCATGCATGGTAGCAGGATGCCTGCATTTTGCATGCACCGGAGGCGGCGAGTGGGGTCAATCGAGGTCGGCGACAACGAGGCGGTAGCCGAGGTCGAGCTCTTCGAGGTCAAGGAGGTGGGCGTATCGCTCGCGCCAGGCGCCGGACTGGAGGTCATCGACCAGCACTTCGAGGCCGGCGCCGACGACGTGCTGGTCGATCCGGGGAAAGGTGGAGATGCCGGCGCGAACGGCGGGGTCGAGGTAGGCCTCCGGCCGACGCCAGAACGCGCCCATGAAGCCGTCGGTGCAGTCGTGAGGAACGGGGACGGTGCGGATATCGGAGGTGTGCAGGAGTTCGGCGAGCCGGCGACCGGCACGGCGATCCGTTCATCGAGGTCGAGGATGGCGGGGATGTAATCGATGAGCCAGAACGTCCGGGACACGTCGAGGTCCCAGGTGAAGATGACCAGGCGCCGGGCAACGCGGCGGATTTCCGCGAGCGAGGACTCGAGGTCCGCCCAGTGGTGGATGGTGAGGGCGGCGAGGGCGGCATCGACGGACTTGCCGGGCAGGGGGATGCGTTCCGCGGTGGTGACGGCGGCGGGCGCGAGCTCGGGCGGGCGCTGGGCGATCATGACGACCGACGGCTCGACGGCGAGAAGCGTCTGGGGCGGCTCGTAGGAGCCGGTACCGGCCCCGACGTTGACGACCGACTTCGCATCGCCGAGGGCCGCCCAGATGGCGTCGCGGATGCGCGGGTCGGGGCGGCGCGTCTGGGAGTAGGTCTGGCCGATGGTGTCGTAGGCGGCTTTCGGCGCAGCGAGGGTGGCGTTGACGCCCTGGGCGCTGAGGCCGAGCGCGCCGCCGATCTGGCGGAGGGAGAGCCCCGCGGCGACGGCTTCGCGGATGGCGTCATCGCGGAAGGCGCGGGCGCGGCGCACCTCTTCGCCGGCGGAGGCCATGACGGCGTTGGTGTGGCGGAGGCGCTGGAGGTGGTGTTCGAGGAGGGCGTCGGTGGCGCGGTCGTGACGGGAGGTGGCCATGGGGCATGGTGGCCGGGAGGGGGATTACTGTCAATTTGAGGTGACAGTGATGGAGAGGAAGGTTGGGGCCTTGAAATGCGTTTGTTCGCTTGCTATTCTTCAAAAGGCGCATTGTGCCCCGCGCGCCCAGCGGTTCGTCCCCCGTTCACCAGAGGTTAGTGTTTAGATATGACAGAAGATGTCCTGACCGGCGCATCCCCTTCGAGCGACGGCGCCGTGATCGACGGCGTGCTCAGCCGACTTTCGGCGTTCGCCGACGACGAAGCATCGGAAGACGAACTCAACGAGATCGCGACCGAGGACGAGGAAGACCCCGCCCTCGACAGCGAGGAAGAAGAAGAGGAAGAGGACGCCAGCCTGGCCCTGCTGGCGGAGGAATCCGAAGGCATCGATGACCCGGTGCGCATGTACCTGCGCGAGATCGGGAAGGTGTACCTGCTGACGGCGGACGACGAGAAGCATCTCGCGCGCCAGATGGAGGAAGGCCTGCACATCGAGGCGATCGAGCAGGAGTATGTGACCAACTACGGGCACCCGCCCTCGGCAGCGCGCGTTGCCGTGCGACTGCTGGAGCAGTGGGGCGCGCTCCTGCCGGTGTATAAGGAAGCGAAGCGGTTCGTCGACGATTTCGACAAGCTGGTGCGGCCGCGCGAAGAAGGCGAACTGCCGGTGACGCGCAAGTGGCGCAACGCGGACGGGGCGAAACTGAAGAACCTCTCGTTCAGCGAGACGATCGCGGACCCGCAGTTCCGGGGGCTGATCGACGGCGAGATGGACCCGGACCTGACGATCCACGTGATGAACAAGCTGAAGATCGAGTCGGACGACGCGCACATGCGGATCGTCCAGCTGTCGATCATCACGCACATCCTGACGTCGGACCTGGTCTCGCAGATGGGGACGGAAGCGGGCAGCGAGGATGACCTCGTGCCGCCGGTGGACGGACTGATCGAGAAGATCTCGCCGCTCGAGGAGAAGCTGCGCTACCACTTCGATACGGTGAAGCGGAACGGCACGAAGGCGACCCGCCGGCTGACGGAGGCGAACCTCCGCCTGGTGGTCTCGGTGGCGAAGAAGTACATCGGGCGCGGGATGTCGCTGCTGGACCTGATCCAGGAAGGGAACATCGGCCTGATCCGCGCGGTGGAGAAGTTCGACTACCGCAAGGGCTTCAAGTTCTCGACGTACGCGACGTGGTGGATCCGCCAGGCGATCACGCGCGCGATCGCGGACCAGGCGCGGACGATCCGCATCCCGGTGCACATGGTCGAGACGATCAACAAGCTCGTGCGCGTGAGCCGCCGGCTGGTGCAGGAGTACGGCCGCGAGCCCACGAGCGAGGAGATCGCGCGGGGGATGACGGAGAGCGGGCAAGCCGGAGACGGCGGCCGCGTACACGCCCGAGCGCATCCGCGAAATCCAGAAGGTCTCGCAGGAGCCGGTTTCGCTGGAGACGCCGATCGGCGAGGAAGAGGATAGCCACCTCGGGGACTTCATCGAGGACCCGAGCGCGCTGGCCCCGGCCGAGGCGGCGAGCCAGCAGCTGCTGCGCGAGCAGGTCGAGGACGTGCTGGCGAGCCTGACGAGCCGGGAACGGCGGGTGCTCCAGCTGCGCTTCGGCTCGAAGACGGCCGGAGCCGGACGCTGGAGGAAGTCGGCCGCGAATTCGGCGTGACGCGCGAGCGCATTCGCCAGATAGAGGCCAAGGCACTGCGCAAGCTGCGCCACCCGAGCCGGAGCAAGAAGCTCAAGGACTACCTGGACTGATCCTCGACGCCTGAGGGTCCACCACGGAGACACCGGGACACCGAGTCGATGGAGTAGCCGAGGAGACCCGATGGGCGAGACCAGCAACGACCAGAGAAGCCAGCCGCTGCCGAAAGGGAGCGACTGGCTTCTTCCGTTTCTGCCGCGGCTGCGGGCGGGCGGGAGGCGGCTGGTGGAGGCGGGGTGCGGGCCCGGGCTGGATGCGGCGACGCTGACGGCGGCGGGGTTCGAGGTGGTGGCCTTCGACCGCGCTCCCCTGGAGCGGGCGAAGCGGCAGGCGCCGAGCACGATGCTGCTGCGGGCGGACCTGCGTCGGCCGTTGCCGTTCCGGGACGGTGCATTCGACTGCGCGGTGTCGTCGCTGGCGCTGCACTACCTGCCGTGGGACGAGACGCGAGCTGCGTTCGGGGAGATCCGGCGGGTGCTGGGCGAAGGGTCGGCGTTCCTGTTCCGGGTGAATGCGGACGACGACTCGGCCAACCCGTCGAGGGGAGTTCGACCCAGTTCACAGACCCGGGCGGACGAAAGTCGCAAGACTGGGTTATGCCCGGGCACATCCAAGCGACGAGCGCACCAATCCGCGTCGCACCGGCGGCAAGCGGGGCCGACTGGCTCGCCGCACGCCAGCTGACAGGCGAGCTGATCGACTGGATGGCGGACGCGATCGGGTTCGATCCGATCGCCGCGAAGGAAGGCTCGGCCGACGAACTGGACGACATGGCCGGCTTCTACAGCCTGCCGCATGGCATGTTCCTCCTCGGCCGCGTTGGCACCGAAGTGGCCGGCACCTCCGGGATCCACCTCCTGGACGAGACGACGGCCGAACTGAAGCGCGTGTGGGTAAGCCCATGGGCGCGCGGACACGGGCTGGCGAAGCTGTTGCTCGACCGTGCTGTCGACGCGGCACGCGTGCTCGGCGTGCGAAGGATGGTCCTGGAGACCGACCCGGAAGTCATGCGGACGGCGGCACAGATGTATGCGTCTTCGGGGTTCCGGCCAACCGCGCACTACTCGACGCTCCATCTCCGGGCGCCGCGCGTCCTCTCGATGGAGAAGCTGGTGGCGTGAGGCGAGGATTGACATGTAACGTTCGTTACACGTAACGTCTGTTACATGACCATCCCGACCGCCACGCGAAAAGACGAGATCCTTTCAAGCATCGTCGACTACGTCTTCGAGAACGGCGTATCGGACCTGTCGCTGCGGCCGCTCGCCGAGGCGCTGGGCACGAGCGGGCGGATGCTCATCTACCATTTCGAATCGAAGGAGCAGCTCCCGGCCGACGTGCTGGCGGCGGCGCGGGAGCGGCAGTACGAGATGCTCGACAGCTGGCGCAAGGAAGGCGCCTCGCTGTCCGAACTGATCCGGCGGTACTGGGACTGGGCGGCCGCCGAACCATCGCGTCCGTACATGCGGCTCTTCTTCGAAGTGTTCGGGCTGGCAGTCCAGGGGCGGCCCGGCACCGAGGGCGTCCTCCCGTCGGTTTCGGCGGACGCCGTCGCGTTCTTCCGTTCGGCCGCCGATGTCTCGAGTCTCGCGCCGGACGAGGCGGAACGCGTGGTGCGGCTTGGCATCGGCGTGCTCCGGGGGCTCCTGTTCGACCTCCTCGCGACCGGCGACCGCGCCCCGCTCGACGCGGCGCTGGAGCGGTTCCTCGCGTTCCTCGACGTCCAGTTCGCGTCTGAGAAGGAGTAGTGCCATGTCCGCTTCCCGTCCCGCGTCCACAGGGCCCGCGATCCGGGTCTCGCCCGCCGCCAGCGAGAGCGAGTGGCTGGACGCCCGCAGGCTCACGGGCGAACTGATCGCGTGGCTGGCTGAGGCCGTTGCGCTCGATGCCCGGACGCACCAGCACGATTCGAACGAAGAGCTCGACTCGCTGCGCGACTTCTACCAGCCACCAGCGGGCCGGTTCCTGCTGGGATACGCAGGCGGCAAGCCCGCGGGAACGTCGGGCATCCACATGATGACGGCGGACACCGCGGAGTTACGACGGGTGTGGGTGACTCCCGGGGCGCGCGGGAACGGACTCGCCCCGGCGCTCCTGGAGGCGGCTATCGCAACGGCCCGCGAACTCGGCGCCCGTCGGATGTGGCTCGAAACCGCAGCCGGACACATGGAGACCGCCATCGCTATGTACCGGCGAGCCGGCTTCCGGGAGGTGGCGCCCTACTCTTCGCTGCCGGAGACGATCCCGAACATCCTCACGCTGGGGTTGGAACTGGAGTAGGAGGTCAATCGACAAGGCGGCCGTGCGGCCTCGACAATCGGTCCATGCCTGACCTCGACTGATTTCTTCCGGAAACGGCCTATGCGGGCCGCCTCTTCAACGTGAGCCTCGACACGATCGAGATGGACGGCGGGGTGATCGCGTATCGCGAGACGATCCGGCATCCCGGCGCCGTAGCGATGGTGCCGGTCACCGCGGAGGGGAACCTGCTGCTGGTGACGCAGTACCGCCACGCCGCGGGAAGGCGCTTGCTGGAACTGCCCGCAGGGACGCTGGAAGCCGGCGAGGAGCCGCTCTCCGCGGTTTCGCGCGAGCTCCAGGAGGAAGTGGACCAGAGGCCCGGGAAGATCGAGCCGCTGGGGGCTTTTCGTGGCGCCGGGCTACACGACCGAGTACATCTACCTGTTCGTGTGCTCCGGGCTGGAGCCGTCGTCGCTCGCAGCGGACGACGACGAAGATATCGAGATCGAGACGCTGACGCCGGACGAGGCGCTGGAGGCGATCGAATCGGGAGAGATCTCCGACGCGAAATCGGTGGTCGGGATCCTCCGCTGGCATCGATTGGTCGAATCAACGAATCGATAGGTGGGGCAACGTTCTATAGCTCGAATGAATGACTCTGCATTGCTGGCCCCATGACACGGGGCTAGGATTCCCGGTGGGACAACGGTAAGGCCGCGTTTACGGCTTGGTCCGTGCTTTGCCTGGCTTGCGGACGCCGGGCCGCCCCTAACCGTCTGACAGGGACACGTTCGGGAGGGTGGGCATGCTCACTGGTTCACGCGTCGCGCAGCCGTTGCGGCAGCGCAGGATACGGCCACGTTTCTGGTTGCTGGACTTCTACGGGTCGGCGATCGGGAAGAAGGCCGTGATGGCCGTCACGGGGATCATGCTCCTGGGGTTCGTGCTGGCGCACATGCTGGGCAACCTGCATACGTACCAGGACGCCGAGCACATGAACCACTACGGCGAGTACCTGCGGACGATCGGCGAGCCGATCCTGCCGCACACGGGCGCGCTCTGGATCCTTCGCGCCGGGCTCATCCTCGCGTTCGTGCTGCACATCCATTCGGCGGCGACGCTGACGCTGATGAACCGGCAATCGCGGACGGTTGGCTACAAGGGCGGGCGCAGCTACGTGGCGGCGAATTACGCGGCGCGGACGATGCGCTGGAGCGGGATCATCGTCGGCCTCTACCTGGTCTTCCACCTGATGGACCTGACCTGGGGGACGAACGGCGCGGCGACGGATTCGTTCACGCGCGGCCAGCCGTACGAGAACCTGGTTGCAAGCTTCCAGCGCGAGCCGGTGGCGGTGGTGTACATCATCGCGAACCTGCTGCTGGGCATTCACATCTATCACGGCGCGTGGAGCCTGTTCCAGTCGCTCGGCTGGGCAAACCCGCGCTTCAACGACTGGCGGCGGATGTTCGCTATCGGATTCGCGGCACTGATTGTCATCGGCAACGTTTCGTTCCCGATCGCCGTGATGACCGGGATCGTGGAGTAAGGGGGCCGCTATGACACTCAATTCAAACATCCCGGAAGGTCCACTCGAAGAGAAGTGGACGAGCCACAAGTTCAACACGAAGCTCGTCGCGCCGCAGAACCGGCGCAAGTTCGAAGTGATCATCGTCGGGACGGGGCTCGCGGGCGGGTCGGCGGCGGCGACGCTTGGCGAGATGGGCTACAACGTCAAGGTCTTCTGCTTCCAGGACAGCCCGCGGCGGGCGCACTCGATTGCGGCGCAGGGCGGGATCAACGCGGCCAAGAACTACAAGAACGACGGCGACAGCGTGCACCGTTTGTTCTACGACACGATCAAGGGCGGCGACTACCGCGCCCGCGAGGCGAACGTGCACCGGCTCGCCGAGATCAGCGTGCAGATCATCGACCAGTGCGTTTCGCAGGGGGTGCCGTTCGCGCGCGAATACGGCGGCCTGCTCGACAACCGGTCGTTCGGCGGGGCGCAGGTTTCGCGGACGTTCTACGCGCGCGGCCAGACGGGGCAGCAGCTGCTGCTGGGCGCCTACCAGGCGCTCGAACGGCAGATCGATGCCGGCTCGGTGAAGATGTATGCCCGCCACGAGATGCTGGACCTGGTGACGGAGAACGGCCGCGCGGTCGGGATCATCACCCAGGACCTGGTGAGCGGGCAGATCGAACGCCACTCGGCACACGCGGTGGTGCTGGCGACGGGCGGCTACGGCAACGTCTTCTTCCTCTCGACGAACGCGATGGGCTGCAACGTCACGGCGACGTGGCGGGCCTACAAGAAGGGCGCGTACTTCGCGAACCCCTGCTACACGCAGATCCACCCGACCTGCATCCCGGTGAGCGGCGACTACCAATCGAAACTGACGCTGATGAGCGAGTCGCTTCGAAACGACGGCCGTATCTGGGTGCCGAAGGACAAGAACGACAAGCGGGCACCGGACCAGATCCCGGAAGCGGACCGCGACTATTACCTCGAGCGGATCTACCCGTCGTTCGCGAACCTGGTGCCGCGAGACGTGGCATCGCGGGCGGCGAAGCGGATGGTCGACGACGGGTACGGCGTCGGCTCGCTGAAGAACGGCGTGTACCTGGACTTCAAGACGGCGATCGATCGGCTGGGGCGGAACGTGATCGAGCAGCGTTATGGCAACTTGTTCGATATGTACGCCAACATCGCCGGCGAGGACCCGTACACCCAGCCGATGCGCATCTACCCGGCGGTGCACTACACGATGGGCGGCCTCTGGGTGGACTACAACCTGATGTCGAACCTGCCGGGCCTGTTCGTGCTCGGCGAGGCGAACTTCAGCGACCACGGTGCGAACCGGCTTGGAGCGAGCGCGCTGATGCAGGGCCTCGCGGACGGGTACTTCGTGCTGCCGACGACCATCGCGGGCGAGCTCGCCAACCACCTGAACCAGCCTGCGCCTTCGACGGACTCCGCGGCGTTTGTCGAGGCGGAAGCGGGCGTGCGGGAGCAGATCAACCGGCTGCTGACGACGCGAGGGACGCGCTCGGTGGACTCGTTCCACAAGGAGCTCGGGCACCTGTGCTGGGACTACTGCGGCATGGCCCGAAACAAGGCCGGCCTGGAGACAGCGATCAAGGAGATCGACACGCTCCGCCAGGAGTTCTGGTCGGATGTCCGGGTGCTGGGCAATGGCGAATCGCTGAACCAGTCTTTGGAGAAAGCCGGCCGCGTGGCCGACTTCCTGGAACTGGGGCAGTTGATGTGCCAGGACGCGCTCCACCGCGAAGAATCGTGCGGGGGCCACTTCCGGGAAGAACACCAGACGCCGGACGGCGAAGCGCAGCGCGACGACGAGAACTTCGCCTACGCCGCGGCATGGGAATACAACGGCGCGGGGAAAGCGGCCACGCTGCACAAAGAAGAACTGGTCTTCGAAAACGTCCACCTCGCCCAGCGGAGCTACAAATGAGCCTCAACCTCCTCCTCAAGGTCTGGCGCCAGAACGGCCCGAACGACGAAGGGCGCTTCGAGACCTACAGCCCGAACGATATCGACGAGGACATGTCGTTCCTCGAGATGCTCGACGTGGTCAACGAAGACCTGATCGCGCAGAACAAGGAACCGATCGCGTTCGACCACGACTGCCGGGAAGGCATCTGCGGTTCGTGCGGGGTGGTGATCAACGGGGTGCCGCACGGCCCGAAGAAGATGACGACGACGTGCCAGCTGCACATGCGGAACTTCAAGAGCGGCGACACGATCACGGTCGAGCCGTGGCGGTCGACCTCGTTCCCCGTGATCAAGGACCTGGTGGTGGACCGGTCGGCGTTCGACGCGATCATCCAGGCCGGCGGCCACATCGCGGCGCCGACGGGGGCAGCGCGAGACGGCAACGAGATCCTGATCCCGAAACCGGTAGCCGACCAGGCGTTCGAGGCGGCGGCGTGCATCGGTTGCGGCGCGTGCGTGGCGGCCTGCCCGAACGGCGCGGGGCAGCTGTTCACGGCGGCGAAGCTGGCCCACCTGAACCTGCTGCCCCAGGGGCAGCCAGAGCGCTGGAGCCGGACGGTGGCGATGGTCGACACGATGGAGGAGTACTTCGGGAGCTGCACGAACTACGCCGAGTGCGAGGCCGCGTGCCCGAAGGGGATCAGCATCGACTTCATCGCGAAGATGAACCGGGACTACCTGAAGGCGAAGTTCAGGGACCGGCGCAGCACGACGAAGATCGATACGAGCGAGGCGGGGTAGGGCCTGCCTCACCCACATGCTTGGGAGTCGGTGGAAGTCCTTTGTGAGCCCCCAACCTGGTGGTTCGAGGAACGAAGTTAGCCTGCTCGCACTGCCGCCATCACGTTCGCGAGGAAGGCGTCGACGATGGCGTTGTAGGGTTCGGCCGCTTCGTAGTAGACGTTGTGGGGCGCCCCGGCGATGGCGTGGTAGTTGGAACCGGGGACCAACTCATGCAACGTCTCGCAGCGGGGAACGGCCGGATCGAGGGCCCCGACGATGATGCACATCGGCGACGTGATCGCAGTGACGCGTCCGGCCATTCCTTCGCGTTCGGCGAGGGTCTTCGGGCGGACGGCGAGGGTAACGCATCGCCTCCAGACGCGTCGCGGTTGAGCGGATCCGGAGATAGCGCTCGAACATCCGCGGCTGGCTTCTGTTTGAAGCCATCGGTGAGGAGTCGCCGATGGGGAGAAAGAGCACGTCGGGGCTTAGCGGCTGCTGAAGCGGCGGCGTGGCGCCGGGCTGACCGGCACGGGCGACGCCGGCGCCGGAGGATGAGGGCGAGCGCATCGCCCGGGTGCCGGGTAGCCCAGCGCGTGAGCGTGTTCCGCCCATGGAGTTGCCGGCGAGTATCGGCCGGGAGATGCCCAGGGCGGCCAGGAACCGTTCGAGTTCGTCGGCGCGGTCGGGCTCATCGGCATCGCGTGGGGAGTTCGAGGAGTGGCCGTGGTTCACGCTGTCGTAGGCAATGCAGCGGAAACGGTCGCGGAAGTGGGCGAACTGCTGCCACCACGCCTCGCCGCAGGAGGTGTTGCCATGGAGGAAGACGAGGGGTTGGCCGGCGCCCTCCTCCTGGTAGTAGATGTCCGTTTCGCCTACTTCGATCCAGGGCATGCCCGAGCCTCCTGGAGTTGAATGCGTCCACATCCACACCCGGTACAAACCGCGGGACGAAGGTCAGCGGGGGCGGCCGCCTACCACTCCTTGCCGATGCCGCCGCGGGCGCCGAAGAAGCCAGAGGGCCAGTTTCGGCCGGTGATCATGGCCTTATCGATGTCTTCCTTCGTGGCGATGCCTTGCTCGGCGATGGCGCGGGCCTCGCGAGCGGCAGCGCCGAAGATCCGGTTCAGGAGGAAACCGTAGGTCCCGGGCGTGTCCTTCACGAGTGAGACGGCCTTGCCGCCAGCTTCGCCGAGCTTGACGCCGGCATCGATGGTGTCCTGGGCGGATTGAGGCGTGTAGATGATTTCGCACATGCGCATGGTGGTGACGGGGTTCGAGAAGTGCATGCCGATGAACAGCTTCTTGCGGGCCTCGGAGACGTCCCGGGCTACTTCCTCGATGACGAATCCCGAGGTGTTGGAAGCGAAGATGGCTTCTGGCTTCACGACTTTGTCGAGGGCGGCGAGCACCTGCTGCTTGAGTTCGAGCTTCTCGGGAATGGCCTCGATGATGTAGTCGCAGTCCGCAAGGACGCCGTGGTCGGTGCCGAAGGAGACGCGGCCCATGGCGGCGACGGCATCGTCGAACGGGATCTTGCCGCGTTCGACGCCGCGCTTGATGCCCCATTTGCCATCGAAGACCGCATGCTTCGTTGCGGTGATGGCGTCGTCGTTGATGTCGCAGACGGCGACCTGGTAACCGGCGACGGCGTAGGTCTGGGCGATGCCGCCGCCCATGATGCCGCCGCCGAGGACGCCGACCTTCTTGATGTCTTCGAATTTCACGGTATTCCTCCGAAAGTTGTGAGCGGATAGTAGCGGTTCCGAAGCCGTAAGATCCCTTCGCGATGCCGGTCTAACCGGCGGGGACTTCCCTGGGGAGTGCGTATGTCGACGATGGGACGGGTCATCGGCCATGGGATGGGCGTGCTGTTCGTTGCGCTCGGCGCGGGATTCCTGGTGCTGGGGCTCAGTGATGCGTTCACAGCCTGGCTGGATGAGACTTCGGCTTGCCAGTACGGCGACTGCTCGGGAGCGACAGCGGGGGCGCAGACGACGTTCGTGACGATGGGCGTGGCTTTCATTGGGGCGGGCCTGATTTCGTCCGCTGCCACCGAGTTCGCGATCCGCAAGACGCGGTCGTTGGTGTCGAGCATCGGCAGCGGCGCTGGGCCCGGCGACGCGGCCGATAGCATTGCGGGCTTCCTGAAACCGTTCGGAATCGAAGTCGACCCGGCGAACAGCCCGAACGTGACCGTTCAGCACCGCGTCATTGACCTGCGCGGCCAACGGCAGGGGCGCGACGTGCCCACTGACCCGGCGGGACTCAGCGCGTACCTGAAGTCGATGGGGATCGCCATCGACGAAGAGGTCCTGCGGAACGCAACGCTCATGAAGGGCGAAGATGCGGTGGAGCGGACGAATCCATCGATGACAGCCGCCGGAGTCGCATCGACTGCCTCGCCGCCGGCGCCAGCGCCGGAACCCGGGCCGGACCTCGTCCTTGAGCGGGCATCCATCGTGCGGAAGCGGGACCGCGGAGCGACGGCCGCGAATCAGCGGCTGCTGGAGCTCGAGGTGGAAGTCCAGCCTGTTGGGGGCGTGCCATACCGCGTGACGATTCCGACGCTTGTGCGGTCCTCGCTGGTCAGCCTGCTGATCGAGGGTTCGTCGCTGAATGTGCGCGTCGACCCGAACGACCGGAACTCGGTGACGATCGATTGGGCAGAGAATTAGGCGAGCGGAAGCGCGGGGGCGGGAGCCTAAGCCAGTACGAGTGCATCGGCGGGCATGCCGCGAAGGGAGAACGGTCCGGCGTGCTCGATATGGACGTCGACCATGCTGCCGATCCGGGCGGGGGCATCGAGGTGGACGAGCTTGCCGGTGCGAGTGCGGCCATTTGGCTGGTCGTTGCGGATGGCTTCGACCAAGATCGGCTGGACAGTGCCGAGGTAAGTCGAATTGATCTCGTGGGAGATTCGTTCTTCGATCTCCTCGACGCGATGGAGGCGCGCGGCCTTCACTTCGGCGGGGACGTCGTCTTCCATCTTGCGCCGGGCGATGGTGCCGGGACGTGGGGAGTACGCCGCGACGTGGACCTTGTCGAAGCGCAGTTCTTCGAGGAGGGAGCAGGTTTCGTCGAAGTCGGCGCCGGTTTCGCCTGGGTAACCGACGATCACGTCGGTCGTGATGCCGGCATGGGGCATGAGGGATCGGACCTCAGCGATCTTCTCGATGTACTCCTCGCGGGTGTAGCCGCGGCGCATGGAATCGAGGACGCGGTTGCTGCCGGCCTGGACGGGGAGCGAGAAGCACTCCATCACTTTCGGCAACTCGGCGATGGCCTCGAGGATGCGATGCGTCATGTCCCTCGGGTAGGAGGTGAGGAAACGGATACGCTGAAGCCGATCGAGCGCAGAAAGGTCGCGCATGAGGTCACCGAGATCGGGCTGTTCGGCCAGGTCATGACCGTAGGCTTCGACCGTTTGGCCGAGGAGGGTGACTTCACGCACTCCGTGAGCCGTCAGGTAGGCGACTTCGCGGACGATCTCGTCCATCGGGCGGCTCTTCTCGCGGCCGCGGCGGTAGGGAACGATGCAGTAGGTGCAGAACTTGTTGCAGCCTTGGACGATAGGGACGTAGGCGGTGGGGCCTTCGGGGATCGCGTAGGTGGTGGGCCAAAATTCGCCGCCGAGGTCCTCGATGGGGCCTTCGATGAGCTCGATGATCGGCTCGAACTGCTGAGGCCGTGCGAAGACATCGACCTGGGGGAATCGTTTTTCAAGGTCGCCGGTCTTGAGACCAACCATGCAGCCCATGACGGCGACTTTCAGGGCGGGGTTGGATTTCTTCAGGTCGCGGACGCGGCCGAGCTTGGAGTAGGCGCGGTCTTCGGCGTGCTGGCGGACGCTGCAGGTATTGATGACGACGATGTCGGCCCGTTCGATGCGTTCGGTGGGCTTGAGGCCCATGCGATCAAAACCGGCGGCGAGCTTCTCGCTGTCTGCCTTGTTCATCTGGCAGCCGACGGTCCAAAGGTAGTAACGGCCTGGCATGGGTGGGTGATGACCTTGAGAACTGGGAGGTGGCGGAGGGGGAGGGATTTGAACCCTCGACCGAGTTACCCCGGAACCCGCTTAGCAGGCGGGCGCACTAGACCACTATGCGACCCCTCCGCACAGACTTCCCAGTGTACCCGGAGGCGGCGTTTTGGGTCATCCCGACGGAGCGGGGCGCTCGCGGCGCGGGAGCGGATCGAGCGCCAGCCGGTTCGTGAAGAAGAGGGCATAGGCGAGCGGAAGGTAGAGCAGGCCTGACGCAAGGCGGACGCCGGCGTTTCCCGGCACGTCAGCGGTGAGGATGATCAGTTCGGTTAGCCCGAAGAATACGCCGGCGACGGCGAGAGCGAGCCGCCTGGCCCATGTCCTCCAGGCCGGGTGCCCAGAGACGAGGGCCGCCAGCAGACTCGGCACGAAGAGCAGCATGAACGGACCAAGGAAGGCGAACGGCGCGAAGGCGGCGGCACGGACGGCAAGGCTGCTGCGCGGACCGCTGGCGCCCCAGCGCCACCAGGCGGCGAGACCGGCGAGGGCGCCCATGCCGGCGAAGAAGGCCACGATGAAGAGTGAGCCGCCAACGGTGAAGACGTGCTCGTCTGAGATGGTCCGCATCCACGCGCGGGCGGCAGCACCGAGGACGAGGCCGACGACGGCTCCGCTAAGGAGGTAGCGCCGCCTGGCGCCGGTTGCGCTCGCCTGGCGGGCGGGAAGGGCGACGAGCCGCCCGACAAGTCTCCGGATCGTGTGACGCATCGAGATGCCTCCACGTGGAAAGGTCCACGGGAAGCATTATAGGAAGATAGCTTCCTATTGTGAATCACTCATCCGTAGGGCTTCCTTCGGGAGCCTCCAGGCCGCCCATGCCCGGCGGCCTTCGAAGGTGAGGACGGCGAGTGCGGCGAGCGGAGCGATGACCGTGGCCAGGAGGATCAGCGACAGTGGTGCTGCTCCGGCGGCGAGAGCGAGAAAGCCCGAGACCGGCCGGTTCGGGATGCGCGTTTTGCCCCATCGGATGGCCAACCCTGCACCTATGCCCCAACCGCCGACGACGACCATGCCGGCACCCTTCTCCGGCTGGAACGGGAAGAGCAGCGTAAGCAACAGCCCGCCGGCGATGAACGCCCAGGCGAGCACGGTGGTCATGCCGGGAAGGCCACGGCGGGCGACCCACTCGGTGATTCGTTCGGCGCGGTGGAGGAGGGTAGCGATGATGGCTGCGGCCCGCTCGCCGGTTCGAGCTTGTTCGGCGCGCCACGCCGCATCGGCAGGCATGCCCAGGAAGCAGCGCAGTGCCATCTCCAGAGCTGCGCGCCCGGACCAGTGGAGGCTCGTCCCGTGCTCCCAGAGATCAGACTCGATCTCCGCGCGCCGGTCGGTCTTCGCATTGGTATCGAGCCCGAGGGTGTAGGCGCGGGTCCAGGTCCGTGCGAAGCCGGCCGACAAGCGCGCGGCTGCGTTCACAGTGGTTGGAATCCTTCAACCAAGGCGGCGGAGGCAGAGGCTGCGGCGCGCTCTGCCTGGCGGAGCGCACTTTCGCCCGCCGCAGTCAGGCGGTAGAGCCGGCGCCTCGGGCGTTCTTCGTCGGCTGCCACCTGGGCATCCTCCCAACGGGAGGTGAGCAAGCCTGCTTTCACGAGTCGGTCGAGGGCTTTGTAGAGGGTGCCGTGGGAGGTGAGGAGCCGCGACGCATCACCAGCCTGCATTTGCCTGGCGATGGCGTAGCCGTAGAACTCGGCATCAGCACCGCCTTCCAGGGCGGCGCCGAGGATGGCGAGTTCCACGGGCAGCAGGGCGCCGGGTTTTCGTCTCACGGGATGTGTTATAGGAAGATATGTTCGTTTCGTCAACGGTGAAGAGAGGACTCGGGAGAGGGGCAACGTGTCCGCGGCTGGGGGGCCTCCTGAGCCTTTCGCGGGGAGGCCCTACACTTCGAGGGTGGCAACGGCCGTTGTGGTGGTCATTTTCACGGTGCGGCAGGGCAGCCTTTCGGTGCTGCTGATTGAGCGCGCGGCGGAGCCATCGCGAGGGCAGTGGGCACTCCCGGGCGGCTTCCTGCACGAAGGGGAATCACTGGACGCTGCGGCAAAGCGAAAACTTGAGGACGAGACTGGCGTCTCGGACGTGTTCCTGGAGCAGCTCTACACGTTCGACCAGCTGGGCGAAGGACGAGCGGACATCGTCGTGACGTACTTCGCGCTGGTGGACCTGGCGCGGGCACGGATGCGAGCAGATTCCGAATGGCGCCCGGCCTGGCAACCGGTGCACCCGTTGCCTCAGCTGGCGTTCGAGAACGAACGAGTTGTCGCGTACGCGGAAGAGCGACTCCGCAACAAGCTGGAGTACACGAACGTCGTGTACAGCCTGCTGCCCCGGCGGTTCACCCTGACGCAGATGCAGCATGTGTATGAGGCGATCCTGGGCGAGTCCCTGGACAAGCGGAATTTCCGGCGGCGAGTGGAGGGGCTCGGGATCATCCGGGAGACGGGGCAGACATCGAAAGAGGGTGCGCACCGGCCGGCCATGCTCTACGAGTTCGTCAGCCGCGAACCGATGGCTTTCTGATGGGGCGGGCCACCGTGTTCTTTGCCCTACTTGTGGGCGCGGCGCTTTCGGCTTGCTGCGGCAACGGCTCCGACGGCGCCCCAGGGACAATCGACGGAGAGATCACGGTATTCGCCGCGTCGTCCCTGTCAGAGGCGTTCAAGGA
The DNA here is from genome assembly GCA_016719395.1 of Candidatus Amarobacter glycogenicus. GTDB lineage: Bacteria > Chloroflexota > Dehalococcoidia > Tepidiformales > Tepidiformaceae > Amarobacter > Amarobacter glycogenicus. The sequence continues at coordinate 168,570 of JADJZF010000011.1, read as the reverse complement.
AGTTGGCGCAGCCTTCGAGAAAGCGAACCCCGGGACCGAAGTGACGTTCAGCTTCGCGGCATCCTCGGCGCTGGCGGTCCAGATTAACGAAGGCGCCCCCGCGGACGTGTTCGCATCGGCCGACACGGCCCAGATGAAGAACGTGGTTGACCAGGGCAACGCGGAAGGATCGGCCGTTTTCACGACGAACACGCCGGTCGTGGTGGTCCCGAAGGACGGGAAGGCGGTCGCGACCTTCGCAGACATTGCGAAGCCGGGAATCAAGCTGGTGCTTGCCGGGAAGGACGTACCGATCGGGCGATACGCTCGGGAAGTCCTGGCGAAGGCCTCGGGGACGGGCGGTGTCAGCCCGGACTTCTCGGACAGGGTGCTGGCGAACCTTAAGAGCGAAGAGGCGAACGTACGGGCGGTCCTGGCCAAGATCCAGCTGGGGGAGGCCGATGCGGGAGTCGTATACCGGACGGATATCGTCGCGGCGGCCGGCGACGTGCGGGTCATCGAGATCCCGGCGCCGTACAACGTGTTGGCGGAATACTCGATCGCGGTCGTACCGGGGAGCCCGAACAACGCGACGGCCGCCGCATTCACGGCGTTCGTCCGCTCGGCGGATGGCCAGGCAATCCTGGAGAAGTACGGCTTCGCTGCGCCGTAGGGCGAGCGGGCGCGCTGCCGTAGACTGCGAACGCGATGCGGACCGACCGGACAGCTCTCGTGACACTCCTGGTGCTCTCCGCAGCGTTTGCTGCGTTCTTCGTGCTGCCCTTCGCCGGGCTGGCAAAACGGGCAATTGAGGATGGGAAGACCTGGGAACTCGCGCGGTCTGGGACTGCGCAGGCGGCGCTCTGGCTCTCCGTGTGGACCTCGACAGTGACACTCGGGCCTGACGATCGCTTTGGGACGCCGGTGGCCTACCTGCTCTCGCGGGCGCGCTTCCCGGGAAAGGCGATCGTCGACGCGGCAATCGACCTGCCGATCGTGTTGCCCCCCACGGTTGCGGGGGTAGCGCTGCTGACGGCGTTCGGGAGGCGAGGGCTGGTGGGCGAGCCGATCGAGGCATGGACCGGGCAGACATTCGCGTTCACGACGATGGCGGTGATCATGGCGCAAGTGCTGGTTGCCGCACCGTTCTACGTGCGCGCGGCGCGGAGCGGGTTCGATTCGGTTGACCGGCGAGCAGAGGCGGTGGCCTACACACTCGGCGCCTCGAAGACGCGGACGTTCTTCCGCATCGTCCTGCCCCAGGTGCGGCCGGCGATCATGGCGGGCACCGTCTTGTGCTGGGCGAGGGCGATGGGGGAACTCGGCGCGACGCTGATTTTCGCGGGGAACCTGGAGGGAACGACGCAGACGATGCCGCTCGCGATCATCTCGGCGTTTGAAGGGAGCTCACTCGGGCTGGCCGGAGCGATTGCACTTTCGGTGATGCTGCTCGGCGTCGCGCTCGGCGTACTGGTGGTGTTCCGGCTGGTCTCGAACCAGGAGACCTGGCAGGCGTGAGCATCGAGTTTGACGCGGCCATCCGGCTCGGCGGCTTCACCTACGATGCAAGGTTCGAGGCACGGAACGAGATCGTGGTGCTGTTCGGCCATTCGGGCGCCGGCAAGAGCGTGACGCTGCAGGCAATCGCCGGGCTAGTCCGCCCCGAAAGGGGGCGAATCACGGTCGATGGCCGGCCGATGTTCGATTCGGCGGCGGGCATCCACGTGGCGCCGCAGGCGCGTAACGTTGGTTATGTCGTTCAGGAACTTGCCCTTTTCCCGCACATGACGGTGGCCGAAAACGTGGCGTTCGGCATCCCAAAGGCGATCGATCGGAGCAGCCGAACAGCGGAGCTGCTGGACCTCCTGCGGATCGGCGACCTGGCAAACCGGAAGCCGAGCACGCTCAGCGGGGGCCAGCGGCAGCGGGTGGCGCTGGCAAGGGCGCTGGCGAGGGACGCGAACGTACTCCTCCTGGACGAGCCGTTCAGCGCCCTCGATGACGCGCTGCGGGTGACATTGCGGCGCGAACTCCTGAGGCTGAGGGCGGAACTGGGCCTAACGATCGTGTTCGTGACGCACGACCTGCGCGAGGCCCACCTGCTGGCAGACCGGCTGGCGGTCTTCGATGACGGCCGCATCCTCCAGTTCGCAGCGCGCGAGGAGGTCTTCCGGAGACCGGTGAGCCGCCGGGTTGCGGAACTCACCGGTACATCCAACATTTTCGCTGCGACCGTCATCGAGAACCGGGACGGGACGGCTGTACTGGATGTCGCGGGCGCCCGGTTCGCAGCAAGTGCCCCGATTGCGGCGATGCCCGGCTCCGGCATAGACGTGGCGATCCGAGGAGAGCGGGTGAATCTTCGCCGGCCGGGCGAGGTCGCGAATGCATTCCGGGCGATGCTCACGGAGGAGTTCGCGTTCGGGTCCAGCCATACGCTGCACTTCAAGCCGGTAGATACGGGGCCCGAGGTGGAAGTGGAGATTGCCTCGCGGCCGTACGAAGTGCTGGGGGTTGCAGCGGGCCAGGAATGGCTCATCGAGTTGCCGGCTTCGGACCTTCACGTCATGCGCCGGGAATGACGGGAAGGCGGCGGGCGACGACGACGAACATGGGGTCGCTCCCCGGCCCCGGAGAGATATCGAACGCCTGCGGCGGAGTGAAGGTACCGGCGAGGCGGAAGTAGAGGCCGATTAACTCCGCCTGGGCACGGCTATCAAGCGACAACCAGGCCGCGACAGCCTTGGTGGGAAAACAACGGTTGGAATAAGCGACCGCGAACGGAGCTCCGGGTTTGAGGACGCGGCCGACTTCGGCGAATACCAGCGGTGGCGCGGTCAGGTACTGGACTGAGACGGTGACGATGGCGGCGTCGAAGGTGGAATCGGCCCAGGGAAGCACAGGGTCGCGGTTGAGGTCCTGGACGATCCGCTCGGTGAGGACGGGATTCTGTGCGAGCTCCTCGGCGTTCATGCCGAGGCCCGCCACACCGGCAGGATGGAGCGAGGCCGGGAGGTGGGAGACCCAGCTCGTCATCAGGTCCAGGACGAGGGCGCGCGGGGGGATGAGTTCGCCGTAGAAGCGCGAAACCGCCTCGATCGCAGCATCATCGATGTGCGTGACCAGGCGCGGTTCGCGGTAGAAGAGCGCGTCGTCGGATTCGTCCTGGCGGCGGAAGTGCTCGGGGCGAAGCGGCGAGGATTCCGCGGCCTGACTCAACGCGAAAGCACCGGCACCTCGGCAGGCTCGGTTATGACGGCGTCGTAGAAGCGGGCGCGGGGATGCCCGGCGAGCACGCCTTCGCTCGATCGGGTGGAATGGGCCTTCTTGAAGGCCTCGGACTGGGTCCACTTGAGGAAATCCTCCCGGGAGCGCCAGATCGTGTGGGAGACGTAATCACCCGCTTCGTCTCCCTTGAGCAGGGCGAAATGGACGAAGCCTTCGAAGCCCTGGAGATAGCTTTCGCGGGTGCGCCATTGCTCTTCGAAATCGGCGCCGCGGCCTTCGTTCACGGAAAACTGGTTCATGGCGACAAACATGTCCGTCTCCTGCAGGAAGTTCCGCCTATTCTATGCCCCAGAGCTTCGCGCAGTTGAACCACCCGCCGGTTCCACCGAAGTGACCGCGGGCGGTGCGAAGCCAGAGGGCGGTGCGAAGGTTCACCACCGGGTCGAAACGGCGCGAGAAGTCCTGGCCAGCATTAGCGAAGTGGTAGCTCCCGTTGAGCTGGGCGAGGCCGTAGCTACCGCCATAGGGATCGCTGGTGTTGTGGGCCATGGTATCGAGGCTGCGCGTTTCGCAAAGGATGATCTTGCGCATTTCCGGCCACCAGCCCGGCTCGTTGGGCCAGCCAGCCATGGCGGCGGCCGCGTCGAGCTGTTCGAGGGTGAGGAAGCGGCTTTCCGGGGCGGGGATCCAGACCGGGCCGGAATCGTCGCCCTGGGCGATGGCGAGGGTGAGGGCAGCGAGCGGCTTTGTCTGCTTGGGTTCGGCGACGGCCACCCTGATGCAGTTCCTGGCGCGCGCGAGGTCCAGGGGAAGCGCCTTGCTGGGGACATCGGAAGGGCGGCGGCCACCGGCCTCGACGATCGCTCGGACCGCGGCGTTGTAGTCGCGCTCGGACTGCTGGTACTCGGCGACGAGCACTTCAACCTGGGCCTTACGGACGTCTTCATTGGGCGTGCCGTGGGCGGCGCGGGCGGTCGCCTCAGCACCGCAGACCTGGATCGCCGCCGCATTCATCCTGTCGACGGCGGGACGCGCGAAGTCCCAGTTGGCAGCGGGCGAGGACGCGGCGCGGGCCTGCATGGGCAGCAAGTGCGCCGTGCCGGTGGCCGAGAGACCGATGACTATCAGCGTTATGAAGAGTGCGATTGCCCCGAGGCAGACCAAGAGCCGACGAAGGGCCGAGCCTTCCTGCGCGTCGTAATCCGGCAAGTGACAAACTCCGGGGGCGCTGGGGTCACACTACCCTACGCGAGTGCCCCGGGCGATACCAGAGAGCGTAAAAAGACGTCGCGAAAACGACCGCTGCTGTGTTAATCCGAAAGGGCAGCGTGGACTTCCGGGACGACGCGGTGAAGGGCGAGCCAGCCTTCGTACGAGCCGTCCGTGAGGATGGCGATCACGTACGCGCCGGACTGGGCTTCGACGAATGCGACATCGTGCTGTGCGCCGGGCCATGTACCTGTCTTGTTCCCGATCAGGAGTCCAGAGTCGACCGCGCCGAGGAGCGCACCGGGAATCCCGTTGCGGATCGTCTGCGCGAGCAGGAGGTCGCGCATGTGGGCTCGCTCCCGAATCCCCAGACCCTCGCCGACATAGATCGCCTGCATCAGCCGGGCGAGGTCATCCGCCGTGGTCCAGAGTTCGACCTGGTTCACCGTCATCGTGGAGAGGCCGAGCGAACGCAGCGTTTGATCGATGTTGCCGGCGCCGAAGGCATGCATCAACGTCACTGCTGAGGAGTTGTCGGAGACGGTAATCATCGCCTCGAGGAGATGGCCGATGGTGATGCTCCCATCGGGCTCGAATTCGAGGCGGCCGGAGGTGCCCAGGTCTTCGGCGGCGTCCTCATCGGTGATGAAGAGCCTATCGGAGTATTCGAGTTCGCCGAGGAAATGCCGGAGTTCGGCTTCGTAGAGGACGGCGAGCTTGAATGTGCTCGCGGCATAGAACTGGTAGTCGCCATTGACTGCGGCGGAACGGCCATCGGAGATGCGGCGGACGGAGACCGCGATATGGTCGCTGTCCTGGCCGATGGCAGCCTGGATGACGGCGAGAAGAGCCGGGTCGCCCACAGCGGGTGCGAGACCTCGGATAGGGCGCGGCGCGGGTGCGGCCAACTCTGCGGCGGATGCTTCGACGGTTGGAGGCGCGGGGACCTGCTCTGAGTCCGCTTCGTCGCGGGGGGCCAACGCGGCGATGGCCGGCGAGGTCTCCTCCGAGTAGTGGGACCCAATAGCCTGGCTGATGCTGAGGCAGAGGTATGCGGTAGCGGCGACGAGCGAAACGAAGGCGACGACCGCCCATTCGGGACGCGACCGGCGTTCCCGCGAATGTCTGTGCGCTGTCTGCTGCGCGGCTGCGCGCATCAGGCCTCCAGCCCCACCAGTGCGAATCGTACCTGAAAACGCCATAACGTGGCCGGGCGCTCCTTTCGTGGCGCCGGCTCCGCTAGGATCGGGAGGTGACCGACGCCCTTCCGATTTCCTTCGACGATGTGCTCGCAGCCGCGGGACGGCTTGATGGAGTTGCCAACCGCACGCCAGTCATGACGTCGCGGACGTTCGACGAGGTAACCGGTGCGACGGTGTTCTTCAAATGCGAGAACTACCAGAGAGTCGGGGCGTTCAAGTTCCGGGGGGCGTACAACCACCTCTCCACATTGCCGGCCGACGCCAGGCGGCGCGGAGTCGTCGCCGCCTCTTCGGGCAACCACGCGCAGGGTGTGGCGCTCTCGGCGCGCCTGCTCGGGATCCCATGCACCATCTTGATGCCCGAGGACGCACCGGCTTCGAAGGCAGCGGCGACTCGCGGCTACGGGGCGACGGTGCGGACCTATGACCGCCTGCGCGATTTGCCGGAGGTGGTAGTGCGGGAAGCGGCAGGGCCGACCAACGCGTACGTGGTGCCCTCGTTCGATGACCCGATGATCATGGCCGGCCAGGGCACGGCAGCGCTCGAGCTGATGCGGGAAGTCCCGGAATTGGAGCTGGTGATCACACCCCTCGGCGGGGGCGGCCTGCTCTCTGGGACGGTAACTGCGGTGAAGGCGCTTTCGCCGAACACCCGGGTGATGGGCGTGGAGCCCGAGGGCGCCGACGATTGGGTGCTGAGCCTGGCGGCGGGCGAACGGGTGCTCATCGACCCGCCGACGACGATTGCGGACGGGGTGCGGACGCGGCAGCCCGGCCTGTTGACGTTCGCCGTGATCAGCCGCCTCGTTGACGGAGTGGTGACGGTCTCCGACGCAGCGATCGAAGAAGCGACACGGTTCATGGTCCTCCGGATGAAGACCGTTGTTGAGCCGACCGGAGCAGTCCCGGCCGCGGCCTTGATGAGCGGGCGAATTGCGGACGCCGCGGGGAAGCGGATCGGGGTGATCGTCTCCGGTGGGAACGTGGACGCGGCCGTGCTGGCGCGGATCCTCGCGGGCCGAGGTTCAGAGGCAGCCACGGTTGCCGAAGATGATGGCGAGACCTGAAATGCCAGACATCACGGACTTGACGAGGCGGGGGAACCGGCCGGCGCTTGTGCTCGGGGGCGGAGGCGCGCTCGGCGTGATCCAGGCAACCTACATTGAAGCCGCTTTCGAGCTCGGTTTCCGGCCGGAAATCGTTGTCGGGACGAGCGTGGGCTCGCTCAACGGCGCGTGGATCGCACTCCACCCGGACCGGCCGGAGGAACTCCTGAAGATCTGGCTTGGGCTGGACCGGTTGTCGCTGGTGAAGTTCCATCCGGCGCGGATGGCTGCTCGGCTGTTTCACCCGCTGAGCGTGACGACGAACGACGTCGTGCCGCGACTGGTGGAGGAGCACATGGGCGGCCACAGCATCGAGGATGCCCGGCTCGAGTTGGCCGTCGTGGCGACGAACCTCACGCGCGGCGAGAAGCACGTGTTCCGGTCGGGCCCGTTGAGCAGCGCAATCCTCGCATCGACCGCAATCCCCGGGTGTTCGAACCGGTGGTGCTCGGGGGAGACCAGTTTGTGGACGGCTGTGTGACGGCCTCGGTGGACATGACGACGGCGATGGAGATGGGGGCAACCGAAATCCTGGCGATCGACCTGACGCCGCCGGCGAACCTTGCCCGGCCGAAGACTGCAGCGGGGGTGCTGAAGCAGTCGTTCAGCATCCTGAGCACAGCAACGACGCGGGCGGTCGAAGCATGTCTCACGAGCCAGATGCCGGTCAGGGTGATCCGGCCGGATCTTTCCAAGAACTCACCCTGGCGGCTCGACGACAGCGCCGGGTCGGTGGCGAGGAATCTGCGTCTGGCACGGGAGGGGTTGCGGGGTGCGTTCGATTCGGACGGACATGTGGCCCGCGACGGGACCTGCTGGATAGATGCGCCGCATGCAGAGACGGGGGAGGAGAGAGCCGCACACCTGCCTCGGCAGTACTTCGGCCATGGAGGCCGGAAGGCAAGCTAGTCAACCTCGGGAATGGCCGACGGAGCGGCACGGGAGGGGGCGGCCGGACTACGTGTTAGATGGGGAGCGGGAATTCTTCGAGGTAGTGCAGATATTCGTCTTCGACGTCGATCTGGAGGGATTCGAGGAGACGGACGACGCCGCAATAGAAGGCGATCGTGATGACGAGGTCGGTCAGGCACTCCGAGTCGAGGCCGGCTTCCAGTTCCGAGAACGTCGAAGCGGAAATGGCGAGGCTGGTGACCATTTCGCGGGCGGCAAGCAAGACCGCGCAGGCCAGTGGTTCAAGCATCGAGACCTCGCCGGCGGACTCCGACGCGATGGCACGGATGTCGTCGTCGCCGACGCCGAAGTCCCGCCCGATCTTGATGTGATGGGAGTATTCGTACTCTGAGCGGGTAAGGTAGCCAACCTGGAGGATGGCAAGCTCACGAAGACGGCCGTCGAGACGGCTCTTGTTGCGGATGAACCCCCCAAGCGTGCCGAAGGCGCGGGCGCCTTCGGGGCTATTGACGAGGGCTCGATTCAGGTTGATTTCGCGGGTGAGCAGGCTGCGGTCCTCGGGCTTCAGGTCGGATTTCGCGAGATAAGGGACTCGTGCCATGTTCTGAACCTCAGTTCGCGCGCTCGGGGCCGCGAAGGGTGGCGCCGCCATCGACGACGAGGATCTGGCCGGTGATGTACCGGGCCTGTTCGGAAAGCAAGAAGCGGACGGCGTTGCCGACATCCCAGCCGGTGCCTTCGATGCCGAGGAGCGAAGCGGACCGGCGGTTCTCGCGGGCTTCGGGGCTCATCGCACCGGCGCCGACCATCGGCGTGTAGACGGGACCGGGGGCTACACAGTTCACGCGGATGCCCTGGGGACCGTGGTCGACAGCCATCGCCTTCGTGAGGGCGATGACGGCTCCTTTCGAGGTCGAATACGAGGTCAGCCCGCGCGGGCGAAGGGCGGAAATGGAGGCGACGTTGACGATTGCCCCGCCGCCTCCGGAAGCCACCATCGCAGGGATGGCGTACTTCGAGACGAGGAACATGCTCTCGACGTTCACCTGCATCACGCGGCGCCAGGCATCGGCAGACTCCTCGACGACGCTGCCCCGGCTCCCGATTCCCACGTTGTTATCAAGCAGGTCGAGGCGTCCAAAGCGGGCGACGGCGGCCTCTACGAGGATCCGGCAGGCTGCCTCGTCGGTGACATCGGCCGCGAAGGCGGCGGCCTGTCCGCCTTCGGCCAGGATCATCTCGACCGTGCTCTCGGCGAGTTCGAGCTTGCGGTCGACAACGAAGACGCTGGCGCCGGCGCGAGCGAGGAGCATGGCGGCGGCCCGGCCGTTGCCGATGCCATCGCCGGCTGCACCACCGCCGGTGACGATTGCGACCCTGTCACGCAGTCCGAGTTCGGCTTCGAGGTCTGGCACGGCGCATCCTTTCGCGACCGAGAAACCCGGCCTCGTGGAAATCCTTCGCGAGCGGGGCGCCTCAGCTGACGCGCCGAGGCTACGCCGGTTGAGATGCGGCGAGCAAGGTGCGTAGGCTTCGCGGAACTCTGGAGGACATCGATGCCCGACTCAACTGATTGGCTCAACCAGGTCCAGGAAGAGACGCTGGAACCGGGACGCAGGATCTGCGACCCCCACCACCACCTCTGGGACCGGGGCGGCAACCGCTACCTGCTGGATGAACTCCTGGCGGACACCGGTAGCGGCCACAACATCGTCAGCACCGTCTTCATCGAGTGCCTTTCGATGTACCGGGCGGACGGCTCCGAGGCGATGCGGCCAGTTGGCGAGACGGAGTTCGTGCAGGGCGTGGCGGCGATGAGTGCGAGCGGCGGGTATGGACCGATGCGAGCGTGCGCGGGGATCATCGGGTTCGCGGACCTCGCACTCGGCGACGCGGTCGCACCAGTACTGACGGCGCACATCGACGCGAGCGCGAACCGGTTTCGTGGGATCCGGCACGCTGCCGGGTGGCACGCCAGCGCGGACATCCGGAACTCGCACACGAACCCACCGGAGGGCCTCCTGATGGACGCGAAGTTCCGGGAGGGGTACGCGCACCTTGGGCGCCTGGGACTGACCTTTGAAGCGTGGCTCTACCACCCGCAGATCCCGGAGCTCACCGACCTGGCGCGTGCGTTCCCGGAGACGCCCATCGTGCTCGATCACTTCGGAGGACCGCTTGGCATCGGGCCGTTCGCAGGGAAGCAGAAAGAGGTCTTCGACCAGTGGAAGCCAGCGATCGATGACCTGGCGAAGTGCCCGAACGTGGTGGCGAAGCTCGGGGGACTGAACATGCCGCTGAACGGATTCGGCTGGGACAAGCGGCCGGCGCCGCCAACTTCCCAGGAGCTGGTGGATGCGACACGGCATTACTATGAGTACACGATCGACCGGTTCGGGCCGGAGCGGTGCATGTTCGAGAGCAACTTCCCGGTGGACAAAGTGAGCGTGAGTTATGCAGTGCTCTGGAACGCGTTCAAGCGGATCGCGGCCGGCTTCCGGGAAGAGGAAAAGGACGCGATGTTCTACGGGACGGCAGCAAGGTTCTACCGGATTTGACGGCCGGCAACGGGATTGGTGCGTGCGCCCGGCGCAGGCGTGTAGGCGGACGCACTGACGCTAGCCCGAGGCTGCCTTACCATAGAAACAATGCGACAACGTCCAACGAACTCACCCCGCCTGCCTGAACTGATCCAGGGAGGGATGGGCGTCGGAGTTTCAAGCTGGCGGTTGGCGCGAGCTGTGGCCATGGCCGGCCAGCGCCTGGGAGCGAACGTGCTCGGCGTGGTCTCCGGGACCGGCCTCCCGGTCATCCTTGTGGACCGTTTACAGGCGGGTGACAAGGATGTCGCGCGGGCATTGAACGCCTTCGATCCAGAAGCTGCCAGCGAGATCATGGACCAGTACGCGGTACGCGACCCATCCAAGGCTCGCGGCCGGCGGAAGCTACCGCCGAAGCCCGAGGTCCTGGTCAACGGCAGCAAAGCGACAAAATCGAAGATGACGAAGCTGGCGGTTGCCTCGGCCTTTGTGGAAGTGTGGCTCGCCAAAGAGGGGCACAGCGGGCCCATCGGGATCAACGTGCTCGAAAAAGTCCAGCTGATGCATCTCCCAGTGTTGCTTGGGGCGATGATGGCGGGCGTCGACTACGTGCTCGTCGGCGCCGGGATCCCGCACCAGGTCCCGGCCGTCCTCGCGAGTTTCGCGCGCAACGAACCGGCGAGCTACCGGATGGACGTTGAAGGCAGCAGCGAGAAAGTGACCCTGAAGCTCGACCCGAGGGAGTTCGTGCCTGCGGGGAAGTGCCTCAAGCGCCCGAAGTTCCTGCTCATCGCTTCGCACCATGCCCTGGCGATGCGGCTCGCGGCGACGGTCGAAGTCGATGGCTTCGTGATGGAAGGGCCGAGCGCGGGCGGACACAACGCCCCTGCCCGCGGGAAGACTCTGGCGGACGACGGCCAGCCGATTTACGGGGAGCGCGACCGGCCCGACCTGGAGAAGCTGGCTGAAATTGGTAAGCCGTTCTGGCTCGCCGGGTCATATGGGAGCCCGGGCCGGCTGGCCGAAGCGAAGTGCCTCGGGGCGACCGGCGTGCAGGTGGGGTCGGCGTTCGCGCTGTGCAACGAGTCGGCGCTGCGAGAAGACATCAAGCGCGAATTGAGGCAGCGAATCGCTACCGACTCGCTCGACGTGAAGACGAGCGCGACCGCATCGCCCTCGGGCTTCCCCTTCCAGGTGGTCCAGCTTGAAGGCAGCCTGTCGGAGCTATCCGTTTACGAGAATCGCCAGCGCATCTGCAACATCGGGCACCTGACCCAGGCGTACCAGAAGGATGAATCGGAAGGCGGCGGAGTCGGCTTCCGGTGTCCCGCGGAAGCAGTCGACGCCTATGTGAAAAAAGGTGGTAACGCAGCCGACGCCGAAGCGAAGGTTTGTCTTTGCAACGGGCTTGGCTCCGCCGCCGGATACGGCCAGTCGACGAGGACCGGAGAAGAACCGTTCATTGTCACGCTTGGGAAAGACACCGGGTTCTACAAGCAGCTCGAAGTGCAGGCCGACGGCAGCTACTCGGCGGAAGATGTCGTCCGAGCGATCATGTCGCCGGTCCGGGAACCCGCAGCGTCCTGAATTCTGCCGAGTTTCAACCGGGCGATAGAGATTCGCAAGGCGGCCGAGGCACCCTATCTTCTCTCTCCTCAAGGTGACTCCTCCAACATGTCCGGAGCGGGACGCTGCGTCGGGCATCGCGCACTCCGGTAGAGTTCGCGAACAACCGAGGAGGCTGAGTTCGATGGCAGACCGGGTGAAGGACAAAGTGGCGATCGTGTTCGGCGCCGGACAGACGCCTGGTGAGACGATAGGCAACGGACGAGCGACGGCGGTGCTTCTCGCGTCCGAAGGGGCGAAAGTGTTGGTGGTGGACCGCGACGAGAAGTCGGCGGTGGACACGGTCGAGATGATCCGGGTGAAGGGCGGCGAGGCGCAGGCATTCGTCGCCGACGTGGTGTCCGAGGCACAGGTGAAGGCAGCGATTCAGGCGTGTGCGAGCGCGTACGGGCGCATTGACATCCTGCACAACAACGTTGGGGCGAGTCTCGCACTGGGCGATGCGCCGGCAACCGAACTGGAAGCGGAAGCGTTCGACCGGATCGTGGACGTGAACCTGCGGGGGATGTGGTTCGCCTGCAAGCACGCCATCCCGGTGATGCGTAAGCAGGAGACCGGTTCGATCGTGAACATCTCCTCGATGGCGGTCCGCCACGCTTACCCTTACCTGGGGTACAAGGCGACGAAGGCCGCGGTGATCGCGCTGACCGAGAACATCGCAGGGGCGAACGCTCGTTACGGCATCAGGGCGAACACGATCTTGCCGGGGCTGATGAACACGCCGATGGCGATCGAACCGCGGGTGCTGGCCGGGACACCGCGGGACCAGGTCATCGCGGATCGGGACCGGCAGGTGCCGCTCGGGCGAAAGATGGGCACGGGCTGGGACATCGCCTATGCGGCGCTCTTTCTGCACTCGGACGAAGCGAAGTTCATCACGGGGATCTCGCTGCCGGTGGACGGCGGTTCGGGGGTCGGGTAGGGGTTGGCGGTGCGGTCTTGATTGGTACCCCGGCAGGAATCGAACCTGCGCACATGGTTTAGGAAACCACTGCTCTATCCGCTGAGCTACGGGGGCGCCTGGATTTGCTGCGGCAAGGTGGACTGACACGATATCGTTCGAGAACGGTGTCAGTCCACCTTCGCGTCCGCTCTGCGGGCCTGCTGGCGCGATTCAAGCTTTGCACCAGGGTTTCAAACGCTCGCTCGACCGTCTCGAGGCGGTGCGCGCTGGCCGTGGGCAGCCGCCCGCCGTCGGCGGGGTTGGCGCTCTACCGCTTCGAAACAAGGTGGACATCGATCTGGGGATGCACCTCGAGGAGGCGGTCGGCAAGACCGCGACCGAGGCTCCAGGATCGCCTTGGCACATGCAGGAGGACCACGTGAATGATGTTCTGTTCGAGTATGACCCGGGACAGTCCCGACATCACGTCGTCCCCGGGTAGTTCTTTGAGGACGGCGTTCAGGTCCTGGGCAACGGTCAGGATGTGAATCATCCCGGACTCTTTCTTGAGGTAGGACGGGTAAGCGGCGAGTAGGTCGCCGTTGTAGGCGTGGGCCATTCGCCAGGCGCGCCGCAGAGCGTGCTCAGACTCCGGCGAGTTGTCGAGGAGCACCAGGACGCGTTCGCTGGTCTCCCAGCCGCGGAGGCCGTGCTCCTGCATGTATTCGGTGAGCCGACCTTCGACTTCGCTCGTGACGCGGCGCAGCGCCAGGTCCCTCAGGGCCGCGAGATTCCCGGGTTGGAAGAAGCTCTCGAGCGCGCGGGCGGCCTGTTCGGGCGGGTAGATGTTCCCGTGGCGCATGCGGGAACGGAGCGCCTCTGGCGAGATGTCGACGATCTCGACCTCGTCGGCGTCATCCACCACGCGGTCCGGCACCGTTTCCCGCACGCGGATGCCGGTGATCCCGGCGACAACGTCGTTCAGGCTCTCGAGATGCTGGATGTTCACGGTGGTGATGACCGTGATCCCGGCCTCCAGGATGTCCTCGACGTCTTCCCAGCGCTTTTCGTGTTTCGAACCCGGTGCATTGGTGTGGGCAAGTTCATCGACGAGGACGACCTGAGGGCGCCGGGCGATGACTCGTTCGGGGTCCATCTCCTCGAGAGTCACACCCTGGTACACGATCGACTTGCGGGGCACGACTTCGAGGCCCTCCAGGGCTTCGGCCGTCAGTGGTCGGGAGTGGGTTTCGACGAACCCCACAACCACGTCCGTCCCGCGTTTTCTGCGTCGCTGTCCTTCCTGGAGCATGGCATAGGTCTTCCCGACTCCGGGCGCCGCGCCGAGGTAGACCCTCAGGCGGCCGCGGCTGGACGCCCGTTCCTGCCGTTGAGCAATTCGCAGGAGCGTCTCGGGGTCAGGTCGAAGGTCTTCTGGGTCTCTCATGGCTGGAGCGGGAACCTCTCGTCCATGGCAATGTTGAGTTTCAGGACGTTCACTCGCGGCTGACCGATGAATCCGAGGAAGGCGTCCTCCGTGAAGGCATCGAGTAGCTGGCGCACGGCGGCTTCGGACGTACCGCGTGCCGCGGCTACGCGGGCGACCTGCAAGCCTGCTGTCGCCGGCGAGATGTGGGGGTCGAGGCCGCTGCCAGAAGCGGTGACGGAATCTGCGGGCAGGGTGGCATCAGCTGCGAGACCGTTGGATTCGCGGAAGGCGGCGACGCGCTGGGCGATCCCGGCGAAGGACTCATCCACTTCGGCTGTGGCGGGATCATCCTCGCTCCCTTCGATGAACTTCGCGCTGGTTGGCCCGAGATTCGAGCCACTCGAACTCGCTGCGTCGTAACCGGCCCCCGCGGCCGAAGGGCGGCCCTGGAAATACTGGTCTCCGGTGAAGCTCTGGCCGACGAGACTGGAACCTACCGGTCGTCCGTTGACTTCGATGAAGCTGCCGTTCGCCTGGCGGTTGAACACGGCCTGTCCGATCCCGGTCACGGCGAGGGGATATGCAACCGAAGTGAGGAGGAGGAGGAGGACTGTGATGGCGAACAACGGCCGGAGTTCGCGGCGGATATCCCGGAGTGCGTTTTCCATGTGCTTGTGCCTCAGGCCAGGTGGGCCAGGTTGACGAACATGTCGATGAGTTTGATCCCGATGAACGGGACGGCGATGCCGCCGAGACCGTATATGAGGGCGTTGCGGGCCAGCAGGGGGCCTGCGCCGATCGGCTTGTAGGCCACACCGCGGAGGGCCAGCGGGACAAGGGCGATGATGACGAGGGCGTTGAAGATGATGGCGGAGAGGATGGCACTCTCGGGGCTCTCGAGGCGCATGATGTTGAGCGTATCGAGCACCGGGTAGGAGACGACGAACGCTGCCGGGAGGATGGCGAAGTACTTCGCCACGTCGTTGGCGATGCTGAACGTCGTCAGGGCGCCACGGGTCATCAGCAACTGCTTGCCGATCCCCACGATTTCGATGAGCTTCGTCGGGTCGCTATCAAGGTCGACCATGTTGCCGGCCTCTTTGGCCGCCTGAGTGCCACTGTTCATCGCGACACCGACATCGGCCTGGGCGAGGGCGGGCGCATCGTTGGTGCCATCGCCAGTCATCGCGACGAGGCGGCCCTGCGCCTGCTCTTCGCGGATGCGTGCGATCTTGTCCTCCGGCCTGGCCTGGGCGATGAAGTCATCTACACCGGCTTCCCTGGCGATGGTGGCGGCCGTGAGGGGGTTGTCGCCGGTGACCATGATGGTGCGGATGCCCATCCTTCGGAGCTCTTCGAAGCGGGCCGCCATGCCAGGCTTGACGGTGTCCTTGAGGTAGACGAGTCCGAGGATCTCGCCATCATCGATCACGCCCAACGGCGTACCGCCTTCACTCGAGATGCGCTGCACGGCAGCGGTGTAAGCGGCGGGTGCGGGCCTGCCGGTCGCGGCGACGACGGCATCGGCCGCCCCTTTCATCGTTGCCCGGCCGTCCCTCCGGATGCCGCTCATCCGAGTCTCGGCGGCAAACGGGACGAAGTCCCCTTCGCTGACATCGAGCGTCGCGACGAGGCTGCCGAAGCCCTGCGATTTCGCCAAATCGAGGATCGACCGGCCCTCCGGCGTTGTATCCAGAAGTGACGACCTGACGGCTGCCTCGATGAGACGTCCGTTGCCCTGTTCATCCAGCGCGATGAACTCCGCCGCGAGCCGGTTCCCGAAGGTGATGGTGCCTGTCTTGTCGAGAAGAAGGGTGTCGATGTCCCCGGCTGCTTCAACCGCCCGCCCGGACATCGCCAGCACGTTCCGCTGTACGAGGCGGTCCATCCCGGCGATGCCGATGGCGGAGAGCAATCCGCCGATGGTAGTCGGGATGAGACACACCAGGAGGGCCACGAGCACAACGACCGAAATGAGGTTGCCCGCGTAGTTCGCGAACGGCTGGAGCGTCACGGTGACCATCAAGAAGATGAAGGTGAGGCCAGCCAGGAGGATGTTCAGGGCGATTTCATTCGGGGTCTTCTGCCGCGACGCGCCTTCAACAAGCCCAATCATTCGGTCGAGGAAGGTCTCACCGGGGTTGGCGGTGATGCGGATCCGGAGTTCGTCGCTAACGACCGTGGTGCCGCCGGTGACGGAGCTCCGGATATCGGTCCCGGGTTCTTTCAGGACGGGCGCCGACTCACCGGTAATGGCAGCTTCGTTGACGTAGGCGATCCCCTCCACGACATCGCCATCGCCCGGGATCAGTTCGTTCAGGCCGACGACGACGATATCGCCCTTCCGGAGTGCGGAAGAGGGGACGGTCTCGAGCGTGCCATCGGCCTTCACGCGCTGCGCGGTTGTCTGCGTCCGTGTCTTCCGGAGCGTGGCGGCCTGGGCTTTGCCGCGCCCCTCGGCGATAGCTTCGGCGAAGTTCGCGAAGATCACGGTAAACCAGAGCCAGATCGCGATCTGGGCCTCGAACCGCAGGGTGTCGAAAGGTTCGCCACTTACGAGGTCACGGAGGTAGAGGACCGATGTCAGGGCGGCGCCGAACTCGACGATAAGCATGATCGGGTTCCTGTAGAGGGTCCGAGGGTCGAGCTTGAGGAGCGAATCGCGAATGGCGCGGGAAAGGATTTCCCGAGTCCAGACGTTCGCCTTCTTGCGCTTTTCGACGGCTACGACAGCCATTTGCGTGACTACCTTTCGTTCAGGACAGTAGGCCATCGCGGAGCATGAAGTGCTCCACGACGGGACCGAGGGAGATGGCCGGGAAGAAGGTGAGGAGGCCGACGATAACGATGACGCCGAACAGCAGGCCCCCGAAGACGAGACCGTCCGTAGGGAAGGTCCCAGGGCCGGGGGCGACACGCTTCTTGGCGGCCATGCTGCCCGCTATCACCATCACCGGGACGATGAAGAGGAAGCGCCCGACGAGCATGCAAACACCGATGCCCACGTTGTAGAAGGTGCCGTTTACGCCCAGGCCCGCGAACGCCGAGCCGTTGTTGGCTGCGCCTGAAGTGAAGGCGTAGAAGATCTCGGAGAAGCCGTGTGGTCCGAGGTTATTGGTTGTGTCAGTGCCGAAGGAGTTAACGGCGCCCACGGCGGTCCAGGTCAGAAGGACGAGGGAGAAGGCGAGGACGCCAAGCATGACGGCCTTCATTTCGCGCGCCTCGATCTTCTTGCCGAGGTATTCCGGCGTGCGCCCGACCATGAGGCCGGCGATGAACACGGCGAGGATGATGTAGATGACCATGCCGTACATGCCGGAGCCCACGCCGCCGAAGATAACTTCGCTCGTAAGCATGTTGACCATCGGCACAAGCCCGCCGAGCGGCGTGTAGGAGTCATGCATGCTGTTGACTGAGCCGTTGGAGGCGAGCGTGGTGGCGTTGGCCCAGAGCGTGGACTGGCCGATGCCGAAACGGACTTCCTTGCCTTCCATGTTGCCGCCCGGCTGGCCGTCGCCTGCGTCCTGGGTCACGCCGGCGTCCGCGAGGTTCGAGTTGCCAGACTGTTCGGCGACGTTCGCAACGACGGCCATGATCACCAGCCAGGTCGTCATGACGCCGAAGACGATCCAGCCGTGGCGCGTGGAACCCACCATCTTGCCGTACATGTAGACGAGTCCGGCAGGGATGATCAGGATGGCCAGCATTTCGAGCAGGTTCGTCCAGGCAGTTGGGTTTTCGAAGGGCACTGCCGAGTTCGCGTTGAAGAACCCACCGCCATTGGTCCCCAGCTGTTTGATGGCGACCTGGGATGCAGCCGGGCCCATGGCGAGGACCTGCTCGGCGCCTTCGACGGTGGTTACTGACCTGTAGGAGTCGAAGTTCTGGATGACACCCTGAGAGACGAGGAAGAGGGCGAAGATGAAGGACATCGGCAGGAGGATGTAGAGCGTCCCCCTCGTGAGGTCGACCCAGAAGTTTCCCACGGTGTTGGCCGAGTGCCGCGAGAGTCCCCGAATGAGGGCGACGAGCACCGCCATGCCGACGGCGGCGGAAACGAAGTTCTGGAAGGTGAACCCGACCATCTGGGAGAAGTAGCTGGCGGTCGTTTCGCCGCCGTCGGACTGCCAGTTGGTGTTCGTTGTGAAGCTGACCGCGGCGTTAAACGCGAGACTCGGCTTCATGCCCGGCAGGTTCTCCGGGTTCAGCGGCAAAGAGCCCTGGACGCGCAGGATGAAGTAGAGAAGCAGGAACCCGGCGAGGTTGAATCCGAGCAGGGCGAAAAGGTAGGCTCGCCAGCCCTGCTCGCGCCTTTCGTCGATGCCGGCGACGCGGTAGATCCCGGCCTCGAGGGGCCGGATCACGGGATGGAGAAGCGTCCGCCGGCCCTCGTAGACAGCCATCATGAAGAGCCCGAGCGGCCTGGCGATGGCAACGAGGACCGCGACGTACACGATCAAGAAGGAGGTGTCAGAGAGCGTCATTCGTCCTTCTCGTCACAGGTCTTCGGGGCGGAAGAGGCAATAAAGGACGTAGGCGCCGATGACGACGCTGATGATGAGGGCCGCGAGGTTCTCGGCATTCATGGGTTCAGATCCTTCTGAGGAATTCGGCGCTGAGGGAGAAGATGGCGAATGAGCCAATTCCCAGTATGAGGAAGGCGAGGTCAGCCATCGCGGTGGTCCTTTGAAGTCACTTCATCGACGAGGCGCACCAGTGCACCGATCGGAAAGGGTTTGGTCAGTACGCCCGCCGGTTTGAATTCCGCGACCCTGGCGGGCGCCAGCGGCGATGCGGAGTAGGCGATGACCGGCACTCTCTGGCGATCGAGAGGAGAGAGGCGGCGAAGAAGCTCCCAGCCGGTGATGTCCGGCAGGCTGATGTCGAGCAGGATCACGTCGGGCACTTCTTCGGTGAGCGCGAGCAGGCCGTCCATGCCTGTGAACGCGACGCGCACAGTGTTGCCGTGCGCGCGAAGCGAACGGGCGAGCACATCGGCGATTGGTGCTTCGTCATCGATGAGAAGGACGTTGGTCAAGGGGTGTCCTCCATCTCGATCTGGTAGAGGGCCACGAACGGTCCGCTAGCGGGCCCGCGAATCTGGGTGAGGATCCAGCCGAGACCCAGGCACCGGCGGATACGTTCAACGCATGCTGCCGGGTTGGCGTAGTGCTCTTCCTTATAAACGAGATGCGTGACCATGGGCACAGCGTACCTTTGCACCGGTACGGGGTGCGTCTCTGAAAAGCGCCGGCGGCGTTCGGGAAGTGTCAGCTTTTTCGCCCGCGGTAGCGCCCTCATCCTGGCGTTGGTGTGGAACTGCGCCCCGCGGAGCGGCGATGGCAGTCAGATCGGCACCGGACGGGCCCGGGTGTCACGTTCCCGTGGAACGATCTCCTGACGGGATCAGGGGGGTTCGTCCCGGGGCACTTCGATCCGATAGCCCACGCCGGGATCGTTGACGATCATTGCCCCGACCTCCCGCGACGCCATCGAGAGCTTGTTGCGCAGCTGATGAATGAACGTCCGAAGGATATGCGTGTCGTCCTGGAACTCGGGTCCCCAGACCGTGGCAAGCAGGTGCCGCTGGGTGAGGAGGCGGCCGGGATAGGCCAGGAGCAGGCGCAGCAGGTCATATTCGCGGGGAGTCAGGTGCACCTCCGCGCCGGCGACAGCGACCCGGCGGCGCGTGACGTCCATCTCAATCGACCCGGCAGAGAGCGTCTCCGAGGCTGATGGCGTCGTCCGCCGAATGGCGGCGCGAATGCGCGCTTCGAGTTCCGCCATGCTGAACGGCTTGACCAGGTAGTCATCGGCGCCTTCATCGAGCGCCTGCACTTTGCGGCGATCGTCGCCGACGGCGCTGAGGACGATCACCGGGACGTTCGCTTCCGCACGAATCGCCCGACAGAGATCGACGCCGTCGGCATCGGGCAAGAGGAGGTCGAGGAGGATGACGTCCGGCCTGGACCGTCGAAATTCGGTGAGCACCTCGGCACCGGACTGCAAGACATCCACACGATACCCATGCGCTTCCAAACCGCGCCGGACGGCGCGAAGAATGGCGACGTCATCATCGACCACGAGGACGCGGAGGCCGCTCATTGGCCGGGCGCTCTTGCGGCGGTGAGTTCGACTTCGAAAACGGAACCCGCAGGGGAGGATGCCACGCTGACTGTCCCTCCACACGCCTCAACCATCGCCTTCACCAGTGCGAGGCCAAGGCCGCTCCCCTTTGCCGTGCCTGTCTTCGAGCCACGATAGAACTTCTCGAAGATGTGGGGCAGGTCGTCCACGGGGATACCCGGTCCTTTATCGGAGACCCGAATGGAGACGCGGCCCGGTCGGGAGGCCGCTTCGATGGCTATCGGCGCGCCAGGTGTCGAGTATTTCGCCGCATTTTCAACGAGGTTGGTGATCGCCTGGAGGGCGAGGGCGTAGTCCGCGCGAACCCACAAACCCGGCGCTGATGCCGTCGTAAGTGCCCGGCCGACGGTTGCCGCTGCGGTGGCGAGCGCGACCTCTTCGAGCAACGGGCCTACCTCGACGGCCTCGAAACGGACAGTGACTCCCGCTTCCAGCCGGCTCATCTCCAGGAGGTTGCCGACGGTCCTCGAAAGGCGGTCCGCCTGTGACTCGATCGTCTCCAGGAACGCTTCGGTGTCGCCCTTCGACCACGCGACGGTGCTGTCGCGAAGGCTGGAGACGGCGGCCTTTATCGCCGTCAGTGGCGACCGCAAGTCGTGCGACACGCTCGAGAGAAGCGTCGACTTCATCTCCTCGGACCGTTCCAGCGCTTCCGCGCGCATGGCTTCGCGAGCGAGGATGACGCGGTCGAGCGCCAGGCTGGCTTCATCGGCCAGGGCACCGAGGAGCTTCGACGACTCGACGCCCGCGGGGGGAGTGAACGGTCCGACCAGTCTGAGGACGCCCGGGGTGGTTCCCGCGAGCGGGACGAAGGTCATGGGCGCGCCGGCGGGCGATGCTCCAGGACGGCCCCGGCCGTTCAGGCGGACCAGCTGGCGGGAACGGATCGCTTCGTTCACGACTGCTGCTTCATCGCGCCGGGGAGAAGCCGCAGACACGGAGTCGAGCGTCGCGCCAACGACTTCGAGGGGGTCCGCCAGGACAATGGAGCATCCCCTGGCCCCCAGCGAACGCCCGATCACTCCGCACAGCTTGTCCATGGCAACGCGAGTGTTTGGCTCGCGTGCGAGTTGCCGCGAAACCTCGAGCAGCACGTCTGTTTCGGCGTTGCGCGCGTTCGCTCGTATGACCTGGGCCCGGAACCTGGAAAGCATCGCCGCTCCGACGACCGCGAAGGCCAGGAAGAGGAAAAGGGTCACGGCATGCTCAGCTCGTTGGACGGTGAACCGGTGCAGGGGCGGGATGAAGAAGAAGTTGACGAGCAGGTCGGCGATGACGGCGGTCACAAGTCCCAGCCGGAGCCCCCAGAGGGCTGCAGCCGCGAGTGTCACGAACAGGTAGAGCAGCGCGACGTTGGTGACCTGGCCCTCGCTGAGAAGGGGAGCAAGTACGGCAGTCAAGGTGCCCAGCACGAGGGCGACGATGGCCATGCCCCACACGGGCGACTGGGTCACACTCGCTTTCGGTCGAACCACTGGTCCAGTATCGCGCGCGCCCGACGCCACACCAACAGCGGTTCAGTGGGACGCCCCGGAGACGATCGAGGGCCGCAGCATCTCCGTCTCCATTAGCGAACGACTATCTGTTGAAAAGATGAACTGAATCCGCTAGGGTACCGCCCGGCTGAACGGTGCCCTTCGCGTCACTCTCCTGAGGGTGATGACGGGGCTGCCCCAAACGCTCTGCCGAGTCATGCCGCAGACGTAGATTTTCGCCCCCTTGAGTGGGCGGAGGCAGCTTCGTGGATGTTGGTATTAGCCTTGCGCTGACGTTCGCCTTTGGCATCGTCCTTGGGACGTTCAAGCGGCCATTATGGGCGCCGTCCCGGCAAGGGCAGGCGCGGGAGGCGTCGCTGATCATGCCGATGAGCGCCGCCCGGTCCTTGCCGCCTGCTGTTGTGGATCGCCCTCGACGAGGGACGGACAAAGTTCTCGGCCCCTCTGGACACTGCGCTTGCCTTCTCCGGGCTGGTCCTTCTCTGCCGGGCCTGCCTGGGCTGGCCGTTCGCGGGCTTCCCCGGTGGGTTGGCCTCGCCGGCCTCGTTTCGATCTGGCTCGTGCTCGCCCCACGCCTCGTCGCAGACCTCGGGCTCGCGCTCTACGTTCTCGCGTTGACGTTGGGAAGTTGTGGCCGGGCGCCCTCGCCTTCGACCACTTCGGGTCTTCGGCTCGACAGCACGGCGAGCCGTTACCGCCCGCGACTGGCGGGCTCGCCCTGGTCGGCGTTGGCGTCGTCCTGGTGAGGGCGCCTGAGATGGGGCACGCGCGGGCCGCCGCTGTTGAGGATTCCCGGACTTGCCGTTCATGCGCGGCATCGCCTTTGGGGCGTTAGCGGCCTTTTCCATGGCGATGATCGCCGCCGTTGGCCGGAAGCGCGGGGGGCGAGGAGGCGACCTGCCTGCACCTGGTCACGCTGGTCGGCGGCGTCGCGGCTGCTCGCCGTCTCGGCGCTTCGAGGCACCGCGCCCGGCGTTCCTTCGTCCGCTCAACCAGGCTGGAGCATGGTGGTGGCTGCTGGTCTTTGCCTTGTGCCGCTCATGTCGGTGCGGGGATCGCGTGGTACTACCTCTCCAGCGGAATCATCTCGGTGGCGACCCTCCTGCTCATCACCTGGTTGCTGGTGCGCCTGAGCCTCGGTTCTTCTTCGCATCCAGCACCCTGGGTAGCGTCTCTGGCTTCCCTGGTCATGGACGAGATCGGGGCGTTCGGCGCCATCGAGCGGGAGATCAGCCTTCTTCGCGTCGTTGGGGTCCTTCTCGTCGCCGCGGGCGTGGTGGTGCGTCGAGAACCGCGAAGCAAGATCGAAACGACCAGGAGGTTCTGGCATGCAGGAGTTCACGGGGAAAGTGGCCGTTGTTACTGGAGCAGCCAATGGAATTGGGTTCGCGCTGGCGGAGCGTTTCGCGCGTGAAGGGATGCGCGTGGCGCTGGCCGATGTCCATCAACCTTCGCTCGATGCGGCCGCCGAACGGCTGCGGAGCGCGGGAGCGACGGTACTCGCACAACAGACGGATGTCGCGGATGCCGCGTCCGTCGAGGCGCTCGCCGAGCGTGTCTACCAGGAGTGGGGGGCCGTGCATGTGCTCTGCAACAACGCGGGGGTCGGTACCGTCACGACGGACCGCGCATGGGAACACTCCCCCGAGACATGGCGCTGGTTGCTGAATATCAACCTCTTCGGGGTGATCCGCGGCATCCATGCGTTCGTGCCGAGGATGCGCGAGGGCGGTCAGGAGGGTCAGATCCTGAATACTGCGTCGAGCGCGGGACTGAACCCGGGTGTGGCAGGGATGGCCCCTTATTCGGCCTCAAAACATGCGGTCGTTGCGATCACAGAAAGCCTCGCCGCCGAACTGAAGGCAGAGGGGGCCGCTTTGAGAGCGTCCGTCCTCTGCCCCACCTGGGTGAACACGGACATGGGCATCCATTCCGAGCGGGAGCGTTCGCGGATCATGCGTGATGCGGCGATGCCCGTGCCGCCCCTGGCGATGTCGTCGATGCCGGGCGTGATGGAGCCGTCGACGGTCGCGCAGGCGGTGATCGAAGGGATCCGGGGAGAGCAACTCTACATCCTGGCCGGTTCCGCGGAGTCGTTCGAGCGGATGGTCCTGCGCCACCGCCAGCTGGAAGAAGCTGCCGGCAAAGCGGCACCGAAGGCGAAGTGAATCCGAAGGGGGAATCGGGGATGACGACGCTCGCGGAGCAGAATCTGGAGCCTGGCCGGGGGTTCAACGGAACGCTGGAACGCTCGGGAACCGGCGGCACAAACGCGACCTCGAGAAAGAGGTTAGAGCGATGCAATCCGACATCCACTGGCTGACAGCGACGGAACTCGAGCAGCGCATCGCCGCCGACGAGATATCCCCGGTCGAGGTGACGGAGGCGATTCTCGCCCGAATCGGCCGGCTCGACCCGGCGCTTCACGCATACGTGGTTGTCCTCGCGGACCGGGCGGTGGCGCAGGCCAGGCGGGCCGCCGAGGAGATAGCGGCAGGGCGTCCCCGTGGCCCGCTTCACGGAGTGCCGATCGCAGTGAAGGACCTCTGCGATATCGAGGGTGTCCCCACCACCGCGGGGACGGCCATCTTGCGCGAGCGGCCGGCGCAACGCACGTCGACCGTGGTTGAGCGACTGGAGGCCGCGGGCGCAGTCATCCTCGGCAAACTGGCCCTGAGCGAGGGCGCGATGTTCGATCATCACCCGTCCGTGGCCGTTCCCGTGAATCCCTGGAATGCCGGCCGCTGGACCGGTGTGTCCTCCAGCGGCCCGGGCGTGGCCACCGCTGGGGGGCTTTGCTTCGCATCACTGGGGAGTGACACCGGAGGTTCCATCCGCTTCCCTTCGGCAGCATGTGGGGTTGTCGGGATCAAGCCCACGTGGGGGAGGGTGTCTCGCGCCGGCGTCTTCCCGCTCGCACCCTCCCTCGACCACGTCGGTCCGATGTGTCGCACCGTGGCCGATGCAGCGACCGTCCTGACCGCGATCGCGGGCGCTGACGGTCGCGACCCAACCGCCTTGCAGGCGCCCGTTCCGGACTACCGGTCGGCTGTCCGCGGCGGTCTGCGCGGGCTCCGGATCGGCATCGACGAGCGCTGGAATACCGACGGTCTCGACCCGGAGGTAACCGGGTTGGTCCTGGCCACGCGCGAGGTGTTCGAGACACTTGGCGCGCAAATCATCCCGGTCAAGGTGCCTGCCAACGATGCCCTGGTGATGACCTGGCAGGCGATCGCCGCGGCGGAAGCGGCGGTCAGCCACGCGGGGCTCTTCCCGGAAAACGCGGACGCCTACGGTCCCTCCACCCGCGGAATGCTCGAAGCTGGCCTGGCGCTCCCGGCTACGGTGTACGCCTCGGCCCACGAAGCCCGATTGCGTCTTGCCGGCGAACTCGCGCACCTGTTCGAGAGCGTCGATGTCCTTCTAACTCCCACGGTTGGCCTGGCCACACCGCCGATTGGCACCGAGCCGAGCCCGGAAGTGCTTGCTCGCTCCATGCGCTTCACGGTGCCGTTCGACCTCTCCGGGAGCCCGACGATTTCTGTTCCCTGCGGGTTCACCCAGGACGGCATGCCAGCGAGCCTCCAGCTGATCGGGCGCCACCTGGCCGAGGAGACGCTCATCGCCGCCGGTCACGCCTATGAGCAGGCGACTGACTGGCACCAACGTCGCGCGCCGCTCGCCGACGCCGACAGACTGGAGACGTGACATGTCCGCCGAAGAAACCCGCGCCCTCTGGGAGAAGTTCAAGGCTGCCGACCAGGCGCACGACGCCGAAGGCACTGCGGCTATCTACGCCGAGGATGTCGTGCTCAAGGGCACACCGCTGCGAGACGGGAGACCCTGAAGGGGTTCGACGCCGGCTTCTGGGCGGCGTTTCCAGACTACAGGCGTGAATACCTTCAGGAGGTGGTGGAGGACGACTCGGTGGCGCTCGTCTGGCGAGTCACTGCCACCCACCAGGGGCGTTGGATGGGCATCGAACCGACGGGTATCCCGCTCGATTGGTCTGGCTGTTCGGTCTTCACCTTCCGCGACGGCCACATCGCAGAGGCCCAGGCGTTCCAGCGGGACGTGATGGGGGAGTTGCGCCGCGAGGCGAACCTCCAGCTTGTCCGGAGGCTGGTCGACGCTGAGAACGCAGGCGACATCGACGCCTACGCCGCCTGCATCGCCGCGAATGCGGAGGTCTGGGTCAACGGGCAGCAAACGCAGACGTCGCGCGAGGGCCAGTTGGCGAGCATGCAGGGTTCGCTGCGCGCCTTCCCCGACTGGCACCGCGAAACGCTCTCCCTCACCTGCGACGGCGACATCGCCGTGCTGCGCTGGCGCGGCACCGGGACGCACCTGGCGGACTGGGCGGGCATCCCGGCCTCCGGCAACCGCGTGGAGTTCCACGGCACGAGCACCGTGGAGGTCGAGCGCGGACTCATGCGGCGCATCTGGATCGACATGGACATGGCCGGGGTGATGCGCCAGATGGCGAGAACCGACGGCTCCCCATGACCACAGGAGTCCCGGAACGACACCTCTCTTTGGAAGGCTGCACGAACTTCCGCGACCTCGGCGGATACCAGACTGCGGATGGCCGCACCACCCGCTGGCGGACACTCTTCCGCAGCGGGGACCCCTCGCTGATGACGCCCGCGGACATCGAGAGGGTGCGAGCGCTCGGGATCTCGACGGTAATCGACTTCCGCAGCGGCTCGTCAATCAGGCTGCTGGTCGGCACGCTCTCCCGGGAAGCACGTTCCTACCGGCCGTTGGCGCTCGAACCGGAATGGGTGGACCAGGACCTGCTTGCCAGGTGGCCGGAGGCAAGCCTCTCGTACATGCGCCACCCAAGCGCGCGGGCGCAGTTGAAGGCCGGGATCGACGCGTTGGCCGGCGAGTCGAGTCTCCCGGCAGTATTTCACTGCTCGCAGGGCAAGGACCGGACGGGCATGTTCGCCGCCATCGTCCTCGGCGGCCTCGGCGTCCTCGACACGGACATCGCAGCGGACTTCCAACTGTCGGCCCGCTATTTCGATCCGGGGAGCTTCCGAGACTTGTTGGCAGCCGTCGCGGCACAGGGCGGCGAAGGCGCCGAGCTTGCGAAACGCGGCGCACGGATCCTCGCCCAGACCGGCGCTCCCCCAGCTGCCGAGGCGATGCTCACCCTCCTGGAAGGCGTTCGGGCGGAGTACGGCTCGGTGCGCGACTACGCCCTCGGCATCGGCGTCGCCGAGGGATGTCTCGCGACGCTCGAGGAGGCGCTGCTCGTGCCGGAGGCGACGGCGACGCTGGAGCCGCTTGGAATGGAGAAGGACCAATGACCGCGGAAGACACCCTTCGCGTCGTCCAGGCCTGGAACGACCTCGTCTGGGCTCGCGCCGATTGGGACCGTGTCCCCGAGTTCGCCGGGCCCGAGTACATCCGCCACGAACCTGGTGGCACCCGCGTGGTCACTGCCGAGGAATACGCGCGGGAGATCCGGGCGCGGAACCCCGGACCGGTCAGGTTCGACCAGGTCGCCTTCGCCGAAGACGACATGGCGTTCGTCACCTGGACGCGAGACGGCCAGCAGGGGCCAGTCAGCAGCGTGCAGGCCTACCGCGTCGCCGGGGGGAGGCTGGTCGAATCGTGGGTCTCGGCGGCCGTGCCCGTAGCCTGGCCCAGTGCGCCGCCGATCGGCGAAGGCGACCCCGAGGCGAACAAGGCCCTCCTGCGCCGCTGGTACGAGGAGATGTATGCCGGGCGCCGCTTCGCGGAGTTGGCACCGGAGCTGTGCGGGCCTGTCTTCATCCGGCACGAAGCGGCCGGGACGTTCGAGGTCACAGCTGAGGAACACGCCGAGCGTCTCCAGGCCAAGTACGGGGCGTTACCGCCGGGACCGGTGGCGCCATACCGGGCACTCGCCGCCGGCGACAGGGTGGGTGTGATCGGTGACGACCGCGGGCGCCAGCACGGTTTCGTGCAGGTCTGGCGGGTCGAGGACGGCAAGTTCGTCGAGTCGTGGTTCGCCGGATTCGCGCAGGCCGACTGGTAAACCGCCCAGGAAAAGCACAGGAAGGAGAACACCATGACCACATCCATCCGCATCGACCACGACGTCCCCATGCAGACCCGTGACGGCGTCACCCTCCGCGCCGACGTCTTCCGCCCGGACGACGGCAGCCGCTACCCCGCGCTGCTCACGCGCACGCCGTACGGCAAGCACGGCTACTTCCACCACGACTTCGTGAGCGCAATTGCCGCGGCCCGCGAGGGTTTCGCCGTCGTCATCCAGGACACCCGCGGCCGCTTCGCTTCGGATGGGGACTACGTACCCGGTATACCCGAAGGAGACGATAGCTACGACGCTGTCGAGTGGGTCGCTTCGCAACCGTGGTGCGACGGGGCTGTCGGTATGTACGGCGCTTCATATGGCGGCCGCGTCCAGTGGGAGGCAGCGATCGCGCAGCCCCCTTCACTCCGCGCCATAGCACCCGGCATCGCCGACGCCAGCCCGATCAACTGGAGCGAACGACAGTTGAAAGGCGCCGTCATGCTGGAAGACACCCTCAGCTGGCTCGCGATGATGGTCGTCGATATCGCCGCCAGGACCGAAGCTGGCGGTGGCGATGCCTCGGCTCTTCGGGCGTGGACTGCGCGGGCCGGCACGGACCTCGATGGCCTGCTCCGCCACCTGCCCCTCCGAGACGCGCTGCCCCTGCACTCGGACCGGCGGTCGAGCAATTCGGGACTGTCATCCTCGACCCGCTCCCACCAGGTGCGCGGCCATCTGACCTGCTCTGGAACTTCGAACGCGTAGCCGTACCCTGCCTCCATAGCGGCGGGTGGTACGACCTCTTCGCAGGCTCCACCTTCATCGGTTTCGGCGAAATGCGAAAGGGCGGCGGCAGCAGCGCGGCGCGGCAAAGCCAACACCTGATCTGTGGCCCTGGGCGCACAATCGCAGCCTGCCGCCGTACCAGGGTGGGCTCAACTTCGGCACGGCCGCGGGCAGCACGCCGACTGGCAGCACCCCCGCCTGGGCCGCCCACCTCGCCTTCTTCGACCGCTACCTTCGCGGGCGCGACGTCCACCTTCCCGGAGTTCGCTACTTCGTCATGGGCGCCGACCAGTGGCGCGAAGGCGACGACTGGCCCTTGCCCGGAACGCAGTTCACCCGCTTCTTCCTCGCCAGCGGCGGCAACGCCCGTACGGCGGCGGGCGACGGCGTCCTCACCCGGGACGCACCCGGCCCACAGCCGCCCGACCGCTACATCTACGACCCCCACAACCCCGTGCCCACCACGGGCGGCCGCCTTCTCTTCACCGGCAAGCGCGCCCCGGGCCCGCTCGAACAGGGGCGCGTCGAGGTGCGCGACGACGTCCTCTGCTACACCACGCCTGAACTCACCGAGGGCCTGGAGGTTACCGGCCCTGTCATCCTCCATCTCTTCGCTTCGACTTCCGCCGTGGACACCGACTTCATGGCCAAGCTGGTCGATGTCTATCCAAACGGCGCCGCCTTCAACATCGCGGAGGGCCTCATCCGCGCGAGGTATCGCGAGGGCATCCGCTCTCCGAAGCCGGTTGTGCCCGGCGAGGTGACGCCGTACGTCATCGACCTTGCGCAGACCAGCATCGTCTTCAGGCGCGGCCACCGCATCCGCCTCGAGGTCACCAGCAGCAACTTCCCGTTGATCGACCGGAACATGAACACCGGCAACCCCTTCGGCGTCGACTCCGAGGGCGTCCCTGCGCTCCAGGCCGTCTACCACGACGACCGCCACCCCTCGTACCTCGAGCTGCCCGTCATCCCGGCGGGCGCTCGCTGAGGAAGAGGACGCAGCAAGGAGGAACCGATGACACCTAACGACAACATCGCAACCATCCGGGCGGCGCTCGCCGCCTTCAACGCGAACGACGTGGCAGCGCTCGAACGGCTGGTCGACCCCGATTTCGTCTACATAGTCCGGGGACACTCGTCACTCAGCGGCGAGTACCGCGGGTGGGACGCCTGGGCAAAGGGGCTGGCACGCATCAAGGAACTCACCGCCGGTTCGATGGCCGCTACGCCCGAAGTCATCCTCGCCGACGACGACCACGTGATGATGTACGCCCGCTTCACGGGCTCCCGGCCGGACGGGCGCACCTACAACAGCCACCAGGCCTACCTCTACCGGCTCAAGGACGGCCGCCTGCTCGAAGGCCAGACCATCCCAGTCGACCAAGAAGCGTTCGCGGAGTTCCTGGCATAGGAAGGAGAACCACATGACCCCCGACGAAACGATCCATCGAGTCCGCGAGGCCTTGGCTGCCTTCGGCCGGGGCGACATCGACGCCGCTGCCCCACTCCGCCATCCCGACTACTCCACACCATCCGCGGGCGGGCTTCGATCAGCGGTGTCCACCAGGGGTGGGAGGCGATGGCCGGCGTCCTGCGGCGCATCCTCGACATGACCAACGGCACCCTCACCGCCGTGCCCGAGATTGTCCTGGCCGACGATGACAACGTGCTGATGTACACCAAGGTCAATGCCTCGCGCCCCGACGGCCGCACGTACGACAGCCATCAGGCCTACCGCTACCACCTGAGGGACGGCCTCGTCATCGAAGGCGAGACCATCCCGGTCGACCAGGAAGCGTTCAAGGAGTTCTGGGCATGACGTCGTACACCAGAGAAGAGATCCCTGGCATCGCCCTCGTCGGCCGCATGGTTGCCCGCGAGGGCAAGCGCGACGAGCTACTGCACGTCCTGGACGAAGCAATAGCCGTCTGTTCCCAGCACGAACCCGATGGCGCGCTCATGGCCATCTTCCACACGTCGCTGTCGCACCCGGACCTCGTCGTCCTCTACGAACACTACCCGGGGCGGGCGTCCCTGGAGTTCCACCGGGCCAACTACGAGCGTATCCCGGCCTACGGCGAGCTTCGCGCCCGCATGAACGACCTACTCGTTGCGCCAGTCGAAATCGTCGAGGTGGGGAGACAGGTTGCCCGCTGGACCCGCACCGTTCCGGGGCTACGGGAGGCGTCAGCGAGCAGCCACACGCGTTACAGCCGGGAAGAGATCGGAGGGATTGCGTTCGTCGCCCGCTTCCCCGCGCTGCCCGGTAAGGGGCAGGAACTGCTTGCGGTCCTCGAGGAGGCCGTCCCTCCGCAGGCGGTCTACGAAGCAGACCCGGCACTGGTGATGGACTTCGCCCTGTCTGCGGCGAACCCGGACACGATTCTCTTCTACAAGCACTACCCGACGGTGGCTTCCCGCGACGAGCACACAGCCAACGGCCAGAACCTGCCGGGCTACCGCGACCGCCGCCTCCGCATGAACGCGCTCCTTGCGGCGCCCACAGAGATCGTGGAACAGATGACGCCGGTCGTCCGCTTCACCCGCACACCCAAGACAGAGGAGAAGCATCAATGACCGACAACAGCACCAGAGAAATCGCCCTGCGCTGGGTCGGCTCCCCCCCCCCCCCCCCCCCCCCTTCCTCCCCCCCCCCCCTTCCGCCCCCCCCCCCCCCCCCCAGCCCCCCGCGGGGGGGTCCCCGGGGCGGCCGGCGCCCCCCGCCCCCCCCCTTCCCGGGCCGGGCGCCCCCGCCTCCCCCCCCCCCCCTCCCCCCCCCCCCCGCCGGGGGGGGAGGCCCGCCCCCCCCCCCCACACCTTCTGGCCGCCACCGGGGACAGCCGGGCAAGCATGCATGGCGTAACGGGAGTGTCACTGCTGAGACCACTCGGTTCGCCGAACGGAGGCGGCCAGCCGTGCGGCTCACGCGCACACCCACACCAGAGGAGAAGGAAAGTCCCAATGACTAACACCAGCCCGAAAGCCGTCGTCTTGCACGCCGGCAAACGCTATGACGGCAAGCAGTTCACTGATCCCGCCGTCGCCAACGCAAGCACCAGGGAGGAATAGCAATGGCACTCACTATCGGCCCGAAGACGTCATTCGTCCTGCCCGGGACGGACGCCTACCAGTTCCATTCGGGAGTCACCGACCGCGACTATGAAGTCCTCATTACGGTTATGGCCTCGGGCAAACCGGGGACACGGTATCCGGTCCTGTATCACCCGGATGGCGATCTCGGGCCGTCCTTTCCGGTGATGGTCCCGCTCATGCAGCTTGGAAAGGAGCTGCCGGGGATGATCGTGGTGAGCGTCGGCTACGGATTGGGCGGGCTCGTCTCTGACCCGGTTGTGCTCCAGCGATGGGCCACTCTGCGAATGACGGACCTCATCCCAACCCTGCAGCCAGACGGAAGCGGAGGCGGAGCCCCAGACTTCCTCCGCTTCGTCAGCGAAGAACTCATGCCTTTCGTCAACGCGAATTACCCCGCCGACGCAGACGATTGCGGATTGGCCGGGGACTCCCTCGGCGGCCTCTTCGCGCTGTACGCGATCCTTGCGAGCCCAGGGATGTTCCGGCGCTGCCTGGCAGGGAGCCCGTCGATTGGACGCAGTCGCGACCTCCTGTTCTCACTCGAAGAACAGCTGGCCGAAAGCGGCCAGGACCCCCCCACCAGGCTATTCATGGGAGCGGGTTCGCTTGAAGGTGACCCCATGCTCTCGAACATGAATGCAATGACCGACAGACTCCGCAGCCGTGGTTACTCCAATTTCAAACTCACGGCCAAAGTCTTCGACGACGAGACGCATGTGTCCGTCTGGCCCGCGTCGTTCAGCCGCGGCTTAAAGGGCCATCTTCGCGACGGATTGACGGGCCGATCGAGATCGTCGAGGTGATGCGGCCCGCCGTGCGGCTCACGCGCACGCCCACACGAAAGGAATGTCCCAATGACTGACACCAGTCCCGAAGCCGTCTACCTGCGAATGCTCGACGCGTGGAATGACGGCACGCCCGAGACCTACGGGTCCACCCGCTTCCTCGACTACTACGCCGACGATGCGGTCATCGAGATGACGGCCATGGTGGGCACCCCACCGCAGCGCGGGGGGAAGGAGGTGTACCGAGATGGCGTTACTGGCGGCAGCGCCGTGTTCCGCAACCGGCACTCTGATCTGCTGGAACTCCTCGTTGTTGGAGAGAGGGTAGCGGCGCGGCTTCACTGGACCGCCACGGCCGCCATCGACACGCCCGACTTCTCTGCCGGGGCCACGCTCCACATGGACTACACGGAGTTTTGCACTATCCGCGGCGGCCTCATCACCGGGACGACGGCGGTCATGGGCCCGATGGTGCCGGAGGGAGGACACCGATGACCACCCCGGACTCCTAAAGGTGTCCTCCGAGTCCGGGGTGGCCTCAATCGAACAGGTCTTCCCGGTTCGACCCAGTGCAGCCGGCGGTGCGAACCGGGACCGACTGGCAAATGACTTCGCACCCATCGTAGAGGGGATAGCCCAATGACTGACAACTCACCCAAAGCAATCGTCCTGCGGATGCTCGACCAGGCGATGCTGGACATGCTTCACGGGACGGCCGAATTCCTCGACTCGTTCGCCGATT
Organism: Candidatus Amarobacter glycogenicus; assembly: GCA_016719395.1. Lineage (GTDB taxonomy): Bacteria > Chloroflexota > Dehalococcoidia > Tepidiformales > Tepidiformaceae > Amarobacter > Amarobacter glycogenicus. The sequence goes on along the minus strand of JADJZF010000011.1, from coordinate 135,376 downwards.
CGGCGGTGTGGGAATACGCACCGACGGCCGGCGCGCCGCAGTGGCGCCGGCTTCAGGGCAAGGAGGCGAGGCGCGCAGCCTACCACCGGGTGTACGACCAGGCGACCGACACCACGATGACGATCCACGAAGTGGTCGCGGAAGGCGGTTCCGTTGCGGTCGCTTACGCATTCGGCGTGACCTTTGCCACGGATTGGCCCGGGCTACCTGCAGGGGCGCGCGCGGTCTTCGAATGCGTGAACCTCTTCGCGGTCAGCGACGGCCTCATCGTGTCGGAGAAGCAGTACACCGGCCCAATGCTGGCCGAGGGAGGATGAAATGACGGACAACTCACCGAAGGCCGTCGTATTGCGATCGATCGAGCTTTACAACGACCACCCGCCCGAGGTGTACCTGGACGTCGAGAAGTTCCTGTCGCTCTTGAGCGACGACTGCGTGCAGGAGTTCGCCGCGACTCCCCAGACGCCCGCGAGGCGCACCGTGGGGAAACAGCCCACGCGTGATGCCGTGGCCGGGCTGTCTACGTGGATGCGGGCGAGTCACACCACGGTGCATGAAGCGGTCGCCGAAGGTGACCGGGTAGCCGTGCGGTACACATGGACCGGCGTCGTCACCCGTGATGTCCCGGGCTACCACGCCGGAACTGTCGTTCGCGCTGACGGGACCGGGTTCTACACGGTCCGCGACGGGCTGATCGTCGAGATGATCGACGTCATGGGGCCGATGCTGGCGGGAGAGGCGGACAAACAATGACCTACACCGCAACGGAGCAGGCCAACATCGACATCGTCACGCACTGCCTGCTCAAAGAGAGGAGTTAGCCGGTGGCGTCCGCGATCACTCCACATCGGGGACAATTGCCGCGCTGCGGGCCAGGCCCTCCTGGCGCCCAGATCGATGACCTCCTGGTCGCCGGCGAATGCGCGGGACTGCGCTGGACACGCGGCGAAGAGACAGGGCTCAGCCTTCTCCGTTTCGAGGGCGAGCTGCTGGTGCAGTCGTGGAGCGCTGCACGGCACACCGGCGGTGGGCCCTGGCCGAACGCCGGTGTCACGGCGGAGGTCGTCCCGCTCGCCATCAAGCGCGCCGCCGCGGACCGGTCGTCCACTCACGCCACGATGGAGCGGTACTTCGCGATCCGGGCAGACGTCTCCCGGGCAGACGAGCTGCGGGAGATGTTCAGGGAGCCGATGGTCGTGCATGGCCCAGGGCCGACGCGCGTCGAGAACCTCGACGAGTTCGTCGTTCGGGTGAAGAGCGAGAAGGACGCCGACCCGCTCCTGGCGTTCCGGGCGGACGGCGTCCTCTGTGCGGGCGACCGAGCTCTCCTGCGCTGGAGCTACCTCAAAGGCGAGGCCGTCGCCGCGGCGGGGCTAACGCTCTACGCACTCGACGGCGCAGTTGTGGTGGAGCGATGGCAGACGTCACTGCGGGAAGGAGTGCCGTGGATGTGACACCAACACACGAGACCCCCACGTCTGCCTTCCCGCCCTGCAGCAACGAACGGACAACCCCCGGCCCAGGAAATAAGGCGAACCAATGACCTACACCCCCACCGAGCAGGCGAACATCGACGCGATCTATCGGTTCATGGAAGCCGAGGCCGCTCGTGACTTCGAAACGATGTACCGATTCATCGCGCCCGACTGTGTCAGCTACGGGCCCGGCGGCATGGTGACACGCGGGCACGAGGAAATGCACGCCTACGACGACGTGTTCTTCGCGAGCCTGGAATCGTTGCGGCGCTCGATCATCGACGTGGCCGCTGATGGCGACACCGCCGTCTTCCGGTACCGCGCAGAAATGGTCCTGCGACCGTCCGGAAAGTCCGCTTCGCTGGATGGCGCCACCTGGGCACGTATGCGCGGGGGACAGTTCGTGGAGACATGGGGGTACTGGGACACGGCGGAGGTCGGCCACCAACTGCGCCCGCGGAAGGAGGCAAGGTCATGACCTACACCCCCACCGAGCAGGCGAACATCGACGCCATGTACCGGTTCATGGAGGCCGAGGCCGTCCAGGATTGGGACACCGTCTACCAGTTCATCGCACCGGATTGCGTCAACTACTCGCCAACGGGGGTGGTCCGCGGACACGAGGAGATGCACCGCTTCGACGCAGCGATGTTCGCCGGGCTGCAGTCCTGGCGGCGGACCATCCTCGACATCGTGGCCGACGGCGACACCGTCGTGTTCCGCTGGCGTGCCGAAGCGAGGCTGCGGCCTTCGGGGAAGCAGGCGGTGTGGGAGGCCCTGAGCTGGGTGCGGATGAAGGACGGCCAGATCGTCGAGGGCTGGCAGTACTTCGATAGCGCAGAGGTGCGCCGCCAGCTGCGCCCGCAGAAGGAGGCAGCGCTATGACCTACAGACCGACCGAACGGGCCAACATCGACGCCGTCCGGAGAATGATCGCGCTCGAAGGCGAACGCGACTGGGAAGGCGTTTACGACCTCGTGACCGAGGACTGTGTCACCTCCATGGGCGAACTCGTGTTGCACGGCAAAGCGGAGATGCGCGCCTACGACGCGAAGTACTTCATCCCGGTGTTCTCCCGGAGCGCCCGCACAATCTTCGACATCGCGGCGGACGGCGACGCGGTGGTCTTCCGCTGGCGTGCCGACGCGACCCTCGCGGCGGATGGCCGTGCGGTTTCGTGGGAAGGCGTGAGCTGGTGCCGGATGGAAGGCGGGAAGTTCGCCGAAGGACGGATCTACACGGACTCGGCAGCGATTCAGCGGCAAATGCGGCCGCCAAAGGAGCCGACGCCGTGACCAACCCCAGCCCGAAAGCCGTCGTGGAACGCTTCTGGGAGCTCTACAACGGCCCGGAAACCATCTTCCAGACCGCGGACCTCTGCGCCGAGGACTGCGAGCATCACCAGGCGCCACTCTTCGGCCCTGCGGCCTACTACGTCGGCCGCGAGCCTCAAATCGAACGGATCAGGATGGTTGCCGCCGCCTTCAGCGACTGGCGCGTGACGCCGCTTCAGGTCGTCGCCGATGGCGAGGACGTTGCCTGCCGCTACGCGTGGACGGCCACATCGCGCGTGCCGCTGCCGGGCTTCCCTGCGGGCTCCCGGCTGCGCATGGACGCCTCGTGCTTCTTCACCGTCCGCGGTGGCGCAATCGTCCGGATACACGACACGCCGGGAGTGATCGTTCTGCAAGAGAAGGGCCCACCGTGAAGATCGAGGAAGCCCGGCGCATCGCCCAACGTCATGAGGACACCTACAACAACGACTTCGAGCACTACCACGACCTCTACGCCCAGGACTTTTTGGCCTACCGGCCCGTGAACGGCGTCACTCACAACCGCACCGAGATGTACGCCCTCGAACAGCGCGCCACCGCAGCCTGTCCCGACCGCAAGACGAAAGTTCTTCGCGTGTTGGCCGCCCAAGACGACTGGTTCGGGATCGAAGAGCTCTGGACCGGCACGAACACGGGCGGCGACGAGATGTTCGGCCCGGCGGGGACGAGAGTCTCGGTCTACGCCTTCTCCCTCTACGAGGTGAAGGACGGCAAGTTCGTCCGTGCCATCGCCTGGACTGGGCGGCCACCGCAATCAACCAGCGAACTCGTGATCGAATGAGGAGAAACTGACATGACGAACCCATCGGAGCTGCTCCGCCGCTACTTCGAGGCCTACAACGCGCACGACGCCAGTGCCCTCGGCCGCCTGGTCGGCGACAAAATCACACTGAGCCGTCCCGGCCAGAGCGCGTCCGGCCGCGACGAGCTGCTCGGCACTTACGCGGTGGATTGGGTGGATTTCCCAGACTGCCGCCTCGACGTCAAGCACTCCGGCACAGACGGAAACCACGTCTTCGCCGAGGCAACGTTCAGGGGCAACAACACTGGCTCGCTCCACATGCCCGACGGCACCGTAGCGCCTCCGACGGGCCGGCCAATCGCGCTCGAGTGCGGTCTCTTCGGTGACGTTGAGGGCGGCGTCCTTACCGCTTTGCGGGTGTACTGGGACAACGCACTCTCGATGCAGCAGCTCGGACTGCTGCCGGGATGACGAGTCCAGCTGGGGTGGAACCGACAGGCACCCACGCGCATCAGGCGTTGAAGACCCGCACGACCTGACTTTGGAAGGAGAGCAAGCATGACTGAGATCCACGGCACCTGTGACGAACGCTTCGCGGCGGTCCGCGAGGTGTTCCAGAAGAACCTCGACGAGGGTCTGGAGGCCGGCGCGTCCGTTGCGGCCACGGTTAACGGCGAGTTCGTCGTCGACCTCTGGGGAGGCCACGCGGACGAGGCCCGCACGCGCCCCTGGGAGCGTGACTCGATCGTCAACGTCTACTCGTCGACGAAGACCGTCACCGCCCTCTGCGCGCTCATCCTCGCGGACCGCGGCGTGATCGATTTCAACGCGCCGGTCGCCCGCTACTGGCCCGAGTTCGCCCAGAACGGGAAGGAGCGCATCGAGGTCCGCCACCTGATGAGCCATTCCGCCGGGCTCTCCGGCTGGGATGCGCCGCTAAGGGTTGAGGACCAGTACGACTGGGAGAAGGTGACGTCACTATTGGCCGCGCAGGCGCCGTGGTGGGAACCCGGCACGGCCTCTGGCTACCACGCCAGCACCCAGGGCTTCCTCGTCGGCGAGGTCGTGCGGCGCGCGACAGGCAAGTCGCTGGGCACGTTCCTTCGCGAGGAGGTCGCGGGGCCCCTCCGTGCCGACTTCCACATCGGCCTCGACCCGCGCCATGACTCCCGAGTCGGGGAGATGATCCCTCCCGAAGGGGCGGCCTCCGACCCGGGTGCCGCCTGGCCCTCGGATTCGCTCGCTGGCCGCACTCTCACCAACCCGCCAGGGAACGCGCATGACTCTGCGACCGAGGGCTGGCGCCGATCGGAACAGCCCGCCGGAAACGGCCACGGCAACGCTCGCTCGCTGGCCCGCCTCCACACCGTCCTCGCCTGCGGAGGAGAAGCGTTCGGCGTCAAGTTGCTCTCGAAGGAGGGCTGCGAGCGGGTGTTCGAGGAGCAGACGAACGGAATCGACCTCGTGCTGGGCGTGCCCGTCCGCTGGGGGATGGGCTTCGCCCTCCACAGTCCGGAGGCCCCGGTGAGCCCGAACCCTCGCACCTGCTGGTGGGGAGGGTGGGGCGGCTCGCACGTGCGGATCGACTATGACGCCCGGACGACGCTCACCTACGTGATGAACCGGATGGAGGCAGGGCTCCTGATCGATGCCCGGGCGGCGTCTCTTGCCCGTGCGTTCTACGGGTCTCTGAACACTACTGGCGAAGGAGAAAAGCCATGACGGATCCCATCGCAACCACCCGCCAGGGCACTGTCCGAGGCTTCGAACGGCATGCGCTCCTTAACTTCCGGGGCATCCCATATGCTCGCCCGCCGGTGGGTGAGCTTCGCTGGGCCGTCGCTCAGCCCCCCGAGCCGTGGGACGGCGTCCGCGACGCGACCGAGTACGGCCCCAACTCGTTACAGTCCTCGATAGCCAGCGACATCCCCTTGCCGCCGCAGCCGAGGCGCCCCATGAGCGAGGACTGCCTCTACCTGAACGTGGTCACGCCCGGGCTCTCGGGGTCACGGCCGGTGATGGTCTGGATCCACGGCGGCAGCTTCACCACGGGCTCTGGCGCCGACTTCGCGGGCAGGCAACTGGCCGAGCGCGGCGTGGTCGTGGTGGCGATGAACTACCGGCTCGGGGCGCTCGGGTCGCTCGCCCTCCCCGCGCTGGCCGACAGGAAGGGCCGCTTCACCAACTTTGGCCTCCGCGACCAGATCGCCGCGCTGCGCTGGGTCCACGATAACATCGCGAGCTTCGGCGGCGACCCGGACAACGTCACCATCTTCGGCGAGTCGGCCGGGGGCCTGAGCGTAGGCAGCCTGCTCGGTTCCCCCGAGGCCAAGGGCCTCTTCCACGGGGCAATCCCCAGAGCGGGGCTGGGCCAACAGCGGCAGCGGGACGCCCGGGCAGCCGGCGTGCGGTTCTGCGAGCTGCTTGGCGTCTCCCGGATGACCCCAGGCCCTGCGGACAGCCGACGCGGACGCCATCGTTGCCGCATCCGCTGCGAGGGAGGTCGAGAACCAGATAACTGCTCTACGCCGCCGCCTTCCCTTGACGATGGCGTGGGGCCCCGTCGTCGACGGTCAGTGCCCTCCTGCGCTTCCGATCGAAGACATTCCGCCGGCGGCGGCATGGCTCGGCCGTACCTGTGATGGCTGGCTGCACCGCCGACGAATTCAAGCTCTTCGAGTCGATGTGGGAGGAAGGCCCGCCCTCCGCCGCCGACGTGGAATCGCTGTTCGCCGGGTGCTGGACAGGTGGCGCGGACATCCATCGCTCCTACCTCGACGCGCGCGCGGGACGCGGTGACTCGACGGCGCCTGGTGATGTCTGGTCGGCAGCGCTCACCGATACCGCCTTCCGCGTGCCCGCCGACCGCTTGCTCGAGGCGAACGCCACGGCCGGCCGCCCGACGTACGGATACGTGTTTACGTGGGAGTCGCCGGTCGAGGGGCTCGGGGCGTGCCACAGCCTGGACGTCTTGTTCGTCAGCGGCACCCACGTCCTCGTTCCCGGCTTCGCGGGCAGCGGCCCGACGGCTGACCGACTCTCCACGACGATGATGGACGCCTGGGTCGCCTTCGCGACGAACGGAGACCCGAGCACGCCCTCGCTGCACTGGCCGCGATTCGAGACGGACACGCGGCCGATCATGGTGCTCGGCGAGCAGTGCTGCCCAACTACCGACTACCGGGAAGCGGAACGCCGTGCCTGGGATGGAGTCATCCCACCGTGAGGACTCGGCCGTGAACGTGAGACGACACCTGGCGCCCAGAGGACTTCACCATAACGTTGAAGAGGGTCGCCGTTGTGACGGGCGGCGCCAGCGGCATCGGCTTTGCGCTGGCGGAGCGCTTCGCCGCCGAGGGCATGAAGCTGGCGATTGCGGACATCCACCAGGAATCGCTCGACGAGGCGGCGGCGAAGCTCCGGGCATCGGGCGCGACTGTTCTCGGCCAGCGTGTGGATGTCGCCGACGCCGCGGCAGTCGAGGCGTTCGCCAACCGGGTGTTCGCCGAGTACGGGGCGGTGCATGTGCTGTGCAACAACGCGGGCGTGGCGATCCAACAGCTGCCGGTGTGGGAGCACCCCCTCGAAAACTGGCAATGGATCATGGGCATCAACCTGTGGGGCGTCATTCATGGCATCCGCTCGTTCGTGCCCCGCATGCTGGCGAGCGGCGCCGAGGGTCACGTCGTGAACACGGCGTCCATGGCCGGGCTCATCACCGGGTCGATGGGAGACTCTCCGTACGGTGTGACCAAGCATGCCGTTGTTGCACTGAGTGAAAGCCTCTACCGGGACCTCAAGACGTCGGGAGCGGCCGTCGGCGCCTCGGTGCTGTGCCCCGGCTGGACCGGCACGGGCATCATCGCCAACTCAGACCGCGACGCCCCGCATCCCTCTGGCGCAGCCGGATCGGTGGCAGACCTGCCCGGTGTACCCGACGTTTACGCACCGTCGTACGTCGCCGGACAAGTGTTCGACGCCATCCGTGACGACCGCTTCTACATCCTCGCCACCCAGGACGACTTCCTGGGCTGGATGAAGATGCGCCACGACCGGATAGAGGACGGCCGCAACCCTGCGGTGCCGAGGCGAACACAGTGAGTGCAGATGCGTTCCCAATCCGCCCGGATGAGCTAACTGCATCGTGGCTGACGGGCGCACTTCGGAGCTGCGGCGCGCTCGCTCCGGACGAGTCGGTCACCGGGGTCCGAACAGAACCGGTAGCCCTCCAGGGCCTGGCATCGTTGGTCGTGCGCCTGGGACTTGAGTACTTGCCTCCGCGAGCAGGACCAGCCTCGCTCATCGCTAAGCTCCCTTCCACGTCGGCCGAGGTGAACGTCTCGAACCAGGCGACCGGTGCTTCTTGGCGGGAGAGCCAGTTCTATCGCCAGATGATGAGCGAGGATCCGATCGGTGTCGTCGCGACCTGCTACGGCGTCCATTACGACCGAGAGTCGGGCTACGCGACCATGCTGCTGGAGGATCTTTCAGACTGGCGGACGGGAAGTGTCCTGGACCCATCGGCCCACGATGTGGAGGCCCTGCTCATTGCCGTCGCTCCTTTTCACGCCCGTCATTGGGACGACGCAAGGCTAGAAGAAGCCCGCTGGTTGCAGCGGTCCAACCGGCGAAGGGCCGAGTCCGTCTCCGGTCTCCTTGCTGCAGGCCTTCCGCGCTGCCGTGAACTCTTCCCAGACAAATTGGGCACACTTACGGCTGCGGTTACCGAGTTGGCCGTGGCCGACCCACGTGTCTTCGAGCTTCTCGGCCAGGGGCCCCAGACGGTCCTCCATGGCGACCTCCACCTGCAGAACGCGATGTTCCGCAACGGCGCAGTGCGCGCCATCGACTGGCAGACCTGCTTTCGCGGAAACGCCATGGCCGACGTCGCCCGGCTGTTCGCGAGCAGCCTCACCATCGCGGAGCGACGAGAGCTCACTGAGAAGCTCTTGCTGGAGTACTGCGCTGCCCTCGGACGCTTCGGCGTGACGAACTACCCGGACGCCCAGGCGATGGACGACCTCGCGGTTGCACTGATCCACAACGTCATGGTCTACGTCATCGCTTTGCCGCTCGTCGACCTCGCCATCATGAAAGCCGACCAAGAGAGAACAGGGGTCACATATCTCGACGCCACGTTCGGCAGGCTCGAAGCCGCCCTCGCTGATCACGACACACTCGGCGCGGTCCGCCGCCGGCTTGCGGCGATGCCGGCCGCGGAGGGTTGAAGAATGACTGTCGAACAAGCCCGCACCAACTCAGACGCCGTCGAAAGGAATGCACCATGACCACGAAAAGCGAAAACGGCATCCGTCTCGTCCAGGAATGCGTGGCCGGCGAGAACGCGCAGGACTACGACCGGATCGAAAGCGGCCGCAACCCGGCGGTGCCGCGGAGAAGACCATGAGTGCTCCAATTCCCTCCACACTCCAAGCGATCACCGCCGACTGGTTGACCGCGAGCCTTCAGGGCGCTGGCGTGCTTGCGCACGGCAACACCGTCAGCCGGTTCGGAAACGCAGCCCCTGCCCGAGCAGGGTGCAATGTCCGTTGTAGCAAGGTTGGCGCTGGAATACGCCGCGCCGGCTGGAGCGGGCCCCGCCTCGCTCGTCGTGAAGCTCCCGGTCGCAGATGGTTCGGCCAGGGCATTTACGCGCCGCACTGGAGCGGGCCAGCGCGAGGCCGGGTTCTACAGGCTGACTGATGGAGAGCGCCTTCACGTTGCTCCGAAGTGCTACGCAGCTGAACTGGATGAGTCGGGAGACTTCGCTCTGATCCTGGAGGACCTCACCGCTTGGAGGACCGGTTCTCTGCTGGAGCCAGACCCGCTGGACACGGAAATGCTGCTGGACGGGATGGCCGAACTCCACGCCCGCTATTGGGCCGACCCTACTCTTGAAGCCGCGACGTGGTTGCCGGGCGGCTCTGGTGCGGGGTTGTCCGCTGGGCTGCGCCGAAGCTTCAAGCGATGTGTCGAGATGTTCTCCGAACACATGGGGAGGAACACAATCACGCTGGCCGAGCTTGGGGCAGCGGATTCCCGCGTGATGGACCTGCTCTTTCAGGGGCCGCAGACCTTGGTTCACGGCGACCTGCATCTGCAGAACGCTATGTTCCGGGGAGGTGAGTGTGCCATCGACTGGCAGATCTGCGCCCGAGCCACTCCAATGACCGACATTTCTCGGCTGCTCTCGAGCAGCCTCGATACTGCACAGCGCGGAGAGAGAACTGCCGGTCTGTTGCAGCGTTACTGCGATCGACTGGCAGCGGCCGGGGTGAGGGACTATGGTTTCGACCGGGCCGTCGAAGAATTCGCCATCGCACTCTCGTACAACGTGGCTGTCTATGTGATCGCGATGCCAAACGCGAACCTTGAAGCCTACCGGCCCCAGGAAGAAGAGACCGGCGTCACGCTCCTCGACGCGACTTTCGGGAGGCTCGAAGCCGCCCTCGCTGATCACGACACGCTCGGGGCGGTCCGCCGCCGGCTTGCGGCGATGCCGGCCGCTGAGGGTTGAACGATGACTGTCGAACAAGCCCGCCCCAACTCGGACGCCGTCGAAAGGAATGCACCCATGACCACGAAAAGCGAAAACGGCATCCGTCTCGTCCAGGAGTGCGTGGCCGGCGAGAACGCGCAGGACTACGACCGCATGTACTCGGTCTTTGGCGAAACCGCGACCTACTACTTGAACGGCGAGATTCTGGGATCCGCCCCGACGGCCGACTTCCGTGACCTCGAAAAGAAGACAACACCCGGGATCTACGGGAACTCCCACCGGGAAATCCAGTGGATCGACGGCAACGACACCCGCGTCGTCTACCAGTACAAGATCCAGTTCAACCACAACGGAGAGGTGTTCGGGTTCCCGCCGACCGGCCGTCGGGTCGAATTCCACGGGGTCAGCATCGCCGAACACGACGGGAACGAGATCCGGCTGATCCGCCTCTTCGCCGACCAGGGCGAGATGAACCGACAGCTCTCCGGGAGGGTGCGGACGCCGGGGACGGCCTCCGCCGCACCCACAGGCCCACCTATCCTCGAGAGCGAGCGGGCGCGCTACGAGGCCATCGGCGCGCGCCTGATCCGCGCCGTCTACGAGGCCGAGAACGCGCGCGACATCGAGAAGCAGCTCGCCTGCTACGCCGACCCGCTGCTGGACCATTTCGCGGGGCGGACGAGCGCCATGCCCATGTCGGCAGCCCGGAGGATGCTGCCCGCCTGGTGGGAGAGCGTGCCCGGTCTGCACCGGGAGATCGAAGAGGTGCTGGCGTTTGGCAACCGGGCGATCCTTCGCTGGCACATGACCGCCGAGCCGATGGACGGCAAGCCGGTCGATCAACACGGCTGCTCGGTCATCGAACACGACGGCGAACGGATCGCGAAGTTCTGGGCGTACTACCCGGACCTCGCGCAGGTGCTCCCTGCCGTGCTGGGACTGGAATAAGGAGGAATCACGTGTCTATCGACAATCCGAACGTCGAGGCGGTCAAGCGAGCCGTCGGCCACGTCAACAGGCGGGAGTTCGACCAGTTGATGTCCATGGGGGTACCAGGTGGGGTCCGCCATGACCTCGCCGGTGCATACCCGGATCTCGCCGGAGAAGGGGAGGTGCGCGACTTTCTCGGCCAGTTGCTACAGGGTTCACACGACTTCCAGATTCATCTCGAAGACGCTTTCGGCTCCGGCGACCGGGTCTGCACCCGGATCCGCGTCGAAGGCACGCATGCAGGCAAACTCTTCGGACAAGAGGGCACGGGCCGCCCATTCTCCGTGAACCAACTGAACGTCTACCGGTTCGCGGACGGCAAGATGGCTGAGTCGTGGCAGCTGACTGACCTCGCCGGGTTCATGAGCCAGATCGGGGATAGGAAGAGGGCACGCCGCCCCAGTGCCGCGCGAAGACGACCCCGCCGCGCAGGCCCACCCCCACCGGGGCGCCGGCGCCGCCCCCCCGGGGCGGGGGGCCCCCCCCCCCCACCCGGGGGGGGGGGGGGCGGCGCCCGCCCCGGGCGGGGCCCGGAGGGCGGGCCGGAAACCCCCCCGGCGCCCCGGGGGGCCCCCAAGGGGGGCCCCGGGCCGCGCGGGGGGGGCCGACGCGCCGTGCCGGCGGCCGCCGGCGGCCGGGCCGCGCGGGCCGCCGGCCGGCAGCGCGGGCCGGCCGGGGGCGGGGCGGCGGCCGGCGGGCCGCCCCCCCCCGGGGGGGCGCCCCGGCGGGCCGCGGGGCCGCGCCCCCGGGCCCCGGCGCGGCGTCGCACCCCCCCACCCACCCCCCCCCGCCCCCCCGGCTGGGGCCGACCCCCCCCGCCGCGGGCGGCCCGCGGGGGCGGGAGGCACCAATCAGAGGCCCTGCGTAGTCCGCAGGCGCGGGTCCAGGAGGTCGCGCACGCCGTCGCCGAGGAGATTGAACGAGAGCGTGATGATGAAGATGGCGAGGCCGGGGAAGAACGAGAGGAACGGCGCCACGTAGATCTGGGTGAAGGCTTCGTTGAGCATCCCGCCCCAGGTGGGTGTGGGAGGGCGAACACCGACACCAAGGAAGCTGAGGCTGGCCTCGGCGAGGATCGCGGCGCCCATGGTGAGCGTCCCCGCGACGATGACGCTGGGGAGGGTGTTCGGCCAGAGGTAGCGGACCATGATGCGCGTATCGCCAGCCCCGATAGACCTGGCAGCCAGGATGTAGTCCATGTTCCGGAGCGAGAGGACCTGTCCGCGTACGAGGCGGGCGTAGTTCGGGGCAGCGCCGACGCCGAGGGCGACCATGATGTTCGTGATGCTCGGGCCGAGGACGAGGACGAGAGTGAGTGCCAGGACGAGGCCCGGAAAGGCGATGACGGCATCGGTGGCACGCATCACGATGACGTCGATCCAACCGCCCCGGTAGCCGCTGAGCAGGCCGAGGGGGACTCCGACACCGGCCGCTACGGCGACGGCGAGGACGGCCACCTGGAGGGAGACGCGGGCGCCAAAGATCTCCCGGCTAAGCACGTCGCGGCCGAGGCTGTCGGTGCCGAAAGGATGGCTCCAACTCGGTGATTGCAGGCGGTTTCGGCCGTTCGTCTCGGCCGGGTCGTAGGGTGCGATGAGCGGGGCGAGCACAGCGATCAAGACGAAGACCACGATGACGCAGAGGGCGACAGAAGCCATAGGGTGGTGGCGCGCCGTCCGCCAGAGTCTTTGCGGCGAGACGCGGCGCCGTGGTGGCGCCGCCGGGAGCGCCTCGATTGCCTGAGCCATGGGTTCTCCCTAGGAGTAGCGAATTCTGGGATCGAGGATGGCGTAGCTGATGTCCGTCACCAGGTTCACGAGGAGCACGGTGACGGTGAACAACAGGACCACGCCCTGGAGCATCGGGTAGTCGCGGCCGTTGATGGACTGGATGGCGAGGCGGCCGATACCCGGGAGCGCGAACATGCTTTCGATGATGATGCTGCCCGCGAGCAGCGAACCAAGTTGCAGTCCGATGATGGTGGCAACGGGGAGGAGCGAGTTCCGGAGCGCGTGCCGAATGATCACCGTGCGCTGGCTCAAGCCCTTGGCGCGCGCCGTCCGGACGTAGTCCTGGTTCAGGACTTCGAGGACGCTCGACCGGGTATAGCGCATGATCGAGCCGGAGAGGGTGAGGCCGAGAGCGGTCACGGGGAGGGCCATATGCCGGGCGGCTTCGAGGGGGTCGCTCCAGACGCCGACAAAGCCGGACGCCGGGAGCCAGCGAAGCTCCACGACGAACACCCAGATCAGCATCATGGAGAACCAGAAGTTCGGCACCGCCACGCCGAACATGGCGAACAGCGTGACGATTGCATCGACGGGCGAGTTGCGCTTGACGGCCGCGATGGTCCCGGCGGGGACGCCGACACAGATTGCCACCATGAGCGACAGCAGGCCCAACTGCAGCGTAACCGGCATACGGTCGGTGATGGCGCCGGTTACGACGCTACGGTCGCGGAATGAGCGGCCGAGGTCCCCGCGGACGAGGTCTGAAGCCCAGTCCAGGTACTGGACCAGGACCGGATCGTCCAGCCCGAGCTCGGCGCGGAGTTCAGCGATAACCTCGGGGTCAAGGGATGCCTCGGACTCACCGATCATGGCGTAGATCGGGTCTCCGGGGAGGAGGTGCATGATGATGAAGAGTGCGAAGGTCACCATGAGGATGACGACAGGCATCTGAAGCATGCGCCGAACGATATAAGCAGTCACGAACAATGCCTTCGGGGAAGGGACGGGTGAAGGGGGAACAACACCCGTCCCGGCTTGGGTCAGGCCTGTTTCCAGGCCCCGGTCACGTCCATCGCGCTGCCCGACCGAAGCCAGACGAGCCCCTGGGTCTTCTTCGTGTAGCCGGCGATGGTCGGCGATTCCAGCAGCCAGACCTTGAAGGAGTTGTCGTAGTCCAGCTTCACGATCTCGCCGTAGACCTTCTTGCGCTCCTCGTCATTCGGGGCGGCAAGGGCCTTGGCGAGGAGAGCGTCCACTTCGGGCATCTTGGTCCCGCCCGGCTGGTTCGCTGAACCGAAGTTCGTTTCGAGGTACTGGTAGGGGTCGCCCTGGGGTGCACCACCGCCTTCGAGCCCGAGGAGGTACTCGCCGTTCTTGCGGTACTTCTCGGTGATGACGGGGACTTCAAGGTTGTCCACCTGGACATCAAGCCCGACCTTCTTCGCCTGCGCCTGGATCATCTCCCCGATACGCGGGTAGACACCGGAAGTGTAGGTGCAGATGTTGAGCTTGGTGCCCTCGGCGACGCCGGCCTGGGCGAGCAGGCTCTTCGCCTTCGCCACATCGTACGAGTAGTACGGGACGGTGGAGTCGTAGGCCCAGGTGAGGTTCGTGAGCGGACCGCGGCCGCCGGAGCCGAGTCCATCGGTGAAGATCAGCGCGAATTCCTCGCGGTCGAAGGCGTGGTTCAGCGCCTTGCGGAAGGCGACGATGTTGGTAGGCGCCTTGCCCAGGTTCATGCCGATGCGCTGGGTGATTGCTCCCTTGTTCACGCTCACCGCGAGGTTCGGCTGCGACTTGATCTGGCCGACGTTCTCGCCGAGGAAGACGTAGTCCAGATCGATCCCGCCAGATTGGAGTTCAGCGACGGCCACAGCGGTCTGGGGAATGACCTTGAAGATCACTTTGTCCAGGTAGGGGAGCTTGTCCCCGTTGGGGGCGGTCACGGGCCAGTCCGGGTTGGGGACGAAGACGGATTCTCCGTCGAGCGCAAGCTTGGAGATCTTGAAGGGGCCGACGCTCACCGGTGCTTCGTTGAACTTGTCATCGCCGAGCTTCTGGTGGGCCGTCGGCGAGATGAGGGCGCCAAGGCCGGCCGGTGCATTCATCGTCAGGCTCTCGAGGAACGCGGGGTTCGGCTTCGAGAATTTCAGCACGGCCGTGAAGTCGTCCGGAGTTTCGATCGTGACGCCGGCGAGGAGGCTGCGCCGGGGGGAGCCCACCTTCGGGTCAGCCTGGCGCTCGAGTGCGTATTTCACGGCGGCGGCATTCACCGGGGTGCCGTCGGTGAACTTCAGGTCCTTGCGGAGCGTCAGCTTCGCGGTCGTCAGGTCGGCCTGTTCCCAGGACTCGACGAGGCTGGCCGAGATCTTTCCGTTGACGCTGGCAAGCAGGGGGGCAGCGTACAGGTGGTTGAAGGTCGGGTCGTAGCCACTGCTGCTGCGATGGGGGTCGGCGAAGGTAGTGGCAGAGGGCCGGCGAACGATCAGTTCGCCTCCACGGACGGGCTTGGCCGCTGTGGGAGAGGCGGAAGTTCCTGGGTTGGCGTCGTCGTCGCCCGCGTCGTCATCGCCGCCACAGGCAATGGCGCCGCCGCTCATTACGGCGAGCGAAGCCACACCCAGTCCGCCGAGAACGCGCCGGCGCGAGGTGCCACGAGCCATCGCTCGAGTCCAGTAGTTGTCTGCAGTCACGTTTACGTATCCCTCCGAGTCGCGCCGGGATCGCGCGGCGACGGTGCGCTGTCAGGCAGCGAGCGATCGTCAATCCGCGGATGTGGGAGCCGGCGCCCTGTTCGGGCCCCGTTCGCCGGATGCGAATCCGGGCGCGGCGTATGTGTAACACCCGGGCGATAGGCCGGTAAGGACTATTACCGCCCGCATAAGCACGTGTTATCGAGGCAGTAAGGCGCTCAGGAGAGGGTGAGTGACGGCTCGCGGACGACGTCAGCGTGGGTGGCGCGCCGGGAAATTGCCCGGTTCAACCGGCTGTTCAAAGCCGCGGTCTTCACGATCGAGAGCGCCGGAGAGAGCTTCCCCGTCCGATGGGCGAGATAGATGGTGTACTCCAGCGGGAGACCAACGGTGTTCACGATGACCAGGTCGCCGCGCTCGACTTCACGCATGATGTTGGATTCGGCGATGAGTGCGAGGGCGAGCCCCTTGCGGGCGGATTCCTTCAGGCCGTCGTAAGTCGAGAGTTCCATCATGACGTTGATCTCGACGCCCTGGTTCGCGGCCCATTCGCGGAATCGGCGCTGGGCTGTCCAGGGGGAGGGGAGGAGTGCGAACGGATAGGCTGCGAGCTCCTCCGGCGTGGCCCGGCCCTTGCGGGCGAGGGGATGGCTCGGTGCCGCAACGACGTACAGGCGGGCGACCGAGAACGGCTCGGCGGCCAGCCGGTCCGAGATAAAGGCGTCGGTGGTGAGGGTGAAGTCGAACTCGCCTTTCAGGAGCCTGGCCGACGCTTCATCGGGCGGGAGCGTGGTCACCCTGAGCTGGATGTGGGGGGCGATGCGCTGGAGTTCGCCCATCAAGTGGGGGATTACCTGCCTGGCGGAGCTTGGGGAGCATCCGATGGTCACAAGGGACGAACCAGACTGGAGCGACGCCAGCTCCCGCAGCAGATCAGAACGGCTTTCGAGGACGTGTTCGCTGAACCGGAGAACGGCCTCGCCTGCGCCGGTGGGTTTCGCGCGGTTGACGCCGCGCTCCAGGAGGACGACGCCCAGCTCTTTCTCCAGGTGCCGGATCTGGAGCGAGACGGCCGGCTGGCTGAGGAAGAGCTCCTCGGCTGCGCGGCTAAAGCTGCCGAGCTGCACGACGAGCCTGAACGTCTGGAGCCGGTCGAAGTTCATTGGTCCCTCACGGGCGTGGGACGCCCTCGCCATAAGTTATCGCTACGAATCGATAAGCAATCGCCCCTTGCGGAGCGGCACCGCGATTGCAGAGGATGCAGGCGGCCTCTGGAATGCAGAAGCTTAGCGCAGTGAGAGCCGGTTCGGCAGCCGGGCTGCGTGACTTTACCGCGTCCGCGAACGCCATGCTCACTCGCGGGTCCCGGCCCGGGCCGGCGGAGGAAAATCATGAACGACACCGACGAACGCATTTCGCTGAAGGACGGCGTCCTCGCGGGGGCGTTGCGCCGCCCAATCAATCGGGCGGCGAACGTGAAGGGCAGCATCCACGACGACGAAACCGCGACGAAGCTCGGACTGCGCGGGGGCACGGTGGCCGGCTCTGTCCACATGGACCTCTTCGGGCCATTGCTAATGGAGGCCTTCGGCGAGTCCTGGTGGGAAAAGGGGACCCTCTCGCTTTACTTCCAGAATGCGACCACAGACCGCGAACCGGTGAGAGCGTTCATGGTGCTCCCGCCGGCAGGAGCGAGGGACGCCCAGGTAGACGTGTGGGTCGAACGGGAAGACGGGCTCCGCGTCGCTGAGGGCACCGCTTCGGTCGGGTCGCCAGACGAGCCAACGGCGCTGATGCGCAAGCCGCTCGACCGGTTCGATCCCGGAGAACTGCGGATCCTGAAGGACCTCGCGCCGGGAGACCCGATTGCGGCCACGGAGGGCATGGTCACGCAGGAGACTGTCGGCAAGCACCTGCTCACCACGACCGACCCCATGGACATCTACCGTTCCTCGAAGTGGGGCAAGCCCGTTGTGCCGATCACGAGTTACGTCGGCCTGTTCTTCACCCAGGGGGCGGCGCCGGTACGGCGGAAGCTGCACGATGTTGTAGGTCTGTTCGGCGCCATCGAGATCCGCAACATCAACGGGCCACTGCTCGTGGATGAGCCGTACCACCTCAGCGGCGAAATCGTCGCTCTCGGTCAGAGCCCGAAGACCGAATACTACTGGTACGAAACGTGGGCCGATGACGCCGGTGGAAAGCGCATCGCCGAACATCGCATGCTCTCTCGCTTCATGAAGGCTTCGAGCCCGCTCTACCAGTAGGCGAGCCGAGACCGCACAGCCTCCCCGTTCGGATCC
Organism: Candidatus Amarobacter glycogenicus; assembly: GCA_016719395.1. Classification (GTDB taxonomy): domain Bacteria; phylum Chloroflexota; class Dehalococcoidia; order Tepidiformales; family Tepidiformaceae; genus Amarobacter; species Amarobacter glycogenicus. Next base: position 117,610 of record JADJZF010000011.1, on the reverse strand, counting down.
GTACCGCGGGTGACCGTGGCCTTCACTCGCGCGGATCACCACCCCTCCCGACGCAGCGAAGCGAGAAAGGAATTCCATGCGCTTTACCGATACCCCGGAACTCGCGAGTTGGCGCGGCGTCGTCCGCGCATTTGTGGCCGAGAACTGGAAGCCGGGCGGCCCGCACGACGAGCTCGCGATGCACGGCCCGAACGCCGCCGCTTACGAGGAGATCACCGACAAGACGCAGAACTGGCTCGACAAGCTGGCCGCGAACTCCTGGATCGCGCCGGCGTGGCCAAAAAAGTACGGCGGGGCGGACATGTCTGTCCTCGAACAGTTCGTGCTGAACCAGGAGTTGCACGAGGCGGGGGCGCCCACGAGCCGGCCGATGATGAACCTGGTCGGCCCGACGGTCATGCTGCATGGCACCGACGACCAGAAGGCAGAACACCTGCCACCGCTGCTCCGAGGCGAAGTTCGATGGTGCCAGGGCTTCAGCGAGCCCGGCTCCGGGTCAGACCTTGCGAGCCTCCAGACGCGCGCCGTGCGGGACGGCGACGACTACGTCATCAATGGGCAGAAGATCTGGACTTCGGGAGCGCACCGGGCGCAGTGGATGTTCATGATGGCGCGGACAGACCCGAGCGCCCCGAAACACCGCGGGATAAGTTACCTGTTGGTCCCGATGACCGCGCCGGGCATTACCGTGCGCCCGCTGATGAACATGGCTGATGGGCACTCCTTCAACGAGGTGTTCTTCGAGGACGTCCGTGTGCCCGTCCGAAACCGCATCGGCGAAGAGAATCGCGGCTGGTACGTCGGCGCAACGACACTCGACTTCGAACGGTCGAACATCTCCCGCGCCATCCACTCGCGAAAGTCCGTGGCGAAGCTGGCGCGCTTCACCCGTGACCGGGCTGCCGCGCGCCACCCTGTCTCGGCGGCCCACCGAATGGAGATCGTCGACCGGGCGATCGAGACTGCCGTCGTCGAGCAACTATCCTTCGTGATCGTTTCGATGCAGGCTGCAGGGGGCGTCCCGAACAAAGAGGCCTCGATGTGCAAGATGTTTGGTTCGGAGCTTGCACAGCGGATCGCCCTGACGGAGATGCATGTGACCGGCATGAGCGGGCAGCTGCGCGAATCATCGCTCGTGAAGTCTCATGGGCTGAACCCGACGATGGCCTACCTCAGCGTTATCCCGCAGACGATCGCCGCCGGTTCGAGCGAGATCCAGCGCAACATCATCGCGACGCGAGGCCTCGGCCTTCCCCGCGGCTAGCATCGCATTCTCAGAGGAGCACCCAAATGGATTACGAGTTCATCGAAATCGAACGCGACGGGGATGTCGGAATCCTGCGTTTGAACCGGCCCGAACGGATGAACGCAATGACGAACGAGATGTCGGCAGAGTACAGCGAGGCGTTCGCCGAATTGAACGAGGACAGCGCTATCGGTGCGATCCTGATCACCGGAAAGGGACGCGCCTTTTGTGCCGGGGTCGACATTTCCCGGTTCGAAGACAGCATCCGCGAACGCGACGGGGAGAAGATCGAGCGGCCGAAATTCCGGTTCAACTGGGTTGAGTACGCGCGCGCGGCCAAGCCCAGCGTGGTGGCCGTGAATGGAGCGTGCATCGGGGCGGGACTTACACGCGTCCTGCCTTGTGACGTCCGGATCGCCTCGGAGCGCGCGACTTTCTCGATGCGGTTTGTCCGGGTAGGAATCGTGCCTGAACTCGCGAGCACACACCTCCTCCCGCAGATCGTGGGGTTGCAGGCGGCTTCGGACCTGGCGCTTTCCGGGCGGACGATCGATGCCCACGAAGCCGAGCGCATCGGGCTGGTCCTGCGCACGGTGTCTCACGACGACCTGATGCCCGCTGCCGTCGCGCTGGCGCGGGACTACGCCCAGATTGGGCCGGAGTGCCTGCGCGAAACGAAAGCGCTCCTCCACGCGAACACGGTTGAACCTGACATTCGGCGAGTGATGCAGCGTGAAGGTGAAGCCCTCGCCCGGCGGAGGGGTTCGGCCGAACAGCGGGAGGCGGTAACGGCATTCCGCGAGAAGCGCGAACCGCGCTTCCGTTAGGCAGCAGAGGAGAGGGGCCGCTCATGGCATCTGGACCACTCGCAGGAATTCGGGTCCTGGACCTCACGCAAGTCATCGCCGGGCCGCTCGGTTGCATGCTGCTCTCAGACCTCGGGGCGGAGGTCATCAAGGTCGAACCTCCCGAAGGGGAACCCTGGCGGTTGACGGGGCAGTTCTTCCCGGACGAATCGAAGGCCTACCAGTCTTTGAACCGGGGGAAGCAGTCGGTTGTCCTCAATCTTGCCCGGCCGGAGGGCCAGGAAGCCGTCCACCGGTTGGCGCGGACGTGCGACGTTGTCGTGATCAACAGCCGGCCAGACGTCGCGAAGCGGCTTGGTGTGGACTACGAGACGCTGAAAGCTCAGCGAGACGACATTATCTACCTCGATAGCACCGCCTTCGGACGGAAGGGGCCCTGGGCCCACCGGCCGGGTTACGACATCGTCGCCCAGGCTGCCTCCGGGTTGCTCATGCATCGGCTCTGGCTCGACGACCGTGGATTTCCGGCGCTATCCGGCCCGGCGGCGCCCGCCGACTTCACCACCGGGTACGCCATCGCGCTCGGTGTCTGCGCCGCGCTCCACCATCGCAGCACCACCGGGCGGGGGCAGCTGGTGGAGACATCGCTCCTGACGAACGCGCTCAGTGATCCAGGGATCGGCCTTCATGGGCGTCCCCGTGGCCGATGCCGAACGTCGCTCATCATTCCTGTCGGACCTGGAACGGGCCCGCGCCAAGGGCGAACCGTTCGACAGCTTCGTCCGCCGGCGCCGGAGTATGTCGGAAGCCGTCATCGGCTTCGGAATCTACTACCGAGGGTACAAGACGAAGGACGGCGCGCTCACGGTCGGCTGCCTGTCGCCTGCCACCCGGGAGAGAATGCGAGCAGCGCTGGGAATCGATGACCCGCTCGAAGGCAGTTCTGCAAAGAGCGTTCCCGGCGAAGCCATCGCCGCAATCGAAGCGATGTTCGAGGAACGCACCACGGATGAGTGGATGGCGGTTTTCGACACGCACGGCGTGCCCGCTAGCCCCGTCTGGTTCGTGGAGGAGTTGCTCGAGAACCCGCAGGTCCTGGCGAACGACTACGTTGTCGACCTCGAACACGACCTCACAGGCCCGCAGCGCATGGCCGCACCACCCTGGCAAATGTCCGACAGCCCGCCGGCCGCCCAGGGAGCGTCACCGCCTCTCGGGCGGGACACGCGGAAGTGGCTCACCGGACTCGGGTACTCCGAGGCGGAGATCGAGAGCATGGCCAAGTCCGGGGCGATTCGACTCGGATTCGACGGCTGAGCGCGCCCTGTTACCTGGCGATCCCGTCAACCGGGTAACCGCCAGAAGTCCCCTGACAGCCCGAGCCGGTCAAGGATCTCCTGGTTCTGAGCTCGCGAATGCGGAGTCCAGTTCGGCGAGAGCCGATCGCCCCACCAGGCTTCGGCGAGCTCGCTGAGCTTCCGCACGCTGATCGTCGTTCCCGGACCCCGGCCTGCCAGCCACCGTGCTACATGCTCTTCCGACCGGAAGAGGTTCATCGTGCTTCAGGTGAAGACGATGTCGTCCCACCATTGCGCAGCCGGCACCAGACAGTGGAAGACCAGTTCCGACACGTCCGGACGCTGATCGCGGACGAGGATGGTCACGGGTTCGCCGCAGTCCCCGCAGGCGGTTTCGATCCTTCCATCCGTGGCGAGGGCGGCACAGATGCCGAACGCATCCCAGGCACAGTTGGCATACCACCAGCGGCCGCCTGCATGCACGCGGTAGGGCGTCGGAACGGCGGAAAATGGGTTTGCCATGCGGATCTCGCCGGATTCGGGATCCAGCACCAGCGCATGCTGGTCATGCAGGGTGCGCCAACCGGCCCCGACCTCCTCAACGGTCAGGCCGCCACGCTCCGCGACCTCGGGTGCCCGCGGGGCGCGGCCCAGTTCGACGAAGAGCGCATAGGTCAGTGCCCGAAGACGAAGGAGCGACGCTTCCACGAGCGTCACTTTGTCACTGAAAACGGCGCGGCGTCGAGCCCCCTCGCCGGAAGGGCAAACAGCGCTACTGTCCGGTGAACCGGGGGTCGCGTTTCTCCTGGAACGCCTGGACGGCTTCGCGGTGATCCGCGGTACGCATGGAGACCTCTTCGACGGCGAGGGAGTAGGGCAGGACCATGTTCGAGACGGCTTTGATGAACTTGTTCACGGCTGTCTTCGAGGTCTGGACGGCATACGGCGCGCCAGCCGCGAGCTTCCGGGCGATAGCGAGGGCTTCGTTAAGCGCCTCGCCTTCATCGACGACCTTGTTGACCAGCCCCATGGCGAATGCCTCTTCCGCGGGAATGAGGTCGCCGCTCATGAGCATGTACTTCGCGCGGTTGACTCCGATGAGCAACGGCCAGATCACGGCGCCGCCATCGCCGGCGGTAATACCCATCTTCACGTGGGGATCGCCGATGCGGGCGTTTCGTGAAGCAACTACGACGTCGCAGAGGAGGGCGACCGTGGCTCCGAGCCCTGCGGCGGCACCGTTGACGGCGGAAACGATCGGTTTCTCGCAGTCCAGCAGGTTATCAACGATGCGGCGGGCTTCCTGCATCATCGTTAGGCCGCTCTTGCTGCGCATGTCGGAGCCGCCACCGAAGTCACCGCCGGCGGAGAAAGCGCGGCCGGCCCCGGTCAACACGGCGGCGCGGACGTCCGGGTCGGCCTGGACATCGAGGAAGAGCGCCATTAGTTCGGAATGCATGGCGCCGTTGACGGCATTGAGGCGTTCGGGGCGATTGAGCCGAAGGATGGCGACGCCACCCTCCTTCTCGATCTGGATGGTTTCGTAGTTTTCCTGGCGGAGCATACGGTCGCACCTCGGGGGTAGTTCGAGGCGATCCTACGCCGCCAGGCAGGCGCCTGGCAGCGGGGCGATCCTACGCGGTCGGAACGAGCTTCTTCTTTCCGTAGTAAGGGAGTTCCACTTCGCCTTCGGGGAGACTGCCCTTCGCCATGGCGATGGACGTCATGTGAGGCTGGTCCGGGTCGGTGATGACATTGATACAGGCCGTCTTGCCCGAGGCGAGGGCGCGCTTGATGGCCGGGCCGATCTCGGAGGCGGTGGTAACGAACTCGGCATGGGCGCCGAAGCCTTCGGCCACGAGGTCGTAACGGGTCGCGCCAAGTTCAGCGCCGACGACGCGGTCAGAGCCGTACCGGGTGCGCTGGCCGTGGCGAATCATGCCCCAGCCCTGGTCGTTGTTGACGACGACGACGATCGGGATCTTGTGGCGGACGGCGGTGTCAAACTCAGCGATGTTCAAGCCGGCTGACCCATCGCCGAGGATAGCGATCACGCGGCGGTCGGGATGGGCGACCTTGGCGGCGATGGCGAAGGGGATGCCAACGCCGAGGCAGCCGAGGTAGCCGTGGCTGAGCCAATCACCGGCATTCAGGACGATTGCCTGTTCGGCCATCCAGATGGATGTCTCGCCGCCATCGGCAACGATGATACCGTCGCCGGCGAGGGCATCGGCTATCTCGCGGGCGACTCGCGACTGGTGGATCGGGGTCTCGCGAGAAGCGGGCTGGTCGTTCATCGCCCGGAGCATCTTCTTGCTTTGTTCGAGCCCATCAAGCCAGGCGGCATGGTCGGGAAAGGTGCGGCCGCGGGCACGGTCCATCATGACGCGGAGGGTGTCGCGGACATCGCCGGCGAGGGCGACATCGACATCCCGGGAGCGGCCAATCTCTTCGGGTTCGATGTCCACCTGGATGACCTTGGCGCCCGGCGGGATGAAGGACCGGGGGCCGGTGCCGGTGAACATGCCGACGCGGGCGCCGAGCAGCATTACCACGTCGGCGGGGCCGCCGGCCGCCTGAGTGGCGAGCGGCGATGACGCGAGAGCGAAGTTGCCGTAGCCGAGCCGACTCCACTCAGGGACGATCCCGCGGGCCTTGGCGTTCGCGAAGACCGGTACCGAAGTCATCGCGGCGAACTGGCGGAGTTCTTCCTGGGCGCCGGAGAAGAATGCGCCGCCGCCGGCAAAGATCGCCGGACGCTCCGCCCGTTCGAGCAGATCGAGGGCCGAGTCGATCGCCTCGGCAGGGGGAACACTGCGGCGGTCGGGCTCGTGGCGGCTGAGCTTCGGGACGGCGGCCTCCGATGTAGGGGTAAAAAGCACGTCGATGGGGATATCGAGGAAGACGGGGCCGGGACGGCCAGAAGTCGCCTGGCGCCAGGCCATGACGAGGTATTCGGCGATGCGTTCCGGCTGGAGGACAGTGCGGGCGAACTTGGTGATGGGCGCCATGAGGGCGACCTGGTCCATGCCCTGGAGGGGGAGGTGGTCGTCGTCGCGAATCGGACTGCGACCCGCAATGCAGATCAGGGGGATTGCATCCATGTAGGCGTTCGCGACGCCGGTGACGGCGTTGGTGACGCCGGGACCGGCAGTGACGAAGGCCACACCGGGCTTGCCGGTGGCACGGGCGTATCCGTCGGCCATGTGGACAGCGGCGGCTTCGTGGCGGGTGTCGATGATGCGGACGCCATGGTCCATGCAGGCCTGAAAGATCGGATCGAGGTGGCCACCAGAGAGGGCGAACACCTCGCGCACACCGTGATCGACAAGCGCGCGGACAAGCAGGTCACCAGGTTCCATGGTCGGCATTTCGAAACTCCGTGGGCAGTTCGGCCCATGGCAGCATCGTGTTGAGGGAGTGTGGAGCGTATGACGGCGCGCATACGTCGCGGCGAAGGCCGAAGTGCAGGGTGCTGGCCATGGCCATAATCGAACGATCCGTCACCTACTTTTCAGAAGGCGACCGCCTTGCCGGGGTCGTGTACCTCCCGGCGGAGTCCCACGGACCGGTGCCCGGGGTGGTGTTATGCCACGGCTTCACGGCGATCAAGGAGCTGATTCTTCCCGACTATGGAAGGGCATTCGCCGAAGCGGGATTCGCGGCCCTGGCGTTCGACTACCGGGGGTTCGGCGAGAGCGAAGGGCCCAGAGGGCGACTCATCGCGCGCCGACAGATTGACGACATCAGGAATTCGGTGACGTTCATCGGGACGCTTCCCGAGGTCGACCCGCAGCGAATCGGGCTGTGGGGCACGAGCTACGGCGCCGCGAACGTGATCGTGGCCGCCGCCGAAGACCCACGGGTGAAGTGCGTGACGGCACAGGTAGGCTTCGCCGACGGCGGACGGCGGTCTCGCGAGCGGCCAGCGGCGGAAACCGCGCCGATGCGGGCGATGATCGAGGAAGAACGGAAGAAGCGCGTGCTCACGAACGAACCGACGATGGTGGAACCGTTGCAGTTGCTGAGCGACCCGGAGACGGTGGCGTTCTTCATGGAGGCGCGGAAGAGCCTCCCGGCACTGAGCCAGCCGATCTCGATGGAGTTCCTTGAGTCGACGATGGAACACCGGCCGATAGAAGCAGCCGCGAAGCTCGCCGGGTGCCCGCTGCTGGTGGTAGCGGCCGAACTGGACACGTTGACGCCTGCGGCCGACTCCGAGGCTCTGTACGACGCAGCGAACGAACCGAAGCGGCTGGTGATACTGCCCGGGATCCGCCACTACGAGATCTACAGCGGTGAGCCGTTGCGCAAGTCCAGCGCCGAAGCCGTAGCCTGGTTCAAGGCGCACCTGGCCTGAGAGGGCGGGGCACCCTGCCACCCGGGGGGAGTGGGTGGCAGGGATGATCCGATTCGGGTCGCGGGCCTACGCCCGTACGTACTGCTCGCCGTCCCAGGTGATCCAGCCACCGGCAGCATCGGTGGTTTGGCCGCGCACATCGAGTTCGGTGCGCAGGAGCTGGAGTTCCTCTTCGGTCGGCGGTTCGAGAACCTGGACTTCAGAGGCGACGAGGGGTTTCCACTCGCATTCAGCGAGGATTTCCTCCACGGAGACCCAGGGCACTCGTGCCATGAGGCGCAGCCTGCGTTCCGAGTAGTCGTACATGGCCCATGGCGTGACCACTCGCCATGGGCCAGTGTCCCGGGGAAGTCCCGCGCGTTCGCGGGCGCCCGGTGTTCCATCGAGGAAGCCGGGAGAAGAGATGAAGTCCACCTGCTTCACGAACTTCCGGCGATCCTGGTCGGTGATGAGGATGGTGCGCCAGCAACAGGCGGCGATGGTATCGGCGCCACCGGGGCCGCCGAAACGGCGGCCGCTGCCGCCGTACTCGCCGAGGAAGGTGGAGTTGATGTTCCCGTGCTGGTCAACCTGGAGGGTATTGAGGACGCCGTAGTCCATGTGGCCCAGTTGGGCGTGGACGCCGGCGGAGTTCATGGTCCCCCACTGGAGCGCATGATGGACGGCGCGGGAGGCGACCATGGTCATCATCGGCTCGAAGGGAAGGAGCGGCTCGGGCGAGATCACCCCGTCTTCGGTGACGTACTGGGCGTCCGGAGCGTAGAGCTTCTGGCCCAGGAGGACGGCATAGAGCGGTGTGCCGCCGCCGGCGGCCCAATAGGTCCGCCCGTCCTCGATGAGGTGGGCAACGGTACACATCGCGACTTCGCGTTCGGAGAACGCTTCGGCCCTGGTCATGCGCTGTAACCCTCCCGCGCGGTTTCGCGAGCGCGCATCGCTTCCAACTTCGGTTTCCCGACACGCTCATCGAGCATCTGTTCGAACGTCTCGAAGGGCCGGACCCACTTGTCGAGGTACGGCTGAACCTGGTCGGACATGATCGCGCGGAAGACCTCGAAGACACCTTCGGGGTCGGACCCGTAGTAGCCGGGACAGGTGCCGGGATAGCTCCCGTAGGTGGAATGGACGACGGCATCGACGGCGTAGTAGGGGATGCTGGTGGCGCCGGGGTTCCGGCGGATCTCGGCGGTCTCGACGATCTCCTCGGCGGAGATGATGACCTTCTTTGACGCGAGAGCCGATTCGACATCGGAAACGCCGGTGCCGAAGATCCGTGCGTTGCCGTAAACGTCAGCCTGGTGTGCGTGGATGACGGCGACATCCGGGTTCAAGGCGGGAACGATAGTGATGGGATCGCCGGTATAGGGGTCGGTGATGAGCTTGGCCCCGGAGTGGTCGAAGCCATCGGTGCCCCCGAACGACCGGACAGGCAGGAAAGGGACGCCCATCGCGCCGGCCTGGAGGCGGAGAGTCATGATGACGTTGCTGTACTCGAAGACCTCGAGCCGGCCTTCCTTGAGCGCCCGGTCAATCGGCGGGGCAGAGAGGAAGAAGCCGCAGTCGGCGCGCGAGACGCAGCCGGCATCAACCAGGAGGGCGACATCGACGTAGGTGAACTTGCCTGCCGCCCAAAGCCGCTTCTTCCCCTGGCGGATGATCTCGTGGACGACCTCGTTGGGGCCGCGCATGAGGTAGTTGCACTCATAGGTAAGGTAGTCGCCGTCTGAAACGAACCGTTCAACGGCCTCCTTCGCGGTCATCAGGCGAGACTTGAGGGCACGCTGCTTGTTATCGCGGATGTGCGCACGGAAGCCATCGGGATCGACGGCGAGGTACTGGCTCGTGCCTTCGCGCAGGATGGACAGCTTGCGCGGCGCCGAGGGGGCAGTCATGGCGACTGCCTCCTCCCGTTGCAGCGAGCGCCACCCGTCATCGGACGAGCACCGAGATGCACATAGCAGCGGCATCCGATCCGATACTGCCTCCACCGTTGTGGGCGAGTCCGACTTTGGCGCCCTTGACCTGGCGTGCGCCGCTATCGCCGCGGAGTTGCTCGGTGAGTTCCACCACCTGGGCGATGCCGGTAGCGCCAACCGGGTGGCCCTTGCGGAGGAGGCCACCGGATGTGTTCACGGGGATCGGGCCGCCGAGACGCGTGGCGCCGGAATCGATGAGCCGGCCGCCTTCGCCCTTGGCGCAGAGTCCGAGGGACTCATAGGCCATGAGTTCGGCCGGGGCGGAGGCATCGTGCAGTTCGATGACGCTCAGGTCCTTCGGGCCGACGCCGGCTTCAGCGTAGGCTTCGCGAGCGCAGAGTTCGGCTGCGCCGCCCTCTTCGCCGGGGGCGTGGTCCCAACCGGAGTGGAGGACCATGGAGGAGATGCGGACGGGCGTGACGAGGCCGAGGCTCCGGGCTTTGCGTTCACTGACCACGACGACGGCCGCTGCGCCATCGCCGATGGGCGAGCACATCGGCCGGGTGAGCGGTGCGGCGATCATGGGCGAATTGAGGACATCTTCAACGGAAAGGGCCTCGCGGAACTGTGCGCGCGGGTTCATGCTGCCGTGGAAGGAGTTCTTGGCGGCGACTCCGGCGAACTGGTTGACGGTCGTCCCGTAGTGCTTCATGTGGTTGCGGGCGGCGGCGGCGTAGATGTCCATGAACATGGAGCGGTTCTCGCCTGCGCCTTCGCCGGAGGAGCCGGGAGACGCTTCCTTCGCGCCTTCCTTGAGGCGGGCCATGATCTCGGCCATGGCCTCGACATCGACTGCTCCACTGAAGGCGGCAAAGCTCTTGCGCTTGTCTTCGTGGTAGAGCTTTTCGACTCCGAGTGCGAGGACAACGTCGTAGAGGCCGGCAGTAACCATGGCAGCCGCCTGGTGCAGTGCGGTCGAGGCGCTGGCGCAGGCATTTTCGACGTTGATGACCGGGATCTTGCCGATGCCCGCGGAGCGGAGGACGACCTGGCCGCGGATGCACTCCTGGCCGGTAACGAGGCCCGCGGCGGCGTTGCCGACGTATGCGGCCTCGATGTCGGCGCCGGTCATGCCGGCATCCTTAAGGGCGGCTTCGACGGCTTCGGCGCCGATGGCCTTCAATCCACTTTCGAGGTGCTTGCCGAAGCGGGTCATCCCCACACCGGCGACAACAGCGTTCATCTTCATCGCGGCACTCCTTAAATGAGCCCGTTGCCTTTGATGGCAAGGGCCTGGCGCAGATATTCGAGCTCAGCTTCGCGCCACGGCGCGGGAGCTGGCTGCTGGAGCATACCGTCGGCGTGGAGTTCTTCCACCACATCGGCGGAACGCGGGAAAGGCTTCCCGTAGCCGTTCATGTGGAACAGGCTCTCGAAGGGTTGGCGAGGCCTCTGCCCACCGGCCTCGGGGCTTTCGGCGGGATAGCCGACGGTCTGGATGATGAGGATGCGGGCGCTTTCGGGGAGGCCGAGGTTCTGCCGCATCTTCTCGGTGTTGCCGCCGCCGAGGAGGCAGGTGCCGAGGCCCTGTTCGAACGCCATGAGCGTCGCCTGGGCGATGCCCTGGCCGCAGTCCATCTCGTTGAGCCCGGGCTCCTTCAGCCGTTCCTTGATCCCGGTGAAGAACGGGATGAGTTGACGTTCGAGGGCGGCTTCCTTGTCATCGCCGAAGCCGAGGGCCCCGGCCTTCAGCAGCTCGCGAAGGCGGTCGGACTGTTCATCGACAGCCGCCGTTTCGACGTACCAGACGATGACGACGGGCGCGAGGCGGATCTGGAAGCCGGCCACGGGTGCGGTTATCGCCTGGATGACCTCGGGTGAGGCGGAATCCTTGAAGACGACGACCGCGCGGAGCGACTGGACGTTGCCCCAGTGCGAAGCGATCCGGGCGGCTTCGAGCATCCGCTGGATCTTCTCTGGCTCGACAGGCTTATAGGGCAGCATGAAGCGGATCGAACGCCGCCTGCCAATGGCTTCTCTGAGTTCCAAATGGGGTCTCCTTCCAGGGGTGGTTTCAGAGCCTGCTGGCGCCGACGAGGCTGAGGAGGTCGTTGCAACCGTCCTCGATCATCGAGGCGCGGGCATCGCGCATCAGCTTCTCCACCGGGAAATCGCGAGTCAGGCCGTTGCCTCCGAAGATCTGGATCGCCTGGCTGGCGACTTCGAAGGCGGTGTTGGTGGAGTTGACCTTCGAGGCGATGGAGTACTGGATGAGGGGCGGATTCGTTGCGTTGTAGTGGGCAACACGGCGAGAGAGCGAGCGGGCGGCTTCGACCTGGACGAACATCTTGAAGAGGCGCGCCTTGACACTCTGGTGCTGGATGATCGGCACACCGCCCTGGACGCGCGTTTTCGCGTACTCGACGGCGTGTTCGAGCGCGGCCCGGCCAACGCCAACGAAGATCGTGCCCATGCTGGCGTTGGCTCCGGTCAGGATCTGTTCGACGACGGCGCCGTAGGCGTCACTGCCGACCACCATGTACTCGGCGGGGATGCGAACCTCGTCAAAGAATATCTCGCCCTGGTTGAGGGCCCGCTGACCAAGCTTATTGGTGGGCTTTCCGCGGGAGACTCCCGGGAGGTCCAGGGGAACGACGGCGACACCGCCGCCCTTGAAGCCCTGGGACGGATCGATCGTGCAGAAGAGTGCCGCAACCGTCGCCATGGTCCCGTTGGAGACCCAGCCGGACTTCTGGCCGCGGATGATGTAGTCGTCGCCATCGCGAGTGGCGATGCAGTTCGCGCGGATGGCGGAGTCTGAGAAGTGGGGCTCGGTGAAGGTCAGGCTGTCGCTGCCGTGGTCGGGTTCGGTGACCGCCCAGCAACCAATCTCGTCCTGGCCGCCTCGCACAAACCGGTCGATGAGGGCGGGACGACCGGACATCATCGCGAAAGTCTTATGAAAGTTCGCAACACCGAGGCTGATCGCGAGGCCGGAATCGCCCCAGCCCATCTCCTCGCTGGTAATGGCACGGAGGCGGGCGCGTTCGAACGGGGAGAGCTCGGCTGTCGTCCCTTCAATATCGGCGAGGCCGGCCTCGCGGTGCTTCTTGAACACGTCCCAGAGGATGGAATTCGAGGCAATCACATCCTGCGGATCGTGGAGCCGGTCGAGCTGCTCGCCGGCTGGGCGCATGACGTCCCTGGCGAAGCGGTGCACGGAATCGCGGATCTGCCGTTCGGTATCTGAGAGTCCAACCTCGATGTCAGTTATCACGCTGTGCGCCCCCTTCCGAGCTATCGGAGCGACCGTAGGAGTGCATCCGTCCGCATCGATATGACCGCGATCATGACCCGCGGGCGGAGAGGGGCGTACGTTCTGGTGGTGGGCAGCCCGGGCCCCCTCGGGCGTGTCCCACTTTTGGAGGCACAAGATGTTTGCACCCTCGCTCAATGTTGACCTGGAAAAGCTCAAGGGAGCGGAAGAGGCCAAGCCGGCCGCACGCCGCCCGAAGAAAGTAGCGGCACGCGGTGGCGCGGCGGCGGCGAAAGCCGAGCAGAAGCCACCTTCGGACAAGTAGCGGCTCCCCCCACAACCCCTAGTCACGCGGAACGGACATTAACGGATGGCAACCATCACGGCCACGCGCGCCCCGCTAAAGCGGCTAAAACCGCTCGATGCCTCCGCGCGCCTCGAAGAACTGCTCTCGCGACCCTACGAATATCGTTCATGGGAAGACGTCTACCGGGACCAATGGACCTGGGACAAGGTAGTGAAGGTCACCCATACACGGGTGAACTGCATTTCGGCGTGCTCGATCGACGCGTATGTGAAGGACGGGATCGTCTGGCGCGAAGAGCAGAACGCAACCTATGAGAAGTCCTTCGCCGATGTGCCGGACTTCAATCCTCGCGGTTGCCCGATGGGGTGTGTCTACAGCTCGGTGATGTACGACCCGACGCGGATCAAGTATCCGATGAAGCGGGCGGGCAAGCGGGGCGACGGGAAGTGGGAGCGCCTTTCGTGGGACCAGGCACTGACGGAGATCGCGGACAAGCTGATCGACGTCGCCGAAACCGCGGGCTCGGACTGCATCGTCTACGACAACGGCACCACGAACCTGGACTTCGGCATCGGTTCGCCGATGGAATCACACCTGTTCACGACAGGGCTTGGCAGCACGACGATCGACTCGTATGCCGGCGTCGGCGACCTGCCCACGGGGCTCATCCAATCGTGGGGACTCTACATGTCGGAAGGGACGGCCGACGACTGGTTCCTCTTCGGACTACATCCTCGTCTGGATCGGCAACCCTTCGTACACGAAGGTGCCCGAGGCGCACTTCATGTGGGAGGCGCGATACCGCGGGGCGAAGGTCGTGAGCATCGCGCCCGACTACAACGCCTCGACGATCCATGCGGACCGCTGGCTGAACGTGCGTTTCGGCACGGATGCGGCCCTGGCGCTCGGCATGGTCAGCGTCATCCTCGAAGAAGGCCTACACGACGTCGCCTACATCAAGGAACAGACAGACCTGCCGTTCCTGGTGCGAACCGACACCGGCCAGTACCTGCGCGAGTCTGACGTCTATGAAGACGGCTCGGACGCGGTCTTCTTCGTCTGGAATACGCTCACGGGGCGCAAGGAATCGCCGACGGGGAGCTGGGGCTCCACCTACTCGACGATCGCCGCAGACGAAGAGCTTGACCCGGCGCTGGAGGGTTCTCATCGCGTCCGCTTGCTGAACGGCAAGACGGTGACGGTCCGGCCGGTTTTCGAACTGTTGAAGAAGCGGGCTGCGGAGTACACACCGGAGTACGTCGAAACGATCACCGGCGTCGCTGCGAACAACATCCGCGTCGTTGCGCGGGAGTTTGCCGCCGCCAAGTCGGCGATGATCTACTCATCCTGGGGCGCCTGCAAGCACTACCATTCCGACCTCTTCCAGAGGGGAATGGCGTACATGTGCGCGCTCACCGGAAACTCGGGCGGGAAGCCCGGCACCGGGATCAAAGTCTCGACCTGGTGGCCGCCCCCAAACGGTGCGCTGACCAGCGGCGGGATGATGGGTCCCCAGGTGCGGCTGAACACTGCGCCCGTGCCCGAACTCCCGGTCGACCGGGTGAGCGTCCAGGAGCTTTCCAAGCTCACGTTCCAGGCCGGCCGGCATGGACACGCGACCCCGCTGATCCCGTGGCTTTACGCGCACGACGACAAGTGGGCCGCCATCGCGAGCAAGCAGGAGTACAACGACCCGAGCCTTCCGCGGCCCGTAAAGGACTACATCGAGGAAGCGCTTGCGGCCGGCTGGCAGCCGATTTCGCCACCGCGCGGGAAGCGGCCACAGTTCCTCTACTTCTCGGGGCCGAACCCGTTGCGGCGCTGGCCCAATCCTGCGGTCATTCGCGACAACCTCTGGGCGAGCATCGACACGATCGTCACGCTCGACTTCCGGATGTCGACCTCGGCGCTCTGGGCGGATTACGTCCTGCCGGGGTGCGGCTACTACGAGAAGCCCGGGATCAAGTACACAAGCACCTACGTGCCGTACGTGGTCGTGGGTGACCGCGCAGTGCCGCCGCTGTACGAATCGAAGCACGAGTGGGACGTGGCGTTCCTCCTGGCGAAGAAGATCCAGGAACGCGCGATCGCCCGTGGCACGAAGCCGTATATCGACGCCCAGGGTGGCGAGCATCGGCTCGACCGCCTGTACGACGATATGAGTGCCGACGGCGTGTACGAGGCCGGCCCGGAAGGGGAAGAGCGAGCGCTCGACTTCATCCTCCAGAACTCGGCCATCACCAGAAATAGCGGGCTGGGCGAAGGCGCCTGGGCGAAGGCCGCTGAAAAGGGGATGGTGAAGATCAAGGCGGTCCAGCCTTCGGCGCTCGCTGTCCAGTTCAACTCGGTCTTCAGCGACTACACCGAGGACCGTCCGATGTACTCCTGCGGATGGTTCGTCGAGCGGAAGAATCCGTGGCCGACTCTCACGGGTCGCCAGCAGTTTTATATCGACCATCTCTGGTTCCGCGAAGCGGGCGAAGAGTTGCTTGTCCACAAGGAGCCGGTGAATGCCGGCGGGAAATATCCGTTGCGCATGACCGGCGGGCACACCCGCTGGAGCATGCACAGCATCTGGCGGGCGAGCGAAGAACTGCTGCGCCTGCAGCGTGGGGAGCCGGTGGCCTACGTCTCGGTTATCGATGCCGAAGCCCGCGGAATTCGCGACCACGACCAGATTCGCGTACGGAACGACGTCGGCAAGTTCGAACTGCGGGCGAAGGTTTCGCCGGCGGTCCAACCCGGGACGATCATCGTCTACCACGCCTGGGAGGGTTATCAGTTCAAAGACTGGGCGACCCAGAACGACGTGGCCGCGAGCCCGATCAAACCGACGAACCTGGTGGGCGACTACGGTCAGCTCCACTACCGGATGGCTTCGTACACGATGAACCACGTCCCGAAGGAAGTGGCCGTCGAAGTAGAACTCGTGGAGCACGCGCAATGACTGCGGTAACGGCTTCTCGAATTGTTGGGGCGCGGATTGCGCCGACGAAGGATGGTCCGCTCGGCCCGCTAAGCGCGGGCTGGGGAGCGGCGGTTGAGGTCGAGGTCCCGCTCGAACCGACGCCGCTCGAGGTCCAGCCATCGGCCTACGTCCGAACGGCGTGGGCCGATCGCAAACATGGGGCGACGCCATCGGTACGTGCCGCGGCAGCCGTGGCCGGTGGCGTCCTCCATGTTCGACTGCGCTGGAAGGCGCTGAACCCGAGACCGGCGATCACCGATAACAATGTCTTCGCCGACGCGTGCGCTGTGCTCTTCCCGCTCGACGGGAAGGGGGCGGAACTGGCAACGATGGGCGACGCTGCACATCCGGTCCAGGCATGGCATTGGCGGGCCGGCACCGCGATCCCGTTCGTCATCCAGGCGACAGGGCTCGGTACGGTTACCCGCCAGGCCCCGCCGCACGGTGTTTCGGTGGAAGCAACATGGAACGCGGACGAGTGGAGCGTGGTGTTCTCACGGCCGCTCGAGGAACAAGGCGTCCCGATCCGAGGCGGCGCGACCGTCCCGATTGGCATCGCCGTCTGGCAAGGCGCGCTCGAAGAACGGGCTGGGCTGAAATCACACACCCCCGGCTGGCTCACGCTGGAAGTGCCGGCGTAGGTAACGGAGGAGATCATGGGCACCGCGACTTCACGGCCAGCGAGGCAGCTGGCTATGGTGTTCGACCTGAACAAGTGCCTGGGCTGCCAGTCGTGCTCCATCGCTTGCAAGACCCTCTGGACAGATGGGCCGGGCATGGAGTCGATGTGGTGGAACATCGTGAATACGATGCCAGGCGGAGGCACTCCGCGAGACGTCTTCTCGCACGGCGGCGGTTATCGCGACGGTCAGCCAGTACCGGGCAAGTTCCCGGCGCAGCGCGAATATGGCGAGGCGTGGGACTTTGACCAGCAGGCGGTATTCAGCGGCTCCGAGCGCATCCCGCTGCACCCCCGCGAGCGAGACGGCAGTACGCCATCGTGGGGCCCGAACTGGGACGAGGACCTGGGCGGGGGAGTCTATCCCGACTCGTTCTTCTTCTACCTGCAACAGATCTGCGCGAACTGTTCGAAGCCAGCGTGCCTGGAAGCCTGCCCTCGCGAAGGGCTCTACCGGCGCGAAGAAGACGGGATCATCCTGATCGATGAAGAGCGATGCAATGGCTACCGGTTCTGTGCCGAGGCATGCCCGTACAAGCGCATCTACTTCAACCCTCAGCGCGCAGTCGCCCAGAAGTGCATCGCCTGCTATCCACGGCTGGAGGCGGGAGTCGCCCCGGCGTGCGTACGCCAGTGCCCTGGACGTGTCCGCCACATCGACTACATGGACAACAAAGAGGGCCACCCTCACAAGCTGGTAAACGAATGGAAGGTCGCGCTTCCGCTGCGGCCGGACTTCGGGACCGAACCGAACGTCTTCTACGTCCCGCCGCTGGCGCCATCCGCGTTTAACGAGGGCGGCGAGTTCGATGATACGAAACGGCGCATTCCGGCCGAGTACCTGCGGGAGATGTTCGGCCCTGGAGTCGACGCGGCGCTGGAGACGATCGAGCGTGAACGCGAGAAGACAACCCGCGGCGAAAGCTCGGAACTGATGGACATCCTCATCTCGCGGGACTGGAACGACCTGATGGGGCCGTTCACGCAGAATCCCGCGGAACTGATACGGCCGCCGGTCACGCGATGAACGGGCCGGACAGTTCTGCCGCGAACGCCGAAGCAGACCTCTACGGTCTGCTTTCGGAAAGCCTTTCGTTCCCCAACGCCGAGCTGGCTGAAGCCGTGGACTCCGGGCGCTTCCTGAGCACCATCGGGCACCTGCTGGGCCACCTGTCGTACGACGCCGGCGCGCCGCTGGACGGCCTGGAACCCCCGGGGCTTCCGGCCGGTGAGCTGGAGGCGGAGTACATCCGCCTGTTCGACCTGCCGGACCGAACGCCCACGCCGCTCTACACGGGCGTCTACGCTCCCCGCCGGCGCGATGCGATGGAAGAGTTGCTGCGGCTGTACCGCCACTTCGGCCTGACGGTCGATTCAGAGGCGCACGATCTGCCCGACTTCGTGCCGACGGTGCTGGAGTTCATCCGGTTCCTGGCAGAAGGGACAGCTCTCGGTCCCGGTGAGACCCGGGAGGCGCGAGAACGGGCAATGGCGGACGTACTTGAGCGGCACCTCTGTCCGTGGGCGGAACAGACGGCTGACCGCCTTGGCAAGCGCGACGCAACTCCGTTCTACCGGGCACTCGTGGACACGGTGAAAGCCGTGAGTTCAACGCGGTTGCGGCAGCTCCGGGCCAGTTATCCCGGCAACGCCGCTATCCCCATGGTTTCGGGTTATCGACCGAGCAGGTAGACCATCCCGTTCGCATCGGACGATGCCATCATCCCGGTCCGGAAGCGGTTCCCAGCGAACCGGCCACTTGAGACCGCGGCCTCGCGATCGGCCATGAGCGACGGCGAGAACACCGTCACTTCCGCCATTTCGACGAGTTCCCAGAGTGCCTGGATAGGCTGCCCAGATCGGGGGTCCGAAGGGACAACGTGGGCGTTGGTCATCGGCAGGCCGACGGATTCATCGATGTACCAGGACTGGTGCGCGGCGAAGACCGGACCGGTTTCGGGCATGCCCCAGAAGGTGAGTGCCGGGCACTCAAGCGCCTTGCCCACGCGCCGTCGTTGATCGGGGTCGAAGGGGCCATCGACGGAGAGGAGAGCGGCCGCGAGCATCTTGCGGGAATCTTTGGCTGCCCGCTTGGCTTCACGGCAGGCGTGAGCGAACCCTTCGATGCCGGCGATGGCGTACTTCACCTGGTGGCGCGGAATGAGCCCGAGGAGCGTGTCGGGATCGGCGTTTGCCGGGGGGATGACGAGCGGCGCGCCGAGGTGAAGCGGCAACAGGACGGCCATCAACCCCTGCCATGTCGAGAGCGGGAGGGTCGAGAGCCACGGACTATCGCGCCCGGCATCGACGAACGTCGCCATGGAGATCGCCATCGCGAGGAGAGAGCGGTTGGAGTGGCTGACGGGGCCGTCACCGCCTTCGATGACGACTGCCGGCCGAGAGGGATCGAGCAGGGACACGTCGGGGACCGCACTGGTCTCGCCGGGGGGTTGCTGGCCGGCGACGACGGGGGCGCCAAGCCCGGTAGCAACGGTGGCAGGGTCGCCTGACGTTATGTGGAGCTTTACGCCCGAGGCAAGCCCGGCCAGGAGTTCGAGCACGTTGTCACGCGAAAGCGCACCGGGGAGGACCGCGATGCGAGCTTCGCCGGCCGCAAGCGCCAGGGCTTTGGCCCGCCTATCGACTTCGGCCCGCAGGCCCTCGAAGGTGAGCGTCCCCTGCGCGTCAATGATCGCCGGGGCCTGCGGTATGTGGCGCTCATTGCGAACGATGCAGAGGTCGTAGATGGAGTAGGGCGGCACTCCAACGACGCGCGAAATGCCGGCTGGCCAATACCAGGAGGGAGTGATTGCGATCGTCTTGGGCATGGCTTGGGGCCTCCTGGGTGTGGCTAGATGAGGCCGCCGGTCCGAAGAGAGGCGGCGATACCAATACAGATTACCGAAACGACGAGTTCAAACTTCAGCGCGCGGTCCATCTGCTTGATCGCACGGCCGATGCGGAGACGCTCGGCGGCGATGGCTTCGCTGGTCATATCCGGACGGGAGCGCTTGCGCTGGGCTGGATGGAGCCAGAAGGCCATGGCTGCGACGGTCGCGGCGAGGGCCAACCAGCCAACGGTGAGCAGAAGCATGGTCCTGCCGTAGGAATCGCCCAGGCTGAGTTCCGGCGAGCCCGCCCGTGCAGCCAGTTCGGCGTCATCGATGCGCAGGAACATTGCCGCCCCGGAAGCTCCAATGACGAGCAGCGAAACGAGGGCGAACCAGCGATAGCGGGTGCCGGCGTTCTTGCAGACGACGCCGACCTGGGAGGGCGGCATGGTGCGCTGGGCGTAGCGGAGCACCCACTCCATGGTTATCGAGCCACCGACATAGACTGCCCACGCCAGCGCATGGACCGTGGCCAGCAATGTATCCAAGGGCGTTCCCCTCCGTGGCGGGAAGCGGGACGTCTCAGATGAGGCCTCCCCACTTGAGCGAGGCGCCCATCAAGGCGATGACGACGGCCACGCCGAGGTCGACGCGGGTCAGCCGCTGGATCCAGGTAGCGGCCTGCATTTTGGCGGTCTGGCTGGCGGTGACCTGGGCAGCGGAAGTGCCAGGTGTGAACTTGCCCGCCAGGCGGGGGCGGAAGACGAAGGTGACCAGCGAACCGTTCACCACGAGTACGCACCAGAGCAAAAACATCGCAAGGATGGTACGGCCGTAGCTCTGGTCGAGACTGAGTCCCGAGTTGAAGAACGGCCACGTCCAGTCGAGCCTACCGAGATGTTCGAGGCGGAGGACGGCAGTGACGATGATGACGCCAAGGGAGCCCCAGACCAGCCAGAGGAAACGGTCGGACGTCTTCTGGCCCATGACCTGGGCCTGTGCCGGGGGGATCGACCCCTGGGCGGGACCGAGGACGAACTCCATCGCAACAGCGCCGCCGAGGTAGGTCGCAATGGCGAGGTCGTGGAGGTAGCCGTAGATGATGTGCAACCAGATGTCGGGATCGCTAGGCATGGGGCGCCCTCTGGTAGGGGTCGTTGCTGCCGGGATGCCAATCCCGGAAGTGAGAGAGGAGCTGGGGTGTTGCCATGTAGGGTTCCTCGCCGCCCGTGTGGAACTTCCGGTAGTAGTCGAGGTCGACGTGGTGAACCTGGGCGGAGAACTTCGCGCGCACCGGGTTGATGTGCGACGGCGCGCTCCCATACTTGTCGATGATGTAGGCGATGGTGTCAATCGCCGCCTCGACGACCCAATCGGGGATGTGGGTACGCGGATGCTGGAGGATAGCTTCGCGCGTTTCGCCGGTGAAGGGGCCCTTGTTCCGCTCGCCCCAGTTATCGGTAGGCGAGAGGTGCGCCCCGCGCTGATAGCGCAGCTCCACGACATGGCGGACGAGCGCCTCGGCGTTAGGGAACCTACGGGATGGGGCCATGCGCGCATCAAGGACTCCCGGGAGGCCCTGGCAGGTGGCGGTCTTCGAAGGGTTGCGGGCCGGGTCGCGTTCCAGGAACGCGAAGCCGAGCCCGGCGGCGACTTCCGGGTAGGCACCCAGCAGGAGGTCATCCGAGTAGCCGCCCATGGCCCAGGCGCCGAGGCCCATGGTCTCGCAGGCGAGGCGGATGTTCTGGACGACGCAGGCCACTTCGGTGACGTGCTGCATCAGCGCGAGCTCATCAAAGATGGGGATGGGGAAGCCAACTTCGAGGAAACCGGGGCGGATCCACTGCTCGCAGCCGGCAGGCTTGTTGGTCTCCGGGTCCTGGAGGTAGAAGCCCCCGAACTGATACGAGGAGAGCAGCAGGTTGACCCATTCCAGGCCGACATCGCCGACGGGGAGGAACCAGGTACTGCCGGGGCGGTTCGCGTTGTACTGAAGCGCGCCCATGGTGTTCACATTGTGGGTGCCTGGCGGCGCCGTCGCCCAGGCGACATCGGGCCGCTTCGGCGTCAGCGTGGTGCGGCCGGCGCGGTACCAGTGGAGGACCTTCCAGTAGTCATCCGGCCCGGCGATCTCGACGGGGGCCATGCGCTCTGTGCCGGGGCGATAGAGATGGACGCCGGTGTCGTTGATGATGAACAGGTCAACGGCCTGGTCGTTGCTCGAGGCCGGGACGGTGCGGCCAGCCCAGGAAAGGAGGCTGGAAAGGTCTCCCTGGACCGGGATATCGGCGGTGATGATGCCGTTCGGCCCGAGCGACGCCCATGCGATGAGCGCCTCTTCGACTTCCGAGAGGGGGCGCGGGCCGCTGGCGGATTCGAAAGATAGTGGGCCTTCGCGCTGCCGCACCACCAGGTGGCTGGACCAGTCGAAGCTCTCATCTTCGCCGGTTTCGCTGCGGTAGCCGAGGCCGATGCGGCGCGTGCGGAGCGTGGAGAGTGCGCCGAAGACCGAGGGCGCACCTTCGAACACGCGCGCGATGGCGGCGTGTTCTTCCGGGGTAAGCGTTATCGGCTCGGGTGCGCGCGATGTGTTGGGCGCGAGTGTCATGCTCGAGAGACCTCCACGAAAACGCCTCGGTCGGCAGGAACAGGCTGCCAGCCGAAGGGCAGGTAACGGAGATGGCCGTAGCGGCTCAGGAGGTGGAGCCACTTCACCATGCCGGGTTCGACTTCGTTCGAGCCCTTCCAGTCCTTGAACATGTGAGGCTCCCACCCGTTGTACACGATCAACTGGCCGGGCCGCACACGGGGTGAAACTCGGGTACGGATAGAGTAGCTGCCACGGTCGTTGAAGACCCGGATCAGGTCGCCATCGGAAATGCCGCGAGCGTTGGCTTCGGCAGTACCGAGGATCGCCAGTGGTTCGCCGCGATGGGTCCCGGCGAGGACCGGGTTGCCCATGGATACCGCGTGGACCGTCCAGCGAGAGTGGCCGCTGGTCACCATGAGCGGATAGTTGCCGCCGACGGCGGGGTTCTCCTTGTGAACGGGCAAGTCCTCGCCGGCTTCGGCGAACCAGGGGTGGTCGATCAGGAACTGGGCACGCCGGGTGAGCGTGGGAAAGGGGACGCCGTCCTCGACATGCCATTCAAACGCGGTGACGGTCTTGTTGGGCTGGACGTTGGCGGCAAGTGAGAGACCGGGCGCGAACATGCCAAGCCCGGAGAAGCGGGCGGTCCCGCGCTCGCGAAGGGAAGCGAGGCTGCCCTTTTCGGGCAAGGTGCCCGCCTCGATGCTGTCGCGCAGCCATTCATCCATGACCGACTCTTCGTTGTCGTAGGCGCCGTGCGAAGTGAAGGCGTCGCCGATGGTGTCGAGCCTCCGCGGCTGGCGGCGGCCATCGAGATACTCCGTTACGCCGTGCTCGCCGGAGCGCTCCTGCA
This sequence comes from Candidatus Amarobacter glycogenicus, assembly GCA_016719395.1. Lineage (GTDB taxonomy): Bacteria > Chloroflexota > Dehalococcoidia > Tepidiformales > Tepidiformaceae > Amarobacter > Amarobacter glycogenicus. The sequence continues at coordinate 94,500 of JADJZF010000011.1, read as the reverse complement.
CCTTCTGAGAAAGCGCTCTGAAGATCTGCCACTCCGTGCGGGCTTCGCCGCGAGGGGGCCGGGCCTGTTCGGAGAACCCGACGTGGAACGAGTGGGTAATCGCATACTGGAGGTTCGGACGTTCGTATTGCATCGCCGCCGGCAGGAGGATGTCGGCCTGGAGGGCAGTCGCGCTCATGCGGTTCTCGACCACGACGATCTTCTCCAGCTTCGGCCAGAGGTTCTTAAGGAGCGTATCGGAGCCACCGCGCTGGCGGCGGACGGGGTTCGTGGCGACGATGAAGAGGACCTGCGGGTCCGTCGACGGGCCGGGCTTCACGAGGCCCCCCCACCATCCGCGCCGGGTGGCGTCGGAAACGTACTCGTCGAACGGCCGGGTCATGGTCTCGTCGGACCATTCGCGGGTGTTCCAGGTGTCTTTGTAGCCACAGTGGTAGAAGTGGAAGAAGGCGGGCGGGCTGGCGGTGCCGGCCGCGACGCCGCGTTGGAGCAGTTCGTAACCGAGGATCTCGTCGGAAGCTTCCTCGTCCTGGGAACGAAGGCTTTCGATGGCGCCTTCGAGGCCCTCCATCACGCGGATGGTCTCGGCGACGCCCCGCTTCTGCTTCATGCCGAAGAGCATGTAGCCGTCGAGCCCGGCGAGGGCGAGACCCTGGATGCCGGTGCCGGGGCGTCCCCAGTTGCCGGTGAGCGCGAGGAAGAGGCACATTGCCCGTTCCATGAGGTCGCCGTGGTAGTACTTCGGGGTGTTGAAGCCTTCGATGATCTTCGTGCGCTTGCGGGCTGCATCGCGGGCCAGGTTGCGGATGACTTCGGGATTGATCCCGCAAATCGGGCCGGCCTTCTCGGGTGTGTATTCGGCGAGCTGCTCACGCAGGAGCTCGAAGACGGTCGTGACTTCGATGGTGCTCCCATCGACGGCGGTGGCGGTAAACGTGCCTTCGAGCGCGGGGTCGGATTCATCGAGCATCAGCGAGCCGCGTGGGGCGATCTCGACGGCGCCGGTGGCGTTGTCCCACCAGTAGAACTGGTCTTCACGCTCGCCCTCCAGGAGCTCCGGGCCGCGCACGAACCGGCGGGACTCGCGGTGGACCAGGAGGGTCAGGTCAGTCTGTGACCGGACGAAGTCGGTGTGGTAGAGGCCTTCTTCGACGATGACCTGGCACATTGAGAGGGCGAGCGCCGCATCCGTGGCCGGGCGGATCGGGACGAAGCTTTCCGCCATCAACGCCGAGGGACTGTAGTCCGGTGCGATGCAGACGACCTGCGAGCCGTTGTAGCGCGCTTCGGTGATGAAGTGGGCGTAGGGGATCGACGTGTACGACGGGTTCGAGTGCCAGATGAGGATGAGCTCGGAATGGAACGTGTCGTCCACGGAGCTGGCACAGGAGAACTTGCCGAAGGTGATGTGGTGGCCTGCGGGAAAGTCGTTGATGAGGCCGTTGGCATCGAGGGTGGTGGCGCCCAGGAGGCCGGCGAAGCGAAGGTAGGCGGCCTGCGCGAGGAGGCCGCCTTCGACGGTTTCTTCGAAGACGACGGACTCGGGCCCCTCGAGGTCGATGGCCTCGATGACAGCATCCGCGACCTCTTCGAGGGCTTCATCCCAGGAAATTTGTTCCCACTCGCCCGAGCCCCGCTCGCCCTTGCGGCGCATAGGGTGAAGCAGGCGGTCGGGCGAATCGAGCTGAATGCTCCAGGCGCTGCCCTTCTGGCAGGACATGGGGTTCATATCCGGCACGCCGTCCTCGACCTGTTCGAAGACGGCTGCCGGCTCCTCGAACAGGATCTCTCCATCCCGGGTGTAGACCCGGTAGGGACAGGTGGCGAGGCAGTTGAGGCAGTGCGTGCCGAAAGTGGCCCGTTCCCAGCTCCAACGCTGGCGGTACCGGGAAGCTGAAATGGGGGTCATCGCTTCACTTCGCTTTGCGGAGATGTGCGGCTTTAGCCGACGAGGACACCGGAGACGTACTGGCTATCGGCGGCGGCAAACCCCGCGACCGTGTCTACCACCCACTCCCAGTACGGCCAGGTCTTCGCCTCATGCGTCTTCTCGGCCAGCTTCGGTACCCAGCCGGTGAGCTGGCGTTCGAGGAAGTCGTGCTGAGCACGGCGATATGACGTTTGGAGGCGAGGCGAAGGAGAAACCGCTTCCTTAAAGGTGAGGTACTTCATGAATTCGAGCTCGGTGGCCAGATGGTCGGCCGGGCGCGGATCCTCGGCCGACGTTGTGAGGCCGAAGTACTCGTAGAAGCGGACAACCTCTTCGAGGCGTTGCATCCGGTCGCCGCCATACGCCCCGCCGAAAAGCGAGGCGGGCGGACCACCGGTGGCGCCGACTTCGAAGACGCGGAGGAATTCCGCCTGGAAGTCCTCGCGGCTCACTGAGGCGTCGATCGTGCCGTTGCCGAAGGAGAACGGGAAGCCGAGGAGCTTCCCGGCATCGGTAAGGCGGTCGCCCCACTCACCCGCGAGGGCGGCCGTGTAGGCGTCTTCATCGGGCACCGAGACAAGCCGGGCGAGCAACTGGTAGACCCCGGTCCGGGCGGTGACCTCGTTGTCGGGCAACTCCATTTCGGGGAGCGCTCCGCCATCGACCTGAAGGCCGGCGAGTGAGTAGACGAACATGGTTAAGCCCCCTGGTGTCCGTTGCCGCCAGGCGTGAGCGTGGCGGGGTCGACAGTAAACGGCCCAAGCAGTTCCTGCCACTTGTAGGCGATGAGCGTCTTCAGCATCTCTGAGGAGCCGCCTTCGCGGACAGAGTCCATCTCGCTCTTGAGGGTGGCCAGAGCCTGGTGCACGGACGGCCCGAAGAGGGACTCGAGGTACTCCGGCGGGATGCGCGGAGTCTCGGTGTCGATGCTCATGTCCTCGTTGAGGCGGTATGGCGAGAGCGGCGGGACGTAGTACACGTTCGGGCCGGTACCGGCTTCCGCATGGAGCGGGAGCGCGATCTTCCATTCGCGGACGAGTTTGTGCACCGGGCTGTCTTCATCTTCGAGGTAGCCGATGAAGACAGCCCGGCCCGGGCACTGGCGAACGCAAGCAGGCGCAACTCCGGCTTCGATCCGGGGGAAGCAGCCGATGCACTGCTGTCCGACGTGGCGTTCGTAGTTGAAGTAGACCTTCTTGTAGGGACAGGCTTCCATGCAAAACCTGTCGCCCATGCAAGTCTCTTCGTCCCGTAACACCAGCCCGTCGTCGGTCTTGTGGAGTGCCCCCGTGGGGCAGGCGGTCATGCAGACCGGGTTGGAGCAGTGGTTGCACTGCCGGGGAAGATAGAAGTAGTAGGAGTTCGGCCACTCGCCGGCGCCCTGGTCTTCGTCCCAGTTCATCGCCCAGCGGTTTTCGCGGGGGGCCTGGGGCTCGAGGTGGGCCTTGCCGGAGGTGCCTCCGTAGAAGACCTCGTCGTAGTTGAACTCGAAGCCGCCACCGAACTCCTCGCGGGTCGGCTGGTGGCCGGGGAGAGGCTTGCCGGTGGTGGTATCGACGCCGCCGCCCATGGTTTCCCAGGCCTTCGGCGTGCCGAGGCCAGGCATGGTGTTGACGGACATCCACCAGTGGTGCTTTTCGCCTTCGTCGCGAGTCCAGAGGACTTTGCAGGCCACAGAGCACGTCTGACAGCCGATGCACTTGTTCAGGTCGTACACCCAGGCGAGTTGGCGGACCTTTGCTTCAGTTGTTGCAGCCATGGTCTTACTCCATTTCCAGCGGGAGCCATTCCTGGCTCACTGCGGCAAGGCCGGCACGCTCATCGCGCGAGCCGTTCCAAACGGCGAGGGCGACTTTGCGCTTTTGCGCGACATCGGCGGGCCCGCTGAGGACGACGCTCCAGCGGCCATTGGCGAGGACGCCGTTCGCACCGAGGTTGGCGGTGGCATCCTTGGTGACGACGCCGGGGCCTGACGAGATGAGGCGAAGGGGGCCGGGACGGCCCTGTTCCCAGAACCAGAGAGCGAGCGGCTTCTCGGCATCGCCCATGGTTGCGAGGACGCCGCTTCCGTTCGTGGGGAAGATGGCGCTCACCGCATCCTGGAACTCGTGGTTCGGGACGGGGTCATCAGCCCATTCGACGCGGAGGTAGAGCCGGTCGCCGTCACTGGCGGCCTTCACCTGCGCCTCGGCCGTCTGGCCGTAGTCGCGGTCTCTCCACGCTTCGCGGATGTACTCGGTTGGTTGGGCCTCGAGCGCGACCGGGGCGAGTGAGACCCGGACGTTCTCAACGGACTGCCATGCGGCGGCGGCCGGGTCTGCCAGCGCGCCAGTGAGTTTCGCGACCTTCATTAGTCGACCTCCGCTTTTTCGAAATCACACCGGGTCCAGCGTTCGGCCGGTACCGGCTGCCATTCTGCCCCGAGATGGCTGAGGTGGCCGTAGCCGCCTGCGAAACCAATCCACTTCACCATCCCCGGTTCAATCTCGTTGGCTCCGCTCCACTCGGGGTATTGGAACCCGGCCCAACCGTTGTAGGAGATGAGCTGGCCACGCTTCACGTTCGGGGCGACACGGGCACGGCTCTTGAATTGGCTAACGTCGTTCCAGATGCGGATGAGATCCCCATCTTTGACACCGCGGTCGGCGGCGTCATCGGTATTCACGACCACATCGGGTTCTCCACGGTGAGTGCCAAGGATGACCCAGTTGGCCTGGTTCATGGTGTGGATGCTCCAGCGGTTGTGGCCGGAAGTCATGCCGATCGGGTAGTCGCCACCCATGTTCGGGTTCGGCTTGTAGGTCGGCAGTTCTTCGTGGGCTTCGAGGAACCACTCGTGGTCGATGTAGAACTGCGCGCGGCGAGCGTACGTAGGGAACGGAGTGCCGCGCTCGGTGTTGTCGCGGAAGGGGACGTGCGTCTCGTTCGGCTTGATTGGCGATGCCTGGGCGAGCGCCATCGGGGAGAGTCCCCAGTCGATGAACCGAACGTGACCCTTCTCCCGCAGGGTGCGCAGGCTGGTGCCTATGGGGAGCGTGCCGGCGAGGGCGGAGTCGCGGATCTGTTCGTCGGCGAGCCGCTCCTCATCGAGGAGGAAGCCCTTCATCGAGTAGGCGCCGGGCAACGCTGCGTAGCGGCGCGTCATGCCCTTGGTGTCCTTTGCAGGCGGTCAGGCCCCGTTCGCTGGCGCGCTCGGCGATCTTCTCGAAGATCGCGTGGTAGATCTGCCACTCGTTGCGGGCTTCGCCGGCGGGCTCGGCCGCCTTGTCGCTGAAGGTGAGGTTCATGAGGTGCGGCGTCGGGATGTGGAAGCCGATCTTTTCGTAATGCTGGGCCGCAGGGAGGACGTAGTCGCTGTAGAGGCCCGTCTGGCTGATGCGGAAGTCGATCGAGACGATGAGGTCCAGCTTCGGCCAGAGGGTGTTGAGGAGCGCCTTTTTGCCTCCGCGTGTGCGGCGAAGCATGTTGCCGCCGCATTCGATGAGGACGCGGGGCGGGTCTTCGGGGCGCGGATGGTCCATGCCATCCCACCAGCCCTTGCTGATGGCTTCGTTGAAGTATTCATCGAACGAGCGCGGGAGCGAGTCATCGCCCCAGCCCGGCGTATTCCAGCGTTCCTGGTAGTTCGCCTGCCAGTACCACCAGAAGGCTGGCGGGCTCGATGTCGAGGCGTTGGGGTGCGCCGATGACTCCCCGTCATCGCCACCGGACAGCATGCCGCCCAGCCCGCCCGGCGAGCGCTGCAGTTTTTCTGACATCTGGCCCATGCGTTTGACCGCGATCTCGGTCGTCGCCGTCGGGTCCATCTGCTTGAAGGCGGCGATAGCGGCGTCGCGGCCGGAGAGGACGATTTCCGTGTTGGCCGCCCCTGGACCGGGCTTGTTGACGGCGATGAAGGCGCCATCGTGCATGCCGGAGGCCCAGCAGCGGATGCCGGTGCCCTTCTTGCCCCAGTTGCCGGTAACGGCGAGGAGGAGCGCCTGGGCACGTTCCATGAGGTCGCCGTGGTAGAACTTGCAGGCGTTGTAGCCAAGCATGATGTTCGTGCGCTTGGTCGCGCACTTGCGGGCGATGGTCCGGATGACATCGGGGTGGACGCCGGTGATCGGCTGCTGCTTCTCTGGCGTGTACTTCTCGTTGAGGTGCTGCTTGAGGAAGTCATATGCCGGCCGCACCTGGACCGTCGATCCGTTCTTGAGCTGGACATCGAAGGTGCCCTCGAGGGCGATATCGACGTCCTTCAAGAAGATATTGGCGCGGTCCGCTTTGCGGATGCCTGAACCGACGGCCCACTGGTACATCTGGTCTTCCGGGCCTTGACCTTCGACATCCGCCTGGCGCAGGTAGCGGCGCGTATCGGTGCGGACGAGGAAGCCGAGGTCTGTCTGTTCCTTGATGAACTTCCAGTTCGCGAGGCCCTCTTCGAGGATGACCTGGACGAGGGCGAGGCCGAAGGCCGGGTCCGTGCCGCCGTTGATGGGCACCTGGATATCGGCGTGGAGGTGGGAAGGGTTTACATCCGGGGAGATGTTGATGACTTCGGCTCCGTTGTACCGGGCTTCGGCGATGAAGTGGTAGAACGGGATGCGCGTGTAGATGGGGTTCATGTGCCAGATGAGGACGACTTCGGAGTGGAACCAGTCATCGGCTGAGGAGACCTGGCTGAAGCGCCCGAAGGTTTCGTAGAGGCCGATGGAGAAGTCGTTGATCGAACCGTTCAGGTCGAGCCCGTGGCCACCGAGTGTGCTGAAAAACTTGTTGGTCGGGATGACGGTGGCCATCTCCGGGGTGCCCTCGTGGGCGATACTCGAGGGACCACCGGCCTCGATGGCATCGATCATGCGATCCGCGATGTCGGTGAGTGCTTCGTCCCAGGTGACGCGATTCCAGCGGCCCTCGCCGCGTTCACCGACCCTCTTCAGGGGGTAGAGGAGCCGGTCCGGCCCGTAGAGCGACTGGCTCCACGAGGCGCCCTTCTGGCAACCCATGGGGTTGAAATCGGGGACACCGGGCTCGATGGTCTGGAACGACCCGGACTGTTCTTCTCGCCAGACCTGTCCGCCGCGGACGTATACGCGCATTGGGCAGTTTCCTGGGTAACAGTCGACGCAGTGGGTGCCCCAGTAAACGGCGTCCCAGTCCCACTTCTTGCGGTAGAGATCGCTGGGGCTCGTGTAGATCCGGTCTGACTCTGCTGCCTTCATGCCGGGAATGGTGTGAGAGGCGGGAGAGGGCTGGTTATGACTGCGGTCATAAGGGCTGCGGACCTCCGGAAAACAGAACCGGGAGCCTGTCGGCTCCCGGTTCGTTGCATCCCGCGGGGGAATCGTCACCCCATTTTGGCGATTCCGACGCGAGTACTGCGCATGACAGGCGAGGGCTGCCATTCGGTGACCCAGTAGCGGAGGTGGCCGTAGCCGCCGGCGAGGTGGAGCCACTTGATCATCCCGGGTTCGAGGTCGTTCGGGCCGGCCCAGTTCGGGAACTGGAACGGATCCCAGCCGTTGTACATCACGACCTGGCCGGGCTGGGCGCTCTCGGAAAGGAGCACTGCGACCTGGAACTCTCCCAGGTCGTTGTGGACGCGGACCATTTCGTCGTCTTCGATGCCGAGGCGGCGTGCGTCGCTGGTGTTCATCACCAGGTGCGGAGCGCCGCGGTGGGTATCGAGCATGAGTTGGGTCGAGTTGTTGTTGGAGTGGATGCTCCAGCGGTTGTGGCCGCTGGTGATCTGGAAGTCGTAGTTGCCGCCCATCAGAGGGGGAGCCTTGTACCGCGGCAGGTGCTCATCGGCTTCGAAGAACCACGGGTGTTCGATGAGGAACTGCGCGCGGCGCGCGAGCGTCGGGTAGGGATCACCCTTCTCCACGTGATCGCGGAATGGGACGAAAGTCTCGTTGGGCTTCGGCTCGGTTCCCTGGGCAATGACCCGAGGGTTGATGCCGAGGCCCTGCCAGCGGTAGTAGCCCTTCTCGCGGATGTCTTCGAGGCTGGCGTTCGCCGGGACGGTTCCGGTGACGGCGCTGTCCCGGATCATCTCATCGGCGAGGTCTTCCTCGTTGAGGAAGATGCCCTTTTTCGTGAAGTTTTCGTGGGCGTTGGCCGGGTCTCTCTGGATGCCGCGAGAGTCGGTGTAGGGCTTGATACCGCGGGCACGGGCGCGCTCCTGCACCTTCTCGGCGATTCGCCGGTAGGCCTCCCACTCATCCACGCACTCTCCGGGCGGTTCGACCGCCTTGTCGCAGAACGTGAGGTGCATCACGTGGGTGGAGGGGATTCCGAAGCCGATCTTCTCGTACCACTGGGCACAGGGAAGGATGTAGTCGGAGTAGAGGGCGGTCGTGCTCATCCGGACTTCGAGAGTCGCGACGCAGGTGAGCTGTGGCCAGAGGTGCTCAAGCAGCATCTTGCTCCCGCCGCGCGTGCGCCGGAGCACGTTGCCGCCCATCTCGATGATGACGCGAGTCGGCTGGTCCTTGCGGGGGACGTCAACGCCGCTCCACCAGCCGCTGTCGGTGGCTTCCTTGAAGTACTCGGTGAACGGGCGCTTCATGCTCGGGTCGTGCCAGTCCGGCTTCTCCCATGTCTCCTTGTAGCCAGCGTGGTGGTACCACCAGAAGACGGGTGGGACGAGCCCGGCGGAGGACTGGCGGGACTGCTCGACGGCGACGATGAGCGGGGTGAGGGAAGGATCCTCGGCGATCTTCATGTTCACGAGCATGTCGCGCATGTCGAGCAGGCCGGCGACCTCTTCGGGGCCGCGCTTGCTCTTCATCATGACCGTGGCGGAGCCATCGAAGAGGCCGGCAAGCCAGGCACGGACGCCCGTCCCCTGCTTGCCCCAGTTCCCCGTGAGGGCGAGGACGAGGAGCTGGGCGCGTTCCATCAGGTCGCCGTGGTAGTGCTTGCCCATGCCGCCCAGAGCGGAAAGGATGCCCGTCCGCTTGGAGGCGATCTTCCGCGCGAGGAGGCGCGTTGTCGCGGGGTCGACGCGGGTGATGGGCTGAATCGCCTCTGGCGTGTACTCGGCGAGACGGGCGCGCATGATCGTGAAGAGCGGGGTGACGGTGACCGGGCCAGCCTTCGTGGTAACGGTGTACTCGCCTTCGAGCGCGGGCTCGACGCGCCCCACTTCAGGTTGGCGCGGGGAGCGGGGGCGAGGGCCCCCGCGGCACTGTCCCAGGCGAAGAACTGCTCGTCGCTGCCACCTTCGGGCAGGTCACTCGCACGGAGATACCGGTTGGTCGCCTTGTTCACGAGGAGCGGGAGGTCGGTCTGTTCGCTCACGAACGTCTTGTCGACGAGGCCTTCTTCGATGATGACCTGTGCCATCGCCAGGGCGAAGGCTGCATCGGTCCCGGCGTTGACCGGGATGTAATAGTCCGCGTGGATCGCGGACGGAGAGAAGTCGGGGGCGACGATGACGACCTCGGTCCCGTTGTAGCGCGCTTCGTTAACGAAGTGGATGTGGGGAATGCGGGTGTAGTTCGGGTTACCGGCCCAGATGATGAAGACTTCTGAGTGGAACCAGTCATCAACGCTGCTGACGGGGTCGAAGGTGCCGTGTCGGGGACACCGGGTTCGTAAGTGGGGAAGGTCGCGGCCGATTCCTCGCGGACGACCTGGCCATCCTTGACGTAGACGCGCATGGGGCAGTTGCCGGGGTAACAGTCTATGCAGTGGGAGGCCCAGCGGACCTCGTCCCATGACCACCGAGAGCGGTATGGGCCATCGAGAACGGGAAGGCTTTTCCCGAGTTGTTGGACGGTCATCGTGAGTCCTCCTGTTGGTGGGGCAATTCCTCGGAGCTCTGCCGGCAAAGCGTGACTGCGGCAACCGGGACGCACTCGGGCAGACAGGCACTCGTAGCCGAGGCGAGCGTGGCATGGTGCAAGAGGCGAAGAGCATGACGGCCGTCATAGTGTGCAGCCGCGACGGCGTGCGACGGCCTTCCAGGACGTGCGCCGCGGGCGGGCGCAGAGAAACTGGCAGCCATCGCAGCTCACGGCATCGCTGATGCGCGGGAGGTCGAGGATCTGGATGATCTGGTTGTCGGTCTGGATGACGCCGTTCTGCTGCATCTCCGACATCACCCGGATCGCGGTCTCGACCGTGACGCCGGATCGGTCGGCGATATGCTGGCGAGTGAGCGGATAGTTGATGCTGATAGCGGACCCATCGGTGGTGCCGAACTGGCGGGCGAGCTGGAGGAGGCTGCAGCCGATGCGGCCGCGGGCGTCCTTCAGCGCGGCGACGGCGGCCGTGATGTCTCGCTGGCGGACTTCGATGCACAGAAGGTCGATGGCGTTCCGGATGGTCACCGGGTAGTCCCGCCCGAGATCGATGAGCACGGGCCTGGGGATGAGGATGAACTCAGAGTCGATCAGGGTCATCGCCGTGGTCATATACGGCTGGCCGTCGAGGGCGGCGCCGAGGTCCAGCGGGGTGGTGGGCGCATGGAAGCCCACGGCATGCTGGCGGCCGTCGGCCATCAGGTGGAGCAGGCGAACGCGGCCCGCCGTGACGATCCAGAGGCCCTTACACTCCTCGCCTTCTTCAAAAAGGCGGCGGTTCGCGCGCACCTTATGAATGGAGGCGCGCGTAGCGACCTCGGTGACTTCTGCCTCGCTGAGGCCGGAAACGAGGGCACACTTACGCAAGGCCGAAACAATTCGATCCTCGCCCGGTGTGGCCTGCATGGCTTTCCCAACACACGATGCGCGCAACATTGCCTGGCTACCTCTGAGTGATGCTGTGTCTCCGGGCGAGAGGCCTGATGTGACTAATGTCACTCCCGTGGGACCGCCGGCAAATGTTCGCCAGCAGCGCGAAAAACCCCGCGCGAGGAAGCGGCGCGCAGGGTATCGTTCGCTCCCGCGAACGGTTGGCGCGAAGCGCCGGCTGCCGAGCATTTCCATGCAGGAGAAACCACATGCCACGATTGCGCCAGGTGCCCCGAGCCGAGGCGACGCCCGAAGTCCAACTCGTGTACGAGCGACTCTTCCAGGGCCGCGACCCGGTGGCCGAGCCCGGCACGGCGACGGGCACGCCGGGCAACTGGTGGACGGTGTTCGCGCTCTCTCCGGACGTCCTGGCGCACGCCCAGGCAGGCTTCGGATTGCTTTCGAGCAAGGCACGGGCGATGACACCGTACCAGCGGGAGCTGGCGCTCACGCGGACCGGCTACTGCGCCGGGAGCCAGTTCGTGTTCTCCCAGCATTCGAAGGCCGCGAGGGCGGCGAAGGTCCCGGAGGAGAAGCTCGCGGCGATCCCGAACTGGGCTTCCGCGGACGTCTTCGACGCGCAGGACCGTGCCATCCTCGCCTACACCGACGACCTTGTGCTGGCCGACGGACGGGTACCGGAGGCAACCTTCGCCCGCCTGAAGGAACACCTGAGCGATGCGGCGATCCTCGAGTTGAGCTACGCGATAGGGACGTACCGGCTGCACGCGATGGTGTGTCGGGCGCTCCGGTTGGAGTTCGATGACCTCGACGAGCGAGTCGTCGAGGTGGCAGCGCCGGTCGGCGCTTCGGCCGACATCATGAGCCAGATCTCGCGTTAGCTCCCGCTTCCCAGCGTGAGATAGCGCTAATTGCGGCTCTGGATTTTCGGCGCCCGGACGGGCTACCCTTGGACGGGCCGGAAAGGGCGCCGATAGCCAAGGGGGCAGGCGATGCAATCGAAAAGCGAGCGACTGTTCCGGGGCCAACTGGACAAGCTCCAGCCGAAGCTGCGGATGATCGCGAATGGTACCGACGCCGTGAACGCGGTGCGGGCGGAGCTATCCGCTGCGATGCGTGTTGAAGAAGAGGTGCTGCTGGAGGCCGCGCCCCCCTGCCGGGGACAGGGGGCAGTGCCGATCAAGCGCAGCGAAATGCCCAGGTCCGTGGTGCGCGGAAAGCTGCCTGGACTGCCCTCAAAGGTCGCGGTGAACGTCTTCGTACAGTTGGAAGACCCGGCGGCGCGCCCGGGCGACGTGATCGCCGGCACCGACGCGCAGCGGCGCGACCTCGTGATCACAACGATGAGCCCGAACGACATCCCCCGCCTGCTGGCGCAGAAAGACGTGGCATGGGTGGAAATCGGGGAGACGCTCAAAGCGCCTCGGCCGACGATTGCGCGCGGCTCCGTCGCGGCGCCTTCGCCATCCCTCCGAAAATTCAGCGGGGCCTCCGGGCCGCCGAAAGTGCTGATCGGTATCGTGGATGTGGAAGGGTTCGACTTTTCACACCCGGACTTCCTGGATGGAAACGGAAGGACGCGCTGGGCGGCAATCTGGGACCAGGGGGGCAACGCCCGTCCCGCCCCATCCACCAACGCGGCACACGGATATGGCGCCGAGTTTCTCAAGCCGCACCTCGACGCCGCGATCAAGGCCGCACCACGCCTGGGGTGAGGGCATGGGAAGTGGAACGCCAGTCGCACGCGGTGGACGGTTCGCACGGCACGCACGTCGCGAGCATCGCCGCCGGAAACCTCGGCGTCTGCCGGAACGCTGCCCTGGCGGGGGTGCTCATCGGCCTCGGGCCTGAGGACGGCGACCGGCGGAAGAGCTTCTACGATTCGACCAGGCTCGCTCATGCCGTCGATTACCTGCTGGACCTCGGGAGAGTCATGGGCCTGCCGGTGGCGATCAACGTGAGCCTCGGGACGAACGGGCATGCCCACGACGGGAGCGCACCCGTCTCGCGCTGGATTGATTCGGCGATGGCGACGCCGGGACGGGCGGTGTGTGTCGCGGCCGGGAATGCCGGGCAGGAGCGCCCGGAAGCCGCCAACGACTTCGGCTTCATCATGGGGCGGATCCACACGAGCGGGCGCATCCCTGCGCGGGACCTGGTAACGGACATCGAATGGATGGTGGCCGGCAACGGGATGATGGACATCTCGGAGAACGAAATGGAGATCTGGTACGGCCCCCAGGACCGTTTCGCAGTGTCGATTCTGCCGCCCGACGGCCGGTGGATCGGGCCAGTCGGCCCCCGCCAGTTCGTGGAGAACCGGCAATTACGCGACGGGTCTTTCCTCAGCGTCTACAACGAGCTCTATCACCCGGCGAACGGTGCGAACCATATCTCGATCTTCCTCAGCCCACTGCTGAACAGCCAGGGGATCGTCGGGGTGAAGGCCGGCAAGTGGACGGTACGCCTGCACGGCCAGGAAGTCCGCGACGGCAAGTTCGATGCATGGATCGAGCGAGATGACCCTGTCCGGGTGGGCGTCGCAGACTATAGCGAAGCATGGCGATTCCCTTCCTACCTCTCCGAGAGGTCGAACGTGGACGATTCGTCGGTGGGCTCGCTGGCGTGTGGCCAGCGGATCATCTCGGTAGCGAACCTGGACGAGGCGCGCGGGCGGATCCACATCAGCAGCAGCCAGGGGCCAACCCGCGATCGGAGGTCGAAGCCCGACGTCGCGGCGCTGGGGACGGGAGTCGTCGCCGCCCGCGGCTTCAGTGCCGATCCGGAAAAGCGGTGGCTGGCCATGACCGGCACCAGCATGGCCAGCCCGTTCGTGACCGGGGTCGTGGGCCTGATGCTGGCGAAAGAGCGCCAGCTCACCGCTGCGCAGGTCGAGGGCATCATCCGGCGGACGGCACGGCCGCTGCCGGGAGCAGACTTCCGCTGGGCGAACGACGCCGGCTTTGGGCAGATCGACCCCGAGGCGTGCATTCGCGAGGCCGGGCTGTTGTTCGCGCGGGAAGACCGGACATGAAGCTCACGGTATTCCGGTCGGAAAAGGGCGATTGCCTGCTGCTGACGAGCAAGAACGGGAAACGGATGCTCATCGACGGCGGCATGGAAAAATCGTATGAAAACCATGTGGCGCCGGAGCTCGGACGGCTGCGGGACGCGAACAAGAAGGTCGACCTGGTGTACGTGTCGCACATCGACCGGGACCACATTTCCGGCGTGCTGCGGATGCTGGACGATGAGGCGGCGTGGCGCGTGCACGAATTCCAGGTCGCCAACGGCAATCCAGTCCACCCTATTCCACAAACGCCGCGCCCGCCAAAGCTCGGCGGCATCTGGCACAACGCCTTCCGCGATCAGCTGGGCAGTCTCACGGAACGGGTGGAAGACACTCTCGCCGCCTCTGCGCCGCTATTGCTGGCGGCCGATGCCGCCGAGCTGCGACGCGACGGCTCGAAACAGGGACTGCTCGCTCAGAGCATCCCGGAGGCGCTGAAAGTCTCGCGGAGGATCGGCCCGAATCAACTCGATATCGTCCTGAACAAGCAGTTCGCCGGCAAACTCGCAACGGTCGAGGGGATCGCCCAGGCCGCGAAGCTGGGGACGGTGACACTGACCGTTATCGGGCCCTTCGCCGCCGACGTGACCAAACTGCGGGCAGAGTGGAAGGCGTGGTTGGAGACGCACGGCGAGGCGGTGCTGGCCATCCAGCACCGCGCGGCCGCGGATGAGGAGTCGATGGGAAGCAGCGCGCTTGCCTGGCCGGCGAGTCAGTTGATCGCCCTCGGGAACGAACTCGGCGCGTGCTCGAAGGTGACGACTCCCAACCTCGCCTCGATCATGTTGCTGGCGGAAGAGGGCGGGAGACGCGTGTTGCTCACGGGCGACGGCCACTGGCAGGACATCCTTCATGGGCTCGAAAGGCGGGGCAAGCTGGACCCGGCGGGGAAGCTTCACGTGGAGGTGCTGAAGGTCCAGCACCACGGTTCGGAACACAACATCGAGCAGCAGTTCTGCGACGCCATCACGGCCGACCACTACGTGTTCTGCGGCAACGGAGAGCACGCGAACCCCGACCTACGGGTGGTATCGCTGATCGCAGAGCGACGCTTCGCCGAGGGAGCGGGGGCTCCCTTCACCTTCTGGTTCAACAGCCACTCTTCTGTAGCCGAAACGGCGGCCGGGCGCGCACACATGTCCGAGGTCGAGACGCTGGTGGGGCAACTCGAGCAACAGAGCGGGGGGCGCCTGCGCTCCGAGAGCCTGCTTGGGGACTCGTTCGAGGTGCCGGTGTAGGGACGAGGCGAGGCGCTTGCGCCGGTGACGTGAAGCGCGTACGTAGTGGAGAAACTCACCTGGGAGGCCCCTACCCATGGATTTCACGATTCCGGAAGAGATCCAGGATCTGTTGCGGCAGATCGATCAGTTCATCGAGGACGAGATCAAGCCACTCGAACAACAAGACGACAACATGCGCTTCTTCGACCACCGGCGGGAGTTCGCGCGGACAGATTTCGAAAACGGCGGCACCCCGCGAAAGGACTGGGAAGACCTCCTTGCGGAGATGCGGCGGCGAGCAGACCGGGCGGGCTTCTTGCGTTACGCGCTGCCCACGAAGTACGGCGGCAAGGGCGGCACTAACCTTGGCATGGCGATCATTCGCGAACACCTGGCGGCAAAGGGCCTCGGGCTCAACAACGATCTCCAGAACGAGTCCGCCGTTGTCGGCAACTTCCCGACTGTGAAGATGTGGGAGCGCTACGGGACGGATGCCCAGAAGAAGCAGTTCCTGGACGGAATGTTCAGCGGGGAGACGCGCGTGGCCTTCGGGCTGACGGAGCCGGACCACGGCAGCGACGCGAGCTGGCTCGAGACGCGAGCAATCCGAGACGGGGACGACTGGGTGATCAACGGCCAGAAGAGGTTCAACAGCGGGCTTCACAACGCCACCCACGACCTTGTCTTTGCGAGGACCTCCGGCGAAGAGGGCAAGCCCAAGGGCATCAGCTGCTTCATCGTCCCTGTCGAAGCGGAGGGTTTCTCGGTCGACTTCATGTGGTGGACGCTGAACATGCCTTCGGACCATGCGGAAGTCACACTCAGCGATGTTCGAGTGCCTGCGGATGCGATGCTCGGGGCGGAGGGAGACGGTCTCGCCCTGGCGAATACGTTCACGCACGAGAACCGGATCCGGCAGGCGGCCTCCGGCGTTGGCGCGGCCCAGTACTGCATCAACGAATCGGTGAAGTACGCGAACAAGCGCATCACTTTCGGCCAGCCACTTTCGACTCGCCAGGCCATCCAATGGCCACTCGCCGAACTGCAGACGGAGTGCGAGATGGTGCGGAACCTGGTGTACAAGACGGCCCACGAACTGGACTCGACGCATCACATGGAGATCAGCGACAAGGTAGCGATGTGTAACTACCGGGCGAACCGGCTGGTGTGCAACGCTGCGGACCAGGCCATCCAGGTGCACGGCGGAGTGGGATACACACGCCATATGCCGTTCGAACACATCTACCGGCACCACCGGCGCTACCGCATCACGGAGGGCTCGGAGGAGATCCAGATCCGGCGGGTCGCGCAGGTCCTTTTCGGGCACGGACGACCTCGCGGATAGCAGCTGGAAGGAACTCCAGCACGTAGGCGATTGCTCTGACACGATAGATCTCATGACGCGCCGGTGAGATGCCGGCGCGGCACTTTGCGGAGGGTCTGTTGCCGTACCAGCTACACGAGCATGCGGACTACCTGGAGATCCGGGTCGAAGGGGCCTTCCAATCCGTCGTGCACTTCGAAGCCGAAAACCCGGCCGGGGCCGGGCTTTTCCGCGTACTTCTGAACTATGAGGCGGTGACCGAGATCACCGTCGATGCGCTGAGCGTCGCGGCCCAGGCGCAACTGGCCGAGGAACTCGGCTACCGGGTCGCTGTTTACGCGCCCCGGCCGGCGCTTTTCGGGCTGAGCCGCCAGGCGTTCCAGCTGGGACACGTCGAGGAGGGGATCTCCGCCGCGGTCTTCACCGACCTCAACGCCGCCCGGGAGTGGCTGCGGACCGGTTAACCGAAGCAGTCACCGGGCAACACCCGCGACAGTGGTGGCGACTCATGCGACCTTCCCGAAGCTAGAAGCGGACGAGGCGGACGTTGTAAATCCCCGCTATGGCTTCGATCGCGTCGAGCTGATCCTGGCTGGGGGCTTCATCGACGGCGATGAGCATGAGCGCCCGGCCGCGGCGGCCGCGGCGGCCAACCTGCATCGACTGGATGTTGATGTCGAACTCGCCGAGGAGGGTGCCGACCCGGCCAATCATGCCCGGACGGTCCTCGTTGTCGCAGGCGAGCAGGTAGGTCCCGCGTTCGGGAGCCAGGTCCACATCGAGGCCGTTGATGAGGACGATGTGCGCGTGATCGTGGACGACCGTGCCCGACACGGTGACCTCGTCGTCACTGGTGACGACCTTGAGATTGACAAGGTTGTTGAAAACCGCGTGGGACGTGCGCTGCTGCTCGGCGATGTCCCAGCCGCGTGACTGGGCGATGATGTTCGCGTTAACAATGTTGACGGTCTCTTCGCTGATTGGCTTGAGCAGACCACGGATGATCGACGCCTTCAGCGGGGTCGTGTCGTACTCCGCAATTTCGCCGAGGTATTCGAGTTCGATCGACTTGAGCTTACCGGTGACGAGCTGGGTGGCCACGGTTCCAACGATCTCAGCGACCGCCATGTACGGCCCGACGACCTTCAAGGTTTCAGGCGCGAGCATTGGCGCGTTGACGGCGTAGCGGGCGGGACGGCCAGCAAGGACATCGACGATCTGTTCAGCGACATCGACGGCGACGCGCTCTTGTGCCTCGGCGGTTGAAGCACCGAGGTGGGGAGTAGTGATGATCCTCCGGTCGCCGAGGAGCGGGTTCTCCGGGTCGATCGGCTCGGCGGTGAAAACGTCGACAGCGGCGCCGGCCACCTTTCCCGACTGCACGGCGGCAGCGAGCGCGGCTTCATCGATGATCCCGCCGCGGGCGACGTTCAGCAGGCGGACGCCATCCTTCATGCGGACGAACTGTTCGGTGGAAATCATGCCCTTTGTCGCCGCAGTCATCGGGACGTGGACGCTGATGAAGTCGGCGACGGAGATGAGCGTTTCGAAGTCGGCTGGTTCGGCGCCGAGGCTCCGCGTGCGCTCTTCGGCGACGTAGGGGTCGTGGCCGAGGACGCGCATATCGAGCCCGACGCCGCGGCGAGCGACTTCCGAACCGATAGGGCCGAGACCGATGACGCCGAGCGTCTTGCCACGTACTTCGGTACCGACGTAGCTCTTCCGGTCCCACTTGCCGGCGCGCATCGAGGCATCGGCCTGGGGGATGTGACGGGCGAGGGCCATGAGCAGGGCGATCGTGTGTTCGGCGGCGGCGATCGTGTTCCCCTGCGGGGCATTCACGACGATGACGCCGCGTTCGGTCGCGGCTTCCAAATCGATGTTGTCGACGCCCACGCCGGCCCGTCCGATGACCTGCAGGCGCACGCCCGCTTCGATGATGGCGCGGGTGACCTTCGTCTCGCTTCGGACGACGAGGGCATCGTAGTTTTCGATTGAGGCAACGAGGGCGTCGGCGGCCTGGCCCGTCTTCACTTCGACATCGCCGATGGCGCGGAGCAGTTCGATACCTTCCGGGGCGACCGGGTCGGCGATGAGGATGCGCGGACGGCGTGTCTCTGGCATAGGTTCCGGGTTCTCCTGCAGGGTTGCGAGTGCGAGTTCGATGGCGGCCGGGATGCGCACCTTGCCGGATTCCCAACGGCTGATAGTGCCCTGGTCGACGCCGAGGGCGGCAGCCATACCTGACTGGGAGAGGCCGAGTGCCGACCGGACCGTGCTGAACTCGCTGGCGTTCATGGTGCCATGCAGTATGCATGAACGAAGAAGGCCATGCAAACTGCATGGCCTTCGCGACGCCCACCGGGGATAGTCTCAGGCGGTCGCCTTTGCCTCCGTGAGGAGCCGTTCGACGACGTCGAGAGCCTCGGCGATATCCGACTTCTGGAACCAGCCGAGGTGGCCGATCCGGAAGATCTTGCCTTCGAGCTTGCCCTGGCCACCGCCGAGGACGACGCCGAACTCCTCGCGAGCCCGCTTGCTCATGGCCTTGGCATCGATGCCTTCGGGCCACCAGACGGCGGTGACGGTGTTCGATGCGAACTGCTCGTTCACCGGCACGAGCTTGAGGCCGAGGCTCTTGACCCGTTCGCGGGTATAGGCGGCGACATCTTCGTGGCGGGTGAAGATCCCTTCGAGGCCCTCAGCGCGGAGGAGTTCGAAGGCCTTGTCCATGGAGTAGTAAATGGACATGGCAGGAGTCCAGGGATTCTGGAGCTTGGCGAGCGATTCGCGCGTTTTCGCGGCATCGAAGTAGAAGCGCGGCATTTTGGCCTCGGCGTTCGCCGCCCAGGCTCGCTCGCTCATGTAGACGAAGGCGAGACCGGGCGGGACCATCCAGCCTTTCTGCGAGCCGCTGACGACGACATCGAGGTCCCATCGCTCGACCGGGCACGGGATCGAACTCATGCTGCTCACCGCATCGACGATGATGAGGCGGTCGCGCTTGCGAACTTCCTTGGCGATGACTTCGAGCGGGTTGGTGACGCCGGTCGAGGTCTCGTTGTGGGTGACAAGGACGGCCTTAATCGACGGATCGTCGTCGAGCATCTTGGCGATGACCGTGGCATCCGCGGCTTCGCCCCACTCGGTGGCATAGCCGACGACATCGGCGCCGTAGGTCCTGGCGATGCTCTTCAGGCGGTCGCCGAAGGAGCCGATGGAGACCGAAAGGACTCGGTCGCCGGGGCTGAGCGTGTTGACGACGGCGACTTCGAGGCCGCCAGTTCCGGAAGTCGTGAAGGAGAGCACGTCGGTCGGGCTGCCGAAGACCCAGTTGAGGCCATCGGTAACACGACGAAGGATCTGGGCAAATTCAGGACCGCGATGATTCATCATCTGGGCCGCGCCGGCCGCCAGGACATCTTCCGGGCACGGCGTAGGGCCGGGGATCCGCAGGTTCACAGCAAGCTCCGAGGAATGGGTGGAGTTATCGTCAACGGTTATCCAAACGTGGTCAATCAGACATGCAACGGAAGCACACTGTGAAGAATCGATAGGGTGATTCGGGGCCTTCAATAGCCGCCCGGCGTACACTTGCCCGCATGCCCGAAGATCCCCGGCGCGCCCTCCCCTCGGTTGACTCGCTGGCAGCCAGGCTCGGCGTGCGGCCCGAGCCTCACGGCATGGTCACCGAGGCTGCCCGGCGCGTGCTCGAAGGGGCGCGGACGGCTGCCGCAGCGGGACAGGCGCCCGATCCGGAGGCACTCGTGCGGCGACTCGCGGCGGAACTCGATCGCGGAGTCACGCCATCGTTGAGGCGGGTTATCAACGCCTCGGGAGTGCTCTTGCAAACGAACCTGGGGCGCGCACCGCTCGGCCGGAAAGCACTCGAAGCGATGGCAGACGTCGCGGCCGCTTCGAACCTGGAGTACGACCTGGAGAGTGCCGGGCGGGGCAGCCGCCACGAACATGTCCGCGAGCTCATCCGGCGGACGACTGGCGCTGCGGACGGTATCGCAGTGAACAACAACGCCGCGGCGCTGTTCATGGTCTTGCAGGCGTTCTGCCATGGCCGCGAGGTAATCGTCTCGCGCGGGCAGGCGGTCGAGATTGGGGGTGGCTTTCGCATCCCCGACGTCCTTCGCCAAAGTGGCGCCAGGCTGGTCGAGGTCGGCACGACCAACAGGACCTATGCGAGTGACTACGCGGCGGCGATAACGCCGGAGACGGCTGCCATCCTGAGGGTCCACGCATCGAACTTCAAAGTCATCGGGTTCACGGCCGAACCGTCGTCGGCCGAACTGGCGGAAGTCGCCCGTCGCCACGGCGTCCGGCTCTTCGATGACCTGGGCAGCGGGTGCCTCGTCAACACGGAAGACTACGGCCTCGAACACGAGCAGACGGTGCAGGAGAGCCTGGCGGCCGGAGTGGACCTGGCACTGTTCAGCGGCGACAAGCTACTCGGGGGGCCGCAGGCGGGCATCATCGCGGGCGATGCCGGACTGGTCGGCGAACTGCGGCGGCATCCCCTCGCCCGGGCGCTCCGGCTCGACAAGTTCGCAATCGCGGCACTGAACGCAACCCTGCTTTCCTACGTGTTCGAGCGTCAGGACACCGAAGTTCCCCTCTGGCGGATGCTTCGCGCGAGTGAGGTGGGGCTGAAGCGGCGTGCAGGCCGTTGGGCGAAGGCCGGCGGCGAAGGCGCACGGGTAGTCCCGGCAACCACGATGGTCGGCGGCGGTTCGTTGCCGGGCCAGGGAGCAGCAACGTGGTGCACCGAATTGCGGTCGCCGCAGGGCGCGAGCGACCTTGCGGGATGCCTGCGCGACCAACCCGTGCCAGTCATCGGGCGCATCGAGCGCGAGGGCGTCCTCCTGGACCCGCGGACGGTGGACCCATCTGATGACCGGTCGGTCGCCGAAGCTATTACGAATGCGTTAAGCCAGCTTTCCAGATAGGCCAATGCAGTGGTACGCATCACTCAGGCAAATTGACCCGACGCGGGGGCCGGGACTATAGTCCAGCGAAAGTTACGGATTTCACAACCCCTGCCATGAGCCTAGAAATCCCAGAAGTTGTTATCAACCGCCTCCCGGTTTATGCCCGAGCATTGACCGAACTTCAGCTGCGCGGCGAGTCGGTTGTGAGCTCCCAGGCGCTGGGCGAGTTGCTGGATGTGACACCTGCACAGATCCGCAAGGACCTCAGCTATTTCGGACGGTTCGGGAAGCAGGGGCGGGGCTACAACGTCAACAGTCTGCTCTCGAAGCTTCGTGAAATCCTGGGGATCGACCGGCAGTGGCGATTGATCCTGGTCGGAGTGGGCCGGCTCGGCCAGGCGATCGCTGAGTACGGGGGCTTTGGGCCACAGGGCTTCGAAATCGTCGCGGCGTTCGATGCGAACCCGGCACTGGTGGGCCGAACAATCGGCGGGGCGCCGGTGCTGGAAATCGACGAGCTTGAGCGGTTCTTGAAGACAACGCGGGTGGATATCGGCATCGTGGCAGTACCTGCGGGCGATGCCCAGCCCGTGGTGGACAAGCTGGTAGCGGCCGGAATACGGGCGATCCTGAACTACGCGCCAATCACGGCACACGTCCCGCGGGACGTCACCATTCGCCACATCGACCCGGTGCTGGCGATGCAGAGCATGACCTTCTATATCAAGCGGGCTGAGCCGGGGGCGAAGTAGGCGGCGCTACACTGCGCAGCATGACAGAGTGGTCGGACGAGGCGATCCAAAGGCTGCGTGAAGCGTTCGAAGCGGCGAGAGACCCCGCGACGGGCGCCGCGATGTCGGCTTACATGCGGAACCTGTTCCCGTTTCTCGGGATCAAGGGCCCCGCGCGAGCCACGTTCCAACGAGAGGCGCTGGCAGGAATGCCGAGACCGTCCCAGGACGACCTGGAAGCGTTGGTCCGCTCGCTGTGGTCGCTGCCGGAGCGCGAGTACCAATACGCGGCCTGCGATCTGCTCAGGCGCCATGCCCGGACGCTGGACGCGGATTCGCTGGAGTTCCTGAAGGGGCTGATCCTGGCGAAGTCGTGGTGGGATACCGTCGACACACTGGCATCGAACGTCGTCGGACCGGTCGTCCAGCGGCATCCCGGGCTCAGAGAGGAGATGGACCGCTGGATCCGCGACAACGACTTCTGGGTCGCGCGGGCGGCGATCCTGCACCAATTGAAGTTCCGCCAGGCGACCGACGCGGTAAGGCTCTACGCATACTGCGAGCTGCGAGCCCCCGACACCGAATTCTTCATCCGCAAAGCCATCGGCTGGGCGTTGCGGGAGTACTCGAAGACGAACGCGGGCAGCGTGCGGGCGTTCGTTGCCGGGCACGAAGCGGAGCTATCGGGGCTTTCGAAGCGGGAGGCGCTGCTGTGGCTGAACGGCGGCCGGAGGGCGAATCAGGCCCACGTGCAGGGTTAGCGGAAGTCGGGCCCCGGGAAGAGTCCAACCAGGTTCTCTTCTTCGGTTGGGAGCGAGCGCTTGATGACGTCCAGGTGGTCCAGGGCGATGCCGGCGCCAATGGCGACGCATTCGAGCGGGTTATCGGCGACGTAGCAGGGGACACCCGTTTCCTGGGTGAGGAGTTCGTCCATGTGGCGGAGCAAGGCGCCGCCCCCGGTGAGCACGATGCCCCGATCGATGACATCGGCCGCAAGTTCGGGCGGCGTCTTTTCGAGGACCGCCCGCACGGTCTGGACGATGGTACCGAGGCAGTCCTGGATGGCCTGGGCGACCTCGATGCTGTTGAGCGAAATGGTCTTCGGGAGACCGCTCAGCTGGTCTCGCCCGCGGACCTGGGTGGCGAGACCCTCATCCACCGGGAGGGCGCTCCCGATAGCGATCTTGATTTCCTCGGCCGTGCGCTCGCCGATGATGAGGTTATGGCGGCGGCGGATGTAGGCCATGATGGCCTCATCGATGCGGTCGCCGGCCATTCGCACCGACTCGCTGACCACGATGCCGTAGAGGGAAATGACCGCGGCCTCGGCGCGCCCCCCACCGATATTCACAACCATGTTGCCGCGGGCCGTGCCGATCGGGATTCTTGCTCCGATGGCCGCGGCAAGCGGTTCCGGAACCAGGTGCGCCGGCTTACGCGCGCCTGCCTGCTCAGAGGCATCGCGGACGGCGCGTTGTTCCACGCTGGTGACTCCAGCAGGGACGGTGACCATGACTTCCGGCCGGATCAGGTTGAACCGGCCGGTAATGACGCCGATGAAGTAGCGGAGCATGGCCTCGGTGGTCAGGTAGTCGGCGATGACGCCGTCGCGCATGGGGCGAATGACGCTAATCGAGCCTGGCGTGCGGCCCTGCATCGCGCGGGCCTCGTTGCCGACAGCCACAATGGCGTTGTCCCGGTTGTGCCGCGCGACCACCGATGGTTCGTTGACCACGATGCCGTGGCCTTTCACATAGACCAGGATATTCGCCGTGCCGAGGTCGATCCCCGCGCGTTTCGGCGTCAGAAACTCCATCGCCATTTCAGTTCCGTTCTACTTCCACACCCAGCCCGCGGAGTTTCTCCGTAAGGCGTTCGTACCCCCGGTCAAGGTGGTACACGTCATCGATGATGGTTGTGCCCGTCGCGACGAGGGCCGCGAGGAGCACCGCCGCGCCGGCTCGAACATCAAGAGCGCGGACCCGAGCGCCATGCAACGGCGTTGGGCCCGAAACGATAGCTGAGGACCCGGTGCTGACGATCTCGGCCCCCATCTTTCGCAGTTCGCTCACATACAGCATGCGGTTGTCGAACACCCGCTCATGAATTATGGAAACACCATTCGCCTGGGTTAGCAAGGCGGCCATCGGCGCGTGGAGGTCCGTGGCGAGGCCCGGATACGGTAAAGCCTGGAAGCTGATGGCCCGAATCGGCCCGGCCCGGCGTACGCGGAGGGAGTTGCCGTGCTCCTCGATGTCGGCGCCGGCGGGCCGAAGTTGCGTGAGGAGTGCATCAAGGCACCCGGTGGGTACCTCGTTGAGCTCGACGTCGCCGCCAGTCATCACCGCGGCGATCGCCCAGGTGCCGGTCTCGATCCGGTCCGGCATAACGCGGGCATTGGTGCCGTGGACGGCTTCGACGCCTTCGACTTCCAGCATCTGGCTGCCGATCCCGGATATCCTGGCGCCCATGCCGTTCAGGAGGTTTGCGAGCTCCTGCACTTCGGGTTCGGTCGCGGCGTTGACGATGGTGGTGTGCCCCCTCGCGAGGGTAGCCGCCATCATCACGTTCTGCGTACCGGAGACGGAGGGATAGTCCATGAAGACGCGCGCGCCGCGCAGACCTTGCGGTGCGCTGGTGACGTAGCGTTCGCCTTCGCGGGTAACGACGGCGCCCATGGCTTCGAAGCCGGAGAGATGGACATCGATCGGGCGCTGGCCGATGACATCGCCCCCCGGAGGAGCGGATGCAGCGTAACCGTGGCGGCCGAGGAGTGGGCCCATCACCTGGAACGACGCACGGTTCTCGCTGATGAGGTCGGTCGGCGCCTCGAACATATTCACCCGGCTGCAGTTCAGCCGCAGCGAACCATTCGGGAGACGGTCAACCTGCGCACCGAGGCTTACGAGGAGTGCGCCGAGGGATTCGACATCGCTGATATCCGGGACGTTCTCCAGGATGAGGTCTTCATCGGTCAGGAGCGCCGCGCACATTGCCGCGAGTGCATGGTTCTTGGCGCCGGAGATGCCAATGGAACCGCTGAGGACAACGCCCCCTTCCACCACGAGCCTGGCACCGCGTACACGGGTAGTCATCCTTCTGGCCAGTCTATGGCGTGCATCGGCATCGGGCGAACACGCGACAGGAGACGACCTGAGGTCACTGCGCCTGGTGTTAGGCTTGGAGCGAGACTTGAACGTGGGCGAAAGTGCATGAGTGAGGCGAACGAACGAATGCTCGACCGGATTGAGGCCGCATGGGCGCCGTTCCGGGCCGCAGTGGATACGCTGGGCGTTACTGGACTTGAGACGCGGCTACGGCAGGGGTGGACGGCGAAGGAGCTCGTGGCACACGTAGCCTTCTGGGACGAAGCCGTCGAAGGCGCAGTCACCGGACTGTTCCGCCACCAGGAGTTACCCCGGGGCTGGAGCTTCGGCAGCGGATATGCGCCTGACGACGAATGGCCGCACTTTGAGGTTCACAATGCGAGAGAAGCGGCCTGGGCGCGGAGCCAGACTGCCGAAGCAGTACTCGAACGCTCTGCAACGGCACACACGCGGATGGTGGAGTTCCTGACAACCGTGACCGATGGCGAACTGGCCGCGCACGCCGACTACTTCGGCAGTCTCGGCGAACACCACCGCGAACACCTTGCCGAACTTGAGAGCCATGCGTGACGCTCAACGCCCGTGAGAACAGCCAAGCAAAAGGCCCGCCAGATGGCGGGCCTTTGACGTGAACTCGGGGACTACACCCGGGGCGGGCCGGGACGCCGACGTCGCTGGGCGACGCGCAAGCGCAGGAGTGACCGCTGGAGCGCGCCTGCCGCACGCGCCATATCGACGTCACGGGCAGACTGCTCGCGACCGCGCTTGAGGCGCTCTTCCGCACGCGCCCGCGCGGCTTCAGCGCGGGCGATGTCGATCTCTTCGGCCGCCTCCGCGGTATCGGCAAGGATGGTTACCTTGTCGCGGGAGACTTCCATGAAGCCGCCGGTGAGAGCGAACGTTTCTTCCTGTTGCGCGCGCCGAATGATGAGTTCGCCGTGGTCGAGCGTCGTCATCAAGGCCGCGTGCTTCGGGAGGATGGCGAGTTGGCCTTCGCTTCCGGGCGCGACGAGGACATCCACGCCTTGTTCGACGCGGACAACGCGCTCGGCGGTCACAACTTCGACCGTGAGCGGCATGGCCTAGCCCTCCGCCAGCTGACGGCCCTTTTCGACCGCGCTTTCGATGTTGCCGACCATGTAGAAGGCCTGCTCGGGGAGGCCGTCGTGCTGGCCGTCGAGGATTTCCTTAAATCAGCGGACCGTTTCGCGGACGGCAACGTAGGCGCCCGGGGTGCCGGTGAACTGCTCAGCAACGAACATGGGCTGGGTGAGGAAGCGCTGGATCTTGCGAGCGCGGGCCACGGCCAGTTTGTCGTCATCAGAGAGTTCATCGAGACCGAGGATGGCGATGATGTCCTGGAGGTCCTTGTAGCGCTGGAGGACGCTCTGGACGCCGCGGGCAACCTCGTAGTGCTCCTGGCCAACGATGCGCGGCTCGAGAGCGCGGGAGAACGAGGTCAGCGGGTCCATGGCGGGGAAGAGCGCCTGCTCGGCGAGGGCGCGTTCGAGGGCGACGACCGCATCGAGGTGGCCGAAAGTGGTGGCGACGCCCGGGTCGGTGTAGTCGTCGGCGGGCACGTAGATGGCCTGGAACGAGGTGATCGAGCCCTTCCTGGTGGAGGTGATGCGCTCTTCCAGGTCGCCCATTTCGGTCGCGAGCGTCGGCTGGTAGCCCACGGCGGAGGGCATGCGCCCGAGGAGCGCGGACACTTCCATGCCGGCGAGCGTGTAGCGATAGATGTTGTCGACGAAGAAGAGGACGTCGCGGCCTTCTTCATCGCGGAAGTACTCGGCCATGGTGAGGCCGGTGAGGGCGACGCGGAGACGCACTCCGGGGGGCTCGTTCATCTGGCCGAAGACCATGGCCATCTTGGGGAGCACGCCCGAGTCCTTCATTTCGTGCCAGAGGTCGTTGCCTTCGCGGGAACGCTCGCCCACGCCGGCGAAGACGGAGTAACCGCCGTGTTCGCGGGCAATGTTGGAGATGAGTTCCTGGATGACGACCGTCTTGCCCACGCCGGCGCCACCGTAGAGGCCGACCTTACCGCCGCGCACAAGCGGGGCGATGAGGTCGATGACCTTGATACCCGTTTCGAGGACGGAAGGAGCGGTCTCCTGCTCTTCGAAGGAGGGCGGCTTGCGGTGGATTCCCCACTTCGGGCCACCTTCCGGCGCGGGCAGGTTGTCGATCGGGTTTCCGAGGACGTTAAACATCCGTCCGAGCGAGAGCTCGCCGACGGGGACGGCGATGGCGGCGCCGGTATCGACCGCGGTCGTGTTCCGGCGGAGGCCGTCGGTGCTGTCCATCGCGAGGCAGCGCACCCAGTTGTTGCCGAGGTGCTGCTGGACTTCGGTGACCAGCGGGGTGCCGTCATCGCGGATGACGTTGACCGCGTTGTTGATCGCCGGAAGCTGGCCTGGCGGGAACTCGATATCGAGCACCGTACCGATGATCTGGACGACTCGTCCCGTGTTGGTGGCTGTCATGACCATTGGAGAACCTCCGGGGGTTACCGTGCTCCGAACGCTTTCAGGCGTTCGGCCATGTCCGGGCCTGCGCCCGGGCTTGTTCGACGTTCGTAAGCCAGCCCCTCGCGGAGCGTGAACTGCTGGCCTTCGTTCACCAGTTGTTTATCCGCCCGCAGCGTGTGCCACGAGTTCGCGATGATCGTGGCGGCCATGCCGGCCACCGTGCTTTCGAGCCCATCATCGGCGACACACAGGTTGGCCAGGCCGGCCTCGACTGCTTCGCGGCCGCTGAGAGGCGTGCCGGTGAACATCATCTGCTTGGCGCGAGCCGCGCCAACCCGGCGGGGCAAACGCTGGCTCATGCCCCAGGTGGGAGTCATGGACCATTTGCCGTGGGTATCGGCGAAGCGTGCCGATTCGCCTGCGACGATGAAGTCGCAACCCAGCGCGAGTTCGAGCGCGCCGGTGTAGCAATGGCCCTGCACCTGGGCGATGACCGGCTGCGGCAGCGCCTCGATGGCATCGATTGTCTCGGCCTGGAAGTGAGCCGAAGGCGCACGGTCGCCGCCCTGGATGGCCTTGATGTCGTTCCCCGCAGAAAAGGATCGCCCGGCGCCACGAAGGACCACGCAGCCGATCGTGTCCGTGGCGCCGGAAATGGAATCCACGTGAGCTCGGAGCTCGACGAACATCGAGGGACTGAGCGCGTTCAGGGACTCGGGACGATTCAGGGTCAGCGTCGCGACGCCGTCCACATCGGTGCGGGTGACGAGTGCGGTCATGCAGCCACCCCCAGGATGTCCGTGATGTCCACGTCAGCGAGCGATTCGAACTCGCGGTCCGGTCCTGGAAGGGCCAGCCCGCGCGTGTACTCAGTGCGTACTGCCCAGACAGTCATGCCGGCAGCCCTGGCGGACTCGATTCCGGCAGGCGCATCTTCAAAGGCGAGGCACGCCTTCGGATCGACCCCGAGGCGCTCGGCCGCGAGCAGGTAGATCTCTGGGTCTGGCTTGCCGTTTTCGATTTCGCTGCCCGTGATGAGCAGTTCGAATGCCGAGCCAAGGCCGATCTTGTCGAGGCACGCTTCGACCCACGGGCGAATGGAAGAGGACGCCACAGCCAGGCGCTGGCCGCTCAGGCGGAGGGCCGTCACGACGGAGAGGGCGCCGGGCAGGGCTTCTGATCGTTCGCGGTAGCGGGCGAGCACAAGGTCGCGGTAGATAGGCGAATAGTGCTCGCGGGGCTGCGAGAGCTGGAAGTCCTCGATCATGTCGGCCCAGCCGGTCTTGGTGCCCATGTAGGGTTTGTACTGTTCGAGGGAGATGGACTTGCCTTCGCGGCCGAGGAGCTCGTTGACCGTCTCGAAATGCAGCGGCTCGCCGTCCACAAGGACGCCGTCCATATCAAAGATGACCGCTGCAAACCCGGCCAGGCTAGCCCTCCAGTGCGGCGGCGCCGCCGACGATATCGAGCAGTTCCTTGGTGATCTGTTCCTGGCGCGCCTTGTTGTAGGTCAACGTCAGTTCGCGCGTGATGTCGTTCGCGTTGTCTGTGGCGTTCTTCATCGCCACCATCTGGGCCGATTGGAAGCTCGCCGCGTTCTGGAGAATGGCCTCGTAGATCTGCATTTCGATGTAGCGCGGGAGCAGGCGTGCGAGGACAACGCCTGGGGCGGGCTCGAAGATGTAGTCGGAGAGAAAGGCCTCGGAATCGCCTTCCATCTCCGGCGGCTCGATCGGGAGGAGCTGGCGCACGGTAGGGCGCTGAGTGGCGGTGGAAACGAATTGGGCGAAGCTAACGTAGACGCGGTCGACCACGCCGTTGAGGTAGTCCTCGATGATGAGGCGCGCGATCGCGAGCGTGTCTGCCTGCGCCGGATAGTCGCCGAGATCGGTGAATTCCGCGGAGATGTGGACGTGAGCGCGGGTGAAGAACTCACGGCCCTTCTTTCCGACGGCGACAACCTGCACGGGTTCGTGCTGCATGGCGACGAAGGTGCCGCCGCTGCGGTTGATGTTGGAGTTCAGGCCACCGCAAAGACCGCGGTCCGGGGTGATGTGGAGGACGGCGATGTTGCGCACGGGGCGCGTTTCGAGGAGCGGGTGGAGGACCTCATCGCCTTCGCCCTGCGACTGGCTTGCGAGCCCGGCGAGCACGACGCGAAGTTTCTCTGCGTACGGCTTGGCCTGACCGGCACGGTCCTGGGCGCGCCGCATCTTCGATGCCGCCACCAACTGCAGGGCGTTCGTGATCTTCGCCGTGTTCTTCACGCTCTGGATGCGGCGCTTCAGCTGGCGGATGGTTGGCATAGCCCGTTCCCGACCCCGGTGGTGGCGACGGCAGGACCGTCAGTGCGGCCGGCCGGCGGAAATGCCGGCCGTGTGGGTGTTCGATGCGTCCTAGTAGGGGACGGTGTCCTTGAAGGTCTGGAGGACCTTTTTCACGCGCTCTGAGAGTTCCGGCGTCATCACCGGGGTCGCCTGGATTTCGGCCATCAGGTCGCGTTCATTGCTGCCGAGGTACTTGCGGAGTTCGTTTTCGAAGGCACGAACCTTGCTCACCGGCACGTCGTCGAGGGCGCCGCCGGTGAGGGCGTTGATGACGACCACTTCCTCGGCGAGGCTGAGCGGGGTGAACTGGTCCTGCTTCAGCACTTCGGTCGCGCGCTGGCCGCGTTCGAGCTGGCGCCGGGTGGCGGCGTCGAGGTCACTGGTGCCGAACTGGGCGAAGGCGGCGAGTTCTCGATACTGGGACATGTCGCCCTTGAGGCCGCCGGAGACCGACTTCATCGCCTTGGTCTGGGCCGAAGAACCCACGCGGCTGACGGAGAGGCCGGTGTTGATTGCCGGGCGGATACCGCTGTTAAAGAGGTCCGACTCCAGGTAGATCTGGCCGTCGGTGATGGAGATGACGTTCGTCGGGATGTAGGCCGAAACGTCGTTCGCCTGCGTCTCGATGATGGGGAGTGCGCTGAGGGAACCGCCGGCTTCGAGGCGGGCGGCGCGTTCGAGAAGGCGGCTGTGGAGGTAGAAGACGTCGCCCGGGTAGGCCTCGCGCCCGGGAGGGCGGCGGAGGAGGAGCGACATCTGGCGGTAGGCCCAGGCATGCTTGCTCAGGTCGTCGTAGACAATGAGGGCGTCGCGCCCAGACTCCATGATCTCTTCGCCCATGGTGCAGCCAGTGTAGGGAGCGAGGTACTGGAGGGCTGCCGAATCGGAGGCATTGGCAGCCACGACGATGGTGTGTTCCATCGCCCCGTTCTCTTCGAGGATACCGACGACCTGGGCGACCTTGGCGGCCTTCTGGCCGATGGCGACGTAGATGCAGATCAGGTCGCCGCCCTTCTGGTTGATGATGGTGTCGAGGGCGATGGCGGTCTTGCCGGTAGAACGGTCACCGATGATGAGTTCGCGCTGGCCGCGCCCGATTGGGAACATCGCGTCGATTGACTTGATGCCCGTCTGGACGGGCTGGTTCACGCTCTTGCGGAGGGTGACGCCGGGAGCGATGCGTTCGATCGGCCGGGTCCGCGTCGTGTTGATGGGGCCTTTGCCGTCGATCGGGTTGCCGAGCGGGTCAACCACGCGACCGATCATGGCGTCGCCGACGGGGACTTCGATGACGCGGCCGGTGGAGCGGACCTCGTCGCCTTCCTTGATGTCGGAGTAATCGCCAAGGACCACGGCGCTGACGGATTCCTCTTCGAGGTTCAGCGCGATACCCATGGAGCCGTTTCCGAACTCGAGGAGTTCGGAGAGCATGGCGCCGGACAGGCCGTGGATGCGGGCAACGCCGTCGCCGGCTTCGATGACGGTACCGACATCGGTGGCGGCGACGGAGGTGCCAAAGCCCTCAATCTGCTCCCGCAGGATGGACGCAATCTCTTCAGCGCGTACTGCCATTCCGGCCTACCTCTTCTTCCAACTCAATGAGTCCGCCCGCCTTAGCGGGCGCCCTCCAGCTCGCGGCGGAGCCGCTTGAGCCGGGATTTGACGCTGCCATCGACCAACCGGTCTCCGACTTTGACGACGACGCCCCCGATGATGCCGGGGTCGACCACGCTGGTGGCGCGAACGTCTTTGCCGAGCGATGAACTCAGGCGCGAAGCGATCGCGTTCAGTTGGTCGGACGAGAGCTCCACCGCGGTGGTCACCTGGGCGTGGGCGATGCCTTCGTTCTCATCGGCCATGCGCGTGAACGCACTGGCCACTGCGCCGGCATCGAGCGAGCGCCCCTTCTGGACGAGCAGCTTCGCCAGGTTCAAGACCATCGGCGAGACGGCGAGCGTCCTTTCGACCATGGCCAATCGCGTCTCGATAGGGAGGCTGGCGTTGGCCAACACCGGCGCGAGCTGCGAATCCGCCAGGACTGCCGCGACATCCGCGAGTTCGGCCCGCCAGGTGGCGAGGGTACCCGAATCCCGGGCGATGCCGAAGGCTGCCTGTGCGTAGCGTTTCGCCGCGGCGACGTCTGCCATCGTTAGTTCCCGCTGAAGTTCGACTCGGCGAGGGTCTCATCGATGACGCGCTGATGAGACTGCCGGTCGAGCGACTGGTTGATGACCTTTTCGGCTGCTTTCACCGTGATATCGGCAAATTCGCCCCGGAGGTCCGAGATGGCGCGGTCGCGCTCTTGCTGGATCTCGATGCGGGCCCGTTCGAGGGCGGCATCACGATCCTTCGCCGATTGCTCGCGGGCATCGGCCTGGATTCGCGTGGCAATGCCCTGGGCACCAGCCACGATCTCCTGGCCTTCCTTGCGCGCGGTATCGAGTTGCGCCTGGATGTTCGCCTGAGCCGAGGCAGCCTCGGCGCGAGCGATTTCCGCGGCGTTCAACCCTTCAGCGATCTTCTGCTTCCGCTCATCGAGCATCTTCAGGATGGGCTTGTAGGCCACCAGCCTGAGCACGAAGAGCAGGACGAAGAAGTTCACGACCTGCGCAATCAGCTGCGGAAGGTTGAGACCCAGTGCTTCGACTGCCTTGTCCATGCGGAACCCCTGCCGGCATAGGCCGGGACTAGATGACGAATGCGATGATGAGGGCGGAAAGCAGGGCGTAGATGCCGATGGCTTCCGCGAAGGCGACGCCGAGGATCATGTTGGTCTGGATGGCGGCGCGGGCCTCGGGGTTGCGGCCGAGGGCTTCCATTGCCTTGCCAACCAGCATGCCGATGGCGAGGGCCGGCCCGATGCCGCCGACGGCCATGGCGATGGCTGCGCCAATTGCCTTGGCGCCGTCGGTCTCGAGGATGACCAGGAACGGCAGAATGCTCAGAAGGTCCATGACTGACTTGCCTCCGTTGCACCCCTGCGGGTGCGATTTCGAATGACTATTGCGAACAGGCCTTAGTGGGCCTGGACTGCCCCTGATTGGTGCGCCGGAGTGTGATGAGCGTCGGCTTCGCCGCCTTCGTGCCCATCGTGGTGTTCTTCTTCGCCGTGGTGCTCGACGGCACCGACCGCGAAGACCAGCGTCAGTAGCGCAAAGACCGACGCCTGGATGAAGCCCACGAAGAGCTCCAGTCCGTAGATGACGTCCACGAAGAGGAACGGCATCAGGAAGGTGAGCATGAGGATGAGGACTTCACCCGCGAAGATGTTGCCGAAGAGGCGGAAGGTGAAGCTGATGATCCGGATGAACTCGGAGAGGAGTTCGAGGATACCGACGAACGACATGACGCCGTTGAGGTTGAAGAACTTCTTGAGGTAGCCGAATCCGAGCGCCTGGAAGCCCCAGAACTCGATGCAGAGGAAGGCGATGATGCCCATGGCGAGCGTGTTGTTGACGTCGCTGAAGGTGCCGCGGAAGAACGGGAATCACGAGGCCGAGCTTCTTGCCGGGAAACTCAATGCTTTCGACGCTGGCGTGGAGGGCCTCGCTCGGGATGGCATGGTGGCCGCCGGCATGAGATTCGCCTTCCCCG
The DNA here is from genome assembly GCA_016719395.1 of Candidatus Amarobacter glycogenicus. Lineage (GTDB taxonomy): Bacteria > Chloroflexota > Dehalococcoidia > Tepidiformales > Tepidiformaceae > Amarobacter > Amarobacter glycogenicus. The sequence continues at coordinate 61,099 of JADJZF010000011.1, read as the reverse complement.
TGTGAGGCGTCGGCGAGATGGACCTTGGGAGCTTTCGGGTTCGCTTCGAGGGCGGCGATGGCGGCCTCGACATCTTCTTTCGCGGGCGCGCCATGCTCGGCGCCTTCAGCCGCGTGCGGCTCGAAATCCGTGAATGTCTCGGCAAGGAAGATAATGTACCGGTCGGTGGCGATGCCGGCGGTGTCACCTGCCTCGACTTCGAACTCGACGGCAGTGGTGCGGGGCATCGCGACGGTCATCCCGCCGCTGTCTTCCATGAGCCAGGCGCCCTGCTTATCGCGATCTTCGAAGGGCGTGCCGGCTTCGTCCTGTTCGGCGATCGTCTCGAAGATGTGGTGGTTCACGTCTTCGGTCTTGCCGACCGCATTGAAGAACGGGAAGAGGCCGAACCAGTTGTTCATGATCACCCAGATGAAGATCGTGGCGATGACCATGAAGAACTTTCGGCCGTTCTTCTCGCCTGCGATTTCTTCGACCTGACCAAGGAGGAAGCCGAAAACGGCTTCGATGAAGTTCTGGGCACTTCCGGGCATGAGCGTAATGGAGCGCGTGCAGAGCCATGCGATGAGCACGATCAGGGCGAGCACGATCCACGATGTGAGCAGGGTATTGGTGATGTTCAGCGGGCCGATGGCCCAGAGTTTCTCGGCGGGGACGATGATTTCCGGCTGCGGCCCTTGCGCGATGAAGAGGCCTACCGCCAGGAAAGCGATGACGGCGATTGCACCACCAGCGATGTAGACAGCTTTCAAATCAGCCCTGCTCTGGATCTGTGTAACTCACCTTGCGGATGAACGGCAGCAACATTCGGTAGCCACCGACCGCCGCAACAGCCAGCCCAACGACGATCCCAATCAGTGTGCATGTGGGCTCGAGACCGGTTTTCTCATCGGCCCACTGGCCGATAAGGACTCCGAGGATGAGCGCGATGGCGAAAAACCACCCTGCGCCGAGCAGTGAAGCAGATGGCACTATCCAACTGCCCACGTGCGCCTCCCCGGGGGCGCCCGGACTCCAGACCCCGCGCATCATAGGAGGATTGTGACGGAATGCGCAAGCGGAACCGGGACCCTTTCGGCCCCAATGTTACGCCTTTTTGGAATCGGGATTAGCCCCTGGGCTGGTCGAAATCATCGAGATCTAATCCTTCGATGAAATCCTTGAATGCACCGAGGCGTTCGAGTTCGGCGGGATCGACGGGACGCCCACGTTCGGGACGGGATCCGCCGACACCCGCAGGTTGGTTCTCTTCTTCGAGGACGACTCCCGCGCGGTCGAGGACGGAATCCTCGACGAAGATCGACGCCTCGGTCCTGACTGCGAGCGCGATGGCATCGGAGGGGCGGGAATCGACCTCCATGGTTTCGCCGTTCACTTCGAGGACGATGCGCGCATAGAACGTGTCGTTCGAAAGGTCACTGACGACGATGTAGGCGACGCGCGCGCCGAGCTGCTCAATGAGGTTGCGAAGGAGGTCGTGAGTGAGCGGGCGGGCGACAGACACATCCTGGAGGCGGACGGCGATGGCGTCGGCTTCGGCGGGGCCGATCCAGATGGGGAGGTAGCGATCTGAATCCTTTTCGCGAAGGATGACGACGCGCTGGTAGTTCATCAGGCTGAGCCGGATGCTCTCGATGCTCAGCTCTTTCACAGCCTTGTCCTCCGGGGAAGTGGGGCTCCCTTGAATGGATGATAGGTTCGGCCGGATCAGGGAGTCAATGAAGTGAATCAGGCCGGCGTGCCGCGCCCGGAAAGACCGGTTTCCTTCGGCTGCCGGAGATTCATGAAGGCGATGGCGCCAGTGACGCCCGCGACGAGCGCCATTACCGGCGGTACCCCGATGACATCGCTCAGCGCGCCCGCAGCCAGGACGGGCAAGGACGAGGCGAGGGCCGCCATCGCCGCCTGCGTAGCGCCGACCCGGCCGCGCAGGTGAATCGGTACGCGGTCGTCCATCACGGTCTGGCCCGCGACGTTGACGACGGAGTAAGAAAAGCCGAGAGGCAACATCAACACCATGGCCATCACCCCGCCGCCATCGAACTTGCCGATCTGGACGTCGTTCAGCCAGGAGAAGTAGGCGTAGCCGCCGAGGAAGTCGGCTTCGGTGTTCACGAAGGCGAGCAGGGCGAGGAGCACAACGAACGAGAAGAAACCCACCGAGCTGAGAAAGGCGTGAGGCACGCGGTGGGCCAGGAAACCGGCGACGCGGAGCCCAAGGACGACACCGATGGCCCCCGGCGTGAGGATGACGGCGCCGATATCGACCGGCAAATCGAGGATCTCGCTGATGTAGGCGGGGATGAGGCCGCTGAGGATGATGATGGCGGTAGACAGGAGCGTCAGTTCGATGGCGGCGTGCATGACCCGAGGGTCGGCCCGCATGGCCCGCCAGCCGGTAAGCCACCACGAACCGGGCACGTCCCCGCCAATTTCCTGGCGGTGAGACGAACTCGTCCGCCCGATCCACCAGACCTGGACGGCGGCGAGGGTGAAGAGGCCGGCACAGATAGCGAACAACGCGCGGGGACTATCGAAGAGGCGGAGGACGACCGGGGTGAGCACCGCCAGCCCGACGAGCTGGGCCGCTCCGCCCACGCCCTGGGCGATGGCGTTCGCCCTCGCCAGTTCGTGCCGGGCGACGATCGACGGGAGGATGGCGCCTTCGGCGCTGGAGGCGAACTGGGTGGCCGTGGCGAGCAGGACCGCGACCACGTAGTACGAGGCGACGCCTCCCTGGTTCCGGAGGAAGTAGAGGCAGATGCCCGCGCGGACGAGGTCGCCCAGGGAGACGAGGAGGCGCTTGGGGAGCACGTCGGCGGCGGTCCCGGCCACGATCCCGGCCGCGGTGGCGGGGACGACGAGGGCGAGCACGAGGAGTGAACTGAGGAACGCCTTGCCAGTCTCCTCGACGATGAGGAGGACCAGGGCGAAGTTGATGGCATTCTGGGCGACGCGAGAGGAGAAGCGCGTGTAGTTGAGGACCCGGAACGGGCGCTGCTGGAGGAGGGGGACCGGACGAACCGGGGCGGGCCGTCAGGCGTCACGCGGGACGAGCGCCTTCATGCGCGATTCGAACTTGCGGCGCTCGAGGATGACGCGGCGCTGGCAGGTGAGGCACTCGATGCCGATATCGGCGCCAGCGCGAAAGACTTTCCACTCCCAACCTCCACACGGGTGCTGCCGGCGCATACGGTACACCTCGCCTTCGGAAATCTCGGGGATCATGGGGAAGTGGCGGCAGCGGCGCGGAGCTCATCGCGTAGCTGGCGGGCGGCGGCTCCGGCGGCGTTGGCGAATCCCGCTCCCTCGCCGGCGTAGAGAATCGAACGGCTGGCGTTCACCACCATCAAGCCCGGCGCGTAACCGGCGGCCCGGACCACATCATCCGGTTTGCCGCCCTGTGCGCCGACGCCAGGGACGAGCAACGGTGTCCCGGGCACGAGGCGCCGCACATCGGCGAGTTCCGCCGGCGCCGTGGCCCCGACGACGAGGCCGACGTTCGGGGACCAGCTCGTGGCTGTGAGAGCAACCTGCTGGTAGAGCAGGCGGCCGTTCTCCAGGCGCTGCTCCTGGAATTCGCGAGCACCGGGATTGGACGTTCGGCAAAGCACGAAGACGGCCTTCTCGGGGTAGGCGAGGAACGGGGCGATGGCATCGCTGCCCTGGTAGCCGTTCACGGTGGCGCAATCGAATCCCCAGGATTCGAAAAGGGCGCGGGCGTAGGCTTCGGCCGTATTGCCCATGTCGCCGCGCTTGGCATCGCAGATCACCGGGATGCCCGCCGGGATGGCCTTCAGCGTCTGTTCGAGGGCGTGCAGCCCCGGGATGCCCCACTGCTCGTAGAAGGCGATGTTCGGCTTGAAACAGGCGGCGAACTCGGCGGTGGCCTCGACGATAGCTGTGTTGAAGGCTGCGACGTCTTCCACCCGGTGCTTGCGGAAGTCCGGGTCGAGGCCGACGCAGACGAGGGAGTCCACGGCCCGGCTGCGGGCTTCCAGTCGTTCAAAGAACCTCATCTCGTCGCCTCCATGACCGTGTGTTCGAAACCGAGGCGTTGCATCGCGGCCTCGAACGCGTCCCTATCGCCGGTGACAATCAGGTTCAGCACACCCGAGCGGCCCGGCTCGGCCCGGGCATCGGCTTCTTCCAACAGCTGCGCGGCGCGGCGAGCGACGGCCTCGCTGGTGTCGACGATTTCGACCCCCGGGAAGAGCGCCGCGATATCTGCGGCAAGGAAGTGGTAATGGGTGCAACCGAGGACGACGGTATCGGCGCCGGCTTTCACCTGGGGGCCGAGCAGCCGTTCGAGCGTCTCCCTCGCCCGGGCTGTGCCGGCGAGCCCAGCTTCGACCAGCGCGGCAAGCCCCGTACCGGTGACGGCCGTGACGGTCGTCCCCCGGGCAAACTCATCGACCACGCGGGCATACAGCTCGCCATCGAACGTTCCCTCGGTGGCGAGGATGACGACGCGCCCGGAACGGGAGCGAAGGGCAGCGGGTTTCACGCCGGGGACCATGCCGACAAACGGCGCCGGGAAGGCCTGGCGAAGATCGCTGATGGCGGCCGCGGAGGCCGTGTTGCAGGCCACGACGATGAGCTTGACGTTGCTTTCGAGCAGGCGGCGCGTGAGCGCGAACGAACGCTTCCGGACTTCCGCCGCGGGGCGCGGGCCGTACGGAAACCAGGCGGTATCGGCCAGGTAGACGACATCCTCTTCCGGTGTGATGTCCCGGAAGGCCCGGAGGACGCTCAGGCCGCCAACGCCTGAATCGAACATCCCCACCGGGCGGTTATCCATCGGCTGAGAACGATACCACGAGCGGTGCGCGAAAGGCCCCGCGAAGCGATGCTGCGGGGATGGTTGAACAGATTGATATTGCGATGACTCCGGCGGAAGCGGAGGCGAAAGAACCGGGCGCCACCTACATCGTCATCGACGCGGTACGGGCGACGACGACGATCGCTGCGCTCTTCCACCGGGGATTGCGGCGCTTGCGAGTGGTGGGGACTCGACGAGGCACGGCGCTTGCGGGCCGCGGTGACGTGATCCTGTTTGGCGAAGAAGGCGGCCTCCGGCCTGCGGGCTTCGACTACGGGAATTCGCCCGCCGAAGCTGCGGCGCTCGATTGGAGGGCCGTGAGGCGATCCTGGTCACTTCCAACGGGACGAAGGCGCTTTGCGCGGTGGCCGGCCTGGGCGACGGTCGCGGCAGGCGCGTTGGTGAACCTGACGGCGCTGGCGGACTTGGCGGGAACGCATGGGCGCGTGGTGGTGGTTTGCGCGGGAAACGCCGGCGCGCGGACGTTCGCGCTGGAGGACTTCGCGGTGGGCGCCTGCCTGGTCGCAGCGCCTGCAACAGCGGCACCCGGCTGCCCGGCTGGGAGACGCGGCACTGCTCGCCATCGAGATGAAGGACCCGGCACGTCTCATCACTCGGTCGGAGCATGCGGACGTGATGCGCCGCCTGCAGTTCGACCGTGACCTCGCGTTCGTCATGAGCGTGGACCGGGCGCCGTGCGTGCCGCTGATAGTGGAACACGGAGAAGGCTGGGCCGTGCTCGAGGCGCCCGGATCCTGACACTCAGGGCTGAGGCTGGTTGGCTTCGTGCTGCCAGCGGCGGCGGAGGTCCTCAATCGCCCGCGCATCAGGTTCCCGGCCCGCGTAGCGAGCTGCCTCGAAGGCGCGTGTTATGTCGTCTGTGACTGGCGATGCGAAAGTGGTCCTCAGTTCCGGGGCGAACTCGCGCGCGGTTTCACCGTCCGGGCGTGAGTGGCCGGCGCGTTCGGCCCGTTCGAGGACTTCAAGATAGAGGCGAGTTGCCTCGGTGGTGGCATAGCCCGATTCGCGATGGCCCCTGCGGCGGAAGAGCGAGCGGAAGAAGGCGCCGACATCCTGTCGAAGGTCGCCGACGGCGGCCGCCTGGCGGTCATCGTCCAGGCGGGCGGCGGCGCGATTGCGCAGCCGGAGGAACACGCTGACGAGTAACCCGGCGATGGCAGGAAGACGAGAAGGGCGAACGTCCGGAGGATGAAGACGCCCGTGCGGCTCGCTGGCGGCTTGTCCGCTCGGCGTCATCGGGTTACCGGCCTCCCGGCTGCGGTCGCTGGCGCCTTCCCTGAGCTGGGGGAACGGGTTGGCATCGCCGAACATCGCCGCGAAGAACTTTTCGAGGAGCCAGGCGAACGGCGTGAGGATGATCGTGAGCGTCCACTCGACGGCACTCCCGATGATGGGTCCGATGATCGGCCCCACGAAGGCGGTGAAGATGCCGATGACAATAAGCCCGACCGTCGCGACGGCAGCGGTGCCGGCGAGCAGGATGCCCGCTGTGCTGCCGGCGCGCAGTTCGCCGAAGGTGGCGCCGCTGAGCGAGAGCTGCGCCGAAGCCAGCGAGAGGATCGCCATCACGTAGAAGGCCGCGCCGGCACGGCCGACTTCGCCCGAGCGGTCGGTGACCGCCCCAGACGACGACCCGTGGTGACGAGCGCGAAGGGGATGGCGAAAGACCGCGGGATGGCCTCCATCTCGATTTCATCACCGGAACGCATCGTGGCGCGCGCCCAGGTCGCCAGGAGGAGGATAGAGCCCGTAAGCGCGTGGCCGCCTTGCTCCGTCGTTTGCGATGTCTCCGTAAGGAAGTTGCCGGCCCACGCGAAGTCCCAGACAGCCACGTCGCCGGCCGATTGGACCCGCACGAGCAAGTAGATGAGACCGAGGCCGCCCAGCGCCGTCAGGATGTAGGCCTTGCGGCTGGTTAGCTCGAAGCCTTCCACGAGCCGTGGCAGGCCGTAACCCGCGACGGCGACGATGCAGAATGACCATGCACCGAAGGCGTCCGGGTCCGAAGGCGCATACCCCGCGGCGATGAGTTCGGCGATCGTCGCGAAGATGAAGGCATCGGCGAGGAGAGAGGCGAGGATGGCGAGGCCGGCGATCAATTGAACACCCCCTCACGTTCGAAGGCCCCACCGACCTCGCGCATGGCGATCCCGGTCGGGAGCTGGGCACGCACCCGGTCCGAGGTGGCGATGACGAAGAGGTGATGCCCCTCGTCACGCAGGCGCGCGAGGACGCCTGCCAGCGCGGGCGGCATGAGCGAGGCAATGACGACGAGGGTCGAACCCGCCGGGAGCTTGCCGCTCTCCCGCTGGATTGCGCCGGCGAGGTCGCCCATGGTGAGCGGCTGGATGACGGCGAGTGATTCGAGGATGCGGGTGATCTGGTCGCGGGAACGGGACGGAGGGAGCCGGATCGGCCGGTCGGCATCGGGGAAGGCGCCATTTGCGAGGATACCGACGGCGTAGCGCGCCCCGGCCGCCCAGGCTGCCACGGAGGCGGTGACCGAGACGATGCGTTCGAGCTCCTCCTTGAGGTAGCCCTCCCAGGAGTGCTCCATCGTGTCGATGTTCACGAGCAGGTAGATCTGCTGGGTTGCGGATGGTTCGTAGACGCGGGACCGGAGGTCTCCGGAGCGGGCGGTGGCTTTCCAATCGATCCGGCGGAGCGGGTCTCCGGGGCGGTACTCGCGGAGCCCGGCGATGCGGAGCGGGTCTTCGAAGACGCGGTTACCGCCTTTGCGCTCTCCGAAAGGGCGGTCGGATGGCAGGCCGAGATCGGCCATCGGCAGGACCCGTGGAAAGACGGTGATGCTCTCGCGCCGGCCATCATCCATGGTGCGCGGAAATGCGCCCAGGAGGTCGGCGGACTTGACCGTGCCAGGCCCGAAGGCGTGGTAGCCGCGTTCGGTTGGCCGGAGGGTGAAGTGCCAGCGATGTTGCTGGTACCAGCCAAGGGAACCACGGCGATGCAGCCACTTGAGGCCGGGGACGGCCGCCGCCCCAAGCGTTTCTCCCTCGACGGGGAGCGCTTCGCCGAGGGCGAACCGCCACTCGTACCATGGGAGCGGGAGCGGCTTCTTGTTGGTCAGTTCGATATCGAGGCCGATCTCTTCGCCGATGAAGGCCCGGCGTTCGCTCGGGTGACGCGTGAGCGTGACGCGGTCGAAGAGGTGTTTGCTCCAATACCGGGCGACCGCGCCGAGGACCACGATGACTGTCCCAATCAACCCGATCGAGGACTCGGAGGCCCCAAACCCCACGAAGATGAGGAGGATGCCGACCGCGAGCCAGGCGTCGCGAAAGGGCATCGCTACCCCTCGATCGGGACGGGGACGCGCTGAAGGACTTCGGCGAGCACTTCATCGGCGTTGCGTCCCCGCAGGCGCGCCTGGGTGGAGAGGATGAGACGGTGGGGAAGGACGTAAGGAGCCATGGTCTTGACGTCATCGGGAAGGACGTAGTCACGGCCGGAGACGGCGGCGAGGGCACGAGCGGTTCGGAACAACGCAAGGCTGCCGCGCGGGCTGGCGCCGAGTTCGAAGGCGGGGTCTTCGCGCGTGGCCTGGACGATGCGGACAGCGTAGCGGCGGACGGCGGGTTCAACGTGCAGGTGGCGGAGGGCGTGCGCCAGGCGCGTCAGTTCCTCGCCGGTGATGACCGGCTTGAGGGTATCCATCGGGTTCTCGCCTTCGAAACGGCGCAGGATCTCGTCCTCCTCATCCTCTCCGGGGTACCCGAGCTTGAGCCGGACGAGGAAACGGTCCAGCTGGGCCTCGGGAAGCGGAAAGGTCCCTTCGAGTTCGACCGGGTTCTGCGTCGCGACGACGAGGAACGGGCTCGGGAGCATGGTGGTGACTCCCTCAACGGTGAGCTGGTGCTCTTCCATGGCTTCGAGGAGCGCCGCCTGGGTGCGTGGGGTGGCGCGGTTGATCTCATCGGCGAGCACGACCTGGGCGATGAGTGGGCCTTCGCGAAATACGAACTCGCCCAACTTCTGGTTGTAGTAGTTGATGCCGGTGATGTCGGACGGCATGAGGTCGGGCGTGAACTGGATGCGCTTGAACGTGCAGCCGAGGGACCTGGCGATAGACTTGGCGAGGGTAGTCTTCCCCAGGCCCGGGACGTCTTCGAGCAGGATGTGGCCTTCGCAGAGAAGGGCAACGAGGGCGAGCCTGACGACATCGGGCTTGCCAACGATCACAGCTTCGACGCTCGCCTGGAGTCGTTCAGCCGTGGATTTGATGAGGGCGACGTCTTCGATGGAGAGGCGGTCGGCGATTGTCACCGGCGGATGGTACCGGTAGGGAGCCGGACAGCGCGAGCTAGGGTGAACGGCGCTGCCTCCGTACACTCGCCCCGATGACCACCGTCGAACGGGTCGAACTCGCCTACAACAACGTCTACTTCGTGAGTGACGGGAGTTCGCTGGTCGTCATCGACACTGGCCCGGACTACCGCGGCGCCCGCGAAGCGATCAGCGATGCGCTTCGCGGCCGAGCACCCGACATCGTCGTTGCAACGCACGGCCACCTGGACCACGCGGGACTGGGAAAGTGGTGGCAGGAACGCGGTTGCGCCGTCCTCCTGGGGCGGGACGACATGCCGCAGACGATGGGACAGAGCGACCGCGACATCGACCTGATGGCGGCGTACCTCGAGCACATCGGCGCGCCGGAGGCCATCAAAGCGGAGGCGATTGCCGCGTTGGATGCGCGGCGCCGCTGGGCCTCCGAGATGCGTACATCGAAGGCGTACATCGACGCACGCGACGGCCGCTGGCCGACCGCCCTTCGGTACGAGCCGTTTGAGCCGCTGAGGACCATCACTGAGCCGACGAGTTTGGCCTGCGGTCTGACCGCGCTGCCAAGTCCCGGGCATACGCCCGGGAACCTCGTTGTCATCCAGGCGGACGAGGGGCGGCTGTTCTCCGGCGACCAACTCCTCCCGGAGATCACACCGACGCCGGCGATCCAGTTCCACGCGGGTGCGCGGTTCGCGAGCCTGCCGCGCTTCCTCGAATCGCTGCGGACCTTGCGAGCGGAGTTACCGGGGAACGCGCACTGCTTCCCGGGCCATGGCGAGCCATTTGCGAATGTCGACGAGGTCATTCGCGCCAACCTCGAGCAGGCCGAACAGCGTTCGGCGCGGTTGGTCGAGGAACTGCGCCAGGATGGAGCGATCACGCTCTATGAGCTGGCCGAGCGGATGTACCCGCGCGCCCTCCGACGGCGGTTCTGGCAGATCGTCGCGACGATCCAGGGACAGCTCGATGTCCTGGAGGAAGCCGGCCAGGCTGCATACGCTGAGGGCCGGTGGTCGGTCTGAGCGTCAGGCCGCGGCCAGCCCCGTCTCGGGCACGAGCCGCCTGTGGTCGACCCAGAGCGTGAGCCTGTCGCCGCGACGGAGGACGCCGTTGAGGTACGCCAGTTCCGAGGTCTTCCCGGGCGCCGCGACCGGCTGAAAGTCCTCGCGTGAGACGGTGACTACCTCTTCGACGGCATCGACGAGCAAGGCCACCGGCCCTTCAGCGGACTCCACGAGGATGAACCGCGCCTCGGGATTGGACTCGGGGACCGGGACGCCGAACTTCCAGTGCAGGTCGAACACCGGCACCACGTGCTTGCGGACATCGGCGAAACCCAGGACACCCCCGGGCGCGCCGGGAGCGGCGGTCACGGGAAGGATCGGCAAGATTTCGTCGACCGACTCGATATCGAGGCCGTAGTGCGTTTCGCCGACGCGGAACAAGACGAGTTGCCTGGGCGGGCGCAGGACTGCGACTTCAGCCATGGGTTCCTCCAAGTAGTACCGAGATCATCGGCCGGCGGATGTCTCTCGCTTAGCGCGTGAGGCACTTTGTTACTATGAGGGCGTGAGCTTCGCCGAGGCGGCAACGCAGCGCCTGGAAACGATCGGTTTTCGCTCGACGGCGCCGCGGCGGGCGGTGCTCTCCGCCATCCAGAACGCCCCGGGGCCATTCACGATCGAGGACCTCCTGGCCGAACTCCCATCGGTTGGCCGGGCGACGGTGTTTCGGACGATCAAGCTCTTGCAAGAACTCGAACTGGTCTGCCGCGTACCGCTTGAGGACGGGACGGCCCGCTATCAACTCTCGGAAGGCGGACACCATCATCACCTGGTCTGCCGGACATGCGGCGCCGTCGCGGAGTTCAGCGACCTGGAGATCGACACCCGGATCCAGGAACAGGCGAGCACCCACGGGTTCGCCCTGCAGGGCCACAGCCTTGAGCTCTACGGGCGCTGCCGGGACTGCCGGCGACGGTAGGGAGTTCCCGGCGGAGGCACGGCTCAGGTAGGCTTCTCACCGGGCCGGGGTGGCGGAATGGCAGACGCAGCTGGCTTAAACCCGGCGGCCGCAAGGCGTGTGGGTTCGAATCCCTCCCCCGGTACCACCTGGAGGCGCAGAAGTGCCAGACGGAAGCGAACGGGTCCTGGTGGCCATGTCTACCACACACGAAGCGACCCGGCGTATGGCCTCGGTACTCCAGGATGAAGGTCTCCTGTCTGAGTTCCTGGTGCCCTTCGATTCGTCTGGTGTGGACGGCGTGCTGACTAAGTTCGGGCCGCTGGGAAAGCCCTTTCGGAGGCCGTTACGGCAGTGGGCTCAGCAGCCGAGAGCGACGTCTGGCGCCCTCCTACAGGAGATCGCTTGCGCCATAGCCTTCCGCCTCGCCGGGAATCGGCAGGAGAGGATCCGAATCGCCAGTCTGGTCCGTTGGCGGGTGCGGGCCATGGACCGCTCACTCCGCCGGAGGCTTGAGCGAAACCCAACCGATACGCTGCTCGTCCTCCAGAACTTCCATCGCGCGGCGTTCGGCGAGGCCGCGGCGAGCGGGACCAGCATCTGGCTGATAGCCAATTCCGACGTCTGGGGACTCAACGAATCGCTTTCAGCACTCGCCGAGGAAGCCCCTCCTGGCGCCTGGCGGGACGAAATCCTGAGGGAGCTGCCTTCTCGGGCAGCCCGCGATGATGCCGGCGACATCGCCATCGCAAGGGCGGTCATCGTCGAGTCGCCGCGGATGGGCGACACCGTTCGCGCGATGGTGAAGCCCGGGACGCCGATCCTGGAGATCGGACAGGGAGTCGATCCCGGAACTTTCGTCCCGCCGGCGATTCGCGACCTCTCGGCGCGGCGGCTCCGGGCCATCCAGGTCTCCCGAATTGCGCACGGAAAGGGCCTGACTGCAGCGAACAGGGCGGCCGGATTGGCCCGCGACTCGCTCGAGCGCTTCCGTGTCCTTGGCTGGGAAGCCGAACGGGCCCCGCTCCTCGCCAGGTCATGCGCGAATCTCGACCTGGCCGGTGGCACTTCCCATGCACACGTGGTCTCGGAACTCCAGGCAGCTGATGTCCTGGTCTTGCCCACCCTGGGCGATTCCATGCCGAGGGCCGTGCTCGAAGGGATGGCTTGTGGGCTGCCCGTCATCACGACGCATGCGTCTGGATACGATCACCTCATCCGGAGCGGAGACAACGGGTTCCTCGTGGCGCCCGGCGACGCCGAAGCGATAGCCGCGCTACTCGCCCGGCTGGCGGCCGACGGTGCGTTGCGCGAGAGAATCGGCCGGGCAGCGCGCGCAACGGCTGAGGCCAACACCTGGGACGCGCTCGAAGAACGGTTTCGCAGGGCGCTCTCGGGAGAGCTCGGAGGACGGCTCAGGGCGGGGGCCCCACGGCCATCCGTTGGGGACCCCGTCCCGGCTGACCGCCGCGAAGGCGCCTGAATACACGTCGAAGTCCTTCGAGCGGGACCTGCCGGGGGCGATCCAGTTCCCACATGCATTCGAGGTATGTCGGAAAGTCGGCGGCCTTTCGGTACAGGCTCCGGCGGGAAGTGAGACGAGCGTACCGGGTTAAGTACCGGAGGACCTGGAAGCCGGCGCTATCTGCCCCTTGCTGCGCACGGAAGTCGAGGCGCTGGAGGCGGCCCGCCGGCACTATCCGGAGTTCCTCGATTGTTGGTCCGGGGGATCGAAGGTTCGTAGTCAGCGGCGAACCTCGAGCGCCGCGGCCATCGACAAAGTGACCCGGCGCCGGACTGACTGGTGGACCAGGTACTCCCAGTCGAAAGCGCGTCCCGCCGCGCGCACGACGACCACGGTGTCGACGACCCAGCGTAACGAAGGCACCGGGTCCCAACGGGTCCCGTGGACACAGGCGTTGATGACGTGGTCTTCCGGTTCGCGAGCTGCTCGAAGAGACTGGCATCGACGTCCGGCCAGCAGTTCTCTTCGAGCATGTAACGGTGAAGGTCGACTTCGACGCTGTCGGGGCTGGCCAGGGGCAGCGCGTGGAAAACCCTGACCCGGCGAAAGTAGTCTTCTCGGTCTCCGCGCAGGGGTTGCCATCCGGCATTGAGGAGCGCGCCGGCAGCCTTCATGAAGCCCGGCGGACGGATGAGCAGATCGACGTCGTGCATCGGGCGGAGTGCGGTTCGGGGTAGGCGGTGGCGATCAGCCCGAGGCCTTTGAGCGCGATAGGCTCCACACCGGCTGCGCGAAGCGTCGCTACCGCGCGCAACGCTGCGCTGACCGCGAGGCGGTTGCGGTACCACGCCTGACGATAGATCCCCTTCAACTGGCCGAGTTCGTCCTCACCCAGGCCAGCATCCTTGAGGTTCCGGTAGACCATGGGCAGGCTGCGGAAGGTGGCGGCGTCCATCGCGTCCAGGCTGCCGGTGAGATCCTGGAGCCGCCGCCACGCTTCAAATGCGGCGGGCGCGGGGAGCAGCGCCGCGCCGAGCGCCGCCCGCTGCGTTGGCGTCGGCTCGCGCAGCTTCACGAGCCGCGTCGCCTTTCAAGGGCTGCGCGGAGCACGCGGGCGTAGTCCACTCGCGAGCCTGACTCCGTGATGCCGGTGTTGGACGTGTGGATGCGCCGCCGCAGGGTCACGTCGGGGATCGTCTCGACACGCAGGCCCGCTTCCTGCGCGCGGGCCCACCAGTCGATGAACTCGCCCACCCTTGTGTCTTCGCGGAAAGGGCCGACGCGATCGAAGCCGGCCCTGCGGAACAGGCCGGAACTGGCCACGAAGCCTGGCGTCGGCTCTCGTTCTCCGGTGCGTTCGCCAAACTCGATGACCTGGCCGAAGACCACGTCGGCGCCGGTTTCAGCGGACCGGGCGAGCAAGGCAGCCAGTCGGCCCGCGGGCCAAATGTCATCGGCGTCGAGGAAGGCGAGAAATCCACCGCGGGCGGCAGCGATGCCGGCGTTGCGGGCCGCACCGATACCGCCGTTCTCTCGCTGCAGGAGTGCTACGTCGGGGTACTGCAGGGCGAGTGCTGCGGTTTCGTCGGTCGAACCATCGTCGACCACGATGACCTCGCCTGGGGCGACCGTCTGGGCGAATACGCTCTCTATGGCCTCAGCGAGAAATCGCGCGGCGTTGTAGGCGGGAATGACGACCGAGACGGTCTCGCTCACGGAGCACCCTGCTTTCGGTGGACAGAGTCTCGCAGCGCGCGAAGCACGCCCTGCCGTACTTCGCGCGGGAGCCCGCTGGCGTTCGAATCGTGAATCCTGTGCGTTACAAGTGGCTCGTCTACCATCGCCACGGCCACTCCCACGTCAACCGCGCGGGCAAGCCAGTCGGTGTCCTCACTGTGCGACATGCGCTCGTCGAATCCACCGACAACTTCCCACGAACGCCTTCGCACGAGCCAGTTGGAAGGCATGTATCCCGGCTCCGACGACCCATCCGTCGGGCCTCGGAACCATGCCGGAACAAGCCCTTCGAACCGGTAAGCCTGGCGGGCCATCACCACACCAACCTCCGGGCTGGACCTGGCCAGGCTCAATTGGCGATCCAGTTTGTCTGGGCGCCAGGTGTCATCGGCATCGAGGAATGCGATGAACGACCCCGTTGCCGCGCCGACCCCATGATTCCGGGCGACCGAGACCCCGGAGTGTGCCAGTGAGATCAGTCGCACTTCGGAGAAGCCCATCGCGATCCGATCGGTCTGGTCGGTCGAGCCATCGTCGACCACGATCACTTCCGCTGGGGCAACTGTCTGGGCGAGCACGCTCTCGATGGCCTCAGCGAGAAAACGGGCGGCGTTATAGGCGGGAATGACAACCGAGACTTTCTCGCCAGTCATTCGACCGCTCCGCGGGCGCGCTTGCGCTCAACTGACTCGCGGAGGATGTCGAATACCACGCGCCTGTTCTGGATCAGGCCGGTTGCGTTGGCGCCATGGATGTGGCGCTCGAGGCCTATTTCCTCGGCCACCAGATGGCTGATCCCAAGGTCCCAGGCGCGTGACAGCCATTGGGTGTCCTCGCCGAGGGAACGCGCTTCGTCGAACCCGCCGACCCGTTCGAAGACGGCCCGGCGCACGAGCCAGGCGGAAGGCTCGTACGCGGTGACCACCGACCCATCGGTCGGACCGTGAAACCATTCTGGGATGTCGACTGAGAAGCGGTGCACTTCGCGACAAAGCACGAGCCCCGCATCGGGACGGGCCTCGCCGAGCGCGACCTGTTCAGTAAGCTTCCGCGGGAACCAGCGGTCATCCGCATCGAGGAAGGCGAGCCACTCGCCCGCGGAAGCTGCCACCGCCAGGTTCCTGGCGCGAGAGACGCCCCCTTTTTCCAGGCGCAGGCAGCGGACGCCAGGGAACGACTCG
Organism: Candidatus Amarobacter glycogenicus; assembly: GCA_016719395.1. GTDB lineage: Bacteria > Chloroflexota > Dehalococcoidia > Tepidiformales > Tepidiformaceae > Amarobacter > Amarobacter glycogenicus. Next base: position 45,609 of record JADJZF010000011.1, on the reverse strand, counting down.
GCCACCTCAGCGGAGCCATCGGTCGACCCGTCGTCAGCGACGATGACCTCGATCGGGCGGTACTCCTGGTCGAAGACGGACGCGAGCGAATCGGGCAGGAAGTGCGCTCCGTTGTGCACCGGGATGATGACGGAGACGAGGGGGTTCATTCGAGGGCGGTCGACCTCTCGGCAAGGAAGTCCCTAATAGTCTCCGCTATTTCGCGTCGCTCCGTCCCCAGTTGAAGCGAGAAGCATGGGATTTGGCGAACGAGCCGGCCCATCTTTGCCAGCCCTCCGCGGTCCGCCGAGGCCATCTGGAGGAGGGTACTGGGGGCGAGGGCCGCCAGGGCAGCTGCCGGGCCAGCCGGGGCTATGACCGTCCGCTTCTCGCCGGTTATTCGCGGCACGAACACCGCCGAGAGTGTGCGGCTCATTGGAAGCAGGTCTCGAAAGGCGGGGTAGAGGATGGCCACTCCCTTCTCGGGCGCCACGCGATCCCGGTTCACGACGAAGGCGTCGAGTTCGGGGAAGCGCGCGAGTTGGGCGTCATGGAGCTTGGCGGCCGCGTAGACCGAGTGCACCCGCGGCTCATCACCGAGTTCGAGCAAGCAGTGATCGTCGCCGAGGTACTCCAGCCCTGCGAGGAGGCAGGAAAGAGCCGTGCTGGACTTACCGGAACCGCTGGCACCGACGATGAGCGCAGCGTGACCGGCCCATGCGACCGCGGCCGAATGGAGGAAGACCATGCCGCGCTCGGCCATCGCCCAGGCGATGATCGCGCGGAAGCCGCCCGCGATATCGCCGTATGTCAGGCTGGAGGCGGCCGGGACCCAGTAGATCCCGGCCTGAGTTCGCGAGTCGAACACCGTCAGGCCGGGATCGGGGCGAAAGTAGGTCCAGCGTTGGCCGCCCCCTTCACTCATGGCCGGGAGGCTCTGGGCGTAGACCGTGCCCGGCGTGGGGAGTTCCTTCGGGAGGCCGATGCCTGTCGACTCGCTGTCCCAGGCGCGCACCGTGATGGCGGCAGGGCGACCGGCGGTGCGGAGGTGTTCGAACGGTGCGCCGAGGCGCGGCAAGAGGGCCGAACCGGCAAATTCGAAGAGCAGGCGCACGCCACCAAGGACAACGGGCATGGGCACAATCCCGCCCGCCGCCGCGGCAGCTCGCTCGAAAGCTTCCCCAAAGACCGGATAGGGATCGCCCGGAAACGGCGACGGCTGGCCTTTCACGGCATCACTCCGCCGCGGCGCCGGGCTTCGCCTTCGGCCAACCGGCCTCTTCGACATCGTGGATGGGGTCGAGGAGGAGGAGTTCCTGCATATCGGTGTATTTTTCGAGCACCGGCTCTCCCGGGACCACGGTCACGAACGGCGGCGGTTCGACGGGCTTCGTCCGCGGGCGGATGAGGCCTTCGGCGAGGAGGTGTTCCACGAAGTCCGCGACGGCGGGCCTAGCGGCCTGGAGCAAGCCGGACGTCTCGAGAGCGGTGGAGCCGGCGGCGATGAGTTGCCACGCGGCGTCGCCGACACCGCGGGAGCTGTAGTAGGCGCCGGTGCCAAGGTGGACGATCAGCACTTCGCCATCGACGCTCTCATCGACGACATCGGGTTTGTTCACTTCGTAACGCGAGTCGAGGGGCATCACAGCATCCTAGCCGAGCGGCGCGGTCGGAGCACCATTCTCGCCCAGGTTTCGGTCCTCCAGGCACGGGGCCGTGGAGCCTTCGGTTGTGCGGTGAAGGCGAGCCAGTGCGTGCGGCGCGCCTGATTCAGGCTGCCGGCGCCTCGATGCCGTAGCGGAAGTAGCGGGCGCCATAACGCTCGAACTCGGCCTCCCGCCGCATGCCGACCTTTTCGGCCACTCGCTGAGAGGCGACGTTGCCGACGCGCATCAGGCTGACCAGCCGCGGCAAGCACAAGACCTCGAAGGCGTAATCGCGCACCGCGGCTGCTGCTTCGGTGGCGAAGCCCTGGTCCCACACGTCGCTACGGAAGTCATAGCCGAGTTCGGCCACGGTCTGGCCCTCGATCTCCATCCGCTCCAGCCCGCAGTCGCCAACCAGGCGGCCGCTGGCCGTCTCGACGACGGAGAACAGGCCGTAGCCGAACTGCGACTGGTGGTCCAGGTTGCGCTGCAGCCATCGTTGCATCTGCGCCGGCGTGAGCGGCTCGCTGTCGAAGGAGGCCATCACCCGGGGATCGCTGAAGATCTCGTGTAGCGCGTCGAAGTCGTCGGCCTGCATGGGCCGTAACTGCAGGCGGTGGGTCTTGAGCGTGGTTGTTGTCTTCGTGGTTGTTGTCTTCATCGAGTCATGACGCGAACGATGCCCACCGGCCAGCACGTCGCCTGGCAAGAGCCGTTCGGCCGTTCCAGCTTTGACGAACGGCCCAACCGGGTTATCAGAGGAGAAAAATGAGGGTCGGCGCCGGGTGTCTGAAGGACGCGGGCGGGCGCGCCTCCTCCACCCAGTCGGTAGGCCGGCGGGTCGAGCACCTGTCCTGGGAGAGGCGCCGAACCCTCGGCCGGACTATAGGCAGCAGGCGCATTGGAGCGGGGATTCTTATGACGACGGGATTCGTAAACTTTTGGATCAGCCGGCGTGGGGCGCCTTGCCGACTTCGTAGGGGTTGCTTTCGCGGGCGACCTGGCGAAAGCGGTCGAAGTTGGTGTCGTACCGCCGGACATTCGTGGCGCGGTGGATGCCCTGGTGTTCGCAGGCGGACCCGACGGAGCAACTCTGGCAGCAGAACTTGCGGCCGGCCATGAGGTAGGGGGAAGAGCACGCCGCGTGGCACCGGCTGCAGCGCTGGACTTCGTTAGACATCGGGGTCCCTCGGGGGCGGTTGGTACGGCCATTCCCCCCCCCCCCCCCCCCCCCCCCCCCCCCCCCCCCCCCCCCCCCCCCCCCCCCCCCCCCCCCCCCCCCCCCCCCCCCCCCCCCCCCCCCCCCCCCCCCCCCCCCCCCCCCCCCCCCCCCCCCCCCCCCCCCCCCCCCCCCCCCCCCCCCCCCCCCCCCCCCCCCCCCCCCCCCCCCCCCCCCCCCCCCCCCCCCCCCCCCCCCCCCCCCCCCCCCCCCCCCCCCCCCCCCCCCCCCCCCCCCCCCCCCCCCCCCCCCCCCCCCCCCCCCCCCCCCCCCCCCCCCCGCCCCCGCGGGCCGCGGGCGCCGCCCGCGCCTCGTCGCGGCGCTGAGGCACGATACCCGCATGGTCCACATCAACCGCGTCTACACCCGTGCCGGCGATGACGGTACGACGGCGCTCGGCGGCGGCCAGCGAGTGAGAAAGGACAGCCTGCGCATCGAGGCCTACGGCACCGTCGACGAGTTGAACTCGACGATCGGTGTGGCCGTGGCCGCCGGGCTGCACCAGTCGATGCAGGCGACGTTCTTCGTCATCCAGCAGGTTCTGTTCAACCTCGGGTCCGACCTTTGCATCACGGAAGAGGACAAGACGCGGTTCGCCGTGCCCGGGATCGAAGAGCACCACGTGACCGACCTGGAAACGTGGATGGATGGATGGAACGAGCAGCTGGAGCCACTGAAGAGCTTCATCCTGCCGGGCGGCGACATGGCCGCCGCCCAGCTCCACGTCGCGCGCACGGTCTGCAGGCGGGCGGAGCGCTGCACCATCGCGCTTTCCCGGGAAGAACCGGTGGGTCCGAACGTGATTGCGTACCTCAACCGGCTGAGCGACCTGCTGTTCGTAGCCTCGCGCTACCAGGCGAAGCTCTCGGGCAAGGGCGACCTGCTTTGGGACAGCCGGGGCTACTAGAGCGGAAGGAGGAGACCCAACCATGGGAAGGTTCGTCGGGAAGGTGGGATTCGTCACGGGCGGCGGGACCGGCATCGGATTCGCCTGTGCCGCGGCGATCGTCGAAGGCGGTGGGAAGGTTGTCATCGCCGGACGGCGGGAGGCCCCGCTCCAGTCCGCGGCCGAATTGCTCGGGGGCGCGGCAAGCTTCGTCCAGTGTGATGTGGCGAGGGACGCCGATGTCGAGGCCGCTATCGAGACGGTGCGCCAGAGACACGGGGCGCTCCACCTCGCCGTCAACGCGGCCGGCACCGGGGGCATCGGGAGCGTCCTCAACGGACCGGTCGAGGATTTCGAACGGACTCTCCAGACGAACCTTACCGGGGCATACCGGTGCATCCGGGCGGAAGCGAAGCTGATGAAGACTTCGGGCGGTGGGAGCATTGTCAGCATCAGTTCGATCGCGGGTTCGCACACGCACCACTGGATGACGGCCTACTGCGTCTCGAAAGCGGGACTGAACATGCTGACAAAGTGCGCGGCCGACGACCTGGGCGAACACGGGATCCGGGTGAACGCGGTGGCTCCGGGGCTCGTGCCAACGGACCTCGCGGCCGGACTCGTCGGGAACGAAACCACCGTCCAGGAATACCTCAACCGCATGCCCGTCTCGCGCCTCGGGACGACCGAGGACATCGCGAACTCGGTGGCGTTCCTGCTCAGCGACGAGGCGGCGTGGGTGACGGGCCTGGTGCTGCCGACTGACGGCGGCCACCACCTGAGGCAAGGGCCGAACCTGCTGCCGCAATTCCGCCAGTTCCTGCCGGAAGAACGCTGAGACATGGTCCGCGTGGCCACGGCGAGCGACTTCTGCGGGGTGCCCTGACGATGGACCGCGAGGTCCCCGAGAACGTCCGGAAGAGAGCCATCGCGGCGGGAGCCGAGGCCTGGCTCGAAGGACTGCCGGCGCTCGTCGAAGCAATCGAGCGCGGCTGGTCGATCGAGGTCGGGCGCGTGTTTTCCGGAGGGAGCGAGGCGTTCGTTGCCGAAGCCACCCTTGAAGATCGGACGAGGGCAGTCCTGAAGCTGCTCCTCCCGCGCGACGACGACACCGCAAGGAACGAGATCACCGCCCTGCGGATCGCCGACGGGATTGGTTGTGCCCGCCTGTTCCGCGCCGACATCACGCGAGGGGCGCTGCTCCTCGAACGGCTGGGCCCTCCGCTTTCCGAGAGCGGTCTCCCGGCTCCCAAGCGCCTGGAAGTGCTTTGCGATGCGCCTCTGGCGGCCGGCGCCGGATTGCGGCCTGCCGACAGGCCCGGAGAAAGGACGCTGGCTCGCCGAATTCATCGTCGCGTCGTGGGAGCGTCTGGGGCACCCCTGTTCGAAACGGGCCGTGGACTATGCACTGGAGTGCGTTGAGCGCCGCATCGCCGCGCACGACGACGCACGCGCGGTCCTCGTTCACGGGGATATCCACGAGTGGAACACGCTCCAGGCCGACGACGGCTACAAACTCGTCGATCCTGACGGGTTGCTCGCGGAGGCGGAGTACGACCTCGGGGTGATCATCCGCGAAGACCCGGTGCTAGTCGGTGACCCAAACCCTCGATCACGTGCCCGCTGGCTTGCCGGGCGCACCGGCTGCGATGAAACGGCGATCTGGGAGTGGGCGGTCGTCGAACGGCTATCGACGGGCCTGGTTTGCGCGACGATGGATTACCAGCCGATGGCGCGCGAACTGCTGGCGGCAGCGGATCGGGTCGCGCGCCTGTAGAGACTGGGGCCACCGCCTTAACTTGACACGCCCCCGCGGCACCCTACCCTATCCTCGCCCGTGGACTACACCCACCGCGGACATCAAGGAGAAGTCACGAAATGGCGGAACTCAAGGACAGCGCGGAACAGTTCGGGAAGGACCTGATGAATCAGAACCTCGCCGGCCTCATGATGGCCTTTACCCCGAACGGCATGGGCCAGGCTATGGCCCTCCAATCCCAGATGGCGGGCGGCCCTCAACCGAGCGGCGCCCCGACGCTCAAGATCGAAATGGGCGCTGTAGAAGGCGAAGACCACCTCGTCGACCTCGTCATGGGCTCTGAAGGCAACGCGGAGACCGTCACGGTCGCGACGCGGTGGAAGGATGTGGCGGGCGCCTGGAAGGTCGACGGCATCTCTCGCAAGGCATAGGCGCGCCACTCAACGATGAAACGAGAAGCCGGGCCGGTACGGCCCGGCTTCTTCGCACCTGAACCACGTTCGGGCTACGATCGCAGTCCATGGCCAAGTCACTGACCGGGTCCAAACCCCTCCCTCCTCACCAGCGCATCAAGCGCTTCCTCGACGTGGGATGGACCTTCCTCGTCATCTACCTCACGTACAAGCGCATCCAGCGAAACAAGAAGCTGACTCCCGCCCAGCGCGAGAGGCGCCTTTCGCAGGCACACACGAAGAACGCGGAGCGGATCTACGGCCTGGCGACACGGCTCGAGGGAATGCTGATCAAGACCTGCCAGTTCATCAGCTCGCGCGCGGACGTTGCGCCGACGGAGTACATCGCGGTGCTCAGCCGCCTTCAGGACAGCGTCCCGGCAAGGCCGTACTCCCAGGTGGTGGCGGTGATGCGGCGCGAGTTCGGCAAGCACCCTGACGAGCTCTTCGACGGGTTCACGCGGGCCCCGATCGCATCCGCTTCGCTGGCGCAGGTCCACCGGGCACGCACGAAAGACGGCCACGATGTCGCGGTGAAGGTGCAGTATCCGGGGATCGATCGCATCCTCGAGACGGACCTCCGGAACATCGCGATCCTCGTGAAGATCCTCGCGCGCATCGAGAAGAACTTCGACTTCCGCATCATGATGAGGGAACTGAACAAGGACATGCCGCGCGAACTCGATTTCGAGCTTGAGGGACGAAGCTCCGAGCGGGTAGCGAAGGACCTGGCCCACCGCCACGACATCCGTATCCCGAAGGTGCACTGGGCGGAGACACGCCGGCGAGTGCTCACCACCGAGTTCATCGAGGCGACGAAGATCTCCGACATCGAGGCGCTGCTGGCCGAGGGGATCGACCCGAACCAGGTCGCCCTGATCATGACCGAGGCGTACTGCGAGCAGATCCTGGTGCATGGCTTCTTCCATGCCGACCCGCACCCCGGGAACTTGTTCGTGCTGCCCGGGCCCGTGGTCGTCTTCCTGGACTTCGGGCTTTCGAAGGAGCTGCCGGAGTCTTTCCGGTTGAACTACGCGAAGCTGATCACCGCCCTCATCGCACAGGATAATGAGCGAATGGTGAGCGCCTTCCGGGCTATCGGCTTCAAGACGAAGAGCGACGACCCGGAATCGTTGGTGGCGCTGGGCCAGTCGTTCTTCGACTACGGAGGCATGGACAACAAGCCGTACGTCGATGCGGACGTAATGCCCGAAGTGAACGAACGGCTCTCGCGCATCCTGCAGGCGAACCCGGTGACGGAAATTCCCGGCGACATCCTCCTGATCTTCCGCGTGCTCGGGCTGATGAGCGGGCTCCAGAAGCGCCTCGACAGCCGGGTGGACATGGTGGGGACGATCACGCCGTACGCCGAAGAGCAGGCGCAGAAGCTGCTGGAGATGACGCAGGGCGACGCGGCGGGATGAAGCTGGCGGCGCTCGTGCGTAGACTGCGCCGACCATGACTTCGCCTTCGGGCCCCCGTCTCTTCCCGGAATCCGGGCGCGAACTGCGCGCGCACGACCGCGGCGTTCTGCCCTTCGAGCACCTGCGCGAGCTCGTGCGCGAAGGCGTCCTGGCTGCGGAAGATGGAATCGACGAGGCTCAGCTCCAGCCTGCAAGCATCGACCTTCGGCTTGCCAGTTACGCGCTCCAGGTGCGGGCGAGCTTCCTCCCCGGGCGCGGGACGACGGTGATCGAGGCGGTCGAGGACCTGCTGATCCAGCGCATCGACCTGGAGTGCGGCGCGGTCCTCCAGAAAGGCGCCGTCTACATCATCCCCTTGCTGGAAACGCTCGACCTCTCGGCAAACCCCGGCCTGCTTGCGAAAGCGAACCCCAAGAGCACGACGGGCCGGCTCGACGTATTCGCGCGCCTGATCGGCGACCGTGCCGACCAGTTTGACGTCATCGAGCGCGGCTACGTTGGGCCGCTCTTCGCCGAGGTCTCGCCGAAGACATTCAATGTGCGGGCGAAGACCGGCACCCGCCTGAACCAGCTGCGCTTCGTGCGCGGCCGTTCCGTCTCGTCACACGCGAGCCGGAAGGCGGCCGAAGACGAAGCGCTGGTCTTCGATGAAAACGGCGAGCCGATGAAGGCGACCATCGACAGCGGCATCTGGTTCTCAGTGGACCTCTCGGGCCGGAGCGGCGATGCCACAATCGGCTGGAAGGCGCGAACCGAGACGCCCGTCATCGACCTGGACCGCATCGGTTACTACGACCCGGGTGACTTCTGGGAAGCCGTGCGCCCTTCGCGGCAACTCATCCTGACTCCGGACGCGTTCTACATCCTCGGCTCGAAGGAGCGCGTGCGCGTTCCTCCGACCTACGCGGCCGAAATGCTCCCGTACGACCAGGCGATGGGCGAGTTCCGCGTGCACTACGCGGGGTTTTTCGACCCCGGATTCGGTTACGGCACAGGTGAACTGCAGGGGACGCGGGCCATCCTCGAGGTGCGTTCGCACGAGATTCCTTACGCGCTGAAGGACGGCCAGCGCATTGGGCGGCTGATGTACGAACGCATGCTGGCCGTGCCGGAGCGTTTGTACGGCGTGAACGCCGGCTCCTCCTACCAGGACCAGGGGCTGGGGCTGAGCAAGCAGTTCCGGCGTTAGGGGCTGCCTACTGGGGCCTCGCCTCGCACCTCATCCTCAGTACAGCCGGGTTTCGATGTCCTTCTGCAGGCCCGCTTCGATCGCCTCGGCCGGCACCTGGAGCTTGAGCTGGTCGCGCATGACGGCCCCGAGGGATGCGAGTTCGGAGGCATCGCCCCATGCGCCGGCGTCCCAAAGGTTCGAGCGTACGACGCACTTGGCGCAGTGGAAGAACGCTTCTTCGACGGTCACGGCAATGGCGAGCTGGGCAGGGTGGCCCTTCACGGCCATTTCTTCGAGGAGCCACCGGTCCTTCACGAGACGGGCGAAGCCGTTGACGCGGAGCGTTTCGGAGCGGCCGGGGACGAGGAAGTAGACGGAAACCCGCGGGTTCTCCAGGAGGTTCCGAAACGTATCCGCGCGGCCATTGCCGGGCCGGTCAGGGATGGCAAGGGTGTGCTCATCGAGGACACGGATGAAGCCCGCCGGGTCGCCCTTGGGCGAGATATCCATTTTCCGCCGGCGCTGGTGGTAGCGATCATCGCGAAGGGGCTCTTCGCGATGAATGCGGCGGCATGTGGGTCGATGAACGTGAGCGACTTATCCCACGCGCCTGAGCCACGCGGGGGCGGAATGATTTCGCGCAGCGCATCCTCGCTGCTGATGACGTCGACAAAGGAGACCACGGAAGACTCGCGGCACGAATCGGTGCCCCGGAATCATCGGGATTCCGGGCGCCCACCACAACCCTCCGCCACCGGGTCCGGACGTCAGGCCCTGACCGGAGATCCGCCGGAAGGGGTCTACGGGGGAGCAGTTGACACGCCGCGTAGAGTCACCCCGGTGTAGCGAGAGCCCCGATGCGGAAACGGGCGGCGCTCCGGTGAGGCGATGGCATTCTTCGACCCTACCCGGCCGAGTTACCGGGCGAACCCATACCCCGCCCTGGCACAGTTGAGGAGAGACGACCCCGTCCATTGGAGCGCAGGGCTCAAGGCATGGGTGCCCACGCGCTACGCCGAGTGCTCCGAGGTGCTCCACGACGGCCGGCGTTTCACCACCGACCCGGCCCTGACGGAGGGAGCCCGCGCGGAAGCGATCATTGCACACCGGTCGTCGGCGCCCCTCGGGACCGTGCCAACGCTGGGGACGACCTCTGGCGAAGCCCACCGGGAACTGCGCCGGATCGTGAACCCGGTCTTCGCGCCGGCCGCGGTGCGGAAGGTGACGCCGGACATCGTGTCGGCGGTCGGGCGGTTACTCGAACGACTGCCCACCGGCGAAGCGTTCGACCTCATGGAAACCTTCGCGAACCCCCTGCCGAAGCACGTCATGCTCGGTCTGATGGGCTTCCCGGAAACAGAAGCGAACCACCTTCAACGACTCCTCTCGACTATCGAGGTGGCTCGCTCGAACCCCCGATCCGTGCCGGCAACGATGGCCGCAGCGCGGTCGGCGCAAGCTGAGGCGGCAGCGATCCTGGAACCTCACCTTGCGGGTGGGCCTTCCGGGGAGACGGTTCTCGGCGCCCTCGCCCGCTCCTGGGAAAACGGTGGCGGAATGGGGATCGACGAGGTCCTGTCGGTGGCGGCGCACATCGCGACGGTGGGGTCGGACCCAACTTCTGGGGCGATCGCGAACGCCGTTGCGGCACTGGCGACCGATGGCGAGACGCAAGAGAGGCTGCGCCGGGAACCGCGACAGATGCGAAACGCCACGCATGAACTGCTCCGCTACGACAGCCCGGCGCACATCACACCGCGGTTTGCGGCCGTGGACACGGAACTCGCCGGCAAACGGGTTCGGAGAGGCGATGCCGTCCTGGCGATGGTCGGCGCCGCGAACCGCGACCCGGCGGCGTTCCCGCGGCCGGACGAGATCGACATCGAACGGGATGCTCGGCGCCAGCTCGGGTTCGGCCAGGGTGAGCACATCTGCCTGGGCGCACCGCTCGCGCTCGCGATCCTGGAGTCCGCGCTGAACGGCCTGGTTCGCCGGTTCACCCGCATCGAACTCGCAGCGGCCCCCGAATACGGGCCGAGCATCGAACTGCGCGTCCCGGACCGACTGCTCATCCGGTGTGAGTGAACGCTGATTCCGGGAGTGGGCGGTCTTAGAAGAACTTTCCGAAGATCGCTCCCGGGAGCCCCGCTACCGCATCGCCGCCGAGATAGAGCAGGGCGCCCGCCTGGACGGCGACCACCAGCCCCAGGGCGCCGACGAGGACGTTGCCGGCCAGGTTCTTGCGGCGGGCCGCGGCGCGCGCTTCGCGCTCGAGCCGTTCGAGTTCGCCCTTGAAGAAGGCGCGGTCGTAATCGCGGCGGAGTTCGGGCTTGGAGAGGACGGTGTAGGCCTCGTTCAGCTTCTGCATCGCTTCGCGGTAGGTCTCGTCGTCCTCTGACTGCTTCATGAGGTCGTCCGAGAGGCGCGCGTAGGCAGTCTCGATGCCCGAGAGGTCAGCGCGAGTCGGCAGGTTCAGGACCTGGTAGTAGTCGATGAGCTTGGTCTCAGCCACGTACGCTCCTCCCCTACAGAGTAAGAACGGCAGCCGGGACGAAAAGATGAGGGTTGGGCGGTAAACCGCTCAGCGCGCGCAGAGCCCATCGATGTAGTAGCCGACCTGCCTCAGGGGCGAATCGCGGTCGATCTCGGCGCCCCCGAAGACGTGGACGAGGATGAACATGTTGAGGATGCCGGTCACGGCGGTGGAGCAGGTGGGCACGTGGTCCTGGCGGAAGACCCCGGTATCCATGCCGCGAAGGATGATCGCATCGAGCGGCTGGCGGACGCGGTCGCCGAGGCCCTGGGAGAACTCGGCCATGGAAACGCCGCCGAGGCCAAACACTTCGCGGAGGACAAGCGCGATGATCTCCTCCTGCTGGAGGAAGTGCTCCAGGTAGCTCTGGGAGAAGGCCATCACCTGTTGTCTGACGGGCGCTTCGGCGGGCATGTTCGAGCGGATGCCATCGGCCATCTCTTCGAGGATCTGGCGGACGATGCTGGCGTAGAGACCTTCTTTCGAGCCGAAGTAGTAGTAGATCATCGGCTTCGTGGTCTGGGCGTCTTCGGAGACTTCCCGGAGGGAAGTCGCGGCGAAGCCCTTCCGGGAGAAGTGGTGAAGCGCGCTCGCGAAAATGCGTTCGCGAACGTCGGCCTCGCGGCCACCTCGGCTGGACGGCGATGAACTCAACGATGGCTCCGGAAAGGCGCAACACCCCGCGGCAGGGACGTTCGACTTACCGGGGAGTATACCGGCGGCGGCGTTACGGTTAACTACGTTGCCCGCGGCCTCGGGCTGATCTACGCTCATCGAAACCCTTTAAGGTGGTCCCGTGAGGCTGCCAAGGGAGGAGGTGCCGGCATGGCCGGCAAGCAACACCTTCCGCGCGCCTGTCCCGATAACCGGGGGAGGCGTTTTTCATGACTTCTCCCGCCTCGCCTTACCTCGGCCCAGACGAGATCTCCCGCACTGTCCGCCGGCTGGCACACGAGATCGTGGAGAACAACCGCGGCACCGACGGGCTCGTCCTCGTGGGACTGCTCTCCCGCGGTTACACGCTTGCCCGCCGCCTGGCCGAAGCCATCCGCGAGTTTGAGAACGTGGCGGTCCCGGTCGGAGCGCTCGATATCGGCCTCTACCGTGACGATGTGACCCGCCGCCCGGCGCCACCACCTGTGCGGCCCAGCGAAATCCCGGTGCCGATCGATGACAACACCATCGTCCTCGTGGATGACGTGTTGTTCACGGGCCGCAGCATCCGCGCGGCCCTCGATGCGCTGCTCGACTACGGGCGGCCGGCACGGGTACGCCTGGCTGTCCTAATCGACCGCGGGCATCGCGAACTGCCAATCCGCCCGGACTTCGTGGGGAAGAACATCCCGACGGCGCTCATCCAGAAAGTGCAGGTACGGCTGCACGAAGTCGACGGATTGGACGGAGTCTTCGTCTTCGGCGAGGAGGCATCCCATGCTTGAACTGCGCAACCCGGACGCTCCCGCTGTCCCGGGCGAGGCGACCGCCTGGAAGCGGAAGGACCTGCTGGATACCGACACGCTAAGCGAGGCCGAACTCCACCTCATCATGGAAACCGCTGAGGCGATGCGCGAAGTGCGCGCACGCCCGGTCGGCAAGGTGGCGACGCTGCGCGGGTTCACCGTCATCACGCTCTTCTATGAGCAAAGCACACGCACGCGGGCAAGTTTCGAAGTGGCGGCCAAGGCGCTTGGGGCGGACGTCGTGAACCTCACTGCCTCTGGAAGCTCGGTCGAAAAAGGTGAGACCCTGATCGACACAGTGCGGACGCTGGAAGCAATTGGCGCCGACCTCGTGGTGATGCGCCACCCAAAGTCCGGGGCGCCCTACCTGGCGGCGCGCAATACCGCTGCCGGGATCATCAACGGGGGGGATGGCACGCATGCGCACCCGACGCAGGCACTGCTCGACCTCTTCACGATGCGCCGGCACGTCGGCGATCTCGCTGGCAAGAAGGTCACCATCGTGGGGGACATCCTCCACAGCCGCGTGGCTCGTTCGAACCTCTGGACGCTGCTGGCCTCGGGCGCGGATGTCACGCTGTGCGGACCCGCCACCCTCCTGCCGAAGACGCTCGCGGCGAGTACCGGAGAAGGAGCTCGCTGCACCGTGACGACGCGCATGGAAGACGCGATCGAGGGAGCGGACATCGTCATGGCGCTGCGGATGCAGAAGGAACGCCAGGACAGGGGGCTCATCCCATCGCTGCGCCAATACATCGCGAGCTACCAGGTGAATAGCCGGCGGCTCGCGCTGGCGAAACCGGGCGCCCTCGTGATGCACCCGGGGCCGATGAACGAAGGCATCGAAATCGCACCCGAAGTCGCGCACGGGCTGGACTCGGTCATCGAAGAACAGGTGGCGAACGGCGTAGCCGTGCGGATGGCAATCCTCTACCTGATGGCAACCGGGAGGCATGCATGAACGAGACGCTTCTCCTCCGCGGCGGCCGAATCATCGACCCGGCGCAGGGCATCGACGGGACGCTGGATATCCAGGTCGTCGACGGGGCAGTGACGAAGATCGGGGCAGGACTTGAGGCGATGGGCCGCACGATCGATGTGAGCGGCTGCATCGTGACGCCGGGTTTCATCGACCTTCATACGCACCTGCGTGAACCGGGATTCGAGCAGAAGGGGACGATTGCGACGGAGACGCTGGCCGCCCTGCGCGGCGGCTTCACGACCATTTGCGCGATGCCCAACACCAACCCGGCGCCGGATGCCGCCGACGTGCTCCGCTCGCTGCGTGAACGCATCGAACGCGATGCCAGGGTGCGGGTGCTGCCGATCGGATGCGTGACTCGTGGACGTGCCGGCAAAGAACTGGCCGAACTGGCGGAACTGGCCGCGGGCGGCTGCGTCGCGCTAAGCGACGACGGCAACCCGGTCCCCAACGCCAGGCTGATGCGTAACGCGATTGAGCTGGCGGCAGCCATGGGCATGCCGATCTCGGAGCATTGCGACGAGCCAGAGCTGAGCCACGGCGGGTCGATGAACGAGGGCCGTGTGAGTGAGCGCCTCGGGCTGCTCGGCCAACCGGAGGCGGCCGAGACGAGCGCGATCGCACGCAACATCGCGCTCTGCGAAGCCACGGGAGCGCGGCTGCACATCGCGCACGTGACCACTGCTCGCGGCCTCGAACTCGTCGCCGATGCCAAGCGGCGGGGGCTCGCGATCACCTGTGAGGTTACGCCCAGCCACCTCTTCCTGACCGAGGAGGCGGTGTTCGGCCCAGGAGCGGAACCCGCCTATGACACCAACGCGAAGATCAACCCGCCGTTGCGGACTGAGGCCGACCGCCGCGCGCTGGTCTCGGGAGTAAACGCGGGCATCATCGATGCCATCGCGACGGACCACGCCCCACACGCGGTCGAGGACAAGCTCTGCGAGTTCGATGACGCCGCGTTCGGCATCAGCTGTATCGAAACCGCGCTCGCTACCGTGACGACGCTTATCGAGCGCGGCGAACTGGAACTGGGCGCGGCAATCCGGGCGCTCACCAGCGGTCCGGCGGGGGTCTTCCCGTTCCCGCCGGACCTGGGAAGCCTCAAGACTGGAGCTCGCGACATCACCGTCATCGATCCAGCCCACCTTTGGACCGTCGACCCGCGCCGCTTCGCCTCGAAGGGCCGGAACACTCCGCTCGGCGGGTTCACCCTCAGCGGCGCGGTGCGCGCCGTGGTTTTCGACGGAACAGTCGCCTACGAAATGGAGCCCGCCGGTGCCTGATGCCCTGCTTGTCCTCGCTGATGGTTCGGTGTTCCCGGGGCGGAGCGTGGGCGCGCCCGGCACGGCCGACGGCGAAGTTGTCTTCAACACTTCGATGACCGGCTACCAGGAGATGTTGACCGATCCTTCTTACGCAGGGCAGCTCCTGACACTCACCTACCCGCTCATCGGCAACTACGGCATCGACGAGACGGTCGAGGAGTCGTCACGGATCCAGCCTGCAGGTCTGGTTGTCCGCGAAGCTTCCCTGCGGCCGAGCCATCTGCGTTCCAGGCAGACGCTGCGCGAATTCCTGATCGATCGCGGCGTCGTCGCGATCGACGGGGTCGACACGCGGGCGGTGACGCGCCGGATCCGCCGCTCGGGCGTCATGCCGGGCACGATCACGACGACCGAGACGGCCGAGGAAGCGCTCGCGCGCGTCCGGGCACTCCCGGGCTACGACGACGTGAACTGGGTCGACACAGTGACCACGGACCATGTCTTCGACTGGAACACGCCGACCGGTGAGGGCCGCCACAAAGTGGTCCTTCTCGACGGCGGGGTGAAGCGGAACATCATGCGTTCGCTGGAGGCCCGCGGGTGTTCGGTGAGGGTGTTCCCATCGAACACGCCGGCCGGCGACCTGCTGGAGGCCCGCCCTGATGGCATCGTCCTCTCGCCGGGCCCTGGAGATCCGCGTCTCCTGGATGGCATGGTGACCGAAGTGGCGAAGCTCATCGGGAAGGCGCCGATCCTGGGCATCTGTCTCGGCCACCAGGTTGCCGCGCGGGCCCTGGGCGCGGGCACGTTCAAGCTTCCCTTTGGTCATCGCGGGGGGAACCATCCGGTGAAGGACCTGGTGACGGGAAAGGTGACGATCACCGCTCAGAACCACGGCTACGCCGTCGATGCCGACGGGCTGGACGCGGCGGCGTACGTCAGTCACCTCAACCTCAACGACCAGACAGTGGAGGGCATCGCGCTCAGAAACGAACCGCTGATGACTATCCAGTATCATTCCGAGGCCTGCCCGGGGCCGCTCGACAACGCGTATATCTTCGACCGGTTTGTAGCGATGATGGCAACGGTCAGTGGAGGGGTTCGATGACACGAGAAACAGAAATCCGCAGGGCGACCGAAGCGGACGCCGAAGGACTGGCGGCAATCCTCCGGTGGATGGGGAAGGAGAACGTGGGCCTGCAGGGCACGTTTGATGCCGACCGCATCCGCGCGTGGCTCGGCCGCCTGGGCAGCGACGGCGCGATCTTCGTCGCACTGGATGGCAGCATCCCGGTGGCCTTCGGCTCGTTGGACTTCGATACGGCCCAGCCGGATACCGGCCTGCTCGGAGTCTGGGTCTCGCCCGACCACCGGCGCCGAGGGCTCGCGACCGACCTGGCGGACGAACTGCTGGCGTTCGCGCGTGAGAAGGGCTACCGGCGGATCCGCGGGCGGCTGCCGGAAGGAAACGAACCGGCGCTCAGCTTCCTCTCCGAGATCGGGGCGATGGTCCCGCTCAGGCATCCCAGCATGACCTTCGAGCTCCCACTCTGAGGTGGAGTACAGCAGTGCACGGGGAATGCCAGTGACGGCCCAGAAACGCCGGCGCAATAACGCGCCCGTCCGTCCGCGCCGCCCCGCCACCGGTGTACCGGACCTCCTGTTCGCCATCGCAACGGCGTTGCTGACGATGGCGGCAATCTTCGTGGCGGCATCGTTCATGGACGAGGACCTCTCGAACGGGGACGCGGGGACCGACCTCGCGCGGATCTTCGCGGCGACGCTCGCCCTTTCCGGGATCCTGTTGGCACTGATGGGGTTCCTGCTGTTGCGGGACGAACGCGGACGGGCGGACCACTATCGTGTGCCGATCCCGGTGGGGGGCCTCATCGGCGGGCTGGAAGGGGCGATGTTTCTTGACCCGCAGGCGCCGGTGTTTCTGCTCGGGCCGCTACTGCTGCTCGTCTTTGCGCTTCGCCCGGTACGCCGCGGCCTCGCCGGGTTGTTCGGCGCGCGCGGGCGGAGGTAACCGAGGGATGAACGCGCCGGACTGCATCCCGAACACGCGCCGGGAGGGCCTTCGCTGGCCCGAACGGCGCCTCACGAGCCACGGAGGCAACGTTTGAAACCTGCCAGCGTCCTGATCATTGGCTCGGGCCCGATCGTGATCGGCCAGGCGGCGGAATTCGACTACGCCGGCACACAGGCCTGCAAGGCGATGCGCGAAGAGGGCGTGCGCAGCATCCTCGTGAACTCGAATCCGGCCACGATCATGACGGACCTCGACGTGGCGGATGCCGTGTACATCGAGCCGCTGACCGTCCCGGTGCTCGAACGAATCATTGCCAGGGAGAAGCCGGAGGGTCTCCTGCCAACGCTCGGCGGCCAGACTGGTCTCAACCTCGCCGTGGAACTGGCGAAGGCCGGGATCCTCGAAAAGTACAACGTCAGATTGCTCGGCACACCGCTGGAAGCCATCCGCCGCGCGGAGGACCGGGAGCTCTTCCGCGACATGCTCACCAAGCTCGACGAGCCGGTCCTCGAGAGCGAGATCTGCCACACCCTCGATGAATGCGTAGCGGCGGCCGAGAAGATCGGCCTGCCAGTGGTAATCCGGCCGGCGTACACGCTGGGCGGCACCGGCGGTGGCATGGCGTTCACGATGGAGCAGCTCCGCACCACCGCTGCGAGCGGATTGGCCGCGAGCCCGATCACCCAGGTGCTCGTCGAGAAGAACCTCCTCGGCTGGAAGGAAGTCGAGTACGAGGTGATGCGGGACGGCGCGGGCAACTGCATCACCATCTGCAACATGGAGAACTTTGACCCGATGGGCGTCCACACCGGCGAGTCCATCGTCGTTGCGCCCTCGCAATCGCTCAGCGACAAGGACTACCAGATGCTGCGGTCGGCGGCGCTGCGGATCATCGACGAACTCGGCATAGAAGGCGGCTGCAACGTGCAGTTCTCGCTGGCGCCGCGCAAAGACATTACGGATTGGCCCGGCGACCCCTACGCGCCGCTGCCCTACTACGTCATCGAAGTGAATCCCCGGGTCTCGCGCTCTTCGGCGTTGGCCTCGAAGGCAACCGGTTACCCGATCGCCCGGGTAGCGGCGAAGATCGCCTGCGGCAAGACCCTCGACCAGATTCCGAACGCGGTCACCCGGAAGACGACGGCCGCCTTCGAGCCGGCGCTGGACTACTGCGTCGTGAAGATCCCGCGGTGGCCGTTCGACAAGTTCGCCCTGGGCGACCGCCTGCTCGGGACGCAGATGAAAGCGACCGGTGAGGTGATGGCCATCGACCGGTCGTTCGAAGCGGCACTGAACAAGGCGGTGCGGTCGCTCGAAGTTGGCGGTCACAGCCTGCTCTGGGAACGCGCGGAGTGGAAAGGCGGCGGCGAGTTCCCGTTGCACGCCACCGATGAGCGCCTGTGGGCCCTGATGGCCGCGCTGCGGCGGGGCGCGAAGCCGTTCGACCTTTCGCGCCAGACGGCCATCGACCCGTGGTTCACCGAACGCCTCGAGAACATCGTCACGATGGAAAAGCGACTCCTGAACGAAGCCCTCACTCCGGACCTTCTCCGCGAAGCCAAGCGCATGGGCTTCAGCGACGAGATGGTCGGCCAGCTCGCCGACCGTTTGCCGGAGCAGATCCGGGCGCAACGCCACGAATGGGGGATCCGGCCCGTCTACAAGATGGTGGATACCTGCGCGGCCGAGTTCGAAGCGGCCACACCGTACTTCTACAGCACCTATGAGACCGAGAACGAAGCGCTGCCGCATGACGGTGCGACGGCGATCGTCATTGGCAGCGGCCCGATCCGAATTGGCCAGGGGATCGAGTTCGACTACGCGAGCGTGCACGCCGCCTGGGCGCTCCAGGACGCCGGCATCCGATCGATCATGGCGAACTCGAACCCGGAGACCGTCTCGACGGACTTCGACACCTCCGACCGCCTCTATTTCGAGCCGCTCGATGAAGAAGGGGTCCGCGACATCATCGAAAACGAGACCGGATCGAGCGACGAGCCCCCGGCGTCGATCGTCCAGTTCGGCGGGCAGACGGCAATCAACCTCGCAGAGGCTCTGCGCCGCGCCAGCCTGCCGATCATCGGGTCCAGCGCCGAGACGATCGACACCGCGGAAGACCGGCGGCTATTCGAGCGCTTCCTCCAGGACCTTGGCATCCCTCAGCCCCCGGGAGCCGCAATCCTCACGCTCGAAGAGGCGATGAAGACGGCCCAGGCGATCGGCTACCCGGTGCTGGTGCGCCCTTCCTACGTGCTCGGTGGCCGGGCGATGGAGATCGTCCAGAACGCGACCGAACTCGTGACGTTCGTGGCTCAAGCAGCCGAGGTGGCGCAGGGCAAACCCATCCTGATCGACAAGTTCCTCGATGGCGCCGAAGTCGAAGTCGACGCGATCTGCGACGGTGAGACGGTGCTCATCCCGGGGATCATGGAGCACATCGAGAAGGCCGGCGTCCACTCGGGCGATTCGATGGCGGTCTATCCGCCGCGCCACCTGGATGAGGCGGAACGCGCGACGATCGTCGATTACACGCGCCGCATCGTGCTCGGGCTGGGAGCGATCGGGCTGACGAACATCCAGTACGTGGTGCTACCGCGCATCGCGGGAGAAGGCCCGCGCGTCTTCGTCCTCGAAGTGAACCCGCGCGCGAGCCGGACCGTGCCGTTCCTCTCCAAGGTGACTGGTGTGCCGATGGTCCAGCTCGCGGTGGGCGCGATGCTGGGCAAGAAGATCGCCGCCCAGGGATACCCGGACGGGCTCTGGCCCGAGCGCAACCTGGTCGCGATCAAGGCCCCGGTCTTCTCGATGTCGAAGCTAACCGGCGTCGATACGTACCTCGGCCCGGAGATGAAGAGTACCGGCGAAGTGATGGGCATCGACCGGACCTTCGAGGCTGCGTTGGCGAAGGCGTTGATGGCTTCTGACCTGGCGCTGAAGCCCGGGAGCAGCATCCTGCTGAGCATAAGCGACCGCACCAAGGCAGATGCATTGCCGCTCGTGAGGCAGCTGGTCGCTTCGGGCTACGAGCTGTACGCGACTGAAGGCACGGCGAAGATGATCGAGGCCATGGACCTGCCGGTGACTGCGGTCACGAAGGTCCTGAGCGGGCAGCACCCGAACGTGGTGGACGTGATCATGAACGGTTCGGTGAAGTGCGTGCTCAATACATCGGAAAACCGGTTCACCGGTTCGCTGCGCGATGGTTTCCACATTCGCCGGGCAGCCGCCGAGAAGCGTATTCCCTGCTTCACCTCGATCGACACCATGCGCGCGGCGGTGCAGGCACTCGCAACCGCCTCCGAGTACGAAATCGCCACGTTGCGCGAGTACGTGGAATGAACATCGAAGAGGCTCGGATCATTTCGACCGAGCGGGCCTGGGACGGCGCGTACATCACCTGGTTTCACGCACCTGCGATGACGCGCGGAGTGGAAGCCGGGCAGTTCGTGATGGTGCATTGCAGCGCCGACGGCAGTGACCCGATGTTCGCACGCGCCTTCAGCTATTACCGAATCGATGGCGACCGGTTCGCACTGCTCTATGCCCGTGTGGGACGCGGTTCGGGCTGGCTGAGCGAACAACCCCCCGGCGCGCCGGTGCGCATGTACGGTCCGCTCGGCAACGGCTTCACCTTCCCCGAGAGCCCGGCGAACCTGCTCCTCATCGGCGGTGGCGTTGGCATCGCACCCCTCGTCGATACCGCCGAACGGGCGATCAACGCCGGGCACCACGTGGTCGCGATGATGGGCGGCCGCACCTCGAGTCACCTCCTCGCCGCATCCGCGTGGCCGAAGGAAGTGGAGTACATCGTGGTGACGGAAGACGGCTCGACCGGCGCGCGGGGCTTCGTCACGCAGCACCTGGACAAGTACCAGGAGTGGGCGAACCGCATTTATGCCTGTGGGCCGAACCCGATGTTCCAGTCGCTGGCGGACGTCTTGCGGAACAATGGACGGCGCCAATCTCCCCAGATCTTGATGGAGGAGAACATGCCCTGCGGGTGGGGGATGTGCTACGGCTGCGCGGTCTTCACGAAGCACCACGGCGTGAAGCTCTGCTGCAAGGACGGCCCGCGGTTCAACCTGTTCGACGTGTTCTAAAGCGGGCTGCGATCATTGAGCCTTCGGAGAAGGAGGCACGCCACCCATCATCCGCTTCATCACTTCCGGGTTCATCCAGTTCCATGGGGCGTTGGCGGTCTCCTTCACCCACTGGTCCCACTCCTTCGCCGCATCGCTCGCCAACTCGCCCAACTTAACGTTGGCGCCGACGAGCTTGCTGCCAGACGCGAAGAACTCGCCCCAGTACTGGAGCACTTCGGCGTACTGCTTGCCGAATTCGAGTGCCCGTTCGGACGGACCGAAGAACCCACGCGCACGCGCCATGTTGCCTCCCGTAGTGCCGCCCGGGGGAGTATACGGCAGGCAGGCGCCGCGACATGTACTGTCGACTTTAGAACATTTGTCTTGACATGCGAACAGTCGTTCGCATAGTCTCACGGCACTTTCGAACGGATGTACGACTGCAATGGTGAACCCGCTTCTGACGATCCTCTTCGACCTTTTCCTGATCGGTTCCGCGCTCGCCGTGACCGCAGCAATGGCCACGGAGTACTTCACGACGCGAGAGCCTCACGTCGGCGGGATGAAGAGGTCGCGGCAAGGCTCCCCTGCGAATTCACGCCGGCGGGCGACCGTGCACCGGCTGCCCGCGCAGCGCCGGCGTGCCGCCTAGGACTGGTTTGCTGCCCGGCGGATTGGGATTGGCTCGGCCTGGCCGCCCTTGCGCTTCTTTTCCTGCACACGGTCGACGGCGCGGACGCCGCGGATGATCTCCAGCCGAGAGAGCAGGCGTGAGAGTTGTTCGATGCCAGTGGTCTCGAGTGTCGCCTGGATGGTGACGGAACCGTCGCCATTCTCGATGGTGCGCACGCCGACCATGTTGACCTTGTCCTCGGTCACGACGGTGGTGATATCGCGGAGGAGACCGACCCGGTCCCACGCTTCGATCAGGATCTGCACCGGGTAGAGCCTGGCCACAGTGCCCCATTCGACTTCGACAATGCGCTCGTGCTCTTCTTCGTTGAGGACGTTCAGGCAGTCGGCCCTGTGGACGGTGACGCCGCGGGTGCGGGTGACGTAGCCGACGATCTGGTCGCCGGGGAGGGGGTTACAGCAGCGGGCCATCGTCGTCAGCAGGTTGCCGACGCCGAGGACGCGCATGCCGGGGCCCCCGAGTGTGGCCGGGGCGAGTTTCTCGGGTAGGGGCGCCGGAGTCTCTGCGACTGCCTCTTCTTCGGCGATGAGCGCCTGGAACTTCCGGGCGATGGAGTTGGTGGAGACCCCGCCGTAGCCCAGCGCCGCGAGGAAGTCCTCCCATGACGGGTACGGGAAGAATGCCAGGATCTGTTCCTGGCGTTCGCTGAGATCGAGTCCCAGCCGGCGCATCTCTTTTTCGATGAGTTCGCGCCCGCGATCGATGTTCTCGGCGCGCTCTTGCTTGCGGAACCACTGGCGGATCTTTTCTTTCGAGTGGGTCGTGCGGACGTACCCGAGGTTGCCGTTCAGCCAGTCGCGCGAGGGGCCTTTGCTGGTGCGGCTGCGCATGATGTCGACGACATCGCCGTTCTTGATCTGCGAATTGAGCGAGACCATCCGACCGTTGACCTTCGCGCCGACCGTCTGGTGGCCCAGGTCCGTATGGATGCGATAGGCGAAGTCGAGGGGGGTCGCTCCGGCCGGGATGTCGAGCACGTCGCCCTTTGGGGTGTAGACGAAGACCTGGTCGTGGAAGATGTCCGTTTTGACGCTTTCGACGAACTCATCGGCGCCAGCGAGGTCCCGCTGCCAATCGAGCAGCTGGCGTAGCCACGCTATGCGGTCTTCATCCTTGCCGGACTGCTTGCCGCCTTCTTTGTACCGCCAGTGGGCGGCGACTCCGTATTCGGCGACGCGATGCATGTCGTGGGTGCGGATCTGGATTTCGAGGGGTCTGCCGCCGGGTCCGACAACGGTGGTATGGAGCGACTGGTACATCGAATCCTTCGGATTGCCGATGTAGTCATCGAACTGCCCCGGTATCGGGCGCCAGAGCGCGTGGATGATGCCCAGCGCGTGGTAGCACTCGGAGACGCTGTCGACGAACACGCGCACGGCGAGCAAGTCGTAGATCTGGTCGAACGTCTTGGACTGGGCGGAGTAGCGGCCCATCTTGTGGTAGATGCTGGCGATGTGCTTCGCGCGGCCACTGATTTCGGAACTGATGCCGGCGGCGTCGAGATGTTCTTTGAGGATCTCCGATGCCTCGCGGATGTAGCGTTCCCGCGTGATGCGCTTGGAAGAGAGCAGTTCGGCGATCTCTCGGTACTTCTCCGGCTCGAGGTAACGGAACGAGAGGTCTTCGAGTTCCCACTTGATCTGCCAGACGCCGAGGCGGTTCGCGAGTGGCGCGAAGATCTCCTGGGTCTCGAGTGCGATGCGCCGCTGCTTGTCGGGCGGGAACGCCCAGAGGGTGCGCATGTTGTGGAGGCGGTCGCAGAGCTTGATCAAGACAACCGTTATGTCTTCTGCCATGGCGAGGAACATCTTGCGGAGGTTCTGGGACTGGGCAGTGCCGCGCGAGGGGTCCACGCCGCCGATGTTCATCTGGAGCTTATCGAGCTTTGTCAGGCCATCGACGAGGCGGCCCACGCGCGGCCCGAACATCTCGACGAGCGTTTCGTTGGAGACGCCACAGTCTTCCTGCACGTCGTGAAGGAGGGCGGCGATGATCGCCTGGTGGTCGAGTTCCAGGTTCGCGACCATGTACGCGACGGAGACCGGGTGGGTGATGTACGGGTCGCCTGTCTTGCGGAGCTGGCCTTCGTGGCAGATGGCGGCGTACTCGTATGCCTCGCGGATGGCGTCCAGTCGTTCCGCGGGGAGGTAGTCCGAAGCACGGCTGACCACCGCGCCGAAGTCGGCGTCCTTGGTTACGGGCTCCTCGGTGCGTACCGACAAACAGCGAACCTCTTTGCCCCGGACGAGTGGAACCCTATCCTACCATGCATCCCCTTCGCCGGAAGAAACTCCTTCATGACCACACGATTCCAGGCGCCGCGGGGCACGCAAGACGTGCTCCCGGACATGCAGCCGTACTGGCAGGCCGTCAACGACGCCATCCGAGTGGTCACCCGGCTGCACGGGTTCCGGCGCATCGATACGCCCGCGTTTGAGTATGCCGGGGTGTTCGAAAAAGGCAGTGGCGACACCACCGACATCGTCGAGAAGGAGATGTACACCTTCGAAGACCGTGGCGGCGAGAAGCTGGCACTGACGCCCGAGGGCACACCCGCGATTTGCCGCGCGTACCTGGAACACGGGATGGCCAGCTGGCCCCAGCCTGTTCGCCTGTACACCACGCACCAGATGTTCCGGTACGACCGGCCGCAGAAGGGCCGCTACCGGCAACACACCCAGTTCGACTGCGAGATCTTCGGCTCCACCGACCCGCTCGTCGATGCTGAAGTAATCGCGGTCCTCTGGCGCCTGTACACCATGCTTGGAATCCGAAACGCCGGTGTGCGGCTCGGGTCGCTCGACGACATCGCACCGCGCCGTGCGTACGTCGAGCGACTCAAGGACTACTACCGCCCGCACTTGCCAAAGCTCTCCGAAGACAGCCAGCGACGGTTCGAACGCAACCCGCTGCGCCTCCTGGACAGCAAAGACGAGCGCGACCTGCCCTTCAAGGAAGCGGCCCCGAAGCTCGTCGACAACCTCAGTCCCGAAGCGCGGGCACACCACGAGACCGTCCTCGGCGCCCTTGAAGCGACGGAGATCCCGGTGGAGATCGACCCGCTGCTCGTCCGCGGACTCGACTACTACAACCGGACGGTATTCGAAATCGTCCCGACCGACGACGCGCGAGCACAAGGGACGATCGGCGGTGGAGGTCGGTATGACGGCCTGATGGAGATCCTCGGGGGTCCGCCAACGCCGGGAATGGGCTTCGGCAGCGGAATCGAACGGATCATCCTCGAGATGCAGCGCAGCGGAGTCGTCTTCGAGAACGAAGCGGCTGCGGATGTCTACATCGTCCACAAGGCCGAAGGTGCCGCAGCCGTGGTATTCGGCCTGGCATCGCGACTCCGCAGCGCGGGTGTGGCGGCCGTCCTCGGAGAGTCGAACAAGTCGTTCAAAGCGCAGATGCGGGGAGCCAACCACTCAGGCGCAAAGTTCGCGATCATCATCGGCGACGATGAACTCGCCAGGGGCGCCGGGACGGTGAAAGACCTCACCGGAGAAGGCGAACAGGAGTCCGTCGAACTGGGCCGGCTGCCGGCCTTACTGGCGGCGAAGCTCAGAGCGTAGCCTCTACCGGTGCTATGCTGGGCTCGGTCCGCCCGGTGCGGGCCCTCTTTTTCACCATGGACAACGCGATCATCGCCCAGCTCGAACGCATCCGGGGCCGGTTCAACGAACTGACGGAGGAGATGGCGCGCCCCGAAATCGCCGCCGACTTCGAACAGAGCAACAAGCTCGCTCGTGAGCGCGCCGAGGTCGAAGACGTAGTCCACATGTTCGCGGACTACGAAGCTGCCCGAAAGGCGGCCGACGAAGCGCAGGCAATCATGGCTGACGGCGATGCCGAGATGAAAGAGCTCGCCGAAGTGGAGCTCGCCGAGGCGAACGCTTCGATGGAGGCGCTGACCGAGAAGATCCGGCGCGGGCTCCTTCCACGGGACCCGCGCGATTCCCGAAACGTCATCGTCGAGATCCGGGCCGGCGCCGGGGGCGAGGAAGCCGCTCTGTTCGGCTTCGAACTCTACCGTGCATATGCCCGTTACGCGGAGCGGAAGCATTGGGCGACTGAGATCCTCAATGCATCGGAATCGGAGAAGGGCGGCTTCAAGGAAGTCGTGTTCGAAGTGCGAGGCGACGGCGCCTACTCCCGCCTGAAGTTCGAGAGCGGGGTCCACCGCGTGCAGCGTGTCCCGGAGACCGAAGCACAAGGACGCATCCACACTTCCACCGCAACCGTCGCCGTCCTCCCCGAAGCCGAAGAAGTCGATGTCGCTATCGAGGAGAAGGACGTCCGGGTCGACATCTACCATGCCTCCGGGGCCGGGGGGCAGAACGTCAACAAGGTCGCCACAGCGGTGCGGCTCACGCACCTTCCGACCGGAATGGTCGTCGTCTGCCAGGACGAACGTTCCCAGCTGAAGAACCGGATAAAGGCGATGACCGTCCTTCGCTCGCGCCTGTTCGACCTGGAACAGAGCAAGGCAACGGCGGAAATGAGCGAGGTCCGCAAGCTGCAGGTGGGAAGCGGAGACCGGAGCGAGAAGATTCGCACCTACAACTTCCCCCAGGATCGGATCACCGACCACCGCATCGGACTGACGGTCCACAACATCCCTGACCGGCTGGACGGCAACCTCGACGACCTCATCGATGCGGTCGCTACTGCGGACGAGGCGGCACGGCTGGAGGGGCTCGGGGAGTGAACGCTCGTGCCGCGGCCTCGGAGGTTGCGGGCCGGCTTGCGGCAGCGGGTATCGAAGATGCCCGATTCGAAGCCGAACTCCTCGCCCGTGAAGCGGGCGGCATCTCTCGCGCACAGTACTTCGCAGGTTCCCAACTGACGCCGGAAGCAACCGAGACACTCGCAAACTGGGCAGAACGCCGCGAGTCCCGCGAACCGGCGCCCTACATCACGGGCCACCGCGAGTTCTTCGGGCGGGAGTTCGGTGTGGGCCGGGGCGTACTCGTGCCACGGCCGGAAACCGAACTCCTGGTCGAGCTCGGGATCGTTGAGCTGGATACCGACCCCCGGGCAATCGTCCTGGAGGTAGGCACGGGCAGCGGCGCTGTCGCCGTCTCGATCGCTGCCGAGCGACCCGCAGCGACCGTCATCGCCACGGAGGTCAGCGTGGAGGCGATCGCCTTCGCCCGCTCCAATGCGACCCGCCATGCCCCTGGGCTGCTGCTATTGCTCGGAGATCTCGCGGCACCAGTGGCGCACGCATCGGTCGTCCTCGCGAACCTGCCGTACATCCCGCGCTGGGAGATCGACGCACTGGAGCCGGAAGTGAGCAAGTGGGAGCCCCGGGTCGCACTCGATGGCGGCGAAGACGGCTACGAACTCATCCGGAAGCTCATCCATGACTGCGCGAGCCGGCTGAAGCCGCGGCTCCTGGCCCTGGAGGTCGGTTTCGGGCAGGCCGAGGACGTGGCGGGGATCCTCCGGGCGGCAGGCGTGGAGCCATGGTTCGTGAAGGACCTGGCCGGCATCGACCGCATCGTCTGCTGCCGTTGGAAGTGAGGCGTCAGAGATGGACCAGATCCTCCGCTTCTCGGGTGCGCTCGAGCGGGCCCCAGCCATCGACGCCTGGCTGGACGAGCGGACTCCGGAACTCGGCGCCATCGCCCGGCACTGGTTCGGCCGGATGCGCCAGTGTGGTGACGGCGACCTGCGCGAGTTGATGCACGACGGTTGTCCCACCGCCTGCATCGATGACGCGCCGTTCGGCTATGTGAACGTCTTCACGGCCCACGTCAACGTGGGGTTCTTCCACGGCGCGGACCTGGGCGACCCGGCGGGCCTGTTGGAAGGCAGGGGCCGCCGGATGCGCCATGTGAAGCTGCGGCCCGGCAGCGAAGTCGACCCTGGCGCTCTCGGCGCGCTGATCGAAGCCGCTTACATGCACCTTCGCCTATGCCTCGAGCCCTGGCGGACCTAACCGAACGCTCCCGCCCGTCACATCTGGCCCCCTGGGGTGCGCCCTTTAAGCTGAGCGGCATGAATTTCGTGATCGTGCGAACAGATGCAGTCGAAAGTGGCATGGGGAGCGCACGGTGGCAGTGAAGCTGGTCGCTCTCGACATCGACGGCACGGTGATCCCGCCGCACGGGTACGGTGCGACCCATGAGCCGACCGAGCGATTGACCAGAGCGGTACGGGCTTGCGTCGATTCCGGCATCCACATCCTGCTCGCTTCGGGCCGCATGTTTCCGGGGACCAGCCAGATCGCGCGGCACTTCGGGCTGACCACCCCGGTGATCTGCCAGCAAGGGTGTTCGGTCCACCTCCCGGACGGAACGATGACGCATGAGTTCCTCATCGACCGGGGCCCGGCGATCGAGATCTGTGGGTACGCGCGCGAGATCGAACGGGCATACGAGTGGTTCAATCCGCTGCGCTACGTCGTCTCGGCCCGTTCGCGGGCGACGGAACAGTACGGCATCGTCTCGGGCATCGAGCCGGAGTACCGGCCGGACCCCGAGAACTCCGGCGTGCGGCCAACGGGCGTTGGCATCATCTCGACTCACGCCGACGCGAACGGGATCCACCGCGAACTCGTTGCCCGGCATGGACACGAACTCCACGTGCTCGACTTCCCGGAAGTAACGGTGGCGGTCGCCCAGGATGCGAACAAAGGCCATGCGCTCTCGCTTGTCTGTGACGACCTGGGAATCGACCGGGCCCAGGTGATCGCGATTGGGGACAGCGTGAACGACGCCGCAATGCTCGCATGGGCGGGTAGAGGCATTGCCATGCCGCACAGTGACGCCTACGCGATGGATGCGGCGGACGAGGTGCTGGAGCCCGGCGAGGACATGCTCGCAGCCTTCCTGGAAAATCTCGTCCGCTCGGCGCCGGCCGGATAGCCCGGTCCGGACGAGGGACAGCCGAAGTGCCGGGCGGTTTCGGCGCCGCACCGGGGACAACGGCCTAGCTCGGATCGATACGGTGCCAGACGCGCATCAGGATGAGCCCGATCCCAAAAATGATGGCGAGCGCGATCCCGAGCGGGATAATGGTGCTGCCCCAGTCGATCCCGGCGCCCTCGGCCGCGGTGGCAGCGGGAACGGCGTACTGGCCGGTGAGACCCCGGATCTCAGCCACAACCTCGCTCTCGCTCCGTGCCTTCGCACCAGTCATGGTGGCGTGGCCATCAACCAACAGGTATGCCTCGGTGATCAGCGGGAAGGCCGGCTTCGCGGCATCGGCGATGTAGATAAGCGCGCGGTCGCCGTCGTCTAGCGCCGCCGTCGGACAGTCTGTCCGGTTGGGCGCCAGGGCGATGTCTTCCGCGGATGCAGGGCCCTTCAGGAACGCCTCCGGGCGCAGGACCAGGCTGCCACCGGCAGTGGAGACGACGCGGCCGATGACGATGACTTCCGAGTCGGGAACGAGCTGCCCGGGGGAATCAACCTGGTAAAGCGAACAGGCGTAGGCCGGACGGACGAAAACAGCGGCCCCCGGAACGAGAGCCGCTGTCAGGAATGCTACGAGAGCGAGAAGCCTAAGCCTGCGACTGCGCAAACTGGTAGATCTTCCCTTCGGTCTTGATCGCGGGAGCGATGACCATCTCGGCCTGCTGGAACTCGCGGACAGTGTGTGCTCCGCACATCCCCATCGCCGTCCGGAGAGCGCCCACCAGGTTTTCCGTGCCGTCGGTGCGGCTGGTAGGCCCGTAGAGCGCCTTCTGGATGGTGGTGCTGACGCCGACGGCGACACGGGTGCCTCGCGGCAGGTTTGCATGAGGCGTGGCCATGCCCCAGTGGTAGCCGCGGCCAGGAGCTTCGACGGTGGCGGCGAAGGGCGAGCCCATCATGACGGCGTCGGCGCCGCTGGCGAAGCACTTGCAGACGTCGCCGCCGGTGCGAATGCCACCATCGGTGATGATCGGCACGTAGCGTCCGCTCTCCTTGAGGTAGAAGTCGCGGGCGGCGGCGCAATCGATCGTGGCAGTTACCTGGGGGACGCCGATGCCGAGCACTTCGCGACTCGTGCAGGCGGCGCCGGGGCCAACGCCCACAAGGACGCCGGCGACGCCGGTGCGCATGATCTCGAGGGTGGCCTTGAAGCCGACAGTGTTGCCGACGACCACGGGGATGTGGATGTCCTTGAAGAGCTTGTCGAAGCGGAGACCCTCGGCGCTGTTGGACTCGTGCCGGGCGGTGGTCACCGTGCTCTGGACGACGAGGATATCGGCGCCTGCTTCCTGGATGAGAGCGGCGTACTTCTTCGTGTTCATGGGCGTGAGCGAGACGGCCGCGACGGCGCCGCCGGCGCGCATCTCGCCGATCCGCTTAGCGATGTATTCCTCGCGGATGGGCTGCTGGTAGGCTTCCTGGAGGAGGCGGGTTGCTTCATCCCTGCTGGCCGAGGCGACCTCTTCGAGGATGCTCGTCGGGTCGTCGTACTTGGTCCAGACGCCTTCGAGGTTGAGGACAGCCAACCCGCCGGCCTTCTGCATGGCGATCGCGAAACTCGGGTCTACCACCGCATCCATGGCCGAGGCGAGGAACGGGATGGCAAAATGATGGGGCCCAATGTCGAGCCCCAGTTCGGTGAGTTCGGGATTGATGGTGACATCGCCGGGTACTATGGCGACTTCATCGAAGCCATAGGCACGGCGGAGTTGCTTGAACTTGGGCGCGGCGAGGTCGTTTTCGGCAAACGGCGCAAGGCCGCTCTCCGGAATGTCGGAGGCGGCGGAGGACAGGTTGAGAGCAGTACTCAAGTCAGCGCAATCCCGGGGAAGGTGTTCCTACGAGTGTAGGAAACTGTTCACCGGGGGGTCAACACAAAATCGTGTCGTTTATTCGGTTATGTGCAATGCCGATTATGGATTCCATCAATGACCACATCAATCGAACCGGGCCTGTACGTTGTGGCGACGCCAATCGGGAACCTCGGCGACCTCTCTGAGCGGGCCATAGCGACACTACGCTCAGCGACGACCGTGGCGGCGGAAGACACGCGCACGAGCGGAATGCTGGTGAAACGGGCCGGTGGAAGCGGCCGCATGCTGAGCCTGACCGAACACAACGTGGGGCAGCGCATTCCGGCGCTGCTCGAGGCGGCTCGAACGGGCATCGTCGCCCTTGTCTCGGACGCCGGCACGCCGGTCATCGCCGACCCGGGCGCCCGCCTGGTAGAAGCAGCCCACGCCGGCGGTGTGCGGGTTGTACCGATCCCGGGGCCGTCCGCGCTGGCGGCCGCTGTTTCGGCCTCGGGGTTCGAAGGTTCCGATGTCCACTTCCTGGGCTTCCTGCCAAAGACCCGGGGCGAACGCATCGCCCGGCTGCGGGCTGCTGCGCTGTCCGCGCCGGTGCTGGTGTTCTTCGAGAGTCCTCAGCGGCTAGGCAAGACGCTCCTCGAACTGGTGGCCGAACTCGGCGACCCGGAAACGGTCGTCTGCCGGGAGTTGACCAAGCTCCACGAAGAGGTGGTCCGAGGGGCCGCTTCGGAGTTGGCGCCGCGGTTCCAGACGGCGCGGGGCGAGTGCACCGTCGTTGTCCGGTGCCCCCCGGCCGCGAATGCGCAAGCGGACACTGCGGAAGCCTCCACGCTGCTCGCCGCCATGAAGCGCGCCGGAGCGCGGCGTCCCGCGGCGGCGGCGGAGGTTGCCAGGCTCACCGGGGCCCGGCGGGACGAGCTCTACGAGGCATGGGAAGCACTCTGACGGCCCCACGCTGCCCCCTGTGCTAGACTCGAAGCGATCCTTTTCGACCAGGTTACTCCGTGCCCGAACGAATCCTTGTCTGCGTGGCATGGCCCTACGCGAACTACCTGCTGCACGTAGGCCAGGCCGCAGGCGCGTATCTGCCTTCGGACATTTTCGCGCGTTACCAGCGGCTCAAAGGCAACGATGTCCTGATGGTTTCCGGCTCCGATTGCCACGGGACACCGATCACGGTCGCGGCCGACAAGGAGGGCGTCGAACCCCAGGTCATCGTCGACCGCTACCACGCGAAGATCCTCGAGGTCTGGGAACGTTTCGGCATCTCCTACGACCTGTACACAACAACGCTGACCGAGAACCATTACCAGGTCACGCAGGATGTCTTCCTCAAGCTGAAGGAGAATGGACTCCTCTACCCGCGGACCGAAGAGTACCTGTACGACCCGCAGGCGGACCGCTTCCTCCCTGACCGTTATGTCGAGGGCACCTGTCCGAACTGCGCGTACCCCGAGGCGCGCGGCGACCAGTGCGACAACTGCGGCAAGACCCTGGACGCTGTCGAACTCATCAACCCACGGAGCAAGATCTCCGGCGCGACTCCCGTCCTGAAACCGTCGGAGCACTACTTCCTGCGCCTGACCGCGATGGAAGAACGGCTGAAAGAGTGGGCGGGGAAGCAGTCGCACTGGAGGCGGAACGTCCTCAACTTCACGCTCGGGATGCTGAACGAGGGGCTGAAGGACCGGGCGATCACACGGGACATCGCATGGGGAGTGCCGGTCCCGGTGGATGGCTACGAGAACAAGCGCATCTACGTCTGGTTCGACGCAGTGATTGGGTACCTTTCTGCAAGCAAGGAGTGGGCGGCGAGGAAGGGTGATCCCGAGGCCTGGCGGCCGTACTGGGAGGATCCCTCGGTCCGTTCGTACTACTTCATCGGCAAGGACAATATCCCGTTCCACACGGTCATCTGGCCGATGATGCTGATGGGCTATGAGGGCCTAAACGTCCCTTACGATGTGCCCGCCAACCAGTACGTGAACTTCTCCGCGACCCAGAAGCAAAGCAAGTCCAAGGGCACCGGGAACTGGATGCTGGACCTGCTGGACAGCTACGCGCCCGATGTCGTCCGCTTTTACCTGACAACGGTGCTCCCGGAAACGAACGACACCGAGTTCCGGGAAGAAGACCTGGTGCGCGCGAACAATGACGTGCTGATCGCGACGTGGGGCAACCTGGCAAACCGCGTCATCTCCATGATTCACCGGAACTTCGGCGGCATCGTGCCACCGGTGGGTGCGCGCTCTCCGGAATCCGAGGCTATCCTGAACGATGCTCGGGCGGCGTTCGGCGCCGTTGGCGGCGAGTTCGGAGCCTGCCACTTCCGCGGCGGACTCCAGGAAGCGCTTCGGCTGGCGCAATCGGCCAACAAGTACCTCGACGAACGCGCACCGTGGAAGGCAGTCAAGACCGACACCACGCACGCCGCGGAGACGCTCGCTACGGCCTTGAACGTCATCAACGCACTCAAGGTGCTCCTTCACCCCGTCCTGCCGTTTTCGACCGCCCAGTTGCACGAGGACCTCGGCCTCGACGGCGACCTCCGCCAACACGGATGGGAGTACCAGGCCGTGCCGGGCGGGACGACACTGGCGCCGGCTCGTCCGCTTTACGCGAAGATCGAGACCGAGCTTGCGGGTGCGAGCGCATGACCGGGGCGTTCGATACGCACAGCCACATCCAGGACCCGCAGCTCCTCGCGAACTTCGATGGGATCATCGACCGCGCCCGTGCCGCCGGTCTCGAAGGCATCGCGGTCCTCGGCTACGACCCTTCTTCGAACCAGCTGGCCCTTGAACTGGCCGCGCGCTCTCCGCTGCTCTTCCCGGCGGTCGGCTTCCACCCGCACGAAGCCGACCACGTGACCCCAGGAATGCTGGCCGAACTGGAATCGCTCGCGCGGTTGCCGGAAGTCGTCGCGGTCGGGGAGATCGGCCTCGATGCGTATCGTCACCACTCGACGCCAGCGAACCAGCGAACGTTGATCGATGCACAGCTCGAGATGGCTTTGCGCGTGGGGAAGCCGGTGTCGGTGCATTCTCGTTCTGCCGAAGACGCCATTGCGGTCCACCTTGGACCGTACGCCGAGAAAGCCCGGGCGGCAGGCCTCGCCATTCCGGGCGTGATGCACTGTTTTGGCGGGACCTACGACCAGGCCCAGCAATACCTTGAGATGGGCTTCCTGATCTCCGTCGCCTGTTCTGTGACCTATCCGAAGAACGAGGTGACGGCCCGGCTCGCCCAGGGCGTGCCGCTTGAGTCGCTGGTCATCGAGACGGATAGCCCGTACCTTCCGCCACAGACAAGGAGGGGCCAACTGAACGAG
Source organism: Candidatus Amarobacter glycogenicus (assembly GCA_016719395.1). Classification (GTDB taxonomy): domain Bacteria; phylum Chloroflexota; class Dehalococcoidia; order Tepidiformales; family Tepidiformaceae; genus Amarobacter; species Amarobacter glycogenicus. The sequence continues at coordinate 11,954 of JADJZF010000011.1, read as the reverse complement.
CCAGCACACGTGGTCGCGGCGGCGCGCGCAATAGCCGCGCTGCGGAGAGAGCCGCTCGAACGGGTACTCGACGTGACGACGCGGAACGCGGGACGCCTGTTTCGCCTGCCGGTAGGGGCAACGGCGGTGGGCGGATGACGCAGACCCCGCTGAAGCCGCTGTACGGTCCCGTGGCCGAAGACATGATCCTCGTCGAGGACGTCCTCGAATCGATCAAGCAGGTCGAGTTGGCGCCACTCAAGCGGATGCTGGACCACGCCCTCGAAGCCCGCGGCAAGCGGCTGCGGCCAGCGCTGGTGCTGCTGACGGGCAACCTCGGCGACTACAACCTGAACAAGCTCGTCCCGCTTGGGGCAGCGATCGAGTTGCTGCACACGGCCAGCCTCGTCCACGACGATGTCGTCGATGGCGCACTGAGCCGGCGGGGAAGGCCCACCACCAACGCGGTCTTCGACAACGCCATCACCGTCCTCCTGGGCGACTACATGTTTGCGAACGCCGCGGAGATGGTGACGCGGACGGGCAGCCTCTCGGTGACCCGCCTCTTCGCTCTCGCCCTGATGAAGATGACGAGCGGTGAACTGGACCAGGATGCGGCCGCCTTCGACATGGGGAAGGACGTCCAGCAGTACCTCTGGCGGATCGGTGGGAAGACCGCTGCGCTCATTGCGAATGCCACGGAGGGCGGCGCCGTCCTCGGCGGGCTCGATGAAAAGACGGTGGAAGCCCTTCGCACCTACGGCTACAGCCTGGGCATGGCCTTCCAGATTGTCGACGATATCCTCGACTACACGGGTGATGAAGAATTGATGGGCAAGCCTGTCGGCAGCGACCTTCTCGAGGGGACCGTGACCCTCCCCGGCCTGCTATTCCTGGAGCGATACCCCCGAAACAACCCGATCAAGCGGTTCTTCACCGCCCGGCGCGAACGGCACCTGCGGCTCCAGGAAGCGATCGGCGCAATCCTGGCCTCCGACGTCATCGAAGCTTCGATGGACATCGCCCGGGACTACATCCGACGGGCGAACGCCGCCCTCGATGTGCTTCCCGCCTCGGACGCGAAGGATTGCCTGGCGGACCTCGGCGAGTACGTCTTGAACCGGAGAAGCTAGCCGGACTTAGCTGCCGAGGTGATCGGGTGCGTGGGTAGGACTACCCTTTCGCACCACGCGCCCGGTATCCACCATCTCGGTCACGGCGCTGGGCGCGACAGGGTTCCGGTAGGCATCCACAAGGTCGCCCTTGGCGGCTGCGGCGCGCATGTCGCGGAGATCGGCCTTCTCACCCTTGGAGCGGCGGCGCTTGGGCTCGGGCTTGTTGATCTCCGGGTGCTCGTTCGGGCGGGCGCTGGTGACGAGCTTCGTTACCTTCTGTCCGAGGTGGTAGAACTTGCCATCGTCCGGGATGCGGCGCGGGTAGCCGTCGCGATAGGTGAATGCCGCGAATGAGGTGGGCATGATGCGGGCAGCATCCTTGAAGCACTGCGGGCAAGGCACCGGCTCAGTCGCCTCGCGGATGGGCCGGAGCTCTTCGAAAATCCCGTTGCAGGGCTGGCAAAAGTACTCGTACAGGGGCATCTGGTTCGTCCCGTTCAGTTCGGTGGAGTGCCGGTTATTGTACATCTCCCGGAGATTCGTGGACGGGCGGCCGTAAAGGGACGGCTAACGCCTCGACGTAGCGCCCTGAATTCGTCTCGCGTTCGAGAACTGAGCGGATCGCCTCGCCGAGGACGCGCTGCAGCTCGGCTTCGAGTTCCGCCTCCAGGCGAAGGCCGGCGAACTGCCCCATGGTCGCATTGGCGGCGAACCGCATCGCCTTGATGGCACGGACGCTGATGAGCCGCCCGGAGCCGCCGCGACTCCTGCAGCCACCACAGACCAGGCCACCGGAAGCAACCGAGAAGAGCGTGTCTTCCTCGGCGATCGGACCGTCGCAGATCGCGCAGTGAGAGAGCCGGATTTCGTAGCCAGTGTTGGCCAGTACCCGCAGTTCGAAGTAGCGCGCCACGGTGGGAGACGCTCCCGCGTCGAGCGCTTCGAGCAAGTCGACGAGCAGGTCGTACAGCTCGGACTGTGCGGCACGGTCGGCGGTGAAGCGGTCGACGAGTTCGCAGCAGTAGATCGCGAGCGTGAGGCGGTCGAGGTCGTCGCGGACAGCCAGGTAGGCGGCGATGGTTTCCGCCTGGGTGAAGACGTCGAGGTTGCGGCCGTGGGCGAGGTGCATCTGGCTGCGGGTCAGGGGTTCGAGGTGGCCGCGCATGCGGCTCTTGGGTTTGCGCACCGCGCGCGCGATCGCGTCGAACTTCCCCTCGGTGGGACTGAACACGGTGAAGATGGAATCAGCCTCGCCGAGGTTCCTCCGGCGGAGTATCACGCCTTCGGTGTTGTAGCTTCGCGGGCGGGTGCTCATGACCTAGACTTCGCGCCTGCCTTCGAGGGCGCGCGCGAGCGTGACGTCGTCGGTATATTCGAGATCCGCACCGCTGGGGAGGCCGCGCGCCAGCCGGGTGACACGGACTCCGGCGGGGCTGAGCAAACGCTGGATGTACATGGCCGTGGCCTCGCCTTCGAGGCTGGGGTTCGTCGCCATGATGACTTCCTGGATCTCGCCGGCCTGGAGCCGGACAACCAGCTCCCGAACGTGGATGTCCTCGGGGCCAACGCCGTCGATCGGGTTGAGGATGCCATGGAGCACATGGTACTGGCCCTTGTACCCGCCCGAACGTTCGATCGCGAGCACATCCAGCGGTTGTTCCACCACGCAGACTACGGCTTTGTCGCGGCGGTCATCGGAGCAGTATGCGCAGGGATCGGCTTCGGTGATGTTCAGACAGACGGAACAGAGGCGGATCCGGCGCTTCACATCCATGACGGCCTCGGTCAGTGCTAGCGCTTCCTGTTCGCTCGTTCGGAGGATGTGGTAAGCGAGACGTTGCGCGGACTTCGGGCCGATGCCGGGGAGACGATGAAACGCCTCGATGAGCCGCTGGATGGGCTCGGGGGTCGATGGAGCCTCGGCCACGCCCGTGCCCTAGCCGAGACCCGGGATGCCGAGCCCGCCGGTTATCGCGCCAAATGACTTCGACTGCATCTCGGAAGCCTTCTCCGAAGCGTCCGTTATCGCCGCCATGATGAGGTCCTGGAGCATCTCCACGTCATCTGGGTCGACGACATCGGGGGAGAGGGTGATGCCCGTGATCTTCTGTTCCCCGGACATGATGACGCGGACTGCGCCGCCACCCGCTGACCCTTCGATGTTGGTGGCTGCGAGTTCGGCCTGCGCCTTCGCGAGCATCTCCTGGGCCTGCGCGAGGGCGTTGGGGCTGGCGCCGCCACCCATGGAACTGCGCCCGGGCAGGCCGCCGCCGCTGCCGCCGCGCCGGAGGTACCGGTTGTTGCCGCTGCTCTTCGCCATTTACTGGTCCTTCCCAACTGGTGTGGCGCCTATCGCTCGCGCCGCTTCGGCGAGGTGGCCCTTCGGTGTTTCGCGCTTGGGCTGAGGCGAGCCGTCGATCAGCGTCACCGTGAGGGTGACGGGATGGCCAAGGATGGCCGCGGCTTGCTCTTCGACCATCGCCCGGCAGGCCGTATCGACCTTCTCCATTGGCATCTTGCGCTGGAAGCCGAGTTCGAGCACATCGCCGTCCATCTGGATGACGTCGCAGGTGTTGTTCAGCCACATCGCAAGCGTCGGGTTGATCATCTTGCAGTGGTCGTACAGGTCGCGCAGGAAGCGCTCCTGGGGGCTGAAGGGGGTGTTCCCGGGGATTGTGGCCGGTTGCGGCGCCGCCGTCCGCGGTGGCCTGGTACCCGCGGGCACGGTTCCCGGCACCGCCGGCAGCGCCGCCGCTGCCGGGGCGTGCCCGCCACCGAGGATGGCCGTCGCACAGGCGACTTCGAGCGGGATCGGGCTGGCCGGATCGAGCCGGAAATCAGCGCGCGCCAGCTCAGCCATCGCTCCGGTCAGCTTGCGCACGCCGTTGGCGGCGATGGCTTCCTCAACGAGGCCCGCGTGAGGGTGTTCTGGCCTCGCCGCTTTCTTGAGGACATCCGGGAGGATGTCACGGATGAGATCGATCGTCGCGCGGGTGAACCGGGCGATATCCACGCCGTCGTCGGCCACCGAGCGAGCGATTTCGAGCGCGGCGCCGAGGTCGTCTTCGAGGATGGCACGGACGAGTCCGGCCGTCCGTGCGTCGTGGACCTGGCCCATCGCCGCGAGCACGTCATCCACCGACGGCTGATTCCCGTAGCGGGCGGCCACCTGCTCCATCATGGTGATCGCGTCCCGGAGACCGCCGCGGGACTGCACCGCAATCGCGGCGAGGCCTTCCTTCGGGAACTCGAAGCCTTCTTCGCGCGCGATGTAGTCGAGGCGTGCGACGCTGGCCTCGTTGTTGACGCGGTGGAAGTCGTGCCGCTGGCAGCGCGAGATGATCGTCGCGGGCATCTTGTGCAACTCAGTCGTCGCGAGGATGAAGACGGCGTGCGGCGGTGGCTCTTCAAGCGTCTTCAGGAGGGCATTGAAGGCGCCATCCGTCAGCATGTGGACTTCGTCGAGGAGATAGACCTTGCGCTTCAGGTCGGAAGGGGCAAACGCGATCTTCTCGCGCAGTTCGCGGATGTCCTCGATACCGCGGTTGCTGGCGGCGTCCATCTCGATGAGGTCGAGCGCGGAACCGTTGAGGATGGCCTTGCAGGCGGCGCACTGGTTGCAGGGCTCGCCTTCGGTCAGGTTCGCGCAGTTGAGGGCACGGGCGAGGATGCGCGCTGTTGTCGTCTTCCCGGTCCCTCGCGGCCCGCTAAAGAGATACGCGTGAGCCACCTGGCCGGTGGCAAGGGCGTTGCGCAGCGTCCGCACGATGTGATCCTGCCCGGCGACTTCATCGAAGCCGCGTGGGCGCCATTTCCCGTAAAGCACACGCACCCCGGAATCCGAACGAATAGGCCCAGTATAGAACAGATGTGTCGACCGAACGACCGCGAATTAGTGCTGGTGGACCAGTTTCAGGTCGCCCAGGTAGTGCTCCTCGCGCGTGCGCATACGCGCCTCATCTTCGGCGTTGGTTACATGGTCGTAGCCGCAGAGGTGGAGAATCCCGTGAGTTAGCAGATGCGCCAGCTCGGACGCGAGCGGTTGGCCGGCGGCTTCCGCCTGGCGCGTGGCCGTCGGAAGCGAAATCGCGATATCACCGAGTAGGTTCTCCTCGGAGAGTCCCTGGACGAAGTCGTCGGCTTCATCGGGAAACGAGAGCACATCGGTCGGCTCATCGATGCCCAGGAACTGGAGATTCATCGCCCGGATTTCGTCATCGTCGATGATCAGGATTGCCAGCGCCGTCCTGGGTTCAACGCTTTCGCCGGCCATGACGCGGGCCGCCAGGTGATGGAGCGCTTCGACATCCAGGCCGGCAGCGTCGATGGCGACTTCGATGGAAATCTCGTAAGGGAGCTCGTCGTACACGCCGGTCAGCTTACCGTGCGCAGGGCATCGACCGCCGACTCAGCCGCGGAGATCAGCGGCATCGGGATGAGCCCGAAGACCAGCACTCCAAGCGTCGCGGCGCCGAGAGCGACCGCGATCGAAGGGGACGTGGAAATCGTCTTCTCGTCTTCGGCCTCGCCAAGGAACATCTGCCGCGCAACCGAAAGGTAGTAGAAGCCGGAGACGACGCTGTTGAGTACGCCGATGACGACGAGCCAGAGGAGGTCGGCCCGGACGCCCGCGTTGAAGATGTAGATCTTCGCCCAGAACCCGCTGTTGGTGGGATGCCGGTGAGGGACACCAGGCAGAAAGGCGAGCCCGACGGTGAGGAGCGGCGAGCGCTTCCACATCCCGGCGTAATCGCGGATCTGGTCGCTGCCGATCTTCTGCGAGATGGCGATGATCGCCACGAAGGCGCCGAGGTTCGTGAAGGCGTAGGAGGCGGTGAAAAGCAAAATGCCGCTGCCGCCGAGATCGAAGCGCTCGCCCGGGACGGAAATCGCGGCAAGGCCGATGAGGAAGGTGCCGGCCTGGGCGACCGACGAATACCCGAGCATGCGCTTGATGTCGGTCTGCACCACCGCCATCAGGTTCCCGAGCGTCATCGAGACGGCGGCGATGATGGCGAAGATCATCGACCAGTCGTCGCTCAAGAAGTCGGCGCCGAGGCCTTCGAAGAAGATGCGCGTAACCACCGCGAAGGCTGCCGCTTTCGAACCGACGGAGAGGAAGGCAGCCACCGGCGTGGGCGCTCCCTGGTAGACGTCGGGCACCCACATCTGGAAGGGGACTACGGCCATCTTGAAGCCGAAGCCTGCGATGAGGAGGACCATGGCGAGCACGAGCAGGGCACGGTACTGTTCGCCATTTGCCTGCAGGCTCGCCGATATCTCGCTCAGCATAGTCGTGCCGGTCACGCCGTAGAGCAGGGCCATGCCGTAGAGCAGCATCGCGGAAGCAATCGCACCGAGGAGGAGGTACTTCAACCCGGCCTCGCTCGATCGCTTGTCCTTGCCCCAGCCCGCCAAGATGTACTGGGGGATGGAGGACAGTTCGAGGGCGAGGAAGATCGTGATCAAGTCGCGCGCTGCGGAAAGGAACATGAGTCCTGCGCAGGTGGTGAGCAGCAGTGCGTAGTACTCGCCCTGGCCGCGGCCTTCGCGGTTCACCCAGTCGATCGACGCGAGGACGACCGTGGCGCCAATGCCAGCGAAGAGAAAGTAGAAAAAGACTGCGTACTCATCCAGTGAGAGCGTGCCGCCGAACACGTCTTTCTGCGGGAAGCTATCCCGGCTTACCCAGGAGAGTGTCCAGAGCGCGGAAACGGCGAGGCCGAGGAGGGCGATGAACGGGAGGTGGCGGCGGTGCCCGGGCATGAGGCCGTCGACGAGCAGCACAATACCCGCGGTCGCGAGGACCGAGAACTGGGGACCTACGAGGTCGATTCCGTTCACGATTCCACCCTTACCATGATCGAGTCAATCGCGGGCTCGAGCATGTCCATCATGATCGCCGGGTAGACGCCAAGCAGGATGACCAGGGCAACGAGACCGACGACAACGGTGTGTTCCCACCAGTGGTGGGCGTCGGTGACGCCGTCCCAGTCGTGTTTCACGGGACCGAAGACAACTCGCTGAAGCGTCCAGAGGACATAACCAGCGGAGAGGACGACGCCGAGGATCGATGCGAGCACGGCCCATTCGAACCTTTCGAATGCGCCGAGGAAGACCGTCACTTCGGCGATGAAGCCGGCCATAGCGGGCAGGCCAAGACTCCCGAACCCGGCGAAAACCAGTCCGGTCGTAATCAGTGGCATCTGCCGGGCGAGACCACCGAGGCGGGCGATTTCGCGGGTGTGCGTGCGTTCGTACATCAACCCGACCATGACGAACATGAGCCCCGTGATGAGGCCGTGGGCGAGCATCTGGTAGGCCGCGCCCGTAAGTCCGGTATCGCCGAGCGCGCCGATGCCAAGGAGGACGAGCCCCATATGGCTGACGGAAGAGTAGGCGATGAGTCGCTTCACATCTGTCTGGCGGAGGGTGATGAACGCCCCGTAAAGCACGCTGAAGGCGCCAATAGCGGCGAACCAAACATCCCATTCGGCGGCCTGGTCGGGCAGCATCGTCACGCACATGCGGATGAGGCCGTATCCGCCCATCTTCAGCAGGACCCCCGCGAGCATGACTGAGACGGCCGTGGGAGCGTCGCCGTGGGCATCCGGCAGCCAGGTATGGAGCGGCACGATCGGGAGCTTCACGGCAAACCCGATGAAGAGGAAGAAGAAGACCCAGCCGAGGGGAATGAGCGGGTCGGCGATGCGGCCCTCCTCACTCAACAGGCGTATATCGAAGGTGTCACCAGCGAAGGCGAGGGTCAGGATGCCGACGAGCATGAAGGCCGAGCCGGCGATCGTGTAGAGGACGAACTTGGTCGCGGAGTATTCCTTGCGGCCGGAGCCCCAGACGGCGATGAGCAAGAACATCGGGAAGAGTTCGAGTTCCCAGAAGAGGAAGAACAGGAGGAAATCGAGCGAAACGAAGACGCCTACCACCGAACTGACCAGCAGCATGAGGCAGGCGAAGTAGGCGCGCGGCCGCTTCGTGATGCTGAACGACACGAGGACCGAGGCGACGGAAAGACAGGTTGTCAGCAAGACCAGTGGCATGCTGAGCCCGTCTACGCCGAGCGCGTAGCGAAGTTCGAACTGGTCGATGGTGACCCACTTCTTGTCGACGACCATCTGGTAACCCGAGGCGTTGAGGTCGAAGGCGAAGAACATCTGGACCGAAAGCGCGAGCATGGCGACCGTCGCGGCGAGGGCAAGCCACTTCGCGTTTTGTTCCATCGGCCGGGGAGCACCAGGATGGCAGCGGCCGCCGCAGCGGGCAGGAAGACGAGGATAGTCAGTTCCATGGCGCCCTCCTACAGCGGGTTCGCCGCGTAAACCGCGACGACGATGACGAGGATTCCGGCCACGATGCCAAGGCCGTAGCCCTGCACCTGCCCGGTTTGGATGACTCTTAGCCGCGAACTGGCCTCCCGGGCCAGGCGGCCGGACCCGTTGACGATCCCGTCGACCACGTACTTGTCGTTGGCCTGCAGGAGGCGGTTCCAGCCACCCTGCATGATGCGGGTCACGAAGAGGTCTTCGTAGAGCCGGTCGAGGTAGTACTTGTTTTCGAAGATGATTGCGAAGGGCGCGAAGGTCGCGCGGATCGACTCCGACGTGACCCATTTCTTCATGTAGATGGCGTACGCGGCGCCGATGCCGGCGAGGGCGACGACGGACGAACTGATGGCGATGCCAATTTCGAAGGTGCTGCCGTGGCCGTGGACTTCGGGGAGGGCGGCTTCGATGAAGTCCTTGAACATGTGGTCGTAGGCGAGCCAGCCGGCGGCGATAGCGGGGACGGCGAGGAGCACGAGCGGGAGCGTCATCACCCAGGGGGACTCGTGGGGGTGGGCCGGGTCGCCGTGGAAGTGGGAGTCCTCGTCGTGGTGGTCGACCGGCTCGCCGCCTTTGTACGTCCCGAAGAAGGTGAGGAAGATGGCCCGGAACATGTAGAACGCCGTCATGAAGGCGACGCAGAGGCCGATCACCCAGAGCGCCCGGTTCTCGCGCCAGGCATCGAGCAGGATTTCGTCCTTGGACCAGAAGCCTGCCAGCGGGAAGATGCCGGCGAGGCTGAGTGAGCCGATCAGGAACGTCCAGAAGGTGATGGGCATGAACTCCTTCAGGCCGCCCATCTTCCGCATGTCGAACGTGTTCGTGCTGTGATTGACAGAGCCGCTGCCGAGGAAGAGGAGGGCCTTGAAGAAGGCGTGGGTGAACAGGTGGAAGATGGCCGCGACATACCCGAGGAGGCCGAGAGCCATCATCATGTAGCCGAGCTGGCTGACGGTTGAATAGGCCATCACGCGTTTGAAGTCGGTCTGTACGAGAGCGATGGTCGCCGCGACGATGGCGGTGATGGCGCCGATCCAGGCGACGACATCGCGGGCATCTCCGGAAGCCTCGAAGACGGGGAAGAAGCGGGCGACCAGGTAGACGCCCGCCGCGACCATGGTGGCGGCGTGGATGAGGGCGGAAACCGGTGTGGGGCCTTCCATGGCGTCCGGGAGCCAGACGTGGAGCGGGAACTGGGCCGACTTGCCGGCGGCGCCGGCGAAGATGCCCAGGGCGAAGAGGGTGACGACCGTCGTTGTCGGGACGTTACCTTCGAGGTGACCGCCGGCCCAGTGCTGGATCTCGGCGATGTCGAAGGCTGCTTCGGGGACTTCCCGGAAGATGAGCAAGAGCGCCGCGAGCAAGCCGAGGTCGCCAATACGAGTGACGATGAACGCCTTCTTGGCGGCGGCGGCGGCACTCGGCTTGTGGAACCAGAAGCCGATGAGCAGGTAAGAACAAAGGCCGACCAGCTCCCAGAAGATGAAGATCTGAAAGAGGTTGTCCGCGAGGACGAGCCCGAGCATGGAGAAGGTGAACAGGCACATGTGGGCGAAGTAGCGGCCTTCGCCGTGGTCGCCATCCATGTACCCCGTCGAATAAAGCTGGACGAGGAGTGAAACGGTGGTGACGACGACCAGCATGACCGCCGTCAGGCCATCGACGCGGACCCCAAGGTTCACGGTGAGCGAACCGGCCGAGAACCACTCGTGGGTGTACTGGCGGATCCCGCCATCGGCGTCCATGACGTTGAAGAGGGTGTAGTAGCTGAGGAGACAGGCGGCGCCGACCCCGGCAAGGGCGAGGTACCCCGCAATCGTCGGGAACTTGCGACCGTAGGCAGCAATGAGGGCCCATGCGACGAGCGGGGCGACGAGAATCGCCCAGAGCATCGGCTCCCCGATGCTGGGTGTGCCTGCGGCGGCGTGGGCTTCTTCAGCGAGGAATGGCATCGGCTAGATCTTCCTCAGGATTTCGCGGGCGACGTGAGCCTTCCCGGTTGGAACGTAGAGGGTGCGCTCATCGCGCAGGGAAGCCTTTTCGCCGTAGCCGATGGGGGGCACGACGCGAACCGAGAGCCCCTCGGCGGCGAAGAGCTCGCGCCAGGTCTCGGCCACGTAGGCGTTGCGCACGGTCATGAATTCAACCCACATCGAACGTCACGACCTCAACAGGTTGATCTGGTCGACATCGACCGTTTCGCGGTTCCGGTAGACCGAGACCGCCAGCGCGAGGGCCACCGCGGCTTCCGCCGCGGCAACCGTGATGATGAAGACGGCGAACGTCTGGCCGGTGATCGGCCGTTCGCTGATCGAGAAGCGCGAAAACGCGACGAGGGTCAGGTTCACGGCGTTCAGCATGAGTTCGACGCCCATGAGGACACCGATGGCGTTGCGTTTGCTCAGCGCGATGGCGAGGCCGATGCAGAACACCAGCGCGCTCACCGTCAGGAAATGCTCCAGGCCGATGGTCATACGAGCGCATCCTCCGCTTCTTCCGGCGAGCGGGTGAGCATGATCGAACCGACGAGGGCGGCGGTCAGCAGGACGCTGGCGAGTTCGAAGGGGAGCACCCAGGTTTCCAGGAGGGCGCGGCCGAGAGCGGCTGCGCCCAGGTCTGGCGAACGGCGTCGTTCGTCTGCCAGGCAGTGTCGTGCATGACGAAGAGGAAGACTGCGGCGAGGCAGACGCCGAGGAGCATGGCCGGGGCAGCGAACTTCGTTTCGCCGTTGTCACGGCCGGAGCGCGGCGTGAGCAGGATGGCGAAGAGGACGAGGACAGCGATGGCGCCGACGTAAATGATGACCTGGGCCATCGCGATGAAGTCGGCGGAGAGCAGGACGAAGAAACCGGCGATACCGACGAAGGTGAGGATGAGGAAGAGCACGGCGTGCAGCAGATTGCGCGACATCATCACGCCACCCGCGGCCACCAGGGTGACGGCCGAAAGCACATAGAACGCGAAGACCACTCCGCCGCCTTCCATTACTGCTTGCCCTCGCTTCCGACCGGGACGTAGCCGCCGGCGTTCTTGACCAACCGGGGGCGCGTGGGGTTCTGGTCCGGGCGGTAGCCCATGAAGTGCGCCCAGGCGAAGACGATGACGACGGCAAGCAGCACGTTCACCGCTGCGATCAGGTAGATAAGGCCCTTCGTGTAGTCCTGGTCGCTCCACCACATGCGCTCGGTGGTGACCACGAGGAGGTTGAAAATGGCAACGGGCAGGAGGAACTTCCAGGCAAACGCCATCAGCTGGTCCGCGCGGAGGCGCGGGAGCGTGCCACGGGTCCAGATGAAGAGGAAGTAGAAGAGGTGGGTCTTGCCGATGAAGATCATCCAAGGCGGGACCCACTTCTCGAGTCCGAAGAACGTCCAGCCGCCGAGGAAGACCGTCGCCGCGAACGCGGAGGCGCCCAGCGCATAACCGATATCCATGCCGTAGAAGAGGCCCCACTTCATGCCCGAGTACTCCGTGAGGTACCCGGCCACGATCTCGGATTCGGCCTCGGCGATGTCGGTCG
>JADJZF010000010.1 GCA_016719395.1 Candidatus Amarobacter glycogenicus | reverse complement strand
GGTCGAGGATGTTGATGGTGTTGTCCATGTTGGCGTCGCCGCCGAGCAGGGTGACGGTGCCGGCGGGGTTAACGCCCGCGGCAACGGTGAATGGCTTGACGGCCTTGAGGTAGCCGAGCATCACGGCCTGCAGCGTCGGATGGGCTCCGATTGAAACGCTGCTGATCGTGAACGCACCGGTGCTCGTGGTTGCGGGCGAGATCGGGCCACCGGAGCGGATCGATCTGCGCCGTCGCACCAGAATGGTTGCTGCGGCCCTGCAAGAGGATGTTGCCGGTCACTGAGCCGGTAGAGACCGGAGCGGAGACCGTGATGGAGCCGTTGGTCTTCGTCGCCGGGCCGATGGAGAAGCCGTTGTTGTCCGAGAACAACGTGGTCGCCGACGGACGGAATTCGATGTCTGCGACACCCGGAGCGGTAGCGGTGAACGAGAGAGTTGCAAGGACGATCCCCGAACCGGTCACAGGCAGCGTCGGAGACAACTGGCTGAACTGGAAGTTGATCTGGTTGCCGGGCTGGCTGGTCGCAACGTTGACTTCCGGCAGGAGGCCGGGGCCAAGCGCGATATTGCTCAGGTTCAGCTTGGAGCTGTCGTACTGGAAGTAGGCCTGGACGCCGTACAGGTTGGCAACGCTGTTCGCGATGACCTGGACGGTGACGTTGGCGTCACCAACGTTGGCAACGTTGGTGGTGACAACGATGTCGCCACAACCGACCTGCGGCTGGAAGCCGATGGCGACCGAGGTGTCATTGCCGGAGCAGAGCCACGGGGTGAAGTCGACTGGGTTGCTGACGTTCTCAACGTCTTCCCAGACGATGCTGAAAGCGCCGCTACCAGAGGTCCGTTCCGCCGTACTGAACGGGGATCGGGGTTTGGGACCTTCTTCAGCCGGGCTCCCGGCGGAACGAGGTGCTGGTTGGCGGTGTTCGGCGAGATGGTGCCCAACCAGTTGTTCTCCGCGTTCACCGTCGCCGCGAGCTCGGCTCGGGCTTCGATTTGGCTATACCAGTTCCCGCTGATGTCGTTGTTGTTGATAAGGATTCCAGCGGACGCATTGGGCGTCGGGACAGAGTCGCTGCGGATCAGCACGCCCATCGTCCAGTTATTGGTGATGAAGTTATTGTGGACGTTCGACCCGGTGACGTTGTCTGACGAAAGTGCCGGTCCGGTGCGGTTATCGATGATGTTGTTCGGAATGATCAACCCGGTCGTGGATTGGCGAGGTAGATGCCGTTTCGGTTGCCCGTGACCTTGAGTTCCGGAACGTCCAGTCCCGGCGCCCCACTGGAGAAACGCCCTGATTATTGAGGGTGCCGTTGGCGTTGTTCCAATCGACAGGTTGTTTCCATCCCGAGTGATGGTGAACCCGCCGATCAGAACACCCGAGTAGTCGACGCGATCCACGGTAGTCGGGGCCCCGTCGCCCATGGGACCGACGATGATCGACTGGTCGATGCCCGCGCCGATGAGTGGATGCCCCTTTGGGTGAATGGTCACGTCTTCGTTGTACGTGCCCGCGGCGACGTTGACGGTCCTGCCGCGGCTACCCACGTTGAGGGCCGCCTGGATGGTCTTCTTCGGCGTCAGGGTGGTCGCGCCGTCGTTGAGGTCGTTGCCTGTTGCGTCATTGACGTAGCAGGTGGTCGTGCATGGCAGGGTCGGCTCAAAGTCGAAGAGCGTGCGCGAGAGGTCGGTGCCGAATACGAAACGGTCGATGTTCGACGTTTCGACTGGCCCGGGGTTACCGACCCGGATACCTACATGAGCGTCAGAAACGCGGATGCGGGCGTTCGGGTACTGAGCGAGGATGGTGTTCCAGCTCTTCGCCGTGGTCCCCGGAATGACCGGGCCGGGAGGGCCTGCCAGCGGAGTCGGCCAGTTCGTACCGGAGTAGACCCACATCGCCGAGCCGCCCTGGAGTGCGTCGTGCGTCTGCCAGGTGCTGGCGACGATGCCGGTGGGCACGAACACGAGCCGACGCTGCCAGGTGTCGGTGAGATCGAAGTCCACATTGATGACCATGTAGGCAGGGGCCCCGGCGAGGGTGTTGTAGGCGCTGAAGCCGAGGTCGGTGATGCTCGCCAACGGTGTGCCAGCGAACTGGTAGGTGCTGATGTTGGTGCGGCCGGTCACAGGGATGGTGACCTCGGCGCTACCACTGCCGAGCGGCTGGCCCGCCGGGCCACTCACGAAGCTGCCGAGCACACCTGGTGTGTTGTCAAAGGTGTCGGTGTTGTCGTCATAGAACAACCAGCCGCCGCCATTCGGCGCCGTCAGGTTCGAGGCCTGAACGACCGTGGTGCTGAAGGCTGGGGGAGGGACGGTGCCGGACGAAAGGCTGAGGTTGTCGATCAGGTAGCCCGCGCCAAGGTGCCCCACGGGGGTTGGATCCGGATAGGCGGTGGCTGAGACGCGCATCAGCAGCGAGTCGACGGTGTGGGTCGTCGGGTCCGCCGATGCCTCCGGGTCGTAGCGGAAGTAGTCCTCCCACGTCGTGCCGGTGATGACAAGGTTTCCGTTGACGTAGCCACGGACTAAGTCATTGGCAGGGCCGTCGCGGAAGTCGATCACGAGCTTGAGATTATGGTAACTCGTGTAGTTGAGCCCGGTCGCAACCTGCGTTTCGACAAAGTTCGCGCAAAACACGGGCGTACACGGTCCGGGCTGCTGGACGTCATAAAAGAAGACATCGAGGCCGCTGCCGTTGTCTTCGACGCGGAAGTAGCTCATCCGGCCGCCGTCTCCGCGGTCCGGAGCGAACGAGACGGTCAACCCGGTCTGGGCTGAGCCAGTGAAGGACTTGATGTCCCATGAGACTTCGAAATGGTTCTGCCGGGTGCCGCCAGACATGCCGCCGTTCGTGGCAAGGGTCTCGCCGGCCTCGTCAACAAGAGATTTCGAGAACGTCTGGTCACCAAACGAACCGCTTGTGACGGCGTCGGAAATTCGAAGGGCCTTGCCTCCGCCGTCTGCGACAACCTCGACGTCGAATGGACCGGTCTTGGACCAGCCATCTTGGCCATTGATGTTGCCAAGGGCGTACGCATCGAAATTGATAGTGGCGGAATCGGCGCGGGTGCCTTCGCGATTGAGCATGAGGCTGCCGCTGATCCCGAACACGATAGCTACGAGTGCCGCCATCAGGAGCCATGTCCTGCGCTGGCGAGATTTTCCGTGTAAGGCAAGCGTCATTTGCTTGATTTCTCCAGGTGAAATGGGATTGGCCGTCCCCTCCGCAGGGGGCGTGGCTTAGAGACGCACGCGACACGCGAGTCCCTCGGGGCGCTAAGCCTGTTCATTTCTCGGGGTGCCGCTCTGGCGGCAGATTGCACCGGCCCACTCCTTCCCGGGTCGCGTGGAGAAAACTAGGGGCAATCCCTGATGGCCTTCCGGCCGTTCGGGGACGCATACTCGCAGCCAACTCGCCGTTCCGAGAATTGGCGATGCAAGGTTCCGCTAGCTCGTTCTCCTTGCGACTTGCCCTCGGCCGGTTGCCGCTGGCCGGTGGGTTTTCTCTTCGTATGTGAATTTTCCGGTCCGTTCCGGGGCGGTATGGTGGCAGAGCGGTTAACGCCACGTCAATAGTTTGCCCCTGGCTTGAGAAAACTCGACATCGTCTGTCGCGAACATCGTTCGTATCCGAAGCTAATTGCAAGAACGACGTTGGTAAAGGGAGGGCTACCGCCAAAGCCGGACGCTCGCCCGGACTGCCTGGGCTCACCTTCCGCGGATGAAAGCGCAGAGGGCGGTTTGGGGTCGCAGCAGAGGCTCGAACTCCCAACTTTCCGAACCGAAGGGTGAGGGCCGATTTCCGGCTGCGGACAGGTCACTTCGAATCTAAAGAAGACGATCCTCGCGTGCGTTTCGCCTCAGTCTGCGTGACGGCCAAGAGGCAAATCCCAGAGATTGGCGGGTGGTTCATAGCCTTTGACACCCTAACTGAACTGGCGTCGAGCTCTCCCGCCGCGCGAGGACGGGCGGTTAGAGGGTGCCGTGGGCTCCGACCTGATAGATTTCGAGCGGCACACCAGCGAGGAGAGATACCATGGAGGATCTGGCGGGCACGGGCCGGGTCCGTGCCATCGACGCACTCGTAAACTCATCGTTCCTGGATGGCGAAGGCGGCGGCGCGCTGGGGCACTTGTTTAAGGATATCGGTGACCGCGCCGCCATTCAGGTACCGGAGGACCTGCTGGCCCGGCTCGATGCCGCGGGGATTGAGGCGGCGGTGGTTAGCATCATGCAGCCCTCCCACGCCGAGTGGGTCGGGGATGCCCACCGCCGGTTTCCGGGACGAATCCTGCCCGCGATGATTGTCGACCCGACGAGGGGGTACGCCGAGGTACAGCGAGTAGTGGAGTACCACGAGCGTTTCGGCGTTCGCTGCCTGCGAATTCCGCCGTTCCGCTACTCGTTGCCGCCGACTGACCGCGTGTACTGGCCGTTCTATGTGAAGGCGCTGGAGCTTGACATCCCTGTGAGCATGAACGCCGGGATGCCCGGCCCCCGGCGGCCCGGCTGGGTGCAGAACCCGATGTACTATGACGAGGTCGCCTTCAACTTTCCCGAGCTGCGCGTCGTGATGACCCACTGCGGCCAGCCGTGGACCGACGAGGCGCTCTCGGTGATCGCCCACTGGGACAACGTGTACATGGCGTGCACGTCGGTGGCGCCGAAGTACTGGCCGGGGGCATTCGTCCAATTCATCAACACCCGCGGCCGGGAGAAGATGCTCTTCGGGACGGAGTATCCAACGATCCCGTGGGATCGCGCCCGGGACGAAATCGACGGGCTGGGTATTCGGGCCGAGGTGGCGCCGCTGTTCTTTCGGGAGAACGCGGAACGCGTCTTCAAGTGGAGCGTCGGCTGACGAATGCCGGGTGGGCGCAGCGTCGCCTTCGCTCACCCGGCACCCGTTCACCGAACGGCTAGCTCCCAAGCCCCGGCCGTCTCTCGACCCGATTCGAGAATCTCGGCGACCCACCGTTCGACCGCCGCGTCGAGCCGCGAGTAGGGCACGACTTCGTTCACCAACCCGACCTCGAAAGCGCGGCGAGCATCCATATGGCGGCCACTGAGGAGGTAGCCCATGGCCACCTTCAAGGGCAGGTGGCGGGGCAGGCGATGCACGCCGAGCGCACCGGCAATGAGCCCTCGGCGCGGCTCCGGGAGCGCGAACTCGGCGTGGTCAGCCGCAACGATTATGTCGCACGCAAGGGCTATCTCCAGGCCGCCGCCGAGGGCGAACCCGTTCACTCGGGCAATGATCGGCTTCTCGCGTTCAAAACGGTGTGTGAGCCCACCTCCACCAGTCGCGGGGCGATCCGGTCCGTCGCCGCTTCGACGGGCGCGATCCTTCAGGTCCCGGCCGGCACAGAAGGCGCGGTCGCCTTCACCCGTCAGAACGCCGACACGAAGGCCAGCGTCGGCAAGGAAGTCGTCCCAGACCGAAGCGAGCTCGAAGTGGGCCTCGGAGTGGAGCGCATTCATCACCTCTGGGCGCGCGATCGTGACGTAGGCAACCGGGCCACGCTTCTCGTACTTGCAGAACTCGAGTTCGAGCTCACCCACGGGGGAGGCCAAGCCCCCGGTTGGCGATGACGTTTCGCTGGATTTCGGCGGCGCCCTGGCCGATGGTGTGGCGGATGGAGTCGAGGTAGAGCGAGCCCCACGCCATGTCGGGTGCATCTTCGGCGTCGCCCTGGTCCTCCTCCGCGAGCAGGCCGTGCATGCCATGGCGGTGAAGGGCCGTGTTCGTCACCTGCTGGATAGTCTCGGTGACCGAGAGTTTGGCGACCGAGACTTCGTAGTTGGGCAGGCCGCCGCCGGCCTGGAGCGCGGTTACCCGGTGAGTTAGCAGCTGCGCTACCTCGGTGCGGACGGCGGCGGCAGCGAGCCGGGAACGCGCGCCAGCTTCGGCGGCAGGCCCGGCAGAGGCAGGCTCGACGAGTGCGCGCCGGAGCGTGCGTTCAAGGAACGCCCAGCGCGCTATGCCCGAGCGCTCGAAGTCCATGGTCGAAGCGTTCACGTACCAGCCGCGGTTCACATCGCCGATGACGTTGCTGGCCGGCACGCGCGCACCATCGAGGAAGACTTCGTTGAAGTGGTGGCGGCCCTGGAGGTCGATGAGCGGGACAACGCGCACACCCGGAAGTTCCAACGGCACGAGCAGGATAGATATCCCCCGGTGCTTGGGCGCTTCGGGGTCGGTGCGGGCCAAGGTCCAGAGCATGTCGGAGAAGTGCGCGCCGCTGGTGAAGCGTTTCTGGCCGGTGACCACCCACTCGTCTCCGTCGCGGATTGCGAGGGTGGAGACGGAAGCGAGATCGGAGCCTGCATCGGGCTCCGAGAGGCCCATCGCGAAGGACAGTTCGCCCCGGGCGATGCGCGGGAGGTAGTCGCGCTTCTGGTCTTCAGTGCCGAACAGCATGATCGACGGCCCGACTTGCTGGACGGCGCGGCGGTGATGTTCGATCGGGGCGCCGGCGCGGACCATCTCCTCCGTGTAAACCATCTGGTCGAAGAAGCCCTTGCCGAGGCCGCCGTATTCCGGGGGCCAGGCGATGGCGAGCATCCCTTCGTGGCCGGCTGCCTGGCTGAATTCAGGCGATGAGCTTCCACCGCCCTTCGCCCTGTGCCGTTCCCAGAATTCAGTGGTAAGCGTCCGCGCGAGGAACGCCCGCACCTCTTCGCGAAAGGCTTCGTGTTCGGCGGTGAAGTTGTAATCCACGGCAGTTCACTTCCCCCCAGAGGCGAGCGGGAAGGCCGCCGTCGCCTCGCGCCACATGGCGGCAACACGGTCTTCCGATGCGTAGTCGAAGGTACCCGCAGCCGAGGTGATCTCGCCGTCAGCGGGTGGATGGTCGCGGAGCCAGCGGGCGGTCTCGCGGGTGGCCGGTTCGGGGTCAACACGGTCGCGATAGCCCAGCAGCGTGCGCGCCTTTGACATGTCGAGGATAAGGGGGGCTTTCTCAGCAAGCGGGAAGACACCCGACACGTACTGCGCGGGAATGCCGATAAACTCCATGGGCCAACCAAGCTCATCGGCAATGAGCTCGGCCACGCGCCGGGCGCTGAGAACGCGCTCGTCGCCGGAGTTGAACGCGTGACCGGCGGCCTCGGGGCGCGTAGCGGCGAGGAATACCAGCCAGGCGACGTTCTCGGCGTAGCCGCGCTGGAAGTAGGACATGCCATCGTGTGGCATGAGCATGAACGGGCGCCGATCGATGACGCGTTTGACGACGGCCCACTCGTGGTTGATGGGCGCACGCGGCCCGTAGACCCCAGGGTAGCGGACGATGACTGCTTCGAATTCGCCGCGGCCGTGTTGGGCGAAGAGCTGATCTTACCCTTCGGCGACCTTGCCGGTGTAGCCGCCCGATTCGGACTGGCGCGGCGACCACTCGGGCACGGGGAGCGCGATGCCGCGGGCGTCACCATAGAGGCGCTCGACAGGTCCGGCAAAGGAGACGCCGCTATCGTGGCGGCCAGAGTTGAACACGGCGACCTCGTAACCGGCGGCGAGCAGGAAATCGACGATGTACACACCCGAGGGGCCTGTCCCGCCAACGACCAGTGCTTTCCGACTCAAAGGAGATCCTCCAGGGTCTCGTGGACTTCGCGGACCGCGCCGCGGGCAAACAAGCCGTCGATCTGTCCGGCGCCGAGTCCCGCTTCGGCGAGGATCTCCCTGGTGTTCTTTCCGAGGGACACGGGGGGCCGGGGAGCGAGCGGCGTCTCCGACATACGCAGCGGCGGCGCAACCACTTTGATGGAGCCGAGCACTTCGTGTTCGACCTCGGCGAGGAAGTTGTTCGCCTTCACTTGTTCATCAAAAAACAGTTGGTCGGAGTGGCGAACCGGCGCGATCGGCAGTCCGCGCTCCTCGAGTGCCGCAATCCAGTGGGCCGTGGGCTGCTGAGCGAAGGCCGTGGCCACCTGGCGGTAGACGTAATCGGCGTGGGCATGAGCGTCCTCCGGCATCCAGCCGGGCTCGCTCGTCCAGCGGTCGTCGATGCCGAGGAGACTCATCAGCTTGAGGCGCTGGGTGCGCGCGTTGCAGGCGACGCCGACGGTCCCGTCCTTCGTGGCGTGGAACCCGTAATAGGCGCGGACCACCTTGTGGGGGAGAAGCGTCTCGCGGTGTTCGATGACATCGGCCCAGGTCTTGCCGTCGGCGAAAGCGTGCTTCAGGTAACGGACGAACTCGCCTCGCCAGCTGTCGAGAAGCTCGACATGGGTCAGCTGGTTGTTCTCGAGGAACATGGCAGCATGCATGAGCGCCACGTTCAGGCGTTGTCCGTGGCCGGTTCGCTCGCGGTGGTAGAGCGCCGTTGAGACGCCCCAGGCCATGAGCATCGCGGCTGCGTAGTCGATGATGGGGTTGACGAGCGGCTCGGGGCCAGTTTCAGTCATGTGAGCGAGGCCGGTGAGGGCCTGAAGCGCCATGTCCATGCCGGCGAGCGGGGCCATCGGGCCTTCCAGGCCGTAGGCGGTGTTCTCGCCGTAGATGACGCGCGGGTTCATGGCGCGGACGCTCTCGTAGTCGAGGCCGAGACTCTCCGACATGCCGGGGCGAAAGTTCGCGAGGACGATGTCGGCCGCGGCGGCGAGCTTCTGGATGGCGGCGAGGACTTCGGGCTCGGTGATGCGGACCGAGATGGAACGCTTGCCGCGGTTCTTGTTGAAGTACTGGCGGCCCTCGAACGGCATGATTGGGCCGTTGTGGCGCGTCTGGTCGCCGTCCAGGTCTTCGACCTTTATGACGTCGGCGCCACCTTCAGCGAGCAGCTGCCCGCAGACGGGGACGGCGATGAACCGCCCGAGTTCCAGAACTTTGAGTCCGTCGAACGGTCCGCTCATGGTCAGCGTCT
This sequence comes from Candidatus Amarobacter glycogenicus, assembly GCA_016719395.1. Classification (GTDB taxonomy): domain Bacteria; phylum Chloroflexota; class Dehalococcoidia; order Tepidiformales; family Tepidiformaceae; genus Amarobacter; species Amarobacter glycogenicus. The sequence goes on along the minus strand of JADJZF010000010.1, from coordinate 158,088 downwards.
CCTCCGGTGTGGGTCCATTGCTTCGTTGGTGGCGTCGGCGAGCAGGTTGAGCCCGACGAGGAACATCGCCAGTACCGCGCCTGGCAAAGCGAAGTAGTTCCACTTATCCAGGTGGGCTCGGGCGCCGTTGATGAGGTTGCCAAGCGACGGCTGAGGAGGCTCTGTGCCCAGGCCGAGGTAGCCGAGGCTCGCTTCGATGAGTACCGCGCCGGCCATGGAGAGAGCGGCCTGCACGAGCAGCGGCGGCAGTGCATTTACCGCGACGTGGCGAAACATGATCCGGATTTCACCGGCGCCGGTGACGCGGGCAGCCGTCACGTAGTCACGGCTGCTCTCCGAAAGCATCTGCGCGCGGCCGATGCGCGCGAAGCGAGGGAACGCACCGATGCCGATGGCGAGGGCCACGTTCTGGATGCCGGCGCCGAGGGCGGCGAGGATCGCAATAGCGAGGAGTAGGCCGGGAAAGGCGAGCATGCTGTCGACCACGCGCATGGCGATTGCATCGACCCAGCCACGGAAGTATCCGGCGACGAAGCCAACGACCGTCCCCAGCGTGCCGAAGGCGCCCACGGCGAAGATGCTGACCAGGATCGATGCTCGGAGGCCGTAGACGGCGCGGCTGAAAATGTCACGGCTAAACTCATCGGTGCCGAACCAGAAGTCGGCGGAAGGGCCTTCGAGGCGGTGCCCGCGAAGCTGGTCGATTGGATCATGTGGTGCGATGAGCGGGGCAGCGAAGCCAACCACTATGAGGGTGAGGACGATCAAGAGGCCGACGGCACCCATGGGGTTTCGCACGGTTTCTACGAGCGTCGTTAGGAAGATCGAATCCTCCGAACGCGAACGTCGGCGGGATGCGGTATCGAGTTCCTGGGGAGCGTCGCGGTAGCCATCAACTGAACCTGATCCGGGGATCGAGGATGCCGTACATGATGTCGGCAAAGAGGTTGATGCAAATGAATCCAAAGACGAGGAAGAGGAGGGCGCCCTGGACAACGGGGTAGTCACGCGCCTGGATGGCCCCGACGACGAGCCGGCCAACGCCGGGACGAGAAAACACGTTCTCCACCACAACTGACCCGGTGAGCAAGGCTGCGAACTGCAGGGCCACTACGGTGACCACCGGCACCAGCCCGTTGCGGAGACCGTGGCGGACGACCACCGCACGGCCGGCGAGGCCTTTCGCGCGGGCCGTGCGGATGTAGTCCTGGTTCATGACCTGGGCGATGGAGGTGCGGACGAAGCGGGCAAGGACGGAAGCACCGGTAAGGCCGAGGACGAGCGCTGGGAGGACGAGGTAGCGCAGTCCTTCGATTGGGTCCTCGGTGAGCGGTACGCGGCCGCCAATTGGCAGCCAGCCGAGCTTGAACCCCACGAAATAGAGCAGCACGAGCCCGAGAACGAAGTGAGGGATGGCGATGCCGACAATGGTGAACGCGGAGAGCCCCCAATCCCAGAGTGAGCGGAGGCGCGTGCCGGCCATGACGCCGAGCACCACGCCCAGAACAAGCTCAATGCTGAACGCTACCAGCGTGAGTTCGAGCGTGGGCGCAAGGGCGTTGCGAAGCAGTTCCGAGACCGGGCGACTACTGCGGAAGGAATCTCCGAGGTCTCCCCGGAGGGCGCCTCCGATCCATGAGAGGTACTGCTCGAACATCGGCTTGTCGAGGCCCAGGCGTTCGCGAATGATCTCGACATCCTGATCGCTCGCGTCGGGGCCGGCGAGGTTCGTCGCCGGGTCTCCAGGCACGAGCTGGAGGATGCTGAAGACGAAGATGCTGGCGAGGAGCATCACGGGGATGGCCTGGATCAGGCGACGGATGACATGTACTGCCATGAGTTCTCCGGTTTAGGCGTCGATCCAGACTTCGGAAAGCGGTGGCGCGTCGCGCGCACCGTCGGGGCGTGCGATGACCTGTTTGCGCATCGCAAAGAAGGTGTTGTTCGGGGCCAACGGCGCCATCCAGGGGTCGTCGACGAGGTAGAGCTTGTTCCATTCGCGGAGGACGGCCTTGCCCTCGGAGGAGTTCGGGTCGATCTCCGCGATTTTGGCAAGCAGGTTCTTGTACGAATCCGGCTGGTAGTGGGAGGCGTTCGGAATACGCACAGGTTGGGCGAAATCGAAGAACGTCCCGGGGTGCATATTGTCGGAGAATCCGAATGGGGAAACGAACATCCCACCGTTGACCTTGCGAGTGCGAAAGCGCTCGAGGTAGGCGGAGTATTCGCCGACGTTCAGCTGGGCGTTGATCCCGATGGCCTTCCAGTCGTCCTGGACAAACTGGGCGAGAGCTTCACGGCTCTGGCCGATGTCCATGGGGATGGTGATGCCTTCAGCGCCGGCCTGCTTGAGCAGGGACTTCGCCTTTTCGGGGTCGTAGACGAGGAGGGCTTCATCCTCCGGAATGTAGGCGGGGGATTCCTTCGGCCAGGGCAGAACCTGCGGTTGTATGACGCCCTCGCCCCACTCTGAGGCGATACGCTTGCGGTCGATTGCGAGCGTCAGCGCCTGGCGCACGCGGGTGTCCTTCAGCGCCGGGAAATCGACGACAAGGCCGGCGTACCACGAGCCGCCGACGCCGCCGTCAGTCACGACCACGTCCTTGCTCGAACGGAGGGCTTTCACCATCTCCGGCGTGATCTGGCTGGCGTGCATGAGCTCCCCCGTCTGGAGGGCGAGAATGCGAGCCTGCGTGTCGGAGTAGATGCGGCCCTGGATCTTGTCCAGGTACGGTTTGCCGGTGTCCCAGTAGTTCTCGTTGCGGACGAGCTCGTAGCCCTGGTTGGGGGTGTAGGAGGCGAACTTAAAGGGCCCGGAGCCGTTGATGGTCTTCATCTGGGCTGCCTGGGCCACCGTCTTCTCATCGACGATGGGGAGGAGGGCGAAGTAGTCCTCCATCCAGGGGCGGCGGGCGGAGAACGAGATGTCGAGCGTCAGGGGATCGACAATCTTGATGTCGCTGATGAGCTTGCCCGGGTTCTTCAACTGGCTGGTAGTAGTGTCGGCGCGAAACAGTTCGATGCTGTAGCGCACGTCCTCCGCGGTAAGTGCTCGGCCGTCGTGGAAGGTGAGGCCGGAGCGAAGCTTGACGTTGACGCCCGTGAAATCCGGCTTCATCTCGAACTTCTCGGCCAGCGCGAGGCGCGGCCGGTTGTCGGCTCCCTGGATGATGAGCGTGTCCCAAATGGACCAACGGAGATAGAAGTTGTTCGCGTTGAAGGCGAACACAAGTGCGTCGGGTGCCGGCTCTCCGGAGTCGACGATCAGGGTACCCCCGCGCTTCGGCGTCTTTACTGCCGGAGTGGAGTTCGTATCCGGCGAATCGTTGTTCCCTGAGTCTTCGTCGTCATCATCGCCGCAACCGGCGATGGCGAGTCCGGCAAGGCCGATCCCGGCGGACGCGGAGGCGGTGATCATTCGGCGCCGGCCAAACCGTGTTCCGAGTCTGCTCGCTCGAGTGTCCATGAAGCGCCCTCCTGGCTGACGCGGTGCGGTAACGTTTGCGCTTTGTACCTGCTCGCTGCGAGCGATGTCAATACCGGTGATTAAGCTGCACACGTCGTTCTGCTAACTTCCGAACGTAACGGGCGACCGGAAACGTCTCTTGCGATGGTGGTGGGGAGTGTGTAAAGGTTTGCGCATTCGGAGGCACACTGGCATGCAACGCTCCCCCATCCACACCCGCATCTGTGACATGCTCGGCGTCGAGCATCCGATCTTCGCTTTCAGCCACAGCAAGGACGTGGTGGTGGCTGTCTGCCTCGCAGGTGGGGTAGGGGTCCTGGGGGCGACGCGCATGTTCCCGGATGAGATAGAGGCGACTCTGGCGGAGATTCGCGAACGTGTAGGGCCCCGGCCGTTTGGGGTGGACCTGGTGTTGCCTCAGGGTATGCCCGAGAGAAACAACCGGGAGGAGATTGATGCACAGCTTCCCGAGCCTCACCGCGCGTTTGTCGATCACCTGTACGAGAAGTACCACGTGCCGCGAGACGGCCAGGCCGGCCCGCGCTCGCGCTTCGTGCGCTCGAACGAAGTAGCGCGCCGCCAGGCCGACGTCGTCCTCGACTCGGATGTGGACATCTTTGCGATGGGGATCGGGAGTCCTCCCGAGTTCATCGCCGCGGCGAAAGCCGCCGGTAAGCGCGTGATGGCGCTGGTGGGAAATCCAAAGCACGCCCGCAGGGCGCTGGCGCAGGGAGCGGAGATCCTCGTGGCCCAGGGCCACGATTCGGGAGCCCACACCGGGCCGATAGGCACGTTCTCGCTTGTGCCGCAGATCACGGCAATGGCCGGCGATGTCCCCGTGCTCGCGGCGGGCGGGGTGGCTACAGGCCAGCACATCGTCGCGGCCATGGCTATGGGCGCCGTCGGCGTGTGGGTGGGCACAGCCTGGCTGGTGACGAAGGAGGGGCACACCTCGGCCAAGCTAATGCCGAAGCTCCTGGCGGCGAACTCCGACGACACCGTCATCACGCGTTCGAAGAGTGGGAAGACGAACCGCCAACTGCGCACCGCCTACACCGACGAATGGGAAGCAGCGGACGCACCGGAGCCGCTGAAAATGCCGTACCAGGACATCCTCGTCGGCGACCTGCTTGGAGCCATCGACCGATACGAAGTCGAACCCTTGCTCGGGAGCGGGCTGGGCCAGGGAATCGCCTGGTTCAAAGTGGAGACCACGGTGGCGGAAGTGATGGCGAAGTTCGTGGCGGAGGCCCGCTCTAGCCTCGAACTGCTCGATGCTCTGCGCGCCGCCTCTTCCGAAGTCCCGGCCGCCAGGTAGCCTCATGACTGACGCCGATAGCCAAGCCCCAAAGCCCGGAAGCCCCGAACCGCCTCTTCACGGACCGGCGACCATTCACGATGTCGCCCGCAGGGCAGGGGTCTCGACGTCGACGGTGTCTCGGTCGCTCTCGGGAGAGCCGCGCGTGAGTGCCCAAACGCGCGAGCGAATCCGGCTGATCGCCGAGGAGATTGGCTACCGTCCGAGCCGATCGGCGCAGGCGTTGCGCCTTGCCCGGACTGGCACCATCGGCTTCCTGGCACCCAACCTCGAGAACCCGATTTCGTACGACCACCTCCGGGCGACGGTGCGGGCGGCGCACGAGGTGGGCTACACCGTCCTCGTCGGCGATTCGCAGGACTCGCCGGAGATCCAGGACGCCGAGATCGCGCGCATGCGCGACTACCGGGTGGACGGCCTCATCATCGGCCGCGGGCTGGTGCCGGTCACACGGTCACTGTTCCAACTTGTGGACTCGGCTATCCCGGTGGAGCCGTACTTCACGGCAGGGGACCTCAAGGTGGAGCCAGGCGGGCGCGTCAACGTCTACCGGCACATCACGTCGGATGCCGTCGGGGCGACCATCGCCTTCCGGCGGCTCGCTCGGCTTGGCCACCAGCGGTTCGCGATCTTCCTGTTCGCACACGCAGCGTCCGCGACAGGACGCGCGAGGCACCAGCGCTTGCGAGAAGTTCTGGACTCGGAGGACAGGCGTTCGGCCTCGGTTGTGGAGGTCCGGGTGGCCGACCCGGACGAGTGCGTGCCCGAGTTGCACCGACTTATGGCCTCCCCAGATTCACCGACGGCGATCATTTCCGCGAACGGTAGACTCACGCCATACATCCTCGAAGGCATCCATTCGGCCGGGCTGGAGATGCCGGGCGATGTCTCGTTCATGTCGTTCGGCGACTCGCAGTGGCACCGGGCCTACTCACCGCCTATTTCGGTGGTCCGCCAGGACTATGCCGCCGTGGCGAAGTCCCTGGTCCAGCGGCTCGTGCAGCGAGTGGCGGGCGCGATCCCTGAACCTGGGGAGGTCCGCGAGTCCGAATTCGTCATGCGCGGTTCGATGGGGCAAGCTCCCAGGAGCGTGCTGCGCAGCGTGACCCCCGAACGGACGAGGCGGGCACGGCGAGGAAGTTCGGATGCCGGGTAGGCGCATCCTCGCGGGGGTCCGCGTGCTTGACATCACGCAGATTGTGGCGGGGCCCGTATGCACGCGCATGCTGGCTGATCTGGGGGCGAACGTGGTGAAAGTCGACGCGCCCGGAAGAGACGGTGGCGAAGGCCCGCGGCGTAGCGCTGGGCCAGCGGCCCAGAACTCAGGCAAGCGCTCTATCGTCGTAGACCTCAAGCGGCCAGAAGGGCTCGCCGTAGCAAGGAAACTCGCGCAGGCAGCCGACGTGCTCGTCCAGAATTATCGGCCGGGCGCACTGGAGGCGCTGGGATTGGGGTGCGAGCAGCTCCGGGCCCTAAACCCGAGGCTCATCTACACAACGATCAGCGGGTTCGGCGACAACACGTCGTTCGCGCGGCGCGGCGCTTTCGGGGCGACCGCACACGCAGAGGCCGGTTGGCTCTGGGTGCAGCAGCAGGCACAGGGCGGCGACCAGCCCTTCGCGCCGGGCGTCACGGTAGCCGACATCGCGACCGGGATGAACGCCTGTACGGCCGTCCTCGCGGCGCTCTACGACCGGGACCGCACGGGCGAAGGCCAGGCGATCAACGTGACCCTCATGGACAGCCAGCTTGCTTTCCTCGCTGAAGCGGCCGCGCCGGCGCTTGTTGACCCCGAGGGCACAAGCTGGACGCCGTTTCGCCACGGACTTCAGCGGACGCGGGACGGCTATGTGGCCATCAACGCCGGGTCCCCGCGGAACTGGCGGCGACTCGCCCGAGCAACGGGACAGGCAGAATCAGACGCTTCGACACGGGAGTCGGCCGAACGGATGCTCGAAGAATGGGCCGCGGGCACAGCGTCCACCGAAGTGGCGCGCGCGATGGAGGAGGTGGGCGCCCCGTACGGGGTGTTGCGGACGATCCGCGAGGCCGTGCAGCACCCGTATTTCGCCGAGCGCGGCATGATCGCTTCGATCCCCGACCCGCTGGAAGGCACGGCGCGAGTCGTGTCGTCGCCGCTCTACTTTTCGAACGCGGACAGCGGGCCGATGAGAGGCGCGCCACTGGCCGGCGAGCACACGGTTGAGATTCTCCGAGAACTTGGGCTCTCTGACGACGAGGTCTCCGAGATGGAGCGGGACGGAGTCATCGAGGGCACTAACGCCGCGGGGGAAGCCTCGAAGTGATCACGGCGGACGCATGCAGCGAGGCGGTCCGCGCCTACGACGCGCAGGGGATCCACCGCACCGGTACACGAGTCGATGCGGACTCGGCCGAGTGGCTCGTCCAGGAGCTTGCGGCGCGTGGGGTTGAAGGCGTGATCGAGGAACACCCGTTTTCGCGGATCGACCCGTCGGACTGTGAAGTGGCGATCGGGGCGTGGAAGGTGGCGGGTTACCCGCTTCTGGACAGCGTATTGCCGTGGCCCGGGACGACGATCGAGGGCGTCGTGTGCGGCGAACCGGGCCAGGGTCGCATCGCCATTGTCCAGACCGATGGCCACGGACAGACCTCCACTATCGACCCGCTGCGGTCGCAACCATGGGCTGCGATTGTCGCGGCCGTGCATGGCGCGTCCGGCGGGCTGACGCTGCGGAACGTTTGGGAGTTCGGACAGCCCCACGGCCCTCCTGTCATCCAGGTACCGGGCGAGGCCTGGGAGGCGCTGGTTCGTGCACGGGACGGCGGCGCGGCGGCCACCATCCGGTGTGGCGCGAGCACCACAGAAACCAGTGCCGCGAACGTGATCGCGCGCGTGGCTGGTGCGGATGCAGCACTGGCCCCGATCGCGGTTCTCACGCCGCGCAGCGGCTGGTGGCATTGCGCCGGCGAGCGTGGAGGGGGCATCGCCATCTGGCTGGAGGTGGCGCGGGCGGTGCGCGCCCTCGCGCTGCAACGCAGCATCGACTTCGTGGCGACAACCGGGCACGAACTCGGGTTCTGGGGCATCGAACGCTACTGCGAGCGCCATCCCGGCGCAGCCGCGGCAGCCATGTGCTGGGTCCATCTCGGCGCGAACATCGGGGCGAAAGGCACCGCCACTGTCGTCCGGTCGGCCACTCAGAGGTTGCTCGATGCGCTTGGCGCGGCCGATGGAAACCTGGGCGAAAGCCGCGTCGGTCCCACGTGCGAGTTGCGGCCAAAGCCGGCAGGCGGCGAAGCGCAGGCGATCGCCGCGCATGGCGCGGCGTACGTCTCGATGGTGGGCGCTGGTTTTTCGCTCTTTCACTCGTCGACCGACCGATGGCCGGTCGCGATCGATGCCGAGGCGATCGCGCGGAACGCTCGCCTCGTCCTGCAATTCATCCGTCGCTTCGAACCGGCGGCCAGCTAGTGTCCGGGAGGTAGACCATGGAGTTCCGATTCACGGCCGACGAGGACGCCTTCCGCACGAGGGTGCGCGACTTTCTCGGCGGCTGGGTTGGGCCGAACGGCCAGGTGGCGAGCGAGCGCTTCGATGACCTCGAACGGGAGATGGCGGCGCAGAATTGGCTGACGATCGCCTGGCCCGCGGAGTATGGCGGGGGCGGAGCAAGCCCGTTGCAGCAGTTGATATTCAAGGAGGAATGCTGGCGGGCGGGCGTGAGCCTGGACTCCCAGGGCGTGAACCTCCTGGGCCCGTCGCTGATGGTGCACGGCAGCGAGGAGCAGAAGCGCGAACATCTGCCACGCATCGCCTCGGGCGAAGTACGCTGGGCGCAGGGGTTCTCGGAGCCGGGGGCGGGCAGCGACCTGGCGAGCCTGCAGACGAGGGCGGTGCGCGACGGCGACGATTACATCATCAACGGTCAGAAGATATGGACTTCGGGTGCGCACCTTGCCGACTGGATCCACCTGCTGGCCCGCACGGACCCGGACGCGCCGAAGCACCGGGGCATCAGCTATTTCATGATCAACCTCCGTTCGCCCGGCATCACGATCCGGCCGCTCATCCAACTGACGGGCGTCCACGGGTTCAACGAGGTGTTCTTCGACGACGTGCGCGTGCCCCGGCGAAACATGATTTCGGAAGAGAACCGCGGTTGGTACGCGGCCACCACAACGCTTGACTTCGAGCGCTCGGGGATAGAGCGCAACCTGGTGGCGCAACGGGATTGGCGGAGGCTGTACGAGTTCGCTGCATCGAACCGGGCAGCGCTCGTGAACCGCCCGGCGACCTGGCGCCACCGCATGGCCGACCTCCGTATCGAGGTGGAAGTCGGCCAGTGGATCGCGCGGCGCGTGGCCTGGATGCAGGGCCGCGGGCTGGTCCCGAACTACGAGAGCTCGATGTCGAAGACCTACAACTCAGAGGTCGGTCAGCGGATCGCGGAGTTTGGGGTGTCGCTGCTCGGGCTGCCGGGGCAGTTGCGGGAGCCCGAGCGCGAACCGGGGCAGACGATTGCCTTCCGATACCTGGACGCGCGGCGCCTGACGGTTGGGCAGGGGACGAGCGAAATCAATCGCAATGTCATCGCGACACGCGGCCTCGGGTTGCCGAGAGGGTGAGCACGGCAGTGGACACTGACTTCTCGGCGATGGCGGAGGTGTTGTGGGAGCGCACCGATGGCGTGGTCACCCTCACGTTGAACCGTCCGGAGCGGCGAAACGCAATCACCAAGACAATGCTGGCGGAGCTCCTGTACGCGGTAGAGGCCGCAAGCGGCGACGACTCGGTGCGAGTGGTGGTGGTGCGCGGTGCCGGGAAGGGCTTCTGCCCCGGCGACGAGCTTCGAGGGATGGGCGAATTGCCTGCCGAGTTCCGGTTTCGACCGGTGGCGCCAGTGAGCCATGCAGCGCTGCAAACGGCTCTCCGGGAAGCGCCCAAGCCCACGATCGCCGTCATCCATGGCTTTGCATTCGGCGTGGGGCTGGACCTGGCCATGGCGTGCGACTTCCGAATTGCGGCCGACGACGCGGAACTACGCGACCAGCGCGTCATCGAGCGCGGCATGCACGCCGTGACCGGCTGCGCCTGGTTCCAACCTCGGGCGATCGGGCTCACGCGAGCGCTGGAGTTCCTGGTGCTGGGGAAGCCCTATAGTGGCGCCGAAGCGGCGGCCGCCGGGATGGTGACCAGTTCGGCGCCGGCAGGCGGTCTGGACGCGACGGTTTCGGAGCTGACGAACCGACTGGCGAACGCGCCGACGAAGGCGATCGCGCTGATGAAACAACAAATCTACACGGGCCTCGAAATGGACCACGCGGGGTTCATGGCTTTCGCCGCACCCCTTACGAGGGACGTGGTGATCGAGGACAGGGCCGAGGGAATTCAGGCGTTCCTGGAGCGCCGGGCGCCGCGTTTCACAGGCCGGTAATCGCAGTCCGCGCGCAAGTCGCGCGAACGAGGAGAGGAAGCAATGGACAGCGACGAACTCATCAAGGTGGTCCGCCACGAAGGTTGGGCCGAGCTCATCCTCAATCGACCGCAGCGGCGAAACGCTCTGATCGGCCCGTTGTTGGAGCGCCTCACGGGCGCCCTGGGCGTCCTTGCAGCCGACGACGCAGTCGAGGCGATCGTCTTTCGAGGTGAAGGCGGCGCGTTCTGTTCGGGCCACGACCTGACGGAGTTGCAGGCACAACCCCGAGCACCGTGGGCTGAGACGCTAGCTGTCATCTTTCGGGAGACGAACATCGCGTTGTTCAACTTCCCGAAGCCGATCGTCGGTGCCCTGGAAAAATGCGCCATCAACGCGGGCGCTGCCCTGGCGCTGTCATCCGACATCCTCATCGCGGGAGAGACTGCGTTCTTGCAGGTTGGCGAGATCCAGCAAGGTGCACCGATCGCGAACAACGCTGCGTGGCTTCGACTGAAGGCCGGCGAGGCAGTGGCCTCGCGCATCACGCTCTACGGAGACCGCGTTCCGGCCCGCGAACTTCACCGTCTTGGGCTCGCGGCGGAAGTGGTACCCGACGGCGAGGTGGTGAGCCGGGCCTCGGCGATCGCCGAGCGGCTCGCGGGGTTCCCTCATGGGGCGGCCGGGCGGCATAAGGCCGATGTCCGGGCGCAATCCGGGATTTCGGACGCCGAGACGTGGTTCCGCAAACAAACGAACACAGCGCTGCTGAGCGCGGCACGAGTGGGATAGGAGGGCGGCCATGTTCACCGATGACGACGCACAGGCGGTGCTGGCACGGTTCGGGAGCGCCTACTTTAGCAAGCAGGCCGAACGTCTGGCCGATGCCATTACGCCGGACGCGGAATGGCATTTTGCCTTCGGGCCCGATGCGCCGCACGGTCGCGTGCGGAAGGGCATCGACGGATTCATGCGAGGGCTTCGCGAAAACGATGAGATGTTCGAATCCCTACGCTTCGACGACGTGGTCATCCGCGCCATCGCTGACGACCAGATCGTGATGACGTACACGGCGAACGGCCGCCGCGACGGGGAGGCATTTTCCTTGCGGGGCGTCGAACTCGTAACGGCCCACGAGGGGCGAGTGCGCAAGAAGGACGTGTTCTGGAAGCAGCAGACGGCGCACGCCGAAGATCGCGTCGCGGACGACTAACACGGTCCACCATTCGCCGACGACCTCGAGGGTCCGCGCGACTGAGCGAGGCATGCCGGCGAGATTGGTGCGGATCAACGGTGCGTCTTCTTGATTGCCGGCAGTGCCTTTGCCGTTGCGTTCAATGCGTCTGAGTCGCGACGGGCTCGGCCTGCGGCTCCCACTCTTCGCCGTAGTCCCGAATCGCTGCCAGGATCGGGACGAACGCCTTGCCCTTCGCAGTCAGCTTGTATTCCGAACGCGGGGGGTGCGCGCTGTACGGCACCGCGACGATCATTTCCGCTTCCTCCAGCTTCTTGAGCCGATCCGAGAGCAGATTGGTTGAGATGCCTTTGAGCGATTCGAGCAGCGTTGAGTAGCGGCGTCTGCCCCATGAGAGGTCGCGCAGGATCAAGATCGTCCAGCGATCGCCGACCACGTCGAGGGTCCGGGCCACAGGGCAGTCCTGCTGTGTCTCATAAGTGCGCGACTCCGGCATGTGGTCCTCCTAAGTAGATTTAGTTTTGCATAGTGACTTGACGAAAATCAAGGCGAACGTACAGACTCTCTTAGTCACTATCACATTCTCAAGGCAGACGGCCTGAGAACGGAGTCTTCAGATGTCGAATCCCGATTCGCCAGTCGTTTTCGAAGTGAATGATGGAGTCGCGACCATCACGCTGAATCGCCCCGAACAGATGAACACCATCAACGGCGAACTTGGCTCCGCCCTGATCGAGTCCCTCCGCGAGGTGCGAAACCGGGACGACATCCGCGTGGCGGTCATCACAGGAAACGGCCGAGCGTTCTGCGCCGGCGCTGACCTCCGCAGCCGCGCCGACGGGCCAGCCGCGGCGAGCGGGGTAGCAGGGCTGTTCCGGACGGACGACGCGCCGGGTTTCCACGAGTTCGACGCGAAGAAACCGATTATCGGCGCTGTCAACGGGTACGCCCTTGGTGGCGGCTTCGAAATCGCTCTCTCGTGTGACCTCCTCATCGCCAGCGAAGCGGCGACCTTCGGTCTGCCGGAGATCACCCTTGGGTTCTTTCCGCTGGCTGGCGCGCCGGTAAAGCTCCCGCGGGGCATCTCCCGGACGATGGCGAACGACATGCTCTTCACCGGTGAACGGATCGATGCGAAGAAGGCGTACGAATACGGCATCGTGAGCCGGGTGGTCCCGGCGGACGAACTTCTGCCAACTGCGCAGGCCATGGCAGCAAAGATCGCCAGCTACGCGCCGCTCGCGGTCCGTTCGATGCTCGAGCTGGTCAAACGCCAGGGGAATCTCCCCGAAGGCGAAGCCATGCGCCTCGCGTCCACCATGCGCTGGGCGATCGGCCAGACAAGCGACGCGAAAGAGGGACCTCGGGCCTTCGCTGAGAAGCGCACCCCCGTGTTCAAGGGCGAATAGCCGCCGGCTAACGTCCTTCCGCCCCGAACTAGTTCACACCTCACTCCTGGAGTAGCGAATACATGACCCACGAAGCTCCTGCCGGTCGCGTGCGCCACGAGCGCCTCGGCCACGTCCTCAAAATCACCATCGACAACGTCACCCGCCGCAACTCGTTCATCCCGGAGATGATGGAGGAGCTTTCCGAAGCGCTGACGCTGTTGGATGAAGACCCCGAACTTCGCGCCGGCGTCCTTTGCGCCGAAGGCGGTCACTTCACTGCGGGCCTCGACATGCCGAAGTTCTTCGGTCCCGGCGCGACGGCGCGGACGACCCCGGAAGGTCAGGTGGATGCCTTCCAACTGACTAAGACGTGCCGCAAGCCGATAGTCGCCGCTGTCCAGGGGATCACGTACACGATTGGGATCGAGATGGTCCTCGCCTGCGACATCGTGGTCGCAGCGGATGACGCGCGCTTCTGCCAGATGGAAGCGAAGCGCGGTCTCGCGCCGCTCGCCGGCGGCAACTTTCGCTTCCTCACCCGTATGGGCTGGGGAGATGCGATGTATCACCTGCTGCTCGTCGACGAATTCGGCGCCGCCGAAGCGCACCGGATCGGCCTGGTGCAGGAGGTCGTGCCTGCGGGCAGCCAGGTAGAGCGTGCGCTGGAACTGGCCGAGATCATCGCCAAGAACGCACCCATCGGTATTCAGATCACCAAGTTGACCGCCCGGAAGTTCTACGAGGCGGCGGAGGCCACTGCCATCGCCGCCCTTCCTGATATCCGGGCGGCCGTCATGGGGACTGAGGACATGAAAGAAGGCATGCAGTCCTTCATCGAGCGGCGACCGGCGGTGTTCACGGGTCGCTAGCCGGCACACCGCGGACGAAAGGAAGAGGGACATTGGTCAAGATTGCAACGGGATTCGGTTCGGGCGGCGGCTGGGGTGAGGCGGTCAGCTGGGTGCTCGAAGCCGAGAAGTTAGGAGTCGATAGTGTTTGGACCGCGGAAGCCTGGGGCTTCGATGCGGTGACGCCACTGGCGTACCTCGCTGGAAAAACCGAAAAGGTGAAGCTCGGCACCTCGATCATGCAAGCCGGGACTCGCACACCGGCAGCGGTCGCAATGACCGCACTCACGATGCAGTCCCTCTCGGACGGCCGGTTCATCCTCGGGCTGGGGAATAGCGGACCGCAGGTCATCGAAGGCTGGCACGGCATCCGCTTCGACCGGCCCGTACAGCGCTTGCGCGAGATCGTCGAGATCGTGCGCATGGCCGCCTCGGGAGAACGAGTCACCTACAACGGGAAGGTCTATCAGCTCCCCCTGCCGGGAGGCGAGGGCCGTGCCCTCAAAGTGAGCGCTCCGCCGGCATATGTGCCGATCTATCTCGCCACGCTTGGCCCGAAGAGCCTCGAAGTAACGGGCGAAATCGCCGATGGCTGGCTGGCATCGTCATTCACCGCGGATAACTCGAAGCCACTTCTCGATGCCATCCGGCGCGGCGCTGACCGCGCTGGCCGCGACTTCGACGCGATCGAACGCCAGGCCGGTGGCGTCGTGCAGTTCGGCGACGACCTGGACAAGCTGATCGCCCCGCGGAAGAGCGGCTTCGCGTTCGAGATGGGGGCGATGGGCTCGCCCGAACACAACTTCTACAAGGACGCTTACGCGATGCAAGGCTTCGGGGAAGCGGCCAACCGCGTCCAGTCGCTCTGGCTGGAACGGAAGCGCGACGAAGCTGCCGCAGCCGTCCCGGATGAGCTCGTCATCAAGGCGAACCTGCTCGGCACCGAAACGATGGTGAAGGACCGCATTCGTGCTTACCGCGATGCCGGGATTACTTCGATCAGCGTGTCTCCCGCCGGGGAAACTCTGGGCGAGCGAGTCGAGACCCTCGGCCGATTCATGAAGCTCGTCGGGGAAGTCAACGCCGCCCCGTAGCGCGCACTGCCCGATTCCACAGGAGGATCCAATGGGACAGCCAACAGAGGCCCAACGAGTCCGTGGCTACATTCTCACCCAGGCAAACAAACTCACCATCCCGGAACTCGTGAGCAAAGTCCGCACCGATACGGCTCCACTGCGCGAGGCGGCAGCCTCGGTGCCGGAGGATCGCTTCTTCGACCGGCCAGCGTCAGAAGACTGGTCTGCCGCAGAGGTTTTCACCCACATCCTGGACATGAACGACCGGGGAGCGGACGCCATCCAGGACATTCTCGACTCGGCGCGGCCCCTCGCCGCTGTAGCTGACTGTGATGACCGCCGGAACCCGGGGGGGCTGAAGCACGCTGAGGACTTCTGGCAGGCATACCTGGCCAAGCGAGAACCCCTGCTCGAACGTGTCTTGCTGGCCCGGGGGATGAACACCTTGAGGTCAAAGTCAGGCCCTCGTTTCGGTGACCTGACGTGGCGCGAATGGCTGCTCTTCATGCGTGTCCACGACCTCGACCACATGCGTCAACTCCAGACGAACGCCGCCCACTTCGGCGGCTGACCTCGACCTGTTTCCAGTTCCACGAGGAGGAAGCCATGGACTTTCAGTTTGCGCCGGCCGAAGAGCGCCTCAGGGTCGAAGTGAAGGCATTCCTCGGCAGCTCACTTCCGGCCGTCGACCAACGGTTTCATCCCGATGTTCCAGGCGGGGATGACTTCGAAGAGGCGAAGGCGTTCAACGAGAAGCTCGCAGCGCGTGGATGGATCGCCCCCGCGTGGCCGCGAGAGTACGGCGGCCTCGGCGCCACGATTTACGAACAAATGGTGTTCAGCGAAGAGTTTGGCTATCACGGCGCTCCCGATAACGGCACGCGCGCGTTCGGCGTCGGTATGCTCGGCCCAACGCTGATCGTTCACGGTACCGCGGCGCAAAAGGCAGAGCATCTCCCGCGGATCACGACCGGCGAAGCCGTCTGGTGCCAGGGCTACTCCGAGCCCGGCTCGGGTTCGGACCTTGCGTCCCTGCAGACAAGAGCCATCCGGGATGGAGACGACTTCATCCTGAACGGACAGAAGATCTGGACCTCGGGCGGCCATGGAGCGAACTGGATCTTCGTCCTGGCGCGGAGCGACCCTGACGCGCCCAAGCACAAAGGCATCAGTTTCTTCATGGTCGACATGAAGACTCCGGGCCTCACCGTGCGCCCGCTCGTAAACATGGCAAACCGCCACGACTTCAACGAAGTGTTCTTCGAAGACGTGCGCGTGCCGGCGGCCAACGTGGTCGGCGAGGTCAACCGCGGGTGGTACGTCGGAATGACCCTCCTCGACTTCGAGCGGTCGGGCGTTGCGAGGACCGGGGCACAGCGAAGGACGCTCGAGCTGTTCGCCCGCTGGCTGAGGACGGCCCCCGACGTGGCCCGTTGGCGCGCGCGGTTAGGCCTCGCGGAAATGGTTATCCAGAACAACGTCGTCCGGGCTCTTGGCTACCGGATCGGCGACATGCAGACCCGCGGTCAGCACCCTAGCTACGAGGCGTCGATGGTCAAGGTCTTCCAGTCCGAGCTGAGCCAGCGCATCTACAACTTCGGATTGAACGCGCTCGGACTGAGCGGACAAATCCGCTCCGGCGACGCCCGGGCACCTCTGCTCGGTGAGTTCGCCGAGAACTACATGCTCATCTCGCCGGCCTCGGTTTACTCGGGTTCGAACGAAGTCCAGCGAAACATCATTGCGTCGCGCGGACTGGGCCTGCCTAGAGATTGAGTCCGGCAGGTGTCCCTGAGAACGCAGAACGCAGGCATCGTCCAATGGCGGACGCCGACCCCAAGACAAGGAATTGAGAACAACGTGGAAATCGCAGGATCTGTGGCGCTGGTTTCGGGCGCCAACCGTGGGCTCGGCGCGGCCTTCTGCCGGGCACTTTTGGAAGCCGGCGCGTCGAAGGTTTACGCGGGCGCCCGCGACATCGACGCGGTCGGCGTTCCGGGAGTGATCCCGGTCAGGCTAGACATCACGTCGCCGGCAGACGTGGCAGCGGCGGCAAGCGAGTGCGGCGACGTTAGCCTGCTCATCAACAACGCCGGCATTCTCACCGGGGCCGGAGTTTTTTCGGAGGACGCAATGGCGGCCGGACGGCGGGAGTTCGAAACCAACGTCTTCGGACCGCTTGCGTTGACCCGCGCTTTCGCTCCCATCCTTGGATCGAATGGCGGCGGAGCGGTGATCAACGTGCTTTCGGTCCTGTCGTGGCTGAGCAATCCCGGCGCCGCGTTCTATTGCGCGTCGAAGGCGGCATCATGGTCGCTCACAAACGCAATGCGCCAGGACTTGCACGCCCAGCACACCCACGTGATGGCGCTCCATGTAGGGCTGATGGAGACCGACATGGCCGCTCGCTTGCGCGGTTCGAAGTCCTCTCCGGACGATGTAGCTTCCCAGGCGTTGGCCGGTATCCGGGAGGGCGCGTTCGAAGTGCTCGCGGATGAAACGAGCCGGCGGGTGAGGAATGGGCTCTCCGCTGACCTCACCGTCCTGTACCCGTCACTCGCACCGGTGGTCGGCGCGTAGGAACTGGGCGAGTCGAACCTGGAGGAGCGAGGTACGACCCCCAGAGCAAGGAGAACCACGCCATGAAGGCGTTCGTCATCACCAGGTACAAGGGGCCGCTGCGCGAGGCGGACGTGGCTGAGCCCGTTGTCGACGACGACAATGTGCTGGTTCAGGTCCACGCTGCGGGCCTCAACCAGCTCGACGAAAGGATTCGACTGGGGGAGTTCAAGCAGATCCTCCCATACAAGCTCCCGCTGATCCTCGGCAACGATCTCGCCGGCACCGTCATCAACGTCGGGACGAGGGTGCGCGCGTTCAAGCCTGGCGACGAGGTCTACGCTCGCCCCGACAAGAGTCGCATCGGCACGTTCGCCGAGCGCATCGCCGTCGCGAAAGGCGACCTTGCGTTGAAGCCCGCGTCGATCAGCATGGCGGAGGCCGGCTCGCTGCCTCTGGTCGCACTCACCGCCTGGCAGGCGCTCGTCGAGCGCGGCAAGGTGCAGCGGGGACAGAAGGTCCTCATCCACGCCGGGGCGGGCGGGGTCGGGTCGATCGCGATCCAACTTGCCAGGCACCTCGGAGCGAGCGTTGCGACCACCGCCAGCGCCTCCAATGCCGACTTCGTCCGCAGCCTCGGCGCAGACACGGTGATCGACTACCGCGCCGAGAATTTCGAGCAGATCCTGGATGGACACGACTTCGTGCTGGACAGCCTGGGCGGAAAGAACCTCGAGAAGTCCCTGCGCATCCTGAAGCCTGGCGGGAAGGCAGTGGGGATTGCCGGTCCCCCGGACCCGGCGTTCGCACGCGAGGCGGGCGTGAACCCTCTGCTGCGCCTGGCGATCGGGGGAATCAGCTGGAAGATCCGCCAGCAGGCCAAGAAGCGCGGCGTGACGTACGAGTTCCTCTTCATGCGTGCGAGCGGAGACCAACTCCGCCTGATCAGCGCGCTCGTCGACGACGGCAAGCTGCGCCCGATAGTGGGGAAGGTTTTCGACTTTACCCAGACTCCGCAAGCCCTGCAGTCGCTCGCCAAGGGCGGCATCCGAGGCAAAGCCGTCGTCACCCTTGCGGACTCTCCGCCGCCATCCACTCACCGCACGACGAATCCGGACGCAGAAGTCTGAGACAGGGAGAACGCCTTGCACGAGATTAGGACCCCGCGAGGCCTCGGACCTGCTGTCCCATGAAACTGGGGACGTCACTTCGTTTTCTGTTTCCGACATCGCCGCGAACGCACGACGCGTTCCGCCAGGCCCTCGCGGCAGCGCCCGCAGGCTCGTTCATCGAGCGGCCCATGGGTGCGTACGATACCGCCGAGCAGGCGCGTAACTGGCTGGAGGTTGCCGCGGCGGCTCGTGCTGCCGGCCTCGACGGTCTCCTTGTCGGCGACAATCACGCGGTGGCGCCGGGCTATGCCAACTGCTTTTCCCCGGTCCCCTCGATCGCGCGCTTGATGGCCGTGACCGGGGATATGCCGGTCGGAATGGTGCTGCTCGCCCCGTTCTACGAGCCGATTGTTCTCGCCGAACAAATCGGTACCCTCGCTGCGTTTTCCGAGGCGCCGCTCATCGTCACGCTCGCGCTGGGCGGGCGGGCTCAGACGTTCGAATCGTTCGGTTGGGAGATGCGCACGCGCGTTGGCCGACTGGAAGAGTTGGCGACGGTCGTCCGGGCGTTACTCGCCGGCGAACGGGTCACATTCCACGGCCGGTACCACACCGTGGTCAGCGCGCAGATCAGCCCGCTGCCTCGGGTTCCAGTGTCGCTCTGGCTCGCCGGGACGGTCCCTGAGGCGGCCGCGCGCGCCGGGCGCCTCGGCGATGCCTGGCTGTGCGGCCAGAACGCCTCCCCAGCCGAATTGAAAGCGCAATTGGCGGTCTATCGGGAAGCGGCGGCCCAGGCAGGCCGGATACCCCGGCCGGTGCTTCGCCGCGACATCTTCGTCGGCGAGACCGACACCGACGCCCGCACAGTCGTAGAGCCCATCCTGGCCGAAGGGTACCGGGGCACTGGCCACGATACGCTGCTCGTAGGCGGGCCTGAGACGGTGATACAGCAGCTTCGGGAGTACCGGGCGATGGGCTTCGAAGGGGTCATGGTCCGGCACATCGTTGGGGACCACCAACAGATGCTGGAGTCGTTCGAGCGCATTGGGCGCCACGTGATGCCGGCGATACGAGGACTCTAGGACGGCCCTTGCAGCCGCCTCATCGGAGTTGACGCCCCGCGGCGTTCGCCGCCTCTTCGGCGGCGGTTAAGTCACTCCCGGACAGGCCAATGAGATAGCAGGCAATCGGCGCCGCGATTCGCTCCGACGCATGCGCTGCGAGGCTGGCTATCTCCAGGAGCCGCTGGACAACGGTGGCATCCGGAGCGCTTACACCGAGCGACTCGGCAAAAGCGGAGAGCCATGCGTCCGCCGTTACCCGGCTCTCCGCCGGCTCTGGACTCCTCATCTCATCGCCCATCGTTCAACCCCGCTGGTTCGAGGCGGGCGGGCACTGACTTGTGCCAGGGAGTCCCGGCCCAGGGGTCGCGCGCGGCGCCCGCGGTTAGCTCGTTTGGAGAAACACCGGTCTGAACGCGCTGGCCATTCTCGATGTGGTCCAAACCGAGTCCGTTCGGCAGGGCGATGTGCCCTGCGGACATCCCCGGGTCAATCTCGACGCGCACTACTGCGAAACCTTGAGGAGTAGTCACCCCGGCGAGGCCATTGTCTGACAAACCGACTCGCTCGGCGTCCTGGGGCGAGACACGGAGGGCGCCCTCGCGGTCGTGTTTTCGCCACGCGGGGTCGCGGAAGGCCGTGTTCGCGGTTGACGACCTTCGTTCACCAGCGGAGAGGAGGAACGGCCAGTCCGGGTCGTCCCCGGGAGGAATCTCCGTGCGCAGCGATTCGAGTTCGCCCAGAAGTTCAAGCATGACGGTGTTGACGCGGCCGTCGGGCGTGGAGACTCTGCGCCAGGTCTCGTCGGTGTCGTCGTCCGTGAAAGCAATCCCGGACGGATTCTCAAGGATGGCGTCGAACAACCGGTCGCCAGCCTCCGTCCCGGTCCCATAACCGGCTCGCTCAACGCCCCCGGGATTGGCGACGGCGCAGCGGCGGGCAATCGGCCAGAGCGCCGCTGCCGATGCCGCTCCGTGCGGAAGAGTCGGCCCGAGCGTCCGGTACAACACAATCGGCGCCACGACTGCCAACTTCGGATGAGCGGCCAGGGCCGCTTCGAAGGCGGCCGAGAAAGACTCCCGTCCGTGTTCCGCTGCTTCGCGCAGGGACTGGAGATCAACACCGTCCAGGAACCCGGCTGCTTCGACGATTCGTGCATGGATCTCGGGTTCGGGCAACGGTCCTGCGGGAGCCTCGATAACAGGCCGGCGAAGCTGGAAGACGTTCTTGGGAAAGTCGAAGTTGAAGAACGTCGCCTCGTGCTTCTCGAGTTGGGTTCGGGCCGGGAGGACATAGTCCGCCATGCGCGCGGTCTCAGTCATGAAGACATCGATCACGACGACCGTGTCGAGCGCCTCCATGGCTCGCCGCATACGTTGACTGTCGGCAATCGAGTGGACGGGATTGCCAGACTCAACGACCAACGCCCGGTAACGATTCGGGTGGTCCGTCAGGATCTCGTCCGGAATGACGTTGCAGGGCACGAGGCCGCCGAGGATCCGCGCACCGACGACCGGACTCGTGGGGAACGTTTCGGGATTAAGTTCCGCCGAGTTCGCTCTGACCAATGGGACCATCATCGATGGCGCGTACTGTCCACCGTGCACGCCAAGATTGCCTGTTAGTGTCCATGCGAGCTTCTCCAGGTAGCTGACGAGGGTCGAGTGTCGGTTCATTTGTATGCCGAGGTCCTCGAACACTGCGACACTTTTCGCAGCCGCCAGCCGACGTGCTGCCCGGCGTACGAGGTCCTCATTGACGCCAGAAATCTCGCAGTAATCCGCGACCGGAATGTCGGTGAAGACGGCCCGTATCTGATCGACGCCATTCGCATGTGCCCTCAGCCACTCAGCGTCGATCAGTCTTTCCTGGACGATGACGCCAACCAGCGCGGCCAGCAGCCACGTATCCCGGCCCGGCCTCACCCGCAGGTGGTAATCGGCGATGGCGGCCGTCTCGGTCACCCGCGGATCGATGACGATCATGGAGCGCTTCGGATCTTTCGCAATCGCCCGCAAGGTCGCCCGGGCGCGGGGAATGCCATGGCTCATCCACGGGTTCTTGCCGACGAAGAGGGCCACCTCGCAATGTTCGAAGTCGCCGCGGACTGGCGTGCCGAACATTGCACCGTTGACCCAGATTTCGCCGCCCTTCTCCTGGGCTATCGCCGACGACTTATAGCGCCCGCCGAACGCTCGAAACATCGCCCCGCCATAGGCCCCGCCGAGATGGTTTCCCTGGCCGCCGCCGCCGTAATAGAGAATGCTCTCGCCACCGTAGGTGTCACGTACGGCGCGCAACCTTTCGGCCACCTCTCGGGTCGCCGTATCCCAATCGATCTCTTCGAATGAGCCATCTGCGCGCCGGCGCAGTGGGTTCAGGACTCGCTCACCACGACCATTCTGGTAGTAATCGAGGCGGAGCGGCTTCTCACAGTTGTAGCCCCTGGAAGCCGGGTGATCGCGGTCCCCGCGAATCCGGTCGAAGGTGCGACCATCCTCGCCGAGGCGGATTTCGATCCCGCAGTTGGATTCGCCCAGGATGCATGCGGACTTGCGCCACTCGTCCGGTGTCGAAACTGCCGAGACGGTTCCATCGTTAGCTGTCACAGCTAGCCTCACTTCCGTTGTTCCTGACGCGGACCGTCCCTGCCACTCGGATCAGAGTTCCGTCCGGAGCCTCGCGTCTTGAAGGCCGGCCCCGGCACCAGCTCGACTTCGCGAGACTCGACGACCTCGCCGGTGGCCGTATCGACCAGGGCAAGCCGCACATCCTGGCCGGATTCCCGGTGTATCAGGCGAAGCGGTTCGTTCCCTTCACCTAGCGCGTTCTTGTCACCCCATTCACGAAGCGCGACCAGGACGAATTGGAGGTCCCATCCGCGCTGCGTTAGCCGATATTCGGACCGAACGCGGCCGCGCCCGTCGGTGTAATCGGACATCTTGAGAATGCCTGCTTCGGTTAGTCGCCGGAGGCGATCGGAGAGCGTCGCGCGGCTGATGGCCAGGCGGTCGATGAGGTCATCGAAGCGCCTGACGCCGTTCATCACGTCGCGAATGACCAGCATGCTCCAGCGGTCGCCAAGCAGGTCAAGCGCCGACGCGACCGGACAGGGCGTGGCCGCTACCTCTTTCCAATCCATGTGGCATCTTGGTCTTAAGTCTGTATCTTGAACTTACGCCTCAAGTGCATTGTTGGCAATCCCCGCCAGCCGCGCGGCAACGCCGGCGCGTGCGTGTTCCCACGGGAACCGCTGGCGCGGAGTTCACGCCTCAGACTGGAAATCAGCGGGTCGTTCGGGGTTGCCGCGTGAATCTGGCGATTCGGTGTAGATCGGCCTGGAGTAGACGAGTCGGTCGGTCGTTTGTCCGGCCAGAAGGTCTGTCGCTCTTGAGTCGGGCCGATGGAACCAGTTCGTTACCCTCGCCCACAGATTCAAAACTGGTGGTTTGGTACCCCCGGAGAGACTCGAACTCCCAACCTTCTGATCCGAAGTCAGACGCTCTATCCGTTGAGCTACGAGGGCACGCGTACCGCTCTATCATGATAACACCCCGGCTGCCGGGGGCACTGATCTCCGGCAGGGCTACCGCCCGGCGAGTGCGCGGCGGGCTGCCTCGACGAGGCCCTCAGTGACGCCGGGATGCCAGGTGACGAGGGCGGCGAGGTCTGCGAGCGGGATCTCCGCCTGCATGATCGACGCTGCGACGGTGATGACCTCGGACGCGCCGGGGCCGGCGGCGTGGACGCCGAGCACCTGGCCGATTTCGCGGTCGGCGACGACCTTGATGAGCCCCTGGCGAGCCCCCGTGACGATTGCGCGCGCGTTGAAAGACAGGTCGGCCATGCCTGTCGCAACATCGAAGCCGCTGGCGCGGGCAGCTTCTTCGGTGAGGCCGGCCCAACCGACCTCGGGGACGGTGTGGAGCAGGTGGGGGACATCGCGGAGGCGCGTCCGGGCATGACCGCCGGTTGCGTTGGCGCCCGCAACCTCGCCCATGTGGATAGCGGCGTTCGTGAGCATCGTTCCGCCGGTGACGTCACCGACAGCGAAGATGTGAGCGACGTTGGTGCGGCAATCCCGGTCGACAGGGATGGTGTCGCCGGTCGTGACCCCGGCGCGGGCGAGATCCAGTGTCTCGAAGAACGGTCGCCGTGGGTCAGCAGCCACGACAACCGAGGCGGCGACCGTACGTTCCGAGCCATCGGCCGACGTGACTCGGAGGGTCTCTTGCCCGTCCGCACCGACGGAAGCCTGCTCGAAGACGGCGATCCCGAGATCGCGCAGCGCGTTGGAGGCAAACTCGGCCAATGTGGGGTCCAGGCCAGGGAAGATGGCCGGCCGCGAAGTCACCGCGGTGACCTCGGTCCCGGCAAGGGCGAGCAGCGTGGCGTATTCGAGCCCGAACGACGTCTCGGCCGGGCCGTCACAGAGCACCGTGGCCGAGGGAGGAGCGACGGACAGCGACTGGACCGCATCGGCAGTAAGGATGCGGCCGGGCTCGACACCGGGTATGACAGGCGGCTCCCAGCGAGTGCCTGTCGCGACAATGATCGCCCCGGCGCGGAGCGAATCGCGACCGGTGACGGCGAGCGTGTGCGAATCCTGGAACGAAGCTCGGCCCTCGATGACCTGGACTTTGCGCATGCGAAGCGCGCCATTGACCCCTTCCGCGATCTTGCGAACGAGGGTGTCTTTGCGCGCCGACGCCCGGGCGAAGTTGAACTGGTCGCCGACTTCGAAGACTCCCATGACGGAGAGTTCGCGAGCCCCGAGGTGCGTGAGCGCCGAATCGAGGAGGATGTTGGTCGGAATACATGCGTGATGCACGCATGCGCCACCGGGACGTTCAGCCTCGATGAGGGCGACTTTCGCGCCGAGTTCAGCCGCTTTGAGGGCAGCGGAGTAGCCACCCGGGCCGCCACCGATGACAGCCACGTCGACGGTTTCCATCAAATCAGGAGCCGATACGGGGATTCGAGCAGCGCACGTACTTCATTGAGGAAGGCCGCTCCAGGCGCGCCATCGACGGCGCGGTGGTCGACGGTGAGGCTCAAGGTCATGACCTGGCGGCGAACCGGAAGGTTACCCACCCACGCCGTCCCATCGTGCACCCGGCCGACCCCGAGGATAGCCACATTGGGCGGATTGATGATCGGTGTGAAGAAGTCGATGCCGGCCATGCCAAGGGCGGTGACGGAGAAGGTTTGGCCGGCCATGTCGTCCATGGCGAGCTTGCCGCTGCGCGCGGCCTCCGCCAGGCGGGTCGTCTCGGCAGCGATCTCGCGCAGCGTTGCATAGTCCGCATCGCGGACGACCGGGACGACGAGCCCCTCATCCAGGGCGACGGCCATACCGATGGCAATCGTGGGCTCGAGTTCGATCCCAGCTGCCGTGACCCTGGCGTTGAGGCGAGGGTGGAGCACGAGGGACTTCGCGACGGCCTTGATAACAAGGTCGGTGTACGACGGC
The DNA here is from genome assembly GCA_016719395.1 of Candidatus Amarobacter glycogenicus. Lineage (GTDB taxonomy): Bacteria > Chloroflexota > Dehalococcoidia > Tepidiformales > Tepidiformaceae > Amarobacter > Amarobacter glycogenicus. The sequence continues at coordinate 133,193 of JADJZF010000010.1, read as the reverse complement.
CTGATGGACTGGGACGCCCACGCCTCGATGAGCTGACCACGCAGCTTGACGGCGTCGTCCATCACGACTTCCATCGCCATTGTCAGCTGGGCCATTTCCCGGAGACTGGCGTGCATCCGTTCAGCGATGACCTTCCGCATTGCGCGCATGGGCACGATGGTTCCCGGAAGTCCTCGTTGAGGCGGGACAGAGGCCGGAGCGGGGGGAGCTGCAGACGCCGCTGCTTCGACATCTTCCTGGGTAATACGGCCACCGGGGCCGGTCCCGCGTACCAGAGCGAGGTCCACGCGGAGGGACTGAGCCAGCTTGCGCGCCAGCGGCGAAGCGAGCACTTCCACCGTCGACGCCTGGCGAGCGTCTGGTGCTGGGGGAGTTGGCGTGGAAGACAGGGCGGCGCGCACATCCGCTTCGGTTATCCGGCCGCCGGGGCCGCTGCCGGTGACGCTCGCAAGGTCGAGTCCTGCCTCCCCGGCAAGGCGGCGCGCGATCGGCGAAGCGACTCCGCCACCGGCGCCGGACGACTGCTGGACGGGACGGACTTCCTGCTGCGCGGGAGACGTGCCCATCCCCGGCGAAGCGGACGGCGCCGGGGCGATGGGGCGCGTCTCTCCGGGTGCGAGCACGTAACCGACCAGGGCGCCCGGCGGAAGCGTCGTCCCCGCGGGCACAAGGTGAGCAACGGTGCCATCGGACTCGGCTTCGACATCGAACTCGATCTTCTCGGTTTCGAGGTGGTAGAGGATCTGACCTGCCTTCACCTCCGCCCCATCGGGGATCATCCATTCGGCGAGGGTGCCTTCGGTCATGGTCATACCGAGCTTAGGAATCAGGACGTCAGTTGCCATCGGGGCCTCCGGAGGATTGCTGCCGGAGGAAGAGGCCCCGGCAGGCGGCGAGCCGGAGCGCCCGGCCGGCATCGATGACTCGGGGGCCATCGCGGACGACCGTCATGCGGACCTTCACGCCCTCGCCGAGCGGCAACTCCCGCTCGCCGTCCAGGGCAAGGACGCCCGGACCGGTGACTTCGACCACCTCGCCGAGTTCGATGCGGCGGACACTTTTCACGAGTACTTCCTCGAAGAGGCCCGGGGCGATGGGCGCCAGCAGGGGGCTTCCACCGTCGCCAACCTCTACTACAAGGGCGGCATCGTCTTCCGCGGCGATCGGCTGGAGCAGCCCGCCGATCGCGGAGAACCCGATCGCCGCTGGTTCGGCCCGTGCGAGCACGAGCGTCCTGATAGCGCCCGGCGCCCAGACCGCGCGGGCACCGAGGAACCGTTCGGCAACCAGCACAGCATCGATCAAAGCGAGGTCTTCCGGGCGACCGTCCGACTGAATCCGGACGCGCTTGGCCTGGCGCGCTACTTCCTCAAGCCCTACACCGGCTGCGGCAACGAGTCCCGCCGCCATGCCGGCGACCGTCGCCTCCATCATGCGGGGGAAGACGTTGTTCGTGCCGGTCGAAAGAGCGATGACGGGCACATCGAGCCAGCCCTTCGCTACGGCGCGGTTCGTGCCGTCTCCGCCGAAGGTGAGTACGACGGCAGCCCCGGCCTCGCACATTGCGCGGGCGGCGGCAACAGTGTCGAGCGGACCCCCGACACCCGGGACCGTCACCGGGGTGAACGTCGCGTTCGAGGCCAGGCCTTCGAAAGCGTCTTCGACGAGCCGGTGCGGACCGGGCATGAAGAGGAATTCACCGGCGCCCGCGGCGAGCGCGCCGAGCACGGCCCGCCGAACCATCGACCGTTTCTCCTGGTTGTCGAAGACGGAGCCGTGGGCGACGAGCCGCCGGATATCCTTGCCCGACGCCGGGTTGGCGATGATGCCGATTGGGCCGCCGGCCACGCCTAAGCCTGCCTGCCCAGAAGGCGGCGCACTTCAGTGACGATCGTCTCCGCGGTGGGCACATAGTGGGATTCGAGCACCGGACTGAAAGGCACAGGCGAAAAAGGCGCTCCGACTCGACCCACGGGGGCGTCGAGGTGGTCGAACGCTTCTTCCTGGATCTGGGCTGCGATCTCGGCACCGAGGCCGCCGAACCTGACCGCTTCGTGGGCAACGAGGGCGCGGTGAGTTTTCCGAACTGAGGCGACGACCGTGCCGGTATCGAAAGGCTGGAGCGTCCGTGGGTCGATGACTTCGACGTCGAGGCCATCCTCGGCGAGGGTTTCGGCGGCCTTCAGCGCCTCGGGAACCATCGCCCCGAGGGCGACGATAGTAAAGTTCGAGCCGGGACGGACGATATTCGCGACGCCGAGCGGGATTTCGTAGAGATCCTCCGGGACGGGTGCGGAAGCGCCAAGCAGGGCCTTTTGATTGACGACGATGACGGGGTTGTCATCGCGGACAGCAGCGACCATGAGCCCCTTCGCCTCGTAGGCGCCGGAAGGCATGACCACCTTCAGTCCGGGCACATGGCAAAACCATGCTTCGAGGCTCTGGGAATGCTGCGCTGCCATGCTGCGGCCGCCGCCGGCCATCGTGTGGATGGTCAGCGGCAGGCGGGCTTTCCCGCCGAACATGTACTTCATCTTCGCTGCCTGGTTGACGAGCTGGTCCATGCAGACGGTCATGAAGTCCATGAACATGATGTCGATGATGGGGCGCAGGCCAGTGGCGGCAGCGCCGATGCCGAGGCCCATGATGCCCGCTTCGGCGATCGGCGTATCGACGACGCGTTCCGGGCCGAACTCCGCGAGGAGGTTGCGGCTGATGCCGAAGACGCTCCCGTAGAGCGCAACGTCTTCACCCGCGAGGAAGACGGCCGGATCCTCTCGCATGAGCTGGGTGATCGCTTCGTTGACGGCCATCACGTAGGGAAGCCGGCGGGCGGCGGATTCGGGCGCGGTCATCGTCCCCCTCCAGCGGCAAGCGTGTAGACGTCCTCGAGTAAAACGGAGGGATCCGGCGGTGGACTGTTTTCAGCGAAGGCGATCGCCTCGCGGACCTCGAACAGGACGCGCTCGTGGATGGCTGCCGCCTGGTCGGCGGCGAGTATGCCCATCTCCTGGAGGCGCTCTTCGAAGGTCGCGATCGGATCGCGCCTCTTCCACTGGAGGACTTCGTCATCGGTGCGGTAGACCATGCCCATCCCCCGCACGCCGACGTGATCGAAGAACCGGTACGTCTTGCATTCGAGGAGGGTTGGGCCTTCGCCGCGGCGAGCACGGGCGATGGCTTCGCCGGCGGCTTCATACACAGCCGTGACGTCCATACCGTCGACGATGACGCCGGGCATGCCGTAGGAGCCTGCCCGGTCGGCGACATCCTGGATGGCCTGGTGCCGGTCCTGGCGTGTGAATTCGCCGAAACCGTTGTTTTCGCAGACGAAGACGATGGGGAGCCGGTAGAGCGCCGCGATGTTCGCTGCTTCGTGGAATGTGCCTTCGTTGCTCGCGCCATCGCCGAAGAAGCAACAGGAGACATTTTGCGTCTTGCGGTACTTGTTCGAGAAGGCTGCGCCGACCGCGATCGGAGGCCCGCCGCCGACAATTCCATTGGCGCCGAGCATGCCCAGGTCGAGGTCGGCGATGTGCATGCTGCCGCCCTTGCCCTTGCAGTAGCCGGCCTCGCGGCCGAAGAGTTCCGCGTACATCTGGCGAAGGTCGCCGCCCTTGGCGACGAGGTGTCCGTGGCCACGGTGAGTGCTGGTGATCTGGTCGGCGGCTTCCAGGTGCGCCATGACGCCTGCGGCGACGGCCTCTTCGCCGACATAGAGGTGGAGTGCACCGGGAATCCGGCCGGCTTCGCTCAGCCTCCCCGCTTCCTCTTCGAAGATGCGAATTCGGACCATTCGCTGGTGGAGGTCGAGGAGCATCTCGCGTGTGATCTCGGTCATTCTGTCGTCACCCCAGTCGGAAGCGGGCGCGGAGGCACCGCCGTAGGCGTGCGGCTCGCCCATGGCCGACTCTACGCTTCGGCGGCCAGCCCGATCCACTGTGGCCGCGACCGTGGGTTGGCGTCGTTGGGCGCTACTTCAGCGCCCAGCGCACGCTCACATCCACAGTGACGGTGTTTGTGCCGGTCTCGATTGGCGTGGAGACCGAGTCGGCGGCCCCTTGCCCGGCCACGCCGGTCTTGAGCCCTTCGGACCAGGTCTGACTCTCGACGATGGTGACCGGTGCGCCCAGAGAGACGCCTCCGAGCCTGGCGAGTTGTTCCGCCTTCGTCTTCGCATCGGCCATGGCCTTCTCGCGGGCCTCTTCGCGGGCCTTCGCCGCATCGTCGATACCGAAACTGATGGACTGCAACCTGACGGCGTCGCCGCCGGCGGCGATGGCGCCATCGACGACCTTGCTCATGTCGTCCACCTTGCGGACCGTCGCCAGGACGGTATTCGTCACTGTGTACCCCGTCAGCCTGGGTGCGGCGGGCCGGCTGTAGTCGTAGTTGGGCTGGATAGAAAGACCGGTGGTCTTGATGTCCTTGTCGGCGACGCCGGCCCCTTTGATCGACTTGATGACGGCATCCGCGGCCTTCGCCGCGTCGTCGCGGGCGGCCTGTACGGTGGTCGCCGTGACGGAGACGCCGACATGTACGAACCCGAGGTCGGGCGGGACCTGGACCTCACCATGGCCCGTGACGGTGATGCCGCTGGATTCGGCGGGCTGGTTGTTGACTGTCGTCTCACCTGCACAACCAGTGACCGCTGCAGCCAGCCCCAAGAAGCCGATGGCCGAGGCGAGAATTCGAACGCGTTTCATGTCCAGCCCTCCCTTTTGACCCACCGTATCGCAGGCCCGCACCGGGGCCGCTGCCCTTCCGGACGCTGATCGGTGGCCGATTGTTCCGAACACGCGGTGTTATCGCTCTTCCACAGCTGTGCTCCGCAGTCGCGGCGCGACCTGCGCTGGATCATGGTCGCGCGGGCCGTGGGGCCTTAGCGTTAGCGCCGGCTGGGGCCCGATCGGGGATGGTTAGCAATCTCCGTGTGGCCGGAGGCAGGCATGGAGAACGGCGCTGGCGGCGCGCTGGCGGTATACGCACTGCTAACCGTCCTGGTCGCTCTCGACACAATCAACCTCTGGGCCGCTTTCGCGTTGATCTTTGTTTCGGCCTCGATTGAATCGATGGACGGGCCAACCCGGCAGGCCCTGTTACCCGACCTGGTGCCGCGGGAGCATCTGCCGAACGCCATCGCGTTGTTCACTGCGGCGACGATCAGTTCGTACGCGTTCTTGCCGCCGATGGCGGGCATCGCGATCGAGACGATCGGCGTGGCGGGTGCTTTCGGCGTCAGTCTGATTGGCCACGTCGTGGTGATCGGCGCGCTGCTGCTCATGCGATCGCGGCCGAGCGTGCCTCGCCCACGCGACAACATCGCGGTGGCGGTCGGCCGGGGTATTGCCTACGCCTCAGGGCGGCCGAGGGTTCGGTGGATCATCGTCTTGAGCCTGCTGACGGGTACGCTCGGGTTCCCAATCATCAGCACCCTCGCCCCGTTCTGGATGACCACGGTGCTCGGCCTCGGCGCCGTCGGCTGGACCTTCATGGGCTGGGCCTGGGGGCTTGGCGCCGTGGGGGCAACCGTCTACCTCTCGACGAGGGGCCACAGCCGGGGACTGGGCTGGACAGTGGTGCTCTCGGCAGCGGCATTTGGGCTGAGCCTGGTGCTGTTCGGGATGACACGTTCGGTGCCCATCGCGGCGGTCTTCTGGTGCCTGAACGGCGCGTGCTTCACGACGAACATGATCTCTTCGGCTTCGCTGCTGCAAATGATCGTCGAATCCGCCTACGTCGGGCGTGTTATGTCGCTCCGCATGGTTTCTTCAGCATTCAACCAACTCGCAGCATGGCCGCTGGGCGCGGTCGCCGACGGGTTCGGCGTCGAACGGATGGTCCGCGGTGTGGCCACCACGCTGACGGTGCTCGTCCTCGCGGCGCCGGCACTTTCGCGGACGGCGAGGAGTCTCGATGCGGACGTTGGGAAAGACCCGGACGCCGCCGATGCGTGAGGGACCAGTGGGAATGCAGGCTCCCGGTCAGAGCGTCTGGTTGCAGAGTTCCAGGTGCCAGCGGGTGTAGCGCTCGAGCCGCTGCTTCTGGGAGGAAGTGAGGCGGTCGCAGGCCCAACCCCAGTGAATGGAAACCCACTCTCCCGGGAGGACATCGTCGACGAAGCCCTTGCCATCGACCCAGCGGCGGATTGTCTCTTCTCCGGGCGCGCCAAGGACAAGCTTGCCCGCCTCGAGCTTGAGCGGCTGGACATCCACCACCAGTTCCGGCCCCTGGACACTCGTCACGCGGCCCCAGCGGATACGGCATTGTTCCATTGTCTCGAAGACATGGTCGACCGCGCCCGACTTCATCATCCCGGCCCGTGGGTAGATCTCGAACACGTGGAAGCTGTGGTGTGGACGGGCGCCGGCGGGGACTTTGCTGGCGAGCCACGCCCACGTCGGTTTCGTCGTCTTCGCCCGGAAGCGCTCGTGAAGCGAGTCATAGAGCAGCCCCATGTCGACCCGGTCGAGCAAGCCGTTGCCGACCCAATAGGCCTCCACGACACGGCGGTCGAAGGGGTCCGTGATCCCATTGGCGTGGGCGATCAGTTGGAGGTAAGGGAAAGCGCCCTCGAACTGGCGCTCCAGCTGGAGCAACCCGGGGTCGATAGTCGCGGTGGTGGTGTACGAGAAAAGAGCGCGGTCATCGTCGCCCCCACAGAAGCCAAGGGCATTCGGCTTGAACGCGTAGCGAGCAAAGAGCAGCGGCCCATCGTCGATCACGCGGAAGCGACCACGTGTGTCGCCGCCCCGCGACGGGTGATGGTCGCGACGATCAGCAGTGCAGCGGCAAGGATTGCGTAACCGAGCCACTGTTCGCCGTTGGGCGAAGGCTTGCCAGACCAGGTAGCGAGGATGGCGGTGATCGGCGCACCGAGCGTGAGGATGCTGGTGACCACCGTCGCGGGGGCGCGCCGCAGCGCCGAGTACCAGGTGGCGACGTAGATGAGCAAGATGGCGCTGGTGATGATGATCCAGCGCCACTGCTCCGCATCCAGGTTCACGAGGGTGTCGACCTTCCCCTGGGTGAGCAGGTAACCGAACAGCAATGCACCACCGAGAGCCATCCGTGCCGTTGCTCCCAGAGCGGCACCGACTTCCGGGAGGAGCCGACGGGCGACGACCGCTTCGACGGTCCAGAAGGCAGTGGCAGCGAGGACGAGCAATTCGCCATCGCCGGGGCGCCAGGAACCGGGACGGCCGATGAGCAGTTGAGCGAGGACGAGCAGCCCGAGGGCCATGACCTGCCAGCGGCCGATGCGCTCGCCGAGTAGCGGCACTGCCAACACGGCGACCCAGAGAAAGAGGGTCTTCTGGATGAAGGCAGCGTTGCCCGGCCCCGAGCGGGCGAGCCCTTCGAAGAACAGGACGAATGGGATGCTCCCGCCGACAACGCCGAGCGCGAACAACATCGACCGTTTGCGCCACGTCCTGGGGAGGGTTGGCGCAGTAGAACCGGGGCGCAGCAGCAGCGTGAGCAAGGCCGCTCCGACCAGGAGGTTCTTCGCAGTGGTGAAGACCGCGGGGTCGCGCACGTCTTTCACGGCATACGAGTTCACCCACACCGAAAAACCGCTGATAACGGCAGCGGCGAGCGCAAGGCCGATGCCCCAGGAGACGGTCACGGGGAGTTGAACCCCACGAGGTTTGCTGGACTGGGTCCGGGCTGCAGTCATGTTCGTGTCCCTCCGGGTAGGTGTGTGGCATCGAAGGCCTCGATGAGCAGACTCGCGAGCGAAAAGTCCTCTTCCGGCGAACTGTCAGCTCGCTCGACGATGGCCCCACCGGCAACGAGGACGCGTTCGCCTGGGAGCAGGCCCTCGACGTAGGTGATGCACACGCGCTCGCCCTCATCCGGCGAGCGGACGGTGACGACGCAGATGCCTCCGCGCTCGTCAACGCGAATGACGGTTGCGGGCGAGGTCAGGCACATCGGCTGGCCTCCCCGGTATCAAGCTCGAGTTCGACGTGCTCGGGCTCCAGTGAAGGCAAAGGGGGGCCACCGCAAACCGGACAGTCCGTCGAATCCAGGCCCGCGAAGGTGGAGGCACAGGCGCTGCAGATCCGTGGCGAGGCGACGTGGACGACGCGGACCTGCCCTTCCCCTGAGCTCAGGCGCTTCGCAGAGCAGGTGGGCCAGGAGGGATTGGTCGAACGCTTCCGGGCCGCCGTGGCCACCGGTCACACGGACTCGGACCGGGCGCTCCTGCCATCCGTTCGAACGGATGGTCGCCGCGATGGCACGGGCGAGTCCGAGCTCATGCATTGGCGGGCACCTCGCTGAAAACTCGTGCCTCGGCGAGGACGGCCTCTATGAGCGCGGGCAAGGCCCCCGCGACCGGACCGCTCAATTCCAGGCCGAAGCCTATTTCCAGGGGTGCAATCCCGAAGAGCGTGCAGCGCTCGGGCAGTGCCCCGGTCAACCTTGCGACGGCTATCAGGTCGGCGGCGCCTGCCTGGTGGGGCGAGACATGCCCCCCGTAGGTGCCGTTGAGTTCCTGCCCGCGGAAGGCACGGACATCGCCCGGGGCGCCTCCGAACCGGGCGGCGTCGATGAGGATGAGGCTGCCGGCGTCCTCGATGATGGGAAGCAGTTCGATACCGAGGGTACCTCCGTCAACGACCTCGAACCCCGGGCCGAGGGCCTGCTCGGCGATGGCGCGCACGGCATGGACACCCGCGCCTTCGTCTTGCATGAGGACGTTGCCGATGCCGAGGATGACCGTGCGTTGAAGGTGGCGGAGTTCAGACAACGCGCACCTGCACGCTGCTTCCGCCGGCGGGGTCGTAGACGTGGACCGCGCAGGCCATACATGGATCGAAAGAGTGGACCGTCCGGAGCACCTCGACCGGTTTCTCGGGGTCGGCGATGGGCGTCTCCAGGAGGGCTTCCTCCCAGGCGCCTCGCTGCCCTTTTGCGTCACGAGGGGAGCCGTTCCAGGTGCTCGGGACGACGAGCTGGTAGTTCGCGATCTTCTTGTCCTTGATCACCACCCAGTGGCCGAGCGCACCCCGCGGAGCCTCTTCGAAACCGACCCCTTCAGCCTCTTGGCCAGGAATCGGGGTTCCACTTTTGCTATCCGCGACGGCGAGGTTTCCCGAGTTCATGTTCTTCTCGAGCGTGCCAAGCCACGATTCGAGATGCGGCACCAGCAGTTGCGTCTCCAGCGCCCGGGCGGCGATGCGGCCCATCGTGCTCATGAGGTCAGCAGGCTGGAGCGAGAGCTTCGACAGGAGGCCATCGACGGCCTTGACGACTTCCGCCTGTTTCGCTGCATAGGCGACGAGCACGCGCGCGAGGGGCCCGACTTCCATCGCCTGGCCGTCGTAGCGGGGGGCCTTCAGCCAGGAGTAGCGATCGAAGCCTTCAAGCGTCTCGAACGGGGGATTCGGGCCCTGGTACTTCGGATTCGTCTCGCCCTTCCATGGGTGCTTGCCGGCCGTGTCGTCGCCTTCGTACTCGTAGTACGAATGGGCGACCGTCTCGCTGATCTTCTGGTGATCCAGTGACTCGACCCTGCCCAGGTTGCGGCCGAGGATGCGGCCGGCGGGGAACATGTTGGTCTTCGCGTCCCCGGTCTGGTCGGTGAAATCACCGTAGACCATGTAGTTGCCGATTCCCTTGCCGACCGAGAACCAGCTCTTGTACGCCCCGGCGACGAGGGTCACATCGGGGATAAGCACCTGGTCGACGAACGTCCGTGCGTTCGCAAGCATGGTCTTGATCTGTGCCATCGACGTGGAGTTCAAGCCGGTGGGCGAATCCGGGGCCATGCGGAGCGCCATGCCACCGACCGCGTACGTCTGTGGGTGAGGGTTCTTCCCGCCGAGGACGGCGTGGATGCGGACGATGTCCCGCTGCCACTCGAGCGCTTCGAGGTAGTGGGCGACGGCGAGAAGGTTGGCTTCGGGTTCGAGGGTGTAGGCCGGATGGCCCCAGTAGCCGTTCGCGAACGGCCCGAGCTGTCCGGTCCCGACGAAGGCGTTGAGGCGGGACTGAATGCCCTTGAAGTAGTCAGTGCTGGACTTTGGCCAGGCCGAGATTGACTGGGCGAGGGTGCTCGTCTTTGCCGGGTCGGCTTTCGTCGCTGAGACGACGTCCACCCAGTCGAGCGCGTGAAGGTGATAGAAGTGGATGACGTGGTCGTGAAGGAACTGGGTGCCGGCGATCAGGTTCCGGACGAGGCGGGCGTTCTCCGGGATGACAATCCCGAGGGCATTCTCGACTGCGCGGACGGAGGCAAGGGCGTGGACCGTGGTACAAACGCCACAGGCGCGCTGGGCGAACATCCACGCATCACGCGGATCGCGTTCCCTCAGGATCATCTCAAGCCCGCGGAACATGGTGCCGGAACTCCATGCATCGGCGACCTTGCCAGAGGTGACCTCGGCTTCGATGCGGAGGTGGCCTTCGATTCGGGTAATCGGGTCAATTGCTATCCGGGCCATCGCCGTCACCCCCTGGGCCGTTTGCACTCCTGCTGCGGGCGTAAAGATACCCGCCGAGCCCGACAACGGCGGCCGCGGCGACGGCTCCACCGACGACTTCGACTGCGCCAATGCCACCATCATCACCGCCACCGCTGCTGCTCGGGCCGGAATCTCCACCACTCTGGCTACCGCTCGAAGAGCCGGGCACCGGAGTCTGGTAGTCCACTGGCGTCGGCGCCGCGATGACCTTCGGCTCACCCTCAACGTAGAAGGGGACCATGGTGTCCCAGAACCGCGGGGTGGTGCAGCCAACGCAGCCGTGGCCCGATGCGACGGGCCAACTCGTGCCACCGTTAAACTTGATTGTGGAGCAATTCGCGACGGTGGAGGGCCCCTTGCAGCCCATCTGGTAGAGGCACCAGCCAGCCCGGTGGCCGGCATCGCCCCACTCCTTGACGAACTCCTTCTTGCGGAAATGCGGAAGGGACTCGCAACGTTGGTGGACGGAATCACCGTAGGCAAAGAGTGGCCGGCCGAGCTCGTCGGTGGCAGGGAACTCCTTGAGTGTCAGGTACTGCACGATCGTGGCGGTCAGGTTCTCCGGGTTCATGGGGCAGCCTGAAAGGTTGATGACCTTCTTATCCTTGATGAAGCCCGAGACCCCGACAGCACCGGTGATCCCGCCCCGAGCGGCCGGGATGCCTCCATCGAAGGCGCAGCTGCCCACGGCGATGACGCCAAGCGCCCCGGCACAGACCTCTTTCACGATCTCCGCGAAGGCGCGCCCGCCGACGGTGCAGTAGACGCCGCCGTCGGCGAGGGGAATCGAACCCTCGACTACAGCGATGTACCCGTTGGGGTACTTCGCCATGGTGGCTTCGCGGGCGGCCTCGGCCTGTGTGCCGGCGGCAGCCATGAGCACTTCGGAGTAATCAAGCGAGAGTGTGTCGAGGATGACCTCGGCGACGGTCGGCTTGTTCGCGCGGAGAAGGGCCTCGGTGTTTCCTGCGCAGTCCTGGCCGTTCAGCCAGATCACCGGCACGCGGGGCGACGACTGGAGTGCCGAAGCGATGATGTGGGCATACCTGGGGGGGAGGGCCAGCACTCCGCTCATCGCCGCACAGAACTTCAGGAATGAACGACGGGAGACGCCTCTCCGCGCGAGTTCGGCGCTCAAGTCGACAGGCGGCGCCTGTTCAAGAGCGTCCGTTCGCACTCCCGATAAGGCCCGGATCGGGGCGCCGATATCGTGGCCGAACGCCCTGGCCGTTTCAACACGGCGCGCGCCTCCCGGACGCCTCGAGGCGGGGCGGTCTGCCATGTTAATCGCTGTGCCCAAGGGCGGAGATGGGCATCAGCAGTGCGACGAGCTGGTCATCGGTGAGCTGCGAGACACGATCCCCGAGGACCTCCATGCTGACATGATCCGGCGGAACGGCCCCCACCAACTGGCAAGCGAGCATGTGGCTTTCGAGGTAGGCCAAGGCAAGAGTCATCATTTCGCCCCGCCCGAGAGCCTTGAGTGTCGCAGAGCCCTTCTGAATCGGAGTCGGTTCCAAACAGCGCCTCCTGATGTGGTGCTGACTCCACCCTAGGCACTGGGACTGGACGACTCGTGGGCTGAAGGTCTCCGGATTGCGGGCCATTCGGGCGGAAATGCTGGATGGCGGGCGGCTCACAGACACCCTTCAGTCACGATGTCCACCCAGTAGGAAGCCTCGACCGGGATCGTGATCGAGCCCAGCGGCACCCAGAGTGTGCCTCCACCGATTGCGGGACATGCATACGAGACGGAGTAGGAACCGGGGAGGATGCTCGCCTCGTACCAGCCATCCGAGCCCGACGTCACCGTGTAGGTGTGGCCGCCGCCAACGAAGCGGACGACGCATCCGCCGCAGGTCTCCTCGGGGCCACCGAAGATGGAGAAGTAGACGGTGCCGAAGACATCTACTGCAGAGATTGGCGGTGTAGTCGGCGTGGCAGTGGGCACTGGCGTCTTCGTGGGCGGAATAGACGTGCTGGTGGGCGGGATAGAGGTCTTCGTCGGCGGGATGGCCGTGGATGTCGGAGGGATCTGAGTGCTCGTCGAGGGGACTCCCGTGTTGGTCGGGGGCGGGGCCGTGGCGGTGCCGACGGCCGGCGTCCCAGTTGAGGACTGCGTAGCCGAGCCTGCGGCTGCTGGGCTGCCGGTCTTTGAAGCGGAGGCTGTCACTCCTGGGGTTCGGGAACCGGGGGAGGCGGACGGTGACGCGGTCCGTGTCCTGGTGGCGTTCCCCGCGGTGGTTGGGGTGACTTCCCCTGGCGATGCGCCTTCATCGTCATCGCCGCCGGTTACCACGCAGGTGAGGAGGGCCGCGACGGCCAGGACTGCGCCGCCCGCGAAGGCGAAGAGGAGCGTCCGCAGTCCGGAACGCGGTTGAGCCGTCGCGGGCGGGGGCGGCGACTCGCCGGAGAGTGACTCGCCGCAGGACTCGCAGAAACTCGCATCGTTTGGTTGCTCAGCACCGCAGTTCGGACAAAACATTCGGTCGTCACCATCCCTGGGGGAGCGCCGGAATCGCGGGCGCGTCCGTCCGAACCGAGTATTCCGCCGAGGAGCTCCGAGGACAGCGGCCACAGGGGGCAGGCTGTGGGGCCGATCGAACGTTTGCGGACCCAACTCGCAGCAGGGGCCGAATGGGCGGCGACTTTTGGCCGCGGGGACGCCGACTTCGCCCGTGAGAACGACGACGATAGGCGGCGGAGGGTGCCATGTTTTGTGAGTCCTGTGGGAAGAAGGTCATCGACGGGGCTGCGTTCTGCCAGGAATGCGGCGCCCGGGTTGTGACGAACGAGGCGGCGGCGCCTCAGGCTGAGGCATCGGAAATTGCCTGTGGACAGTGCGGCGGGACGAATGCGCCCGGCTCCGCGTTCTGTGACGCGTGCGGCCAGCCGCTTGGCAGCGGCGCGGAGCGCTCGGGCGGCGGCATAGGCGGACTGTTGGGGAAGGCTGCCGGGGCAGGCGCGGGACTGGGCGCAGCTGGAATGGCGGCGGCGACACAGTTCGGGGGAGGCCAAGCTGCCGGGGAAGCGGCGGCCGCCGCTGGTCCCGTTCCCGGCAGCGCCGCCGGCACGGCGTCTTCCCTGGGCGAGTCGATCACCCGGGCCGCGGCAGACGCAGCCGAGGGCATCGAGGGCGCCGCCGAAGGGGCCGCATCGGCGGGAGCGGGTGGTGCAGCGTCGGACATCGGAGATGCGGTATCCCGCGCGGCAGGAGATGTCGCTCGGGCGGCGAACGCCGGCGTCCCGCCCGCTGGAGAGACATCGATCCCTGCCGGAGGCACTCCCGGGGCAGAAGCGTCTCTCGCGACACCGGGTACTGGATTGCCCGCGAACGGCGGACCGGCCGCCGCGCCCGGGGGTCAGGCAGCGCCAGGGGCGGGCTCCCCCACGAGTGGAGGGGGCGCACAAGGCGGAGCGGGGACTGGGCCTTCATCCGGCGGCCCGGGCAGCCCCACAGGCCCCGGCTTCACCGAGCCAGTCCGCGTCGGCGGCCAGCCCGCAGGCACTCCTGGCGGACCAACCGGGCCGGGCAGCCCCACAGGTCCCGGTTTCACCGAGCCAGTCCGCGTCGGCGGCCAGCCCGCAGGCACCCCTGGAGGACCAACCGCCGGGGCCCGACAGGCCCAGGCTTCACTGAGCCAGTCCGTGTTGGCGGCCAGTCCGCGGGCATCCCTGGCGGACCAACCGGGCCGGGGGGCCCCACAGGCCCCGGCTTCACCGAGCCAGTCCGCGTCGGCGGCCAGCCCGCAGGCGCCCCTGGCGGACCAACCGGGCCGGGAGGCCCAGCAGGCCCCGGCTTCACCGGGCCCGTCCGTGTTGGCGGTCAGCCCGCGGGCACCCCTGGCGGACCAACCGGGCCGGGAGGCCCGACAGGCCCAGGCTTCACCGGGCCCGTCCGTGTTGGCGGTCAGCCCGCGGGAATCCCCGGCGGAACGGCTGGGCCTGGCGGGCCCGGGCCGGTACGGGTCGGAGGCGCTGCCGGCGCAGCGGCGGGCGTAAGGTCCGGTGTCTCTCTCATCCGGATCATCGTGATCGCGATCGCAACGCTCGGGGGCCTCGTGATTGGAGCCATCGTGATGGGCGCCGTCCTGATTTTCACGGGGACACCAGAGGCGTGCGCGGACCGGACGATCCCGGTTTCGACTGCAGCCGCCCAGCAATCGCGGACGCTCTGGAAGGAGTTCAAGGCATCCGCGGCCACGGGCCCGGCGTCGGTAACGTTCAGCGAGACGCACATCACTTCACGCGGCGTCGAGTGGGTTGAGGAGAAAGACGCGCCTGTCGAGGATCTGCAGGTCTACCTTTGCCCCAGCGGATACGGCGAGGCAACGGGTACGGTCTCGTACCTCGGACGCGACATCAAGGTGTTGGCGCGCGGAACGCTCGACCTCTCCGGCGATCGGCCCCGGATCGAGGTGAAGTCGGTTGAAGCAGGGAACCTGCCCTCCGCGGTGGGCACCCGGATCGTCAACGCCATCCTGAACACGAACGACCTGAAGACGCTGGATCTGTCGGTCACTCCGGACACGATGAAGATTGTCGACCAGAGTGTGACGCTGACGAAGAGGTAGCGGGCCGCCGGCGCGACGCTGCCCGGCAGAGCGGGAATGGGTCAGCCAGGAGCCTGGCCTATTCGCTGGTTTGGGACGAACCGGGAGACGGCCGCGGCCACACCGCCGAGCAGAAGCAGGTACACGCCGAAGGCGACGTCGACATCGAGTTCTTTCCACTTGCTGGTGATGAACTGGTACTCGATGACTGCGATGGCCGTGAGCAGGCTCCCGGCCACCATCGGGACGTTCGGAAGGAGCCGCTGCCATGGTCCCCCGGCGCGACCAAGGCGCGCGAGGACCATCGCCGCGAGCCCGGCAGCGGCAAGCAACAGGACGAGATACCCGTCGAGCTTGTCGGTGCTCAGCCAGTCGCCGATGCGGAAGCGAGCGTCGGCGTCCAACGGGCCGGCTCCAAACGGGCCGGACGAGATCCAGTCGAAGAAGACGCTAAGAAACGCGGCAGCGAGGCCGCCGCCAAGTACGAGGTCGCGCCAGGTTAGGGCCTTGCCGCCGGCCGCACTCGCCGGGGTCGCTGGGGGTGGAACGCGGCGCGCAGGAGGGCGGGGGGCGGCGCGCGAACCAAAAGGATCGGCTCGATGTGGTGCGGCCGCCTGTTGTGGTGTCGGAAGAGCAGGAGACTCGACGGCCGACGGCAATTGCGGGGTGCCGCACTTCCCGCAAAAGCGCGCTCCGTGCTTGAGGACGGTGCCGCAGGAGCCGCAGACCTCCGCCACCGGCGCGGCGGGCGCCACCGCTGGAGCTTCGACGCGCGCTACCGCCTGGGATGCCTTTGCGCCGCAGGCGGCACAGAACCGGGCGTCGGGGGCCAACTCCGAACCGCACGAGGAGCATGCCGCTGGAGCCGGGGGATGAGGGAGCGCCTCTGGAGCCGTGCTGGCACCGCAGGAGGGACAGAAGCGCGCTCCAAGTTTGACCAAGGCGCCGCAGGACTGGCACGTCGCCGGTGGCTCCTGGCGTGCACCACACGCGGGGCAGAATGCCGCGCCCTCGGCGATCAGTGCCCCACAAGACGTACAGGAGACAGGTGTCGCAGCCATGCTTTCCCCCAGGCGTGTTTTCGGCGGACCCCCGCCGACCCGGGACAACTATGCCCTGCGCACTTGCGTACCGAGATGTCCGATTGGCCCCGAATTGGATGCCATCCGGGGCCGAATAGGAGGGCGTCGCAAGTAGGACCGTGCGGGCGGCTCGCGCAGGAACAGATACCTCGCGCGGCCGTCCGTCGCGGGTCGAACCTCTGCCCCGAACGGTGACTGCCAGACACCGTGGGGCGCCGGCACGATGGCGGGGCGTGCCCGCGAGGAGCGCAGTTGGCTCCCCGGAGACGTTGCCCGGAGCGGAACAACTTCTGGGAGAATGCAGCATGAGCAATCGGGTGCGGACCATCATCCTCGGCGCAGCAGGGCGAGACTTTCACAACTTCAACATGGTGTACCGGGACGACCCGGCGACCGAGGTCGTGGCTTTCACAGGCGCGCAGATCCCCGGGATCTCCGGGCGACGGTATCCGGCTTCACTGGCGGGGCCGCTGTACCCTCACGGGATCCCGATCGAAGACGAAGCCCACTTCGAGGACCTCTGCCGGAAGCTCGGGGCAAACCGGGTCGTCTTCGCCTACAGCGACGTGACCCACGAAGCAGTCATGCACGCGGCCTCCCGTTCGCTCGCCGCCGGCGCCGACTTTGTCCTGCTCGGCCCCGGGAGCACCTGTCTGGAAGCGAACGTGCCGGTCGTCGCGGTGACGGCAGCGCGGACGGGCTCAGGGAAGTCGCCGCTTTCGCGGTGGATCGCCGGGCGGATTGCGAGCCACGGGCGGAAGGTCGCGGTGGTGCGTCATCCCATGCCCTACGGCGACCTTGGGCGGCAGCGAGCGCAGCGGTTCGCATCGAAGGCAGACATTTCGGCAGCGGAGTGTACGGCGGAGGAGCGCGAGGAGTACGAAGCGCACGTAGCCGCGGGCTCCGTGGTGTTCGCCGGCGTGGACTACGCGGCGGTCCTCGCGGCCGCCGAAGCGGAAGCCGACGTCATCGTGTGGGACGGCGGGAACAACGATTTCCCGTTCTTCCGGCCGGACATCCAGGTTGCTGTGCTGGACGCGCTCCGGGCGGACCAGGCCGAAGCCTACCATCCGGGAGAAGCCGTGCTCCGGATGGCCGATGTCATTGTCGTTAGCAAGACGAACGCCGCGACTCATGAACAGGTCGAAGCAGCCGAACACGCGGCCCGCCACCTCAACCCAAGCGCGACGGTGGTGCGCGGGGCGCTGCCGATCCACCTCGACGATCCTGGGGCCGTCCGGGGACGGCGGGTACTGGTCGTAGATGATGGACCGACGATTACGCACGGCGGGATGCCGTACGGCGCGGGTTTCGTGGCTGCGCGAGAGGCGGGTGCGCGGGAGATCCTCGACCCGCGGGCCCATGCCGCCCGCGCGATCCGGGAGGTCTATTCGGCTTACCCGCACATCGGGGCCGTGTTGCCAGCCGTCGGTTACAGCGAACACCAGATCGAGGCGCTCCGAGCGACCATCAATGCTTCGGGCGCTGAGGTTGTCGTTTCGGGGACGCCGATCGACCTGGCTGCCCTGATCAAGGTGTCGATGCCCATCATCCGGGCGCGCTACGAGTTCTCCGAAGTAGGGCACCCGGTACTTGAGACGATGGTGATGAAGGCAGTCGCCGCTGCGACGGCGAATCACCCGCGGTAGGCCGCCTCGCCGAGACTCAAGCGGGGAACGCCGGCGGGAGAGGGATCTCGTTTTCGGTCGCCCAGGTGTCTAGCCAGCCGACCACATCCTCCGCCGGCGGAGCGGGCGGGGTGCTGAACGAATCCATCGACGCCCTGATGGGGGCGGCGGCGGCGAGCGCGTCGTAGGCCTCGGGAGTGAGGAGGACGGCCGCGGGGCGGCCGTTTTGGGTGATGACCAGCGGCGAACCAGAGTCGCGCAGCTGGCGGAGCAGCTTCGCGGCGTTGGCCTTGAATTCGCCAAGCGGGACGATGCCGGTAGAGACGCTGAGAGTGCTCAAATTCGATACCTCGTCCGGTACTTTAGCTCCCGGAAGTCTCGCGGCGAGTAAGTACGAGCGCGAGGCAGTGTTCGACAAGCGGGCGCCCCGAATCGACAATCGGGATCCATGACCGAGCCGAGCATCACGGATTCCATGCTGGCGCGCGTGGGCGGCGCGGACGCCATCTCGCGCATTGTCGAGTCGTTTTACGTGCGCATCGAGGCGGACAGCCACATGCGTCCGATCTATCCGGAGGACCTGGAGCCGGGCAAGGAAAAGCTCAAACTGTTCCTGCTGCAGTGGCTCGGGGGACCGCCCGCGTACTCCCAGCGGTATGGGCACCCGCGACTTCGAATCCGCCACTTTCCATTCGTCATCGACGACCTGGCAGCGGGGCGCTGGCTGCGCTACATGCGCGAAGCCTGGCAGGAAGAGGGCGTCGCCGACGATGTTGTCGGCGTCGTTTTCGAACGGTTCGGTCCGCTGGCGCACCATATGGTGAATGCGAACCAGGATGTGCCGCGGGACCCGGTCGGCGAGTCCCGGCTGGAGTGAGTTCCGGTGAACCGGGTGACCGATACCTGAAACCCGGCGCCGCACCGTAGAATCGCTCGCCATGAGTGACCCAGTGCTGAAGGACGTCCGCGTCCTCGAAATCGGCGGGGGGATCCCGGTCGCGTTCGCGGCCAGGTGGCTGGCGGGGTTCGGCGCGGACGTGGTGCGCCTGGACCCGGCAGAGGAATCGCTGACTACGGACGAGCAGGTGTATCTCCTGGCGGGGAAGCGGAGGGTAGCGCCGACGTCCGACCCACGGGCGCTGGCGCTGGCAGCTGACATCGTCATCGAAGGGGACAACCCGGGTGACATCGTGAAACATCTCCGGCGGGTGCAGCCCGAAGCCCTGCGCGCCAGGAAGCCCGGGCTGGTGGTCGTGTCGATCACTCCGTTCGGGCAGGACGGCCCCTACGCGGGCTTCGAGGCTTCGAACATCACCTCGTTCGCGATGGGCGGAATTATGTCGCTCACCGGCATGCCACAGCGGGAACCGCTCGTCACGGGCGGAAGCCAGGCGCTCTACCTGGGCGGGCTGAACGGCTTTGGGGCGGCCGTGACGGCTTACCTGGGGTCGCTTATTCACGGCGAAGGCGACTGGGTCGACATTTCCCTGCAGGAGTGCATGGCCGGGATGCTCGAGCTCTACGGGCCGGGCGGGGCGTACAACGGGACGGCGAGCATGCGCGCGGGGAACCACGTCCGCGCGTCATGGGGATCTACCCGTGCGCGGACGGGTTTGCAGGGTGTGCGCGCTCGAACGCCAGATCCCTGCGCTCTTCAGCGTCGTCGGCGACCCGGAGCTGGGGGAGCCACGTTTTCGGGACCGGATGCAGCGACCGAACCACGACGACGAGCTGCAGGCGAAGTTCTACGCGTGGTTCGCCGACCGCACGAAGCAGGAGATCCTGGACCTGGGGGCGACGTACAAGGTGCCGTTCGGCGCAGTGATGACTCCGGGCGACCTGCTCGCCAACGCGAGCCTGGCGGAACGCCACTTCTTTGATGCGGTCACGACGCCGGATGGCGTCGCAATGGTGCCCGGGAGGCCCTTCGTGGGGCTGCCGTGGGTACCGGGAGAACTCCATGGGGCCGGCGCCGACACCACTGGCGTGCTTGCCGAGTGGCTCGGGGCGCGGCCATGAAGAAGCTGCCCCTCGAAGGTATCCGCGTCGCCGACCTGACGATGATGTGGGCCGGTCCCTTCGCCACGCGCGTGCTGGCGGAAATGGGCGCGGAGGTCATCAAGATCGAGTCGCCACGTGCGTGGGACAACATTCGCACGCTCATCCCCCTGCCTGACGAGGCCGAACCCTGGAATGCGTCGTGGTACTTCAACGACTACAGCCGCGACAAGAAGTCCCTGACGCTGGACCTGGCGCAGGAGTTGGGACGGCAGACGTTCCTGAAGCTGGCGGCCAAGTGTGACGTGGTCATCGAGAACTACCGCGCGGACGTGCTGGACAACCTCGGGCTCGGCCTCGAGACGCTGCGGGCGGCGAAGCCGGACATCATCCTGGTGAGCATGGCGGGCTATGGAAAGACCGGGCCCGAACGCGACCAGGTGGGCTTCGGGCCGATCATCGAGCAGATGAGCGGGCTGGCTTCGTTGACCGGTTATGGGGACGACGGCGTGCCCATGAAGACCGGACTCTCTTATGGCGACCCGGTCGCGGGGATGGCAGCTGCAGCCGCAGTCGCGCTGGCGCTCATCCAGCGGCGGAAGACCGGTGAGGGGGCGTTCATCGACCTTGGCCAGCGGGAGGTGATGTCGACGCTCATCGGTGAAGCCTTCGTGGCCGCCTCGCTCCGCGGCGAAGAGACCACGCAGCACGGGAACCGCGACGCCCGCTCCTTCGCACAGGGCGTTTACCGCTGTGCCGGCGAAGAGCAGTGGGTGGCAATCACCTTCCGGACCGAGGGGCAGTGGAACGATTTCGCCCACCACTTCGGACTCGAAGCGGGCCCTGGGGGACTGAGTGCGAGTGCCCGGCTGGACGAGATCGACCGCTGGCTCTCGGAGTGGACAGCCGGGAAGGACCCACAGTGGGTGCTCGAACAACTGGCGGCGCGGGCTATCCCGGTGGGACGGGTGCTCAACACGGTGACGGTGCATGAGGACCGTCACCTGAATGAACGCGGGTTCTGGAAGGAGCTTCCACACCCGCGAATGCACGCATGGAAGCAGCCGCGCAGCGCCTGGCAGCTCCGCGAAGCAAGGCCGGAGATGAAGCGCCACGCGCCACTCTTCGGCGAGCACAACGATGAGATCTTGCGGGGTCTCCTGGGGTTGGGGGATGCCGAGATGGCGGAGTTGGAGCGCCTGGTCATCATTTCGGGCGCCCCCGTGAACCCGGGAATCGGTTAGGAGGGAGTTCATGTCGCAACCGCATGACCGGCTCCTCGCGGGGCTCAGGATCATTGACGCCGGGCAGGTCCTCGCTGGCCCGTTCGTCAGCTCGCTACTCGCTGACATGGGCGCCGAGGTGATCCGCATCGAGATGCCCTCGCTCAAGGGGGACATCGCGGCGCACACGAACTCGAGCCGCGCAGGCGAGCAGCGCAACAAGAAGTCCGTCACGCTCGACCTTCACCGCCCCGAGGCGGCGCCGGTGCTGAAGCGGCTCGTGGCCGCGGCGGACGCGATCGTCGAGAACTTCTCGCCGGGGACGGTCGAGCGCTGGGGCATCGGGCCGGACGACCTGAACGAAGCCAACCCGCGCCTGATCTACGTGCGCATCTCTGGATTCGGACAGACCGGCCCGTACCGCGACCGCACCTCGTACGACCGGATCGGACAGGCGATAGGCGGGCTCATCTACGTCACCGGGGAGGCGGACCAACCGCCGGTCCATCCCGGCTACATGCTCGGGGACTACGTGAGCGGGACGTTCGGGGCGCTGGCGATCCTCGCCGCCGTCTACCACCGAGACAACGCGAACTGCGACGAACCGCAGGTGGTGGACCTCTCTCTCTACGAGTCGATTTTTCGCTACAGCGGGCCGATGGCGGCCGAGTACAGCCGCGAGGGCATCATCCGCGAGCGCCGTGGAAATGTCCGCTCGTGGTCCATCCCCGGCGAGCAGTTCCTGACGCGGGACGGGCACTGGGTGCTGGTGCTGGCGCTCAATCCCCAGATCTTCCAGCGCCTGTGCGATGCAATGGGCCTGCCGGACCTGCCCCAGGACCCGAAGTTCTGCGACCACGAATCCCGGCTGGCGAACGAGGCGGAACTCCACCAGGTGATCCGCGAGTGGGTAAACGCCCAGGATGCGAAACCGCTGTACGCAGTGCTCGATGCATTCCGGGTACCGTACGGCCCGGTGAACAGCATCGCCGATATCTTCGCCGACCCACACTTCGCGGCTCGGGAAGACCTGGTGAGCATCGACGACCCGCATGTCGGGCCGGTGATTACTCCGGCGCCGTATCCCCGGCTGTCGCATGCGGCCGGGCGGGTCTACAACCCGGCGCCATCGGTCGGCGAGCACAACGACGAGATCTATCGCGGGCTGCTTGGAATGACGCACGGTGAGATTGAGACGCTGGGACGAGACGGGGTGATCTAGGCGTGGCCTAGACCTCGACGATCAGCTTCTCGAGGCCGCGGAAGCCCGGGACCGTCTTCCAGACCAGCTCCTGTTCCGGCATGCGGAGGTTCGGGAAGCGGGCGAGGAGCGTCTCGAGCCCGATCTGGGCTTCGAGCCGAGCGAGGGGGGCGCCGAGGCAGTAACGGCGGCCGCCGCCGAAGGCGAGGTGGTCGATGTCTTCGCGGGTGACGTCGAACTTGTGCGGGTCCTTGTGGAGGCGGGGGTCGTAGTTGGCGGCACCGATGGCCAGGGTGACGGATTGGCCCCTGTGCATCGGGCAGCCGGCCAACTCGCGGTCGTCGACAGCGATGCGGCCGGTGAAGGTGACCGGGCCTTCGTAGCGAAGCATCTCTTCGATGGCGTTCGTGATGAGTGAAGGGTTTTCCCGGAGGATTTGGACCTGGTCCGGCTGCTGAAGCAGGTTCTTCAGGCCGTTGCCAAGCAGGTCCGTGGTAGTGACGTTCCCGGCGCCAAGCAGGAGGGCGACCATGGAAACGACCTCTTCGTCGTTGAAGAAGTTTCCCTCGTCTTCGGCGTGGAGGAGGGCGGTGATGAGGTCGTCTTTGGGTTCGGCGCGGCGCTCGGCGATGGCTTTGCGCAGGTAGGTCTCGAGCTGTTCGCGGGCCACCTTCGCCCGCTGCTGCTTCTCCTCGCCGGCGAACGGGTCGAAGCCGGCGGCGACGCCGTCGTCGGTCCAACGCTTGAAGTCGGCCTGATCGTTCGGGTCAACGCCGAGCATTTCGGCGATGACGATGGTGGGGTAGGGCTGACAGAACGCCTGCATGAGGTCGAAGGAAGACTGTCCTTCGACCTTATCTATCAGTTCGTTGGCGATTTCGCCGATGCGGCCCCGCATTTGTTCGATGGAGCGGGGAGTGAAGGCCCTGGTCACGAGGCCGCGGAGGCGATCGTGGTCGGGTGGGTCGAGGAAGAGCATAGAGGGCTCGCGGGTGTCATCGGTGAACCGGCGCCGGAAGTTCGCCATGAAGCTGGATTCGTCGGCCTTCCGCGGGTCCACGTTCAGATCGCGGTCGTTGAGAATCTGCTGGACATCCTCGAAGCGGCCAACAATGTAGCGCCCGAACAGTTCGTCATAGACGGCGCGGCCTTGCTCGCGGACATCATCGAGGAGGGTGAACGGATCCCTCTGGTACTCGGGGTTCGCGGGAGAGAGGCCCATGCCAAGGGTGGGAGGGGTCTGTTGCTGTGTCATCGTGCGGCTCGATGTCTGGGGATTGCGGTAGCCTAACAAACGCGAAAAGGGTTCGAAAGCATTTCGGGAAATGTTGGACTGCCGAACCGCGTGCGCTCAGGGAGCGCGTGCCGCTAGCGCAAAGCCCAGGTCCAGCGAGATGTGAGCGAGAGCGGGCGGCCCGGCGCGGCAAAGTCCGCTCCTTCAGAAGACGGTGTAGCGCCTGCAGAGAGGTTGAAGGCATCGGGGGGACATGTCTGGGGTTCAACGCAGAACGCCTGCGGAGGCGTATAGACCTGGAGATGCGGCCGCGGGCAGGCAAAGGCGACGGTGAGCGAGAGCCGGTCCCAATCGATTCTCGCAGCGGGGGTCTGAAAGCCGGTGTAGCAGTCATCCAAACGCCGGGCGCCGAGCGGGGCACCCTCGAGCGCGAAATCACCCGAGGGCGTGGCGAGTTCGCCGGTTGGCAGGTGGTCTCTGAGCACATACCGGTTACCGGCCGGGACGGCAAGCCCAACATCCCGGGAACCTGCCACATCGCGGCGAAACCACGGGTGCCATCCGCAGCCAGCGGGGAACGCTTCCCTGGCCGAACGGACCTCGAGCTTTAGTGCGAGATAGCCTGGGCCGAGTTCAACTCGCTGCCATGCCCGGCCCTCCCACGGCCAGCCGGCACCGAAACCGCACACCATTTCCACAACCCGTCCGGCCCGAGCCACCACCTGCCACGGCTGGTCAAATGCAAGCCCGTGGAGCGCCTGGCCGGCCGCATCGAGGGGAACGGCGTACTCCCGTCCAGCCCAGAAGAACCTCCCGCCGCGAATCCGGTTCGGCCAAGGGGCCATGGGGTAGCAGCCGCCGGCGAACGGCTCGCGCGCGTACATGGCCGGCTCGGGCGGCGCGAACAGGAGTGGTTCCTCGCGACCGTCGATTTCCACGAAGAGCTGGTGGATACGCCCGCCGTAGCGAGGTTCGATGAGGGCGCGGGCGCCGGATGCGCGGAGTTCGATCGCCACCGGAGCGAATCGTGCGCGCCGAGCGATGCCTGGGACAAGTGCCGGGTTACACTGGATGCATGCCCCGGATACTCCTCTTCGACATCGATATGACGATGGTACGCACCGACGGCGCGGGCCGCGGAGCGATGGATGCGGCGTTTCGCCAGCAGTTCGGAATCGAGCAAGCGACCGAAGGGATGGTGTTCGACGGCCGGACCGACCATGGCATCTTCAACGAGTGCCTCGAACGTCACGGGCTTGGTGGAAGAGACCTGAGTTCACATTTCGAGCGGATCGCGGAGAGTTATCTCGACCATCTCCCGGGCCGTCTCGCGGAGAAGGGTGGGGTCGTGCTCCCGGGCGTCCGCGAATTGCTTGGCGCGCTCGCGGACGAGGATGCGGTGGTCGGGCTGGCGACAGGAAACCTTCGGCGGGGAGCGGCGCACAAGCTCCGGCACTTCGGCCTCTGGGAGCACTTCGCGGGCGGAGGATTCGGAGACCGGCATACCGTCCGCGCTGAACTGGTGCGCGACGGCATTGCCGAGTTGGAGACAAAGTTCGGATTGGCGGCCGGCAGTGCCGGGGTGATCGTGCTTGGCGACACCCCGCTCGATATCGACGCAGCGCACCTGGCGGGGGCGCGAGCGCTGGGCGTAGGCACCGGCCGGTACTCGCCGGAACAGCTGCGCGAAGCAGGCGCAGAGTTTGCACTTGCCGACCTTGGGAACACACCAGAGGTGCTGAAGATCCTGCTGGGTTGAGCGACGATAGCGCAGTGATGGCGCGCGTGTAGACTCGGGCAAGCACTTCATCAGTGGGTAACGATTCATGGGGCATGAAATAGCGTCTGCGGGCGGGGCGAGTGCAGAAAACGCCTCGCGCCGTATCTATTACGGGTACTGGCTGATCGGCGCTGCGTTCGTCGCCCAATTCGTCGCCGTTGGCTCGCAGAACTACGTCGTCGGCGCGTTTCTGAAGCCGATGACGACGGAACTGGACTGGACCCGATCGGAATTCACGCTGTCGCGGACGCTAGCCCAGGTGATCATGGCGTTCACGGGCTTCTTCATCGGTGGACATGTGGACCGCAACGGCGGCCGGAAGTTGATGCTGGTTGGCATCGTGATCCTGTCGACATCGCTCTTCTCCATGAGCTATGTGCAGTCGTTGTGGCAGTGGATCGCCCTGAACGGGATGGCGATGACGATCGGCGCGGCGATGATCGGGAACCTCGTCGTTAACGTGACACTTTCCAAATGGTTCGTCGAGAAACGCGGCCTCGCAGTGGCACTGGCTTCGATGGGCGTTTCCTTCGCCGGGGTGCTCCTGACTCCCGTGATGACGGCCGTGATCGATGAATGGGGCTGGCGCTGGGGCTGGCGCTGGATGGGCATCGGTGCGGCTGTGCTGATCATTCCGATATCGATGGTGATGCGGCGCGCCCCGGAAGACTACGGGCTCCACCCGGATGGGAAGTCGCCGGAGGACGTGGCATCCGGTGGGGGGATGAAAGCCACCGCGGACTTCGCGTCATCGCTGACGCGGCAAGAGGCCCTGCGGACCGTTTCGTTCTACATGCTGGTCTTCGCGTTCGGGATGTTCGGTCTAACCATCGGCGTCATGCTGTTGCACACGATCCCGTTCATGACTGACGCGGAGTACAGCCGCTCGACGGCGGCGTTCATGATCACCCTCGCGTCCATCCCCGCGCTGATCTCCAAGCCGTTCTGGGGGCTGTTGATGGACAAGACGGACCCAAAGCGGCTTGCCTCGATCAGTGCGGTCATCACCGGTGTCTCGCTGATCGTCATCACGACCTCCGTGAAGGCCCATAACGACCCTATCATCTGGGGAGGGTTTCTCCTCCTGGGGTTCGGTTGGGGCGGAATGATCCCATTGCAGGAACTGATCTGGGCAACATTCTTCGGCAGACGCCACCTCGGCTCGGTGCGCAGCGCTGGGCTGCCGTTCTCACTCTTCCTGGGGGCGGGCGCCCCCCTGCTGGTCTCGATGTACGTGGACCGCGTCGGCGACTACGACGGCGCGCTGCTCGCCGTCGCGGGGATGAACCTGGCCGCAGCGGTCCTACTGCTGTTCATCAAGAAGCCGATGCGAGCCGGCGGGTTGGTACCGGCGCGCGAATCGACAGCACCTTCTTAGGCAGCCACA
The DNA here is from genome assembly GCA_016719395.1 of Candidatus Amarobacter glycogenicus. Taxonomy (GTDB): domain Bacteria; phylum Chloroflexota; class Dehalococcoidia; order Tepidiformales; family Tepidiformaceae; genus Amarobacter; species Amarobacter glycogenicus. The sequence goes on along the minus strand of JADJZF010000010.1, from coordinate 106,635 downwards.
ATCGCGGAATGCTCCGCCTCGGACTCATCGGTTCCCAGTTCATCGGCAATCTCTACTGCCATTCCCTCGGGCAGGTAGACGGCATTGAAGTGACCGCGGTCGCCTCGCCAAACACGGCGGAGCAGTTCGCCGGGCGATGGGGGATCGGCGCGCATTACGCCGATTGGCGCGAAATGGTCGCGAACGGGCCGATCGACGCGGTCGCGATTGCAGCGCCGAACGACCTCCACGCCCTGATGACGATTACGGCTGCCAACAACGGGAAGCACGTGCTTTGCGAAAAGCCGCTCGCGATGAGCCTCGCCCAGGCAGATGCGATGGTCGAAGCCTGCCGGCACCACGGCACGACCTTGATGTACGCCGAGAACCTGCTTTTCGTGCCCATGTACCAGCGTGTGAAGGAGCTGACGGCGCGCGGCCGGGTGGGGACTCCGTTCCTGGTGAAGCAGGCACAGTGCCATGGCGGGCCATACTCTCCATGGTTCTGGGATGTCTCGCGCGCCGGGGGCGGCGTGATGATGGACATGGGCTGCCACAGCATCAGCGCAATCTGCTGGATCATGGGCGGCTGGCCCGAGGCAGTGACGGCGACAATGGGCCGTTACGCGCACGCCGAAAAGGGGATGGGCGAAGATCACTCGACCGTCATCCTGCACTTTCCCGATGGTGCGATGGGTATCGCGGAGAACTCCTGGGCGATGCCGGGCGGCAACGATTACCTCGAGGTGTACGGCCCGAAGGGACGGCTCGTGGCGAACCTCGAACGCGGACCGGCGATCTCGATGTACACCGCGGCCGATGAAGAAGCGGCAGGCAGCGCGGCGGGCCAGCCGGGGTGGCAGTACCCCATGTACGAGGAGGCCTGGCAGTTCGGGTTTCCGCAGGAGCTGCAGCACTTCGCCGATGTGGTGGCAGGCAAGACCGAGCTGCGTTCGAGCGGGGAAGACGGCCGAAAGGTACTGGAGATCGTCTGCGCAGCGTATGAATCCGCGAGGACGGGGCGGCGCACCTGGTTGCCGTTCCGGAGCGACTACGCGAAGCCGATCGACCACTGGCTGGTCTAGCCGTGCGGATGCTTAACCGCGAGTTTTGGCACGATGGCGACCGAATGGCGGACTGCCAGTACATTAGTTCGCGATGAGCTGGATTCAGTCGTTTTTCCGCACCCCTGCACGCCAGGCGATGGGCTGGGCGCTCCTGGGCATCCTCGGCATGGCTATGGCGGGCGGTGGGATCTGGTTCCTGACGGGTGACGGTGGCGGATCCCGGACCGCGGACGCCGGAGACGAGCCAAGTCCGACGGCGCGGCCTGCTACGACTCCAAGCCCGACGCGGACGGCGACGCCCTCACCGAGCGCGACGGCATCGCCGACCGTGACCGAGACGGCTTCTCCCAGCCCCACGGCGACGACCCGGCCGGCCACAGACACGAACACCGGCGGTGGAGGAGGCACGGGAGCGCCTGCACCGGAGCCGACAGCCACGCCCGAGCCGACACCGCCGCCCGTGGTGGCAGGGGGTGACTACTGCCCGAACAGCAGTTCGAATTCACCGCCGAACAGCGTGATAGGCATCTTCACGATCGGCGGGGCGCCGGCGCCGGCGAACACTGCCGTGAGCCTCGCGTTCGACGGCGTGGTCGGCCCGACGCGCCCTACGACGGCTGCCGGCGGCTACCGCGTGGACTACTTCGCCGGGCCAGAAGGCTGCGCCAACCGCGTCGGGGCGGCCATTTCGGTCGTCTACAATGGTGCGTACTACGCAACGGGACACACCGTGGGCGACAGCCCAGGCGCGCCGGTGAACGTGACGCTGGCGATCCCGTAGCATTCGGTCAGAGTCCCCATCCCGGAGGATGTTCATGACCGAAATGGCTTTCGCCAAGATCAACCTGCGCGTCCGCGACCTGGACGCGGCTGTGGACTACGCGACCGGTGTCCTCGGGGCGAAGGTACTCCGGGCCAGCGCGCCGATCTCGTTCGGACAGATGGCGATGGTCCAACTGGGCGGGCTGGTGATGGAGATCATCGCGCCCGCGAGCCCCGATAGCCCACTCGCGCAGCTCATCGAGAAGCGAGGGGAAGGGATCGATTCGATCGGTTTCACCGTCCCGGACGTTCACGGGGCGTCGGACTCGATCGATGCTGCGGGCGGTCGAATGACCGGCAGCCAGGGCGGCGGCGAGGATGACATCGCGTGGATGCATCCGAAGAACCCGCTTGGGCTTTCGCTGGAGCTGCTGCGGCGGGACTTCTGGGACGAGGCGATGAAGCCGCGCTAGGTCTGGCGTTTCCGACGGCCCGGCGGTTCCGTATTATGCCGCTCGAATATTCGTGGGGAGAATCGAGCGATGCACGTCTGTGCCCTTTGTGATCCTGGCAGTCTCGTCCGAACGGTCGGCGGTGGCCCCGGCGCCCCGGCCCTTCGATTCCCGGAAGTGCTGCAAGGCCCCAAGGGGCGGGCGCAGGGAGGGGCCGCGGTGGCCGCGCTCGGTTGCGTTGCGCAGCGGAACAGCGCCGCACCGGGCGCGCCGTTACGCCGCATAACAGGACGACTCCAGCGACCGGTGCCGCTGAACGCACCGCTGGATGCGTCGGTAGCCTAGGATGGCGGTAACGGCAGCGTGCAGATCCTCGACGGGGAGGTGCCAGCGGTCACCGGCACGGTCGAGACTGGCGAACCTCTCACAGTCCAGGGCCTCTCGAACGCCTCCGCCAAGCCGTCGCGCGCATGGCCGCAGTGAGCGGAGCGGAGTGCCAGGGTAAGTCGATCGCGGATGAGGATCCGGACCCAAACTGGGTGGAACCGACTTGCTACGGCTGTTCGCGGCCGCGAGACCTCGGCGGACTGTTCCTCCCGGGCTGGCGAGTCGCTCCCGACGTCATCGCCTCGCCGTTCGTGGCAGAAGCCAGTCACCGGGATGCCGAAGGCCACCTCGCCTGGCCGATCGCGGTGGCCGCGACGGACTGCTCGACCGGGATCTGCTTCAGTGCCGACCGCGACTTCCAGAAGCGGCTGTCGGCCGAGGACAAGGCCTACATCACGGGGTCGCTCGACTACTACCTGCTCAGGCCCGCACCGCTGGACGGCAGGGCATACCGGGTTTTGGGTACCCCCGACGGGATAGAAGGGCGGAAGATGTTTGGCGCCGCCGGACTGTTCGATGAAGCGGGGACGCCCTACGTGGTTTGCGAAGGCACGTGGCTGGTGATCCCGATGCCAGACGAATGGAAGAAGTCCAGCCAGCCAGCGTCCAAGTCCTGAGACGTTGCGATGCGCCGCACTCCGAGCGGCTCTGGCGCCAGTCAAGACCGGGCGAACTACAGCCGTTCCGAGCCAGAAGGCAGGTCGATATGCGATCTCGCGAAGCGCAGTGGCCACTCTATCCTGGGCCCCGCGACGAACGGCCCGGAAGTTAAACATCAGTGTTTAAACGGCCTTTGCACCGATTTCACCCAATTCGTTGACATCCGGTCGCGGAAGCTCAACGATCCGCTTGCCGGCTATCCGCAAGGAAGTCGAGCTTGAATGGTTCGGTCTTCACCCATCGTCCGCCTGGACCCGAGTGGCCGGTACGGATAGGCAAGGAGCCCTTGAGGCGCTACCTGGCGCCATCGTCGCTCCCCTCCCGAACCCCGCTCATTGAGGCGGGGATTTGTGTTTCCGGGGCATTCTCAGGGGCAACGCGGCAATGCGAACGATGATGTCCGGGAAGATCCACCGGGCAACCGTCACTGAGGCGAACCTCGACTACGAAGGTTCGATCACCCTGGACCCGGACCTGATGGAAGCGGCCGGGATCCTCCCATATGAGCAGGTCGCGGTCGTCGACGTGACGAACGGAGCCCGGCTCGAGACGTATGCCATCAGGGGCATGCGCGGTTGCGGGGAAGTCTGCGTGAATGGCGCAGCCGCCCATCTGATCCACCGCGGCGATACGGTCATCATCATCGCCTACCAACAGCTCACCGAGGCCGAAGCACAAACCACCGCGCCGAAGAAAGTCTTCGTCGATGGCTTCAACCGCATCAAGAACGTCGAACCCGGTGACGGCTTTTCGCACAACCCGCGTGAAGCCGTCCTGGCGCACTGATCTCGAAGGAAGGGACAGCAATGGGACGCATCTCGGTTCATCAGTTGAAGCAGTGGAAGGCCGAAGGCAAGCGGTTCGCGATGATCACGGCCTATGACTACCCCTCGGCCCGGCTCGTCGAGCAGGCGGGTATCCCGATCATCCTTGTCGGCGATTCCGTCGGGAGCGTGGTGCTCGGTTACGAGAGCACCGTCCCGGTGACGATGGAAGACATCCTCTATCACACACGGGCGGTGGTCCGTGCCACGAGTAAGGCGATCATCCTGGCCGACATGCCGTTCATGAGTTACCAGGCGAACGCCGATGAAGCAGTCCGAAACGCGGGGCGGCTCCTCCAGGAAGGTGGCGCTACGGCGGTGAAGCTTGAAGGCGGCAGCCACGTCGCGCCACTGGTCCGCCGAATGGTCGATTGCGGCATCCCGGTGATGGGGCACCTGGGTCTCACGCCGCAATCCGTGAACCAGTTCGGGGGCCACAAAGTGCAGGGGAAGACGCCCGCAGCGGCGGCGAAGCTGTTGCAGGATGCCCGCGCGCTGGAAGAGGCGGGGGCATTCGCGGTAGTGCTGGAGACGATCCCGGCGCCGTTGGCGCGAATGGTGACGGAACGGATCACGATCCCGACGATCGGGATCGGCGCCGGGCCGGATTGTGACGCGCAGGTCCAGGTATTCCACGATATGCTTGGCATCTATGACGACCGGCGCACGCTGAAGCACGCGAAGCGTTACGCCGTCCTGGGGGAGACCATTCGCGAAGCTGTCCGCGCATACATCGGTGACGTTGAAGGCGGTGAGTTTCCGACCAGGGAACACAGCTTCGAAATGGATGAGGCGACGCTCTCCGAGCTCACCCCCGCGTGACGGACCACCGGGCCGGGTGCGGTTACGCTCCGGCCTCTCGGGACTCTGGAGGTCTCGATGGCTGATCAATGGAACAATCTGCGGGACGCGCGCTTCCTGCTCGATGAAGACACCCGCCCTCTCAACCCCGTGCCTCCAGTCATCCTGACGACGCCCGCCGCGATGCGGCGCTGGAGAGCGGCCAACTCGGGCAGTGTCGGCTTCGTGCCAACGATGGGGTATCTCCACGAGGGGCACATGGACCTCGTGCGGCGGTCCATCGACGAGAACCTGCTCACCGTTGTGAGCATCTTCGTGAACCCCACCCAGTTCGCGCCGGACGAGGACTTCTCCCGGTACCCTCGCGATGAGGTGCGCGACCTGGCCCAGCTCAGTGCCGCTGGGGTCGATGCGGTCTACCTGCCGGGCGCCACGGACATGTATCCGGAGGGATACCAGACGTACGTCGAGGTGGAGCAGGTGACCCGGCCGCTCGAAGGTGCGAGGCGGCCCGGCCACTTCCGAGGGGTGACGACGGTGGTGCTCAAGCTGTTCAACGCCGTGGGCCCCGACCGCGCCTACTTCGGGCGCAAGGACGCCCAGCAGCTGAGAGTGATCCAGCGAATGGTGCGGGACCTGGACCTGGGGGTGGAAGTAGTGCCGTGCGACATCGTCCGGGAGACGGATGGGCTCGCGATGAGTTCGCGTAACGTGTATCTCTCCCCGGAGCAGCGGACGGCGGCGACGGTGCTCAAGCGCGCCCTCGATGACACAGGCCGTCGCTGGGCCGAGGGTGAGCGTGATGCGGATACGCTTCGCGCCGCGGTCTCGCGGCTCATCGACGCCGAGCCGCTCGCCGAACTGGACTATGTGTCGTTGGCAGACGACGAATCGCTCCAGGAACTGGAGGGAACGGCCGTGCGGCCCGCAATTCTCTCAATGGTGGTGAAGTTCGGAAAGACGCGGCTGCTCGACAACATCGAACTGGCGTAGGGGCGGGGGCATGAGATCGAAACCGAAGAAGAAGGTCGTCTTCCCAATCCTGGTGTGGGACATGGCGTGGAAACTCATCGCCGTCCGGCGCGCGTGGAAGCGACGGGAGTACAAGTGGGTCGCGGCGCTGGTACTTTCGAACACGGGAGGGGCCGTCCCGATGTTCTACCTCTGGCGCACTCGCGGGGAGGCCGGGGAGCCCGGCCAGGAGCAGGGCGGCGGTATCGCGCCTTGACATCGGTGTTACGTTGCCGGTGATACGCAGGCGAGGGAACCGACATGGGAGAGAAGGAAACGGCAAGCGCCGAAGAGGCGGGGGCGCTCAAGCAGAAGACGAAATCTAACCAGAGCAACGATCGGACGGCCGCCGGGGATGGCGGGGACCTGGATGACGACGCGGGCGAACTCGAACGGCAGGCGGCACCGAAGAAGGCGGAAACAAAGGACGCCCAGCGCGTTGCAGGTGGTGGTTCAGGAGATCCCGCCGCGTCCGCGATAAACAACAGCCACTCCAACATCAAGAACCTTCGAGACAGCGGCGGCGGTGGTGGTATCGCGATTGACGAGGAGGGAGTCCAGCGAGTTGCGGCGGGTGGCCCAGGGGACCCCGCCGCGTCGGCCATAAACAACACCAAGTCCAACATCAAGAACCTGCAGGACATCGACGGTGGCCGTGGTATCGCGATCGACGAGGAAGGGGCGCAGGGCATCGCCGTGGGCGACGAAGGAACGCCGGCGGACAAGTCCAACCCGAAGACGCACTGAACCGAACCGTGAACGGCGGCGCCTCAGCTCTGCTGGCGAGACTGGCCGCGGCGCCCGGCCCCGGGATCCGCATCGGCATCGAGCAGGAGTTCGAGATCTGGAGGGACGGGGAACGCCTGGACTTCCGGGACCTCATCCACGGGCTGAACGTGGACGGGCTGCGTCTGGATCCTGGCGATGTGAACGCCTACCGGCTCCGTTCCGGCATGGTCCTGACCTGCGACGAAGCGGAGGCAGAGGTCGCGACGCCCCCGATCCCTCTCGGGCCAGAAATGGCGGAAGCCGTCGTGGCGGCCGCTGCGGCGGCACGGGCGACACTCGAGGCGGTGCTGCCTCCGGGATGCGAGGCGCGAGGCTACTCCACCCACCTGAACGTCTCGGCGCCGGGTCCCGCCGATGCGGCCCTGGCCGAACGCTACGCGCGGACCTTCGGACCGGCGTTCGCGATGCTCATCGACCGGCCGCAATCGCTGGGGATCTACATCCGTCCACGCCCAGACCGGCTCGAACTGTGCGGCGAATTTGTCGAGGGAACGCGACTGGGGGCGGTGGCGGCGTTCGCGGCAGGCAGCACACTCGCCGCGATTGCCGGACAGTTTCCGGGCGAGACGGTCCTGGAGCTGTTGCCGTGCCATGAACGTTTCGGCTACCGGGTCCACCGCTCCAGCACCGGTGTCGACCTGTACAGCGCGGGGAGGCTGGCACTGCTGCGAACACCCGGAGGAACGACGAGGCTGGCGCAGGCGCTGCTGCAGGAGGCGACGGCACTGGCGGAGGCCCAGCTGGCGCGACTCGGCGCCGCCCAGGATACGGCGGGCCTGCGCGCAATCGCAGACGGCGAGGCATCAGCTGGCATCGAAGTGAGCGGGAGCGAACTCGCCGGCCCAGCGGCGCCGGCCACCGCATCCAGCTATGGAATGGGCGTCCACCGATGGGAGAACGGCTCACGGGCGATCGTCCCACGGGTGGCCACCTGGGACAGGTCCATCTTCGAGGTCCGTGGGGCCTGTGGACCGGCGCGGTACCTGGCCGTGCCGTCCACCGCGCTCGGGGAACTCGCCGGCGCGCTGGAGGAAGACTTCGAAACGGTCGTGGATGCCATCCTTGCCAGCAACGGGACGGAGGAGATCGGCGACCCGCACACCCCGAGCGTGCATGCAGACCTGCCCGCCGACCTGACCTCGCTCGTCCCGGAGGAAATCCCGGTTGACGGCCCCGGCGGCAAGCAACGGGGCAAGCCGTTGTCTGGAGCGCGCGCCGGGAAGGCCAGTTCAGCGCGCATCTACAAGTTCCTCCCGCCGATCGTGCTGCCGCTTCCGCGCACTCCGCCAGGGGCGCCACCCGCACCAGGGCAACCAGTCGAACCCCCGCAGGCGGCTCCCGAACCGTCGTCGCCGCTCCCGCCTCCGCCAAAGGGCGGGCCTCCGTGGGGAGTCCTGGCTGTCATCGGGGCGGCGGCCGCAGGGATCATTGTGGTAGCGGCGGTGGCGGTCAGCCATGGAGGCAGCGACGCCGGCATGCCTTCTCCAACGGCAACCATGGCACCGCCCACGAGCGAGTCCTCACCCGCGCCGACGAAGAGTTCCGAAACTGCGACCGCGAGCCCGACTCCGACGAAGCCAGCGGAAACCGCGACAAACCCGGCGGGTTCCAGCCCCACCGCGGCGCCGGCGACGGCAGCCCCCGCAACCGAGGTGCCCCCTACGGCGAAGCCGCCGCTTGAGACCCCGGTGAACACGCAGACGCCGACCGCAACCTCGACGCCGACGCCCACGGCGACGGCCACCATCCGCCCGACGGAGACACCGCACCCCACCAACTCACCGACGCCGAGCCCGACGAAGATACCCTTACCGACGTTCGAACCGGTGCCTACGTCGGCGCCGACGGCCATTGGCGTGCCGTGCACACCGAGCCCCGGGACCGTCTGCCGATAGCGGCAGCTCCGCTCAGCCTGAGGTGCCGATCTCCACGTACATCGCCTCGAAGAGAAGCCAGGAGAGACGATTGTGATGGCGGGCGAGCGCCATCTCCAGGAGGATGGCGCGCTCGCCGAGTTCGATCATCTTCCAGATGTCGACCGGGGTCTCGTCGTCCGCGGCTGCGAGCAGGTCGTCGATCTCCGACAGGAAGATGTCGTGCTCGGAACGTTGGATCCCGACCCGGAAACTGAGGCGAGGCTGGACGTCCTCGACGGCATTGAGGGGCGAGTCGGCGAGGCCAGCCAGCCAAACATGACGGCGAATCGCTGCCCGGGCGTCCGTGGCGAGGTCGTGAAACGACTCCTGCCACGCGTTGGGCCTGGCAGCGTGGAACGGCAGTCGTGCGGCCAGTCGCAGCTTTTCCCGTGCATCGGAAAGCGGGTCGCGGAACGCATCGGGTTTGCCGACGGCGGCCTGGGGCGTGAAGGTGCCTGAATAGACGGTCATGTGTCCTCCTTGCGACCGTGCGATGCCTTCCAGACGGAAGGCACTTCGGATGGGGAGGGATTGGGAACACCCTCCGAAAGCCTGCGAGGTGAGCTGACGGGTTCGGCGTCGGTAGTCGCCTACGCCCTTCCTCAGAGTGAGAAGGACGATTCACCCCATGAAGTGGGTCCCCCGCCTTCGCCCGCGCGGGCGAAGTTCGGCTGCTTCCACGCTAGCCGGGACTGACGGTGCACCGGGTTGTCTGCGCGTTATCGGACTGTAAATTCGGCGCAAAACCGGCGGGCTCAGGTTCAGCGCTGGGGCACGACGCGGAACGGTCACGTGGTCTTGGCTGGTGGACGACGAGGCGCCACAGTCGTCTCCGCCCCTCGCGGGACAGTGGGAGAGCACATCCCCGGGAGTTCGACGGTGGCGGGCTTCAGGGCGAACGTTGCAGAGCAGCCGCACCCACCGCAGACTGCACGGCACTGTGAACTGGAACGATTCGCCAGAACAAGCCCGATTCCGGACGGCGGTCCGCGAAGTCATCAACACCCGGCTTCCCCTGCGCTACAAGCTCGCTGCCGAAAGCGGTGGTCCCGGCGAGCGCGCCTGGGAGAACGACCGGAAGTCCGCAGACCCGGCGGCGCGGCAGGCCGCCGTTGAATGGCACGCCGCTCTCTCGGAGAAGGGCTGGGTCGCGCCCCATTGGCCAAAGGAGCACGGCGGCGGCGGCATGAGCGCGATGGAGCAGTTCGTCTTGAACCAGGAGTTGGCGACTGCGGGGGCGCCTGCGGTTGGTGGTTCAGGTGTCGGCCTGCTCGGACCGACGCTCATCCTCCACGGGAACGAAGATCAGCGGAAGAAGTATCTGCCTCCCATCCTCGCCGGCGAGGCCACCTGGGCGCAGGGTTACAGCGAGCCCGGAGCGGGCTCGGACCTTGCTTCGCTGCAGACTCGGGCTACGCGAGACGGCGACGACTTCATCTTGAACGGCCAGAAGATCTGGACGTCAGCAGCGCACACTGCCGATGCCATCTTCGCTCTCGTGCGGACCGACCCAACGGCGCCGAAGCACCGCGGCATCTCGTTCCTCCTGATCGACGACATCAGGGCGCCCGGGATCTCGATCCGGCCGCTGGTCGATCTCAACGGCAGACATTACTTCAACGAGGTCTTCTTCGAGGACGTCCGGGTCCCAGCGGCGAACCTGGTTGGTGAAGAGAACCGCGGCTGGTACGTCGCCATGACGCTGCTGGACTTCGAGCGCTCGAACATCGGCGGCGCGATCGGTGCGAAGCGGACGCTGAAGCGGCTGCTCAAGGTGGTCGCGGGCGACGCGGTCCTTCGGGAACGGCTGACGCATTCGGTGCTTCGGCACGAGATTGCGCAGCGGTACATCGAGGCCGAAGTGATGTACCAGTTCTCAATGCGCATCAGCTCGATGCAGAACCGCGGGCAGCTCCCCAACGACGAAGCTTCGATGGCGAAGCTTTTCAACTCGGAGCTCTCGCAGCGCGTGGCACAAACGGCCATGCAGGTGATGGGACTGCGCGGACAAGTGACCGAAGACGACGGAGAGGCCTCTTTCGGGCGCCACTACCTGGGCATGGTGCCGGCCACAATTCGGGGCGGGACGAGCGAGGTGCAGCGGAATGTGATTGCGACGCGAGGCGCCGGGTTGCCGAGGGGTTAATGGCGCACACGGGCCCGCTCGCCGGCATCCGCATCCTCGAGTTCTCGCAGATAGTGGCGGGGCCGTTCGCAGGCGTCGCGCTGTCGGATATGGGCGCCGACATCATCAAGGTCGAGCCGCTGCGTGGAGAAGATCGCAGGAACAGCGGCGCAGTCGTCCCCAACGAAGGCAAGTACTTCCAGTCGCTGAACCGCGGGAAGCGGAGCCTGACCGTGGACCTGGGGACGCCGGATGGACAGGCTCTCATCCACCGCATCATTCCCGGGTTCGACGTGGTGCTCCTGAACTACCGGGCAGGCGTGGCTGAACGGCTGAACATCGGATACGAGCGCCTGTCAGCGATCAATCCCCGGCTGGTCTACGCCAACATCACGGGTTTCGGTGAGAAGGGGCCGCACGTGCATCGTGCCGGCAGCGATATCGTGGCGCAGGCGTACAGCGGCCTGATGGCGGCCGAGGGAAAGGTGGATGAACACGGGGCGCCGCAGAGCCTCCAGAGCAGCACGTTCATCGATCGGACGACCGGGTTGGCAGCGGCGATGGGCATCTGCGCCGCGCTTCTCCACAGGGAACGGACCGGGAAGGGCCAGGAACTCCACGTCTCGTTGTTACAGACGGCACTTGAACTGCTTTCGGACAAAGTGATGCGCGAGCCGGTGCACGATTCGGTGCTCCGCGACCCGTTGATCGCAGAACTCCACGAGAAGCGCGACAGCGGAGCCCGTTACGACGAGATCGCAGACGTGCGCAAGCAGCAGGCGCCCCGGTTCGCGAGCCATCGCCTGTTCTACGGTGGGTACCACACGAGGCGGGGCGCCATCGTGCTGGGAGCCCTCACCATGCAGAACCGGAACACCATCCGGCGCATCCTCGGGTTAGACGACACGACGGACACAGCCGGGTTCAACGCCGCCGACCCTGAGAACCGGCGGCTGCTCGAAGCGTGGAGGGGAAGCATCCAGGCGAAGCTCCTGGAACGCGACGCTGAGGAATGGGTGGCGACATTCATCGAGGCGGGAGTACCGGCGAGCGTCGTGCAGCAACCGGAGGACCTGGCCGATGACCCGCACGTGGTGGCTGCGGGGATGATGATCCCGATGGAACACGCGATGACCGGGCCGCAGCGGGTGGTCGGTCCCCTTGTCCACATGTCGCTCACACCGACCGAGGCGCTTCGGCCGGCGCCGCCGCTGGCGAGCCACACGCGCGAGGTGCTGCTGGAATGCGGGCTGGACGAAAGCGACGTCGGCGCCCTGGTCGCCGCAGGCGTGATCTCGACGGCGGACTAGAGCTCCAATAGAGGGCTTTACAAACTGTAGTAGAGTGCCGGCAACAGAACAGACTCCCGAGGTGCTCTCGTGACGAAGAACAGGCGCTCGTTTCTCAAGGCCGCCGGGCTGGCTGCAGGCATCACTTCGGCCGCCCCACTCGCCCTGACGCTCCAGGGCACAGGCATCGCGACCGGAGCGGCGCCGGGGCCGAGGCCAGCGACTCGCGGCGGGTTCGCGCTCGAACTCGAAGGTTCGGTTGTCGGCTCGCTGCGCGGATACAGCGGTGGCTTCCCGTTCGGCGAGGTCAGGTTGGCCCGGATCGGAACGGGACCCGTGGACAAAGCCATCGCTGGCGTTGGCTACGAGGACATCAGGCTCGAAGCCGGCGCCGCCATGGACGCGTCGATCTGGAACTGGATTGGAGCCATGCTGTCGGGGTCGCCGACGAGCAAGTCGGGCGCGATCTTGATGATGGATGGAGATTACTCCCTGACTCATCGGCTGGAATTCCGGGACGCCTATATCAGCGAGGTCACGTTCCCGCAGTTCGATGGGGCTTCGAAGGACGCGGCATTCCTGACGATCGGGATCGCGCCGGAGAGAACGGAGTTCAAAGTGGCCGGCGGCGCTGGCATCCCGGCAGGCGGTAGGCAGAAGCGATGGCAGGCCTCGAACTTCCGACTAAGCATTCCCGGCTTGCCCACGGAGACTGTTTCCAGAGTGGATGCTTTCACCGTGAGGCAGGTATTCACCGAGGAGCGGGGTCGGATGGTCCCGATGGACCTTGAGTACCCGAACATGGCATTGACGCTCGCTGAAGTGGACTCCGGCCCCTGGTTCGACTACTTCAAGGAGTTCGTCTTGAACGGCAATCCCGCCGGCGAGAAGGACTGGCTCCTCGAGTCCCTGGCTCCAGACCTCTCAGTGCTGTTCCAGATAGGTTTCAGGAATTCCGGCATTTTCAAGTGCTCCTTGAGAAGGTCGATGCCGCCTCGGACAACCCTGCCCGTATCACCGTCGAGATGTACGTCGAGCAGATGACGTTCGAGGCGCTGGTATAGCCGGGGAGAGGCGTGGATGCTGGCGGCAAGTCGCGTACGATGCGGGCCCATGAGCACCGGACCCGCCATCAACTGGGATACCTACTTCGATGAAGCCGTTGAGCTGCTCGGCCAGTTCATCCGGATCGACACATCCAACCCGCCGGGCAACGAGATTCTCGCCTGCAACTTCCTCGGCGCGATCCTCCACCACGAAGGCATCGACTACGACCTCTACGACGCCGGCAACCGGCGCGTCTCGTTGAGGGCGGTGCTGAAAGGCGACGGTTCGAGGCGACCGTTCATGCTCCTCAACCACACCGATGTGGTCCCGGTCCAGCAGGAGTTCTGGGACGAGGACGCGTTCAGCGGGCACATCAAGGACGGTTTCATCTGGGGCCGCGGGACGCTCGATATGAAGGGCCTCGGGATCGCGCAGTTGATGACGTTCATCACGCTGAAGCGGCTGGCCGTGCCGTTGGCGCGCGACGTGGTCTTCTTCGCCCAGGCCGATGAAGAAGCCGGGAGCGAATTCGGGATGCGGTTCATCGAACGCGAGTTCCCGGAGACGCTGGACGCCGAGTACGTGATCAACGAAGGCGGCGGGGGGACGACGGAGGTCTTCGGGGTGGAACGGCCGGTCTACAGCATCGCCGTCGCGGAGAAGGGCCCTCTCTGGCTGCGGCTAGTGGCGGAGGGCCGTCCGGGCCATGGTTCGGTGCCCCACGAAGACAACGCGCTCGACCGGCTGGTGCGAGCGATGTTCCGCATCCAGGAGTGGGAACGTCCCCTGACGGTGGCGCCGGTGCTGGAAGAGTATTTCGGGCGGCTGAACCGGGCGGGTGTGTATAAAGGCGCCGCGACCGTGGACGCGCTGAAGGCCGCCGCCGAAAAGGATCCGCGCATCCGGGCGCTCCTTTCGAACACGATCAGCGCTACGACCGCGAGTTCAGGCATCAAGCACAACGTCATCCCGGCACGGGCAGAAGCGACTCTCGACATCCGGCTGCTCCCCGGGGTGAAACCGGAGGACTTCGAAGCCGAGCTTGCCGCCGTGATCAACGACCCGAAGGTGTCCCTCGAACGGGTTCATGTCGGTTGGTCCGATACGAATCCGCACGACACCGAGCTCTTCCGGGTAATGGAGGAGGTCATCCACGACCACGTGGAGGACGCCGTCGTGGTCCCGGGGATGACGGTCGGCTTCACCGACAGCAGCGTCCTCCGCAATCGGGGGATGATCTCCTACGGGTTCTCGGGCGGCCTGACCACCCCCGACATCGCGCGGGGCGTCCACGGCCACAACGAGCGGGTGAGCCTGGAGTCATTCCGGTTGAACTGCCAGATGGTCTGGGAACTGACGCGGCGGATGTGCTGCACTTAGCTCACCCGCCGTAGTTCACACCGCATTCCTTGAGCGTGAGGATCTGGTAGTCGCGCTTGAGGACGGCGTCCGCGACCTGGCCGACGACGCAGGAGTGGTCGCCCATGTCGACCTCGCCCACGTAGGTGCCTTCGATGAACGCCGGCGTGGAAGAGAGAACGGGGGCGCTGCTGATGGCGCCTCGTTCGAACTCGTGGCCGTTGATGTGGTTACCTTCGACGGTCGTTGGCTTGAAGAAGGCGAAGGCGAGGTCTTTCTGGCCGCTTTCGAGGAAGGAGAGCGCGAACTTGCCGCTCTTCTTGAGCAGGGCGTAGGCGCCGCTGTCCTTTTTCACGCCCATGACTATCAGCGGCGGATCGAAGGAGGTCTGGGTAACCCAGTTGATACAGGCTGCGGAGTCTTCACCGGCGTGATTCACGCCGAGGACGTAAAGGCCGTAGGGGATGGTGCGGAGGATGGTCTTCTTCGCCGCCGCAGTCTGCTCGTCCATGGGAACACCTCGTGGTCATTGAGTGACCGCGATTGTAGCGGGGGCTTGCGGGCAGTGCAGCGGAACAGGCACGGAAGGGGCGGCGGGACGCGCTCCCGCGTCAGCGGGAGAGGCGGGCATGGGCCCAATGCGTGATCGCGACAGCGAGTGCGTCGGCGGCGTCTTCGGGTGTTGGTGCTTTTTCGAGGCGGAGCTGGAGTCGCACCATCTCCGCGACCTGGGACTTTTCGCCGCGGCCGTAGCCGGCGACGGTGGACTTTACGAGAGCCGGGGAGTACTCGACGACTTCGAGGCCCGCGTCCGCGAGGCCGAGAATGCAGGCGGCGCGGGCTTCGCCGAGGGTCATCGCACTTCGGGCGTTGGCGCCGACGTAGCCAGCCTCGATTGCGCCGTGGGTCGCCTGGTGTTCGCGGGCGAGCCTGCAGACAGCGTCCCGCAGTTGGACGAGCCGGTGCGTCTTTGCGTCGGCGGGCTTCGTACGTATCGCGCCGTGGGCCGCCCAGGCGCAGTCGCTACTGCCGGTGGTCTGGACGACTCCCCATCCGGTGGTGTTCAGTCCCGGGTCGATACCGAGGATTCGCATGGCCCGATGGTGGGGGATGGTGAGCGGAAGTGCGAACGCGGGGATGTCACGGCGACGCGGGTTGGCGGGGTTATCCGTCACTGGAAATCCGCGCGCCGCTCCCCAAGAGCCAGTCGAGCCTAAGGACGGCGAATGTCAGCGGTGAGTGGCCATGGAAGGCGCTTATCCGGCTCTCGGTTGCCCGATGATGCCTTCGCGCTTCTCTTCTTCGTAGAGCCGCTCGGCGACGAATTCCTTGACCATGGTCTGATAGCCCTTGTTCCGTCGCGCCGCGAGGGCCTTCAGGCGTTTGACGGTGTCCACGTCGAAGCGAAGTGAAACAGGTGAAGTTCGTTGGCGCGGCGGCGGAAGCGAAGGATCGCCAATCGGATCCTCGATGAGCATCTCCTCGCCGAAACTATGTGATCCCCAGAACTCCGCTTCCTCTCCGCGCGACGAAAGTCCTTGTTGCTTCATCCCATGAGCGAATCTCGGCACCAGCGCATCGCCTTCGCTTCGTTGAAGTTCTCGTCACTTTTTTCTCCTTCGGCGCGAAAGGAACGCCGCTTCGCGGGCGTTCGGTTCGCGGGCGGTTATAACGCGTATCTGGCCATTTCGCCGGGTGTAAACGACCACCAACCACCGGCCTTCGTCTGTTGGCCCCATCACGACCCACCGATCCTCGGTTTCAGTGTCGGATCTTCGAAGAAATAGCCGGTCACCGGAGAGCAGCGCCTGTGTGACTTCATCTGGCGTAGCTCGACCCGCTCCACGTGATCGTTCTGATGCATCCCAGTCGAAAGGGACTTCATCGCCATCCGGAGTATATACCATAGTAGCTACCGGCGATACCGCCGTCCGCGATCCCGGCCGCCGGCCTGGCTGCGTCCGAAGCGAAGTGGCCCGCTCCGCCCGGCTGCTTCGGCGAAGGCTGCCAGTTCTTCGGCGTCGCTGCCGACCAGCTCGCGCCGGAGTTCGACCACCTTGTCGCGGAGGGCAGCGGCCTTCTCGAACTCGAGGTTCTTCGCCGCGGTCTTCATCTGAGTCTCGAGTTCCTTCACCATCCGGAGGAGTTCGTCCTTCGGCATCGAGGCGGGTACGCCTGCGTCGTAGGGTGTCTTCTCTTCGGCGACCATGCGGACGTGGTCCGTGATGTCGCGGATTTGTTTCACGATGCTGGCCGCTTCGATGCCGTGCTCGCGGTTGTACTCCTCCTGGATCTTCCGGCGGCGGTAGGTCTCGTCGATCGCGTTCTGCATGCTCTGCGTGACTTTGTCCGCGTACATGACGACGCGGCCCTCGATGTGGCGGGCGGCGCGGCCGATGGTCTGGATGAGCGACCGGTTCGAACGCAGGTAACCTTCCTTGTCGGCATCGAGAATGCAGACAAGCGAAACCTCCGGCAGGTCGAGGCCTTCGCGGAGGAGGTTGATGCCGACGACGACGTCGTAGACGCCGAGCCGCAGGTCGCGAAGGATCTCCACGCGGTCGAGGGTTTCGACCTCGGCGTGGATGTAGTGGGTCTTGATTCCCATCTCTTTCAGGTAGTCGGCCAGGTCCTCAGCCATCTTCTTCGTGAGCGTGGTCACGAGGATGCGTTGGCCCTTATCGACGGTCCGGCGGATTTCGTCCATCAGGTCGTCGACCTGGTTCTTGGTCGGCTTGATGACGATCTCGGGGTCGAGAAGGCCGGTCGGGCGGATGACCTGTTCAACGACCTGGCTCGAGACTTTCATCTCGTAGTCGCCGGGCGTGGCCGAGACGAAGATCGCCTGGTTGATGTGGCGGTCGAACTCCTCGAACGTCTGGGGGCGGTTGTCCATCGCACTCGGCAGGCGGAAACCGAACTCGACCAGGGTCTCCTTGCGGGCACGGTCGCCGAAGAACTGGCCCTGCACCTGGGGCAAAGTGTTGTGCGACTCGTCGACGAAGACGAGCCAGTCATCCGGGAAATAGTCGAGGAGGCACCACGGGGTCGACCCGGGTTCGCGCACCTGGAGGTGGCGGGAGTAGTTTTCGACGCCGGGGCAGTAGCCGGTCTCGCGCATGGACTCGATGTCGTAGTGAGTGCGCTCTTCGAGGCGGGCTGCTTCGAGGATCTTCCCCTGGCTGCGGAAGATCTCCAGCTGCTCCGCGAGTTCCTTCTCGATGCCAGCGATGGCTTGCTGCATTCGGTCGGACGTCGTGACGAAGTGCTTCGCCGGGAAGATGTCCATCTCCTCGTGTTCGGCGACGATTTCACCGGTCAACGGGTCCAGTTCCACGATGCGCTCGACCTCGTCGCCGAAAAAGTCGATACGGACGGCCAGCTCGTCGTAACTCGGGAGGATAGTGAGGGAATCACCGCGCAGCCGGAACTTCCCGCGGACGACGTTCATGTCGTTCCGCTCGTACTGCATCGAAACCATCTTGCGGATGGCATCCTGGCGGCTGAAGCTCTGGCCCTTCTTGAACGACAGGACGAACTCCGCGTACTGGTCCGGCTCGCCAAGGCCATAGATGCAGGAGACGCTCGCGACGATGATCACATCGCGGCGGGTGAAGAGCGAACGAGTCGCAGCGTGGCGAAGTTTGTCGATCTCCTCGTTGATGTCCGCGTCTTTGGCGATGTAGGTGTCGGTGCGCGGGATGTAGGCTTCTGGCTGGTAGTAGTCGTAATAGCTGACGAAGTACTCGACCGCGTTCTGCGGAAAGAACTCCTTGAGCTCGGAGCAGAGCTGGGCGGCGAGCGTCTTGTTGTGGGCGAGGACAAGCGCCGGGCGGCCCGTCCGCTGGATTACGTTCGCCATGGTGAAGGTCTTGCCCGAACCGGTGACACCAAGGAGCGTCTGGTAGCGGTCGCCGCGGTTGAGGCCCTCGACCAGCTTGTCGATAGCGTCGGGCTGGTCGCCGGTCGGCTGATAGTCAGCGGTGAGATGGAAGTCGGCGGGAGCGGCAGGCGCGATGACCATGGATTCGAGTGTAGCGGATGGCCGGAGGGAATTTCGAAGGCTCCTGACGGTGGGGTGTCAGGAGGGTGGGAAGCACCTGCGCGGGAGTGCGGCACTTTCCGCGAGGCCGGCGGGCTTGCGCCGTGAGATAAGGTAGGCCGCGGAGGACGCCACCATGGGTGAGAAAGAGACCACTTCGACGGCAGACGCACTGGCAGCGAAGCAGGCGCCGGAAAAGAAGGACAAGGCCGAAGCCGTGCAGGACGACAGCCCGAACGTGGAACAGCGCGCGAAGCACGACACGGTGAAGAACAGCATCGGGAACATCCGCTAGTCCGGCGGGTTACTCTACTTTGAGCCCGACGACAGACGGGTCCGCCGGCGGGTAGCGAAGGTCGAGCGATTCAAGCTTCTCGACGAGGGCCCGCGCGACGAGGACATCGCGGTACCACTTCTTGTTGGCGGGGATGACGTGCCACGGGGCCTGCTTGGTGTTGCAGCGGGTGATGGCATCGCTATACGCCCCGGCGTATTCGTTCCAGAGCTTCCGGTCGTCCAGGTCGCCGAGGCGGAATTTCCACTGCTTCTTCGGGTCATCGATGCGCTCCTGGAGGCGCTGTCGCTGCTCATCCTTGGAGATCAGCAGGAAGAACTTCATGACGACAGTGCCGTTGCGTACGAGGTAGTCCTCCCAGCTGTTGATGTCGTCGTAGCGCTGTTCCCAGGCCTGCTTCGGGACGATGCCTTTCACCCGTTCGACGAGCACGGCTTCGTAGTGCGAACGGTTGAAGATGGTGATGTGGCCCTTCTGAGGCGTCACCTTGCGGTAGCGCCAGAGGTAATCGTGGGCGAGTTCTTCCGGCGTCGGCACCTTGAAGCTCTCGACGCGGCAACCGATCGGCCCAACTTCCTGAAAGACGCTGTTGATGGTGCTGTCCTTCCCGGCGGTATCAATCGCCTGGAGGACGAAGAGGAGCCCGAAGCGCTCATCGGCGTAGAGCACGTTCTGGAGGTCGTTGAGGCGGAGCCGCAACTGGGCTATCTCCTGGAGCGCGGCTTCCTTCGTCATCCCGCCGGTGTCAGCGGGATCGTAGTCGCGGATGTCGACGTTCTTGCCTGGTTCGGGGATGATCGCCCGGCCGTTCTTGCCATTTCCCATGGGCGCAGTCTACTCCGCCCGCGGCGGCACGGGCCTACTCGCCCGGTCGGTGTGCGGCGCGGCGAACACGCTGCTCGGCTGGGAGGGCATCTTCGAAGTGGGCCTTCCAATCCGGGTCTGGGGTTTCGCAGCCGGCCTTCGGCACGAAGACCGAACGCTCGACCAGGTCCATCCGGTGGACGTAGCGCTGGCAGTTCGGGAAGACCTCCTCGGCGCGGACGCGGACGACGAACTGGGCTTCCGGCCACTCAGATTTGAGCGGGTCGTTGAAGTCGATGCTGGCGGAGCCGTTCAGACGCATGCGCCACTGGCTCACCCAGTCGATGAAGAGGATGCCGACCTTCCCGGTTTCGGCGATGTTGCCGGCAGTCATGTACTGGCCGTTGCCGTCGTAGTTGGGGAAGGCAATCGTGTGCTCGTCGACGACCTTGACGAAGCCCGGCTCTCCTCCCTTATACGAGCAGTCGAGATTGCCGTTCGCCCCCTGGCTGGCGATGAAGAACATGTCGACGGCGCCAATGAAGCGTGCATCGCTATCGGAGATGAAGTCGTGGACGGTGGCGGCGGTGATGGCGTCGGACAGGCGTCTCGTATCGAATCGGTCCTGGAAGTCGCGGGAGGCGTTGCTGTGCTCGAATGTCATGTTGGCTCTCCTTGCCGCGGTGGCGTGCAGCGGCTCTACTATGGGGACGCATTCTAGAGACCCGGAGCAACCTCATGCCCAGCCGCCGCGGCGCCATCTCCTTGAGCGATACCGAACAGGAAGAATTCCTCAACCAGGGTTGGACCCTGCAGGTCGCCTCGAATGGGCATAAGGGATTCCCTCACCTCATTGCGATGTGGTACGTCGTCATCGACGGGAAGATTCACTTCACGACGTTCGCCAAGAGCCAGAAGGTCCTGAACCTCCGCCGCAATCCGAAGATCACGTGCATGCTCGAAGCGGGAAAGGGCTATGCCGAACTCAAAGGCCTGGTCATCGAAGGGGAAGCGGAACTCATCGACGACACCCCGTTCATAGCGAAAGTGATGGGCCTCGTGGGGGCGAAGTACAACGGAATCCCCGCGCCAACGGACACTCCTGAGGCTGCCCTCAAGGTCGCGAGCAAACGAGTCGTTGTGAAAGTGAATCCGGTCGACGTCTTCAGCTGGGACCATTCGAAGCTGGGCGGGCGCTACTAAGCGCGGTTGCTGCTATCGCGGGCGTTTGACGGCGAGGACGGCGGTCGCTTCAGCGCAGGTGAGCCCTCCCACGGACGCTCTTCCTGAGGCCTTCCTCAATGCGCCGTCGATGCCGTCGAGCGAGACCTCGAACGTGGCTGACTGGTGCAGCGGGACGGGCCGGAGGAAACGGACGCTGAGCTCGCTCGTGAAACACATGTCCTGGCCGTAGGCATCGAGGGCGCTAAAGAGGTAATCGAAGGCCTGCGCGATCGAGCCGCCGTGGGCCAAACCGCTGTGGCCCTCCTGGTCGGCGCCAAATACGACTGTCGCCGAGAACGTTTCTCCGGCCCTGGCCGCCGGTGCTGTGAACTGTGCAGGCGCGAGGATGCCCTTCACAGCGAAGACGCCACGGTTACCGATGCCCCAGAGAATGCTCGCCGGCGGCGCCTCTCTGATCCGGTCTCCAAAGCGCTCGACGATGCCCGCCTAGGTGTTCAGGTCTTCGGCAGAGGCGTCGCGCTCGACGAACGCGTCGAGAAGCCGCGAGAGCGCCACCCGAAGCCGTTCGCGCTCCACCGGGTGAGGATCGTGGTCCATCGACGCCCCCTGCTTTCACACTACACCCGCGGGGACAGCGTTTCCAAGCTCCCGCGACGAAAGAACGAAGCCGCCGTGGGGCAGGGTGGAAACCGACCTCAGCGCCGGCGCCAATCCGCCGCCGAAGGCATGTCCTTCATCCCGGCAGCCAGCATCACGCTCCTGAGCAGGGCGGCTTCGACCGTCCTCGCCGCCAGCGCTCCGACGGTCAGGACATCGTTCGCCGGGATCTCGAGCGTACCCATCGAGACCGCGAAGGCGATGTCGCCGTCGCCGATTGTGTGTGCAGGGACGACGACGCGGGCGAAGCCATCGTGCGCCTGGGTGCAGATGCGCTGGAGCTGGTGTGGTTCGAGCTTCGCGTTGGTGGCGACGCAGATCAGCGTGGTGTTCTCGCCCGGCGTCAGTTCGAGCGCTTCGGTGCGGCGGGCCAACGCTTCGGGGAGCGGGAGAAACCTCCCCTTCGTCCCACGCGGGCCGGCAACGAGCTTGCCGGTATCGGGGTCGACAAGGGAGCCCACAGCGTTGGTGGCGACGAGAGCACCAACGACGATCCCGTTGGGGCCGAGGAGGCTAGCCGTCCCGAGGCCCCCCTTGAGGGCATGCTCGGCGCCGAGCAACTTGGCCACGGTCGCTCCCGTCCCCGCGCCCACGCTACCCTCGGCAACGGCTCCACCCTTCGCGCGGGACGCTGCCCGGTAGCCGTCTTCGGCAGCCGGAGACGCGAGCGGGTTCCCCAGGCCGAGGTCGTAGAGGACGGCAGCCGAGACGATGGGGATTGCCCTATGTGCCGTGGGGAAGCCGGCACCTTTCTCCCCAAGCCAGCGCATCACGCCATCTGCCGCTGCGAGGCCAAACGCACTTCCACCGGTGAAGAGCACGGCATGGCACTTCCGCACCAGGTTCGAAAGGCCGAGGACATCCGTCTCGCGTGTGCCGGGCGCGCCACCGCGAGTGTCGACGGCGGCTGCGGTGCTGGACTCGCAGAGGATCACGGTGCAGCCGGTGGCGTTGCGCCGGTCGGTGGAGTGACCGACTCGGATTCCGGGGACATCGGTGATGGCGTTGCGCGGTCCGGTCTGCCAGGCCGTCATTTCAGTGCGCTCGGCCCGCACTGCGGCGAGCGGCAACGTAGGACATGAGGAAGTCGCGAGCGATGGTGCAGATGTCAGCCGTTATGTCCGCGAGCGTCGTGGCGTCCCCTTCAGAGGCGCCGAAGCTGGATGTGATGGGATCACCCTCACTATCTACTCCGGCGAGCCAGCACTCCTCGGCGACCTGCCGCTTCCCGAGATCAGGGATGAGGAGCATCGGGTTGCCGGTCTCGGCGGCCGCGACGAGCCCACCGAGCTCGCCCAGTTCCGGCTGGGCGCGGAGCATCTGGGCGGCGGGCAGGGCATCTTCGCCGAGCGCCAATTCGCGCAGCATTTGTTCCGGCGAAATGGTGGCCGCGCGCTGGACGAAGACGAGCCAGCCAGCATGGCCGGGGAGCGGGCGCAGCAGCGAGCGCGCGACGCTATGCGTCCGGTCGGAAAGCGCTTCGTAGACGGCGGCGAGGCGGCGGCAAGCTTCCGCAAGCTCCAGCGCGATGAGGCCGGCAAGGATCGCCCGGTCTCCTGATTCCGAGAAAACGAGGGCTCGGAGTGCCGCATCGGCGGCCATCTGGGGCTTGCGGACGGCCGACCTCGCGTAGGCCTCGACGAAACCGAGTTCGGTCATGTTGCCGGGAAAGGAGACGGCCGGTGTCGCCACGGGTGGCATTGTCTTTGGCGCGTACCGGGTTGTCGAACGAGCCAGCCGGCCGGTTGCCGTCAGCGGACGGGCCAGAGAGCCGCGCGGATGGCCGCAGCGACGGGCGAGTCGCCGGCAGGCTGGCGCATCCCCTTTTCGATCCGCGAAGAGGCCAACCTGAGCGCACTGGACGTCGAGTCATCCCCGAGGTTCGTGATGAGCTGGCGGGGCAGTTCGAGCAGCCAGCCGATGCCCCAGAGGATGCCGAGGAGGTCGATAAGGTCCGCAGCCGTATCCGGCGCGACATCGCGGTGACGAGCGTAGGCGGCGGCGAGCGCCCGCCGGCCGGGCGCTTCGAGACCGGACGTCAGGAGGAAGGCCGCGACATCGAAGTACTGCGGTCCGTGTCCGGCGGTCGAAAAATCGGTCAGCCAGGCCTTACCGGGTGCAAGGAGAACGTTTGCCGCGACGGCGTTGCGGTGGGCGAACCCGAACGGCGACGCGAGAAGGTAGGCGTGCGCCTCGAGCAGGGGCTCCCGTGCCGGCTCGCGCTCGATGGAGGAGAAGCCGAGACGGTGGAGGGGCACTTCGGCAGCGGGGCAAAGGTCGCCGGGATTACGATCCCAGTCCGCACCTTCACGGAGCGGGAGGGCATGGAGCGCGGCAAGGGCCGCCATTGCCGCCTCAGCGGAACCGGGCGGTGGGACGAGTTGCATCGCCGTGGCGCCAGGGACGGCTTCCTCGATAGTCGCGTTGGCGACCATGGCGAGGAGGCGTGGCGCATGCGCAAAGCCGCAACGCGCCAGCGCCTCGGCGACGGCTGCGTGGTTCCGGGCGGCGTCCGGGTCGGCTGCTTCGCGGATGACGGCTTCGATGGGGGAGTCTCCCCCGGCTGAGAGCAAGACCGGGCTCCATGGCGACTCTCCGAGCGGCTCCCAATGCGCGGGCACGTCCACTGGAAGTCCGAGGGCGGCGAGGACCTGGGCTTCGTCAACCAACCGGGGCCGCCTTCACGCGGGCCTTCGGCTGGCAGCGAGGACAGAAGTGGGTCGCGCGGCCACCGACAACCGTCCGCTGAATCGTGCTTCCGCAGCGGTAGCAGGGCTTCCCTGTCCTCCGAAAGACCTGGACGTGCATGTGTTGCGAACCCTTCTCTCCCTGGCCGTCGACGTAATCTTTGAAGCTCGCGCCGCGATTCTCGATGCCGCGTTCGAGGACGCTGCGGGACGAGGCAAACAGGCGCTTCGTCGCCGCTGGCGAAACTTTCCCCGCGGGGGTATCGGGTCGGATGCGCGCCTCGTAGAGCGCTTCATCGACGTAGATGTTGCCGAGGCCGGCGAAACGGCGCTGGTCGAGGAGGACAGCCTTCACCGGTGCTGTACGGTTGGCGAGACGGGCGCGGAACTCCTTCAGCGTGAGGGAATCGTCGATCGGTTCGGGGCCGAGCTTGCCGACGACTTCGGCGACTGATTCGTGGAGGCGCCAGGTGCCGAACTTCCGCAGGTCGGCCCAGCGCAGGTCGTACCCGTTGTCGAGCTCGATCACGGCCCGCTGGAATTGCTCGGCCGGGGCGTCGTGGGGGCGCCAGACCAGGCGCCCGGTCATGCGGAGGTGTACGACAAAGACGCGGCCATCGTCGAGCGAGAACATGAGGTACTTACCGCGGCGGCCGATGGCCGTCACAGTCCGGCCGACGAGGTTCGCGCGGAGCGCCTCGATGGGCGCCCAGGCGAGCAGGTGGATGGTGGCGGGGTCGACCTCCACACCGGTGATGCGGCGGCCGGCGACGAGCGGTTCCAGGTCGCGGCGGATGGTCTCGACTTCGGGGAGTTCGGGCACGTGATCGATTGTCGATTCTGGGTTTGCGAGTGTCGATTTGCGCCTGGTGCGTATTCCCTGTTCGCTGTGCCGTGTGATCACGCACCTGCAGGGCAATCTCGCGCGAATGGACCCGAGCGGCCCAACCGTGGAAGTCGATGTCCAGGGAGTGCGCTACGAGGTACTGGTGCCGATCGTGCTCTGGCCGGAGATCCAGGGGATCGCCGGAGAAAGTGACCTCGCGGGAGGGAGGCGGGCCATCCATCGGGCTGCATATCTTCTACCACGCGACAGCGAACAACCCGACACCCGTCCTGGTGGGGTTCTTGAGGCGGGCCGAGCGCGAGTTCTTCCGGAAGTTCACGACGGTTGAAGGGATCGGGCCGGCAAAGGCCGCCAAGGCGATGAACATCTCGGTGAGCACGATCGCGCGGGCGATCGAGCAGGAAGACCGGGCCGTACTTTCGAAGATGCCGGGTATCGGACCGCGCAGTGCCGACAAGATCATCGCCACACTGCGCGGCAAGCTCATCGCGGAAGCAGCGATGCACGACGGCGGCGTCGCCCAACCCGTGGACGCGGCCAAAATGGAGAACAAGCGCACCGTGGCGGATGCGGTGGAAACGATCGCTGCCCTCGGGTATTCGCGGGGCGATGCGAAGCGGATGGTCGAGGACGTGATTTCGGGTTCTCCCGAGCTGAGTTCAGTGGAGGAGATCACCCTCGCAGTGTTGCGGCGCCTGGACACCCGGCCTTAATCGTCACTCGCGTGCACGGGCTCCCCGAGGCACGATGACCGGGTGACCGAACCGAAATCGATGGAAGACATCGTCGAGCCGGAACCGCTTCAGGGGGCCACGCAGACGAGCGGCCCGGTGTATGTGAAGGACCCCCCGGCGTGGAGCTACTTCCTCACTCCGGCCGCGCTGATACTCGGCTCGATCGTCATTGCGGCCACCATCTGGTGGACGCGAGACGACAGTTCGGGCCCGGGATCCACGTTCGACGGCGCCCCGGCCGCGGACGCCATTTCGAGCGTGCCGACGGCTTCACCAGTTGCCTCGGCGCCTGCTGGCCTCCTTGATACGATGAAGAGCTACGCCCGGCAGACCGGTCTCAACGAGGCGGCGTTCTCGCAGTGCCTCGGCGACTCCGCGAACGTCGCCGAGTTGAACGGCGACTTGCAAGAAGGAAAGGACCTCGGTGTCACGGGTACCCCGACGTTCTTCGTCAACAACAAGATGCTCGTCGGTGCGCAGCCCACCGCGATCCTGGAGGAGATCATCCAGGCCGAACTGAAGGGCAGCCCCACGACTCTCGAAGGGTACTCGGCAGCGGTTCGTGAACTCGCTGCCGCCGGCCGGTTTTCCATCGTCGCAAAGAAGCCGGACATCACGGGGGCGGCCATTGAGGGAAACCCAGGCGCGAAGGTGGTGGTTGCGGAGTACAGCGACTTTCAATGCCCGTTCTGCAAGCAGTGGACGGACACCTCGCTGAAGGCTGTTCGAGCGAAACTCGGCAACGACGTTGCCCTCGCTTTCCTGCACTTTCCGATCGTCCAGATTCACCCCAACGCCGGGAACGCCAGCCTCGTAGCCATTTGCGCGGGGAAGCAGGGGAAGTTCTGGCCAATGCACGACCTGCTGTTTGCACGGCAGAGCGAGTGGGCGGCCCTCAAGTAGCTCCGGCCTATCCGGCCGCGTCCGAGACCTCGGTCGTCTCCAAGCGTTCGAGGATGTATCGGACCACCCGACCCGTCCGATCCATGCCCGCGCTGCAGTGGACGAGGACGGGCTTCGGCAGGTTCTGGAACGACTCCCACGCGTGTTCGTATTCGTCGAGGGTGAACGGGTGCGTTTGCTGGTCCGCGGTGGGAATGTGGCAGACATCGAAGCCTTCGCTCCGGTAGCGGCTCAGCAGGCCTTCCGGCGTTGCCTTTCGATAGAGCCAAAGCTGGTCGTTGCCGATCAGGCAGATGACCGAGCGGATGCCGAAGCTGCGTGCCTCTTCGATCCATGAATCGACGACGTAGTCGTGGACGGTCAACTCTGGGCCTGGTGAGAATCCGGGACGAGGACTTGTCGCGATTAGGCCTTCGAGCACCCAGTTCGGCATTGCTCCTGTAGTCTATCGCGACTCCCTGCGATGGCGCCCGGACCCTCTGGGCGGGAAAGGACGTTCGGGTGGACTACTCCCGGTACCAGCACCTTCTTGTCGAGGTGGCGGGCGCGGTCGCGACCGTCACGATCAATCGGCCGGAGGTCTTCAACGCCACGAACGACGTCCTCCACCGCGAACTGACGACCATCTGGAGAGACCTCGCAGAGGATCCCGAGGTGCGGGTCGCGATCGTCACCGGGGCGGGAGACGAGGCATTTTCCGCGGGTGGGGACCTCAGTGACATCGGGGCGCGAGCGGTCCTCCCCGCACAGGAGCGCTTCGAAGCCGTGATGCGGGTAATGCGCGAAGCCGAGGCAATCGTCTACGAGATGATGAACTGCGAGAAGATCATCATCTCGGCAATCAACGGCGTGGCTGTGGGAGCGGGGCTCACCGTTGCGCTGATGGCCGACATCTCGGTAATGGCGGAAGAAGCGCGGCTCACCGACGGACACGCGCGCCTCGGCGTCGCCGCCGGCGACCACGCCGCCATCATCTGGCCGCTCCTTTGTGGGATGGCGAAAGCGAAGTACTACCTGCTCACCTGCGATTTCATCGATGGGCGCGAAGCGGAGCGTATCGGGCTGGTAAGTAAGGTGACGCCGAGGGCACAGCTTCTTCCCGAGTGCCTGGCGATTGCGGAGAAGCTGGCTGCCGGGCCCCAGCATGCGCTCCGTGCCACGAAGAAGTCGCTGAACCAGTGGCTGCGCCTGGGCGGCATCACCGCGTTCGACTACTCGCTCGCGCTTGAGATGCTCGGGTTCTTCAGCGACGCCCCGGCCGAGGGGGCGCGGGCGATCGTGGAGAAACGCCCACCACGGTTCGGTTAGGACGCCGGACCGGTGGCCGCGGAACCCGGCGGCCCGCGGACAGGGCGACGGTGCTTGCCACCTCGGTTGGCCATCCCCTACTATTGTTGACAGAGTTACTCGACTTTATCAGGAGTAGCTTGTTGGAAGGCAGCTGGTTAGCCAAATGCGCGTCTCGACCCGAAGCGACTACGGCCTCCGCGCTCTCATCGAGCTCGCGGGTCACTATGGCCGCGGGCCGCTCCAGTCGTCGGAGATCGCTCTGCGCCGCCACATTCCGGAGCAGTACCTCGACCAGCTCCTGACGTCGCTGAGGAAGAGCGGTTTCATCCGCTCGGTGCGCGGGCCATCGGGCGGGCATGAACTCGTGCGCCCTCCGCAGGAGATCTCTGTGCGCGAGGTGATCGCGTCTCTCGAGGGAACGTTGTCGCCCGTGTCGTGGCTCGATGAGCCGCCGGAGTTGACCGACCACCCGCACCACTGCGGCCAGCGGGAAATCTGGGAGCGCATCCGCAACGCGACTACGGAGATCCTGGAGTCGTATTCGGTGGCCGACCTCCTCGAACGGGAGCCGACGGCCGTGAGCGGAAGGTGGGTGATATGACCGCCCCGGTTGCGCGGCCCGCGATCGCCGAGTCGGTGCTCGACCTCATCGGGGCGACGCCTCTGGTGCGCCTGAAGCGGGTCATCCCGCAGGACGCCGCGGCGGTCCTCGGGAAGATGGAAAGCCTGAACCCCGGCGGGAGCGTGAAGGACCGAATCGCGCTGGCGATGATTGAAGACGCAGAGCGTTCGGGCCGCTTGAAGCCCGACTCCGTGATCGTCGAGCCGACTTCCGGGAACACCGGCATCGGGCTCGCTCTGGTGGCGGCCGTGAAGGGCTATCGCATCATCCTGACGATGCCGGAAGACATGTCGATCGAGCGGCGCAGACTGCTGGAACGCTACGGCGCCGAGCTCGTTTTGACCCCTGCGATCGAAGGCATGACCGGGGCCGTCTTCGCCGCCCAGGAGCTGTGCAAGGAGAACGCCTCGTACTTCATGCCGCAGCAGTTCGAGAACCCCTCGAACCCTGAGGTCCACCACCGGACGACGGCGCGGGAGATCCTGGATGCCACGGGTGGACGGATCGATGCATTCGTTGCCGGGGTGGGGACGGGGGGGACGATTACCGGGGTCGGGAAGTTGCTGCGCGAACAGATCGGCAAAGGCGTCCTGATCGTCGCCGTGGAGCCCGCACGATCGCCCGTCTTGAGCGGGGGCCGCGCGGGTATGCACGGGATCCAGGGCATCGGAGCAAGCTTCGTGCCGGGAGTACTGGACCGCGGTGTCTACGACGAGATCATGCGCATCGAGGACAAGGATGCGATGGCCTTCAGCCGCCGCCTGGCGCGGGAAGAGGGCCTGCTCGCGGGCATCTCCGCGGGTGCGAACGTGTTCGCAGCGCGGAAGGTCGCGGAGAAGCTCGGCGCCGGGAAAACCGTGGTCACCATCATCTGTGATACGGGGGAGCGTTACCTCAGTGTCAACATGTAAGTGAGAGCATTTTCCACCGTGCACGAGGTTGTGCGGGGTGGGTTTCAATGTGCAACGATGGATCGCCGCCGAAGGAGGGCCACCATGTCAGTTAACGTGTATATCCCCACGCCGTTCCGGCACCTGGTCGGGAACCGGGCGAACGTGAAAGCCACCGGCGCAACCGTTTCGGACCTCCTGAAGGACCTGGATACGCAGTTCCCGGGATTCAAAGCCCAGGTGGTGGATAGCAGTGGCGAGCGCGCGCCACACATCAACATCTACGTGAACCAGGTGGAAATCGAGAATCTCCAGGGCGAATCGACGGCGCTGCAGGACGGTGACGAAGTGGCCGTCATCCCCGCACTCGCGGGCGGCGCGCCGACGGTGATGACGCCGGAGATGGTGGAACGCTACAGCCGCCACCTGATCATGCCCCAGGTCGGCAGCGCCGGTCAGCGAAAGATCATCGAAGCGAAGGTGCTGATGATCGGAGCAGGTGGACTGGGTTCGCCGGTAGCGCTCTACCTCGCCCTCGCCGGCGTCGGGACGATCGGCATCGTGGACTTCGACGTTGTGGACCGTTCGAACCTCCAGCGCCAAATCCTGCACCAGACGGCCGACATTGGTAAGCCGAAAGTGCAGTCCGCAAGCGAAACCCTCCTGGCGCACAACTCGAATGTGAATGTGGTCACTCACGAGGCGCCGATCACGAGCGACAACGCGTTCGAGATCATCTCGCAGTACGACATCGTGGTGAACGGCGCGGACAACTTTGCGACGCGTTACCTGGTCAACGATGCCTGCTACCTGTTGAAGAAGCCGCTCGTGGACGGCTCGATCCTGATGTTCGACGGGCAGGCCACGACATACCTGCCGGGGAAGGGCTGCTACCGCTGCCTGTATCCGGCGCCGCCGCCGCCGGGCCTCGTGCCGAGCTGCGCGGAAGCGGGCGTCCTCGGGGCCATGTGCTCGACCATCGGAAGCATACAGGCGACCGAGGTGCTGAAGCTCGTCCTCGAAGTTGGCGAGCCGCTGGTGAACCGGCTGCTCCTTTACGATGCCCTCTCACTCGAGTTCCGCATCGTGAAGGTCCGCAAGGACCCGGAGTGCCCGCTGTGCGGCGACAACCCGACGATCAGCGAGCTGATCGACTACGAGCAGTTCTGCGGTTCGCCAATCCCCCACCGCGACGACCCGACCGGCGGTTGAAAGGGCAGCTGCCCCACCGCTTCGCCACTTATTGAAGGAGAACCTGCACCTATGACGAGTGCGACCGCCCCAACAATCAATGTCCGTGTGACCGCCGTACTGCAGAAGGTGACCGGCGGGCAGAAGACCGTCGAGGCCAGCGGCTCGACGGTCTCGGAGGTGTTCAACGACATCGACGCCAAGTACCCGGGCTTCAAGGCCCAGGTCTACGGGCCAGATGGGAAGCTGCACCGCTTCGTGAACATCTACCTGAACGACGAGGACATCCGCTACACGGGCGGAGTCGAAACGGCGCTCAAAGCCGGGGACACACTTGATGTGCTTCCCGCGCTGGCGGGCGGCTGTTAGAAACGGGAGACCACGCCGCGTGACGCTTTACCGCTCCGTCATCGAGATGATCGGCAACACGCCGATCGTTGAGTTGCGCTCGTTCGCACCGCGGGCCGATGTCCATATTTACGCGAAGCTCGAGGGCCAGAACCCGACGGGCTCGGTGAAGGACCGGATCGCGAAGTACATGATCGAAGCGGGAGAACGCTCGGGAGAGTTGAAACCCGGTGCAACGATCCTCGAGCCGACCTCTGGAAACACGGGCATTGGCCTCGCGATGATCGGCAAGGTGAAGGGCTACAAGGTTGTCTGCGTGATGCCGGAGAGCGTGAGCGAAGAACGCACGTTTCTGCTGAAGGCGTACGGCGCGGAGATCATCTACACGCCCGGCGACCTCGGCTCGAACGGGTCCATTGCGAAAGCGAAGGAGATCGTTGCCGAGAACCCGGGCAAGTACTACTTCCCCTACCAGTACGGAAACGCTGCGAACCCGAGGGCGCACTACGAAACGACAGGCCCAGAGATCCTCCGCGACTTGCCGCAGACGACGGTGTTCGTCGCCGGGTTGGGGACGGGTGGCACACTAACGGGGACGGGCCGCTACCTGAAGGACCAGAAGCCGGGCATCCGCGTGATCGCGGCTGCGCCCCATCCCGGGGACCTCGTCCAGGGCCTGCGAGCACTGGAAGAGGGCTTTATCCCGCCGATCTTTGATGAGACGGTGCTGGACGGGAAGATCGTGGTCGACAGCCGGAGCAGTTTCGCGATGTCGAAAGACCTGACCCAGAAGGAAGGCCTTTTCGTCGGTATCAGTTGCGGGGCCGTCGTGCGCGCGGCGGTGAAGGCGGCGGAGCGACTCGAAGGTGAGCAGCACATCGTTTGCCTGCTGGCAGACGGCGGCTGGAAGTACCTCTCTTCCAACCTCTGGACGACCGAATGGGAAGACCAGCCGGACGATGTGGAGAGCAAGATCTGGTGGTAGCAGGATCGCTCGGCTGCGTTCCTTACGATGGCGGCTGCAAGGTCTGTTTCGGACCGATTGGCGGGAGACAAATCGTCTACTGCTCCGTGAAATGCCGCCGGCTCTTCTACCGCAACCACCAGTGGATGTGGGCACGCCGTGCCGCCAAGATCAGGGCGCGGCGACGGGTGGAAGGAAGGCTGCTCCCGGGCTGGAAGTGCGCTCGCTGCGGCGAGGTCACCTTTGAACCAGAGGTGAACCACATCGTGCCGCTCAACGGGGATCGACCGAACCTCTCCTGCGGGCACCACCAGGCCAATCTCGAAGTGCTGTGCCGCAAGCCCTGCCACGTGGAGGCGACAGCGGTTCAGCGGGCCGCCGGGCTGATCAGGACGAAGCAGAACTGACGGCCCGCCGGCCTCAGTCGATCCGCCTGGCCGAGCGGTGGAACCGGCCAACGACCTCTGGGTCCGGGATGACCGAGACGCGCGACTTGTCTTTCCCGGTGTAGTCGAAGGCTGAGAGCACGTAGCGGATGCTCTCGAGCCGCGCCGCGCGCTTATCGTTCGCCTTCACGATGATCCAGGGGCTGAAGCTCGTGTGGGTGAGGCTGAACATCCGCTCCTTGTAGCGGGTGTAATCATCCCAGAGTTCCTGGCCGCGTTCATCGATGGGGCTGAGCTTCCATTGCTTCAACGGGTTGTTCCGTCGCGAGTCGAAGCGGGCACCCTGGACCTCCTTGGAGATGGAGAACCAGAACTTCACGATCTCCACGCCGTCTTCGACGAGCATGTGTTCGAATTCGGGGGTCTGGCGCATGAATCGTTCGTACTGGTCCGGGTCACAGAAACCCATGACCGGTTCGACGACGGCGCGGTTGTACCAGGACCGATCGAAGAAGACGATTTCGCCGCGGTTGGGGAGCTGACGCATGTAGCGCTGGAAGTACCACTGCCCGGTTTCGTCGTCGGTCGGCTTGGGAAGCGCGACGACGCGGATCGCGCGCGGGTTAAGGTGCTCGATGAAGCGGCGGATGGTTCCGCCCTTGCCGGCAGCGTCACGGCCTTCGAAAAGGATTGCGACGCGCCGTCCGGAGTCCTGGATCCAGCGCTGCAGCTTCACGAGTTCGATCTGGAGGCTCTCGAGCTCGAACTCGTATTGCATCGCGCGCTTCACGCGCGAGACGTTCACGTTTTTCGTCCGGAGGAGCTGGATGAATTCGCGGGAGGTATGGAGGTCGCTCAGTTCTTCGCGGAGGACCACCTGATCGGGCATCGGGCTCCAGGAGGTGGAGTGGATCGCGTCGGCGATCTCCCGGAGCTTCTCATCGGGAAGGTCTGCCTCCTCGGGCAGGACTGCGCGGAGAACGCCGAGAAGCTCTCGCTTCAAGGAGTCGGCCGGGACGATTTCACCGTTTCGCGCGGGGCCGGTCCGGTTGATGCTGTGGAGAGTGGCGTGTGTCATGCAGTTTACCTGGCGGCTCGAAGTGAAAATGTGGCCGACCGCCATAATCTTCGGCAGATCAAAGGGAAAGTTCATGGCCTTAAGGACAGAGAGTTGTGTCCCGAGGGGGCGGGTGGGGCACGGCGCCTCGCAGGGGGTGCTGAACTTCGTCTCGCAAGCCAGGTCGCTGGCCACAAAAGATCTGTTGACACGGTGATCCATAGCGGCGTAGGTTGCAATGGTATGGGTGTGTTGGTTGGCATCCATGGATAGAGACGGCGGCGCCACATAGCGCCGCCGTTTGCGCTTCTCGTGAGAAGGAGTTACCCGTCATGCAGTCGAGCTTGATTGGCAAGGTTGAGAAGGCAAAGGCCTACGCGGGCGAACGGCACCGCATGCAGATAGATGATCTGCACGTAGCTTTCCACGGCGAAAACAGCGACCACGAAGTCGCCCTGCACGAAGGCAAGTGGCGCTGCAATTGCGACTTCTTCGTAGCGTGGGGCTCCTGCAGCCACACGATGGCGCTGGCACGCGTGCTCGAGGGCATGGTCCCCGCGGCGGCAGTGCCGGAGCTGGTCACGGCTTGAGCCAGGCGGGCCGCACCGGCCCTCCCGGGTTGCGTGGCTGAGGCGTACTTCTAACTGGTTTCTCCCTGTTGAACGGGTTACTGAGGCCGAATTCGGGTTGTAGGATCCGGGCAACAAGGAGCGAGCTATGTTGCCACTCGGTTTCAGTTGGGGTGCGTTCTTCGTTTACGTTGCCGCCCTGATCTTCGTGACACTCGGCGGTGTCTGGGGGCTCATCGAGAGCCACCACCCGGCCTTCCTCGTCCCAATCCTCATTGGACTGTTCTACTTCTACCTGTGCTGGGAAGCGGTCGTGGAGGACGAGGACAACCCTACCGCCCCACCCGCGAGTAAGAATCACGGTTAAGCCAGGAGTTTGGCGAGACGCGGCGCTAACCGGTCAACCGCTAAGGTAGGCGCATGAAGTTCGGCAATATCCGAGTTGGTTCGCTGGCGGGCATCCCGATCCTGGTGAGTCCCAGCTGGTTCATCCTCTTCGGCCTGACGACCTGGCTGCTGGCGACGCAGTTCTACCCGGATGCACTCGAAGGGGCGGGCCGCACCACGCATTACGCGATGGCCGTCGCCAGCGTCATCCTGTTCTTCGCCTCGATCGTCCTCCACGAACTCGCGCACAGCCTGGTCGCACGCGCCTACAACATCCCGGTGAAGAGCATCACGTTGTTCATCCTCGGCGGGGTCGCGCAGATCACGCGAGAGGCGGCGAAGCCGCTACACGAGTTGTTGATGGCGGCAGCCGGCCCGCTTACGAGCTTCCTGTTGACCGGCACTTTCTTCGGCGCATGGTTTGCGCTGGGAGCGAACGACACGCGCCCGGTGGACTATGTCCTGGTCTGGCTTGCACTCATGAACCTCATCCTGGGCGTCTTCAACCTGTTGCCGGCCTTCCCGATGGACGGCGGCCGCGTCTTCCGCTCGATCTGTTGGCTCATCACCGGCGACTACAGCAAGGCGACGAGTATCGCGGCGTGGACCGGGCGTGGATTCGCCGCGGCCGGGATCGCGTGCGGGCTGCTTGCCGTTGCGGGGCGCGACATGGTCATCGCTGATAGTGCGGCGAGCGGCGCCTGGATCATCTTCCTTGGCGTCTTCCTCGAAAATGCGGCGCGCAAGAGCCTGGCCCAGAACCGGCTCGTGAACGAACTCCGGATGTACAAGGCCGAGGACGTGATGACGCCGAACCTGCCTGTCGTGGATGGCGGCCAGACCGTCGGGGCGCTCGCCCGAGGTGTGATCGAACTCAACCCCCGGGTCTGCTACATGATTTCCGATGAGGGGTCGCTCGCGGGACTGTTGAGCGGCTACGAACTGCGGGGTGTACCCGAGCGCGAGTGGGACAACGTCACCGCCCGCCAGGCGATGGTGCCGGCGGCCGAACTGCGGGCGACGGCACGCGAACGGCTTGTCTCTGATGTCCTCCTGGAAATGGAAACCGAGGACTTGTTCCACATGCCGGTTGTCGAGAACGGACGAGTAGTGGGCGTCATCGCCCGGGACCGGATCCTGAAACTCCTGGTACAGGCCGGTCTCGTACCTTCCCGCACCTGAGCTTTGATTGGTGGGCGGGCGACCGCGACCATTTGACTCGTGACGAACCCACGGACCGCCGCCGCCGTTGTCGCCGGAAAGCTGGCCTCGGCTGCGTCTCGCGCGCTTCGCCGGGGCGGAGGGACGGCCCTCCCCGGGCTGGTGGCCGAGCGGGTGGACCCGGCACTGGTGGCGCACCTCGGCCGGACGCTGGGGCGGGGACGCATCGTCGTCACGGGAACGAACGGGAAGACGACGACGAGCCGGATCATCGCTTCGGCCATGGATGCGGACGCGATGCCGTACGTGCACAACCGGGAAGGCAGCAACCTGATGCGGGGAATGGCCAGCACGCTCCTGGCAGAAGCCGGGACCACAGGCGGGATCCGGGGTGCGCGGGACACGGCGGGCCTGTTCGAGACGGACGAGGCCACGATGCCGGCCGCGGTCGCGGCACTCCAGCCTCGCGTGCTCGTTTTCACGAACCTCTTCCGCGATCAGCTCGACCGTTACGGCGAGGTCGACACGGTCGCTGGTCTCTGGCGGACGGCGCTGGAGCGGGCTCCCCGAGACGCGACGCTAGTCCTGAACGCCGATGACCCCTCGGTGGCGGAACTCGCGACAGGCTGGAGTGGCCCCGTGCACTGGTTCGGGCTGGACGACCCGGCATACGCGACGGACAGTGCCGGCGCCTACGATGCCCGCTGGTGTGCATGCGGCGGGGACTATCGCTACGACCGCCGCTACTTCGCTCACGTCGGGCACTGGCGGTGCACGAAATGCGAGCGCCGGAGGCCGTCGCCCCAAACCTCCGCTTCGGCAGTCCGGCTCGGGCTGGATTCGGCGAGGCTTTCGATCGATGGCCAAGAGACTGTGACGATGCCGCTGACGGGCCTGTACAACGTCTACAACGCATTGGCCGCAGTCGCGGCTTGCCGCGCCTTCGGAATCGGTGACGAGGCGATCCGGCAGGGGTTGGCCCATGCCCAACCCGCATTCGGGCGGCAAGAGGTCGTGGAGATCGAGGGACGCCGCCTGCGCCTATACCTGGCGAAAAACCCGGCGGGCGCGAACCAGGTGCTCTTTCTGCTTCGCGAAATCGCGCGGGAACGGCCTCCGCTCAAGGTTGCGGTGCTCTTGAACGACCGCTACGCGGACGGCCAGGACGTGAGCTGGACCTGGGATGTCGACTTCGAGGTGCTGGCCACGTCCGCGGGGAGATGGTGGGCCGGCGGCGACAGGGCCGAAGACCTGGCGGTGCGGATGAAGTACGCGGGCTGGGAACGTCCCGCAGCTGTGGAGCACGAAGCCGGGAAGCTCCTGGATGCAATCCTCGCAGGGACGGACCGGGGCGACGACGTCTTCGTCATCCCGACGTATACGGCGATGCTGGACCTGCGGGCAGAGCTCCACGGACGAGGCGCCGTGGCCGGGCGGTTGGAGTAGGGGCGCTTCTGGGAAGGCACTCAGCGGTGGTACATCACCGAGCCGTCGCCGCCGCGGCGGAGCATGATGACCTCGGCCATGATGGAGATCGCGATTTCCTCCGGGGTCTCGGCGCCGATGCTGAGGCCGATCGGCGTGCGCACTCTCGCAAGCTCCTCCGGGTCGAAGCCGTCCTCGCGCAGATGTTCGAGGACCGCGCCGGTTTCGCCTGCGCGAGCCAATCATCCCAAGGTAAGCCGCGCCCCGCCCCAGGCAGGTCCGCAGCGACAATTCGTCCTGTTTGTGCCCGCGAGTGACGAGCGTGATGTAGGTGCTCGGCCCGATCGGGTACTTCTTGAGTGCTTCCTCGAAGTCTTCGCAAAGGACCTCGTCAGCTTCGGGGACGCGTTCGGAGCTGGCGAAATCATCGCGGTCGTCGAGGATCGCCACGTGGAAATCGAGGAAGTCCGCGAGTTTCGCCAGCGAACGCCCGATGTGGCCGGCGCCGACGATGAGGAACACCGGCTTGGCTTCGACGACTTCGACATAGACGGCAGTGGCACCCTTCGCGGTCCGCTCGGAGAGCCCGCCCGGCGTGACGTACAGGGTCGCTGCGATGTGCGCGGCGAAGGCATCGGGGGCGTAGGCGGCAAGGGCGTCGTCGAGCGCGGTGTCGCCGAGGGAGCCGAGGCGTTCGCCCGACCGTTCGACGAGCATCCGCGCACCCGGCACGAGCGGCCGCGGGCCCGACTCAAGGACAGACGCGAGGAAGACCGGTTCGCCGCCTTCGGCAGCACGGAGGAGGCGTTTGGTGATTTCGAGCACTGAGGGATGGTAGCTGATCGAGAAGAGTCGTACGTGTCGAACTTGCCGGCGGGGAACCGTGACCGATTCAGTGGCGTTACTCTTGGTAGATGAAGCGCGCGTGGTCCTTCGCCCTGGCCGGTCTGCTGTGCTGCACGGCCTGTTCCCGCGGCGAAAGCCCTCCGCCCGCGGCCGAATCGACGGTTACGCCGGCCGAATCGACGGCCGCAAACCCTACGCCACCCGCGCCGCCAAGTGTCGCCTCGACGCCAACTCCGGCGTTCGTTGCCAGGGCCCTGCAACGCGCGCAGCCGACCCCCTTTCCGTCCGGGGTCGTGGTGTACGCAATCGACGGTGTCTGGGAGGGGCCAACGGCGGCCCTGCGGCGTTACTACCGGGATTGGCGGGGCAGTTCCGCGTCGACGACCCGGTTTACGCGACAGGGTAGGCCCGGCGATCGCGCCATCATCGGGGTGCAGTCTGGGAATCCCGGCGAAGTTGGCGTCGCGCTGTGCCATGGCATCTGTTACGGCAGCCCGGAGCCCTGACCATCGCGCTCAGCTGATGGTGGCGTTACATGGCATGACCTCTTCGACCTGAGGGCGGCGGATGGGGTTCGCTTCGCGATCGAGGGCGACACGACGATCATTCGCGGCCCCACAGCCGATGACTGGTGGTCGTTCCAGAAGGTAACCCCATCAGGTCGGACCGTGCTTGCGCTGCCTGCCGGCATACTGCCGACTGCGGACACCGTGGGTGGTTTCGGAGCCGGGCAGCGGCGGGCTGTGTACTCGGAAGATCGGCGCACGATCCGGGATCTCCTCTCCGGGGAGCTGCTGCTGACCATCCCGTCGGCATGGGACGCCCGGCAGTACTCAGCTTCCTTCATCACGCGCGCCGGCGGCGAGTCAGTCGAAGTCCAGCTCCTCAGTACCTCGCAGGAGTATCGCGAAGGCTACCTCGCGTTCATTGACACGTCCTCCGACGCCGTCACCGACGTGTACCAGTGGCGCGAAGCCGACGGGCTCAGTGGAGTCTCGATCGTGGGGTGGATTACACCGACGCTGGCGATCGGCCGCGCCGACTTCGACCAGGCCGACTACTTGCCCAACACGGTTTCGTTCTTCCACGGAATCCCGGCGTTGATCGATCTCCAGAAGGGGACGGTGTCACCCATTTCCGAGTTTCTGCCGCAACTCACGAAGAAGGCCGGGGGGCCGCAGCCTCTCCTCGTCGACCCAGGTAGTTTCGCCCGCGTAGTCACTGGCGCCGATTGCCTGAACGTCCGCTCCGAGCCACTCCTGTCAGCGTCGGTCCTCGGCTGCATGGCGGACCGAGTCGTCATGGCGCGACGAGCGGAGGTGGCAACAAGAGGATGGGTGGCGGTCACGACGCCGGATGGGCGAGATGGCTGGGCATCGAGCGAGTTTCTTGAGTTGTTCCCCTAGCGGGAACGCGAGATTTCCCCGAATCCGGAAACCTGATACCTTCTGGTACGACAACTCAAGAGCCAGAGACCGCAGGTCCCTATGCGAGCCGTCATTGAGATGGTAGGGGTAATGCCGAAAGGCGCCTGTCGAGGCAGAGATTTCGGGCCGGCAGCGATGCTGTGCGCCGTCAAAGTTCCCGCGAGGGAAGTTTGAATCCCTGCCAATGCGCAGGGATTTTTGGTCTCCGGGCTCTTCCGCACCGGGCCGGTGAGAACCGTGCCCCGTTCATATCGGAGGTGGCTATGCCTACTCCACGGAAAGAAGCAATGCTGGCAGAGATCCAGGACCGCATGGAGCGGGCCTCGATTGCCATCAGTGCTGATTATCGTGGGCTCACCGTCGCCCAGATCACCGAGCTTCGTCGCGCGCTGCGCCCGACCGGAGCGGAAGTGAAAGTCGTTAAGAACACACTCGCCGCGATGGCCGCCAAAGCTGCCGGGCGCGAGAACATGGCCGAGATCCTGCAGGGGCCAACGGCACTCGCGATTGGATTCGACGACCCGATCGCGCCGGTGAAGGCCTTCACTGAGCACCTCCGGGCACGCCGCCTCAACATCGAGATCCACGGGGGCTGGCTGGAAGGCCGGGTGCTTTCGCGCGCGGAAGTCGAAAGCCTCGCGACGATGCCACCCAAGGAGCAGCTCATTGCCGACGTGGTCGGCAAGCTCCAGAGCCCGCTCTACAACTTTGCGGGACTGCTGCAATCGACGATCCGGAACTTCGCCGGGCTCATCGATTCGCGCGCCAACCAGCTCGAAGCCGCCGGCTAAGACGAACCAAAACCAGGAGACACTGCAATGGCTAAAGTTGAAGAAGCACTCGAAATCATCAAGGGGATGACCCTCCTCGAACTCCGCGACCTGAACAAGGCGATCGAGGAAGAGTTCGGCATCACCGCCGCCGCCCCGATGATGATGGCTGCCGGCCCCGCCGGTGGCGCCGCCGCACCGGCTGCCGCCCCGGAGGAAGAGAAGACGGAATTCAACGTCGTCCTCAAGGCCTTCGGCGACAACAAGATCAACGTGATCAAGGCCATCCGCGAAGTCGTCAGCGGCCTGGGCCTGAAGGAAGCCAAGGACCTCGTCGAAGCCGCTCCCGCGAAGGTGAAGGAAGGCATCGGCAAGGAAGAGGCCGAGTCGATCAAGGCGAAGCTCACCGAAGCCGGCGCCACCGTCGACATCGAGTAATTCGTCCCCACGGCGAATCACGAGAGGCCCTTCCATCTGGAAGGGCCTTCTTCGTGGTCGCTGTACCATTCGCCCGAACCCGCAACGCAGGAGCCTCACCGTGGACTACCCCATCCGGCCTATCGCCCCGAGCGAAGCGCAGAAGTTCTTCACTTCGAACGCCATCGCGTTCGGTCACGACCCGCGGCCGGAGGAGGCGATCGCTTCGACGCTCGAGTACGCCGACCTCTCGCGCTCGATTTCGGTCTGGGACGGCGACCAGGTGGCGGCGACTGCCGGGACCTGGTCATTCGAGATGACGACACCCGGCGGCCTGGTCCCCTGCGGTGGATTGACGTGGGTCGGAGTGCTGCCGAGCCACCGGCGGCAAGGGATCCTGACCGCGATGATGCGTTACCAGCTGGACCAGGTGCGCGAGCGGGGCGAGGCGATTGCCGCGCTCTGGGCTTCGGAGGCGATCATCTACCAGCGGTTCGGGTACGGGATGGCCGCGGAAGGGGTCGAACTGGCGATCGACCGGATGCGCACTGCGTTGCGGACGGCCCCGCCGTTCAGTGGCCGTTGCCGTTACATCCAGCGCGATGAGGCGCTTGGGGCCTGGCCCGGTATCTGGGACACCGACCGCGTGAGGTACCCCGGGATGCACTCCCGGTCGGCCGGCTGGTGGGAGAACCGCGTCCTGCGGGATCCACCGTGGCCCGGGCCCGCCGGCTTCAGCAGCCTCTTCAATGTGCAATACGAAGAGGGCGGCAAGCCGCTGGGCTACGCCCGATACCGGATCAAGGAGCACTACGAGAACGGGTCGGCGGCCAGTGTTCTCTCGGTACAGGCGCTCCACGGGAACACGGACGGGGCGTATTCGGCGCTCTGGCAGCACATCTTCGGTGTCGACCTGGTCGGGAAGATACAGGCCGAGTGGCGCAGGACCGACGAACCGCTGTATGCGATGCTCGCAGACCCGCGCCGCCTCGTGCGGCGGCCTTCGGACACGCTCTGGGTGCGGATCGTCGATACGGTGCAGGCACTGGAGGCACGGCGCTACCGCACCGCGGGCGCGCTCGTGATCGAGCTCCGGGACGACTTCTGCCCGTGGAACGGCGGTCGCTACGTGATCGAGGGCGGGCCGGACGGCGCGCGCTGCAGCCATACGACGAAGACGGCGGACTTGACGATGACCGTCAATGAGCTTGGTGCGCTCTATCTGGGGGGGATGAGTGCGCACCAGCTGGCGCGCGCTGGGCGGATCGAAGGTGCGGCGCAGGCCATCACGACGGCCGACTCCATGTTCGCCTGGGCCCCTCAGCCGTGGGCGCCAGAGATCTGGTGAGCCGCGGGAAATCCAGCCCGGCCCCTGTGATACGCTAGCCAGCACCTTATGTACCGGCCTCTCGATCACCCGCTGCTGCGCCGCCTGCGGGAGCAGGTGCTGTACTCCGCCGGGCCTATCGGCTCGACGCTCCTTTCGTACAACCTCGGACCGGAGGCGTACGTCGCCGCGGACGGCGAATCGCATGATGGTTGTCCGGAATGGCTCAACGTTTCGAATCCGGCCGTGCTCGAGAAGATCTATCGTTCGTTCTATTCGGTCGGCGTCGACGCGGTTGATTCGTGCTCATTCGGCGCGAACGAGGTCGTGCTGGCTGAGTTCGGGCTGGCGGATCGCACACGCGAACTCAATCGACTCGCGGCGGAAGTCATCGGGCGGGTGCGGGACCAATACAGCACGCCCGAGCACCCCCGTTACTCCTTCGGGACGATGGGCCCGGGGACGAAGTTGCCGAGCCTCGGGCACATCGGCTGGGACGATCTCGTCCGCGGCGCACGAGAGCAGGCGATCGGCCTGATCGAGGGCGGGATCGACGTCCTGAAGGTCGAGACCTGCCAGGATCTCCTGCAAACGAAGGCTGCCCTCGCGGGCTGCGCCGAAGCGTTCGAAGTGACTGGCCGGCGAGTCCCGGTGATCGCGAGCGTGACGATCGAGACGACGGGCACCATGCTGCTGGGGTCGGACATCGCCTGCGCGTTGACCACGCTCGAACCACTCGACATCGTCGACATCATCGGCATCAACTGCGCCACCGGACCGGAGCAGATGATCGAACACGTCCGTTACCTGGCCGAGCACTCGCGGCGACCGGTGTTCATCGGGCCGAACGCGGGCCTGCCGGAAGTCGTCGATGGCGAAGCGTGCTACAACCTCACACCGGCGCAATTCGCGAAGCACCAAACGGTGTTCGTCAACGAGTTCGGGACGAACGTCGTGGCCGGGTGCTGCGGGACCACACCGGCGATGTTCGAGGCTGCGATCGCGGCGATCGGGCGGCGGGCGCCGAAGTTCCGCCCGGCCGCTTCCGAGTTCCTGGGCAGCGGCAAAGGAACGTATGAAGCCAACGTCTCCTCGCTGTACACGAGCGTCCCCATCGAACAGGACATCTCGTTCCTGGTGATTGGGGAGCGGACAAACGCGACGGGTTCACGAGCGTTCCGGGACCTCCTGCTCGCCGGTGACCTCGACGGCGTGGTGGCACTGGCTCGCGAACAGGCGGCGGAGGGCGCGCACGTCCTCGACGTCATGGTGGACTACGTGGGGCGCGACGGTACCGCCGACATGGAACAGGTCGCCACCGCGTTACGCACGCAGTCCACGTTGCCGCTGGTTTTCGACAGCACCGAGCCGCCGGTGATCGAGACGGCGCTGAAGCTCTACGGGGGCAAGTCGATCGTCAACTCGATCAATCTCGAGGACGGCGAACGGAAGATCCGGCGAGTGCTTCCGCTGATCCGCCGTCACGGAGCTGCCGCCATCGCCCTGACCATCGATGAGGAAGGCCAGGCGCGGACCACGGAATGGAAATTGCGAGTGGCCCGGCGCATCTACGACCTTGCCGTCACCGAATACGGGATGGAGCCCGGCGATCTGCTCTTCGACTTCCTGACGTTCCCGCTCTCGGGCGGCCAGGAGGACTTGCGCAGAGACGCAATGGAGACCTTCGCCGCGATCAAACAGATGAAGGCGGAGTTCCCCGGCATCCACACGACGCTCGGCATTTCGAACAGCTCGTTCGGGCTGAAACCTGCCGCGAGGCGGGTGCTGAACTCGGTGTTCCTGTACGAGGCAGTTGAGCACGGTCTTGATTCGGCAATCGTCAACGCGAAGCAGATCGTCCCGCTGAACCGCATCCCGGAGGAACAGCTCAACACGGCGCGGGACCTGATCTATGACCGCAGGCGCGAGGGATACGATCCGCTCCACCACTTCATCTCGCTCTTCGAGAACATGGAGGCGACGAAGGAAACGAAGGCCGACCGTTCGAAGCTACCCGTGGAGCAGCGCCTTCAGCAGCGGATCATCGATGGCGACCGGCGCGGACTGGACGACGACCTGGACGAAGCGATGGGCCGATTCGACCCGCTCACGATCATCAATGAGCACCTGCTGGAAGGGATGCGCGTGGTCGGTGAGCTTTTCGGTTCGGGGAAGATGCAACTGCCGTTCGTGCTCCAATCGGCCGAAACGATGAAGCAGTCAGTCGCCCACCTCGAACCGTTCATGGACAAGATCGACGGCTCGACGAAGGGGAAGGTCGTGCTGGCGACGGTGCGAGGGGACGTGCACGACATCGGCAAGAACCTCGTCGACATCATCCTGAGCAACAACGGGTACACGACCTACAACATCGGCATCAAGCAGCCGATCCAGAGCATCATCGAGAAAGCGCAGGAAGTCTCGGCAGACGCGATCGGGCTTTCTGGTCTCCTGGTGAAAAGCACGGTGGTGATGCGCGAGGATCTCGAGGAGCTCAACAGCCGGGAGTTGTTCCACTATCCGGTCATCCTTGGCGGCGCCGCGCTCACGCGGCGATACGTGGAGGACGACTTGAGGCGCGTCTACAAAGGCACGGTGTACTACGCCCAGGATGCATTCGAGGGCCTCGCGACGCTCGACAAGGTCGTCCCCGCCGCCCGCGAGGGCCGCCCCCTTCCGATCCTCACGCGGGGGGGGGCAGAAATCACCCGCGACCAGGTCTACGACGAAGTGCGCGTGACGGTGCCCGGGAGCAACGATGCCGCCAGCGACGGACCGAGCGTGAGAGAGTATGCCCAGTCGCAAGTCGCAAGAGACGTGCCGATCCCCGAGCCGCCGTTCTGGGGCAGCCGCGTCGTCCGCGGGCTACCGCTGCGAGACATCTTCCCCTGGATCAACGAAGTCCAGCTGTTCCGCGGCCAGTGGCAGTACCACCGTGGCGAACGGGGAGAGGCCGAGTACGAGCGGTTCGTGGATGAGGAAGTGCGGCCGATCTTCCGCAGGTGGGCGGAGCGAGCGATTTCCGAACAGATGCTCGTGCCCCAGGTGGTCTACGGCTACTTCCCCTGCCTTTCGGACAGGAATGAACTCCTCTGCTGGCCGGACCTGGAGGATGGAAGGCCGGCGGGCGAGCCGGTACGGCTGAGCTATCCACGCCAAACGACCGGTCGCCGCCAGTGCATCGCGGATTTCTTCCGTTCGGTGGACGAAGCGCGCGGCGGGGGACCGCAGTACGAC
This sequence comes from Candidatus Amarobacter glycogenicus, assembly GCA_016719395.1. Taxonomy (GTDB): domain Bacteria; phylum Chloroflexota; class Dehalococcoidia; order Tepidiformales; family Tepidiformaceae; genus Amarobacter; species Amarobacter glycogenicus. The sequence continues at coordinate 61,699 of JADJZF010000010.1, read as the reverse complement.
GTCGTGGCGATGTCGCTCGTGACAATGGGCGAGCGGGCGAGCGTGTTCGCGAAGGAATTGTTCGACGCGAACGAGTACCGCGACTACCTCCACTGGCACGGGTTCTCCGTCGAGAGCGCCGAGGCGCTTGCGGAGATGTGGCACGGCCGCGTCCGTGAAGAGCTCGGAATCGCCGGTAAGGACGGCCCGGATCATCGCAGCCTGTTCCAGGCCCACTACCAGGGCGCCCGCTACTCCTTCGGCTACCCTGCCTGTCCGGACCTGGAAGAGCAGACCAAGATGGCGGCGCTGCTCCGGCCCGAACGAATAGGCGTCCACCTGAGCGAAACCTTCCAGTGGCATCCGGAACAGAGCACCAGCGCCGTGATCGTGCATCACCCGGAGGCGCGCTACTTCGTCGTGAAGTAGCGCTCGGGGTCGTCCGAATGATCGAGTGGCCAGCCTTCTCCACAGACGAGTTCCTGGATGCCGTGCGCGACGCATTCATGCCGGGAGCGACGTCCGGCATCGCCGAATGCGGAGGTTACCGGGTACGTACGCTACTCCGCGGCGGAAAGGCGGTAACGGGACTCTGGCAGTTTCCGGTGTATCGCGAACCCCTCGACCCCGCGACGGTCGCGGGCGGGACGCGGGTGCCATACCTCGATGACGTCGTCGTCGCGGTGACACGGGCAGGAGAGGCCGGCCCTCCCGGGACCCGGCCGTCCCCGTTCGTTTCATGGCGGGACTTCCCGGATTGGGAGACGTTCCTCGCCCGGTCCCAGGCGCCTCCGGGGCTCGACGCCCCTGCGACCGTGCTCCGGAAGATGCGCAAGCTCGAGCGCGAACTTGGCCCGGTGGAACACCGGCTTTTCGATGACGACCCGGAAGTCTTCGAAACGCTCATCCGGTGGAAAGCGGCGCACTTCGCGCTGACGCGCCGGGATCATGTGCTTTCGCGGCCCGAAGTGGTGGAGTTCTACCGGGAGCTGAGGCGCCGGGGGATTTTCAACGCATCGAGCCTCCGCGCCGGAGGACGGCTGGTGAGCGGACAGATCGCTTACCGCGTCCATGGGCGGCACCTCTCCCGCCTCATGGTGTACGACCACGACCCGGCCCTCCGGCGCTACTCGCCGGGTTCGGTCATGCAGCTCCTCACGCTGGAGGCTTCTTACCGCGCAGGGGACTCGGAGTTCGACTACCTGATGGGTTCGGAGCCGCACAAATACACCTACTCCACACACACTCGCTGGGTGGGCAAAGTGGGCCGGGAACCGGCTGTCCGACGGATGGAGCGGGTCGCGCGACGCCAGGTCTCAAGGCGCCTGAGCCACTTTCCCGGGGCGTACAACCGCATCCGTGCCATGGAGCGGCGCACGAAACGCTGGGTCAACCGGGCTCGCTAAGCGGGCCGGCGGCTAGAATCGTGCGGTGAAAGCTTCGTCTCCCGGGGGGTTGCCGCCGGCCATCTTGCTCGAAGGACATATGGATGTCCTGCGTGACCTGCGTGGCCGGGGAGTGCCTCTCGTGGCGGCGTCGAGCTATCGGCGCCATCCAGCCAAGGCATCCACATCCATCACGGGCAGCGAGTTATCGCCGGCCCTTTGGGACGCCGCCTATGAGCGGTGGTTCGAATCGGCCATCGCGCGCTATGAGGGAGCGGTGGTGTTCCCTTTGACCGAGGATGACTCATGGTGGCTGGACGGCTTTCGCGCCACTCACCCGGAGACCACGGTGCGCATCACGGTCCCACCGCGTGAGCCGTTTCGCACCGTGACGTTGAAGTGGGAGCTGTACCAGGCCTGCCAGGCGCACGGCATCGCCGCCCCGGCTACGTGGCTCGCACGAAGTCCGGCCGATGTCCGCCAGCGCGCGGGGGACTTGAAATTCCCGGTAATCGTCAAGCCACAGAGCCGCTGCGGGAACCTCCATTGGGGCCGCGGAGAGGTTGCGAACAACGCAGAAGAACTCGAAGAGTCGGTCAGCTGGGCGCTGAGCAACGTCCGGTTCCGGGACGAAGTTGCCGTCCCCTGCCCCGATGTCCGGCTGCCGTTGGTGCAGGAAGCCATCGGCGGCCGGGACCGCCGCATCTACCACATTGCGGGGTATCTCAGCCAGAGCGGGACCTGGGCGGCACTGGCACACCGGAAACTCCTCCAGTTCCCGCGTCGCTTCGGCAACGGCCTCTGTTTCGAGACTGCCTCGCTGGATGTGGCACTGGCGGAACGCCTCGTCGAGATGCTCCGTGCTATCGGGTTCCACGGCATGTTCGAGGCCGAGTTCATCGAGCGCGGCGACGAGCGGCTCCTCATCGACCTCAACCCTCGTGCCTACAACGGGATGACGCTCGAGGTCGAACGCGGCCTCCACGTGGCCTGGTACGCCTACCTCGAAGCGGCGGGCGAGTTGGACTTGCTCGACAGGGAACTGGGGAAGGCTCACCAACTGGAGGACCGGCAATTCACGTGGTGCCGGAAACTTGAGTTCGGGGCGATGCTCGCTTCGCAGCTGGCGAGCGGCGGTTTCACGCCACGTGAGGCCAGTCGGTGGGTGGGCTGGTACCGGCAGAATCGCGGACGGATGCTCGACCCGTTCGTCATCGAGGGTGACCGGAGAGTGGGCAGAGCGCGGCTGCGGTTCCAGCTTTCGGACTGGGCCCGCCACCCCCGGCGCTTCGTGGGGACCTACGCCCGCCGGGAGTCCGGCCGGTAACCGGACAGGTCGTCCTCATCCTGGGGTGCTTCGGCGGTCTCTTCGCGCTCGTTCCGGCGCCTCGTTTTTCGGCGCGGAGCGATCCGAGGCGCCGGCGCGCCGGCGTATGCCAGGAGCGCCGGTGGCAACGCAGCTGGACGTTGTGCGGCAGCCGGCGCCGTGCCTGTATCCGCCAGAGCGGCGACCGCCATGAGGACGGCAACGGCAGCGCGTTCGAAGCTCGTGGAGGGAGATCCGAGGGTGCCAGGGGCGGAATCCGGCGGCGCCGCGAGCAAGAGCTGCCGGGCAATCACGGCGATCCTGACCAGTACGCCCGCTGGAATCGGGCGGCCGGCAACGGAGAGCACTTCCCGCACAAGCGTCGCGGCGAGAAGAGCAGGCGGATCGCCCGTCGCCGGGAGAGGACCATCCGCGATGGCCGCGGCCATCCGTCCGACGAGTTCAACAATCCGCGAGGCCGCCGCCGCCACGGCACGCGGTTCGTTCGCGGCATCGATGGCCCTGAAGGCCTCGACAAGGCCGGCGGGCGAGGGGAAGGACGGGAGCTGGAAGGGGCCGACGCCAAGCGACTGGGCCGCACGTGCTTCGGCCGAGATCTGGACCGAGTCGGGCAGCTCCACGGCAGGCGCGGTCGCACCATGCCCCGGTTCGGACAGCCGGGCGCTCAGCTTCGGCAGTTCGGCAGCGATGTCGCCGCGCCGCGCACTGAACTCCCGGGCAACAGCCTCTTCGAAATCACCGATGCGCATCTTCCGGAAAGCTTCTCCTCCGCTGATTGTCGGCAGAATGGCCCACCGTGCCGATCCCCCGCGAGCGTTCGCGCTTCGACGAAGGAGGGCCGAAACTGCGGGTGTGAAACAGCTGTTGCTGGTGCTGGCTCTTGCAGCGGCCCTGCTTCCGGCCGGCGCCTCGCACGAACGCGCGAGCGCCCATGGCTTCAGCCACCGGGACAGGACGGCGAGCGGGGATGTCCTCCCGGCCCGGCCGGCCGGCCGCGCCATCGAGCCGTCGGTCATTGGCGCCGACGAACGCGTCCAGGTGACGGCAACGGAGTCGTTCCCGTTCAGCGCGGTCGCCTACCTGGAACTGGAAGACTCTTTCGGCGTGGTATTCGCATCGTGCACAGCGACATTCATCGGGCCAGACGCGCTGCTTACGGCCGGCCACTGCCTGTGGGACGCGGAACTCGAGGACTGGGGCGCGGAACACATCCGGGTAGTACCGGGCAAGGACGGCGGTTTCGAGCCGTTCGGTTCGCAATACGCTTCAGACTGGTGGGTACCCGACCAGTATGCCCTGAGCGGGTCGCCGGATTGGGATTGGGGTGTCATCAAGCTGCCGAATAGCCTGTTGTCGGACGCGACTGGCTGGTTGAGCGTGACGGTGGCGCCGACCGAGGCCCTGGAAGACCCGGAGTTCTTCCCGACGATCGTGGGATATCCGGGAGACAAACCTGAAGGCACGATGTGGGGCCTGATCCGTTCAGCATTCCTCGCGGTGGAAGAGTTCACGCTGTACTACGACATCGACACGGCTCCCGGGCAAAGTGGCTCGGCAATCTGGTCCGCGGCCGATGGGCCTTACCTCGGGCTCGTCGTGGGCATCCACAGTCATGGCTCGTCGGTGAACAGCGGGGCGCGGATCGACCGCGAACTGATGGAAGACCTGCTGGCAGCCTGCGAGGCGATGGATTGCTCCATCGATGAGGTGGAGGCGCCGGACCCCCGAGCCTTACCCGTACCACAGTTTCGCGGTGGCGATCGCCCGGGACTGACAGGCCCTATCCGGGACGGTCCGCATCGGCCAGACTACCGCATGGCTCGAAGCCCCTGGGCACACCGCGACTTCCGGCTCCTGCTGGCGGGCTCTGCGACGGTGAGCTTCGTCATGCCGATGCAGTTCCTCACACAGATTTTCTGGGTACAGGACCGCTTCCCCGAACGCGACGTGCTCTACGTGGGCCTTGTTGCGGCCAGCCGTGGCTCGGCGATGCTCCTGTTCGGGCTCGTCGGTGGCGCGTTCGCCGACCGGTTCGAACGCCGCAGGGTCCTGCTGGGGTGCCAGGTGGCATCGCTCGCGATCGGCGCCGGGGTAGCCGCTCTCATGATCGCCGAGCCGCTGGGCGGGGCTAACATCGGGATCCTGCTGCTGCTGACGTTCGCGCAGGCGGGGACGATGGCAGTGGATCAACCAGCCAGGACGGCGGCCACACCGGCGATTGTCGGTATGGAGAGCCTGTCCAGCGCGATCACCTGGCAGATGGTCGCCCAACAGGTCACCTTCCCTATCGCACTCCCGCTGGTGGGCTTCCTGAACTCGATCGTGGAACCGGGAACGGTCTACCTGTTCACGCTCAGCGCATGGCTGGTAATCCTGCCGTTGATCGCGATGTTGCGGTTCCGGAGCGTTGGCACGGCGAACCGGTCCGTGAGCATGCTGGGTAACATCCGTGAAGGGCTGGCATACACCCGCCGCGATGCCACGCTTTTCGGCGTCATCGCACTGGTTGTCGTCCTCCAGGTAGTCGGGATGGCCGGGCCGGCCACGCTGGGACCGGTCTGGATGCTCAAGGTCCTCGGCCTGAGCACGACGCAATTCGGGTTCATGGCGATGACCTGGGGACTGGGGACATCCGTCGCTTCGTTCTTCTATGTATGGCAGAAGGACCTGCCGGCCCAGGGACAGACGCTCTGTACGGCCGTGCTCCTGTTCGCGCTGTTCGCCGTCGTCTTCGCGCATTCGCGCCTGGCGCCGCTCACGGCGATCGCGAACTTCGGTCTCGGGTTCGCGCTCGTCGGCACGATGGTCTCGTCATCGACGATCGTGCAGCGGACTGTGAGCGATGAGATGCGCGGCCGTGTGATGGGGCTGTTCCCGCTGACTCAGGGCCTTTCGATGCTCAGCGGGTTGCCGGCTTCGGTCGCGGGGCAGGCGTACGGGCTACCGGTGGTCTTCCCCATCCTCGCATGGACGACGCTCGCAGCTACGGGGATGATCATCATCAGACGGCCGAGCCTGCGAGTGGTGGGGCGGTCGCAGCCCGCGACTTCCGCGGTTTCCGGCGGCGATTAGTCCCGCCGTTACCCGCGGTTGACCACTCCACTGACACGGGCCGGGGTGATCCGGACGACTACGCGGCCCTGGGTGCGAAGCGTCTCGAGGTAACCGGCGGGTGGTTCCCAGTCCGGCGCGCCACGCATCACCCGGTTAATGGCTATGTGGCCGGGCACAATATCGGAGTCCTCGATCGCGGCGGAACCTTCGACGCTGACGAACCGGTAGGGCGCACCTTCATCGAGCACGGTCAGGGAAGCGCGCGGGTCCCGGCTCAACGTCTTCGCCTTCAAGCGGTCTTTCGTGGTGCTGAACATGAGATCGTCACCGTCAACGGCGTAAAAGACGACGGAGTTGGTTGGGCTGCCATCGCTGCGCAGCGAAGTGACCACTGCCCACTTCATCGAGCGGACGAACGCGTCCTGGTCAGGTTTTCCGATCATGCCTCGCCTCCCGGGCCATCGATTTCGTCGAGGAAACCGCCGACGATGCGGTTGAATTCGGCGGCACGTTCGAAGTACACCGAATGGCCAGCGCGCGGGACGCTCACGAAGCGGCCGTTGGGCACGGCCACGCAAAGGAGCCGGACAGCTTCAGGAGGGATGACGATGTCCTCGTCCCCTGCAATGCCAAGGATTGGCATCGAAAGCGCAGCCAGTGCTTCGACCGGAGTCTCTCGCATCGCACCGAGCTGGAAACGGAGAGCGTCCTTGTCCACGCCGGCCGCGAGGTTGTTGATCTCCCAGTAGAGGTAGTGCAAAGCGGGCTGTTCTTCGGCCATGCGTTCGCCACCGGCGGGATGGATGCCGCGCTCGAAGAGGCCCTGTTCCCGTCCCCCGGGCTGGGCTGCCCAGATGGCCGGGAACTCCGGGTGGGCCAGCGTCCCGGTCGTATCGCACATTACGAGGGCCTTTACGCGAGTGGGGTGCGCCAACGCGAACGACAGGCATGTCCAGCCACCCATAGATTGGGCTACCAGCCGCACCTGCTCGAGGCGAAGGTGATCGAGCAATGCTGCCAGATCAGCCGCGAAGGCGAGGGCGCCGGGCCCACCAGCATCTTCCGTAGACGGCGCGAATCCTCGATGGGCAAAGGTCACACAGGTGTAGCGGTCGCGGAAGGCGGGGACCTGTTGCCACCAGCTCATGTGATTGCCCCCCAGACCGTGGGCGAACACGAGCGGCGGACCGGCGCCGGCAACTTCGTAATAGAGGCGGGCGCCGGGACGTTCGAAGTATGGCATCCGGCGCAGTCTAACGAATTCGGAACAGGCGTACGTGCGGCCGGTGGCGCGCATGGTGTATTCTCCCGCCTTCCATCACAAACACCACGGAGGCCGCCCGTTGGAACCATGGATCGTCGGAAGCAACCCCAGCAACCGGTACCCGCTCTGGACTCGAGCGAACGTCGGAGAGGTCTTCCCGGACCCCGTCGCCCCACTGACGTTTACGACGTTCATGGAGGAACAAACAGAAGGCGCCTGGCGAGACGCGCTGGTCCAAATGGGGGCGTTCACGCATGACGAGTTCGCACCCGGCGAGATGGAGACGCTTGGGGTGTTCGGTGGCTACTGCTACCTCAATGCCTCGGTGACTCGCATCCTGGGTGAACGCGGGCCAGGGCTCTCGGCACAAATGATGGATGACCTGTTCTTCGGAGCGCAGCCGGGAATCCCGCCCTATGAAGTCGCTGCCGGCGATCAGAACGAAGAGCGGACGGCCGCCATCGGGGCAGTGTTCCAGTGGGCCATGACCACGGACAGGCTGGATATCCCGGCCGAGGCCGCGACGCTGGTCGACTCGATCCGGGCGGCGCGACCGAACCTGGAGGCGATGACGAACCAGGAACTCTGGGAATACGCGCGCAAGCTCTACACAACCTACCTGCGGCGCTTCTTCGGCGAACACATCTTTATTACGTTCATCAGCACCGTGCCCGTCGGAGCGCTCACGCAGATCTGCGCCGCAGTCGGCAGGCCGGAAGACGCGATGCGGCTCATCTCCGGAGTGGGGGATGTGGAGTCCGCGGCGCCTTCGATGGCGATGTGGAAGCTCGGGCGGATGGTGGCTTCGGACCCTTCCCTCACGGCTGCGTTCGACGAGGGGATCGACGGGCTGGCGGCACGGTTGAAAGCGCTCGGCCCGGCTGGCTCCGCCTTCAACGCACAGTTCGAGCAGTTCATCAAGGACTACGGCTCGCGCGGCCCGAACGAGTGGGAAATCCGCAGCAACACCTGGGAAACGCGGCCGGAACTGGCGCTCGCCGCCATCGACCGCATGCGGCTCGCCCCGGAAACGGCCTCTCCGATGATGCGGAACAAGCACATGGCCGAAGAACGCGAACGCGTGTACGCCGAGGTTTCGGCGATGCTGGCGGAAGATCCCGAGACCCTCGGCATGTTCCAGGCCGCCTGCCGTGCCGCCATCCTCTTCCAGGCGGGCCGGGAGCGGACCAAGACCAACAACGTGAAGCTCATCCAGGAAGCGCGGATGGCCATGCACCTGATCGGCCGCAGGCTGGTGGAACAAGGACTGTGCGATGAAGTCGCCGACTTTGGCCTGGTGAAGGACGGAGAGATGGACGCGTGGCTGAAGGATCCGCGTCCTTTGCGGGCGGAGATCGCCCGCAGGCGGGACTTGATGGCGGCGTACGCCAACCTCCAGGAGCCCTTCGTGTTCTGGGGCAAACAGCCGGACGTTTCCACGTGGCCGGTGCGCGGGGCCACGGCAATCGAACCGGTCAAGGCGGGTGACGTACTCACTGGCTTCCCGGGGTGCCCCGGACAGGTGACGGGCGTCGCGCGCGTCATCCTCGACCCGATCGACCCCACCGCCCTCGAACCGGGCGACATTCTGGTCGCGCCGATCACCGACCCGTCGTGGACGCCACTCTTTGTTTCGGCCGGCGGGGTCATCGTGGATGTGGGCGCGGCACAGAGCCACGCGATGATCGTCAGCCGCGAACTCGGGATCCCGTGCGTGCCATCGGTAACCAATGGGACGCGGCGTATCCCGAACGGCGCTACCGTGACGGTGAACGGGGATGCCGGCACCGTGACCATCGTCGCGCTGCCCTGATGACAGGAGCGGCCGGCCGCCTCTTCGGGTTCGCGGAGCCGCTGGCTGCGGGCGTGGAGCCTGCGGCCCTGCTCGGCGGCAAAGCTGCCGGACTTGCCGTGATGGCGCGGGACCTCGGGCTGCCGGTGCCACCGGGGTTCGTGGCAACGACGTCCGTGTGCCGGGAGTACCTGGCTGATGGCTGGCCGGCGGGGCTCGATGACGAACTGCGCGGCCGGCTCGCCTGGCTCGGCGAGCAGACGGGACGCGGCTTCGGCAGTACCGACAACCCACTGCTGGTTTCCGTGCGGTCCGGGGCCCCCGTCTCGATGCCAGGCATGATGGACACGCTCCTGAACGTTGGCATGACACCCGCGATCCGCGAACGGCTGGCCGACCAAAGCGGCGATGCGGAGTTTGCCGCGGACACCTGGCTGCGGTTCAACCGGATGTACGCCGAAATCGTGCTGAATGCCCCGCGCGACGAGATCGCCGGCATCGCCATCCACGACGGGACGGCCCGGGGCATGCTCGGCACGGCCGAGCGGGTCCGGGCGGCCGCCCGCGCGTTCGGCGGCATCCCGGACGACCCCTTCGAACAGCTCAAAGGCGCAATCTCGACGGTGTTCGCGTCCTGGGAGTGCGACCGCGCCCGGACTTTCCGGGCGAAGGAAGGCATCGCCGCCGGGCTCGGCACGGCGGCGACCGTCCAGGCGATGGTCTTCGGCAACCTGGACGACCGTTCGGGGACGGGCGTGGCGTTCACGCGAGACCCGTCGTCCGGGGCGCGGAAGCCGACGGGCGACTACCTGGCCCGTGCCCAGGGTGAGGATGTGGTCGCGGGGACGCACCGGGTCCACGGCCTCGAAGCCCTCCAGCGACAACTCCCCGAGGTGGCCCAAGAGCTCCTGGGCGTCATGGAACGGCTGGAACGGCACTATCGCGACATGTGCGACATCGAGTTCACCGTGAGCGCGGGAAAGCTCTACCTCCTGCAAACGCGCGTCGGCCGGCGGAGCCCCCTGGCGGCGGTCCGAATCGCAGTCGACATGGCCGAAGACACTGGCTTCCCGCTCAGCCGGGCGGAAGCCGCCGGACGCGTAAGTGACGATACGATCGCTGAACTGGCCCGGCTGGGACATATCCGCCCGGGCACAGAGGCCATCGGCGAAGGGCTGGCGGCATCACCCGGTGTGGGCGCCGGCGCGCTGTGCTTCGACGCTTCACGGGCGGCCGAACTGGGAGCGGCTGGCGTGGCGGTCGTCCTGGCGCGGCCCGAAACCTCCCCGTCTGATGTGCATGGGATGGCAGCGGCGGCGGCGTTGGTCACGACGCTTGGCGGCATCATGAGCCACGCCGCCGTTGTCGCCCGCGGATGGGCGATCCCGGCGGTGTGCAGCCTCGAGGACGCGAAATTCGAGATGGGCGGTTTGCGTATCGGCAGCGTCTTCATCGCCGAGGGAGAAACTGTCACGGTGGACGGAGCGACCGGGCGGCTCTTCCTCGGCGACCAGCGAGGGGAGGGCTCTTACGATCTTCCAGAGCTGCTGAAGCTGCGGGAATGGGCCTCCGAAGCGGGAGACGCCGAACGAACCGCAGCCGGGCGATGCGTCTCGCCGTTCGAGGTCCTGCGGGTTATGCAGCTGAAGGGGCTTTGCACGGCGGAACGAGCGGCCGGGGTGCTCCGCGCGGACGTGGCCGATGTAGCAGCGACCCTCACCGGCCACGAGCACTTGCTCAAGACGACGGCACGAGGGATAGCGTTAACTGCCGACGGACGCGCCTGGGTCGAGGACCGGCTCTCGGAGGAACGCGCGGCGATCGACTCAGAGGCACTGGAACCGTGTTTTGGCGAGTTCCTCCCGCTGAACCGGCGGTTCAAGGAACTCGTGACCGGGGCGCAACAGGGCGGGATTACCGGGGCCGACCATGCGGACTGGCCGGCGCTCCTCGCCTCGATGCGGGCGCTCCACGCGAGCTTTGCCCCGGTTGTTGATGCGGCCGGAAACGTCGCCGTGCGGCTGGCGAACTACCGGACACGGTTTGACTCGGCGCTTGAAGCATTCGCCGCCGGCGACCACTCGATGCTTGCATCGCCGCTGAAGGACAGTTACCACACGGTCTGGTTCGAGTTCCACGAAGAGTTGATCGCGCTGACAGGGCGGGACCGGGCCATCGAAGAGGCCTCGGAGACCCAGTAGCCGAGGACAAGACGCCCCGTTTGGGCCCGCCAGTCACTTCAAACCTGTCCCGATGCCTTCCAAAGCCGGTGATGGCTGGTAGTGGGCGGCTCTGCGTACAATCCCCACACATACCGTCAAGGACATTCGCGATGCCCTACGTACCTACGCGCGACATCATTACCTATTACGAAGAGACGGGACGCGGTGAGCCACTGGTCCTCATCCGCGGTCTTGGCAGCGACCTCCAAGCATGGGCGACGCAGGTGCCCGACCTGGCGAAGCATTTCCGCGTCATCACCTACGACAACCGTGGCGCCGGCCGGACCGGCGCTCCGGACAAGCCGTATTCCCTCTCCGGAATGGCCGATGACCTTGCCGCGCTCCTCGAAGCGCTGAAGGTCGAGAAGGCGCACATCCTCGGCTACAGCATGGGCGGGATGATCGCGCAGGAATTCGCACTCAAGTACGCGAATCGGGTCGACAAGCTGATCCTCCTGGGGACGAGCGCCGGCCTGGACGGCTATTCGAGAGTCGTCCTCCAGAACATGGTCAACGTTCGCCGATCGAACATGAGCCGCGAACAACTGGTCCGCAACACGGCGCCGTTCATCTACAGCGCTGCCCTGCTGGATGACGGCGAACGCTATGAGCGTGCCATCCAGGCGACAGTCGACAACCCTTACACGCAGCAGGACCACGCGTTCATCCGCCAGGTCCAGGCAATCCTCGCCTGGGATGCCACCTCCCGCTCGAACGGGATCAAGTCATCGACGCTCGTCGTCACCAACCAGCGACGACATCCTTGTGCCGCCGCGCAACGGCGAGAAGCTGAGCAAGCTCATCTCCGGGGCGAAGCTGGTCTCGCTCGATGGCGGCCACGCCGGCGTGACAGAAGCGCCGCACGAGCACAACACCGCGTTCCTCGAGTTCCTGGGGGCGGCCGTCCCGGCCTAAACGCGGCTGGGCTGGCCATGCCGTACACTCGAAGGGTGAACCCCCGCGCGATTTTCTTCGACATGGACGACACCCTGCTCGACACCTCGGGCGGTGTCGCCGAGGCCTGGGCGACGACCTGCCAGGCGTTTTCGGCGGACCTCGGGTGCGAAGCTGAGGAGTTGAACAAGGCGATTCGCGCCCAGATGCTCGCTTTCTGGAAGGACGAGGCGGCGGTGGAGCACTGGCGGACGAAGCTGCACGAGGCGCGCGCCCACAACGTCGAGTCGGCGCTGGCCGCGCAGGGACTCGATACGTCGCGAGCGAAACTACTGGCCGACCGTTACTGGGAGGAGCAATCCAGCCGATTCCGGCTTTTCGAAGATTCAGTGGAGACGCTCGATCGACTCCGCGCGGAGGGGTTCCGCACGGGGCTCATCACCAACGGTCCCCAGGAGATGCAGCGCTGGAAGATCCAGCGATTCGACCTGGCCAGGCACTTCGACGTGATCGTCATCGAAGGCGAGTTCGGGCGCGGCAAACCGCACCCGGACGTCTTCCTCCACGCAATGGAATCAGTTCGGGCGAGGCCCGAAGAAGCCTGGCACATCGGTGACAACCTGTACGCCGATATCGGCGGTGCGCAGGGCGCAGGAGTGCATGCGGCGTGGATCCACCGCGACCGGCTCGAGTTGAAGGATGACGCGGCCCACGTCCCGGACCGGGTGTTCGCGCATCTGCCGGAACTGCTGACCGCACTGGACCTGTAACGGTACCGGGAAGCTCAGGGCACGAGCACAACCTTGCAGTCGTGCGGGTCGGCGAGTGCTTCGAAGGCAGCGGGAAGTTCTTCGAGGGAGACCGTACGCGTAACCATCAGCGACGTATCGACTGACCGGTCCCCGAGTGCCGCAAAGGCCTCCGCGTATTCCACGGGTGTGTAACCCAGCACGAACTTCAACGTGAGCTGTTTGTTGATGCCGACCATCGGATAGATCCGGTCTTCCTTCATGCAGACGCCGACAACAATGACGCGGCCGCCGCGTTCGACGAGTTGCATAGCCTGGTGCAGCGTGCCTTCGACGCCGACACATTCGAAGACCGCGGGCGCCGCCGCTCCGGTGGCCGCCAGGTGCACTGCCGCAAGGTCGTCCTTGGCGGGGTCAACAACGAGGTCGGCGCCGAGCTTCGCGGCGAGTTCGCGCCGGGTCGGGGCGTAATCGCTGACGGTGACATGGGCGACGCCTTCCTTCTTCAGCCAGATCAGCGTCATCAGGCCGATCGGCCCCGCGCCCATGACGATGGCGGCCTCCCCCGGCTTCATTTCGGCCTGGCGCACCGCGTGGAGGCCAACGGCGCACGGCTCAGTGGTCGCGGCGGTAGTGTCGGCGAGCCCGTCTGGCACCCGCAGCAACATCGGTCCGCTCATGAGGACGTACTGTCCGTAGGCGCCCGGGTAGACGGTGCTATAGCCAATGGCCGCCATACCGTTCGGCGAGGAAGGGTCGATGAGGACGGGGACGGAGGTGACGCGTGTGCCCGGCGTCCAGCTCTCGGCGCCCGGGCCGGCTTCGACGACTTCGGCGACGAACTCGTGGCCCATGACCATCGCCGCGGTCTCGGCGCGGCTGTCCCAGGCGACGCTCCCGCTCAGGCGCGAAGCCGTGATCATGTCATCCATGTACTTGGCCGCGTGGAGGTCGCTCCCACAGATACCGCAGGCAAGGACTTTCGCGAGGACCTGCATCGGTCCAGGCTTCGGGACTTCGACATCTTCGATCGCCAGGGCTTTGCCACGAAGGACCATAGCTCGCATGTTCGTTCGCCTCACGCGAAGGATTTGGGGGACTCTACCATAGCCCCGGCTAACTGATGGCCGTTGCCGTGACGAACGGAGAGGCCCGAAACTAGGCGCGTGGAGAAACGCCAGCGCCTGCTCCTCGCGACGAACAACCCGGGCAAGGTGCGCGAGTTTCGCCGCTTGCTCGCCCGCAGCGGCTTCGAGGTGGTCACGCCGGGAGACCTTGGGATCGCGCTCGAACCGGAGGAGACCGGCACGACATACGGGGAGAACGCGGCCTCGAAAGCCCAGGTCTTCGCGAATGCTGGCCAGTGCCTCGCCCTCGCAGATGACTCCGGGATCGAGGTTGACGCCCTCGGCGGCAGGCCAGGGATGTACTCGGCACGCTTCGGCGGGCCCGGGCTGGACGATGCCGCGCGGACCGCCCTGCTCATCAGTGAACTCCACGGAGTCCCCGATCCGAAACGGACGGCGCGCTACCGCGCGGTGGTCGCGCTGGCCTGGCCGGCGGGGCGCGAACCGATGCTCTTCGAGGGCGTGCAGGAGGGGACGATTGGCCACGAGCCACGAGGCGGGCGAGGTTTCGGTTACGACCCGGTCTTCCTGGTCGACGGGGTGCGTGCCCAGGCCGAAATCTCGGACGACGAGAAAGACCTCATCAGTCACCGTGGCAAGGCCGTGAGGGCAGCGGCCGAGTGGCTGGCGAGTCATTGTCCATGAGAGCGGTCGGTATGTCCGGGCTCCTCAGTCTCGCAGCGCTCTTCGGTGGGTGCGGGGCGGCGGCTTCGAGCTTCCCGGAGGAGACGGCGTGCCCGGCGCCCTCTCCGGTGGCGACTTCGCGGGCAAACCCGGGGACCATCTCGGCGCAGGCTTACCTGCGCCGGCTGCAGGAAGCCGTGGTCGCCCTCGAAAAACTGCGCGCCGAACTCCGGGTGGAGTACCCCGAAGACACTTTCTATCGCCGGGAGGAGTTCCGCCCCGATTTCGCGGAGTATGCGAGCCAGACAGTCTGCGCGGCGCAAGCGATGTTCGAACTGGCGCCGCCCGACGCGCGCTTCTCGGCCCACGATGCGAAGGTCGATGCTGCGTTGACCGACCTCATCGCTCACACACGCGCGGGGCGCGAGGCCGTGCGCAGCCGCAACGTGAGCGACTACCGTGATTGGTACAGCGGCGTCGATGCGCGAATCGCGGCCGTACGGCTCGCCGCCTCGGAGGGCAGCCCGTGACCGCTGTCAGTTCACCTGGCGGGCGCGCCCGTGCCAGTAGGGGTCGCGCAGTTCGCGCTTGAGGATCTTGCCGGAGGGATTGCGGGGCAGCGTGCATTATCCGGTTTTACGGTTTCTTGCTTGACATCTCGCCGATGCCGTGACCAGCATGGCCGCGTCCCCCCCGTGGCAGAGGGAGCGGAGGCAGAGCGATGGCGGCACAGGCATTGGAATCGGCGCGCTGGTTCGCGGAGTTGGCGGCGATACATCTGCCTGGCATGCGGCCTGAGTACAAACGAACCCTGCTTCTACTGGCCCGCTGCAAGACGCGAGACGCGATCGCCGCACGAGAAGGCGTAGAGCCTGCGACCGTGAAGCGGTGGGTGGAAACTGCTACCGCGGAAATCGCCAGCCACCTCTCCGCTGAGCGGGCGAACCCCGGCGAGCTTCGTGGCGCGTGGGTCAACACGAGCGCGAGTAGGTAAGCATGCTTTCCGGACGCGAGGTCAAACACCAACGACTCCTCCTCAATGCTGCGTGGCTCATCTCGGCCTGGATCTTGGCTGTCGGTTGCAATTCTTCCGGACCCGGAGCACTTGAGGTTCCCAATTCGACGTCAGCGTCATCCGACGGTTCGCCACAACTGGTCCTCAATGCGGTAACCAAGGAGTTGTTCAAGAACTCTTCGGCGTTTCAGCAGTCGATCGCGGCCGACGGCGTGATCGATTTGCCGGAGTACGACGGTGCCGCCCTCGCCATGGTGTCGTGCATGAAAGAGCGCGGGTTTTCGACTGCGCAAGAACCCCTGCCTGACGCCCTTCACAGGTACCGCCTCGTATTCGCGTACGGTGCAGGTCAGCTCGAAGCTGGCCGCTCCGCCAATCAGGAGTGCTTCAAAGAGTACTTCAGCGAGATAACCCTGGCTTGGGCCGACTTCGTGGCGCCGGATGGAGCCAAGGTCATCGCGGAAGCGCAGCAAGCGGTGCTTGCCTGTTACCGAGAACGTCTGGTCCATCGAGCGGCGCCAACCGATGGAGTAGAATTTCAGAACGCCAAGGATGCATTGATGGAGGGTGACCAGGATGCCGGCGATTGTTTCGCGCGCGCGAGAACCCAATTCAACTTACCGTTCTGGGGAGGTTGAATGACGGGCGGTCAGCGGGCTCTGATGAATTCAGGGCAAAGTCCGGCGGCGCACCCGATGGCGGCGTTGAAGGGTCGCAATCGATGGCGACCCTTCGTGTGAGGACGCGGCTGTTGTCGGGAGTAGCCCTCCTGCCGCTGCTGCTTGCGGCGGTGCTAACACTTCGCCAAGACGAGCTCGGAGATGACGGCCACTCCACCTCCCCCCTCCTCTCCTCTCCCACCTCCCGAACCGTCACGGACGAACGCCAGCTTCGCATCGTCGCCACCGCTATCCCGGGGCCAGAGGTGGCGGCGGGGGCGGCGCGCGGGACCGTTACCTCCGTCAAGGCCAGGCCGGGAGACGCGCTAGCCGGTGGGGCGGTGCTCTTCCAGGTCGATGGCATCGACCGCGTTGGCTTCGCCTCGTCCATCCCGTTCTACCGGCCGATTGCTTCCGGGACGGAAGGCCCGGATGTCGCGGAGTTGCACCGGTTGCTGGTGTTGAAGGGGGCGCTGGACGCAATGCCTGCCAACGCGCAGGTTGCGACGTTCGCGACCGCGCAGGCCGTCGGTGATTTTGCCGAGCACATCGGTGCGGCCCGCACAACGACGTTCGACCCCGGCTGGGTAGTGTTCCTCCCAGCGCAGGAGCTGGTAGCGGAAGCGGTGAACCTGAAAGTCGGGCAGCAGACGCCGGCCCAGGGGGCAGTCATCATCACCACGCCGGGCAAGGTCACCAGCGCGCGGCTCGTCTCCGGCAACCAGGAGCCGCTCAACTTCGCGCCCGGCGTCGAGTACGTCGCCATCGTCGATGGGCAGGAGTTCGTCATAGACACAGGCACACAGTCCATCGCCGCCGCGAGCCTGCCGCACCTTCGCAGCCCGAAGGAGACGGAGCGCGACGGCATCCCGGCGCTGACGAAGAGGAAGACGCCCTTGCAGGCACTGGCTGTGCCCTCTTCCGCGGTGATGACGAACGAGAAGGGCACGCTCTGCCTTTGGCTGCCCGCGGGGAAGACGTACCGGGCGGTGACGGTGACGGTAGCGGGCGCGCGGGGCGGGGTGACGAACATCGCGAGCGGGTTAGAGGCTTCACAGCAGGTGCTTTCGAACCCGGCGCAAGTGTTGGACGAGCCACAATGCCCGTAGAAAGGGGAAAGAGGAAAGCGGTGAGCGTGGAAGGTGAGCAATGCCCCTGACGTTACACAGGGTATCGCACCGCTACGGGGCGGCGATGCCGTGGGTGGTGCGAGGAGTCGACCTGGAGGTTGGCGACGGCGAATCGGTCGCGTTGATGGGGCCGTCGGGGTCCGGGAAGACGACGTTGCTATCGATCCTGGGGCTGTTGACGCATCCCACGGAAGGCGAAGTACTGCTCGATGGCGAGGCGGTCAGTAAGAGCCGAACGGCCTCGGAGCTTCGGACCACGCAGTTCAGTTGGGTTTTCCAGACGGCGAACGCACTCCTGCGGCGGACGGCGCTGGACAACGCCTCGCTGCAACTCCTGGCGCGAGGGGCGTTGCCGGAGGCGGCGCGACGCACGGCGATCATGGAACTGGACCGCGTGGGTGTTGGGCACCTCGCTTCGCGGCCCGCCCGGCTGCTTTCCGGCGGCGAACTGCAACGGGTATGCATCGCGCGGGCGCTGGCCGCGGCGCCGCGCTGGATCCTGGCTGACGAACCTACGGGGCAACTCGACCGCGCAACCACCATCGAAGTGGGCAAGGCCCTCATCGAACAGCGGCCCATCGGCACGGCGGTCATCATCGCGACGCACGACCCGGAGGTAGCCTCGCGCTGCAGCCGCATCATCCGGCTGATCGACAGTGCGATCGTCATCGAGAACTCACCGTGAGCTGGCGGGTTGCGTCCCTCATCGAGGAAGGGCTCGCGAACCTCCGCGCCAACGCGTTCCGGTCTCTGTTGCTGCTGGGGATTTGTGCGGCGGGGTTCGGCGGACTGGCGTTCCTGGAGCTGCGGCAGGGGATGGACCTCACTGACTTCGCCCGCGATTTCCGCGAGGGGGGAGCGTATGTGGCGATCGCGACCGTGCCGGGCGGTGGGCTTTCGGGGCCGCGGTGTGAGTCGCTCAACGGGCAGCCGGGAGTGGTGGCGGCCGGCGCCTGGCGAGGGACGGGGCAGAGCACGTTCCCCACGGCGCCCGGCGTGTTGTTCCAGGCAGCCGAGGTAACGCTGGGGATCCTCCGCGTTTGGGATACGCGACAGGCGTTGGGGACTGGGCCTGGGCTCGTCATCGGACCGGCAATGGCGACCGAACTTGGGCTGAGGCCGGGGCTGATCGCGGCATTCGCGGATGCGGAACCGGTCCGCGTGTCCGGTGTTGGCGATTTCGCGCAGCGAAACCCACAGGCGGCACGCTGGGCTTTGAGCCCGGTCGCTCCGGCGGAGACATTCGATGAGTGCTGGGTGGAGTTCGAGCCAGGCGCCTACGAGGCAGGCCGGGATTCGCTGGCGGCGCACTTCGCAGAAGGCTCAGCCGACCCCGCCGTGCGTCCGTATCGCCGCTCGGACGAGTTCACGCGCGACCCCGCAGCGGAGTGGGAGGCGCGGCCACAGAGGCGTGGCTGGGTGGCGGTTTCGGCGGTGGCGTTCGGGTTCGCGCTCGTAGCGGCGTGGTTCCGCCGGTCGGAGGCGGGCCTTTACCTCTCGATGGGGACGCGCAGAAGTCAAATGGCGATCATGGGGGCGGCCGAAGGTTGGCCGCTCGTCGCCGCCGGATGGTCGCTCGGCTTCAGCTATGCGATTGCCGCGCAAGCGGTCTGGGGAAGCGAGCCGACGCGGGAAGTGGCGCTGCACGCAGCGGCGACGAGCGGATCTGCGGCGCTCTTGCTACTTGCTGTGTTCCCCTGGGCATCGGCCGCTGTGGCGCGCGGAAGCATCGCCACCTTGCTCAAGGACCGGTAGCACCTCAGTTCACCTGGCGGGCGCGCCCGTGCCAGTAGGGGTCGCGCAGTTCGCGTTTGAGGATCTTGCCGGAGGGATTGCGGGGCAGCGCCTCTACGAAGTCGACGGACCTGGGCGCCTTGTAGGCGGCAATACGCTCCCGGGCGAAGGCGATGATCCCGGCCGCGTCGGCCTCCGCGCCAGGCTTGAGCACGACGATGGCCTTCACGGCCTCTCCCCACTTGTCATCGGGGACACCGATGACCGCGACATCAGCGATGGCGGGGTGCCCGAAGAGCGCGGACTCTACCTCCGCTGGATACACGTTTTCGCCGCCGGAGACGATCATGTCCTTCACCCTGTCGTGGATGTACAGGTAGCCATCGGAATCGAGGTAGCCGGCATCTCCGGTGTAGAACCAATCCCCCTTCATGGCCTTCGCGGTCTCATCCGGGAGGTTCCAGTAGCCCTTCATGTTCTGCTTCGTCTTCACGATGATTTCGCCGACTTCGCCGGGGGGAAGATCACGGCCGTTGCCATCGACGACCCGGACCGTGATGCCGCCCATCGGGCGGCCGCAGGACCGCATCCGGGCGTTGCCGTCCGGGTCATGGTCCTCGGGAGGCAGGTAGGTGACGGCGCCGGTCGTTTCGGTGAGGCCGTAGACCTGGGCGAAATCGCACTTGAAGGTGGCGATCGCTGCACGGAGGAGGTCGAGCGGGATCGGTGATGCGCCATAGGCGATGAGGTTCAGGCTGGAGAAGTCGGTCTCCTGGGCGCCCGGGGTCTGGACCAGGAACAGGAGCACGGCCGGCACGAAGATCGCCCGGGTGATCCGGTGTTCTGGGATCACCTTGAGGATCTCGGTCGGGATGATGTCGCGAACGACGACAGACCGGGCACCTGCATACAGTCCGAGCACACCCCAGCCGCTGCCGGCGATGTGGAAGAGCGGCATGCAGACGAGGTTGACATCGTCGATGGTCCACCGGGCGCCCCACTCGTTGGTCGCCGCCGGGAGCAAGGTAAGGAAGTTTTCGTGGGTGAGTTGGGCGCCTTTCGGGTGTCCCGTCGTGCCGCTCGTGTACATCTGGACGGCGACGTCTGAAAGGTCGACCGGGATCTGCGGGTCTGTTTCCGGCTGAGCGTCGCGCCAGGCCTCGTACTCCTCCCAGCCGGTGTGGGGCGCATCGAGCGCGATCACTTTGCGGACGTCCTTGAGGTCGGGGAGCAGGTCCTCGAGGACTGGGAAGAACTCCTTGCCGACGAACAGGACCTCGGCCCTGGCGTCGTTGAGTACGAAGGCGATTTCGGGGGGCGCCAGCCGCCAGTTCACGGCGACCATGACGTCGTTCGCTTTGGCCGCACCGAACAGCACTTCGAAGAACCTGTCGGAGTTCTTGTCCAGGTAGCCGATACGCGCCTGTGGTCCGATCCCGGCAGCGATGAGGCCGTTTGCGACTCTGCTGGCACGCCGGTCGAGTTCGGCGAAGGTCGTTTCGCGGCCATCGCAGACGAGGGCGATCCTTTCACCGATCGTCATGGCGTGGCCGCGAGTCACATCTGCGAGGCTATCGATACGGACTTCGTTGGGCACGGGGCTACCCTCGGTTTGGTGACGCCGAGTTTGCTCCGGCGGACGACGAGAGACAAGAAACGTGAAGCTGGGCGCTGAAGGCGACGGTGGGACACGGGTTTCCCCTGATTCCCGCGCCGGACACGCGAAGTCACGGGTTCAGAGCGGTCCCGAATACGCCGAAAGAGTTAGCGATGGGCAAGGACGCTTCCGAACTGCTGAACCGTGTCGACGATCTCCCGCCACTTCCGGCTGTGGCCGCCAAAGTGATGAGCATGGCCGAAGACGACAAGACAAGCGCGATGGACCTCGCCGGGGTCCTCGCGACGGACCAGGCGCTGACCGCGAAGCTGATTCGCATCAGCAACTCGGCGTATTACGGCTTCGCCCGGCGGATCAGTACGGTCCGCGAAGCCGTGGTCATGCTGGGTTTCAAACAGGTGCGCCAGGTCTCGGTGGGTGCGAGCATGATGAACGCATTCAAGCGGAACGGGGTCGATGACGGATTCGACCTTGACCTCTTTTGGGGCCACAGCGTGGCCGTGGCGGTCGCCTCCGAGGCGCTCGCCCGGAAGACGCTCGGCGCGAAGCCGGAAGACGCATTCACGGCCGGGATTCTCCATGACATCGGACGGCTTGTGCTGCGGCAGGTGATGCCGCAGGAGTTCGCCAGGGCGGTGGCCATCGCTCGCAGCGGCGACCTCCCTCTCCATGACGCCGAATTCGAGACGACGGGCTATCAGCACGACGAGATCGGCCAGGCGCTGGGCGAGCGCTGGAAGTTCCCGGGGCACCTCGTTGACGCGGTCCGTTGCCACCATGATGGTTCGCTCACAGCCGCTGCGGACGGACTCGCCGGCGTGGTCTCCCAATCCAACCAGCTGATGCTCCACTACGGCCTGTTCTGCGGCTACGACATGGATATCGGCGAAGTCCCCGTGCTCTCGACGGAACTGGAACAGGTCGAAACCGCCTGCGGCGGTATCGACCGCGTGCTGGCGAAGGCGTTCAGTTTCATCGAGAGCGCGAGCGGCACGCCCGACAAGTGGTACGCGAAAGCAAGCTGAGGCAGCCGTGCCCCCCTGCCTGAACCGCGGCATTCCCGGGGTTTGACCACGATGGCCGGTCGCGGCGAGTATCTGCCAGATGACGCGCGAGCCCGTGGCACACCGGCGAAGCTCATGGCTACCGTGGTTCTGCGTGGCTGTGGCCGCCCTGGCGGCAAGCCTGGGCTTCCTTGCCTTCGTCCTCTTCGACACCATTTCCGACGGCCAAACGGGAGACCGGGTTGCTCCGCTCGCGGGCGCGACAACGGCTTCCGAAGTGCGGGAAGGTCTGACCTTTGCCGGACCCTTGCCGCACGGCGGCGCCGCGCTGGGACTGAAGGCGGTCGAGGCCGGAAAGGTCCCGGACATCGAGTTCGCCTCGGGGAACGGCGAAGGGTCGGTGGTGGTGAGGTACTACGTGCCCGTGGCGGCCCTCGGTGCGGGTATCGACACGCTGACCTCGGACCAGCTCGAGCGCATCTGGCGCGGCGAGATCACCGACTGGGGAGAGGCCGGTGGGATACCCGGCAGGATCCGCCAGGTGGTCGCTTCTGCAAGTGACACACCGGGGCGATACGGCCTGGGCGAAGGCTCTCTTCTCGCACCGGTAGTGGACGGGTATGCGGCACTGAGAACGGCGATGTCGACGGGCTCAGGGGTGTTCGCGATCGTTCCCCTGGAAGAACTGGCGCCGCAGATGGTTGCACTGGGAGTGGACGGCAATGACATCGCGCGTGGCACCGGCGACCCTGAGGAATGGCCCCTGGTGGAACGCATCCAGGTTGTTGGCCGCACGGACCGGGGCCGTGCGGAGGTCAGCGACATCAAGACGGCGATTGCGGCGAAGCTCCCCGAGGTCACCCGGATTGTCGCCACCGGCGATGTGCTCCAGTCGCGCTGTTCGCTCGCAGCGATCAAAGCGACCGGCGACTGGGCCGCAGCATTGCGCGGTCCGGTGGGCGAATACCTCGCGGGAGCAGACCTGGCGCTGAGCTCGCTCGATGGTTCGATCCAGGGGCTGGGAGAGCCGTACCTGTGCATCGTCATGGAGTACCCGAACCTGACGTCGCCGCCGGAGGTCATCGAGGCGCTAACCCTCGCCGGAATCGACGAGATGACCGTCGCCACCAACCATGCGTTCGACTGCGGGCGCGGCTCGTGCGGGAGCCAGGCACTGCTGGAGTCCATCGCCAGGCTCAGCGCCGCCGGCATCAGGACCGCAGGCGGCGGGCGGAACCTCGAAGAGGCCCTCGCGCCGGTCATCCTCGAAGTGAACGGCCTGAAGTTCGGCATCCTGGGGTTCGACGACATCGCGGCGGAGGACTTGCAGGCGACGGCCACATCGCCGGGGACCGCGCCGCTGGATGACAGTTACGCCAACGAGAAAGCCGACCTCCCGGCCGAGCCCGCGTTCTACAAGCCCGCTTCGCTGCTCGGAGTTTCCCGGCTCCAGGAACGCATCCGAGCGCTGAAGGCGGAGGTCGACGTGGTCGTCGTGCAGATCCAGAGCGGCACGGAGGACACCCACGCACCCAGCCCCCGAAGCATCAAGGCGCTCCGGGCCGCCGCCGATGCGGGCGCCG
Source organism: Candidatus Amarobacter glycogenicus (assembly GCA_016719395.1). Lineage (GTDB taxonomy): Bacteria > Chloroflexota > Dehalococcoidia > Tepidiformales > Tepidiformaceae > Amarobacter > Amarobacter glycogenicus. The sequence goes on along the minus strand of JADJZF010000010.1, from coordinate 38,539 downwards.
ACCTCGTCGTCGGCAACCAGGCCCACTGGGTGCAGGCTCTCGAAGTGCGGGACGACGCGTTCATTGCCTACGCGCTCGGCAACTTCATCTTTGACCAGACGCACACGCCGGAACACACCGAGGGATACCTGCTCGAAGCGACCTTCCACGGGAAACGACTGGCAACCGTGCGCCTGGTGCCCTACCGGATCGAGAACAAGTACAAACCGGTCTTCGTTGCGGGCGAGACACGCCTGAAGGTGATTTCCGATGTGATCGAGGCCTCGTTGGACCTGCCGCAGCCGTGAGGCCCGCCCCTATCCGATGAGGCCCGCAACTCGCTCCGTGTGCCAGGCGGCAGCACGCAACATCCCCCGGGAGAGGTTCGCGTAGCCAGGCGGGGTGTGCGTGTGGTCCCAGTCCCCCAGGGCACTGAGGTGGAAACGCGCGAGTGAGAGCGCGGTTTCGGCCTCTTCCCGGCGGCCAGCGAGGGCTGCCTCCCAGGCGGACACGCGGCAGGCGATGTGGTTTGCGGCAGCGAGCTGTACGGCGAGGTCCTGGCGGAATGCACTGCCAAGCCCGCCGGGAACGATCGGGAGGTGGGAAACCGCCCCGTTCATCGTGTTCATGGCTTCCCGAAGCTGGACGGCTTTGCGGGTGAGGGCCGAACGCGGCGTATCCGAAAAGTCGAGCACGTCGTGGCGCGGGATGCGTTCGAGCTCACCCAGATCGAGCAGCGACCGATAGGCACTGTCGAGGTCTTCGTACAGCCGGACGAACGTGTCCGCATCCTCGCCGAACGACGCGCGGCAGAATCCCGCGAGTTCGGCCGATGCATCGGCCTCGGCGTTCCACGCGCAACGCGCGAACCACCAGGCATGCCACGCCGGACCGACCCAGGGGCGAGGCGTAACCGCAAGGTTGCCGAAGTCGTGGACGCCCGCGCGGCAGTAGGCCCGGGCGTCGGCAGGCAGAACTCGGAGACTCGGCGGGGCCATCCATTTAAACAGGACGGCATCGCTGTAGTACTCGAACACGGCGAGAGACTCGGCGCGGGCGGCGAAGGTGTCGCGCAGCCCCAGGAGCTCGGCAAAGTGCCCCGCAGCATTCCTGGAACATGTCTCGTCATCGATCGGAAATGCGTAGTTCCGGTTTCGGGGCGCGTACAGCGCCGTAACGTTGCCCGCGGGGGTGGGTTCCCTGGGTGGCGCGATCGTGTCGTGGTAGGCGAGGTGAGCGATCACCGCGGATGGATCGACTTCAGCCAGGACCCCGGCCAGCACATTCGTTGCCCTGAGGGCCTGGTCGGACGGAGACAGCCGTCCACAGTCGTCGCACGAGCACCAGCCTCCTCCGGTGATGTCGTCGGCCCACAGGTGATAGACAGCGGCGCCCGAGAAGCGCGTGAAGAACTCGCGCGCCCGCGCCCGGACCTCCCGGATGGCTCCCGGGCTGGATGTGCAGAGGTTGTAACGGGCGTCTCGACCTTCCGTGCGGAAGGGGAACCAGTCCGGATGTTCGGCGAAGAGCTGGCGACTGAGGAGGCCCGGGAGGTGGTGCCCGCCGAACTGAAGCGCGACGCCGCGCCGCGCCGCTTCCCGGCAGATAGCCGCCCCGTCAGCGTCCCATCGTTCGAACATCCAACCCCGCCCATCGCTGGCGACTCCCTCGGCTGTGGACGGCCGAGTGGCGCCGCCGCGGTCCAGCACACTCGGCGGCGTATCGTGAACGAAGAGGCTGTTGTAGCGATTGCGGCTGGCGAACTCAAGCCAGTCCCGCCAGTCGTCGTGGAGAGCGTCGTTCCCCAGGATGAGCGTGCGCCGGGGGAAGGACGGCCTCTCGCGGTATTCGCCGTCGGCCAGGGCCAGGCCGGGAACGAAGCGTGTGCCCGCCTGGCCCGGCCGCACCCAGGCGAAGCCGAGCTTTTCGAGGAGCCAGTACGCGCCATTCAGCGTCCCGCGCGGAGATTCCCCGGTGATCACGATGGCGGACGGCGCGGCGGTTACAACGAAGCCATCGGTAGCGCGAGTGCCCGTGGCCAGACTAATGCGCACCGTCCCTGCGGCGCCCGCTCCGGTGAGGTGTTCGCGGAGTTCTGCCGCTGCGAATGCGAGGACACCATCGTCGGAGTCGTGCACGATCTGGCCGGGGTCGAAATCGGACGCTCGAAGTGCCACGGCCGCGCATGGTACTCGCCTGTGGCTCGGCGGGGGAGACTAAGAAGCGCGCTCTTCCGTTTCGAGCAGCCAGGCGACGAGGTTGCGGACGAAGGCCTGGTGCGGCGGCGTAAGGTCTTTAAAGCGCAGGTGAATGACCGTCTCGTCACCCACCTGGCTGGAACCGACCAGGTCGCACAGGAGACGGGCGGAGTAGCCCTGGGCGGCGATGCCGATCTCGACCTGGCTGCCGCCGGGGCGACTCTCAACGACGGCCGCTGCCCCGCCGAGCGAGACATCGATGAGGCGGCCCTGCTGGCGAGAACTGCCAAGCACTGAGCGGACTTCGACCCGCAAGTCCGTGGCGAAGCGCTGGTCCCGGCGCAAGTCCAGCGGCTTCCAGTTCCCCAGAACCTTGAAGGCCGTCACCTCGCCGTTCCGCGCGACGAGATGCGCCTGGGCCGTCAGGCGGGAACCCGGCGTACCGCAAATCACGACATAGGGGCCGTTCGGATCCCAGGACTCGGGGGCATTTTTCACGCGGACGGCCAACGACGTTTCGCGCACCGCGACGACTTCGCCCTGCCACTGAACCGGTCTGGGTGTCCGCAGAACGACGACCACGGGCATGCCCGGTATGGGCGCTCCGTTCATGTCATGGTTATCGGCGCATCGCCAGGATTCCTGAGTGCTGTTTCCAGCGGCGGTGAAGCCTGAAAATGGCACCGGTGAGCCAACTTCCCCCCACACTCTCGATGATGCACCCGGCGGATGCCACCGAGGTGATGTCGGTTGAACAGCTCGCGTACTCTCCGGGATGGCCCGCGACGGCGTTCGAGCGGGAGCTCACCCAGAACGGGATGGCCCGGTACATCGTCCTGCGGGATGCCGGGACGGGCCGGATCGACGGGTTCGCGGGGCTATGGCTGATGGTGGATGAAGCCCACGTTGTAACCGTTGCGGTGTTGCCGGAGTCTCGCCGCAAGGGCTTCGGCCGGATCCTGGTGGCGGGACTCATGGCCGTGGCCATCGAACATGGCATGACGATGGCAACCCTGGAGGTGCGGGTTTCGAATGAGGCGGCGCGGGGGCTGTATCGTTCTTTCGGCTTCTACGAAGTGGGCACACGAAAGCGCTACTACGCGGACAACCGCGAGGACGCAGTGATCATGACGACTGAGGACATCCAGGGCGAGGCTTACCGGAGGCGTCTCGCGCGGATCGCGGCCGGCATTGAGGAACAGTACCCGGGGATCGACCTGATCCCGGCCGGTCTCGGCTGAATCAGGACAGGGAACGGACGAGGTCTGCGAGGACGGCTTCTGCGCGTTCGAGCCGCTTCAGAATGCCCCAGGGGCCGTGGATGTTGAGGGTCATGTTCTCGGCCTGGCCCCGCACGCCGGGAAGCCGTCCGCGTTCGCCGGCCTCCGCCATGTACCGGTGCATTTCCGCGGAGTCCTGCCCGTAGACCGCCCCAAGCACTTCGAGTGTCCGGCTGTTCCAGAGATCATAGTCAAATGGGTTGGGGCCACTGCCGCGCAGGCGGCCGATGCTATCGATCTGCGACTGGATGCGGTCACGAGCACGTGCGGGATCGGAAACGCTGGTCATGCGTGGGAGTGTACCGATTCGTGGCGCAACGATCACCGCCTGTCAGGCGGCACGGGCGTTGAGTTCGAAGGCGATGTCGCCCAGGCTCAGGAGCGCGCCGACCATTTCGCCAGGCCGGCCGTGCATCGCGCGGCTGGCATCGCCAAGGAAAGCCCGGACCTGCTCGGCGCCCTCATCGGCGTAGAAGCTCCCGGGCCGCAAGACACCGAGGCTGTTGCTGCAGACGACCCGCCCGCCTTCATCGCGGGCTGCGAGCGCGAGCGCGACGTGGTCGATACCGTACGGGCGGCGCATGGCGCCCATGGACGAGCGCACCCAACCAATGACATCGTCGACGAGCGCATCGGCCGTCCCAGAGCCTGCCGCATCGATGGGCCAGCATGCTTCGCGGACTCCCACACCGTCGCGAATGAGCCGTTCCACCTTCCGGTGTGCCGTCGACCTGCCGAAGAGCGCCATCACTGAAGTAATCGGCAGAGTGGCTGTGCTCTTGGTGACAGTTGGGTGTTTTGAGAGGCGAGACGGTGGCCGGGCGGGCGCTCGCACCGTACACTGCCGTACGGTGGATAACGATTACAACATCGACCTCGGCGAGATCGCCTCGACGATCCGGAGCCACGAAGTCATCGTCCTGAGATTCGTCACCGTGGGCCAACGGCTGCTCCTGGACTTTCGCTGCAGCGACATCGACGGACCCGCGGTGCGCCTTGTCGAACCGGTGAAGAGCGTCCAGGAACGATACGCGAACCTTCGCAAGATCCGTCCGCGCTTCCGTGACCCGAGAAGATCGTGATGGTCTACTGGCCGCGATTCACCCGATCGCTCGGAGAGACCGAGGCCTGGCGGGAGGTGAACGCCCGGCTTGTGGATAGCGGCCATCCCGAATCCGTCCGCGAAGCCGAACAGGCGCTGGCGGAGCTGGTGAGCGCGGAAGACGAGCACCAACGTGCGGCCGTGCGTGGCGGCGAGGGTTTCAAGACGCTCTAAAACGCCTCCCCGGCGAAGCGGTAAACGCGCTGGAACGCGCCGAATTCCGGCGGCTCGTGCGTGAGGCGGTGGCCTCGTTGCCGCCCGATCTCCTGAAGAGCGTCCACAACGTTGACATCGTGATCGAGCGTCGGCCGACTGCGCGCGACCGAAAACAGGCGAAGCTCGGCGCGGGCGGTCTCCTCCTCGGGCTTTACCACGGGATCCCGCTGACGAAACGGGGCGAGTACTACAACCTGGTCGCCCCCGACAAGATCAGCATCTACCAGGAGCACATCGAAGCCGTTTGCCGGGACGATGACGAGATCCGGGAGCAAGTTCGAAAGACGGTGCTGCACGAGCTTGGCCACTACTTTGGAATCGACGACGACCGGCTGCACCAGCTTGGCATGGGGTAAAGGCCGAGCCTCACCATGCAAAATGTCGGCAAATTCCTGGGCGAGAGCGGGTAACCGGGTGTTTCCCTCGGATTGACGGTGGCCTCGCCGCCTGCGACGGTGGGAATTCATGGCGGGCGGTGGATACGCACTCCGGCAACCAGGTTCGATGGTTCGAAGGGCGCCGGCACTGGCGTCCGGAGGCCAGCGAGCGCTCTACGCGTTCGCCGTCCTGACGCTGTTCCTCGCGGCTTCTTACACGGGTGTAGCCATGCTCGCCCGGGTGACACCCGCGCTCTTCCCCGGCCGCTCATTGAACAACGTAGGCGTGGTCGCATTGCTGGACAGAGTGGTCAGCGTCCCCTCCGCCTCAGCCACCGGCTCGTTCACCGACCCTATTCATGTCCTCGTCCTTGGCATTGACAAGCGGCCCCAGTACGAGTTCCGTGAAGACCAGACCGGTGTGTACCTGACCGACGTGGTGATGGTCGCATCGATCGACCCGGTCACGAAGAAGACCACGCTCCTGAGCTTCCCGCGCGACATGCTCATCAAGATCACACGGAAGGATGGATCGAGCTTCCAGGGACGGATCAATCGCTCTTACGGCATCGGCGTGGACGACGGCGGCAGCCGGTCAACCGGGATCGAACAGGTGAAACGGGACCTGATGAACGACTTCGCGATCGAGATCGACTACTCGATCCTGATCGACTTCAAGGGCGTCGAAGGGCTCGTCGATTCGCTCGGGGGCGTGACCGTGGACGTACCGGAAGTGCTCTCGATCTACGACTGGTACTACAGCGACGACGACCTCCACGCCCGCTACATCAGCTTCCCAACCGGGGTAAACCACCTCGACGGGTACCATGCCGTCGCGTTTGGGCGGAACCGCGAAGGCGACAGCGACCTTTACCGGATCAAGCGGCAGCAACTGGTGGTGAAAGCGGCAGTCGATAAGACCTTTTCCAGCGGGATCATCGGCCGGGACCCGTTCGAGCTCTGGGATGCCTACAACTCCTTCGTGAAGACGGACATTCCGAGGGGATCGATGCTCGGCCTGGCTGATATTGGGAAGCGCACGAACGGGAGCATGCTGACCTACTCCCTGGGCGACCCCGTGGACGGCGTGCCAACGATGATCCCTTTCACGATGGAAGACGGTGCTGCGGTGCTCAAGTGGAACCCGGAGAACGTGCAGTACTGGCTTGCCCGCGCCTTCCCGGTAACGCGCCACGCGGACGCTGTGGTCGAGCTTCGGAACGGCTTCGGGAACGCCGAGCAGGGGAACTCCAGGACGGCGGCACTTGGGCGGTACCTCGTCTATTCAAAGGGCCTCGTGACGGTCTACTACGGGGACGACGCCGCCGCATCGGCGAAGACAAGAGTCATCCTCCACCGTGAGGCGCAACGTTCGGCCGCAGACGACATCGCCGAGTGGCTCGGGCTTCAGAAGGACGGTGTGGTGGTGCAGCCCGTGTCTGCGGACGACACGTCCTCGCCGGACATCAGCGTCGTCGTAGGTGCGGACTTCGTCATTCCCGGAAGCCGGTAAGGGGCGGCTTAACCGGGCGCTCTCCCGGCTGTGGGGGCAATTGACCCTTCGCGAGTGGGCCGCATAGTTTGAGTTCGTGGCGACACGCATCGAAGAGTCGACGCTGGCTATCCCGGTACAGAGAAAGCGGTCGCATCCCCGCGCGGCGGCCAGGCCGATCTCCGCCATGCAACGTTTGCTTTTCGTGTTCGCGCTGCTGGTCTTCGGGCTGGCGTCGATGTACTCGAGTATCGCCCTGCTGGCGCGAGTCACCCCGGCGCTGTTTCCCGGCAAGGATCTGACGTCTCTGAGCATCATCCGGCCGCTGGCGGCGCTTGATACGCCGCTTGTGCCGATCAAAGCGCCGTCCGACGCGAGCATCTTCAACAAGCGCATCAACCTGCTGGTACTCGGAGTGGACCGCCGACCCGCTTACGGGAACGACGGGCAGCCGCTTCCAATCCCCGACAATGAAAACGCCGGCCACCTGACCGACACCATCATGGTCGCCACGATCGACCCGGTAGGGAAGACGAGCAGTGTCCTGAGCTTCCCGCGCGACATGCTCATCGACATTCATACGAAGGACTTCCAGTACGAAGACCGGATCAACACCTCCTTCGGGGTGGGCGTACGCAACGGGAAATCGGTGAGCGCGGGAATCGATCAGTTGAAGGTGGACTTGAAGGCGAACTTCGGGATCGAGATCGACCACTACATCGTCCTGGACTTCAAGGGAGTGGAGAAGCTCGTTGACTCCGTGGGCGGCGTTGAAGTCGACATCCCGTACGACCTTTCGGTGCCGAACTGGTTCTATAGCGACGACGACCTGAATGGGGTGTGGGTGAGTTTTCCTTCGGGGGTAAACAAACTGGACGGGTATCATGCCGTCGCCTTCGGACGCCACCGCGAGTACGACAGTGACTTCAAGAGGGTGAAGCGGCAGCAACTCGTGTTGAAGGCGGCGCTGGCGAAAGTCTTCTCTCTGCAGATGCTCAACGACCCCCTGGGTCTCTGGGACGCCTACGCATCCACCGTGCGAACGGACATCCCAAAGTCGAAGATGCCCGGCTACGCGGCCCTGCTCAAAGATACGAACGGCCGGCTGGCGGCGTACTCCCTCGGTGACCCGGTGAACGATGTACCGACAATGACGGGCCATATGACTCCCGGCGGCGCAGCAGTCCAACTCTGGGACGCGGAGAACGTGCAGTACTGGCTGAGCCAGGTGTTCACCAAGTCCCAGTACAGCGCCTCGGCAGTCGAGATCCAGAACGGTTACGGGGAAGACGGCAGTGTGCGAGCGGCGGCGCTCGGGCGCTACCTTGCCTACAGCAAGGGCTTGCCCACGGTGTACTTCGGCCCCGACCAGGCGGCCCAGCCGCACACCACCATCACGCTCTACGGAAACGACAAAGAAGCACTCGCGAAGGATATCGCGAAGTGGATGGGGGTCCCGGAATCTGAAATCGTGACGCTCTCCAAGTCCGATTCCAGCCTCCCCGACGTAGTGATCGTGATCGGCAAGGACTTCAAGGTCCCCGGCGGCTAGACACGCGGGTTACTCCGCCGGCCCAGCAGGGTCGATCGGTTCATCGAGCGCGCTGCGGGCCAGCATCTCGAGAGCGCGGTCTTCGAGTGGCGGGTTGTGGAGTGGCGCGCGAACGTCACGGTAGTACCGCTCGATGGGCCGGGACTTCTGGAGGCTAACGCCACCAACGACTCGCATGGCCAGGTCAACGGCCTCGATGCAGCTATTCAGGGCCTCGATCTTGGCGACGGCAACCCGGTTGAGGACGGGCATACCTTCGGACGACCCGGCTTCCCATGCCCGGCAGGCGTCATCCATCAGCGCCCGGCTGCGCTGGATGAGCAGGTCCATCCTGGCGATCCGCGTCCGCACGCCCGGGTAGTCCTTAATCGTGCGGTTGGAGTTCGGCGTGCGTTCACGTGCGTAGGTCACTGCGTAGTCTCGTGCGGCCGTGGCCACGCCGAGTGTGACCGCGCAGATGCCGAGGGCGAACCACGCCATGCCTGCGCCGCCACGTGCGTCGCCAGCGCCGTGGGCTCGACCGTTCAATAGGCGCTCCGGCGAAAGCCGAACGCCGTCGAAAACCACATCGTGGGAACCGGTGGCGCGCATGCCCAGGCTGTCCCATGTCGCTTCGATGCGCACACCGGGGTCAGTGCGGAGCACCATGAAGTTGCTGACTCGCGGTGCCTCTCCTTCGGGAACCGGGACGCGAGCGAGGACGATGAAGTAGTGGAGTACGGGAGCGAGCGTCGCGAAAGTCTTGCGCCCATCCAGCAGCCAGCCGTCGCCACTCGGGATCGCGACGGTCTCCGGGAGCCCGCCCCCAGCGGGCGAGCCAAGCCCCTCTTCAGTCGCGACCGTGTTGACCAGGTGACCATGCTCGAGCGCGCCGCGGGCCATCTGGTCCAACCATTCGGGAGGGTAAGAAGGCGCGTCGCGCTCCTGCCCAAAGGTCTTCAGGTGCATCATGAAGGCGAGCGCCGTCGAACCATCGCCCCTGGCGAGCGCCTCCAGCACAGCGAGATACGTGGCGAGCGGGACTTCGGCGCCGCCGAAGCGTTCGGGCACGGTCAACCCGAAGAATCCGGCTGCGCGGAGGTCCGCGAAGTTCTCGAAGGGGAACGAGCCTGCCCTGTCGTGCTCAGGGGCACGAAGGGCGAAAGTGGCAGCGAGTTCGCGGGCGGCAGTAACCCAGTCCATCGGGGGAATTGTGGTGGACTGGTGGCTTCGAGGGCGAATCGTACTACCCGCCGGATCCGAGACCATCGATGGGGCTCGCATGGCACCGTCACGCAATCTGGCTCTTTCAACGATGGCCGCTGGACATGAAGAGACCCCTACGTTGACGTCGAGGTCCTTCGCTTGTTGTTGAGCGGGGTGAAGCGGCTTACTTGCCGCCGGCACCTGCGCCCGATGCGACGGGGGCATCGTGCGGGCCATCGACATTGATGTCCGGGAGGAGACGGTCGAGCCACTTCGGCATCCACCAGTTGGCATCGCGCAGCAGTTCCATCGTCGAGGGGACAAGGAACAGGCGGACGATTGTTGCATCGACCAGGATGGCGGTGGCGAGACCGATCCCGAACTCCTTGATCACCCGGTCTGGCCCGAGGACAAAAGCGAGGAAGACGGTGACCATGATCGCGGCTGCAGCCGTAATCACGCGGGCTGTCGCCGTAAGGCCATTGGCCACCGCGGTTGGGGTGTCTGCGCCGTTGAGGTACTCCTCCCGGATGCGGCTGATGAGGAACACCTCGTAGTCCATCGAGAGCCCGAAGAGGATGGCGAACATCATCATCGGCAAGAAGACTTCGACCGGGCCCTTGTCGACCCCGATGAGGTTACCTCCCCAGCCCCACTGGAAGATGGCAACGAGGACTCCGTAGGCGGCGCCGATGCTGAGCAGGTTCATGATCGCGGCCTTGATCGCGATGACGACCGAGCGGAAGACTGCCGTGAGGAGGATGAAACTCATCCCGATGACTCCCAGGAAGAGCAGGGGCATGCGTTCCTGGATCTGGTTGGCGGCATCGATGTTGAAGCCGGTCGACCCGGAGAGGTAATAGTCGGCGCCGCCCGTTTCGAGCCCGGGGAGGACATCCGAGCGCAACCGGTTGACCAGGTCGGTCGTGTGGTCGCTCTGGGGCTTGGTCGTCGGGAAGATGGAAAAGACGGCGGTATCGCCGCCCTCGTTGAAGAACGGCGGTGAAACAGCGGCCACGCCCGGGTCCTTTGCGATCACTGCCAACGCTTCTTGGACGGACTCCTTCGCGTCTTCTCCGAGGTCGACAACGGCGACGATGGGGCCGTTGAACCCTGGCCCGAAGCCTTCAGCCAGCAGGTCGTATGCGCGGCGACTGTGAAGTTCTGTGCTGCCATTTCCTGCATCGGTGAATCCGAGGTCCATCACGAGGAGGGGCGATGCCATCACCAGGAGGGTGCCTGCCGCGGCGAGCGCGAAGGGCAGCGGGTGGCGCTGGATGCGGCGGCTCAGCCGGTACCAGAGGCTACTCGGGTCGACGCCTTCGGTCTGGTGCAAGAACGGCACCTTCCAGCTATCGATCCGATGGCCGACGAGCGAAAGGAGCGCCGGAGTGATGGTAAGCGCGACGACGACTGCGAGGAGGACGACGATGGCGCCGGAAGTCCCGAGCATGGCGATGAACGGAAGCCCCATGACGAAGAGGCCGAGGAACGCGATGGCGACGACGACGCCGGCGAAGATGACTGACTTGCCGGCGGTGGTGACGGCCATAACCACCGAATCCTCGACTGGGCGCCCTGCGTGGAGCCCCTCGCGGAAGCGGGTAACCACGAGGAGGCTGTAGTCGATGCCGACACCGATGCCGATCATCGCCGCGAACTGACCGCTGAACTCGGGGAAGCCGAGGAAGTTCGCGAGCAGGGCGATGGACGCGAACCCGGAGAACAGTCCGAAGAGCGCTGAGGCGATCGGGAGCCCCATCGCCACGACGGACCCGAAAGCGATCATCAAGATGACAACTGCCGCGAGCATGCCGAGCATTTCTGAGCCGAACTCGGGCTGCTCGTTGAACATGATCGCATCGCCGCCGACCTCGACCTGGACTCCATCCTTGCCGTTGTAGGCATCGACGATGTTCATGATTTCTTTGGCGGCCGCGCTGTCGATGTCGTCCTGGCGGCCGTTGAAACGGAGGACCGCCCGGGCGATAGTCCCGTCGCGGGAGATGAATGCCGGATTCTCATAGGGGGACTCGACCTCGGCAATGAGCTCGTTCGCCGCCAGTTCGGAGATTACCTGGTCTGCGATGGCTTTCGCCTCGGGAGCGTTCATGCCTCGGGCGTCTTTGAAGAGCAGGTCAGCCTCGGCGCCGGCACGGGCCGGGAACCGGCCTTCCAGGAGGTCCAGGGCGCGTTGGGATTCAGAGCCGGGCAGGCTGAAGTCGCCGGTGAACTCGCCACCGTACTGCCTCATGCCGAACATGAGTACAGCCACAGCGACGACCCAGAGGCCAAGGATGGTGCCGCGACGGCGGTGTGTGAATCGTGCCCAGCGTTCGAGCGTGGACGGCTTTGTGGTTGCTGCTTTGCGTGCGGCCAAAGTGGCACTCCCCCAGGAATTGGAACTTGCTGATGATCTACCGTAGCCGTCAGGTCGTGGCTCGCGCCTCATACCTTTGGGTGGTTTGGTTTTCCGGAATCGAAATTCCGTTTCCACCAGTATGCGCCTGAAAAGACCAGGCTGGCAAAGTGCAGTCCTGGGGAAGAGAGGGCTATCGAGTATGTGAATCGGAATTCCGGTTCAGGTTTATCCATGGTATGCTTCCGGCTGAGAGGGGAAGCCCATGGGCCATGCACCCGAGCGTTCTGACGCGCGCGCCAATCGCCAGAAAATCCTCGATGCCGCGGTCGAAGTGATCGCAGAACGCGGTGGCAGCGCCGAGGTGAAGGATGTCGCGGAGCGAGCCGGAGTCGGCGTGGGCACCATCTACCGCAATTTCGCGACAAGGGACGACCTGTTTCGGGCTGTCGTCGAAGAGACGCTGCAGCGGCTGTACGCGGTGCGCGATGAGGCCCTTGCCCTGGATGACCCGGCCGAATCGGTAGGCGTGTATGTGCGGGGGATGTTTCACATTCTCGAGCGATGGAGCCCGGCGCTTTCGGCCATGATCGCCGGCGCGTTCACCGAGGAGATGAAGGACCGCTTCGTCGAGTTCACTTCGGACCAGCGCCTGGAGGCGATCTTCCACCGAGGGATAGCCCTCGGCGTGTTCCGGAAGGACATTCCGGTGGCCCTTGCTCGCGGGTTCCTGGTGAGCACCTGCGCCCCCTTGACCTACCTGGCATTGCGAGCTTCGGCGACTCCCGAGCGCGCCCTTCGGGCGTAACCCGCCCGCTTTCGATTGGTAAGCCGCTTAACCGGAGCCCGGTGGTAGGTTGCTATAATCCGGGCCACTAACAGGGGAGCCGCGTGGCACCGGTTTGGCCCGCCACGGCCCGGACTGCCCTGCCGGAGTCACGCCTGCGTGGAAGACCCAAAGATCGTCGCCGAGCGGATCATCTCGAACGTTGAACACGTCATCGTGGGCAAGCAACGGGAGTTGCGGCTCGCCGTGACAGCGCTGCTCTGCGGCGGCCACATGCTCATCGAAGACGTACCGGGCGTTGGGAAGACGATGCTCGCGCGGGCGATCGCGGTCTCGACCGGCTGTTCGTTCCGGCGAATCCAGTTCACGCCGGACTTGCTCCCGAGCGACGTCACCGGCGTCTCGATCTACAACCAGAAGACTGGCGACTTCGAGTTCCGGGCAGGGCCCATCATCGCCCAGATCGTCCTCGCCGACGAGATCAACCGGGCGACGCCCAAGACGCAGTCGGCGCTGCTCGAGGCGATGGAAGAGCGCCAGGCGACGGTCGATGGCGTTACCTACAAGATGCCCCAACCGTTCATGGTGCTGGCGACGCAGAACCCAATCGAGTACGAAGGGACGTTCCCGCTCCCGGAGGCGCAACTCGACCGTTTTCTCATCAGGATCTATCTGGGCTATCCCAGCCCGACCGATGAGGTGTTGGTCCTCGATCAGCAGCAGACCGCCCACCCGATCGAATCGCTCCAGCAAGTGACCGATGCGACCGAGATCCTGCAGTTGCAGAAGGCCGTGCGCGAAATCTACGTTGACCCCCTGATCAAGCAGTACATCGTCCAGCTCTCGAACGCGACGCGAGAGCACGAGGCCGTGTATCTCGGGGCAAGCCCTCGCGGTTCGCTGGCGCTCTTCCGGACTGCACAGGCGAAGGCGTTGCTGGAAGGCCGCGACTTCGTGACACCAGATGATGTGAAGGAACTCGCGCTCTTCACGCTCGCCCACCGCGTCATCGTGAGCCCCGGCGCGAAAGTGAAGGGCATGACCCAGGCCGACGTGGTCGCTCAGTGCCTTTCGCGGGTGCCAGTGCCGGGCGCACGGGCGAGGGTGTAATCACCCGTGATACGGACCGTGCGGACGCTGTTCAGCCCCGAACGCCGGATCCTCTCGCTGGTCATCGCGATCCTGTTGGTCTCGATGTTCACGGCCTTCGGCACGGGCTTTTGGCTATTGTTCCGACTGGTCTACATCATCGCGATCGCCGTGCCGCTGGCGTGGCTGCTCGTCTGGTGGAACACACGCGACATCGATGCCGATGTGGATCGCAAGACATCCCGGGCCCAGGTGGGCCAGGACGCCCAGGAGATCATCGAAGTCCGCAACCGTTCGTTCCTGCCAAAAGTGTGGCTCGAAGTCGAAGACCCCAGCGACCTCCCCGGCCACCGCTCCAAGCGGGTTGTCATCATCCCGCCGCGACGCAGCCGGAACTGGATCGTGAATACGCCGTTGCGCCGCCGCGGCCTCTTTGACTGGGGGCCACTCCGGGTCACGGCGTCGGACCCCTTCGGTCTCTTCCGGCGGGTCCGCCTGGTTGGCGGACAGCAGCAAATCCTCGTCTATCCCCCGGTTGTCGACCTCCCCCACTTCCAGGCGCCGCCGGCGAACCTGCCCGGCGAAGGGCGCTTCCGGCGGCGGACGCACTACGTGACCCCGAACGCCTCGGGTGTGCGCGAGTATGCCCCGGGCGATGCGTTCAACCGGATCCACTGGAAGAGCACCGCGCGGACAGGCGAGATGATGGTGAAGACGTTCGAACTCGACCCCGCGAGCGATATCTGGATCGTGATCGACCTCGAAAAGCGGGTAAACGCCGGACGCGAAGACGACAGCACCGAGGAGTACGGCGTCCGCATCGCCGCGAGCATTGCCCGGCACTACGTCGTGGGGAACCGCCCGGTGGGCCTGATGACCTTCGGCCGCGACCTGAGCGTCCTGGAACCGGAACGCGGCCAGCAACAGCTCACGCGGATCCTGGAGTCGCTGGCCACAGCGAATGCCGTCGGGGATGCCCCCCTCGGCAACCTCCTGATGGAGGAGCAGCGCCGTTTCGGACGCCATACGACACTCGTCGTGATCACTTCATCCACGGATGACTCGTGGCTTACAGCGGTCCAGTCGCTCACGCAGCGAGGCGTACGCGCGGCCGTCGTCCTCATCGACCCGAGCACCTTCGGCGACACCCGCTCTCCGCTCCTGCTCTTTGGGCAACTGACGGCGAGCGATATCCTCACGTACGTGGTGCGGCGCGGAGACGACCTTGGGCTGGCGCTGAGCCCAACATCGAGCGGAGCAAACGCGTGGCGAGCATAAACCCTCCCCTGGAGCGCCCCGCATCGCGCCGGCTTGGGGCAGCTGCGCTGAAGGCGCCGCGCCTTGTCATGAGCTGGGAGGATTGGCTGACCTTTTTCGCGGCCGTCATCACTTTCCTGGCGGTCGCCGTCTCGCTCCAGAACGCCCGGTGGGTGCCGGGCATGCCCTCGTTCGTCCCGACGACTCTCGCGGGACTGCTCATCGGCATGATCGCGGCGCGAATCCGGTACTACGCGGCGATCATCCACCCGGTCGCGCTGCTGCTCGGCGCGATCATCGTCGTGCTGGCCGTGCAGAGCTACGCGGATGGGCTGACGATGGGCGAGCGCCTCGCGGACTTCCGCGTCCGCATGGAAGAGTGGTACCAGGTGGTGCGCGCGGGAGACATCAGCAATGACAACCTGCCGTTCGTCGCCCTGGTCCATTCCCTCCTCTTCCTGGCAACGTACTTCGCGGCCTCGTGCCTGTTCCGCTGGCACAACGCCTGGTTGGCGGTCGTGCCGAGCGGAGTCATCCTGCTCTCGAACATCAGCTTCCTCGAAGGGAAGCCGGCAGAGGCGTTCATCATCTTCCTGTTCGGCGCGATCATCCTCATCGCCCGCCTCCACCTCCAGAAGAGCCAGCTGCAGTGGCGCAAGGAAGGGGTGGAGTACCCCGAGTTCATCAGTGTCAGCGCCATCCAGCTAACGGTGGCGGCAACCATCGGGC
The DNA here is from genome assembly GCA_016719395.1 of Candidatus Amarobacter glycogenicus. Taxonomy (GTDB): domain Bacteria; phylum Chloroflexota; class Dehalococcoidia; order Tepidiformales; family Tepidiformaceae; genus Amarobacter; species Amarobacter glycogenicus. Next base: position 22,937 of record JADJZF010000010.1, on the reverse strand, counting down.
TCATCGTCGCCGCGTGGATGTTGCCGCTCGGCAACCAGGCGAAGGCGATAGAGGGCGCGTTTGACGTCATCGCGAAACCCGTCACGGATCAGTCGGACACGCTCGTGAGGTTGTTCCACAACATCGACTCGCGAAAGGGCGCGCAACTGCACAGTTTCGGTGACACCCTTCCGATCCAGGGGGAGGTGAAACTCGGGACGAAGCAGCTGTTCGAAATCAACAGTCCAGAAGCCGGCCTGATTCGAGCAACGAGCTATGACACTTACACGGGGGCTGGCTGGAAGTCCACGGGACGGGACATCGAGCGGGTGGATGCGCGTACGCTCGCCGCCGACGAGGAGATCCAGGAGTCGTATGGCGCCCGGGAACTCTCGATCCTCCGGGTGACGATCCTCGACCCGGAAAGCACACTGCTAACGCCGGGCACACCACTCGGGGCGAACATCGATACGTTAGTGGAGCACCCGGATGGATTCACCGGCGACATCGAGGAGATGCGCAGCCGGCGCGGGCTGAACGAAAAGGATACCTACGTGGCCATCGGCTCGACGAGCCGGGCGACGGCGGAGCAACTCCTGGCCGCATCGAGCGACTACCCCGACTGGGTGAAGGAACGCTACCTGCAACTGCCGAAGAACCTCCCCGCGAGCGTCGGTGCCGAAACGGACCGAATTATCAATGACCGGCGCCTGCAGACGCCGTACGAAAAGGCGAAGGCGATCGAGGAGTACCTCCGCCAGATGCCCTATGACCTGGCAGTACCGTCACCGCCGCCGGGACGCGATGCCGCTGAATTCCTCCTGTTCGAGCTGAAGCGCGGCTACTTCGACTACCAGTCGACCGCGATGTGCGTGATGCTGCGGACAGAGGGTATCCCCTGCCGGCTGGCGGTGGGTTACGCGCTGGACCCGGAGACGGGCGACGAGACGAGCTACGTCATCCGCAAGGACAACGCGTACACCTGGGTGGAGGTCTTCTTCCCCGGGTATGGCTGGATCAACTTCAACCCAACCGCCGACCGGCCTTCGGGCGGCGCCGGGGGGCTCGGATCGGTGGAGTTCGGATCGGGCGAAGAGCCGTTCGTCCCAGACTTCAGCGATGTCTTCGACCCGATTCCCGACGGAATCGAGATCGACCCGAACTCTCCGCAGGGCGCACTGGCGGAACAGCCGGTGGTAAACGGTCAGTTCCCCTGGCCGCTCGCCATCGGCCTCGCCGGCATCCTCGCCGTTTTCGTGGCGATGGCGGTGGCGGGGCGGATGGCCTGGAACTGGGGGCTTGGCGAGCTCGATGGCCGGGGCCGGCTCTGGGCCAAGACGCAGCGGCTGGCCGGTTGGGCAAAACTGGGCAGCAGACCATCCGAGACCCCGCGGGAATGGTCCCGGCGGATGGGGCGCTCGATCGACCGCGAAAGCGATGCGATCCAGCTTTCGGACGCTTACGAAGAGTCTCGGTACGGCCGCCCGGACCTCGTCCGCATCGACGACGCCGACGCTGAGAGTTCGTACAACAGTCTCCGCGGAGCGCTCGCTGCGAAGCTGTTGCGCCGCAAACCGCGGAAGAAGACGTGAGCGGCCGTTACCGACCCGCGGACGGCACGTTGACCTCGCATGGTTGATCTGGCCGCTATCGTGACCGAAACGGCGATGGGCTGGGCCGGTGTCGCGCTCGGGCGCGGCGGTATCCGTTATGCGACGCTGTTCCACAGGACAGAGGACGCCGCTCTCGGCGAACTGCGGGCGTTCGGCGCCAGACCCGGCGCCCACCCGAGTTCCACAACGGTCTCCACGCTGCTGGTTGCCTACGCCGCCGGTGAACCGGCGCCTATCGAAGAGTACCCGGTCGAGCTCACGACTGGCTCGGAACTGCAGCGGAAGACATGGCTAGCCCTCCGAGACATCCCCCGGGGAGAGACGCGCAGCTACGGCTGGCTCGCACGCCATGTTGGGGAGCCGGATGCTCCTCGCGCGATTGGGGCGGCCGTCGGGGCGAACCCGATACCGCTCTGGCTGCCATGTCATCGGGTGGTTGCCAGCGATGGTTCTCTCCACGGCTTCGGCGGGGGTCTAGCGATGAAGTCCGCCCTGTTGGAGCTGGAAGGCGCGCTCCCGCGCCGGCTGGTCGGCTGACGCCCGAACGGGAATCCGCTCGCCGGAATTCGGCCGGCCCCATCGCGCGGCGCACCCCGGAACCAGAAAGGCGCCCTTTCGGGCGCCTCCGGTCGTCTTGCGAAGGGACGGGCAGGTCAGGCCTTGCCGCGCCACGTCTTCATGAGGTGCGTGTACGGGAACCACGCCGTCGGGCGGTAGTTCTCGATATCCTTGTCCCAGAAGTAGGTCCGCGTGTCAGTCGAGAAGTAGATCTCGTATTGCTCCTCGGCGACGAGTTCTTCGATCTGCTTCACGGTCTGGAGGCGTTCCTCCTGCTTGAACTGCCCGCGCTGCTTGTCGAGAAGGTCTTCAAGCTTCGGGTCGTTCACGTAGCTGAGATTGATGCGGCCCCGGGCGGGCTTCATGGTGAAGCGCTCGGTCACGAAGTCGAGCCAGTAGGGGACCGCCCGCGGGCTGTGGCCCATGCCTTCGTACTGACCCTGGTAGGTCGTGGAGATGTACTGGGCATAGGGGGCCGTCTGGTCCTTGATGTTGATGCCGATTTCCTTGAGCTGAGCCTGGGCGAGCGTCGCGGTATCGACGTAGGCCTGGGTGTAGATCGCGGCGTCGGCGTGGTCCCACGTCGTGTCGATGGTCTTGCCTTCGCCAATCGCGGCGGCCATCAGCTTCTTGGCTTCAGCGATATTGTGCTGCCAGAGCTTGGCCTGGGCAGCGGGAAGGTCCTTCACCTGGCGGGCGAACGGGAAGCCGACGTGATACAGCTGCTCGTCGACGCCTTCCCCCTTGGAGATAGCGGCACGGATGGCCGGCCGGTTGAGGCCCATCGAGATTGCCTGGCGGACGCGCTTGTCGTTGAAGGGCGGGCGGTCGGTACGCAGGTAGATGTACTGACCGATTCCCTGGGTCTCCTCCGACTTCGCATCGGAGCGCTCCTTCTTGAGCTGGTCGCGCTCAGTGGGAAGGAAGAGCCAGGTGAGGTTCACCTGCTTGGAGGAGAAGTCGGCGACGCGCTTCGCCTGATCCGTGACGACGAAGGCCGTGACGTCATCGAAGTAGGGATAGGGCTTGTCGAAGTAGTCCGGGTTCTTCTTGTACTTGAGGCTTACACCGGTCTTGAATTCATCGAGGATGAAGGGGCCCGAGCCCACCATCTTCGTGGCAGCGTCCGGGCTCTCCGCCAGCTCCTTCGGGGAGATCCATGCGCCGATGTTGCCTCCGAGGTAGTTCACGAAGTCGGCATACGGGAGCTTCGTCGTGATCTTGACGGTGCCGGCGTCGACCTTTTCCAGCTTGTCGACGAAGGAGAGGCTGGTCTTGTGCACGGACTTTTCGAAGTTCTTGTAGCGGTCGAGCGCGTAGACAATGTCGTCGGAAGTGACCGCGCGGCCGTTCACCGGGGCGACGTTCTGGAACTTCGCGCCGGGCTTGATCTTGATGATGAAGGTGAGCGGATCCGGTTGTTCCGGCATCGCCGAGGCGAGGTCGGTCTCCATCGTGTTGTCGGCCGGAGCGACGTCAGGGGTGCCAGCCTTGAAGCGGAAAAGCTTCGAGTAGCTGAGCCCGTGGTTGTACGCCGTGACGAAGCTCGTCTGGGTGTACGGGTCGAGGCTCGGCGGATTGGACGAGATCTGGAAGGAGAAGGAGCCACCGGCGACGGGTGTCTTTGCCGCCGTGGGCGAAGCCTGGGCCGTCGGCAGGACGCCGCCACCGTTGCCGCCATCGTCGTCGTCATCGTCGTCGCCGCAGCCTACGAGCGCGTAGGTGGCGGCGCCCATGCCGGCCAGCGCCGAGCCGCGAAGGGCGGAGCGCCGGCTGACCTTTCGTCGGAGCCAGTAGTTGTCAGATTCTGCCATGTGGTTTTTAGTTTCCCCTGGAGTGAGCGGCGCGATGGCCGCGTTGTCCCATTGTGATTACGACGACTGCCTCAAGCGCGGATCCAAGACATCGCGGAGTGCGTCGCCGAAGAGATTGAAGGAGAGAACGGCGAAGGCAATGGCGGCGCCGGGGATAACGGACATCCACCATGCCTCGAGCCAAACAGGCCGGCCCTCCTGGAGCATCGTGCCCCAGCTTGGGTGGTAGGCATCGCTGATACCGAGGCCGAGGAAGCTGAGCGCCGCCTCGGCAAGGATGGCGTTTCCGATCTGGATGCTCGCGATAACGATGATCGGGGCCACGACGTTGGGCAGGACGTGCCGCCGCATGATCCCGAATGAGGTGTTCCCGATTGACTCGGCCGCCTCGACGTATTGCAAGTTGCGGATGGACAACGCCGAGCCGCGGACGATCCGGGCGGTGGTCGGGGCGATGATGACGCCGATCGCGAAACTGAGAAGGAGGAAGGACCGGAAGCTGTACCCCTTCGAGGTATTGAAGATGGCGAGGATGAAGATGGCCAGCACGAGCGGCGGGAACCCAAGGACGACTTCCATCGCGCGGCTGACAACCAGGTCGGTCTTGCCCCGGAAGTAGCCACTGACGATTCCCAGCGAAGCGCCAATCACCGTCCCGATGAACACCGCCGTGAAGCCCACCCCGAGCGAGATGCGGCTGCCGATGACGATGCGCGTGAAGACGTCGCGGAAGAGGTTGTCTGTGCCGAAGGGATGACTGAGCGACGGGGAGAGCAGCCGCGGATTCTTGAGCGGATCGATCTGGTTCGCGCCCTGTGGGGCGAGGAGGTCGGCGCTGATCGCGATGAGGATGAGGAGGAGACAGATCACGGCCGCGATTGCGCCGACGGGCTTCTTCCTGGCGATGCGCCGAAGGGAAGCCGACCTGCCAGGACGGCGGCGCAAATCGGCCACAGGGACCGGGTTCGTCACTGCCTGCGTTGCCATCTACGAGTACCTGATCCGCGGATCGAACCAGGCGTAGCTAAGGTCGACCAGCAGGTTGATAGTGACGAGTACCGCGGCGAAGAACAGCACAACCCCCTGGACCTGGGGGTAATCCTTGATAGTCACCGCCTGGAAGGTGAGCAGGCCGAGCCCGGGGAGGCTGTAGATACCCTCGAGGACGACCGTGCCACCAAAGAGGACGCCAACCTGAAGGCCGAAGAGGGTAATGACGGGAATCATCGAATTCTTCAGTGCGTGGTGGACGATGATGGAGTACTCGCGGAGGCCCTTCGCGCGGGCGGTGCGGATGTAGTCCTGGCGGAAGACTTCGAGCATGGCCGAACGCATAACGCGGGCAAGGCTCGCGGAGAGCGCAAGGCCGAGGCTGAACGCCGGCAAGTACAGCTGTTCCAGGTTCTTGAGCGGGTCTTCCCAGAAATCGACGTAGCCCACAGGCGGCGTGTAACCCCACCACTTGCCGGGGAAGACAATGAGCATGGTGCCCAACCAGAAGCCCGGGATGCTCAGCCAGCCGATGGAAACGAAGCGGAGGACGTAATCGATCGGAGTGTCTTGCTTGACTGCGGAGATCACGCCGATGGGGATGGCGATGAGGATCGCGAAACCGGTCGCAAGGACGGTCAATTCGAGCGTGAGCGGGATACGAGACCGGATCTCGGTCCAGACGTCGCGTTTGGAAATGAGCTGCTTGCCCCAGTCTCCAGTGAGGACGCCGCCCATGTATTTGACGTACTGGGTGGCGACGTTGTCATCGAGGCCGAGTTCTTCCCGGATCGCGGCACACTGTGCCTCATCGACATCCGGGGTCGCCAGGACGATGCGGCAGACATCGCCGGGGATCGCCCTGACGGCTACGAAGACGAGGATGCTAATGACGAAGAGCACCAGGAGCGAGGCGAGGAGCCGCTTGGCCAGGTACTGCGCCATAACCCCTCATCCATTCGGCATGGGCCGAGAAACCGGCTGACCGGCCAAGATTCGGGCATTCTCCGGACTGCCGCCATCAAGCGTCAATCCATCTCTCGCGAATAGTTAGCCTTGACTTAATGACTGAGTGATCGGTGGCGTTGGCCGTTGGCCCGCCGCGCCGCACTCTGTAGGGATGCAACTCGGCATTATTGGACTCGCCCGCTCCGGCAAGACAACGGTGTTCAACGCCGTCACGCGGGGAAGCGCACAGGTCGGCGCCTACAGTTCCTCCGCCCAGCCGAACGTCGGGGTCGTGAACGTGCCCGATGCGCGGGTCGACAGGCTCGCCGAGCTCTACAAGCCGAAGAAGACGACCTACGCCACGATCCAGTACGTCGACTTCCCGGCGGCGGGCGAGAGCTTCGGCAAGGGAGAAGGGCCTGCCGGGAAGTTCATCAATGACCTGGCCCGGATGGATGCCCTGATCCACGTGGTGCGGGCGTTCGAAGACGATGCCGTGCCGCACCCAGAAGTCAGCATCGACCCGGACCGCGACATTGCGACCATGGACCTCGAGCTTGCATTCCTCGACCTGTCGATCATCGAACGCCGGCTGCAGCGGCTCGAAACGGAAATGCGGTCGGTGAAGGCAGGCGAGCGCGACCAGATGCAACGCCTGAAGGAACTGCTCTCGCGGATGAAGGCGGGGCTCGAAAACGAACAGCCACTCCGGGAACAGGGGCTCACCGAAGAGGATGAAAAGCTCCTGGAAGGCTCGCAGTTCCTGACGGCGAAGCCGCTGATGCTCGTGGTGAACATCGGCGAAGGCCAGATGTCGGAACGCGACGCCATCGAGGCGAAGTGCCAGGAGAAGTACCGGAAGACCGGCATGGACGTGGCCGTCTTCTGCGGCAAATTCGAAATGGATTTGAACGAGCTGAGCGACGAGGAAGCGGAGGAATTCCGCGCATCTGCGGGTGTCACCGAGAGCGGGATGGCCGGCGCGATTCGCTTGAGCTACGGGCTGCTGGGCCTCATCAGCTTCCTCACCGCAGGGCCGGACGAGTGCCGGGCGTGGACTGTGGCGAGCGGATCATTGGCCCCGGTAGCGGCGGGCAAGATCCACAGCGACTTGCAGCGGGGCTTCATCCGGGCAGAGGTGATCCGCTTCGAAGACCTGGTCGCCTGTGGTTCCGAAGCAGAGGCGAAGAAGCGAGGCCTCCTCCGGACCGAAGGCAAGCAGTACATCGTCCAGGACGGTGACATCCTCAACATCCTCTTTAACGTCTGAACCCTGGCGCGGCTAGGGCCGGAGGCGTATCTCCGACACCGCGGCGGCGGCCGCCTGCCCGGCGAGCCGATGCATCGGGATTCGTTCGCAGGCAGCCCAGAGCGGCAACTGATCGGCGAAGTGGGGGCTCCGCGAATCACCGGAGACGCCGCCGGGTATGACGTATGAGGCCTCGTCCGGCGCGGCGAAATCGACTACCTGGCGATACACGGAAGTCTGGCTGATGACGAAGTCCCGCTTCCCGCTGATACCGTAGCCCGCGTTCTTGATGGTGTCGGCATCCCCGCCGATGACGATCCGCGGCGGGTCCAGCCCGGCATCCGGGAAGACAGCGCTCAGCGGATTCCGGCTCCCTGTCTGGTGGTGGTCGGCCCACCGCCAGGACGCGAAGTCCGACCCGGCGAGCGCTGAGGCCCGGCGCCACGCGGTCTCCAGCGCCGGGCGAAGGACAGCGGCCCACGAGCGGCCATCGGGTGGCTGCGCACCGTCCGGCAGGTGCGCCACGATTTCGGCCACGAGGCCGGCGGCAATGCGGCCCAATCCGGGGTTCAGATCGGTTGTGAGGAATCCCCAGGCGTCTTCGCCGATGAGGGGGACGAAGAGCTCGTGCATGACTGCCCGGCGGAAGTAGGCGTACAGCAATGGCTCGGCTCGCTCCGGGAGGAGGTTGCCGTCCCAGTTTGAGAGAAGCGCGCGCGCGCGTTCTGCGTCGCCGGCGAACGGGCCGTGGCCCTCGAGGAATCGTGCCCACGTCCGCGCCGGCTTCGATGTGGTGTCATCCTGGAATCCGGCGATCGCCTGCGGGGTCAGCGTCGCGCGGGTGCCGAGCAGTTCGACGAGCCGATCGGCGCGAGACGGCGAGGCGAAGTAGGCGCTGATGTACGGCTCATCGGCGGCGATGACCCGCTGGTTGGCGGTGGCGAAGAAGCCTTCCACGGGATTGACACTGCGCGGCAATTCCTCGAAAGGGACGGACCCCAGCCATTCGTGCTCGCCGGTCCAGCCGGGAACCGGCAGGCGCCGGCCCGCCCGGGAGGCGCGCACCGGCAACTCACCACGAACCATGTAGCCGATGTTTCCGGAAGTATCGGCGGCGACAAGGTTGTTTACCGGATCGACCCAGGTGCGCTGTGCTTCGAACAGTTGGTGGACATCGTTCGCGACGAGGGTTGCGCGCAGACCGTCGAACGGCCGCCTGCCCGGCTGCAATGCCGTGTAGCTGAGCGCGATGGCCATTCCGGAGCGCGGATCCCCGTGCACCACCGGACCGTGGCGCGTCTTCCAGGTCTCGACGGACTCAGCGTCCGCGCCGCGGACGCGGATGGTGTGCTTGCTGCGTTCCGCCGGCCGACTGCCCGATTCGGTCAGGTAGCGATCACCGTCGGGGCCTTCGAACTTCTCGATGAAGAGGTCCTGGTAGTCGGCCTGGGTATGGGTGATGTTCCAGCCCGTTGAGCCGTTGAAGCCGAAGTGGGGGAACCCGGGGAAGCCGGCAAACGTGGCGCCGGACACGTTGAAGTCCGGCCCGGCGACGTGGACCTGCCAGTACGCATTCGGGACATCGAGCGCCCGATGGGAGTCGTTGCACAGGACCGGCCTGCCCGTCGCCGTCCGATCTCCACTCACGACCCACGAGTTGGAGCCGGCTTCGATTTCAGAGAGGAAGCCCAGGTGCTCCGCCGCCGCAGCGATCTCCTCCGAGGCATGCAGATAGAGCTCCATGACCTTCGTGCCGGGCGGCAGGACGACGGCGGTGCCGACTGCGGGCAGGAACCGGAGCTTCTCCCAGGTTTCGGGGCCGACCCGGCCAAGCAACCCGGCACAGGCGACCTTCCACTGCCAGAGCCCCATCAGGATGTGCCGGATCTTGAAAAGCGCGATGGAGTGCCAGGGTTCCCACGGTTCGGGTGTGATGCCGGTGAGAGCGAACTCTGGCGGGAGGACGGGGTTCGTGGCGAGGAAGGCGTTTACGCCCTTGGCATAGGCCTCGAACATCGCCCGAACGTCGGGCGCCATCGCATCGAGATCGGCTTTTGCGGCGGACTCGAGGCCGAGGCGCACCGCGAGGCGGTCGGCGGGAAGACCGGTGGGACCGGCAGCTTCGGACCAGCGCCCGACGGCGCGGCGGCGGTCGTATTCCATCTGCCAGAGACGGTCCTGGGCGGCGGCGAACCCCTGCCCGAACCACGCATCGTGGTCGGTCGCCGCTTCGATGTGAGCGACGCCATAGGCATCACGGCGAATAGTGAGGGCTGCATCGAGATCGGGAAAGCGGAGAGCGGAAGGCATAGCGGGCGATTCTGGCGCTCCGCCCGATCGCTGGCAACCTCGTCAGCCAGCAGTGCCGCTCAACGCGATGCCGCCGCCATCAAACGCGGGAGGTTCGGCGATGGAGACTCCATTCCCGCCTGGGCGAACGGCCAGAGGAGCGAGATTGCTTTCGCCCATTCAGCTGCGACCTCGCGGCCGAGCGCGCGCCTGTCAGGTGATCGAAGTGATAGACGCGGTGCAGCCTCCGCCAGCTGGCAGTCCACTCCTCCAATTCCCACGCTCCGCCCAGCGCCGACTGGATCTCTGCCGTGTGGGGCGTGATCCGTGCAGCCCATGCCTCGTTCTGTTCGGCGCGACCTTCAAAGTGCAGGCCGACCTCGATGAGTGATCGCGAGGGCTGGGGTTGCAGCTCGAAGTGGGCCGCCGGCGTGTCCCAGTAGAACTGCAGGACCGTCCACATGACACGGCGTCGAGGCCCAGGGACCGATTCGCCGAGTGTAGCGAGGGTGAGGTCTTCCGTGTAAAAGAGCCACTCGCGGGCCTTCATCCGGCCGTCTTTGGTGGGCATGGCGCCCAGTGTAGGCAAACCGGTTTGCAAGTGACCAGTTGTTACACTGGGCATCGATGCGCCGCACGAAGATCGTCTGCACGCTTGGCCCAGCTTCGCTCCAACCCGAGACCATCGCCGCCATGATCCGGGCCGGGATGGATGTCGCCCGACTGAACACGAGCCACGGCACGCTGGAAGAGCACGTGGAGTCGGTACACGTGGTGCGAGAGGTTTCCGGCCGGCTCGGCAAGCCCGTCGCGGTGCTCATGGACCTGAGCGGTCCCAAGTTACGGACCGGGGACACCGAATCAGGGCGACTGATCGAACTTTCGCCGGGCCGCGAACTCAGATTGACGAATCGAGCGGTCGCCGGCAACGAACATCTCCTCTCGGTGGAGTATCCGAGGCTCACGGAAGACGTCATGGCGGGCGAACGGATCCTTCTCGACGACGGCAAGCTGGAGCTCGAAGTGTTGCGCTCATCGCCGGAAGGGCTGGACTGCCGGGTCATCACGGGCGGGCTGCTGGGGCCTCACAAGGGCGTCAGCTTCCCGGCGACGAACCTGACGACGCCGGCACTCACCGAGCGTGATCGGGAGTGCATCCAGGCGGGCCTGAGGGCCGGCGTGGACTACTTCGGCCTGAGCTTCGTGCGCGACGCGGCCGACATAGCGAGGACCCGGGAGTATATCGGGAGCCTGGGAGAAGACGTGCCGATCATCGCGAAGATTGAGCGCCGGCAGGCGGTCGAGAACCTCGATGCGGTGCTCGCCGAAGCCGATGGGGCGATGGTTGCCCGCGGCGACTTGGGGGTGGAGTTGCCTCCGGAGGACGTGCCTGTGCAACAGCGCCGGATCATCGCCGCCGCAGCCCGGAACCAGATCCCGGTAATCACCGCAACCCAGATGCTCGAATCGATGATCGACTCGCCGCGCCCGACCCGGGCGGAGGCCTCAGATGTCGCGAATGCCGTCTGGGAGTTGTGCGACGCCGTGATGTTGAGTGGCGAAACCGCGACCGGGAACTACCCCGTCGAATCGGTGGCAATGATGGACCGCATCATTCGGCGGGCCGAGGCGGCGACGGCTGAGTTCGAGCGCGACGTGCTGGCACAGCCGGAAACCGATGATCACTCGCTGGTCGTCGCGCTTGCTGCCCGCCGGATTGTGGAGTCTGACCCGAACATGAAGGCCGTTGTCTGCTTCACAAACAGCGGCTACACCGCGCTACTGCTGAGTAAAGTGCATCCGAACGCACCGATCTATGCGATTTCGCCACACGAGACGGTGACGCGGCGGCTGGCTCTCGCCCGCGGGGTCATCCCGCTGTGCAGTGACCTCGTCGGCTCATCCGAGGAATTGTTGCGATCGGTCGACCAGCTCCTGACGGAACGCCAGCACGTGGCCGACGGCGAGGAGGTCGTCGTGGTGGCGAGTCTCCCGGTGAGTGCCCATGGCACGACCAACTTCCTGAAGTTGCACAGGATCGGAGAGTCGACGCGGTACGGGGTGTGAAGCGGGGGTCTGCCTACGCGGCCAGGGAGTCCATCCGCGGTTGCTCGCGGCGCCGCAGCGGCTTCATCTCTTCGAGGTCCCGGAGGACATCGGTGGCGTAGAGGGACTCGAGGTCGTACTGGTGGACGCGGGCGGTGACGGCGAGGTCCAGCATCTGGTGCCCGTCGCTGACAGAGATAGTCCCGGGCACTCGCTTCAAGTAGATGTACGACTGTTCAAGCGTGCATTCGACCAGGACGACACAGAAGCGCGCGCCACCGAGGTGGGCGAGGAAGTCGGAGCTGCGCGTTAGCCGCTTCAAGACCTCGACAAGGGCGTTGACGCCACGGTCGGCGAAGTCATCGCCTCGCCGGGCGCGCACATCTTCGATGGTCTCTAGCGAGAGCTGAATAAGGACGAACGGGGCGTTATGTGCCCGTGCGCGCGGCATTTCGCGTCGCAACTCGGCGAGCACGTAGTTGCGGTTGGGGAGGTTGTGGAACTCGCTCAGGTAGGCGGCACCGTGCAGCTTGTTCGAGACGCGGCGCCAACTGCGGTGACCGAGCCAGCCCATGAGGAAGAGGTTGACGTTCACTATCGCGAACAGGCAGAAGAACGCCGCAGCGACGACGACATTCGAGACGGAAGGATTCCGGAGGGTCCCGGCGACCTGCAACGTCAGGACGACGCCCCAGCCAATGAGCAGCGCAAAACGCAATGCGTGTTTGCGCATGTCCTTACCGGGCTGTTCCGGGGCTGCGGGCTCCAGTTCATTCCGCTTCATACATTGTCCTCACTAACGGATATCGGCTGGGAGGTAGCGGAACATCAGGCCGCGCCGGCTTCTTGGGCTGGATCGGCTTCAGCACCCAGTTCGCCACGATGCGGCGCATACCACTGGGGAGGGCGGGCAGTAACGTGCAGCAAGAACGCCCGGGCCTTTTCTTCGACGGTGGCCATGCCGCCATGCACCTTGCCGATCGCGAGATCGACCGCCGGCGGCAGCGCCACAACCGCCTTCCGTGCTTCATCCCGCGTGAAGTCGAACCCGCAGGCGAGCCCTTCGCGGTTGCACGCGAGGTCGGCAGCGGCGACCAGGTCACCCATCGATACGATCCCGTGCACTCCCTTCGCTGGGTGGTGATCGCGGATCGCGGAGATCAGCGACTCGGGGAACTTCCACCGCTGGCTGAGCCGGGAACCAACATGTTCGTGGCCAATCTCAAAGACGGCGAGTTCGGCTTCGCGGTACTTCATGTTCTCGTGGTTTACGAGGTCCACCACCTCGCCGAAGAGCTGCGGCTCGGCAAGCATCATGGCGAGCTTCCCGACGTCGTGGAGTACGCCGGCGGTGAACGCATCTTCGGGCCGCGATATGCGCGTTTCGCGGGCGATGAGTTCCGCCACGAGACCGACGCTAACGGAGTGTGCCCAGAACAAGTCCTGGTCGAACCCGCCACGCTCCAGGTCTGGGACGCGGAAGGCATCGATGATTGCCGAGGAGATAGCGACTGAGCGGACCGTCCGCATTCCGAGGAGGATGACGGCCTCGCGCACGTTGGAGATCCTCCGGGCGTAGCCGTAATAGGCGGAGTTCGAGAGCTTGAGGAGCTTCGCCGTGAGGGCCTGGTCGGAACTGATGACGGTGGCGAGATCCATGGCGGCGGAACGTTCGTCCTCGGCGAGCTGGATGGCCTTGGTCGCCACGCTCTTCAACGGTGTCAGGTCCGTGGTCCGGTTGACGATCAGGCGCAGCCGGTTGCGGGTATTCATGCCCAATGAGGTGGGTTCGGTGGTCATGCGGCACTCCTGCGCTCATCGCTGTCGTGGTTGACTACTCGGTTGCGGCCAGCCCGCTTGGCTGCGTAAAGCCGGTCATCGGCAATGCGCAGGGCGTCGTTCAGGCTATCGGCACAGGTAGGGAGCGTGGCAACCCCGGCCGAGACGGTGATCGACACATGGATGTCGTCGCTGATGACCAGTCGTGACCGTTCGATGGCGACACGTACTCGTTCCGCGAAGCCGGAGACCGCAGCGAGGTCGGCCCCGGGGAGGAAGGCAACGAACTCCTCACCCCCAAAACGGCCCACGATGTCGTGCGCGCGGGCAACTCGCCGCATCACCGTGGCAAGCGTCGCGAGCACGCGGTCACCTACGAGGTGTCCGTACGAATCGTTCACCGACTTGAACTGGTCCAGGTCGAAGAGTGCCACGCCAAAGGGTTCGCGTTCCAGACCGGAGGAAAGGAGCGCATCTTCTGCCGCCTCGACGGCGCTACCGCGGCGCAGGAGTCCGGTGAGCTGGTCATGTTTGGCGAGGTGGTCGAGTTCCGACACGAGGTGGTTGAGCTGGGTGTTGTTTCGCCGAAGTGCATCTTCGATCTGGCGGACACCGGAGTGATCGCGGATGTAGAAGATCGTGCCGATTGGGCACCCATAACGGTCCTTCATCACGGCGGCCGAGACAGCGGCGGAGAATGCTGCGCCGCCCTTTCGAACCGCTGGAATCTCGTAATTCGACACCTGGCCGTGGCTCTCAAGCTCGCGCCGCAGGGACTGGAACGCCTGCTCATCCCCGAGCAGCAGCCGGTAGCTGTGCCCCATCACCTCGACCGGGCGGTAGCCGAACATGGCCTCGCTTGCGCCCGCATAGAGGGCGATGTCGCCTTCCTCGTTGGTCGCGAGGACGCCATCCGGACAGGCGAACAGCATGAGCTGGAGCAAGTCCGGATCGGTCAGGAGTGCGATGAAGTCGGTCTGGGCAGCCAACAAGTCTCCCGCCACGGGCACGATTTCTCCATGGTTATCGGCCCGAGGCGGCACGTTGATGAGGAGGAAACGGATGACCCAGGGCTGACGGGGTCTAATTCGACTGCGGCGCGCTCGGGAGGGAGTGGCAGGCTGGCTTCCTCCACCGTGAACTGGGGCCATCCGGCGCGCACTCCCGGGTTAAGCGCCGGTGACGGATTCCGGGTGAATCCAATCGCGCTCAAATGTTCTCGCGATAGCTTCACGCTGAAGTTCTTTTCGAAGGTGAGCTGCGATGGCTGAGTACCGCAACGAAGATGCCTCGACCGCGGCCGAGCGGAGGCGACGCCTCTGGCAGTCGCGGAAGGTGCGGTCGAAGGCCGGCCTGGTGGGCCTGAGTTCCGCGGCGATCCTCTCGGTCTATGCCGCAGGGTTCGTCCGTACCTCCGCGGGGGATAGCGTGGCAGCCAATGCGGCTATCGCTGAGGGGCTCGCGACGACCGCCCCAACGAGCACGGCGACCGCCACTCGCTCGGGGACCACCCCGGCGACGGCAGCCACCCCGACCCTCCCGCCGGCGACCGCCACGACTTCAACCGGCACGACCGCAGCGGGCTACCGGGACGGCAGTTACACCGGCACCGGTTCGAGCCGCCACGGTAGCATCGGCGTCACGGTCGTCGTTAGCGGCGGAAGGATCGTTTCCGCCGAGATCACGAGCTGCCAGACGAAGTATCCCTGCTCCAAGGTGTCCTCCCTGCCCGCCCAGGTCATCACTCGCCAGTCGGCCAGCGTGAACTCCATCTCGGGGGCGACCGACAGTTCCAGGGCGTATGCAAGCGCGGTCGCGGCGGCACTGGCAAAGGCGCAGGTCTGATGACTGCGAGTGCCCGCGAAATCGCCCACGCGGGCGGCCTGGCCCGGCGCCGGGTTGCGATGGACACGATTGTGAACATCGAGACGGTGCCGTCGAAGGGGGAAATCGACGTCGATGCCCGCGTTGCGGGGGCCTTCGCGTGGTTCACGGAAGTCGAAGCGCGCTGCAGCCGGTTCAATCCTCAGAGCGAACTCAGCCGCCTCTGCGACCGCCCCGGAGTCGCCGTGCCGGTCTCCCCATTGCTCTTTCGCGCCATCGAGTTCGCGCTCGCTGTCGCCGCAGACTCGGGTGGCGCGTTCGATCCTACGGTGGGCGATGCCATGGCCCGTGCGGGATTCAGCCGAAACTACCAGGACGGAAGAGCGAACGATACCCGGTCGGCGGCGCCGTGCTCGTTCCGCGACGTGCTCCTCGGCCCGGCGGGGTGCGAAGTGACGCTTCGCAGGCCGCTGACACTGGACCTCGGGGCGGTCGCGAAGGGACTTGCCATCGACCTCGCCGCGCAAGAGCTGTCCGGCATCGACGGATTCCTGATCAACGCCGGTGGGGATATCTATGCCGGGGGAATGAACCCGGACGGCCGGCCGTGGGTCATCGGGGTCCGCGATCCCCGTGAGTTCGACACGCTGGCGGCGAGTCTTGCGGTCTCCGGCGCGGCGGTCTGCACGTCCGGTGATTATGAACGCGCATCGGCGGTGAACCCGGCCGACCACCACATCCTCCAACCGGCCAACGGCCGGGCGGCAGCAGGGTTTGCGAGCGTCACGGTGGTCGCTCCGACCGCCATGGCGGCCGACGCGCTGGCGACGGCGGCCTTCGTCCTCGGGCCTCGCGAGGGGATCGCGTTCCTGGAGGCGAACGGCGCCGAGGGCCTGGCCATCACGCCGACCGGTGAGCGATTCGAAACACCGGGCCTGAAGGGGTACCTCGAATGAATGCTATTTCGGTGCAGCCGGTTGTTGACATGCGGAAGGTCCGGCGTGCGGTGAGAAGCCCGAAGGGCAACCTGGTCCTGGTCCTCGGGGCGATCGCGGTGATCGCTCTCACCACGGAGGATGCCAGCTACGCGATCCCCACCGTCATGAACGCAGTGGGCGCCGCGACGCTCGCTGACATCATCATCCAGCGGATCGAGCGCGGAATCTGGGTTTTCCCGACGGCGGGAATCCTGTCCGGACTGATCGTGGCTCTGCTCCTGAGCCCGTTCGACGCGGGAATGATCGCACCGGCGACGGCAGTCCTCGCGATCACGAGCAAGCACCTCTTGCGCGTGCGGCTGGCGAACGTCTTCAACCCGGCGGCGCTGGCGCTCGTCCTTGCGGCCATCCTGTTCGATGCGGGCCATAGCTGGTGGGGCGCGCTTCCCGAACTCGGATGGGGAGGTGCGCTGATCATCGGTGCGGCGGGTTGGTACACGGCCGACCGGATCAACAAGTTGCCGATGGTGCTGACCTTTCTTGGCATGTTCTACGCGCTCGCGACGGCGGCGAGCTTTGTCGGCGAACCATCGGACTTCGCGAGCCTCTTCCGCGCGCCGGACCTGCAAGCAGCGCTGTTCTTCGCCTTCTTCATGGTCGACGACCCGCCAACGTCGCCCGTGAAGTATCGCGACCAGGCCGTGTTCGGCGCGCTGGTGGCCGTGGCGGCGTTCGCCGGTTTCGAAGCGTTCGGATGGTTGTACTACATGCTCGCCGGGCTGCTCATCGGGAACGCCTGGTGGGCGGCTTTACGGACCTATCGGTCACGGACGCGGCGTTCAGGCGCCTCGCCGGCCGGCGAGGCCCGCCCCGTGCACGCCACGCTTCAAGCCACGGCGGACCGCCGGTTGTAGACGCAAACGGTCATAGCGGGATTGGCGGCGCTGATGACGAACGTAATGGGCAGCCGCTTCAGGCGGCTCTCCGGAGGATCGGCGGGGCACCAGGCGTCAAGTCCCCGTATCGCCAGGTAACCCTGCAGGATGTATCCCGGTGAAACGTCCTCGGACACGGTGAATGTCGAATAGAACGTCGGACCCCAGGAACGCCCAGGGGCCGTCTCGCGCAGGCCGGTGAATCGCCACGCGCCAGACGAGTGCGTCGCACTCCCGCTAAAGGCATTTCGGTCGTCTCGCACGTTGGTCACAACCTTCTTCACGGTTATGCATCGAGTCGACGGTGCGGGTTCAGCGGCGGGCTCGGCGAAGCAAGCATGGTCGGACTTTCCCACGCACTGGGCCCAACCCGGCGTTACACTGGCAGCACCCTCGCCACGGGGACATGCCGCGATGAACCCACCCGAAGACCTCCCGGCGGGCCTGTCCGCCCTTCCACCTATCGATGCAGAAATCCTGATCATCGTGAACGACTCGCCGGGCTGCCGGGCGGAACTCGTGAGCGAACGGGTCTTCCTCTCGGTGGCCGCTGCCCGCCAGCGCATCGCGCGCCTCGAAGCACTGGGGTTTGTCGCCCATCAGACCGAGCGGCGCGGAACGCCAGGACGCCCGGAACACCGGTACGTCGTTACTGCATCGGGCCGGGAGCTGTTCTCGCAGGGGCGAGCGTCGACCCTGCTCTCGGTGCTGTCCCTCCTCCACCGGGACCACCCGTCCGCGTATGCCGACGTGCTGGCGTCACTGCCCGAGCACTTCCGCCGAAACGGACCCGACCCGGCACCTATCGAAGCGATGGCTATCGAGGCCCGTACCGAGAGCCTGCTCCCGTGGATCCGGAGATACGGCCACCGGGTGTCGATGGCGTGGGATGGCGCCGCAGGGTGTCTCAGCGTCACGTATTGTGCCGCGCTCGAAGCGGCGACGCAGCATCCCGGCATCTGCGAGGCGGAGCGTGGCTGGCTCGCATCCTACTTCCCGGAAATGGAAGTGACGCTCGACGAGACGCTGGCCACGGGCGGCCGGCGGTGCCAGTTCCGGCTTTCCCCGATCGACCCGGATCATCAGCCGAAATAGCGAGCGAACCGGGTCACAACTTTCCGGTCAGCCGGGCGCGCTCAAGCGTCACTTCGTAGAGGCGCGCGGTCGCCGCATCGATCATGACCCCACCGGCGTTCGCGGCGCCGGTCCCGGCTGCCTCCGCCTCCCGAACCTGGTTGATGACCCGCTGGGCTCGCTGGATCTCGGAATCCGTCGGCGAATACACATCGTTCGCAATCGGCACCTGGGCGGGATGGATAGCCCACTTGCCGACGGCCCCGAGGGCCGAGGCCCAGGTCGCCTCACGGCGATAGCCGGTTTCGTCCCGGAAGTCGGCGAACGGACCATCTATCGCGTCGAGCCCGTTGGCACGGGCCGCGACGATCATGCGATTCCGGTGGTAGCTCCACGGGTCGCCGGGGTACTTCCCCTCGCCCTGTCCATGGAGGCTCAGACGCATCCCCTGGCTCGCCGAGAAGTCACCGAAGCCGAGGATAAGCGCCTCAATCCGCGGGCAGCAGGCAGCAATCTCCTCGACCCGGGCGAGCGCCTCGGTCTCTTCGATCAGGAGTTCGAGGCCGATCCTTCCCTCCTCCAATCCGAGCTGGCCTTCGAGCTGGGTGAGCAGTGTGTCGACGAACCAGACGTCTCGAGCGGATTTGGGTTTGGGGACGATGATGACATCGATGTTTTTGCCGGCGCCGGTCACCACTTCGACCAGGTCCTCGTAGCACCAGTGCGTGTGGGTGCCATTGATCCGGACCGCGCGCGTCTTCGTCCCCCAGTCGAGTGTATTCAGGCCCTCGATGATGAACCTCCTGGCGGGCACCTTCTCGTTCGGCGAGACGGCGTCTTCGAGGTCAAGGAAGACCAGGTCGGCATTGCTTGCTGCGGCGCCGGCGATCATCTTGGGGTTCGATCCGGGCGTGGAGAGTTCGGAGCGTCGGAGTCGAGTCGGGCGGGTCATGGGTTCTCCTGTCGGTCGATTTCCGCGAACACCTCGGCGTTGTGTTCGCCAAGCTTTGGAGGCCTCCGGTAGATGCCGGACGGGGTAGCGGTGAAGTGGATAGGACTATTCGGCAGGACGACCGGGCGATCGCTGCCGGGGTGGTCAACTGCGACCAGCATCTGGCGGGCATGGAGGTGGGGATCAGTGAAGAGTGCTTCGGCGTCGTTCACAGGCCCGACCGGGACGGCACCGCCGAGCAGTTCGATGACTTCGTGCGTGGCCCGGGCCCGGGTCCAGCCGGAGACGACCTCTTTCACGAAGGCGGCGTTGGCCACGCGGTCCTTGTTACTGATGGTTCGCGGGTCGTGGATGAGGTCCGGCCGGTCGATGTGGGCGCAGAGGAGGGCCCAGTGGTTCTGCGTCGGCGCGGCGATGGCACAGTAGCCGTCGGCGGTCTGGTAAACATCGAACGGGGTCAGCTGCGGGTGGCTGTTTCCCAGCGGCCTGGTGACGGTGCCTGCGTAGGTGTAGCGGTAGACGGCGGCCTCGCAGAGGGCGGTCACCGCATCGACCATCCCGACATCGAGGAACTGGCCCTCACCGGTGAGCTTCGCGTGGAGCAGTGCGCTGACGATGCCGAGGGCGGCAACGGTGCCGGGGTAGAGGTCGCCGACGCTGGCGCCAACCTTGAGGACCTGGCCTTCTTCCGTGCCGGTCATGCTGACGATGCCGCCCATCGCCTGGGCGACGACATCGTAGGAAGGCCATTCCGCATAGGGGCTGGCGCCGGTGCGTGGGTCGCCGAAGCCGCGGATCGCTGCGTATACCAGCCGGGGGTTCCGCAGATGGAGCGTCTCGTAGCCAAAGCCGAGCTTCTCCATGATGCCAACCCGGAAGTTCTCGACAACCGCGTCCGCACCGTCGATGAGGGCGAGGATCTTTTCATGGGTCGCGCTGTCCTTGAGGTCGACCATGACGCCGCGCTTGTTCCGATTGATGCTGGCGAAGTAGCCGCCGAAGGCGCGCTCGGTATCGCCTTCCGGATACGGTTCCGAATAGCGGCTGAAGTCGCCTTCGGGCGGCTCGATCTTGATGACGTCCGCCCCGAGGTCGGCGAGGAGCATGGTGCAGAAGGGGCCGGCCAGTGCGCGAGTGAAATCGACGATACGGATCCCTGCGAGGGGCCCGGTTGGGCCCGCCGCCATCGGCGCGGCGTTTTCGTGCGCCTTGCGGTAGTCCGGTCGGTCGCTCACCGTTCCGCCCAATGCGAGCGGCGCTTGATAAGGACGGAGCGTTCGCCTTCGAACACGACTTTCCCGTCCTGGTTCAGACCCCGGTGGGCGAAGCGGACAATTCCGGCATCCGGTCGATCGCTTTCGCGGGTCTCGAGCACTTCGCTGAAGGCGTAAAGCGTGTCGCCGTGGTGGACTGAGACGCGGAAGCGGATCCCGGTCATCCCGAGTTCGGCCAGGGCCTGCTCGCCGGTGTCCTGCATGGCCAACCCGATGACCATGGATGCGGTCACACCGCCGAAGACGATGCGCTGACCCATTGGGCCCTTCGCCATCTGGTCCTCGTTGAAGTGTCCCTGGGCGGTGTTCATCACCATATTGGTGATGAGGACGCCGTCCATCTCGGTCACGGTCTTGCCGCGGGCATGTTCGTACTTCTTCCCAACTTCGAAGTCCTCGAAGTAGTTGTCATCGCCGGTGAGAGAGGAGATGGGACCGGGCATGTTCGCCTCCGGGAGTGGGCGGCATTCTACCAAGGAACGCCCGGATGGAGACGTGTGTTACGCGAAGACTTCGCAACCAGCGGCTTCTGCGGCGCCGCGGAGACGGCGATCAAGCGTCGCGAGCGGAATTCCCTCGCGGAGCGCCACATGAAGATAGGCCGCGTCGTACGCACTCAGGCCATGAGACGACGCTATCCACGCGACGTCACTCAGGACTTCGTCGAGGGACAGCTCAGCGAAGGAGAGCGGAAGCTCTTTCAGGAGGACACGAGCACGGCTCGCCTGCGATTCGTTCAGCCGGCCGTGACGCTGACGAGCAACCAGGGCGTTAGCAACCTCGAACTGCCAGATGAAGGGCGCGACGAGCGCCCCGTCCTCACCGAGCCGATCGAAGAGGTGCTGGGCGAAGTCGCTCCCTTCGTCTGGGAAGCTCCACGCCAGCGCCACCGAAGCATCAAGGGCTACGCGCATCAGTACCGGCGGCCCTCTTCTATGAGCTCCCGTATCGAGGGGCCGCCCGGCTCTTGGGCAGCCCGCAGCTCCCGGAATGCCTCCTTCAGCTGGGAGTTCGAACGAGCTCTTGGCCTGGCCACGCCTTCGAGTCGCGCCACAGGCTTCCCATGCCTGGTAATCGTGATCGTCTCGCCGCGCTCAACTTCATCGAGCAGGCGGGGCAGATGCGTCTTGGCTTCGTAAACTCCGACCGTCTTCATTTCATCATTCTGGCCTGTTCTGGTCTGACCTGTCCAGACCAGAATGGTTCAGTCCTCCAGGAGGCGGTCAGAGATAATGCGGAGCTGGATTTCGGAAGTGCCTTCGAAGATCTTGGTGAGGCGGGCATCGCGCCAGTAACGTTCGATCGGCAGGTCGGTGGTATAGCCGTATCCCCCATGGATCTGGAGCGCTTCGCTGGTCACGCGTTCGGCCATTTCGCTGGCGAACCACTTGGCCATGCCGGCCTCCTTGTCGCAGCGGCGGCGGCTATCGAGTTCCTCGGCGACGAAATAGGTGAGTTGCCGCGCAGCTTCGATCTCAGCTGCCATCGTTGCGATTTTGAAGCGGATCGCCTGGAAATCGCCAATCGGCCGGCCGAACTGGACACGTTGCTTCGCGTAGGCGATGGAGTCTTCCATCGCCCCCCGGGCCAGGCCAACCGCGCGTGCGGCGGTGTGGGCGCGGGCGCCTTCGAGGCCCGAGACAGTTCCCTGGAACCCGCTGCGGGAGCCACTGCCGCTCAGGTTCAGTGCCTTACATCCGTCGAAGTGCAGTTCCCAGGTCTTCCAGCCGTGGTAGCCGATCTTGTTGACGGGCGTCCCAGTGCAGTTCGGCGGGAGTGTGCCCCGTTCCTTTTCGATGAAGAACGTCGCGGTGCCGCGGTGACGGTGCTTGATGTCGGTGACGGGTTCGGTACGGGCGAGCACCGTGATGTAGTCCGAACCATCGGCGAACGTGCACCACATCTTGGTGCCGGTGAGCAAATAGTCGTTTGGGCCGCCATCGGGATCCTTCTCCGCGCGGCAGGAAACGTTCCCCAGGTCTGAGCCTGCATCGGGCTCGGAAAGCGCGGCCGCGCCGAGGAACTCTCCCCTCGCCATCCTCCCCAGGTAGGCGGTCCGCTGCTCTTCGGTGAATGCCTCGGTGCCGAAGAAACCATTGCCGCGGGCGATGATGCTGGCAACGCTCATCCAACCTCGCGCCAGCTCTTCCGTGACGAGGACGTACTCGAACACGCCGAGCCCGAGGCCACCGTACTGCTCGGGAATGCGGATGCCGAAGTAGCCCAGCTGACTCATCTGGTCGCGGAGCGACATCGGGATCTCGCCCTTCACCGGGTCGAGCTTGTTCGCCACCGGGAGGACTTCTTTCATCGAGAACTCGCGGGCGCTCGCCTGGATCATGCGGCGGGCTTCAGTCATGTAACTCATGCGCGTGGCCTCCCCTTGGCTACGAAGTTCGTGCGGTGAAACTCGATGACCTGTTCGCCGCGCTGGTTGTAGCCGCGGGTGTGCCAGGTGACGATGCCCGATTCGGGGCGGCTGTCGGATTCACGTTTGTCCGTGACGGTGCTCCGGGCGGTGAGTGTGTCGCCGGGATAGACGGGCGGGCCGTAGCCCAGGTCTTCGACCCCAAGGAACAACCCACCCGCTTCGCTCAGGTCTTCGACGGACAGCCCGAAAACGGTGAGGAACACGAGGAGCGGGTTCACCTGGATTCCGGGATGGCCGTGGGCCT
>JADJZF010000009.1 GCA_016719395.1 Candidatus Amarobacter glycogenicus | reverse complement strand
GAGGATGGCTGCTCCGGAGGGCCGCGGACTTCCGGTCCTGTGGCGTGGTCGAGCGTGCCTCTCGGTCCGCTGGGGGTGGGTCTGTTGAAAGCGGGGCATTGATGACGATAGCGGCGAAGGTGACCACCATCTGGACGATGGCGAGTGCCGCCGCGACCGGGAGGCGGAAGAGGAAGAGCGATTCGCGGTAGATCTCAGTCTCGAGCGTGCCGAACCGGGGCCCGCCGAGAATGAGGACGACGCCGAAGCTGGTGAAGCAGAAGAGGAATACGAGCGAGCCGGCGGCGAGCAGGGAGTTCCGCAGCGCCGGGAGCGTGACGAGGACGAAGCGCGCTACCGGTCCAGCGCCGAGCATGGCGGCGGACTCCTCGACGCGGGTGTCCAGGCCGCGCCAGCCGGTGGCGATGATCCGTCCCGCAACGGCAACGTTGTAGAAGACATGGGCCAGCAGGATCGCCCAGACGGTATTGAGGATGCGGATTGGCGGCTCTTCGATGCCGGGGATCCGGGTCAACAGGTCGTTCGCCACGCCAGAAGGGCCGATCAACGCCGAGAAGGCGACCGCCACCACGATCGTCGGGAGCACGAATGGCACCATCAGGACCGCTTCGATCGTCCGCTTGCCGGGGAAGGCGTGGCAGGCGAGCAGCCAGGCGAGGGGCACCGCGAGGAGCAGCGTGAGCAGGGACGAGGCAGCGGCCTGCCAGAGCGTGAACCAGCCGCGCTCCAGGTAGTAGCTGTCTTCGAAGAGGGGGCCGATGCCGCCGTCTCTCTGGAACGACTCGCGGAGGATGCCCTGGAGCGGGTAGGCGAGGAAGGCCGCGAGCAGGCGGGCGGGACGAGGAGCAACAGCCGCGCCGCGCCGAAATGCGCCGGCCGTCAGCGAAGGACCGCCTTCGTCCACGCTTCGATCCACTGAGTCCTCTTTGCGGCGATGACCTCGGCACTGACGGCGGCGGGCGCGACTTCGACCTTCGAGAACGTTACGAAGGCTTCGGGCACGTTCGCATCCTGGTTCACCGGGTAGACCGCCATCTGGCCGGGGATATCCTCCTGCACCGGCACGCTCAACAGGAAATCGATGAACTTCTGTGCGAGCGCTTCGTTTTTGGCGCCCTTCAGCACCCCGGCGTACTCGACCTGCCGGAACACTCCCTTTGCCACCAGGATGTTGGCCGTCGGCGCGTCCTTGCGGGGCGGATCGGCGAAGAGCTGTTCGAAGGCCGGGCTGGTCGCATAGCTGAGCACGATCGGCTGGCTGCCCCCGGCGAGGGAGAAGTTGGTGTAGTAGGCCGTCTCCCAGCCGTCGACCACCTTCATGTCGTTGGCGCGCATCGCCTTCCACCAGTTCAGGTAGGCGCTTTCGCCGAAGTAATCCACGGTTGCGATGAGGAAGGCGAGGCCCGGCGATGAGGAGGCGGGGTTCTCGACGACGACGAGGCCGCGGTACTTCGCGTCGGTCAGGTCTTCGAGCTTCTTCGGCGGCTCGATGTTGAGTTTCTTGAGCGCTTCGATGTCGTAGTTAAAGTTGACGTAACCGTAGTCGATCGGGGTCACCAAGTTCGAACCCTCGCCGCGCAGGTCGGCCGGCACCTTGATGGTGAGCGGCGAGGTGTAGGCCGCGAAAACGCCTTCATCCAGCGCGCGCGAGAGCAGGGTGTTGTCGACCCCGAAGGCGACATCGCCCTCGGGGTTGCGCTTCGTGAGGATGAGGGCGGTAAGCATGGAGCCGGCATCGCCCTTCGGGAGGAGCCTCACCGTTACGTGGTTCTCGGATTCGAACTGTTTGATGAGTTCTTCGCTGAGGTTGAACGAGTCGTGGGTGATGAGCGTGAGCGAGTCGCCGCCGTCATCGCCGCAGGCGAGGGCGGGGAGCGCCGCGAAGGCGGTGAGGGCGAGGATGAGGACGGGCAGGCACAGCCTTCGCATGAAGGGCTCCTTCTTGCTGCCCGAGGGCCGGGGGCACTTCCCGGGCAAGAAAAAGGAGCCCGGAAAGCCGGACTCCGCGCACCTGGGTGCTACGGTTCCGATCGCTTTCCTCCGCACGTTTCAACGTGGTCAGGTTCAAGGGGTCTGATCTCAGCCCGCGCGGGCACCCCCAGCGATCCCGAACAGCTTGTGGTTGTTCGGCGCCCACGCTACACGCCGCCATCCGGCGCGTCCACCTTCTCGAAACGGAATCACTCACCGTCCACCCTCGTGGCGACGCATGAACTCCTTTTGAGCGACGATAATCCCCGAACGCGCGAGGTGTCCCTCGTGCGCGGAAGGTGAAGATGAAGCGAACGGTGCGCCGCTGGCTGCACATGGCCGTCGATATCCCCAAAGGGCCGGGGCGCGGGCGGCCGTCACGCGCCGGGCGATCGTGGCGGCAGGGATGGTCCTGCTGGTGGGCGAAGCCTCCGTCGCGATCCGCTTCTCGGGCCAGACCGGCCTCTTCCTGATGGCGGCGACGGCGGGACTCAGCGCCTTCGCCTACCGCGGGATCCAGGCCCTCGATGCTTCGGGACAGCGGCGACCGCGACACGGCGAGCGAGATCGATGACCGGACGGGACTGCCGGGCCGCCAGCAGCTGATCGACACGCTCTCGCGGGACATCGCCCGGAGCGAGCGCTACTCGCACGCGCTCACGCTCGCGGTCATCCGCATCAGCCAGTACGAAGAGGTGAAGGCGTCGTGGGGCGACGGCACCGCACGTCTTGCAGTTGGGCACGTGGCGGAGACGCTCGGGCGAATCACGCGCGGTTCGGACTTCCTCTGCCGGCTCGACGAATCGAGCTTCGCGGTGGTCCTGCTGCAGTGCAGCGGCCGCCAGGCAGGCCTCTTCGGCGACCGGCTGTCGCTGGCGGTGAGCAACCGGCCGCTCGGGTCGGCCTCCCATGTGAAGGTCCCCTCTACGTCGGCGTGGAAGTGAACGCCCTGGAATACGACGCGACGCGTTTCCGCGGCCCGCTGGAGTTTCTCAGCCTGGCGGGTGGAGACGTGGTCCCGGAACGGCCCGCGCGGACGCAAAGCGCTCGCGTCGCGATGGTCGCCGACCCGCGCGGCCTGCGCGAGCAGCTGGTGAAGGACTACTACCCCGGCGGCGAGATGCGCGACTTCGCGGAAGCGTACCGCGAGGCACGGAGCCGAAACCGCCACGCGGGATAGGCCGCGATCAGGGGATCCGGTGGCCGGTTTCGCCCGGGGATGCCCGCCCGGCCCGCGCCCATTCGCTGCGGGGGTCTTCGAAGTCGACCTGGCGGATGCCGCCCGTGAACCGCGCCTGGATGAGGCGGTACTGGCGCATGAACTCGTCGTCCGGGTGCGTCCAATCGTGGATGAAGTTCACCGAGATCACCTTCGCCTGGAGCAGCTCCTTGGTGCAGCCGAAGCAGGGGCGGGTGGTGGTGTAGATCGTGGCGCCCTCGGTTGGCGTGCCGAAGCGGGCGGCGGCAAGGATGGCGTTCTGTTCGGCGTGGACGCAGATGCAGAGGTCGTAGGCGGTGCCGGGCTGGAACTGGCGGTCGCGGTTGTCGCAGCGGAAGCAGCCGCCGTCGAGGCAGTTCTCCATGTCGGAAGGCGTGCCGTTGTAGCCGGTTGCGAGGATGCGTTTGTCGCGCACGATCAGCGCGCCAACGCGCTGCCCTTTGCAGTTCGCGCGTTCGCGGACGGCCATGGCGATACCCATGAAGTAGCCGTCCATCGCGGGGAGACGCTCGCGTTCCATGCCCGCGAGGTTACGGCAGGGCCGAGAAGACAAGAGGGAGGAGGCAGCCTGCCTCCTCTCTCCGTGGCTGACCTGGGCGGGGCCGATCAGGCCTTCGCCTTCTCCGCCAGGTAGTTCGCGAGGGTCTGGCCGGTGCGCCACATCGGCTCGGCGCCTTCGAGGCTCGTGATCTTGCCCCAGTTTTCCTGGCACCACTCGGCCGACATGGCATCAGCCATGCCCGGCTGGAGGCCGGGGCCCTTGACGATGGCGGCGCGGTTGAAGTTGCCGGCGCCGGCTTCGATGATGAGGCCGCTGTCCTGGCACTCCTTCGAGACCATGTAGACGACCGCGGGAGCGACGAGCTCCGGCTTCAGGCGGTCGACCATTTCCTGCGGCATGACCGTCTGCGTGAGGCGGGTGCCGGCGACGGGGGCGACCGTGTTCACGTTGACGTTGTACTTCGCGCCTTCCTGCTTGAGGACGTTCATGAGGCCGAGCATCGACGTCTTGGCTGCGCCGTAGTTGGCCTGGCCGAACTGGCCGTAGATGCCGGACGACGAGGTCGTCAGCACGACGCGACCGTAGGACTGCTGGCGGAAGACCGGCCAGGCGGCGCGGAGGACGGTGAACGAGCCCTTGATGTGGACGGCGAACACCTTGTCCCAGTCGTCTTCGCTCATGTTGTGGAAGGCGACGTCGCGGAGGATGCCGGCGTTGCAGATCACCACGTCGAGGCGGCCGTAGGTGTCGATCGCCGTCTTCACCATGTTGAAGCCGCCGTCGTAATCGGCGACGGAATCGTAGTTCGGGGTGGCTTCGCCGCCGGCGGCCTTGATCTCGTCGACCACTTTTTGGGCGGCGGCGCGGTTCTCGCCGACTCCGTGAGGGTCGCCGCCGAGGTCGTTCACGACGACTTTGGCGCCGCGGGCGGCCAGGTCCATCGCGTAGGCGCGACCGAGGCCGGCCCCTGCGCCGGTGACCAGGGCGACCTGGCCTTCAAACGAAATTGCCATTGGGTGAAATCCTTTCAGTTCGGTTCAGTCTGCGTTCGCCACACGGTTCCCGCCCTGACATTCGAATGCCATTCGGGGCCGATGGGTGCCTTGCAAGATTGGAGGTTACCAGCTTATCGGGCTTATTTCTGCAGGGGCGGCGGCGGCCAGCGCCGGCCGTTCGACCATCGTTTCGAACCACGCTTCAGCGCTCGCGATCCGCCAGGCGAGCGTGTCATCCCCGCCGGAATCGAACTTCGCCGTGATCTCGCGGACGGTTTCCGGGTTGAAGAATTCCCCGCGCCGCACGGCGTTCTGGAGTTTTCCGAGGATCCAGGCCCGCAGCGGGCCGTGGTTCCACTGGTGCTGCGGGGGGGCGTAGGCGAGCTTGTCCTTCCGATCGAGGATCTGGTCGGGGACGATGCCGCGCATCGATTCGCGGAGGACCACCTTGGTAGTGGCGCCCTTCAGCAGCAGGTCGGGCGGGAGCCCGAAAGCGTACTCGGCGAGGCGGTGATCGAGGAACGGGAGCCGTACTTCGCGGCTGAAGGCCATGCTGTTGCGGTCGGCGTAGCGCAGGAATTCCGGTAGCTGGGTGGTGGTCTGCCAGCGGACGAGCTCGTTGCGGAGGCGGTCCGGGAACGGGCTTGGGCCATCGACATGCCCGGGTGCGAACTCTCGATGCAGCTCCTCGGAGACGACCTTGGAGGAGCGGTAGTAGCGTTCGACGAGGCCGTCGCGGAGAGTCCCGGGGAGCGAGTAGTAGGCGGCGTAGAGGGCGGGCTCGCGAATGCCGCGGTATCTGCGGCCGTAGGCCGAAAGCTCCCGTCCTACCTTGTCCAGGCGGCCCCGGCGAAGCCAGTGGGCGAGGAACATCCCGTGGGCCTGGTCGTAGCCGGCGAGGATCTCGTCGGCGCCCTGGCCATCGAGGAGGACGGTCGTGTCGTTTTCCCGGGCCAACTGCATCACGAGCCACTGGGCGAAGGGGCTGGCGCTCGCCATCGGTTCTTCCTGGTGGTACTGGAGCCGCTCGAAGGCATCGATGAACTGCTCCGGTTCGACCCAGACCTCGTGTGTCTCGGCTTCGACCCGGTGAGTCACGACCTTGATGAACTTGCCCTCGTCGTGCGCCTTCGAATGGAAGCGGGCGCTGAACGTCTTCTGGTGGAGCCACTGCACCGTCTTCTGGGCGTTGATGGTGGAGACGATGCTGGAGGAATCGATCCCGCCGCTCAAAGAACTCCCGACGGGCACGTCGCTCCGGAGGCGGATGCGGATACTGTCGAACAGGATCTCGCGGAAGCGTTCGATCGCGTGTGCGCGGTTGCCGGGGACTTCGCAGGCCGTTGGCTCCCAATAGCGCCGGGGCTCACCGCGGCCTTCGTGGTCCAGGAGCAGGTAGTGGCCGCCGGGGAGGCTCTCGATCCCATCAAAGAAACTCTCGTGGTCCAGGTCCAGGTCGCCGCGCGAGAGGTAGCGGTACATCGCTTTCCGGTTCGCTTCGCGAAGTTCCGGACGCACCGCCAGGATGGCCTTCATTTCGCTGGCGAAGACGAGGCCTTTCGGCGAGCGAGCAATGTAGAGCGGCTTTTCCCCGAAGCGGTCGCGCCCGAGCAAGAGCGTCCGCTTCCTGTTATCCCAGAGGGCGAAGGCGAACATCCCGTTGAGCCGCGGCAGACACCCGGGGCCCCACTGCTGGTAGGCGCGGAGGAGGACCTCCGTGTCGCCGGTGGAGCGGAACTGCTGGCCGAGCGACCGCAACTCATCGCGAAGCTCGATGTAGTTGTAGATCTCGCCGTTGAAGCTCAATGCGAGCCCCGCTTCGTCATCGATGAACGGCTGATCCGAGGCGGCCGAGAGGTCGATGATTGCGAGCCGCGTGTGGCCGAAGGCGATGCCGGGTGCGAAGTAGCTGCCTTCGCCATCCGGGCCCCGGTGGCGCAGAGTCGCGATCATCGCATCGATGAGACCGGGTGGGACCGGTTCGCCGCCCGCGCGCAAGATGCCTGAGATGCCGCACATGTTGGCTCGCAACTCCATCGCGAAAAGTCGTTGTTCCAGCAGCCGCAAGCCGCCCGTGGGCCGGTCGAGGGGCGATCCTAGCAGCGGATTTCGTTAGGGGAATCTCGTGTCACGTGAACGATGAATCCGTGCCGGGCCCGCTCACCGTATAGTAATTCTGTGCCTGGCAACATGTGGGACGAACCAGAGAAGGCTCCACAGCAGGACCTCGATCCCTCGCCTCATGAGGAGGTTGACAAGATGGGGTAGATTCTCGGTAACTCCACGGGCGGAGGTTCGGGCATGGCGGTGCACAGTGACCTACCGAGGCGGTTGCTGCCGGTATTGGCAGAGCTGCTCGAAGGCAAGTCCAACCGGGAAATCGCGACGAACCTGTCACTCACGGAGCACACGGTCGAGAAGTATGTATCGAACCTCCTGACGATCTTCGAGTGCCGCTCACGCGGTCATCTCATCGCTGTAGCATCTCAAAAAGTAGGGCGAACTGGGGAGGTTTCCGGATAGGAAGGGCATTCGCTGCTTGGTAGCTTCCTTGCACTAACGGTGGGAGGTTAGCCATGGCAGCGCGAACATACTCGGCGAAGGTGTTTGCAACGACTGTGGCGTTCTCTTCCTTGTTCATTGCTGGATTCATTGGAACAGTTGTTTCGTTGTCTCACTTTCGACCAGCGAACGCATACAACGACTATGACTTCATCTGCGGATGGACGTACGGAGGCGGCTACTCGGCACTGAGCCTGCCCTACAGGACAGATCCAGACTTCCCGGCCTATGGTTACTACACGACTATGCTAGCTTCAGCCATTTCAACCTGGAACGGAACAGCAACTCCCGTGGACTTTTATTCGACATCCAGCGGAGCACATACGATTGGTGTGAAGGACATGGGAGCTACGGTTGCTGGCGTCGTAGCTCCGACGTGTTACGGAAGCGGAGGGTCGCGGTCAAGCACAGCGCTCTACCTCAACACATACTATGTCGGCAATAATTCCGGCTCAGTCTTTTACGGGACCGGCGTCGCGAGCCATGAATTCGGGCATTATCTCGGCCTTGGGCATAGTTGGTATTGGGCGATAATGGGAACGAACGATGGATCGTTCAATAGCCCGCGAACAGACGACGTGTGTGGAGTCAACGTAGCGTATCCGAACAGCAGTTATTCACCGTCTTGCGGATACTAGATCTAGCCTCGCAGACCAAGGAGAATTGGACATGCGTAGGAATGCATTTATTGTTGGAATCGTTGCCGCGGGTGTGACGTCCGGTGTCATCGGCGGAGTGGTATGGTCGGACGAAAGTAGGGCCATACCGCCCGAGCCCAGCTCCGTTCAGCTTGACGAACCGAACTCCTCTCCCCGCTCCCAGGTTATCGGAAGCCGGGTCGATTGGCCGAGCCTGGACGCACTCGTGAAGGCGGTGGATGTCGTCGTCGTAGTCGAATGGCAAGGCGACCGTGACGAGGTGGTCGGGCTATCTGGCGTGGATGGAACTTCGACCGATTCTCGCGTGGACGTTCACAGAGCGTTCGAGACGATTTCAGTACTTATGGGCGGCGATCAAGTTCCGGCGCAGTTCGAAGCGCGGGCCACGCGGTCCAACACTTTCAGTCCCAGGGAGAGTATTCCCGGAGGGGCAACGCTTGTGACTTCGCTCGTTGAGTTGGCGGCGGGACGGGAGTACGTTCTATTCCTGAAACAACTGCCCGCCGAACGAGGTGGAGGCTTTGGCTTTTGGGGCGAGCCAGGGATTGCGGAGGTTCGGGACGGGCGGCTGATTTGGAAAGTGACGCAGGAATACCGGGATGACAAACGTCGCGCTGGAAAGGCTATCACGACGGACGGGGTAATCTTGGCGTTCGACGGCGCTACCATGGCAGACTTGGTCGCAGCAGTAGCGCGCTAGACGAGTCTATCTCCAGCCATCGCCTCTTCACCGTATAGTAATTCTGTGCCTGGCAACATGTGGGACGAACCAGAGGAGGCTCCACAGCAGGACCTCGAACTGAAGCTTCTGCGCGTCGGCGCACAGCCGATCGACGACTCGGGAACGCTCCGCGTACTCCTCGAAACGACGCGCGGCCAGATTGAGGGTATCCTCCACCCGGTCGAAGGCGGCTCGACGGCGGTCATCTGCGTCGGAGGCGCCATGGGGGGTGTCGAAGGCCCGGCGGACAGCCTCTACGCGCGGCTTCCGCTTCTCCTCTCCAGCGCGAAAGTGACCGTCCTTCGCATCGAGTACCGCAAGCCGAACGACTTCGAGGAGTGCGTGCTCGATGCGCTCGCCGGCTGCTCGTTCATGAAAGGCATCGGCGCCGCGGACCTCGTCCTCGTCGGACACAGCTTCGGCGGCGCAGTCGTGATCAAAGCGGGCGAACTCCATGAGTCGGTCCGTGGCGTCGCATCGATGTCGCCACAGCTGTACGGCACCCGCCAGGTGGAGAACCTGAACAAGCCGCTGCTGCTCATTCACGGGATGTCCGACAGCATTCTCAGCCACGAGGCGAGCGAGGATATCTACCGGCGTGCGCTCGAGCCGAAGCGGATTGTTCTCTACGCGGAAGCTGGGCACTCGCTCATCCAGGCGAAACAGCAGATCGATGACCTGCTCTCGGATTGGATACCGGCCCGCCTCGGCGGCGTGCCGGATGTCGGCGGGCGCGAAGAATACGAGACGCTTTAGCGGAAGCGGCCTTTCAGTTTCCCCAGCCAGCCCTGCGTGCCGCGCGCGCCGCGCTCGGTCCAGGTCTTCCGCGAGGAGTCGAAATGGCCTCCCACGGCGGAGCGGTAGGGTCCCGAGACTCGCACCGCGTAGGCGGCGAAGCCTTCATCGCGCAGGGGTTGCCAGTCCTCCCGGTAGGGAGCGACGACGTGGTCTTGCCGACGTTCTTCGCCGAAGTGAGGAAGGCGAAGCCCACCCCGCTCGAGACCGCCAGCAGCGAGCGGTTTTCCATCCGGGCCGTGCGCACCAGCCCGTCGAAGAGCCGGGCAAGTTCCCCGGGCGTCGGCAGGCTCTTCGCGTCGCGCTTCAACTCGGAGATCGAAGCGCGCAGTTCCTTGAGTTCGAGTGGGGGCATGTCGATGAGACCGGCCGCGTTGCCCGTGGTGCCTTCGAGCGCGCCGAGGAGGTCATCGACTGACTTGAAGTGGACGCCATCGGCGAGGACACCGGCCCTGGTCAGCTCAAGTTCGAGGGCGCTGAGGTAGGCCTTCGAGCCATTGAGGATGTCGCTCGCCGCGGCAAGCAACCAGAGCGGTGAGAACCCGAAGGCCGCTATCGAGCCGAACTCGACGACGTTTCCGGCGGCTTTCTTGACGGCCACCCGGCCGGCGCCCGGCTGGTTGGCTTCTGTGGCGGCGCCGTTCTCCACGCCACCAACCAGTTCGATCGCGATCCGGAGGAGGTTCTTGGCGGTGACGTCATAGAGGCGGGAACGGCGCACGAGCCGGGGCAGGACGAGCTGTGCGGTCTCGTGGACGCCGCCGAAAAGCGCGGCCGAAAGCGCCCGGATGAGTCGTTCCGGGAACGAGGCCAGGTACCAGAGACGCCGGCGCTCGATTCGCACGTTCTGATCGTAGCCGATGTCGCGGAAGGCGGAGCCGCGGAGATTCGCTCGCCTACATTTGCTAAGGTGGAGGGGATGGCATTGATCCAGGAGATCCGGCAAGACATCCACGCCACAATGGAGCGCGATCCCGCGGCCCGGAACGTCCTCGAGGTAGTCCTCTTCTACCCGGGCTTCCACGCGCGGCTGGCGCACCGTGCCGCCCATGCCATGCATCGCGCGGGTATCCCCGTGGTCCCCCGCGGGCTGATGCACCTGGCCCGGTTCTTCACGGGGATCGAGATCCATCCCGGTGCGACGATCGGATCGCGGTTCTTCATCGACCACGGCATGGGCGTCGTCATCGGCGAGACGGCTGAAATCGGCGACGACGTGATGCTCTACCAGGGAGTGACGCTCGGCGGGACGAGCACCCGGCGCATCAAGCGCCACCCGACGTTGCGTGACCGGGTGACGGTTGGGGCGGGCGCGAAGGTGATCGGGGGAATCGAGATCGGGGAGAACGCGCGCATCGGCGCCGGATCGGTGGTGGTCACGAATGTCCCGGCGAACGCGACCGTCGTCGGCGTCCCCGGCCATATCGTCGCTTTCCATGATGATTCCAACGGAGCTATCCAGCGGCTCCCCGACCCGGAATGGGAACGGATGAACGACCTCGACCAGAAGATCCGCGAGCTCCACGAGATGGTCGAGCACCTGGATGAACACATGGGCGTCATCCACGCGAACCACCACGACTAGGCTGCCTGGAGCACCCGGACTCGAGGGAGCAGCCCCCCGACGCCCCCAGCCCCCCACCGCTGCAAACAGACCCCAGGACACGAACCCACGACCCAAACGGTCAGTCCGCCCCGCCCTCGTTCCCGTTGTTGCTGTGTCGCCGGCGGTAACCTTCTCCCCATGGGCTGGGAAGAGCGCGCGAGGAAGATTGATGCGAAGCGCCGCCGGATGACGGT
This sequence comes from Candidatus Amarobacter glycogenicus, assembly GCA_016719395.1. Taxonomy (GTDB): domain Bacteria; phylum Chloroflexota; class Dehalococcoidia; order Tepidiformales; family Tepidiformaceae; genus Amarobacter; species Amarobacter glycogenicus. Next base: position 189,019 of record JADJZF010000009.1, on the reverse strand, counting down.
GCAGGGCAGGGGCCTGCTGACCGTGGAGCCGGCGGCCATTAGCAAGCGCCTGAAGAAGATGGGCGCCGCCCCGAAGCGGCGGCGCAACCGCGGACGCTGAAGGCTAATCGATGACCTCGACCTCGATGGAGCGGGTGACGACTACCCAGTACTGCACGCCGTTCCGGAGCTCGGTGAGCGTTTGCATCTGGGGATCGAGGCCCGGGCCCCAGCGCAGCCAGGTCTGCGACCCCTGGTCGAAGACGTAGACCATCGAGACCCAGTTGGCCTTGCCGCCGAAGACCTGCGCGGGATGGACGTACCCACCGTCCCATGTGAGGAGGCTGACGCCAGCCTCGAGGGCGAGCATCCGCCGCGGCGGCGGTGGGGCGGCGGCAGGAGTCGCAACGGGTTGGGCCGGTTTCGGGGCAATCGTGGGCGCCGGCGTTGGAGGCGGGGTGGTGGTGGCCGCTGTTGAAGTATCCCCACCGCTGTAGCCGAAGTCCGTTACCCAGTACCAGCCGTAAGTCGAACCCTCCCGGAAGACCCTGGCGACGCCAATGGCCTTGAAATCTGAGGCGAGCATCAACTCGCGATGTTTGGGCGAGTTGATCCAGGCATCGAGCGCGGATTGCGCACTCGAGTAGTTGGTCCCTGCGGCGAGGTTCTCACCGCCTGGCGCCGTGACGCCGCAATCCGGCATGCGTACCCATGGGCTTCGCCCGAGGGAGTCGGTGTGGGCGAACGTCGAACGGCTGCTGAGGTCCGAGGCCATCCACGTCGATGCCCGCGTGAGGGCGGGGTCGAGCGAAAGGGCCGCGATACCGTTTTTGGCCCGATAGTCGTTGATGAGGCGCAGGAAAGCCTGCTCCTCGCCATCGACGGTCAGGTCATCGACGGTGCAGTTCGTCAGGGCGTTCGCCGCCGGGGGCGCGGCAGCGGTCCACGCGAGGGCGCCGAGCAACACCAGGGATGCGCCAAGCGCCCGGGTGAGTTTGTGGTTCACACATTCTCCCGAGGGCCACCGCAACTGACGCTAGTCCTCGGAAAGGACGTGAACGACCGGGATATCCCTTATTCTCAGTAAAGCGACTGCAAAATCTGGGCGGAGAGGTTCCCTACGCGTCCGGGCAGTGACTTCGGGCGCCTGGCCCGCCCGCGTACCGGCGCCCGGACCCCTGCTAACCGTCCAGTCGCTCGAAGGCCACCGCAGCGGCCCCGAGCAGTCCCGCGTCCTCGCCGAGGGTGCTGGTCCGGAGAAGCGTGCCCGCGGCCGGGCCGTAGGCGAGCGAGTACATCGCTTCCCGCATCGGGCCGATCAGCATGTCGCCCATGGCGAGCAGGCCGCCGCTGAGGGTGACCGCATCCGGGTTGAGGACGTTCACCAGGCTGCCCAGGCCGAGCCCGAGGAGATGGCCGCCGTGACGGATCTCGGCCTCGCAGAGGGCGTCGCCTTTGGCCGCGGCGGCGTGGAGGTGGGCCGCCGTCGGTTCGCCATAGCCGACGATTTCGTGGAGGACCGGCGACTTGCGCTGTTCGAGGATCTTCTTCGCCCGCTGCGCGAATGCCACACCGCTGACCATTGCTTCGAGGCATCCGCGCGAGCCGCAGTTACACTTCGGCCCGGCCGGGTTGAGGATAATGTGGCCGATCTCGCCGGCGAGGCCGGATGCCCCCCGATAGAGTCTCCCGTCGATCACGATGCCGCCGCCTATGCCCGTGCCGAGCGTGGCATGGAGGAGGTGGCGCGTCCCTCTTCCGGCGCCGAAGCGAAATTCGCCCAGCGCAGCGGCGCTCGCGTCATTCTCGATGAAGGCAGGGATGCCCAGCCGTTCGGCGACCGGCGTCGTGAGGACGAGGTTTCGGAAGCCGGGAATGTTCGGCGCGAGGATGACCTTGCCCTGGTCCGCGTTGATGAGCCCGGCTGTGGCGATGCAGACCGCCGAAGGCTGCGGGCTCGCCGCCCGGGCGACCTCCGCCAGGAGATCGACGACCGTAGCGGCAACATTCTGCGGGGTGTTGGCGGGCGTGGCGTGGTCAGACCGCTGAAGGATGCCTCCGGCTTCATCCACCACGGCGGCGCGGAGATGCGTCCCTCCAAAGTCGGCGGCGAGGACGGTGCGACTCATCGCCCTGAACTCTACCGGAATCTGGCCTCTGGGCAGCGGCTGGGCCGGGCTTGCCGTCGCGGCCGGCTGGTAGACTCAGGAGGTGGCGCGGAAAGAGCAGAGAGAGCCGGTCGTGAACTTCGGGTTTCGCGTCCCCTCGGCGGGCGATGAGGACGCTCCGCCCGGTGCGGCTGAGGGGCCCGAAGCAGCCGAGGCGAGTCCTCCAGAGCCTGTTTCGGAAGCCTTCCGGCGGCGCGCTGAGCGTTGGAAGCGCGAACTGCTGGATGTCACGCGTCGCAACCGCGCCATCAACCATCGGCCCTCCCGCGCGACCCTGGCGTTGCCCGCTTCATCGGACGGGCTCTGGGACACGCTCGTTGTGAACGAGGGGCAGACGTCATTCAGCGCGCGGAACTTCGCCCCGGACGCGGCCAGCCCGACCGAGGACGACCGCGCGCTCGCGGCGTTTGCAGCGACAACCCGCCTCGCGGAACGCGCACGACTCGCGGACCGGGAACAGGGGATCCAGGTGCTCTTTGCCGCGCTGGGGTGGCTCGATTGGGTAGACGCCGAGGGCCACCTGCTACGCTCGCCGCTTGTCCTCGTCCCGGTTGAGCTGGCCTACGACCGGCAGCAGAAGGAAGTCGACATCCAGGCGGCGGCCGACGACCCGCCCGAAGTGAACCCGTCGCTCGCCTACCTGCTCCACGTCCAGTACGGTGTGCGGCTCCCCCGCCTGGAAGACGAAGAAGGCGAGCCGCTCCACGACTCGCTCGACGCCTTCCTCGAGGCGGTGGCGCAGGTTGTCGCGAAGCAGCCGGGCTGGAGCGTCGAGAAGGACGGCGCGGTTGTCGACGTGTTCGCGTTCGCCAAGCTGGCGATGGTGGATGAGATCGAGCGCTCGCTGACGGGGATGGCCAGGCATCCGATCCTTCGGGCACTCGCCGGCGAGGGTGAACTCCCCGCCATCGAGGCGCCGTCCACGCCGATCGACGGGCGGTATGCGCCGGGCGCGCTTCGCGTTGTGGTAGAGGCAGACGCGTACCAGCTGGAGGCTGTGGCGATGGCGGCCTCGGGGGCGAGCTTCGTCATCGAAGGGCCGCCAGGCACGGGCAAGAGCCAGACCATCACGAACATCGCCGCCGAGCTGATGGCGCAGGGAAAGCGCGTCCTCTTCGTCGCGGAGAAACGTGTGGCGCGGGAAGTGGTGCTCGAGAACCTGGCGAAGGCGGGTCTCGCCGAAGCCTGCCTCCACCTCGCCTCGAATGCCGGCGCGACCAACCGCGCCGATGCGAAGGCCCAGGTGATCAAGGAAATCGTCGACACGCTTGACGCCGGCCCGCCGCCACCCCAGCCGGACCCGGCGGTCCCCCAGCGCTACGCCGAGCTACGCCAGCGGCTGAATGGCTACGCCGAAGGCATCGGCCAGCAGCTCGGCGAGGGCGGCTGGATCACCGCCTTCGAGGTATTCGGAAAAGCGATCGAGACATCCGGCGAGCGCCGTGCCGTGCCGGTTCCACCGGTCGCCGGGACGAGCCGTTTCTGGCTCGAGGACGCAGTCGATGCAGGACGGGACCTCGATGCGTTTGGGGCTCGATGAACTGGCGTGCCTCGCGGGGCCATGGGTAGACCTGCGGTGGACCGCCTACGATCCGGCGAGCCACGAATCGCTGCGCTCGCAACTGGCGAAGCTGGCGACTATCGATGTCGAAATCGAGGCACTCGCCGGGGGCGCGCTGGGACCGGCGACAGGCCCGGCCGCTGCCCTCAACCTGAGCGCGCTCGAGACGCTCGCAGCCCGGCTGGGAGAGGTTGGGGGCTACCGGGAGAGGGCGAAATCCGTCCTTCGGTTCCTCAATCCCCGGTTCTATGCGGCACGTGGCAACTTCCGGCGTTACCTGGCCGATGGCTATCTGGAGACCGGGAATGAGGGTTCGCTCGGGCTTCGGCTCCGGGCACAAGCCGATGCAATCGGGTCGGCGCTGGGCGTGGTGGAAGATGCGTTTGGCCCGGCCGCGCCTGTGGATGGCCCGATCTCGGCGATCTCCGCCTGGGCGAGCGGACTGCTGCCGGCCGTACACCGCCTCCCCACCATCACCGCCATGGCCTCGATCTTGAAGGCAACTGAGCCGCTGGGGATGCGCGCGGCCTTTACGACTCTGCTGGCAGACCCCGCGAACCACGGACACATGGCGACAGTCGTCCCGGCCTCGGCATTTGGCGGCTGGGCGGACCAGCTCATCCAGGCCGGAGTCTCGCTCGCGCCGGAGCAGCACGCACGCCTGATGGACGCTTTCGGACGCCTCGATTCCGAGATGATCGGCTGGGCCCGCACCCAGGTCTTGAGCACGGTTCGGTCGAACAGGCCGCGCTCCGTGAATCACCGGGCGATGGCCACGTTGGTGAAGTATGCGCACGCCAAACGCCGCCCGGCGCTTCGGACGATGCTGGGGAACAGCCGCGAAGCGGTGCAGCTGCTGAAGCCAACGCTCTTGATGAGCCCGCTCGCGGCGGCCCAGTATCTTTGCCACGGCGATGGTGCCACCTACCGCTTCGACACGGTGATCGTCGACGAAGCGAGCATGATCCCGACGCCCGATATGGTCGTGGCCCTCAGCCTGGCAGAGCAGGCGATCATCGTCGGCGACTCCCGCCAGATGCCTCCGACGAATTTCTTCAACAAGGAGATCAGCCCTCTCGCCGATGACCAATCGGAGGAGGCCGACGTCACCTTCGAGAGCATCCTCGACGAAGCCGCCCCACTGCTCTCCTCGACGATGCTGCGCGCCCATTACCGTTCCCGGGATGAGTCGCTGATCGCCTTCTCCAACGTGCACTTCTACGACGGCCGCCTGATCGCCTTCCCCGACGCATGGGGCGATCGCCCCGAGTCGGGTGTGAGATTTGAGTTCGTAGATGACGCTGTCTATGGCCGTGGCCAGAGCCGGGCGAACCCGGCCGAAGCGCAGCGAGTCATCGATGTCCTCCGGCGTGAGTTGCAGGCTTCCGAAGGGAAGCGCCAGGTCGCGATCACGGCGATGTCGCTGGCCCAGCAATCGGAAATCCTCGATCAGATCGAGGGCGCGGCCGCACTCGACCCACTCATCCGCGGCTGGCTCGAAGGCGGCGGGCTCGTCCGCAACCTGGAAACCGTCCAGGGGGATGAGTCCGACGTCATGCTCTTGAGCGTGGGCTACGGCAGGGACTCTGAGGGCCGGCTTATCCTGAACTTCGGCCCGCTCGGGCAGGAGAAAGGTGAACGGCGCCTGAACGTCGCCATCACGCGGGCGAAATGGAAGACGGTGCTCGTCAGCAGCATCCGCTCGGGCGACATCGACCCCTCCCGGACCGGCTCAGTTGGCACACTGCGCCTGCGCGACTACCTGGACTATGCCGAACGCGGCCCTCAATCGCTTCCCCCGCTGGGGACGAACGCCGTGTCACCGCTGAGCGTCTTCGAGACGGCCGTCATCGCCGCCGCGACGGCGAGCGGCCTGCAATGCGTGCCGCGCGTCGGCGTCGGCGGGTACCGGGTCGATATCGCTGTCCGCCACCCCGCAGACCCCGAGCGGTTTGTCCTGGCGATCGAATGCGACGGGCCGAAGTACTCGGGTGCGCCCGCGGCCCGGGACCGCGAGCTTGGCAGGGACGCGGTCCTCACGCGGATGGGATGGAACGTGCATCGCACGTTCTCGGCGAGCTGGTATCGCAACCCTGAAGCCGAGCTTGGCCGCCTGCTCGATCGCTATCGACAGGCGACGCTCGGGTAACCGGCGGGCGGGCCCAGGTGCCATACTGGTGCGCATCCGAGCGGCCCGGGCTCTCCCGGGCGGAAAGGGAGATGTGTGGAAACCAGTCTCATCGTCCTTGTCGTCTTCGCCGTGCTGGCCCTCGTTGTCCTGTTGTCCGGGCTTTTCACCGTTGAACAGCAAACTGCTGCGGTGGTCGAACGGTTCGGCAAGTTCCGGCGCGTCGCCGGGCCGGGCCTCAACCTGAAGGTCCCGTTCATTGAACGCGTGGCCGGCCGGATCAACCTTCGCGTCCAGCAGCTCGATGTCACGGTTGAAACGAAGACCAAAGACAACGTCTTCGTGCACATCAGCGTCGCTGTCCAGTACATGGTGCTCGGAGAGAAGATCTACGACGCCTTCTACCGGCTGGACCAGCCGACGGTCCAGATCACGGCGTACGTCTTCGATGTCGTGCGCGCGAGGGTGCCCAAGATGGAGCTCGACGACGTGTTCGAGCGCAAGGACGAGGTCGCCATCGCCGTCAAAGAGGAACTCTCGGGCGAGATGGACACCTTCGGCTACATCATCGTCCAAGCGCTCGTCACCGACATCGACCCCGACAAGAAGGTCAAGGAGTCGATGAACGAGATCAACGCGGCCAAGCGGCTGCGGGAAGCAGCGCAGGAACGAGGAGAGGCGGACAAGATCCTGAAGGTGAAGGCCGCGGAAGCCGAAGCCGAGAGCAAAGCGCTCCAGGGCCGAGGCATCGCCGACCAGCGGCGCGCCATCATCGACGGGTTGCGCGAGTCGGTCGACCAGTTCGCTCAGAGCATCTCCGGCACCACACCAGAAAGCATCATGCAGCTCGTCCTGATGACGCAGCACTACGACACCGTAAAGGAGATCGGGGCGTCGTCACGGGCCAACACGATCTTCGTGCCGTATTCGCCGGGCGGGATGTCGGACCTCGCAGCACAGATGCGGGAGGCGCTGATCAGTGCGAATGCGGCATCCCTACCGCCCAGCGTCGACGACCAGTCGCAGTAGGCGGCCACGATTCTCCCGCGCAACTGGCGGAGAGAAGTCGCCTGCCGGACGTTCGGGAAGCGTTAGTGCGCGGGAGCGTGGCTGCCGTGCGCGTCGTGCGGGGTGTCGCCGTCCTGGGGGAGACCGTTGGAGGGCATGATCGAAATCGGCGCTACCCACGAGGGGTTCTCGGGGAAGCCGCCGACCTTGCGCTTGAAGAGGTACAGCACTCCAAGAGCGGCACAACCGCCTGCGATGCTCGCCAGCGACCAGAGCGTCACGCTCCGGACGTCGTCCCAATCCGGGCCGCCGATGAGGCTGGAACCGTCGCCGTGGGCAGCTTCTTCCTCGCCGTGCTCCTGAGCGGAGGCGGCAGGCACGAAGGCCAGCAGGGAGACCAGCAGCATGGAGACGACGCCGATACGGAGGACGAGAGCTTTCATACGTTCGAGAAGTCTAGGTTCTTCGCGCCCATCGAACCACCCCGCCGTCGGGGCATGAAAAAGGGGCCGGTGGATGTGTGGAGCGGACACAGCATCCAGCGCGACCCGGTCTTAGTTTTAGCACCCGCTCAGTCGCTCCGCAAGTAGGGTGGCCGCTGAAAACACACAACGATCTGTTTTGCAGGGCGGAACGACGGGCCCGATTACGCCGGCCGAATCGTGGGATGGCCCTTTTCGAACGCCTCGGCGGGCGCTTCGGTCCTCACGGGGGCTTGCCAAGGGCTGCACAATGCGGCTAACCCTCTGGAGGAGGCCCCGAACCGATGAAAGTCCTTGTCCCACTCGACGGAAGCGAAAACTCCCACCGGATCTTCCTCACGGTGCGCCGTTTGCTGGCGATGCAACCCGCGATCGAAGTGCACCTGGTGACCGTCCACGACCCCCACGCCACCAGGGGCAGGACTGACCACGCTGTGAGCGAAGCGCCGGCCCAGGTCATAGGGCGGATGAGCGTGAGTGCACCGATGCCCCGCCTGGTGGAGTCGCACGGCGAGGCGATGGAGCGCCGCAGCATCGAATCGCGGGCCGAACTCTCCGATCTGGCCCGGAACGAGATACCGGCGGCGTCGTTTGTGACTCACGTTGCATGGTCCGAACACACCGCGGAGGCGATCAATGAACTTGCCGAACAAATTGATGCAGATGTCATCGTGATGGCGACTCACGGACGTTCTGGCCTCTCCCACCTGCTGGCCGGAAGCGTGACCGAAGGCGTCATCCGGCACGCCAGGCGGCCAGTACTGGTCCAGGGGCCGGGCGCTCAGTAACGCTGCTCCCGGGTCCCGCAGTGCGTCGCTTTCCGCTTCACTCCCGCTGCCGTAGATTCCGGCGAGATGGAATACAAGTGGCGCTGCCTCATCGCCGTCTGTTTTGGCACGTTCATGGCGACGATGGACTTCAGCATCGTCAACGTGGCGCTGCCGACGCTTTCGCGTGAGTTCGACAAGCCGCCGGACACGGTTGTCTGGGTAGCGCTCGCTTCGAGCCTGATGGTCACCGGCATCACCCTCACGGCAGGGCGCATCGGCGACCTTTACGGCCGAAAGCGCGTCTACATCACGGGATGGGTCATCTTCACGGTGGGCATGCTTGTTGCGAGCTTCGCCCAGACGATCGAACAGCTGATTGCGTTCCGGTTCTTCCAGGCCATCGGCGTGGCGCTCGCCATCGCGAACGGAAACGCGATCGTGACCGAGGCATTCCCGCCGGAGCAGCGCGGGCAGGCGCTGGGCACCACCGGTTCGGTCGTCGGGGCCGGCTTGATGACGGGCCCGATCGTCGGGGGACTCATCCTCGAAGGCCTGAGCTGGCAGGCCATCTTCTACCTGCGGGCGCCGATCGGCCTGATCGCGATGACCCTGGCATTCCTGTTCATCAGGCCGTCGGCGCCGTCCAGCGAGCTCACCAGCCGGAAGGTCGATATCCCGGGGGCGATCACGCTTTTCGCCACGCTCTCGAGTGCGCTGCTCGCCGTGAACCGGGGGACGTCCTGGGGCTGGGGTTCGCCGGTTATTCTCGGGCTGTTCGCGTTCTCCGCCTGCGCGCTCGCCAGCTTCCTGCGCGTGGAGTCACGCGCCGTGAGCCCGGTGATTGCTCTCGGGCTCTTCAAAGTCCGCTCTTATGCGGTGGGTGTCTCGAGTCTCGCCCTGAACTTCGCGGGGCAGTCTGCCGTCACGTTCCTGATGCCTTTCTACCTCCAGCAGGTGCGCGGCTATTCGACCGGCCAGACGGGGCTCGTCATCGCTACGGTCCCGAGCATGATGCTCTTGCTGTCGCCCATCAGCGGGCGGGTTTCGGACCGGTTCGGGTTCCGCCACCAGACGACAGCCGGTATCGTCCTCGTCTCGATCGGGCTCCTGCTGATGTCGACGATCGACGCATCGACGCCGATCGGGCTGGTGATGGCGCGTCTCGCGGTCATCGGGGTCGGTACGTCAATCTTCATGTCGCCGAACAGCGCGTCGATCATGGGCAGCGTGCCGAAGGAGCGGCTCGGGACCGCCTCCGCGAGCGTGGCGACAGCCCGGAACATCGGGAACGCGACTGGGCTGGCCATGGCAAGCGCCATCCTCGTAGGCGTCGCAAGTACATCGGCGGGGTTCACCGCGGCGCGGGTCGCGGACCTGCCGGCCGAGGCTATCCTCGATGGTGTAACCGCTGCGTTCCTCGCCGCAGCCGCCGTTTCGAGCCTCGCAATCGTGGCTTCGTCCTTCCGGGGCAAGCAGGCTCGCCCCGTCACGCCTCCGGCCTCCCAGGTGGCGCCGGCTATCCAGGAATAGGAGTACCGTCCATGGAACGCAGGTTCGAAGGTAAGGTCGTCGTCATCACCGGGGCAGCCGGGGGAATCGGCAGGGCCGCCGCGGAGCGGTTCGCGCGGGAAGGGGCGAGCGTCGTCGCGGTGGACCTCGCCGGGAGCGCGCTGGACGAAGTCGTCGCACTCGTTGACGCCGCGGGAGCCCGCGCGGTCGGGGTGCCGGCGGACGTGTCGAAATCCAGCGATGTCGAGCGGTACGTGCGGACCGCGAAGGAGCGCTTCGGCGGGATCGATGCCTTCTTCAACAACGCCGGGATCGAAGGCTGGATTGGCCCGACCACCCAGTACCCGGAAGAGATTTTCGACAAGGTGATCGCGGTGAACCTCAAGGGCGTCTTCCTCGGGATCAAGTACGTGGTCCCGGCGATGCTGGAACGCGGCGGCGGCGCGATCGTGAACACCGCGTCGGTCGCAGGGCTCTCCGGCACGCCGAGCATCTTCGCGTATGGCGCGAGCAAGCACGCGGTCGTGGGGATGACGAAGTCGGCGGCACTCGAGTTCGGCCCGAGGGGCATTCGGACGAATGCCGTCTGCCCTTCTCCGATCGAAACCCGGATGATGCGCGCCCTCGAACGGGGGATGAACCCGGACGAGCCGGAACAGGCCCATCAGCAGATGGCTGCGGGAAATCCCATGGGCCGTTACGGCGAGCCCGCTGAGGTCGCGGCGTTCGTCGCCTTCCTCTGTTCGAGTGAGGCGAGCTACCTGAACGGCGGCATCTTTCCGATCGATGGTGGGCGGATGGCACGGTAAAGCAGCGAGACTGCCCGCCGCACCCGATCGCGCCGACTATCCCTACGTGACACCTTCTGCCCCCGCGATCGAACTCCGGTCCACCGGCCGGAACTTCGGGACGCGAGTCGCTCTGCAACCGCTCGACCTGGCCGTCGCGCCGGGGGAGGTGTTCGGCCTCCTCGGCCCGAACGGTTCGGGAAAGACGACGACACTGCGGATCCTGGCGACGCTCATTCGGCCCACGATCGGCAGCGCCAGCGTCCTCGGCCACGATGTCGTCGCCGAAGCGATGGAAGTCCGCCGAGTCATCGGCGTGATGCCCGAAAAGCCGAGCCTCTACGAGCGCCTCACGATCCGCGATAACCTCTCGTTCTGGGCGGACGCACACGCAGTCCCGCGGGTGGATGACGCCATCGCTCGCGCGCTCGAGTTCGTCGGCCTTGGCGGACGCGCCGGCGAGCGGGTCGGGGAACTCTCGAAAGGCTGGCGGCAGCGGGTCTCGCTCGCCCGCGCGATTGTCCATCAGCCGAAGGTCCTGCTCCTCGATGAGCCATCCTCCGGCCTCGATCCCTCCGCGGCGACCGCCATGGAACGGATGATCCGGGAGCTCGTTGCAGGCGGTTCGACCGTCCTGATGAATACCCACCGCCTGGCGGAAGCCGAACGCCTCTGTGACCGAGTGGCCATCCTGCGCCACGGCACGTTGCTCGAACTGGGCACGCCCCGGCAGCTCCGCAACCGTCTTCTCGGCGGCGTGGTCAGAGTCGAGCTGGCCGCGCCGCCGGATACCCGGCTGCAGCACGCCGTGGAGTCCCTTCCCGGCGTCGCCGGTGTCGATTGGACAGGTAACGGCCTCCTGTGCCGAGTGGAAGACGCCGGCCGCGACACGCCTCGCCTGGTGTCGGGGCTTGTCGGCGGCGGTGCGCAGATCCTTTCCGTCGTCCAGGCGGGTGACCTCGAGGAGGCGTACCTGGAGCTGATGGCACGCACCGAGACCGCTGTCCTGGAGGCTGCCGCATGACCGCGTTCCCCATCGCCCCACCGGTCCGCGCTCTCGTACGCAAGGAACTCCGCGAATACCGCCACCACCGGATGATCGTCCTCACGGCGACCATCCTCCCGATCGTCTTCCTCATCCTCCCGATGGCGAACCTCGCACTGTTCGACCCGGACCGTTCAGTCGGCGGCACAAACCTCGCGGTCGGCCAGGCGATGTTCTGCTTCTTCCTCTCGCCGGTGATTATCCCGGCGACGATGGCGGCGTTCGCTGTGATCGGGGAACGCGACCAGGGCACACTCGAACCGCTGCTGACTCTTCCGCTGACCGACCGGCAGTTCCTCGCGGGGAAGGTTATCGCCATCCTCATCCCGACGATCGGCGCTTCGTTCACGATTTACACCGCCTACATGCTTTTTGTGCTCCTCGCAGTCCACGGACCCGTGCGCGAGCCGGTGCTCGACTGGACGTGGCCGATGGGCTTCGTGTTGCTGGCGCCCGCCCTTGCAGCCTTCTCCACGCTGGTGGGGATGGCGTTTTCGGCACGCGCGAAGGACATTCGCGTCGCCGAACACCTCAGCGGCCTCGTCCTCCTGCCGGCCATGCTCCCGGTGATGCTCGTCGTCACCCGGACGATCCCGGCGACGCCGGTTACCTGGCTCGTGTTCGTCACTGCAATCGTCGTGCTCGACTTCCTACTCTGGAGGATGGCGCTGCGCGCGTTCGACCGGGAGCGCGCCATTTCGGCGGTCTGAGGCGACGTGCCGCCGGCGGAGGGCGGCGATAGCGGCTACTCCGGGTTCGTGGTTCGCTCGCAGGCATGAGCAGTGACCGTCCCGCAGCCGGGAAGAAGGCCGGGTTCGCCTACGGTGTGCGGGCGGCGCTTCCGCTCTGTGTCGCACTGGTGGCTTTTGGCGCCTCGTTCGGTGTGCTCGCGCGGGCGAACGGCTTCGGCGTGATGGCGCCGATCGTGATGTCGCTAACGACGTTCACGGGGGCCTCGCAGTTCGCCACCGTCTCGATCCTTGGGGATGGCGGTGGCCTTGGCGCGGCGGTGGTGGCGGCCATCCTCCTGGCGAGCCGGTATCTCCCCATTGGTCTCTCGGTAGCGCCGGTCCTCCGCGGATCGCGCGCCGCGCGCTTCGGGCAGGCACAGCTCGTGATCGACGAATCGTGGGCCGTGGCAAACCGGGGGGACGGCACGTTCGACCGGGGGACGCTGCTCGGCGCCGGGGTAGTGCTCTATCTCTCCTGGCAGGCAGGGACAGTCGCCGGGGTATTCGGCGGCAACTTCCTCGGCGACCCGCGAGATTACGGACTCGATGCCGCCTTCCCTGCCCTCTTCTTCGTGTTGCTGGTTTCGCAGCTCAAGAGCCGCGAGGGGGCAGTCGCCGCACTCGCTGGTGCGGGCATCGCCCTCTTGCTGGTGCCGTTCACGAGAGCCGGGGTGCCTATCGTCGCGGCGTCGCTCGCGTGTTTCGCGGGGTGGTGGCGGCGGTGAGCGACCCATGGATGGCAGTCCTCATCGTTGGTGCAGCCGCCATGGCACTCAAGTCGGCAGGCCCGGTAGTGGCCGGTGGCCGGGAACTGCCTCTTCGGGTGCTCCCTCTCGTCGCCGCGCTCGCACCGGCGCTGCTGGCGGCGTTTGTCGTCACCGGCAGCTTTTCCACGGGTCGCAGCGTCGTCATCGATGAACGGGCGCTCGGGCTCGTGGCGGCCGCCGTCTGTGTCTGGGGGCGTGCTCCGCTGCTGGTTGCGGTGGTTGCCGCGGCTGCGGTGACCGCGCTGGCGCGACTGGTGTAGCAGTCCCGCCTCCTTTTCTTCCGTCTTTCCGCTTTGAAGTACACTGGGCCATATGCCAAAGCTTGGATTCATTGGCCGCCTCCTCGGAGACTCGAACGAGAAGGAACTGAAGCGGCTTTCTTCAATCGTCGATGAGATCAACAGCTACGCGGACGAGATTGCCGCCCTCTCCGATGAAGCCCTCGCCGCCAAGAGCGCAGAGTTCAAGGAAGGCCTGGCAGCCGATGAGACGCTCGAGGACCTGCTGCCCGAGGCCTTCGCCGTCGCCCGCGAGATGTCGCTGCGCAAGGTTGGTGAACGGCCCTACGACGTCCAGCTGATGGGCGGAATCACCCTTCACGAAGGGCGCATCGCCGAGATGCGGACTGGCGAGGGCAAGACGCTCACCGCCATCTCCCCGGTCTACCTGAATGCCCTCGCCGGCCGCGGCGTCCACGTGATCACCGTGAACGACTACCTCGCGCGGCGCGACGCGACCTGGTACGGCCCGATCTATGCCGCTCTGGGGATGACCGTCGGAGTCATCCAGAACAACGGCGTCTCGTACATGTACGAACCCGGCTACCGGCCGGGCGAGGAAGGCTCAACAGGCGGCCTCGAAGACCTCCGGCCCTGCAGCCGCCGCGATGTCTACCGCGCCGACATCACCTACGGCACGAACAACGAGTTCGGGTTCGACTACCTGCGCGACAACATGGTCCGCGAATGGGATGACAAGGCGCAGCGCCCCCTCTATTTCGCCATCATCGATGAAGTCGACAACATCCTCATCGACGAAGCTCGCACGCCGCTGATCATCAGCGGCAACGCCGAAGAGGCGAGTGGAACCTACGTCCGCTTCGCACGTGCCGTGAAGGGTCTCGAAGAAGAACGCGACTTCCAGATCGACCATAAGTCCAAGCACATCGCCCTCACCGAAGCGGGCATCTCTCGGGTCGAGCGCAACCTGGGCATCGAGAACGTCTTTGGCGGCGACCCGCGCCTCGCCCGCCACCTCGAGGCTTCGCTCGATGCGGAGTTCCTCAAGCGAGTCGACCGCGACTACGTGGTGAAGGACGGCGAAATCATCATCGTCGATGAGTTCACGGGCCGCCTCATGCCTGGCCGGCGCTGGAGCCACGGGATTCACCAGGCTTGCGAAGCCAAGGAAGGCGTGCCCGTCCAGCGTGAATCGATCACCTACGCGACGATCACGTTCCAGAACCTCTTCCGCCTGTACGAGAAGCTCGCCGGCATGACCGGAACGGCCGAAACCGAGGCCGAAGAGTTCTCGAAGATCTACAACCTGGACGTGGTGGTCATCCCGACGCACCGCCCGATGGTCCGCGAGGACCACCAGGATGTCGTCTACATCAACGAGCGCGCGAAGTTCAATGCGGTCGTTGGCGAAATCGAGGAGATGCACACCGCAGGCCGGCCTGTCCTGGTTGGCACGACCTCCATCGAGAAGTCCGAATATCTTGCTGGCCTGCTTCAACGAAAGGGCATCGCTCACGAAGTGCTGAACGCGAAGCAGCACGAGCGAGAGGCGCACATCATCGCCGATGCGGGCAAGAACGCGGCCGTGACGATCGCGACGAACATGGCCGGCCGGGGCACCGACATCAAGCTCGGGCCGGGAATCGCGGAGCTCGGCGGGCTTCATGTCATCGGCACCGAACGCCATGAATCGCGGCGCATCGATAACCAGCTGCGCGGACGTGCCGGCCGCCAGGGTGACCCTGGCTCATCGCGTTTCTTCGTCTCCTTCGGCGACGACATCATGAAGCGCTTCTCGCCGGAGTGGGTGCCCGGGATGATGCAGAAGCTCGGCATGACGGAGGAGATGCCGCTCGAGTCTCGCATGGTCACGCGTGCGATCGAACAGGCCCAGACGAAGGTTGAAGGCCACAACTTCGATATCCGCAAGCGCCTCGTCGAGTTCGACGATGTCATCAACGAGCACCGCAAGCAGATCTACACCCAGCGGGACATGATCCTCCAGGGTGTCGACACGCGTGTGAACGTGATCGATCACATGCTGCTGCCGGAAATCGAGCGGATCACCAAGGGTGTGGCGACGAACGACATCGACTCGCTTGAACTGGTGCGCGCCGAGATTGGCGAGATCCTCCCGGCCGACGATGTCCCGCCGATCCAGGAGATGCAAGACCTCGGCGAAGAGTTGTGCGACGAAATCCTCGACCGCGCGGAAGACCGGTACGAGGCTATCGAGGCCGCCATTGGCGAAGAGAGTGTGCGGAAGGTGGAGCACTGGCTCCTCCTCGAAGCGATCGACACGCACTGGCGCGAACACCTCACGGCGATCGAAGAACTGCGCCAGAGCATCGGGTTGCAGGCATACGCCCAGATCGACCCGCTCGTGGCCTTCAAGCGCGAGGGCCACGACATGTACCAGCAGCTTGTCGCGAACATTCAGCGCCAGGTCGCGCGGACCGTCTTCAAGGTGCGAATCGTCCAGCAGGACGGCCAGGCCGTCGCCTCGCACCCAGCGGCCACGCCGGCGGGCGCCCCGCCCGAAAACGGCGCCGTTTCCGAGCCGGCAGCGAAGAAGGCTGTCCCCGTCCTTGCGAAGTCGACCGGACCGAGCGACGAGCAGATCCGGACGCTCGGTGGGGGTGGTCAGAACGCCCCGAAGGGCAAGGGCAGCAACGCGGCAAAGCGCCGAAAGATGATCCGGTAGGTTTGCCGCCGAACGTGTCGAGCGCATCTTCGCGGGGGTCGGACGACAGGGGCGCCTTCGCCGCGCTCGGCCTGAATACCCGGGACGGACCGATCATGATCGTTGCCGCCCCCGACTCGGTGTTGGCCGAAGCGGGAGCGATGAAGCCGCGACCGTCATTTGCCTCCACGCTACTGACCGCGGAGCCGACTGCCCGGCTGGTGTGGTGGCCAGAGAGACGTCACCTCGATTCCCAGACACTTGCTCGGCTCCACTGGCTGATTGGCGCGGGCGGAGGCCAGGCGTGGCTCTTGCTCGATGCGGGCGAGGAGGAGTCGCCGTCCGAGGCGGATCTCTTGGGCGCCCTGAGAGGGGCCGGTCTCGCGAGCGGCCCCCCGAGGGATGTTGGCGGTGGAGAACGCGCGTTTCCTGTCGCTCCCGTGGGCTGAATCCGGTCACGAGATCTCCACGACCGCCCGCCAGAGCTGCCCGGTCAGCGCCTAGTCGTTGCCTTCCGGGTGGTGGATCCAGACGGCGTCGGCGTAGCCGTCTTCCCGGATAGTCACCGAGGCGGTAGTGCCGGAAGCTTCGTCCAGCGTTTGCGCTTTGCCCAGGACGCCGTCGGCGGTCCCCGTGACGTAGGCCGCGGCCTTGGTCGTTGCAGCGCGTGCGCTCATGCCTTCGGCCTGCTCCCAGCCCAGGATCATGTTGCCTTCGGAGTCGCAGCTCATTCGAGGGAACCAGCCGTCGCCGACCGTTTGTCCGGCGCCCCATGTGGCGCCCCCGTCGGTCGAACGCAGGACCGTGATTTTCCCTTTGCCGTGGTGCGCCAGCCAGACCACGCCGTTGTCGCCGGTGCAAACTGTCGGGTCGCCCGTGTTGGCCGCGCCGACCACCTGTTCCGGGAGCCATGTCTTGCCGCCGTCGGTCGACCGGCGCAGGTATACCTGGTACGCCCCGTTTCGGTTGTCCCGCCAGGTCACATAGACGTTGTTGCCCGAGATGTCGACCGAGGCCCAGACCGGGCCGGCCGTCGAGGTGTCGACCTGGACCGGTTCGCTCCACGTTCCCGTCTTCGGGTCGCGCCGGGCGAAGAGGATGTCGGCGCTCTGTTCGCTGCCGCGGTGCCAGGTGGCGACGACGGTGCCGCCGTCGGCAGCCAGCGAGACACCGGTCGCGCCTGTTGCCAGGACGCTGGGCGCGGTCCATGTCTTGCCGCCATCCTTCGACTCGCTCACACGGATGGACTCCGTGCCGCCCGTGCCTTCGGTCCAGGCGACGACGAGTACACCGTCGGCCGCGGCGATCGCCGTCAGCGACTTTCGGCCGGACGAGCTCGAAATCGGCGTCGCGCCGGTGGCGGGGTCGTAGTGCCAGACGGTCGACCGCTCGGTGATGTAGACGAAGTGCTGGCTGCCATCGTCGAAGGTCACGACCTGGGCCGCGTTGTTGAAGCCGATCGAAGCAGCCTCGCCGGCGGCGGCGACAATCTCCGGGCCGAGAGCGGCGCTGGTCTTCCCCGGGATCTCTTCGGCCGTGCCGTCCGCGGCCACAGCGGGGACTTGTGATTGGGGTACCACTGCCTGACTCGAGCAGGCGACAAGCATCAGGGTGCCCAGGACAAGGGCGAAAGCGCCGGGCCGAAATGGAAACATCGTGATCACCTCGGAGGTTCTTGCCTTCGAGATGGAACGCGCGAGGGACGTGGTGACGGCGCGACGGTGGACGTTCGGTAAAGGGCCGCCGGACGTCGGTGCGGCGCTCCGCTTTCGGCTCCAGAGTCACCTTCATCGGGCTCCACTGGCCCACGACGCCCTGGCCGTGGCAACTCACCGACTTGCCGTCGACGATGTCGATTTCCGACATCAGCCCGAGGGCGGCGATGAAGCCCGTGATCTTGTCGGGCACATGGTCATAACGGTCGACGACTTTACCGTCGGCCCCGAACTCGACGAGATCGGCGCCCTGGTCGTAGGTGATGCGGTAGGCGTGGTTCTGGCCTTGCTTCGTGGGGACCGATGCAAGTTCGTTGAAAATGCAGAACGCCCGCGCCAGCCCGGTGTCGGGGACCGCTGTGCCGGGGAACGGCAGGCGTCCGTAGACCGTGGCCACGACATCGCCGCCCGTGAAGAAGTCGAGTGCCCAACCGGTGGTGAAATCGAGGAGGTTCCAGCTGACATAACCATCATAGAGGTTGCCGGGAGCGCACCCCCTGGTGCGGGCGGAGATTTCGATTTCGAAAGTGATGCGGCCGCCCGGCGGGACCTCGAAGCGTTCCCTGGAGAAGTACATGTGCTTGGCGTTGTCGAGGATCTGGACGTTGTTGTTGCCGCGCGTGTAGGGCATGGCCGAGACCTGGAGCCGGCCATTGCGGACGAGGACGAGCGCCCCGGGTTCCCTGTACTGCCAGGTGCTGCCGTCGGGGAGCGCGAAGCCGCCGAGTTCCCACCTGGAATCGGGTTCGAGGATGCGGTGAAAATCGCCGACCACGATCTCCGTGGCGGTGGAGGACTTCTTCGTTGCTTTGGCGGTCATGGCCCGAATCTACCGTGAATGCGCGAACAGCGGTAGCAAGCGCGGTTACAGGCGGTCCCGCGCCGGCCTAACTGCCCCTGAGTTCCGCCCCCAACTCCTTCGAGAGCCGGACCACGAGCCCCTGCTGAACCTTCGCTACGTCGCCGTCGGTGAGCGTGCGGTCGTTCGCCTGGAAGTGCAGCCGCAGGGCCAGCGACTTCTTCCCTTCGGGCACGCCCTTGCCCCGGTATTCATCGAACAGGCCGGCGCTGATGCTGATCGAGCCGCTGCGGTGAGACCGCGCGATCTCGAGCACTCGTCCGGCCGGGACGGCCGCGTCGACGAGCAGCGCGATGTCCTGGCGGACCTCCGGGAACTTCGAAGGCGCCGAGTACTCCGGCCGCTCGGGCAGGTGCCGCACGAGATCTTCCACCCGGAGTTCGAGCAGGAAGACGGGCTCGTCGATATCGAACATCGCCGCGTGGTCGGGGTGGACCTGGCCGACCACACCGACCGCCTCCTTGCCCGCCCGAACTTCGGCCGTATGACCTTCAAGGAAACCGAACTCGGTGCGGGGCGCGAACGCCGCCTTCACGCCAATCCCGCGAAGGAGCGACTCGACTGCCCCCTTCGCATCGAAGAAGTCCAGCCGTTCGCCGCCGGCCTGGGCCCAGCGGGTCTCCCGCGTCCCCCCGAGGACGGCGCAGAGGACCGTCCCCTCGTGGGGCAGGTCGGCCTCGATCGGGAGGTACTCGAAGCCGACCTCGAAGACGCGAAGGGCGCCGTCGATGTTGCGGCGGTTCAACGCGTAGGTTTCGAGCAGGGAGGGGCGAAGCGATGTCCGCAGGTAGGCATGCTGGGCGGCCACCGGATTGACCACGCCGAGGGGATTCGAACGCAAGGTGTCGCTCTCCGGGACCATCCGCTTCAGCCGCGCCATGTCGGTCAGGGTGTAGCTAATCGTCTCCTGGAAGCCGAGTGCGGCGGCGAGGTCGCGGACGCGCTCGCGCAATTCGCGCACGGGCGCAACTTCGGGCGCCGGCAATACGCCGCGCAGCATCGTCGTCGGGAGCTTGTCGTACCCGTAGATGCGGCCGATGTCCTCGATCACGTCATCGGCAATCTCGATGTCCGGGCGCCAGTCCGGTGGTTGGACGCTGTACTTGCCCGGGGGCACGAAGTGGCAAACGAAGCCGAGGTCGGTGAGGATCCGGCGCACGTCCTCCGTTGGGACGGCGATGCCCAGGACCTGTTCGATGCGCGCCGCTTCGACGACGACGGTCTTGCGCGGTTCCCTGCCGGGATACATGTCGACCAGCCCGGCCGCGACGGCGCCGCCGGTCAGCGCCTCGAAGAGATGGAGCGCGCGGTGCTGCGCGAACTCCGGCATTTCCATGCCGAGGCCCTTCTCGAACCTCAGCGAGGCTTCTGTCCGGAGCTTCAGGTAGGCGGAGGTCCGGCGGATGCTCCCGGGCCGGAAGTTGGCGATCTCAAGCAGGACGTTTCGCGTGTTCGCGCTCACTTCGCTGTTGCCGCCACCCATGACACCCGCGATGCCGACGGGGCCCTCGCCGTCGCAGATGAGCAGCATCTCGTTGTCGAACTCGCGCTCCACGCCGTCCAGGGTGGTCAGCTTTTCGCCCTGCTTCGCCCGCCGCGCCACGATCCGTTTGCCGCGGACCAGGTCGTAATCGAACGCATGCAAGGGCTGGCCCGTCTCGAGCATGACGTAGTTTGTGATGTCGACGACGTTGTTGATCGGGCGCATGCCGGACTTCTGCAGGCGCTCCTGCATCCACTGTGGCGACGGGCCAATGCTGACGTTCTCGATGAGCGAGGCGGTGAAGCGCCGGCAAAGGTCCGGGTCCTCGATCTCGACCGTAATCGCGTCGGCCACTTTGTGCGCGGACTGGGTATGTGACAGGGCCGGCTGGCGCATCGCCTTTCCGGTGATGGCGGCGGTTTCGCGCGCGAACCCGAGCACGCCGAGGAGGTCCGCCCGGTTTGCCCACGTCGAGATGTCGAACACGATGTCGCCGAGTTCTTCGACAAGCGGCCGGCCAATGGGAGCTTCGGGGCGAAGGACGAGGATGCCTTCGTGATTCTCGCTCAACCCGAGCTCTTTCTCGCTGAGCACCATCCCGGCGGATTCGACGCCCCGGATTGGGCGGAGCTTGAGCTTCGCCCGCTCGCCGGTATGTCCGTCCACGAGTTCGGCGCCCTCGGTCGCGAACGCGATCTTCTGACCGACGGCGACGTTTGGCGCCCCGCAGACGACCTGCTGGCGGCCGTGGCCGGCTTCGACCGTGACCAGTCTGAGCCGGTCGGCATTCGGGTGGGGTTCAACAGCAACAACTTCCGCGACGCGGATGCGCTGAGCGTCCCACTGCGCCCCGATCGTCTCCCAGCTCTCGACTTCGGCCGTGGCGTCGATCAGCAGGCGCGCCAGCTCCGGCACGGGCAAGTCCACGTCGACAAACTCGCGCAACCAGTTCAGTGAGAGTTTCATCTGGAGCTCCTCCTAGAACTGCTGCAGGAAGCGGACGTCGTTGGCGTAAAAGTTGCGGATGTCTTCGATGCCCCAGCGGAGGAGGGCGACGCGTTCGACGCCAAGACCGAAAGCGAAACCGGTGACGCGTGAGCTGTCGTAGCCGGCGGTCTCGATGATCTCGGGATGGACCATGCCCGCCCCGAGGATCTCGATCCAGCCGGTGCCATGGCAGGTGTGGCATGCCCGGCCATCGCCCCTGCAGATGAAGCAATCGATGGCCATCTCCACCCCCGGCTCGACGAAGGGGAAGTAGCTGTGGTGGAAGATGATCTTCCTATCCGAACCGAACATCTGGCGCGACCATTCGTAGAGCACGCCTTTGAGGTCCGTCATGCGGACGCCTTCATCGACGGCGAGGCCCTCGATCTGGGTGAGCATCCATTCGTGCGTCGCGTCGGTGGCTTCCTGGCGATAGCACTTCCCCGGGACGACGACGCGGACGGGGGGCGCGGGCGTCCGTTCGAGCACCCGCACCTGGTTCGGCGAGGTGTGCGTGCGGAGGAGCATGTGGCGCTTGCCCTCGATCAGGGTGTTCACCCAGATCGTGTCCCACATGTCGCGGGCCGGGTGGTCTTCGGGGATGCGGACACCATCGAAGTTGTACCGGTCCCACTCGACTTCGGGGCCTTCCGCGACGCGGAACCCCATGTCGCCGAACGCCTTCAGGCAGTCCCTCATGGTCTGGGTCACGGGATGGAGCCGGCCCAGGACCTGGGGGCGGCCGGGGAGCGTCACGTCGATCGCGGAATCCGTGCTCAGGGCCTTGAGGGCGGCATCCTTCAGGTCCTGTTGCTTCGCTTCGAGGGCACCTTCGAGTTCCTGTTTGAGGCGATTCGCGTTTGCGCCAAAAGTGGCTCGCTCATCGACGCGACGGTCCTTGATCGAGCGCAGGAGCGCCGTCATGCGGCCTTCCTGGCGCCCAAAGAACGTGATGCGCCACTGTTCAAGCCCGGCTTCGTTGGAAGCCGAAGCGAGCGCCGCCAGCGCCTCTTCGCGCAAGCCCTCGAGGGACGGTTCAACAGACATGGGACTTTGAAGTATACGGCGTCGCTTCGTTTACCGTCCGTGAACCGCGGCGGTCACGCCTGGCCCTACTTCCCGGATACGCTGTCACGGTGTCCGACTTCCGGGTGACGCGCCGCACTCTCGCCCTCCGTATCATGGTTGCATGCCTTTTCTTGGTTTGCGCAGTCTCGGCCGCGGCGTGTTTCGGCGATTCGAATGGGTCCGGGTCGCCGGCGGGGGGCGTCGAAGTGGCCGATGAATCCGCGCGCAAGTCATGGGCCGGCAAGGAAACCGCGCCCGCTATCCCGACTGGCGTCACCTGGTTCAACGTCCAGCGCCCGCTCACACTCGAGGAGCTCAAGGGCCGGATCGTGCTCCTGGACTTCTGGACGCTGGGCTGCATCAACTGCCAGCACATTATCCCCGACCTGAAGCGGCTCGAAGCCGAGTTCGGCGATTCACTGGTGGTCATCGGAGTCCACTCGGGCAAGTACGCCACCGAACACGAAGACGACTCCATCCGCGATGCCATCCGCCGCTACGGTCTCGAACATCCGGTGATCAACGACCCCGAGTTCGCCGTCTGGCATGCCTTCGGGGCGAACGCGTGGCCGACACTGGTGCTCATCGACCCGGCCGGGAACCTGGTCGGAGGGCACGCCGGCGAGGGCGTCTACGCGCTCTTCCAGCCCATCCTGAAGTCGCTCCACGAGGAGTTCTCGGCCAGCGGCCTTCTTCGGCCCTTGCCGATCCCGCTGGCCCTCGATTCGGCGCCCGCCGCGGCGGTGCTTTCCTATCCCGGCAAGGCGCTCGGCGATGCTCGCTCGGAGCGGCTCTACGTGGCCGATTCCGGGAACAACCGGGTCATCGTCTCGACGCTGGACGGTGCGCTCTTGAAGGCAATCGGCACGGGCAGGGAGGGGTTCGCCGACGGTGCTGCCGAGGAATCCGCCTTTCGCCAGCCGCAGGGCCTGGCGCTCTCAGCGGACGGAAGGACGCTCTTCGTGGCCGACACGCGGAATCACGCCGTCAGGGCAGTCGACACGGCGTCTTTCGAGGTGACGACCATAGCGGGCACCGGCCAGCAGTTGCAGCGTCTGCCGAAGGGGGAAGCAGAGGCGAGGGCAACCGCGCTTGCATCGCCCTGGGACGTGGTCGCCGTGGAGAAGACGCTCTTCATCTCCATGGCAGGGATCCACCAGCTCTGGGCGCTCAACCTGGCAACGGGTACCATCGCGCCGTTTGCCGGCACCAGCCGTGAAGGCATCAACGATGGCAACCGCAGGCTGTTGGCGACGCTCGCCCAGCCTTCTGGGATTACGACTGACGGTGAACTCATCTACTGGGTGGACCCGGAATCGAGTGCGCTGCGCCAGGTCCCCATCGCGGGAGATGGCGATGTTGCCACGCTCGTCGGCACCGGGTTGTTCGACTACGGCGACACCGACGGCGCAGCCGCGCGTGCCGGGCTGCAACACCCGCAGGGCCTCGTTTACGACGATGGAGCGCTCTACATCGCGGACACGTACAACCATCGCCTCCGCGTCTATGACGTCACGGCTCGCCAGGTTGGTACGGCGGCCGGCGGCGAACGCGGCTGGGCAGACGGCGTCGCCGGGACGGCGATGTTCGATGAGCCGGGCGGCCTCTCCGTTGCCAACGGCAAGCTCTACATCGCAGATACGAACAACCACGTCGTCCGCGTCTTCGAACCCGTTACCGGACAGCTCTCGACACTTTCCTTCACGAATGTCGCGGCCGTGACGACGAATGTCCCCGGGCGAATGACGAATGTCGAACTCCCGCCTCTGACGGTGGCTCCGGGCGCATCCAACGTCCAGCTCACCTTCACCACGCCCGCCAGCTTCCACCTCAACGGGTCGGCGCCTTCGAGGGCCGAGCTGACTTCGGGGAACCCTGCTGTGGTGAATCTCGGCGAGAGGTCGCTCAGCTGGAACAGCGACGATGCTTCGATCACGCTCCCCATCCCGGTGATGCTGGCTGAGGGCCAGACGACGGTGTCGGTGAGCGCCTCGGTCTACTACTGCCGCACCGGAGCGGAGGCACTGTGTTTCATCGGGCAGTTCGAACTCAGCATCCCGGTGACCGTCGTCTCCGGCTCGACGAACGGGGAAGTCGTGGTCACCTACGAACTTCCACCGGCCTGAGGCATCGAGAGCTCAGAGTTCCAGCGTTAGCCCATCCGCGGCGACGATGACTTCGCCGCCGAAGTGGGCGCGGGCCTCGGCTGCGAGGCGCGCGGGCTGCTCGCCCGGGTTGAGATGGGTGAGGAGGAGCCGTTTCACCCCCGACTCCGCCGCCACTTTCGCGACCGTGTCGACGCGTGAGTGAGTTGCGGCAAAGACGCTGAGGATGCGTTCCCGGCGGGTGGCATCGGCTGTCGTGGCAGTCCAGTCGGCCAGGCCTGCCTCAGAGTACGCCTCGTGGATGAGGAGGTCGGCGCCATCGGCGAGGGGAACCATGACGGCGGGCACCACATTCGTGTCGCCGCTGTACGTGATGATGCGGCCCGCGAACGCCAACCGATGTGCCAGTGCGGTGATATCCGGGGCGTGAGGCACCACGGCGCTTCGGACCCCGGCTTCCGGAAGGCGAGTCTCGTCGCCGTCGCCGATTTCGATAACCGGGATCTCGAGCGGGACCCCTTCGTCCTTTCCGGGCCACCCGGAGACGAGCCCGGTCAGTCCGGCGGCGGCTTCCACGTAGGCACGCGTACCGGCCGGCCCGTAGACGCGGGGAACGACGCCGTGTGGCCGCAGGAGGTGCGCCAGCCACTGAGGGAAGCCGTGGATGTGGTCCATGTGCAGGTGGCTCACGACGAGGGCGGAGGCGTTCGGGAACGGGAGGCCGCTCCTCGCGATACCGCCGAGCGACCCGGGCCCGCAGTCGAGCAGGAGTCCTCGCTCGCCGTCATCGAGGAGGTAGCAGGAATTGGCGCGGGTGGCCGTGACCCACCCGGCGCCGGAACCGCAGACGGTTATTCTCACGATTCGGAATATACACGGCGCCCTGCGCCCGTCGTCGCGGGTTTCTTAACGGCGGGCCGCCTGGCCGTGGCGTCCACGATGCGCAAAGCAGTGAGCGCCAACACCAGCGCGGCGGAGACGACATAGCTCCAGTAGACCACCGGCGCACCGGTGTCGGTGCCCGCCATCAGGCCATGGACGAGACCCGTGCCCCAGGCAGCGAAAGTCAGGTAGTGGAGCTTTCGCCAGCGTTTCACTCCGATGCGCGACCGAACCCAGAAGCTGGCGGTCGTCAGGCCGGTCAACCAGGCGGCGATCACGCCAATACCGAACGCGAACGTGTTCTCGCTGCTTGTGAATGGCACCAAGAGGTCGACGACCGAGAGCCCCAGGTAGCGGTCAAAGACCAGGCTGCCAATGTGCAGCGCGATGAGCGTGAGCGAGAGTACCGAGAGGAACTGGTGCATCTCGAAGACGAAGGGGCGCGGGAGCATCCCATCGCTGGCCTTCGTGCTGATGAGCAGTCCGAACGCAACCGACGCGGTCAGCGCAGCGAACGATGCAAGGCCCGCCGCCCTCGAGAGCGCCCACGGCAGGTGGCCGAAGTCCACCGAACTCAGGGCCAGGGTCGCGAAGACCGTTGCGGCGAACGTCAGGATGAGCGTGGAACGGGACATGGCTAGGAGCCTCGCGACTTCTTACTGGTGGTGCTGGTCGTGTTCGTCACCCGGTTGCTCGCCGCGTTCGAGTTCGCGGGAACCGGTGCGACCACAGTCGCGGCCGGTTCCGCGGTGGCGGCGGCATACGGCTCATCCATGAAGTAGGCCGTGCCGCCCACCACTGCCGCCACGGTCAATCCGGCGACGAACCAGCGAGCGTTCTGATATCGCATGGCGGCCATCAGTCGTCATCCTCGTCGTGTTCTTCGTCGTGGTCGTCGTCGTCTTCGTGCTCGCGCTCGCCGCCGTCTTCATGGTCTTCGTCTTCGTACTCGTCGTCGTCTTCGTCCTCATCGCTGAAGACCGCGAGGACGGCGCCGGGCGCATCTGCGAGGCGAACGAGCGCGCTCTCGCCAGAATCTCCCTGACCGCCGGCAAGCGGCCCAACCGGCGCAGCGATGGCACCGGCCGCCAGCACTCCGGCGAAGACCGTCCCCGTAATCATTGCGACGCGCTTTTCCATGCTCGTGTTCCTCCGCAGGTGTTGGATCCCATGCTGGAGGGCGGGACTAAGATGGAGATTGGCCGAAGATAAGAATCCTCACATGCAGCGACTGCCGTCGTTTGCTGTCATCGAGACGCACATGCACATCCTGTTGGTTGAGGACGACGACAGCCTCGCGACGGCGATCAGGCGGATCTTCACCGCCGAAGGCCACGTCGTCGACTGCGTTGCCGATGGCCTCGAGGGTCTGACACAGGCGGGGATGGAGCAGTACGACGTCTTTGTTTTCGATGTCATGCTTCCGTCCCTCGATGGCTTTGAAATCACACGCAGGATCCGGCGAGACGGCGTGCGCACACCGATCCTGCTGCTCACGGCGCGGGATGCCGTCAGGGACCGGGTAGCCGGGCTCGATGCCGGCGCGGACGACTACCTGGTGAAGCCTTTCGCGCCCCAGGAGCTACTGGCTCGCGTCCGGGCACTCGGGCGGCGGAACTCGCCGGGGTCCCTCGAAGGACAGATCCTTCGCGTCGGTGACCTCGAACTGAACCTGCTCACGCGGGAGGCCGTACGCGGCGGGAAGACGATCGACCTGACCGCCAAGGAGTTTGTGCTCCTGGAAGAGTTGATGCGGCACGCCGGCCAGGTGATGACGCGCACGCGCCTCCTCGACACCGTCTGGAACTACGACGTCCTGACGGACTCCAACGTCGTGGACATGTACATCCACTACCTGCGGACCAAGATCGACAAGGACTTTGAGATGAAGCTGATCCGCACCGTCCGGGGCGCCGGTTACGCGATCCGGGAGGGCTGATTGTTCGGACGAGCACGGCTGACGTTGACCGCGTGGTATGTCGGGGCGCTCGTCCTTACGGTGGCCAGCATCGGCGCCATCACCTATGGACTGCTGCGCGACGACCTGGAGCGCGAAATCGACCAGAGCCTCCGGGCTGCGGCGCGCGAACTCTCGGCGACGGGGGCTCTCGCACTGCCCACAGCCACTCCTTCTGCCGGGGCTCCGCCAGCGGACGACGACGAAGATGAGCACGATGAAGACGAGCACGAAACCGATGATGAACGCCTCCGGCTGATCTCGAGCGACGTGTTCTACGCCCTCCTCGACGACGCGGGGGATGTCCTTTCGAACCCCCGGCGCGTGGACCTTCGCGGGATCGACCTCGCCTCGCTGGTCAACAGCGTGGAGGGACCGCGCGACATCCGCGGCGAAGACGAGGACTACCGCATGCTCGTCGTGGACCTCGGCGATGGGACATTCCTGGTGACCGGGCGGTCGCTCAGTTCGAAGCAGCACCAGTTGGAAACGCTGACAACGGTGACGATCCTGGGCGGCGGTGTCGCACTCCTCGCGGCGCTCGTCAGTGGCTGGTGGCTCGCGGGCCGGACGCTGGGGCCAATCCGCGCCGTGCTGGAGTCCCAACGCCGCTTTGTCTCCGACGCTTCACACGAGTTGCGCACGCCGCTCGCGATCGCCCGCGCGAACACCTCTCTCCTTCTCGAAGACCCGGAGGCTACGGTGGAATCCCGGCTGGACCAGGCCGAGGCCGTCGCCTCCGAACTCGAGCATCTCGGCGTGCTCGTTGCCGACCTCACGACCCTGGCGCGCGCTGACGAAGGCCGTGGGAACCTGCTCCTGGCGCCGATGGACCTGGGCGCGCTGGCGGATGAGGTGGTGCGAGATATGTCCGCACTGGCCGATGTCCGCGGCACGCGCCTCGAATCCACGATCTCCCCCAGCTCGATGCAGGGCGACACCGTCCGCTTGCGGCAACTCCTGATGATCCTGGTGGACAACGCCCTGAAGTACGCGGCTCCTGGGGGCGTCGTCCGCGTTCGCTGCGAGCCGCAAGGCGGCCACGTCGAGCTGGAAGTCTCGGATGACGGTGCGGGGATCTCCGAAGCGGACCAGAAGCACATTTTCGACCGGTTCTACCGTTCCGATAGCGAGCGGACGCGGTCCAAGGGCGGGACCGGGCTCGGCCTGGCGATCGGGAAATGGATCGTCGAGGCGCACGGCGGACGGATCACGGTCGAATCGGCCCCGGGGAAGGGGACGACCTTCCGGGTGCGGCTGGCATCGAAGTAACCACCCGTGCGCCGGGCTATCCGGTTCGGCGCTACCTGCCGCAGACCGGCATCTTCTTGACATGCCGCCTTACCGCACGGAAAGATCAGCCCCCGCGACTCGCGGACTTCAGGAGGCTCCCATGGCCGTTCGAGGCTACGTCCTTATCGAAACCGATGTCGGCAAGGCCAAAGCGGTCAGTTCCGCCATCGCGGAGTTCACCTACCCAGGCGCCCGCGTCGCCGCCGTCGACACGGTGACCGGCCCCTACGACGTGATCGTCCAGCTCGAAGCCGATGACCTCGATAGTCTCGGGAACGCCATCACCGAAGCGGTCCAGAAGGTCTCCGGTGTGCAACGCACCACCACCTGCCTGGCGGTACGCCTGGCCTGACCGCCGGCGTCTCAGGATTTCTCGCGATGCCGCCCGCCCGGGCGGCATCGCTGTCTCCCGGAGGCTGCGAATCGACAAGCAGCCGCGACGGGGCCGACAATCGATCTCGTGCCCACTCACTCCGAGATGATCAGCGTCGAAGAGGCGCGCGAACGGATCCTCGCGAACTTCCAGCGGCTGCCCGTTGAACGGAAGCCGCTCCTTGCCGCGCTTGGACAGGTCCTCGCGGCAGATGTCGTTTCGCCGTACGACTTGCCACCCCTGGCGAACACGGGGATGGATGGTTACGCCCTGCGAGCGGCCGATACAGCAGGCGCCAGTGAAGCCGCACCCGTCCGCCTCCGTGTGATCACCAACCTCGCTGCCGGCTATGTCTCGGATGTGCCGATCGGCCCGGGCGAGGCGGCCCGGATCATGACCGGCGCCCCGATCCCCCCGGGCGCCGATGCCGTCGTGCCGTTCGAAGAGACCGACGAAGTGCTGCGGGGCCCGAACGAACAGCCACGGCCCGGCGGAGAAGTCGCTGTCTTCAAGGCCGCGAAGCACGGAGCGAACGTACGCGAACGAGGAGGCGATGTGCGGGCCGGCAACCGCGTCATCGAGGCAGGGCGCGTCCTTCGCGCCTCGGAAATCGGCGTCCTCAGTTCCCTCGGCCTCACTGAAGTCGCGGTCTTCCGCCGCCCGGTCGTCGCAATTCTCTCGACAGGCGATGAAGTGACACCGCCCGGAGAGGCGCTCCTCCCCGGGCGGATCTACGATGCTAATTCCGCCGCCGTCGCCGCCCAGGTGGCCAGTTTCGGCGGGGTCCCCAGGGTGCTCGGCATCGCGAAGGACACCATCGAAGACCTGACGAGCAAGCTCCGCGAAGGGCTCGATGCGGACATGTTGGTGACCTCTGCTGGCGTCTCCCGCGGAGATTTCGACGTGGTCAAGGATGTCCTCGCCCGCGAAGGGCAGGTCGACTTCTGGACGGTGCGAATGCGGCCCGGGAAGCCATTGGCCTTCGGCGCGTTCGCAGCGCCGGACGGGCGGCGCATCCCGCACCTCGGGCTCCCCGGCAACCCGGTGAGCTCGATGGTCTCGTTCGAGCTCTTCGGGCGGCCCGCGATCTTCAAGATGCTGGGGAAGCAGGGGTGGGAGCGTCCCTCGGTTCGCGCGATTGTGCGGGAGCGCGTCGTGAATCCGGACCCGCGGCGCTACTTCGCCCGCTGCATCGTCACGCAGGGCGAGGATGGCCGCTGGTATGCCGACCTCAGCGGTCCGCAGGGGAGCAACATCCTCACCGGGATGAGCAGCGCGAACGCTCTGACCGTGATACCGGAGGACGTGACGGTCGTGGAGGCGGGCGAGGAGATCGATGCCATGATGCTGGACTGGCAGCACACACCGTGAACTCCGCGGGAGCGGGCGCCTGATTCGGGGTTTCCTGGGCCGGTGCTTTCCCTGGAAAGCCTCCCGGCGGAGCCGCGCGCTGGACTTCGCGTTCGCCCTTGCTGCCCTCGCGATGACACCACTGTTGGGATTCATCTGCGCGCGCATCCTCAGGCCGGACACGAACCTCCTGCTGATCTGGGCCGACGCCTATACGTTCTGGATCTACCTCCCCGCCTACCCGGTCGCCACTGCTGCTATCGCATGCCGGCGATGGGTCCCGGCGGGTGCCGCGGTCATCGTCGTTGTCTTCCACCTCGCCTGGGTGCTCCCGGACTACGGGCCGGCGGAGGCCATTCCCGCGCAGGCCACCGCCGCTCCGCGGCTGCGGCTGATGACTGCGAACGTCTACTTCGACAACCCCGACTTTTCCGGCATCGCCGCTGAAGTCTCCTCGGCCGACCCGGATGTGCTGTTCCTCCAGGAGTACGGACCGGGCATGGAGGCCGCGCTGAACGACGCCGGTCTCCTCGATCGGTACCCGCACCGGGTCCTGGGTCTGGAAAACCCGTACTTCGGCACGGTGCTCTACTCAAAGTTGCCGCTTGAAGACAGCGCTGTGCTGTTTGCCGGCGGACGTCCGTTCATCCGCGCGACGATCCGCATCGACGGCGCGCCCGTCGTCCTTTACGGCTTGCACCCGACGTCGCCAGGCCTCGGGGCGTGGCTCGCCGCCGAGTGGAATGCGGGCTGGAAGACGATCCTGGGTGAGCTTCGGACTGAGACTGGCCCGGTTGTGGTGGCGGGTGACTTCAACATGAACCAGCACCACACCTGGTATCGGAAGCTGAAGGGCCTGGGACTCGACAGCTGCCACGAGGAGCGCGGCCGTGGCAACGCAACGACCTGGCCGCAGGGCCGCAAGCTCCGTCCGATCCGCATCGACCACGTCTTCCACAGCGCCGGGGTGGTTTGTCTCTCCATCCGGGAAGGGCGCGGCGAAGGCAGCGACCACCGGCCGCTCATCGCGGAACTCGCCATCCTTCCCTGACTCCCTACTCCAGGCGTTGGCCGTACTGCTCGCGGAAGTACCCGGCGAAGCGGTCGTCTCCCTCAGCCCGCTCCCGGCCGTGCGCGGTATACCACGCGACGGTCCGCGCAAGTCCGTCCTCGAAGTCGACCTTCGGCGACCAGCCCGTGGCCCGCAGCTTCGACCAGTCGATCGCGTAGCGGCGGTCATGCCCGGGGCGGTCGAGCACGGGATGGATCAGGGAGCCCGGCCGCTCGGTCAACTCGCAAATACGCCTGGCGATCTCGATGTTGGTCACCCGGTGCCCGGAACCGACGTTGATCTCACGGATATCGGAGGAAGACCCACGGGCGACGAACCGGATGGCCTCCACCAGGTCGTCCACGTACAACCACTCGCGCTGCTGCAGGCCATCGCCGTAGAGCGGCATCGGCTCGCCCGCGAGCGCACGCATCGTGAAGAGCGGGATGAACTTCTCGATGTGCTGAAACGGACCAAACACGTTGCAGCAGCGAATCACAGTCACGGGCAGGCCGTAGGTTTCGCGATAAGCCCCGACCATCAGTTCGGCGGCTGCCTTGCTCGCGGAGTACGGCGAAGTGGGAGCAAACGGGGCGTCCTCCGCGGCTTCTTCCGGCTCGGGGAGGGAGCCGAAGACCTCGTCGGTGGACATGTGCAGGAGGGCGGCCCGGCCATCGGCGCGAATCGCCTCCAGCAGGCACACGACGCCTTCGACATCCGTCCGCGCGAAAACTGCCGGGTCGAGGAGCGAGCGGTCGACGTGGGTCTCGGCGGCGAAGTTGAGGACAAGGTCCATCCCCGCCACGAGGTCGTGGACGAGGGTGGCGTCGCAAAGGTCGCCTTCGATGAACCGGTAATTCGGTTGCCCGGCGAGGCCGGCGACGTTGGCGGGGTTCGCTGCATAGGTGAGTTTGTCGAGGTTCGTCACCTCCCAGCCGTCGGTGACGAACGCCCGCGCGACGTGGCTGCCGATGAACCCGCGCGCTGCCGACGGCCACGTAAGGCCCGATCCGGCAGCCCCGAAGTTCGGCGCCGGCGCCGATGGCTACCGGACCGATGAGCTCGCACGCTTCCAGCCGCGCCCCGGAGGCGATGGCCGCCACCCCGCGCTTCGAGCCGCCGATGATATGTGCGGCAGGGTCGGTGGCATCGGCGCAGGTGTCGAGGATGGCCCGGTTCGCGCTGAGCATGTCCTCCATCTTCCCCGTGTCGATCCAGTAGGCGCTGGTCACGGTCGCCTCGACGCCCAGGCCGGCATTAATCAGCCCGTTGATTGCGTCAGCGATTTCGAGTTCGCCGCGCGCGCTGGGTCTCAGCGCGGCGATGACCTCGAAGACCTCCGGCCGGAAGGCGTAGACGCCGATCACGGCGAGGTTCGACGGCGGTTGCGGGGGCTTCTCGACCACTCGCTTGAGGCGTTCGTGTTCGACGACGGCAACCCCGAACGCGCGCGGGTCTTCGACCTCCTTCAGCACAACCGCGCCCTGTGCCGTCGACCCGGCGAAGCGCTCGACGAAGGTGCTGATCCCGCCGAGGAGCACGTTGTCGCCCAGGTAGAGGACGACCGGCTCCGCGCCGGCGAAGTCACGGCATAGTCCGAGCCCATGGGCGATGCCGAGCGGGGTTTCCTGGCGGATGTAGGTGAACCTTGCTCCGAACACGCTGCCGTCGCCCATCGCGGACCTGATCTGCGGCTCCGTATCGCCGACTACGAGCGCGATCTCGGTTATCCCGGCATCCACCAATTGGCGGACGGGGAAATGGAGGACCGGGATGTTCGCGACGGGGACCAACTGCTTGGCGCCCGAGTAGGTGAAGGGCCGCAAGCGGCTGCCCTTGCCTCCGGCCAACACGACGCCCTTCATGGCCGCGATTATAGTTTCGCCCTTCCGTTAGGATCGCCGGATGAACGGGCGGCCCCTCCGGGTCTTCTACAACGCAAGCGCACTGCCGGCCCGGCCAGCCGGGGCGGGCGTCTACACGGTCGAACTCGGGCGAGCGCTGGCGGCCGTTCCGGGCGTCGAGTTGGTCGTAGCGGCCCCCGAACCGTTCGCATTTGGCGTCGACACGATCCGCCCGCGGCCAACTGGCCGCGGCCGCCAGGCGTGGGAGGCGATCGCGCTCAGCGGCGTCCTTGCCCGGTCCGAGGTGGATGTCTATCACGGGCCCCACTTCTACGTCCCGAAGACCGTGGTCCCGGCCGTCGCCACGGTCCACGACCTGACGTTCTACCGGATGCCGGCGCGCTACACCTCGTGGCATCGCCGCTACTACCGGTACCTCGCCCGGTGCGCGAAGCGCGCGGCCCGCGTCATCGTGCCATCGGCGACCGTTGCCGCCGATGTCGTGCGCTACCTTGGCTACCCGCCGGAACACGTCCGTGTCATAGCAGAAGCGCCGCGAGCGGGCCTGGCGCCGGCCTCGGCGGAAGAAGTCGCAGCCGCTCGCAGGGAGTTGTCGCTCGAATCGCCTTACCTGCTTTGCCTGGGCACCGCCGAGCCCGGCAAGCGCGCAGTGGACGCCATCCGCGCGATGCCCGCGATACTCGCGCAGGCACCGGGGACCATCCTCGCGCTCGCCGGGAATCCCGGCCGGCTGAGTGCCGGGCTTGAACGCGAAGCCGGGCGCCTTGGCGTGTCCAGGTCGGTCCGCTTTCTCGGTTACGTCCCGGATGATGCCCTTGCTCCGTTGCTCACCGGCGCGACGGCACTGTTGTTTCCCTCGCTGTTCGAAGGCTTCGGGCTGCCACCCCTGGAGGCGATGGCCTGCGGCACGCCGGTCGTTGCGGCCGATGCGCCCGCGGTCTCTGAAGTGCTGGCGGGCGCTGCAGTCTTCGTCCCGGCCCGGGACCCATCGGTGATCGCCGTCGAGGCTGTCCGCCTGTTGACCACCCCAGGGCTGCGAGCGGAACTTTCGGCGCAGGCACTCGAGTTCGCAGCCCGCTTCTCCTGGGAACGCGCAGCCGCCGAGACGGTCGACGTCTACCGGGAGGTCGTCTCGTGAGGCTGGGTATCGTGGTCGTGAGTTACAAGTGCCGCGAGCTCCTGCTCCACTGCCTCGAATCCATCGAATGCCACCTCCCCGCGCTCCTCGAGACGACGGTGGTGGTGGACAACGACTCTGGCGATGGGGCTCCCGAGGCGGTCCGGCGGCGCTGGCCAGTGGTCCAGGTCATCGAGGAGGAACGCAACGTCGGTTTCGCTGCCGCCGCGAATGCCGGCATGCGGGTGCTCGAAACGTGCGACGTTGTCTGCCTCCTCAATCCCGACGCGGTACTGCTGGATGCCGGTGCCCTCGCCGCCGCCGCGTACCTCTCCGGGCACCCGGACGCCGGCGTCGCAGGCGCCCGAATCCTGAACTCCGATGGTTCGATCCAGCCCAGCGCCCGTGCATTCCCCGGCCACAGGAATGCCTTCTTCAACCGGCACTCGCTCACGACCAGGCTGTTCCCCCGCAACCGCTTCTCAAGCAGCTACCTGATGACCGCCTGGTCCCACGACGACGTTCGCCCCGTGGACTGGGTCTCCGGGGCGTTCATGTTCATCCACCGCCGGGCGAGAAGCGGTTGGCCTGCTCGACGCCGCCTATTTCTTCAGCATCGAGGACGTCGACTACTGCCGCAGGGTGAGGGACGCCGGACTCGAGGTGGTCTACTTCCCCGGGGCGACGATCCGCCACCGCGTGGGGGGAAGCTCGCGGAAGGCGGTCTACCGCGCCATGGCCGCCCACCATCGCGGGATGTGGCACTACTACCGGAAGCACCTTCGGGGAACGTTCTTGCTCGATGCCGCGACGTTCGTGGCGATCTGGGCCAGGTTCGGACTCCATGCCACCTCATACGCCCTGCGCACCTTGAAGAACCGGT
Organism: Candidatus Amarobacter glycogenicus; assembly: GCA_016719395.1. Lineage (GTDB taxonomy): Bacteria > Chloroflexota > Dehalococcoidia > Tepidiformales > Tepidiformaceae > Amarobacter > Amarobacter glycogenicus. The sequence continues at coordinate 154,173 of JADJZF010000009.1, read as the reverse complement.
GCCTTGGGCGCCCGAATCCTTAGCTACAGGTCTTGCCCGGCCGCCGTGCCCCGCCATCCAGACACCCTCGCCGAGTTCCAGAAAGACGTGCCATACCCGAAGAGCACGATCAACGCGACTGCGAACGCCAGCACGGCCAGCCCGACGATCGCGGACCCTGCGCTCTTGTACCACCTGTGCGCGAGCAGCGCCCCGGCGCAGAACAGGATCGTGATGGCGTAGCTCACGAGCGTAAGCTTCAGCGGGGAGTAACCTGCCCGCTCCATCCGGTCGTGGAAGTGGTCGGCGTCGTGCTTGAAGGGGTGCCGGCCATCGAGATAGCGGCGCACGAACGCGACTCCCGTATCGAGGACCGGCAATCCAAGCGCCACCAGTGGGATGTAGAGCGGCACCCGCCCCGTCGTATCGACGAAGCCTGCGATGCTGAGGCCGGCGATCATGAAACCGAGGAAGTAGGCTCCTGAATCGCCGAGGAAGCGCTTCGCCTGCGGCAGGTTCAGCGGCACGAACCCGAGTGACGCGCCGGCAAGCGCGGCAAACAGCATCGCGATGAGGTCGTGCCCGAGGTCCCAGGCGATGTACGACATCGTGCTCGAGACGAGGGCGGCGACACCGGCGGCGACACCGTCGCGGCCGTCGATGAGGTTGATCGAGTTCGTGATCAGCATCACCCAGAAAATGCTTACCACGGGGTCCATCCAGCCGAGCGCCAGGGTCCCGCCGCCGGGCAGCGTCGTCTCGCCGATACGGAACCCCGCCAGGTAGATGCCCAGCGCCGCGAGAAAGTGCGTGGACATCTTGTAACGCCAGTCAAGGTCCTTGAAGTCGTCGCGGGCCCCAACCGCGCAAACGACCGCGCCGCAGGCCACCAGCACGAGGAACTCCCGCCGGTCGTCACCAACGAGCCGTCTCGCTTCGTCGCTGAAGAGGGCCATGATCAGGATCGAGGCGACGAAACCGCCGAGGATGCTGAGTCCGCCGATCCGGGGCATCTGTTCGCCCCTGCGGCCCGTCTTCGTTGGCAGCCGGAGGGCGAAGGTGAGGGGAAGCGCCACGCAGAGCGCCACGGCAGCCGTCTGGAGCTCAATGTCCACCTACAACTCCGGCCCGGACTTCGCCATGCGGCGATGGCGCATGCTAACGGCAGCGGAACCGGAACGGCCAGCGGCCCTCAGGACTTCTCCACTTCCGTCATGAGGCCGTCGTGCATCGCGAGGATGCGGTCCGCCAGCTTCGCCATGTCCATGTCGTGAGTAACCATCAAGCCGAGCTTGCCGCGCTGCTTCACTTCCCGAATGAGCGACTCCACGACCTGGCGCCCGCGAGCCGAATCGAGGCTCGCGGTTGGCTCATCGACGAGAACCAGGCCCGGGTCGTTCATCAACGCGCGAGCGATGGCGACACGCTGCCGCTCGCCGCCGCTCAGCTCGGTTGCCAGCGCCCCCGCGCGCCCCTCGATGCCAAGTTCCGCGAGAAGCCGGTCGGCGCGCGCCCTGGCTGCCTTGCGGGCCGTGCCGCTGATCTGCGCCATGACGAGGAGGTTTTCCCGTGCCGTCAGGAACGGCAGGAGGTTGTTGGCCTGGAACACGTAGCCGACGGACTCCCGCCGGTAGGCCGCCTGTTGCGATCGGCTCAAGCCTGCGATGTCGCGTCCGTTGACGACGATCGTCCCCGCAGTCGGCGTCAGCAGTCCGCCGACCATAGCGAGGAGCGTCGTCTTGCCCGAACCGCTCGGGCCGACCACGGCGACGAACGCGCCTGGTTGAGTGGAAAACGACGCATCACGCACCGCCTGGACCGCCTGCTCGCCCGAGCCGTAGGTCTTTGAGAGCCCAGAGACTTCGAGGGTTACCGTCATCGTCCCCGTTCCTATTGCTGTTGCCCGAGGGCGATGATGGGGTCGACTTTCGCGACCTGTCGTCCGGAAAAGGCGGCGCCGATCGCCGCCATGAGCACGAGCAGCGCCGACGTAACCAGGAATGTGCCGGTGGTGAAGGCGATGGGCACCGGGTTGGGTACCTGCTGGAGCGCGCGGTTGGTCAGCCAGGCGAGCGGGATCGCGATGGCGACTCCGGCGATGCTGATGGCCAGGACCTGGAGCAGAACCTGGCGGAACACGAAGAACGAGCTCGCTCCCACAGCCTTGAGGACGCCGATCTGGCCGATCTTCTGGAGCGTCAGCACGTAGAAGAAGACGCCGATGACCAGCCCGCCGATCAGATAGCCGAAAACCCGGAGCGCCTGGACCGTTGATTGCTGGCCCGAAACGCCCTCGATGTTCGCGAAAGCAGTCGATTTGTCCACGGCAATCCACCCGCTGCCGCGCGAACCTGCTGTGCCTTTTCCCTTCAGGAGCATGATCGATGCCGCGGGCACGTCACTTCCGGACTTACCGTACTTCAGCTCCTGCCAGGAACTGCGGAGCAGGTAGACCGACGGCTGGAAGAAGAAGTTCCCCTCGTTGGTCTCTCCGATGATGACGTAATCCCGCTCGACCAGCCGGATGGAGACGCGGACAGCGTCGCCGACATCGAGGCCGGAGTAGCGGAGGAAGCTCCGGTCCACGAGCAGTCCGTCCCGATCATCCGCCGTGAGCATGCGCCCTTTCGTGACCTTCGGTTCGCCGATACTCCCGGGTTCGAACCCGAGGAATGCCGCCGAATCGATCTCTCCATCCGCCGCCTGGTAGTTAGCCGCCAGGTATCCGAGCGGTGCGCTCGATTCGTCTCCGAACCGTTGGCGTATCTCCGCCACCAGTTCCGCACTCAGTTCCGAGCGGATCACGCTCAGACCGGCTCGCTCCGAATACGCGATGGCATCGGCATCGAAGTTCTTCAGGGCGCTGCCTGCCTGTTCGTTCAGCCCCACGCCGAGCCCGTTGATCATCAGCACGAGGTAGCTGATGAGCGTGACGATGAGGGCAATGAGGATGAACTGCAGTTTTCGGCGGCGGATCTCGAGTAGTCCAATCACGGCAGTCACTCCCGCGGCGCCCGTGCCCCGCGTCACAAAGATATCGCCTTGTTCCCTTTGCCGGGCAGCCGCAAAGATCGTTCCGCCCCGGCCAGCTACAGTCTCTGGAGAGCAATGTTGGAAGACCCGTCCGTCCATCACCGCGTGGCGCATCCTCCGCGGGCGAGCCGCGTCCTCGCCGCCGGCGAAGTCGCGGGCGTCCGGACGGAAGTCTGGATGGGCGGCGCCCACACCTCGCACGGAGATGACCTCACCGCTACAACGCTGGGCGCGTCATGGTTGATTGACTGCGCAGGCGACATCGACCGTTCCTACCGCGAGCTGACCTCTCGCTGGCTGGCATGTGTCTTCCCGGACCTGGATGGACCACTGACGTCCCCGGCGCGTATCAGCGAGGTCGTTTCTGAATCCCTGGCGGCCATTCTCGAAGGCAACGGCGCCGCCCCCGAGCGCATCTACGTGATGTGCCAGCACGGGATGAACCGGAGCGGGCTGGTGAGCGGCCTGATCCTTCGCGGGCTTGGCCTCGAAGCCGCTGAGACCATCGACCGCATCCGCCGCGCCCGTCCTGGCGCGCTCGCCAACGATTACTTCTGCCAGATGCTCCGCCGCACCTGAATCCCCTTGGCTGGCCGCGAAGCTACGGAGAGTCGCCGAGGAGGTCGGGCCGCCGCTCGCGTGTCCGCTCGAGGCGCTGTTCCTGCTTCCACTTCTCGATCTTCGCGTGGTGCCCGCTCAACAGGATCTCCGGCACCGCCCAGCCGTTGTACTCTGCCGGTCTTGTGTACTGCGGGTGCTCAAGCAGCCCGTCCGCGAACGACTCTTCCTCCGGGCTCACCTCATCTCCGAGTGCACCCGGGATGTGCCGCGCCACGGCGTCGATCAGCACCATCGCAGGCAGTTCACCGCCCGTGACGATGTAATCGCCGATCGACACTTCGCGGTCGACGCAGTGATCCACGAACCGCTGATCGACTCCCTCATACCGGCCACACACGAGGATGAGCCGCTCGTTCGTCGCCAGCTCCCGCACGAGCGAGTCGTCCAGGAGCTCGCCCTGGGGCGAAAGATAGACGACCAGACCCGGCGATCCATCCTGTCCCTGGACGTGCTGCAACGCGCGGTCGAGCACGTCCACGCGCATCACCATCCCCTGGCCGCCGCCGAACGGAGTGTCATCGACTGAGCGGTGCCTGTCGGTGGCGTGGTCGCGGATGTTGTGGACCTGCAGGTCGAGCAGGCCGTCTTCGCGTGCTCGCTTGATGATCGAAACGTCGAGCGGTCCCCCCTCGAACGCCTCCGGGAAGAGCGTGAGGACATCGACCCTCATCGATTTTCCTGCGCGTGTTCGACCGGGCCCTGGAGGAGCTCGGCGACATGGCCGAGAAGCGGGAGGACAACGTCCATCCCCTGGGCGACGGCCTTCGGGCTTCCCGGGAGGTTGACGATGAGGACGGCTCCTCGCGTGACCGCGATGCCGCGCGTCAGTGCCGCGTAGGGCGTGTGTTGCAGGCCATTCGCGACCAGGGCGTAGGCGATGCCCGGGACATCGCGCTCGGCAACGTCGCGGGTCGCCTCGGGTGTGACATCGCGCTTGGTCAACCCGGTGCCGCCGGTAGTCAGGATCACATCGCACAGTTCGGAGTCAGCCCAAACCCGAAGGTGCTCGGCGATGAGCGCGCGCTCATCGCGGACGATGTCGTGCCGCATCACGGTGTGCCCGGCTTCGAAGAGCATGCGGACGATCGTCTCGCCACTCTCATCGGCACGGACTCCATCGGCGCCGCTATCAGAACAGGTGAGCACACAAACACGAGCCATGCCCGCCATGGTACCGCGACCGCCGGCCCATCCGCCCACGGTGCCCTCGCTCGCCGGGCGCCACGGGGCATCTCCTACCAGCTCCGTGTAAATGTTCAAACAATTGCTTGACACGGCTGATCCCTACTTTTACAGTGCCGATGGGGTGTCAGGGGGTCAGTGGGGGCATTAGCCCATACCGTCCCATACACCAGGGCCTCGCGCCCACGCCCCGAGGGCCAACAGGCGATGTACTTCGTCGGCAAAGTCGAATATCAGCTCGATGATCGGAAACGGGTCCCCATCCCGCCGATCTACCGGGGCGCGTTCGATGCCGGCGGATACCTGAGCATGGGCATCGACCCGTGCATTCAGTTGCATACGCCCGAGTCCTTCGCCGCTACCGCGGCGATCATCGAAGCCATCCCCGCAGAGACGGAGGAGGGCGACGATGCCCGCCGCGCCTTCTTTGGCTCTGCCGGCGCCGTCCAGAAAGACGCGCAAGGGCGGATCACCCTCGGGCCGGAATTCCTCTCCTACGCCGGACTCAGCAAGGACGTGGTCGTTGTGGGTGTCGGGGACAAGCTGGAGATCTGGGATCGTGGCGCGTACCTGGCTCGCCAGCCGGACGCGCTCGTGAACCGCCGCAGGGCTACGGCCCGCCAACAGGCCCACCAGGGGGAGGCGTAACGTGGTTGTTATGACAGCGCCAACTCCCGTGCATGTCCCCGTCCTGCTCAACGAGAGCCTTCAACTCCTCGATGTGCGGGAAGGCGGCGTCTATATCGATTGCACCACCGGCCTCGGTGGCCATAGCTCGGCGATTGCCGGGCGAATGGGCGAGACCGGCCGGCTCCTCTGCCTCGACCAGGACCGCGAGGCGCTGGAGTTCGCGCGTGCGAAGTTGGCTCCGTTTGGGAGACGGGTCAGTTTCGTCCACGCGAACTTCCGCGAACTCGCCGATGTGGCGAAGCGGGAGGGTTTCCAGGCTGCGGACGGCATCCTCATGGACCTCGGCATTTCATCCTTCCAGATCGGGGAGCCCCGGCGCGGATTCGCGTTTGCGCTCGAAGGCCCCCTCGATATGCGGATGGACCCGGGGTCCGGCGGCATCACCGCCGAAGAGATCGTCAACACCTGGGATGAAACGTCGCTCGCGGACCTCTTCTTCGAACTCGGAGAAGAACGCCAGTCCCGCCGGATCGCTCGCGCGATCGTGCGGAACCGGCCGCTGCGGACGACGTGGGAATTAGCCAGATCTGTCGAGCAGGCTGTGGGGGGTTCCAGGGGACAAACCCATATTCACCCCGCCACCAAAGTCTTCCTGGCGCTCCGGCTCCGTGTGAATGGGGAACTCGACACCCTCATCACGGCTCTGCCGCTCGCCTGCAGCCTGCTCGGCTCTGGAAACTCGCATGGGGGCCGCCTGGCCGTCATCAGTTTCCACTCTCTCGAAGACCGGATTGTGAAGCAGTTCTTCCGCCGCGAGGCGACGGATTGCATCTGCCCGCCCGGGCTCCCGGTCTGCCGTTGCGGCCACACCGCAACGCTGCGCGAACTCACGCGGAAGGCCATCCGCCCCTCCGAGGCGGAAGTGGCGGCGAACCCGCGGTCCCGCAGTGCGGTCCTCCGTGCTGTAGAACGGATCGGTTAGCCATGGCCGCGATCAATCACCCCCTGGGGCATCCCCGGCGTGGATTGCCAATGCCTGTGCCGGGCGGTCGCCTCAACCTCTGGCTGGCGTTCGGAATTGTTGCCGCAGGGGTTTCCGCTCTGCTGCCCGTGCTCCAGAACAGCCTCGCCACCAGCCGTGGATTCGATATCCAGGCGGCGGAGCGCCAAGAAGCGGAACTCACCGGACAGCTCAGCCTGCTCGAAGGCGAAGTCGCTTCGTTGACTTCCATATCGCGGATTGAACGGCGGGCGCAGGAAATCGGCCTGCTCCCCGTGACCGACCCGATCTACGTTACGGTGAACGAGCCCGGCCCCGCGCCGGCGAAGCTGCCTTCGGAGTATCTCCCCAAGAACGACGCCAAACCGGTGTCGTCATCTCCGTGGTGGAAGCCGCTCGTGAACTGGCTGCCCTAGGGCAGCCCTAGCTGTCCTCCTTCGGGAGGACTGGAGGCGCGTTCGATGGCGCAACAGCGCCCGCATGGCACCCGCCGTGTCTGGCTCCCGGCTGCCGCGTTCGGCCTCTTCGCCGCGGCTATCGGCGTGCGCCTCGTCCAGCTCCAGGTCCTCGAACACGACTACTACGCGGCGAAGGCGAGGGAAGAACTCCTCGGCAACGACACGATCTACGCTCAGCGCGGCACCATCCTCGACCGAAACGGCGGTGTCCTGGCCACCAGCGTGACGACGTGGGACATCTACGTGAACGTGCGCGTCTGGAAGGACGATGCGGCCGCGAACAAGGCGGCGGCGGAGCTCGCCCCGTTCCTCAAGACCACCCCAACGGCGCTCCGGGCGCTGGTCTCCTCGGCGGAATCGCTCGACGCGCGCGTCTATCACGACCTCTCCTACGAGGCGGGCATCGAACTGATTAAGCGGAAGGTCCCGGGTGTGATCGCCCTTTCGAATACCGCACGCATCAATCCCGAGGGGGATGTCGCATCCTCCGTCCTGGGCTTCATCGGCACGGAGAACACCGGTCTCGCCGGGATCGAGGCGGCCTACAACGAAGTCCTCCAGGGCCAGCCGGGCCGCGCGATCTACGAGCGCGACACGACCGGCGACCCGATCCCCTACGGCCAGCACACGGTGACGCAGCCGAAGCCCGGCGAGGACCTTGTCCTCACGATCGACAGGGTCCTCCAGGAGATGGCCGAGCAGTACCTCGCCGATGGCATGAAAGAACACCGGGCGAAGGGCGGCTCGATCATCGTGATGGACCCGATGACGGGAGAGATCCTGGCCCTCGCCACGTCCCCCGGCCTGAAGTTCAGCTCGCTGGAGGAGGACCTTTCCGGAGGTGGTGACGACGCCCTGTCGCTCCTCCGAAACCGCGCCGTGACCGACCTCTATGAGCCCGGAAGCGTGATGAAGATCATCACCGCGGCAGCAGCCATCGATGCCGGCGTGGTAGGCCCGAACACCGAGTACGTCGACACGGGCATCGTTTATATCGAGAACGTCCCGCTCAAGAACTGGGACGACGGCTCGTACGGCAAGCAGTCGATGCCGGGCGTCCTCCAGAACAGCATCAACTCCGGCGCGGTGTTCATGCAGCAGGCGCTCGGGACGAAGCGATTCCAGCAGTACCTCGATGCTTTTGGCTTCGGAAAGCCCACCGGCGTCGACCTCCAGGGCGAGGCATCCGGTATCTTCCGCCGGCCCGAGGATGACGGTTATTCCCCCGTCGACGTCGCGACGCAGTCGTTCGGCCAGTCCATCAGCGTGACACCGATGCAAATGATGCAGGCAGTCGCCGCGGCGATAAATGGCGGCAACCTGATCGCACCGCACGTCGTCAAGGCGCGGATCAAGCCGGACGGGACTCGCGTCGACGTCCCACCGCAGGTGGTCGGCCGGGCCATTTCGCCCCAGACGAGCGACACCATCCGCCAGATGCTCGGAGCTGTCGTCAGCCAGGACCCGGACGGCTGGGGACGCAATCCCTCGCGCTACACTGCGGGCGGGAAGTCGGGGACGGCCAACGTACCGGTGTGGGGAACCTACGACGAGACACAGATCGTCTCGTTCATCGGGTTTGCCCCGCTGGAGAGCCCGAAGATCCTGGTCCTGGTGAAACTCGACGAAAACGGCGACGGGAAGACTGGTACCGTGGCGGGCGGGCCGATCTTCGCAAAGTTCACCGATGACGCCCTCCGTTACCTGAGCGTGCGGCCGGAAAAAGGACCTTCGGCGGTGTCCCGATGACCGCCAACCTGACGACGGCGTTCGTTGCAGCCGCGATGCGCAGTCGCGGCTACTCCGTTTTTGAAGGTCCGGAGCGAGATATCACGGGCGGCGCAGCCGATTCCCGCAACGTTTCGCACGGGGATCTCTTCGCCGCTTTCCCGGGGGAGAACGCGGATGGGAACCTCTTCGTCGCCGACGCACTCAAGGCCGGCGCCGTCGCGGTTATCTGTTCCCGCCAGCCCGACGGAGAGTGGCCCGGCGCAACGATCGCCGTAACGCCAGACGTGACGCGGGCAGTTGGCGAACTCGCCCATGCGTGGCGTCGCGAGTGCGGTCCCCGGGTCGTCGGGATCACCGGCACGGTCGGCAAAACGACGGCTAAGGACTTCACCGCAGCCGTCCTGGCGAATCGTTTCAACGTTCACAGCAGCCCGGGGAACCTGAACAGCCGGGAGGGCCTCCCTCTTGCGCTGATGAGCCTGCGGCGCGACCACCAGGTGTCGGTGCTCGAACTGGCGATGGATAGCACGGGCGAGATCGCCGAACTGGCCGCCATCGCGGAGCCGGAAATTGGCGCGGTCCTGAACATCGGGTTCACGCACGTTTCGAAGCTCGGCAGCATCGACGCGATCGCAGCCGAAAAGCTGAGCCTGGTCCGTGGCCTGCCGCGGACGGGTACCGCGCTGCTCAACGCCGACGATCCCCGGATTGCACCCGTGGCGGCGGAGCTCGGCTGCTCGGTCATCACGTTCGGCTGCGCCGAAGAAGCCGCCCTCCGCCGAGGCCAGGTCACCGACCGGGGACTCGATGGCACGTCGTTCGACGTGACCTTCGGGGAGACCACGGAACGTGTGAACTCTCCGTTGCCGGGGGCCCACACCGTCTCGGCGGTGCTAACCGCCATTGGGGCGGCGATCGCGCTCGGCGTGAATTTGCGGGGCGCCGCATCGGCGGTCTCCCAGTCTCGCGCGACCGGAAGAGCCCGCGTAAGCCACACCGAGGCCGGCGCCACCATCATCGATGACCGTTACAACTCGAGCCCGGCGTCTCTTGCGGGGGCCCTGGAGATGCTCGCCGGCCTCCCGGGCCGGCGAATCGCGCTGCTCGGCCGGATGGCCGAACTGGGCGAGTTCGAAGAGGCCGAGCACCGAAAAGCTGGCGCGGTTGCGGCACGTTCCTGCGACCTGCTTGTCTGCTCGGGCGAGACGTGCCGGGCGCTCGCGGAGGCGGCTCGCGCAACTGGTCACGGCGAAGTCCGCTGGTTCGAGACGAAAGAGGAGGCCGCTGCCGCGGTCGCTGCGATCATCGAGCCGGGCGATTACGTGCTCGTAAAGGCCTCGCGCGGTGAGGCGTTCGAAACCATCCTCCACGTCCTGGAGGACGCCCGATGATCCACGCCCTCTTCTCCGGGGTAATCACGTTCTTCATCGCCGTCGCGGTCGGCTCTCCGATCGTGAACTACCTGCGCCGTCAGAAGATCGGCAAAGAGATCAGCGAGTACCTGCCCGAACACCAGCACAAGGCGGGCACGCCCACCTTCGGGGGCTTCATCATCTGGCTGCCAACGTTCGTCGTCACTGCCGTCGCGGTGGACTGGTGGAAGCACCAGTCCATCCTGCTTCCGCTCGGCATGATCGGCATCACGATGGCCGCCGGCTTCGTGGACGACCTCGGGACACTCCAGCACCGCGCACAGAAGGGCCTCTCTTGGCGCTTCAAAATCACGTTCACGGCGCTCTTCGCGGTCGCCGCCGCAGTCGTCCTCTATGAGTACATCGAAGTCGAGTCCATCAACATCCCGTACGTCGGGAGTTACTCGCTCGGCCTGTTCTACATCCCGCTGGCAGCCGGGGTCATCGTCGCCACCACCAGCGCCGTCGCCGTAAGCGACGGCATGGACGGTCTCGCCGGCGGCACGACGCTCATCGCGTTCATCGCCTACGGAATCGTCGGCTTCATCCAGGGCCAGGAGTTCGTCGCCACGTTCGCGTTCATCATCGCCGGCTCCACCCTCGGCTTCCTCTGGTACAACGCCCACCCCGCGCGCGTGATCATGGGAGATACCGGCGCGCTCGCCCTCGGTTCGTCGCTCGCGGTCATCGCGCTGATGACCGGCCAGTGGTTGTTGCTGCCGGTCATCGGGATCGTGTTCGTGGCCGAAATGGGCAGCAACCTCATCCAGATCGGGTACTTCAAGCTGAGCGGCGGGAAGCGCGTCTTCAAGCGCGCCCCGTTCCACCACCACCTCAACCTCATCGGCTGGGCAGAGACCCAGGTGGTCACGCGCTTCTGGCTCGTCTCCATCGTCGCCGCGATGGCCGGTGTCGCCCTCGCCCTGGAGGTGCCGGACTAATGACCGCACCGAACGGCTCGCTACTCTCGGCGCCCCCGGAAGTCCGCGGAAAGCGCGTCCTCGTCTACTCGCTGGGCATCGAGGGCCGTGACCTCGCGGGCTGGCTTCTTGCGAACGGCGCGACGGTTGTCATCTCCGATACTCGCTCCGATGAAGCCCTGGCGGCCGCCGGGGCGCACGCGCCCAGGGGCGTCCTCCGCCTGGTCTCCGGCGAGCCACTGCTCGACCCGTCCGGCTACGACCTCGTTGCCGTTTCGCAATCGGTGCTCCGCTACAACCCGGCGCTCCAGCGGGCGCGCGAACTCGGGATCCCGGTGACGTCCCAGATGCGGCTCTTCATGCAGCTCTGTCCCGGCAAGACCGTCGGCATCACGGGTTCGAGCGGCAAGTCGACGACTACCGCGCTCGTCGGGGGATGGCTCGCGAGGCGGGATCGACAGCATCGTCGGGGGGAACATCGGCGAAGCGCTTCTCGGCCACCTCTCGGAGATCTCTCCCGATACGACGGTCATCCTCGAGATAAGCCACACGCAGCTCCAGTACACCGATCGCTCGCCGGCCATCGCGGCGATCACGAACATCACCCCGAATCACCTGGACCAGTTCAGCTGGGACGAATACGTCGGCCTGAAGCGCAACATCCTCGCCCATCAGCGACGGGGCGATTCCGCAGTCCTCAATGCCGATGACAAGACGAGCCGAGCCCTCATGGCGTCGGTCAAAGGCCGGCTCGTCCGTGCTTCGATCCTCGAGGAACAGCCCGGCCCCGGCGCCTGGGTCGAACGTGGCGAAATCGTCGTCCGGGGCGATGGCCGCCCACAGCCGGTCCTTCCCGTCGAAGCAATCCGTCTCCGCGGCCAACACAACCTGGCGAATGTCACCATGGCCTGCGCCATTGCCTCCGAAGCCGGAATTCCTCTTGACGCGATGGCGCGCGCGATTCGCGCGTTCACGGGCGTCCCCCACCGCCTCGAGGTGGTTGGTTCAGTGAACGGTGCAGCCTGGGTGAACGATAGCATCGCGACGAGTCCCGAGCGGACGATTGCCGGCCTGCGCGCGTTTAGCGAGCCAGTCGTCCTCCTCCTCGGCGGCCGCGACAAGAACCTCGACCTTGACGGGCTGCGCGAACTCGCCCGTTCGCGCTGCCGGACCGTCGTCTGCTTTGGCGAGTCCGGCGACCTCTTCTGCACGGCGATGCGGGGCGCGGTGGCCGACTGCACGCGGGTGAACACGCTCGATGAAGCCGTCGCTCTCGCCGCTACTCGCACCGCGCCGGGAGACGTTGTCCTGCTTTCCCCGGCGGGTACGAGCTTCGACGCCTATCCAAACTTCGAGGTCCGGGGTGAAGCGTTCCGGGCCGTGGTCCGGGCACTGCCGGGGTTCACCGAGGAGGTGTCGCCATAGCCGCCATCCAGCAATCTCAGACCGGTAAATGGACTGCCGGGCGCCCCGACTACGCAATCCTCGCCCTTACGACGGCGCTGACGATCGCCGGATTCGTCGTCGTCTACTCAGCGAGCTTCGTGACGGGCCTTGTCGAGTTCGGTGACCCCTACTACTACGTCGTACGCCAGATGGTGTGGGCGGCGGGCGGAGCGGTCTTGATGTTTGGCATGGCCCGCACCGATTACCGCCGGCTACGGCCGCTCGCTGTGCCGATCATGACCGTGACGATCGCGCTGCTCGTGGCGGTGCTGGTGATCGGTATTTCCGGCGGGGGCGCCCGTCGCTGGATTGGCGTCGGGGAGTTGACGATTCAGCCGGCCGAGTTCGCCAAGCTTTCCGTCATCATCTACCTGGCCGCCTGGCTCGCTTCGAAGGGTGACTCGGTCCGCTCCTTTGAGCATGGCCTCCTGCCGTTCGTGGCCATCATTGGTTCGGTGAGCGTCCTGATCATGCTCCAGCCGAACCTGGGGACGACGCTCATCATCCTCGTCATCACGGTGACGATGTTCTACGTCGCGGGGGCATCCATCGCCCAGATGACGGCCCTGGCCGTCACCGGTTTCGCTTCGCTGGCATTCCTGGCGACGGCGGCCGGATACCGCGCGGACCGTTTGTCGGCGTTCTTTAGCGCCGAATCCGACCCACAGGGCAACGGCTTCCAGACACTCCAGTCTCTGATCGCGATGGGAAACGGAGGGATTCATGGGCTCGGCCTCGGTGCGAGCCGGGCGAAGTTCTTCTATATCCCGGAGAGCCACACAGACGGCGTCTTCGCGATCGTGGGTGAAGAACTGGGCCTCATCGCGACGCTGGCGTTCCTCGGCCTCTACATGCTCCTCATGATCCGGGGTTTCCAGGTCGCCCGGCGCGCCCGTGATGATTTCGGGCAATTGATCGCTACCGGGATCACGACGTGGATCACCGTGCAGGCCCTCCTCAACATCGGCGGCATCACTCGCACCATCCCGCTTACCGGCGTGCCGCTGCCGTTCTTGAGTTTCGGTTCCAATGCCCTCGCGTCCGTATTGCTGGCGATCGGCGTCCTGTTGAGCATCTCTCGCTTCGGCACCGACCGCGGTGGCTACTTCGAGAAGCACCCGGTTGATACGCGCCGGGTCGTGCGCAGGAGGCCGGACGCTTGAGGCTCGCGCACTCACCGGCGGCGGCACAGGAGGCCACATCATCCCGGCGCTGGCCGTGATGGAGGCCGTGCAGGCCCGCCTGGGCGGCACGGCCGAGGTCTGCTTCTTCGGCCCGGATGACCGCGGCGAACGGGCCCGTGTCGAGGCCGCGCACGTCCGTTTTGTCACGGTCCCTTCGGCTGCTGTGCGCGGTCGCGGGCCGCTCGGATTGGCGCGGTCCGCATGGCGGCTTCTCCAGGGCGCGTTCGCGGCCACCCGCGCGTTGCGGGCGTTCAAGCCGGATGCGGTCTTCAGCACCGGTGGCTACGGGAGCTTCCCGGGCAGCCTCGCGGCCCGGCTCCTGCGCAGGCCGCTCGTTGTCTACCTGCCAGACGTACATCCCGGATGGGCGGTGAAGGCCGAACGCCTGCTCGCGACCCGGATGACCACGACCACCGAGGCCGCCCTCGAGTTCCTGCCGCGCAAGAAGACGGTCGTCACCGGCTACCCGGTGCGCGCCAGCTTCTTCGCGACGGACCGCGCCGCGGCCCGCCTGAAGTTCGGAGCCGATCCCTCCGAGAGGCTGGTCGTCGTCGCGGGGGCCACACAGGGCGCGACCGCGATCAATAACGCCGTCCTCGCCGGGCTCGAATCACTGCTCTCGCTGGCGGTGGTCCACCACGTCACAGGGGCCGCCGGGTTGGCCGCTGCTCAAGCCGCGTGTGCGGCACTCCCGGGCGCCCTTCGCCCCCGCTACCGAGTCGCCGCGTTTCGCGATGATCTTCCCGAACTCATGGTCGCCGCCGACCTCGGTGTTTTCCGCGCCGGCGCTTCGGTGCTCGGCGAAGTCCCGGCCGCCGCTCTGCCTTCGATCCTCATCCCCGCGACCTACGCGGGCGGCCACCAGCGGAACAACGCCCGCTGGCTCGCCGATGCGGGTGCCGCAATCGTGCTGGAAGAAACCGAAGTGGCGGGCCTCGCCTCCCGCGTCAGCGAACTGCTGCTGTCTCCGGAGCGCCTCGAAACGATGCGTGAGTCCGCTCGGGCGCTCGCGCGGCCAGATGCGGCCGGAGCCATCGCCGGCGTTGTCCTGGAGGTCGCCCGGAAATGACCGAGACTCGTGGCCCCGTGCACCTCATCGGTATCGGCGGCATCCATATGTCGGCGATCGGGCAATTGCTGCGCGAGCAGGGTGTCGCCGTTTCCGGGAGCGACCTCCGGCCTTCGTCGCTGACCGAGAAGCTCGCCGCGATGGGCGCAACGGTCTCCTATGGGCATGCGGCGGCGAACGTGCCGGTGGGTACGGCGTTGGTTGTCACCACCGCCGCCGCCGCCGATGACAACCCGGAACTGGGCGAAGCCAGGCGGCGGGGCATCCCCGTCCTCCTGCGCGCTGAAATGGTCGCCCGGTTGATGGAGGGGAAGCGGGTGGTCGCCGTCTCCGGCGCGCACGGAAAGACGACGACTTCCAGCCTGATCGCGCACATCCTGGTCAGTGCCGGCCGCGAACCGATGTACCTCCTCGGCGGCGAAAGTCTCGACCTCGGCGGCCATGCCTCCTGGGGCAAGGGCGACATATGCGTCGTCGAGGCGGACGAGTACAAGCGAGCCTTCCACGAGTACACGCCCGACATCGCCATCATCCTGAATGTCGAGCCGGACCACCTCGACTACTACGGCACCGCAGCCGCCTACCGGCAGGCGTTCGTCGAGTTCGGAAAGAAGGTGACGGAAGGCGGCATCATCCTCGCCTGTGCCGATGACCCCGGAGCGCGCGAAGTCTCGGACATCCTCGGCGACGACCCGGTCCGGCAGGAGACGTACGGCATCGAGGGCGTCCGCTACTGGATGGCCGGGGAAGTCCGCATGTCGGACGGCGGCGCGGACTTCGAGGTGACGCGCGGCGGCACGCCGATCGGCCGCATGCACGCGAAAGTCCCCGGCGAGCACTTCGTCCGCAACGCACTCGCCGCGACGGCAGCATGCCTCCACCTCGATGTCCCGTTCGACACCATCGCCGCCGCGGTCGCGACTTTTCGTGGCGCGCGGCGGCGCTTCGAGCGCATCGGAGAGGCCGGGGGCGTGCTGGTGATGGACGACTACGCCCACCACCCAAGCGAGGTGAAGGCGACCATCGCCGCGGGCCTGCGCGCGTTCCCTGAACGTCGCATCATCGGCATCCACCAGCCGCACACCTACAGCCGCATCTCCTACCTTTGGGACGATTGGCTGACCTGTTGGGACGGGCTCAGCGCCCTCGTGGTGCTCGAGACCTATGCTGCCCGCGAGAAGCCGCTACCCGGGTATTCCGCGGCGGACCTGGCTGCGGCGATCCGGGGTGTCGAGACCGTCTATGCCAGCGACTTCGACGATGCGGCGGCGAAGGCTCGCGCGCTCGCCCGTCGCGGTGATGTGGTCTTCACGATCGGAGCGGGCGATGTCGTTGAAGTTGGGCCGAAACTGCTGGAGCTCTTGCGGTGAGCGCCATCGAAACGCTGGCAACGACTCTTTCGCCATTTGGCGAACTGCGCCGCTCGGAGAACCTGGCGAGGCACACGACGTTCGGGATCGGTGGGCCGGCCGATCTCTTCCTTACGGTCCGCAGCGCGGATGCGCTCGCTCGTGCGACGAATGCCGCCCACAGCGCCGGCGTGCCCGTCTTCGTACTCGGCAGCGGCAGCAACATTCTCGTTGCCGATGCGGGCATCCGGGGGTTGGTGCTCGACAACCGTGCCCGGGGCGAAGCGCACGATGACCTCATCGTCCGCGTCGAAAGCGGCGCCAGTTTCGCAGCATTCGCCCGCAAGATGTGCCGGACCGGCCTCGAAGGTCTCACCTGGGCAGTCGGCATCCCGGGCACCATCGGCGGCGCTGTTGTCTACAACGCCGGCGCGTATGGCGGCTGCCTCGCCGATGTCCTGCGCCGTGTGCGCCTCCAGCTCCCCGGTGATGGCGACCAGTGGGTCGATGCGGCTGACCTCGGGATGGTCTACCGCGGGAGTGCCTTCACGCGTGGGCAGGTTGGTGGGAAAGCCGTCCTTGAAGCAGAAGTAGAGCTTTCGGCCGGCGATGCCCCGACGCTCCTTGCCCGGGCGGCCGCGTTCGATGAGAAGCGGCTGGGCGCGCAACCGCGCGGTCGCAACGCCGGGTCAACCTTCAAGAACCCCCCGGATTCGCCTGCGTGGAAGCTCATCGACGCCGTCGGGATGCGGGGCATGCGACGAGGCGAAGCGGCGATTTCCGACAAGCACTGCAACTTCTTCGTGAACGAAGGCAACGCCTCCGCAGCCGATGTCGCGTGGCTTATCGCCGAGGCCCAGCGCCGTGTCAGTGAACAGTTCGGCGTCGCGCTCGAACCCGAAGTCGAATTTGTGGGGGCGTGGTGATGGCGAAGCAACGGGTGGCGGTCATCCTTGGCGGCCGTTCCGGGGAACACGAAGTGAGCGTGACGAGCGCCCGCTCTGTGATCGCGGCCCTGGATCGGGAGCGCTGGGATGTCGTGCCGATCGGGGTCTCCCGGTCCGGGAACTGGCTGACGCCTGGGGAGACCGTTGCCGCACTCGATGCGGGCCAGCGCGCGTTCACGGACGAGGGCGGACCGGTGCTTGCCGCCTCGGAAGCGCTGGCTGCGCTCGCTTCGTGCGACGTTGCTTTCCCGCTGGTCCACGGCACGTACGGCGAGGACGGGACGCTCCAGGGCTTCCTCGAAATTGCCGGGGTCCCCTACGCGGGGGGCGGCGTTGCCGCCAGTGCCATCGGCATGGACAAGGCGTTGATGAAAGCTTTGTTCCGCGAGGCCGGAATTCCTGTCGCACGCTATTCCGTAATCAGATCATGGGAGTATACACTTGCCCAGAATGATTCGATGGCTCTCATAGACCAGGCGATCGGCTTCCCCTGTTTTGTAAAGCCAGCCAATGGAGGCTCCTCCGTCGGCGTCAGCCGCGCCCGCTCGCGTGAAGATTTGCCCGATGCGTTCCAGGCCGCCTTCGCCTATGACGACAAGGCCGTCGTAGAACAGGCCGTGATTGGCCGCGAGGTCGAGTGCTCCGTCCTTGGGAACGAGCATCCCGAGGCGAGCATCGTCGGCGAAGTGGTCCCGGACCGGGACTTCTATGACTACGACAGCAAGTACTCGCAGCAGTCGACGACTCAGCTCTACATCCCGGCGCCGATCCCGGAGGGGGTGGCACGCGATATCCGCCGTCTCGCCGTCCGGATGTTCCAGGTGATGGGCTGTGAAGGTTATGCCCGCGTCGACTTCTTCCTGACGCCGGCCGACAAACTCATCGCGAACGAGGTGAACACCATCCCCGGGTTCACCAGCATCAGCATGTATCCCAAGCTCTGGGAAGCCTCCGGGCTACCCTACCCGGATTTGTTGACGCGGATCCTCGAGCTCGCCCTGGCTCGCCACCAGCGGAGGTCGAGATGATCATCAAGCGGAATCGCCCGCCGAAGGCTTCGCCTGGCCGGCGAATCATCAAGCGCAACCGCCCCGCGGTCGGTGAGGTCATCGGCAAGACCATCGTGAAACGCCACCGCGGCGTAGTTGTCGGCGGCCCGCCCGAGCGTCCGCGCGGGCCGCGCGGACCGCGATTCCACAGGCCGGGCTTCTCGTGGCGCCCTTCGAAGGCGCTCCTCTGGACGGCTGCCACCGTCGCGACACTGGCCGCGGCGGTGTACGGAGGCTATTGGGTCTGGACTTCGCCGTTCTTTAAGGTCTCGGATATCCAGGTGGTTGGGAACCAGCGTATCTCGAACACCACGGTCGTCGAAGCCGTCGACCTGCTCGGCGAGAGCATGTTCGATGCGGACCTGGCGGCAGCCCAGGAGGCCCTTTACGCCCAGCCGCTGGTGAACTCGGTGAAGATCGAACGGGACTGGCCGCACTCCATCCGGATCGTGGTCGAGGAACGCAAGGCCTGGGGCACGTGGGAGCAATCGGGCGTGCGCTACACCATCGACCGCGAGGGCGTCGTCCTCGGCGTTGGCGCCGCTCCGGAGGGTTCTCCCGTCATCAAGAGCTCCGAGCCGGGCAACCGGATCACCGGTGACCATGTGGACTACCAGGCAGTCGATGCCACGGCCGAGATCTACGAGAAGCTCCCGCGGCAGCTTGGGACCACGGTCGCCGAGGTCGCCTTCATCACCGGCAAGGGCGTCCAGGTGACGACCACCAACAACCAGACGGCACTCTTCGGCGATTCGTCTTCGATCCCCTACAAGCTTTCCGTCTGGGCCGCGCTTCAATCCGAAGCACAGGCCCAGCGGATCAACTACACCACAATCGACCTGCGCTACGGCAACCGGCCGGTACTGCAGTAAGGAGCATGCACATGAGACGTCGGAGTACGGTTGCCGCAATCGATGTGGGGTCCACCAAGGTGGCCGTCATCGTCGGCGACATCGGGGACCAGGGGGAAACGCGCATCCTCGGGGTCGGCGTCACTCCCGCTGCCGGCCTTTCGCGTGGCGTCATCGACAACATCCAGAGCGCTCGCGAGGCGATCCGGGTGGCGGTGGAGAAAGCCGAGCAGGCCTGTGGTATGCGCATCCTCAGCGCAGTCGTCGGCATTTCCGGCGGCCACATCTCATCGCAGAACAACCGGGGCATCATCGCCATCCCGGACCGGTCCCGTGCTATTACGGAAGACGACCGTTCACGCGTGCTCGATAGCGCGGGCCAGGTCGCAATCCCGACCAACCGCCAGGTGATCCATGTTGTCCCGCGGGGCTACTGGATTGAGGGCACCGAACCCGTTTCGGACCCGGTTGGCATGTGGGGTGGGCGCCTCGACTGCGAAGTGCACATCGTCTCGGGTGCGGTTTCGGCCATCCAGAACCTTACGAAGTGTGTGGAGGGCGCCGGCGTCCAGGTGGATGACATCGTCCTTGAGTGCATTGCCAGTGCGACCAGCGTGCTCGAGGACCAGGAGCGCCAGCAGGGGGTGGCCCTCGTCGATATCGGCGGGAGCACGACGTCCGTCGCTGTCTACGATGAAGGCAGCATCGCTCACACCGCCTGTCTGCCGATCGCTGGCTCCCAACTGACCAACGACCTCGCCCGAGTCCTCCGCTGTCCATGGGAAGCCGCCGAACACCTCAAGTGCACCGTGGGCGCGGCGTACGCGGATTCTTCGATGCACGAGACGGTCGAGATCCAGGCGTTCGGCACGCAGGCCAAAAAGTCCGTGGATGTCCGCCACGTCTGCGAGATCCTGCAGGCTCGGAGCGAGGAGATCCTCGAGATGGTCGCGGTCGAGCTGAAGCGCGTCGGCTATTACGACCGGCTCGCTGCCGGTCTCGTCCTCACGGGCGGCACGAGCCAGCTGCGCGGATTCCCGGATGTGGCCGAGGCTCGTCTCGGCATCCCTGCCCGGCTCGGACAGCCGGCCCGCTACTCCGGCCTTTCCGACCTCATCGGGACGCCGGCCTTTTCCACCTCTATCGGCCTCGTTGAGTATGCGCTCAGCGGCCGTGAGCGCGTACTCGAAAGCGCAGGAGGAGCCTCATTCGAAGTGCCCGTCGGCGGGTTGTTCCGCCGGCTTGCATCTTTCGGGAGGGCGCTGATGCCCCAGTAAACCTCGAAGGAGAGGGAATGAGCCCCAACGACGATCCCCGCAGTCTCGACTCATTCGCGAAAGGAACCGGTCCCATGAGTATTCGTTACGACACAGAACTCCTGCCCGATATCAAAGTCGTGGGCGTCGGCGGAGGCGGCTGCAATGCCGTGAACCGCATGGTCCGCGCCAAGATTCCCGGAGTGTCATTCGTGTCCTGCAACACCGACGCGCAGGCACTGATGTCCTCCGAGGCAACGACGCGTCTCCGGATCGGCGAAAAGCTGACCAAGGGCCTCGGGGTCGGCGGCGACCCGACCCGCGGCGAACGCGCCGCCGACGAGAGCCGCGACGAGCTCTATGACATCCTCCGCGGCACCGAGATGGTGTTTGTGACCGCCGGCATGGGCGGCGGCACCGGCACCGGCGCGGCGCCCGTGGTGGCCGAAATCGCGAAGGACTGCGGCGCGCTCACCATCGGCGTCGTGACAAAGCCGTTCGCCTGGGAAGGCGCCCGCCGCATGAAGCAGGCGGAGGAAGGCCTCGCCCGGCTGCGCGACAAGGTGGACACACTCATCGCGATCCCGAACTCCCGGCTCATCGAGATCTGCCCGCCCGATGCAACCATCGAGATGGCCTTCGAGACCGCGGATGACGTCCTCCGCCAGGCAATCCAATCCATCTCGAACATCATCAGCCAGAACGGTTCCATCAACCTGGACTTCAACGATGTGCGGACGACGATGAGCGAGGCCGGCCCCGCGTTGCTGGCGGTCGGCCGTGCTTCTGGCGAGAACCGGGCCGCCGAAGCGGCCCGCGCCGCCACGACCAGCCCGTTGCTCGATCAGTCGATCGACGGTGCGCAAAACGTGCTCTTCAACGTCACCCACGGTGGCAACATCCAGCTCCGCGAACTCGATATCGCGGCGCGCGTCATCGCGGAGATGGTCGACCCTTCGGCCAACATCATCTTCGGCACCGTGGTGGACCCGCGTGTTGGGGAAGAGATCCACATGACCGTGATCGCGACCGGGTTCTCGCCAAAGGCGGCGATGATCGACGACGGCCTCGAAATCACGCGCAGCATCCGTGACTACGGGCTGCCGGGCGTTTCGAACATGGATGACGCTGAACTGCCCGCGTTCCTGCGGCGGAACATTCGCTCGTTGAATTCGAGCAGGCCGCTGGGAGACGGGAGTGTGGCGAGGTTGGCTGAAAGGAGGTAGCTACCTAACCGAGCGCGCTACTAGTCCGGAAGGACGCTCACCCGAAGCATTCGGGAAGCATGGGGCTTGATGCAATGGGAGATGGCATCAAGCCCCGTTTTCATCTCGCGTCGGGTACCCCGCCGGTAGCTACCCCACTTTCAGCCGGACGCGTACAGTACCACAACACTTTACAGAAACACCAGTCTTTTCCTTGACATCGGACGAATCTCTTCGTGTTGTCCCGTCGCCGCCCGTCTTTCGGATCCCCTCGCAGAGCACCATGGGCACCCGGGATACGTCTGGAACGGCGAGCCGCTTGCCGCCAGTGGTCCCGCCTGCGCATTCCCACATTGTCCCCACACCGTATAGTCGCGCCCACATACATCTCACCCCCGGAGTACGTCTATGCCAGGCGCCCTTGAAGGCGTTCGCGTCCTTGATTGCACACAGATCATCGCGGGTCCGCTCGCGGGGTCGCTTCTCTCGGAGATGGGCGCCGACGTCGTGAAGGTCGAGCCGCTCGAAGGCGAGCCGTGGCGGTTGCAGGCCGAGATCATCCCGAAGGAGAGCAAGGCCTACCTTTCCCAGAACCGCGGCAAACGCGGACTCGCCCTCGACTTCAAAGCGCCCGGCGCCGCCCCGGTGCGAGACGCGCTGATCCGTTGGGCCGATGTGCTTCTGACAAACTACCGGCCCGGCGTGCCCGAATCCCTGGGTATCGACTACGAGTCCGCACGGAAGATCCGTCCGGACATCATCTATGCCGAGAACACCGCGTTCGGGAAGCTTGGGCCGGATGCCAACCGCCGCGGCTACGACATCGTGGCGCAGGCCATGAGCGGCTTAACGACTTCGAACCCAAACCTGCAGAACGGCTTGCCGATGCAGGTCGGCTTCGCGCCCGCGGACGTGATGAGTGGCATCGCGCTCGCCTGGGGCATCACCGCGGCCCTCTACCATCGGGAGAAGACGGGCGAGGGCCAGGCGTTGAACACATCGCTGTTGCTCACGGCGTTGACGCTCCAGGCGGGTTCAAAGGAGATCCTCGCGATGGACGAGGAGCCTCGTGAGCGGCGGCGGAGCGCAGTGGAGGCCGCGCGGGCGCGCGGAGCCAACATCGAGGCCGTTTACGCGGAGCGACGCGCGCTCATGCCAGAACTCGCGGGGAACGTCTACTACCGGCCGTACCAGACGAAGGATTCGTACATCGCCGTTGGCTGTCTCGGGCCCGGGCCGCGCGCCCGGTTCCGCGAGGCCCTTCAGTTCCACGACCCGCGCTACGACGCAGACTTCGACCCTGCCCGCCTGAAGGAAGTGGCGGCGGGTCTGGTCGCGACCTGTGAAGCGAAGTTCCTGGAACACCCGAACGACTACTGGATTCCGTTCCTCGATTCGCGGGACATTGCTGCCGGCCCGGTGCGTTTCATCGAAGAGATGTGGAACGACCCACAGGTCGTGGCCAATGAGTTCCTGGAAGAGTACGACCACACGCTCCTCGGGCCGTTGCGCGGGCCCGCTCCGATCATCCGAATGACCGGGACACCGACGCGGATCCAGCGCGCAGCGCCGGCCCTCGGCGAACACACCGCGGACATCCTCACCGAGGCGGGCTTCAGCGCTGAGCAGATCGCCAGCTTCCAGGAGCAGTCGATCACGAACTAGCGGCGCCCTCCGCCCAGGCGGGAGATTCGCGGTCGAGTACGGCGATCACGTCGTGGAACGTCTCGAAGGCGTAGACGCGCGGGTGGACGCCTTCGAGCGCCCGAAACAGCGCGTCGCGCGCGAAGACGACCCGGGCGAGCTTCGCCGCTTCGATGTCGCTGGCTCCATCGCCCACGTACGCCACGAAGTCACCGACTCCTTTGAACGCGGCGGCGTAGCTCAACTTGTAACCGGCTTCCAATTCGATTCCCCGGGGGCTCAGGTAGGTCACCTGCCAGCGGTAGTCGAACCGCGTCCGCCCGGCATGGCGGGCCACCCGGTCCACACCCGCCTTGTCGAGGACGGCATCGACATAGAAGTCGAACCCGTTACTGACAACCACCGGCGTCCAGCCGTTCCACAGCGCCCAGTCGAGCGCCTCCAGGAATCCCGGCCTCAGAGTCACGGCATCCGCACAGAACGTCCGCAATTCGTCTCGCGTCGCGCTGACGGTGAGGAGTGCCGCGGCGTTGAACTGCTCGACGGTGAGCCTTCCGGCCCGATAGTCCGCTTCGCGGTCGCGCCATCCGGGCGCGGCGAAGCGTTCGAACAGGAGCCTGGCCGTGTTCTCCATCACGATCGTGTCATCGAAGTCGAGGCAGAGGACTCTGGCCATGCCCCAAGTCTCGCACAGCGGCTGCCCGCGGACGTGCGAAAGCTGGTAGGTTCCTTCCCATGGACCTTGCCCGCGCCCGCTATCTGGTTAGCCCGGCCGGGAAGTCCGCGCTCGCCAGCGTCCCGGCCGGCCTGCCGGTGGAGAGCCCTGGGCGGCTCGCGACCGCGCTGCGGCGCACGTTCCCGGCAGCCGAAGCATCGGCGCTGGCGGAACAACTCACGCTTCGTGCCCGTGCTTCGCGCAATCACGGCATTTCGCGGGAGTTCCTCTACACGGCCGAGGGCCTGGAGATGATGACCCATCCGCTTGTCGCGGCCCGGAGGGCAGACCGCCTGGCGGGCTACGAGCGCGAGGTGGTGGACCTCACGGCTGGACTTGGCGGAGACCTCCATGCCGTCGCCGCACGCGATGTCCCCTGCGCCGGGCTCGAGCGGGAGCCTGCAACCGCGCTTCTTGCGGCGGCGAACACAGGCGTCCCGGTCGTGCGGGGGGACGCTGCGCATCCACCTTTCGATGTCGCGCGGCTCGCGGTCGTGCTCGACCCGTCCCGCCGTGCGGGCACGTCCCGGACCTTCGATCCGGCGGCGTACTCTCCGCGATGGGATGCCGCGGTGGCCATCGCCACCTCGGCCGCGGCGGGTGTCATCAAGGCTCAGCCGGGCATCGACGCGAGCTACATCCCACCGGGCATCGAACTCGAGGCGGTGCAGCTGGGGACGTCGATGCGGGAGCTGACCATCTGGTTCGGCCAGGGCGCGGAACCTGGAATTCGGCGAGCGGTCCTGCTTCCCGCGGGCGAAACGCTCGAATCCACCGAGCCGGAGGCCCCCCCGGAGCCGCGCGCACCCGCGACCTTCCTGTTCGACCCTGAGTCCTGCGTGACGCGGTCGACCCTTGTGCGCCAACTTGCCCACCGTCTTGGCGCCTGGATGCTCGATCCACACATCGCCTACCTCTCGGCTGATGCCGCGGCATTCTCTCCGCTGGCCGCTACTTTCCAGGTGCTCGACGCGTTGCCGTTTTCGGTGTCGCGACTAAAGGAGCGGATGCGCCAGGGACGCTGGCGGGCAGACGAAATCCGGCGGCGCGCCTTCCCGGTCGAGCCGGACGAGAT
The DNA here is from genome assembly GCA_016719395.1 of Candidatus Amarobacter glycogenicus. Taxonomy (GTDB): domain Bacteria; phylum Chloroflexota; class Dehalococcoidia; order Tepidiformales; family Tepidiformaceae; genus Amarobacter; species Amarobacter glycogenicus. Next base: position 129,417 of record JADJZF010000009.1, on the reverse strand, counting down.
GCGGAAACTCCTCGGGCGCCTGGAGGGCGACCCGGTGACGCTGTTGTTCACCACGATCGGGAGCCAGCGCACCGTCTTCATCTGCCGCCGCCTGTTCGCGCCGGCCTGAACGCGTCACAATTCGCGAATGCCGACACTTCTCGTCTCCCACTCCGTTGCCGAGCGCTACGGCGCGCCTATTGCTGAAGCTTTCCCGGGTATAGAGACCCTCATCCTCCCGGGAGACTCGGACCAGCCGCTCGACGACGAGACTCGCGCCCGCATCGACTACGCATTCTTTTCGACCGATATCTACCCCGCTTCGTCGCGGTCGTTCTTCACCACGGTGCGCGCGGCCCCCAACCTGAAGTGGATCCATGTGATGAGTGCGGGCGTCGACAACTGGGTGTTCCAGGAACTCCTGAAGAAGGGCATCCGCATGACGACGTCCTCTGGCTCCACCGCGAAGCCCATCGCCCAGTCGGTGATCGGTGGGATGCTCATGCTTTCGCGCGGATTCCTCGCCTGGGGAGATTCGCAGCGCAGGCATGCCTGGGAGCCGATCCGCGGCGCGGCGACGCCCGCGGACCTCATTGGCCAGACCATGACCGTCGTCGGCCTCGGCGCTATCGGCACCGAGATAGCGCGCATCTCCGCTGCAATCGGTCTAAATGTCATCGGTGTCCGCCGATCGCCGTGGCGCGAAGGCGACCCAATCCGCGAGATCGTCCCGCCATCGCAGCTGCTCGCGGTCGCAGGGCGGACTGATTGGCTGGTGCTGGCATGCCCGTTGACCGACGAGACGCGCGGCCTTGTCAGCAGCGAAGTCCTGTCGGCCCTCCCGAAGGGCGCGCACGTCCTGAACATCGCCCGTGGCGAGGTCGTCGATGAGCCCGCGCTCATTGAGGCGCTGCAGTCCGGGCACCTCGGGGGCGCTTACCTCGATGTCTTTTCCAAGGAGCCGCTTCCGCCCGCCTCGCCGTTCTGGGACATGCCGCACGTGATCGTCTCGCCGCACAACTCCGCTGCCGCCCTGGGGAACGACCATCGCGTCGCCACCGAGTACTTCCTCCCGAATCTCGCCCGCATGGCGAAGGGCGAGCCGTTGGTCAACGAGGTGACCGTCTGACCTGCCCCAATCCGATGGCGGCCACGGCGCCCCCGGCCGCTCCGGCAACAGTCGCGGCGACGAGCAACCACCACACGCTGGTGGCGTTGTCCTCGCCGGCCAATTCGCCCCCGGAAGTAACCGGCGCGGGTGTGGGCTCGGGCGATGGCACGACGAGAGCAGGCCGACCGGCCACGGCACCTTCAATGACAACGATGGCTTCCTCCAGGGACATGCCACCGCGCGTTCCGTCGGGGAGTTGCCAGCGGTCCGGCTCAGGCATCGTCGGATAGAAGATTCCCGCAGCGCCCACGCCGACGCCTCGATAGCCCTCCAGGTCGTTCGGGACCTGGCTCTGGAGGAACATCAGGAGTTCCTGGCCGACCTCAAAGCGCGGCCCGCGGCCTGCTGTTTCGTCGCACTCGCTGAGACTCCAGCTGTCCTGGTAGAGGCGGTTGTCGATCTTCAGTGTCTGGCCGTCGTCGGCTCCAAGGAATCCACTACGGACGCGAACCTCGGCGGTGAACGCGTTGGCCCGTTCCACCGTGCCGAGCGCGATGATGGGCGCTGTCCGGGCGAGATAGGCCACGGTCTGCGGTCCTGACAGGCATTGGATGGTGCGCGTCGGCTCGGGGACAGCTTCTCGCGCCGACGCGTTAGGAGTGCTGAGCGGCCCGAGCTTCGCGAGTTGGGCTCGCGCGTCGCTCAGCGGGGCTCGTACAGGTGCTGATCGTTCAGCCCCGATCTCGTGGGACTCAATGCTGTCCTCCTGGATCGGGATGAGGCCGCGCACAAGGAGCGGGCGCCAGTTCGCGCCGAGACCGTCGGTGTCCCGCGCCAGCAAGGCGATCACGCGCGTCCCCGGCTCCATCGCGCGGATTCGAGTTGGGACGGGTTCACACGAAGGAGTGGTCGTTTGGAGGAGGTTGCGGATGACGAGCACGGAGGCCTTCGAGGCGGGGGCCTTGTAGTACTCCTCTACGATCAGATCGATTGCCGCGCCATGTTGTTCGCCTAGCGTCCCGATCGCCGCGACTTCCACTCCCTGGCTCTCGCCCAGGAACGCCACGTTGAAGGGACCGAGGCTGCAGGCGTGAGACGGGCCAGCCGTGAGATGCAGCGACGCGGCGGTCACCAACGCGACTGCGAACAGTACCCATGCGGGCAGCGACCGCGCCATCAGTCGCCCTCCGGTCCTATCCGTTAGAACGTCCTGGACGGGAGAAAGGTTCCCGAACCCGGGTCAACGCCCTTTGAACACTGGCTCCCGGCGCTCCACGAAGCTCAGGGCGCCTTCCTTGTGATCTTCGGTCGTGAACAGGTAGGCGAGCGAGTTTCCGACGTACTCGCCCATTTCGGCCATGGTGCCGTGGACGGATCGGCGGAGGCCCTCCTTCATGTAGCGGAGTGCGATCGGCGGGTTCTGCGCGATCTTGCGGGCCATCTCCATCGCCGCCGGCATGAGTTCGGCCGGGGGCACAACTCTCGAGACGAGGCCGATCCGCTCGGCTTCCTGTGCCGGGATGATGTCGCCGGTGAACAGCAGTTCGGCGGCCTTCGACGGGCCGACTACCCGGGGCAGCCGCCACAGCCCGCCCAGGTCGGCCACGAGGCCACGCTTGATGAAGAGCTCGCCGAACTTGGCAGACTCCGAGGCGATGCGGATGTCCGCGAAGAGCGCCAGGTCCATCCCCCAGCCGACGGCCGCACCGTTCACGGCACAGATGACCGGTTTATCGCAATCCAGGACGGCGGTCGCGGCTGGCGTTGGCTTCGGTTTCGCATCGCGCAGGCGTGCGACGGTTTCGTCGCGCTGTTCCCCGAGCATGATCTGGCGCACATCGTCGCCGGAGCAGAACGCGCGTCCGTTGCCCGTGAGTACGACGCAACGGACGTCCGGGTCGCGGTGGGCATCGCGGAACGCCTGTTCCAGCTCGGCGTACATCTGCCGGTTCAGCGCGTTCATCGTCTCCGGGCGATTGAGCGTGATGACTCCGACGTGGTCTTCGACGGTGTAATCGATGAACTCGGGCATGGGTGGAGGCCTCCATGGTGTGGGCGGAGTGTAACGTGGCAGGAGGGCGTCGTGTTCGGTATGATTCATGGTAGGAAAGGTGGTACTACCGTGGGTCATACCAAGGTGGCGGTTTCGGTCCCGGACGAGTTGTTCGTCCAACTGGAAGAATCGGCGCGAGCCGAAGGCACAACGCGCAGTGCCATTGTTGTCCAAGCGCTTCAAAGTCACTTCGATCGGGTAACTGCCGCAGATTTCATCGAGCGGATGAACGCTGCGTACGGTCCACCGATGACCGAGGAAGAGCTGCGCGAGGAGGCGGCGCTCGCGCGCGCGCGTGCGAGCGCTCTTCGGCGAATCAATGAGATCCTTCGCCAGGGTGAAACCGAGGACTGGGAACGATGAGGCAAGGCGAAGTCTACTGGGTGCTTGGCGAAGAGCCTTATGGCTCAGAGCCCGGTTATCGACGCCCCTGGCTGGTGGTTCAGAACAATCTGACAAACGCCACTTTGCTGAATACCGTGCTCGCGTGCCCGCTCACCTCGAACATGCGGCGGGCGCAAGCGCCGGGCAATGTCGTACTCCGGCGCCGCGAAGGTGGTCTGCCCAACGAGAGCGTGGTCCAGGTTGTGGGGCTCAGCCCCGTGGAGCGGACGCTATTCGACGAGTTGATCGGCGCCGTCAGCTCCGTGAGGCTCGGCCAGGTGCTTGCGGGGATCATGGGTGTGTTGGAACCCCGGGAGCCCTGACCTACAGCTCGGCCAGCAGCCATTCTTCCGCCAGCTTGATCACATCCGGGCCGATCTCGAAGTGTCCACCGGGAAGCCAGCGGATGTCCTTCTTGCCGGGCAGTGCGTTGTACAGCGCTTCGGTCCGTTCACGCGGGATGAGCTGGTCCTGCAGCTTGCCGACGACGCGAGTCGCCACTCCCTGGAGCTGCGGTATATCGGCGTCCGGTCCATCGACCGCGCCGGCGAGCCCGCCCTCACCGACCAGGCAGAACGCGGCCGCCTTGAAGCGGCCGTCCCGCGCCACAGCGGGGATCCCGAGCATGCTCCCCATTGAGTAGCCCACGAACCCGACTCTCGACATGTCGATAGGGAACCGCTCAGAGAGGAGGTCGAGCATCGTGGTGACTTCGGCGGCGAACTGTGCCCGGATCTCGGGGTAGCGATCGGGGTTGCGGAAGAGCGACAAAGGGTCTGCCGAAGCGCGCTCGCCGTGGAGCGGGGCATCGAGGCCGCCGCAGATCCATCCACGGCGGGCCCACGCCCGCGCGACTTCCGCCACGAAGTAGTCTTCCTTACTCCCCATCCCGGGGTGCTGGATGAGGACGAACGGCATCGGGTCTGCGTGTTCGATGGGGAGGTAGAGGAGTCCCGGGACGTGTTCGGTGCCCTGGTGGAACCAGAACTGGACTTCGCGCAGATTCCCCATCGGCATTTCGTGCGTTTGTAGTGCGTCAACCATCGCCGTCCAATCTACAGTCGCACGTCCACCATGTCGCACTCTTGACCCTTAGCGCCCCTGAGAAAACGATGGCACCGACCGAACGCACGCCTAGTCCGCCACGGGCGGAACGGGGGAACCAGTTTTCGGGGCGAGTCCGCAAGGGCGTCCTTCACGGAAAGGAACGCGACGGCGGAGCGGCCATCTCCGGCCGCAGCCCGGCAGCTAACCTCGGAGGCGTAGGAAGAACGTCCGCTACGAGGCGTCTTCTCTATGGCTATCCTCGCTCGCCGATCCCCGTCGGCGGCAACTGCTCCCTCATCCTCCCCAGTCGCACTTCCGGTCTACGCATCGTCGCATCTGCGCGAGCGGCTCTGGAACATGCTCCCCCTATCCGTGTCGCTCCTGCTGGCGAGCTTCGTCTTCTGGGGGCCCTTCTACGCCCCTTGGCCATTCGCCATCCTGAGCATGGCCTTCTTCACTTACTGGCTGGTCCGCTCGTACTCGGTGGCGGTCTCCTGTCTCGTGGGGCTCCGAAAACTGAAGCAGTGGCAGCAGGCCAACTGGCTTGCGAAGTACTGCGAATGGCTTCCGGACCACCCGGATGCTGAGAAGTGGGAATGGCCGCGCCACCTGGTCATCATCCCCAACTACAAGGAGAGCGAAGAGGGCCTCGCCCGCACGCTCGATTCCCTCGCGAACCAGGCGAACGCCGGCCAGGTTGTTGTTGTGATGGCGATGGAAGCCCGCGAAGCGGATGCCCACGTCAAGGCCGAGCGGCTCGTCACCCGGTACCGCCGGCACTTTGCCGGGATGTTCGCGACTTTCCACCCCGTCGGCCTCCCGAACGAAACGCCGGGCAAAGGTTCGAACGAGGCGTGGGGCGCCCGCGAGGCGTTCATCCACCTCATCGAAGACGGTGGGGACGACATCCGCCGGTACTCAGTTACCAGCTGCGATGCCGACGCAGTGTTCCATCCGCGCCACTTCGAAGCACTGAACTTCCTCTTCCTCACGGCGCCGGACCGCTACCGGACGTTCTGGCAGCCGACCATCTTCAACAGCAACAACATCTGGGAGATCCCCGCTCCGCTCCGGATCCCGGATGGCCTCTCCGGCATCAACCGGATGTCGAACCTGCTCCTCCCCGGGAGCGTGAAGTTCCCGACGTCGTGCTATTCGCTCAGCTGGCAGATGCTGAACGAGGTCGACTACTGGGACGAGGAAGTCATCCCGGAGGACTGGCACCTCTACCTGAAGTGCTCATACACGTTCGGCGACCGCGTGAACGTCCAGCCGATCTTCCTCCCCCTCGGCAATGACTGCGTGCTGACCGACGGGTATTTCAAGACGCTCCGCGCTCATTACGCACAGAGCGTGCGGCACGCCTGGGGCGCGAGCGACATCCCCTACGCCTGGCGCGCCGCGCGCAACCCCGGCTCTCCTGCGAGCTGGGGCCGGAAGGTGCTCCTCGCGACGTCCGTCACGAAGGTGCACGCGCTGTGGATGGCCCAGTGGTACATGGTCACCCTCGGCGTGCTTCTCCCTTCGAAGATGGCCGGCACCTGGGGCGCCCCGCTCCCGGAGTGGTGGGTGCAGCGCTACGAAATCCCGGGCACCGGGTGGCACCCCGAATACGTCTTCCAGCCTTCGCACTGGTTCAACTTCGACCGCACGGGCCTGCTCGAGTTCCACATGTATGTGAACGCCGCCGGCATGCTCGTCGGGGTCTGCATTGTCCCGCTCATCGTCATGATGGTGGTGGAATACCGGCAGCGTGGCCCCCGTCCGTCCAACGTCTCGCTGCCGAAGGCCGTGGCGAGCTTCCTGATCTGGCCCGCGATGGCGGTGATCACCTTCTTCTTCGCCTCGATGCCCGCCCTCCATGCACAGTGGAAGCTCGCAAGCGGCAAGGGCCTGGTGTACCGCGTGGCGGAAAAGGGCAGCCGCAGGCTGCACGTCCCCGTGCCTTCGGCGGCGTCCGCGCAGGCCGAAGCAGAAGCGGTCGGGGCGCTCGGCGGGGGCCAGTAGCCCACACGTCTTCACACTTCAAGGGCGCCGGGTTGAGCCTTCAACCCGGCGCTCTTGCTTTCCTGGGCCCGGCGGACCTTGCGCCCGCCATTCGGCACCTCGCGCTCGGCGCTGTATCGTTCCCGCACCACTCCCGGGAGCATCCGCATGGCCACGATCCAATCCGCTACAGGCCCCATCGATTCCAACGAATTGGGGTTCACGCTCATGCACGAGCATGTCCGCGTGGGCTGGGGGGCGATGTACCAGCAGTACCCGGAGATGTTCGACCGTGAGCACGAACTTGACCGCGCAGTCTCTCGCCTGAAGGATGCGCGTGCGGCGGGCGTGAAGACGGTGGTCGATCTCACCCCGATCGACCTCGGGCGCGACGTCACGCTGATCGCGGAGGCAGCAAACCGCTCGGGGATGCAAATCATCGCCGCCACGGGCATCTACTACACCGCCCACCCGTTCCACTTCCAGATGCGTGAAGACCGAGAGATGCAGGAGCTCTTCGTCCGGGACATAACTCTCGGCATTTCTACGACCGGAATCCGGGCCGGCGTGATCAAGTGCGCGACGGAACCGGAGATGCATCCAATGAACGAGCGCGTGCTCCGCAATGCCGCCCGGGCTGCGAAGGAGACCGGTGTCCCTATCTGCACCCACACCTACCCCGCCAACCGCACCGGCCTGGACCAGCAGCGGGTGTTCAAGGAGGAAGGGGTGGACCTCTCCCGTACGGTCATTGGCCATTCAGACGACTCGGACGACATCAGCTACCTGGAGCAGATCATCCAGAACGGGAGCTACTGCGGGATGGACCGCATCGGTATCCAGCGTCCGCGCACCAGCGAGCAGCGCGCAGACATGGTGGCCGCACTGGTGGAGAAGGGTTACGCGGCACGCATCACGCTTTCGCACGATTCCTGCTGCAATTTCCACTGGGCGCCGGAAGGCATGCTCGATGAGTACGCTCCAACCTGGCGGTTGACCCACATTCCGCTTGATGTCATCCCGATGCTGCGCCAGCGTGGAGTGAGCGAGGGCGCTATCGAGCAGATGACCGTCCTCAACCCCCGCCGCATATTCGGCGGGGACTGAGCACCGTCCGCCACCCCGGCGCAGGCCAGGAAGGTCTTGTGCCGGACTGCAGGCCTCTGAGCGCCCGCTCAGTGTCCACCCTCCATTCTCTCTAAGGGTTCTCCCGTAACCGGCTGTCCACCCGCCCGCCACATTGGGAGGTCGTTCAGAAGGCGCGGTTGCAGGTCGCGACGGGCCTTGCGCACCGATCCGGGGACCATGTTCACCCGCTGTCCACTCTCTCGTTCCCTGCTGGCCACCGTGTTCACTATTCCGTCCCCAAATCGCTCCCCTGGGGCACCCTTTCGCCCCGTCCTGCAACGCGATAACCACCGTGACACTAACGCCACCAGCGAGTGGCGGGGCTGCCGGGGAACCCCGGGGCCCGGAAAACAGGAGAACCAGCGAAATGTCCTCGATCGTCACGAACGTCGCCGCCCTCAACGGGAACCGGAACCTCAACAACACCAACATGAAGATGGGGAAGGTCCTCGAGAAGCTCTCCAGCGGTTACCGCATCAACCGCGCCGCCGATGACGCGGCCGGCCTCGGGATTTCCGAAAAGATGCGCGCGCAGATCCGGGGCAACACCCAGGCGATCCGCAACGCCCAGGATGGCATCTCGATGATCCAGACCGCTGAAGGCGCGATGGACGAAGTCCACTCGATCCTCCAGCGTATGCGCGAGCTGGGCGTCCAGGCCGCGAACGACACCTACGACTCCGCCGCCCGGACCTCAATCGGCACCGAACTCGTGCAGCTCCGGACTGAGATCGACCGGATCTCGAACGCGACGAACTTCAACGGCCAGAACCTCCTGACCGGCACCCTCACCGGTACGCTCGGCGGCGTGACGGCGAACGACCTGGTCGTGAACGACGCGGTCGCGGCGGCCATCGCCTCGAGCATCGAAGTTGCCGGTTCCAAGGCCGACACCTACACCTTCACCTACGCGGCAGCGACCGACACGCTCACGCTGACGAACTCCGCGGGCATCGCCCAGAACCTGACGCTCGGGGCAATCGCGGCCAACGGCACGCAGGTGCTGAACTTCTCGCAGCACGGCATCAAGGTCACGCTGAACAGCTCGGCGGGCGACACTGCCGACAACATCGGTGCTGCCCTCGCCCTGGCGGCGAATGACACGATCGTTGTGACCGGTACGGGCGCCGCGGCCCTCCAGGTCGGTGCGAACACGACCGCCTACGACACCATGAACATCTCTTTCAACGACAGCCGCGCCACCTCGGCGACCGGCCTGAACCTGGTCACGGGCGGCGGCGTGGACTGGACCTCGTCGGCGACGGTCGTGGCCTCGAACACGGCTGCACAGGCGTTCATCAACCAGATCGACACGGCGATCACCACGTTGAACACCCGCCGGTCGGACCTTGGTGCTGCGCAGAACCGCCTCGAGCACACGGTGAACAGCCTCGGTGTCAGCGTCGAGAACCTGACCGCCAGCGAGAGCCGAATCCGCGATGCCGACGTCGCCGAACTCTCGACGATGATGGTCAGCAACCAGATCCTGCAGCAGGCCGGCACCGCCGTCCTCGCCCAGGCGAACCAGGCTTCCCAGAGCGTCCTGACCCTCCTCCGCGGCTAACCGCCGTAACGTCCACTAGCCAAGTGGGGCCCGGCAGTTCTGCCGGGCCCCACTTTCGTTGTCCGCCTGGCCGGTCGGGCGAGGTCTCCACCGGCTGGCTCCCTCAAGATCCCCGGCTATTCGCCCGAAGATCAGGTAAGTCCCCGAAAGGAAACGGCCATGGCCGACCTTAGACTGGCTGCCATAGACCACGTTTCGTTTGCGTCGCAGGCGGTCCCGCCCGATGGCCGCGGACGAAACGGCGGCTACCCGCGCCCGAAGCGCCAGCGGTCGGCGCGTGAACGGCTCATCGCCGCGCTCGCGCCAGGCCGCCTTCCGGAGACTTGTGAAGTGGACTACGTCGTGGATGCCCAGGGGATGATGGTTGCCGTCCTCGTCCGCGACCTTTCGACCGGGGAGGTCATCGCCCGAATCAACGCCGAGGATCTGTGGCAGCTGGGGACAGAAGAAGCTGCCGGCGGATTGCTCCTCGAGCGAAGGGGTTAGCGCATGTCAGACCCGGTCCGCATCAGCGGATTCTTCTCCACGTTCGATACCGAGTCGGTAATCTCGCAGCTGACCCAGGTGCGGATGAACGCCGTCACCTTGCTCGAGATCAAGAATGCCAAAGCGGCGGCGAAACAGTCCGCGATTGCGACGGTGCAGACTTCGGTCGGCGCGCTCCTTGCGAAACTGAACGCGCTTTCGGCCGCGAACTCGGTGAGCGGCAAGGTAGCCAACAGCAGCGGCGCCGCGGTCAGCGTTTCGAGTACGCCGTCTTCGCTGATTGGCTCATTCACGGTCGATGTGACGAAGCTGGCGACTGTATCGAAGGTCCAGGGCGGCGTCGTTTCGGCCGCCATCGATGCCACGAAGCCGATGAACGAGTCGAACTTCGGGACGGTCCCCACAACTGGCAGCTACACGATTGCTACTGCCACCGGCGGCGCCCAGACGTTCGGCATCGGTGGAGGAGATGTCCAGTCCGCGGCCCTCCTCTCGGCGGCCAACACGCAGATGGCAGTCACGAGCGGGACGTTCACCATCGCCACCGCCACCGGCGGTTCGTCGACACTCACGATCGACGCAGCGACGCAGTCCCTCGCCGATGTCGTGGCCGCGATCAACGGATCGGGCATCGGTGTCACGGCCACCGTCACGGATGACCAGTATGGTCACGCGAACCAGATCTCCGTTGTCTCCACCCAGGGAGCGATCACGTTCGGCAACGGCGCCGACACCTCGAACTTCCTCTCCGCGACGAACCTGCTCGCTTCCACGGGCACAACCACCCGGACGAGCAGCGTGGCGTTCACGAAGATGATGACGCTCAACGAAGTCATCGCCGACTTGAACGGCAGCGCGATTGGGGTCACCGCGAGCATCACGAACGACGCGAATGGGCGGGCGAACATCCTCACGGTTACTTCAACCCAGGGGAACATCAGCTTCGGGAATGGCGCCGACACTTCGAACTTCCTTTCCGCGACCGCACTCATCACGTCTGCCACGGGCGCGACGCGGTCAAGCGCCAGCCCCCTTTCGCGCGCGAGTCAGTCCGCGAAGCTCGAGGACGTCGGCTTCAATGCGGGACCGGTCGCAGCGGGGCCGCACAACCTCGTGATCAATGGCGTGGACATCGCCTACGACGCATCGACGGACTCGATGACCGACGTAGTGAACCGCATCAACGCGAGTTCGGCCGGGGTGACGGCGCGGTATGACTCGATTACCGACACTTTCCGGCTCCAGAACGCGAAGACCGGTACGCTCTCGCTTACCGTCGCGGACGATGGTTCGGGTGGCGACCTTGCAGCAAGACTTGGCCTCATCGGCGCTACGTTCACCGAGGGGGAAAACGCCGCGTACTCCATCGATGGCGGGCCAGCCCAGTCGTCGGCGTCGAATACCATCACCCACAACGGCGTTGGCGTGACCCTGAACGCCCTGACCGGCGGGACGCCGAACACCGTGACCGTGACCCAGGACACCACCTCGGCCCTGGCTGCCGTCAAGGCATTCGTCACCGACTTCAACGGCGTCATGACGGCGATCAGCGCTGCGACGAAGGCCGATGGCTCGAAAGAAAACAACACGTCGGGCCCGCTCAGCGGCGATGCGAGCCTTCGTCAACTCAAGTCGGACCTCCGCTCCATCGTCACGAGCATGGCGGTGAACGTCGACGGTAACTTCAAGACGCTCAACGAAGTCGGTATCAGCTTTGGTCCGGTCGGTTCGGCGCTTGGCGCCACCAGCACCCTCCAACTCGACGAGGCGAAGTTCAAGACGGCACTCGCCGATGACCCTGCGGGAGCCCAGGCCCTGCTCAGCGCGCTCACCCTCTCCGCCTCGCTCCAGCCAGGCGGGACCGGTTCGGTGACGGGCCTGACCGGGACATATTCGGGGGCGCAGTCCGGAAAGTACGTCATCGATGATGACGGCCTCGGCAACCTCACCTCCGTCTTCACGCCCGCCAATGGCGGCCCCGCGAGCACGACTACCGCGACCGTCGGCCTGAACGGTTCGACATCGCTCCTCGTCCCCGGGATGCTCGTGAACGTTGGAGGCGTATTCCAGGCCGGCACGCACACGGTAACGTTCACGGCGTCTTCGCAAAGCGTCATTCAGCGTCTGAAACAGTTTTCCGAGGTTCAATCCGGCGCTGGAGGCGTCCTCCATAAGCGCCAGGATGCTTTCAAGAACATCCAGACGGACATCGCAAAGCGGATCGAGGACGTCCAGGACCGGATCGAGAAGGAGATGGAAGTGCTGCGCAAGAAGTTCGCCGCGATGGAGCGGGCCCAGGCGGCCGCCCAATCCGCCATTAGCCAGCTCCAGGCCTTGACGACGAAGATCACATCGAGCGACGAAAGCTAACCGCCGGGGATTTCCCCGATACTCGAATCGCGATCCGCGCCGATGCTGCTAGAGACAGAAGAAGGTTCCGCGTGAAGGAGAAGGTACCGCGAATGACCAGCAACCCGTACGCCGCCTACAGGACCGTAGAAGCGACCACAGCCGACCCGATAACGCTCACGACGATGCTTTACGACGGTTGCGTGAAGGCTCTGAAGAAGGCCGTCATTCACCTTGAGAATGGCAACCGCACGGGATTCAACGACGAGTCAAATCGCGCCTACCTCATCATCGGCGAGCTGCGTTCGACGCTCGACATGAGCCAGGGAGACATCGCCGAGAACCTCGCCGGGGTGTACGGATACTGCATGCGGCTCATCGTCGAATCGTCTCTCGGCGATGCCGAACGACTGCGGGAGGTCGAGAAGCACATCTCGACAATCGGTGCGGCATGGAAAGCCGCCACGGCCGAGCTGCGGGCGAGCCGTGCCGTTAGCCGCCTCGGCGCTGAAGCCGCGGCCTGAGATGGCCTGCGAGGCAATAGAGAGGGCCCTGGTCATCGCTCGCGAACGCCACGAGGCGATCACGCGGGGCGATATTGACGCGTATGCCGGCAGGGAAGAAGCGCTCACCGCCGCCTGCGACGTGCTCATTTCCGGCAACGCCGAGGTCTTCACCGCGGGCGACGTCCCCTCGCTGGATGAGCTGATCGCGCTGGAGACACAGTCTGGCGCGGTCCTCCAGCAACTCATGGATGAGGCTTCAGCCAGGCTCGGGACACTCCGTCACAGCGAGCGCGCGAACCGCGCCTACCTTCACCACCAACGGCTCACTGTAAACGGCGCGTAAGCCCGCCGATCCGAGCGCGTAACTCCCGTCGCCGTTCCTCGTTTTGTCACCGTTTGGCTATCTGGAAGCGCCTGACGGAGCCCCTCCCGGCGGTCAAGATCGACCCCGAAGCTGCCGACACTCACCAAGACCGGAGGGGACGCCCCGGCGCCCGGGAGGAGCCGAATTGACCCAGACCAGGACTGCCCGAAAGCTTTCGCCTTCCACGCTTGTGGCGGGCGGATTCGTGTTCGCCGCGGCAGTGATCGCGTGGTTCGGCCTTTCGGGCTCGGCATCTTCTCCCGCCGAACAGCCAATCGTCACCTCGGCGGGCAATGAACGCCCGGCGAGGCCGGTCGCTGCTGTAGCCGGCGTCTCGACCGGGGGCTTGCCTACCCGAATCGTCGTGCCGGCCGCTGGCGTCGATGCCTCGATCGCGGAGGTCGGTGTCACCGTCCAGTCCGGCAAGGCGGCATGGGAAACGGCCTGGCGCGCCGCCGGCCACCACCTGGATTCGGCGATGCCGGGCCAGCCCGGCAACATGGTCATCACCGGCCACGTTTCGGTCGCAGACCGGTCGAACCTGGCCGTCTTCCGCGACCTCGAAGGCGTCGCCGCTGGCGATGTCGTCGAGGTGTTCTCCGGGGATCAGCGATACACCTACCAGGTCGACAGGGTCCTGGTGGTCCCGCCGGGCGCGGTCAAACTGCTCCGCTCGGATTCCACCTCGACGGTGACGCTCATCACCTGCACGAAGGACCTGAAGAACAGGCTGGTCGTTATCGGGACGCTTACCGCATGAGCGCATTGAAACGGTGTTGCACAGGCGGATACCATGAATACGGATTGGGAGGATGGTCCTCATGGCAGGAGTAAGAAAGACTTCCGGCCCCAGCGCTGCCCGAGGGGTGGTGTACGACCTGGCGAAGTCCCGTGCGGGGGCATCGGCAACGGTCGATAACGCCGGGCGGACGGACTCATCCGGGATTACGGATGGAGCGCGCGAACTTGCCTCGGCACTTCGCATCGTCCAGGAGGCGGAAGAGGCTCGCACGGAGCGGATGCTCGCCCTGAAGGCCCAGATCGCGAACGGCACTTACAATCCCGACCCTCGCGAAATCGCGCGAAAACTCGTCGAACGCGGGTTCTGAACCGCGCATTGGATTGGGGCTTTCCCGTCCGCGAACCTTTGACCCAGCACTCGGGATTGCCCCAATACACGCGCCGCCGCGACGGGCCTACGGTGGGAGTGGAAGAGGTTGTTGGGTTGGTGGGGTCATCCTGTCGCTCCCGGCACAGCAAGCTCAGCGGAGTAGTCAATTGCCAACCGTGCTAGCAATCGTCTCCGGTGCTCCGCGGGCTCTCGAGGGGCGGTCACTCATGGGCGACCAGCTGACCGTGGAGATCGCGGCTGAGGCAGGCCCCTGGATCGCCCGCGCCGGCGAGGATGTCTTCGATCTGCTCGTCCTCTGCGGCATGTCCGTCGATGACCAGCAGGCGATCGTGAACGGGTTTCACGCCAACCGCCGATGGCGGCTGGTACCGGTCCTCTACGTTGCCAACGATGACTCGCCTGGTCTCGCCATCCCGGGGACGTTCCGCCCGGAAATAGACGGCATCGCCCGGGGCCGTCTCGAAACTCCCCAGGTGCAGAAACGCATCGTCGAACTGGCGCGCGACGGCATCGGCAGCGCAGAGCTCGTCGTCGCTGGCCCCTTCGAACTCGACCCCCTCCGCGGCAAGCTCCGCCTCGCCGACCTCGAGGTGACACTGACGGAGCGCGAAGCAGAGATCCTGGCGATCCTCCTCGCCCAGCCCAACCGCACCGTCTCCTCGACCGAGATTATCGAACGCGGCTGGGGCACCGGGGCCGATGCGCGCTACCTGCAGATCCTCCGCCGCCACGTCTCGAACATCCGGCGCAAGCTGCAGCGCACTGCCGCGGCCCGCTCCGTTCGGACCGTGCGCGGTTCGGGCTATCGCTTCGATGTGAAGCTCGCGGGTTAGGCCAGCCCAGTTGCCGCAGTGTCCACGGCCGCCCTCACGTCAGCCTTGAAGCCCTGTTCGCGGAGGATGTTACCGAGGCTGCGAAGGGCCAGCAGGACGTTTCCCGGGTTACTCGATTCGCCCATCAGCCCGATACGCCAGACCTTCGCCCGCAGGTCTCCGAGCCCGCCGCCGAACTCTATCCCGTGCCGGTGCAGGAGCGCGCCGCGCACTTCCGCGTCGTTGACGCCTTCGGGGATGCGTACAGTCGTCAGCACCGGCAGCCGGTAGCCGGCGTCGGCGTGCAGGACCAGGCCCATCGCTTCGAGCCCCGCCTGCAGGGCGCGGCCATTCTTCTCGTGGCGAGCCCAGCGAGCTTCGAGTCCTTCATCCAGGACGAGCGCGAGTGCCTCGTGGAGCGCGTACACCATCGAGATCGGCGCCGTGTGATGGTAGGCGCGCCGTTCGTCCCAGTACGCCTCCAGGAGCGAAAGGTCGAGGTACCAGCTGTTGCACGGGACTTCACGCGCCTTGATGGCGTCCCATGCCGCCGGCGACATCGTCAGCGGCGCCATGCCCGGAGGCGCGCTCAGGCACTTCTGGGTGCCCGAATAGACCGCGTCCGCGCCCCAGGCGTCGACGGTCACCGGTACACCACCGAGCGAGGTTACGCAGTCGACGAGGAGGAGGGCACCCGATTCCTTCGCGAGTTTGACGAACGGTTCGACCGGCGTTTGCGCACCCGTCGATGTCTCCGCGTGGACGATTCCGATGAGCTTCACGTTTCCGGCTGCCTTCACGGCGGCTTGGACGCCGGCCAGGTCGGTGGGAGAGCCCCAAGGCGCCTGGACGCGCGTGACCACGCCGCCTGCGCGTTCTGCCATCACGGCGATGCGTTCGCCGAAATAGCCGCAGATGCCGACGACGACTTTCTCGCCCGGCTGGACCAGGTTCATCACCGCGGCTTCCATGCCACTCGTCCCGGTGCCGGGCGTCGCGAGGGTGATCCGGTTCGATGTGCCCATGACCGTCCGCAACATGTCGTTGCACTCATCCATGATCTTCAGGAATTCGGGGTCGAGGTGGCCGAGGATGGGTGCGGTCATCGCCTTCAACACGCGCGGATGGGCGCCGCTGGGGCCGGGGCCCATGAGGATGCGGGTCGGGGGGTTGAACGAGGGGCTGAAAGACATGCCCGATATCCTATGCGGCCATCACATAACCGGCGACCGAAGAGGGCTTGCGTCCTCGGCGTACTGTACCCGCGGGAGGAGACCACACCCATGACCCAGGCAGATACCGCACAACGAACTCGCGAGCCGCTCGCTGCGAACATCCGCAAGGCAACGCCGGCCGACCGCCAACGGCTCACAGCGACGATGGCGAGGGCGTTCGACGACGACCCGATCGCCAACTGGTTCGCCGCACAGGACAGGCGGCGCGCAAGGCGCGTCTACGATTTCATGGATGCGGCATTCCAGATCACCAGGGCGCACGGAGAGGTTTACACGACGGACGACCTGGAGGGCGGGGCGTATTGGTCGCCGCCTGGGAAGTGGAAGATGGGCGTCCTCCAACAGGCGAGACTGCTGCCGGCGATGGTCCGGACGGCCTCCTGGCGGAGGCTGCCGGCGGTAGCCCGGGGAATGAACGCCATCGAACAGAAGCACCCGCACGAGCCGCATTACTATCTCCTCGCGCTGGGCGTGGAGCCGGACCTGCAGGGCCGGAGCCTCGGCACGCAGCTGATGGCCCCGATCCTCGAACGCTGCGACCGCGAACGGGTCCCGGCCTACCTCGAAAGTTCGAAAGAGAAGAACCTGCCGCTCTACGAACGGAACGGATTCCGGGTGACCGAGAAATTCCAGGTGCCGAACGGCGGCCCGGCGATCTGGCTCATGTGGCGGGACCCGCGTTGAACGCGAAGGAATCCAGGTAATTGCCCTCGCCGATGCGAGGCAGCGCCCCGGCTACTGGCAGGATCGGTGGCCACCAACCTCAGCGCTCAGAGCCTGGTGACGATCCACTGGCCGTCGCCCGGCCACTGAAGGCGCTTCATCGTGCCGTCGTTCGTGAAGGTCACGTACGCGGCTGACTCGATATCGATCGTAAAGATGTGCGCCGGCCCGTTGGCGCGCCAGCCGGTCTGTTTGAAAACCCACTGCCAGTAGCCTTCGATGCGGTGTTCCGCCAGCGGCGTCGCACGCCCCCAGAGCTTCGCGTCGCCCTGTTTTCCGTCCTTGTTCGAGGTCGTGCTGTGGATGGTGCAGCGAGGGTCGCGCAGGAGGTCGAGCGCCTTTTTCGCCTGCCAGATGCCGCCCAGGGCGAGTTCTCCCTCGTAGATCACCCACTCGATCGGCGAGATCCGCGGGAACCCGTCTTTGCGCAGCGTCCCGAGCATCAGGAGGTCGGTCGACTTGAAGCGTTGGAAGCAAAGGGCTGCCAGTGCCGGCGCTTGCAGTTCGAACTCGTCCCAGGAAGCCACAGTTCACCTCGCCAACAGGCCATTGCCCGCCCTGTCGCCAAGTCTACGCGGGACCCGCGACATCTCCTGGCAGGCTTGACAGGGGACCGCAGCAGTAGGGAAGATAGTGAAAATGGATTCACTATCTTCGGGCCGGGCGCCAAAGCAGAGAGCCGAAGACCGGCGCAGGACGATCCTCGCGGGGGCCAGTAGCGTCTTCGCGGGTGCGAGTTTCGCCCAGGCCGACACAGGAGATCTCGCGGCTGCAGCCGGCGTCACACCGCCGGCGTTGTATCGCTACTTCCCCACCAAGCGCCACCTTTACCTCGCGACGCTCGCCGATGCGGGCCCGAAGCTGCTCGAACTCTGGCAGCGCGCCCTTTCGGCGGCGCCGGACCCCGCCAGCGCGATCAAGGACATCGGCATGGCTTACTACGGCCATGCCAGGTCCCGTTCGCCGATCATGCGCCTCTGGTTCCAGGCTGTGGGCGAAGCCGCCGACCCGGAAGTGCGCGCCCTGGTCGCCGAGACGCTCGGTAAGGCGGTCGGCCTCGTCCAGGCGGTCATCGAAGACGGCCAACGAGCCGGCGTCTTTCGCGACGACATGGACACCCGGACCGCCGCATGGGAGTTCATGGGGATCGGTTTCTCGATGGACCTTGCCCACGTGCTCGGGTTCGGCGACGACCTCTCACGCGAAACCGTGGAAGAGATGGGCGACCGTTTCATCGATTCCTTGCGCCCCCGCGCGGACACCGCCACAACAGGAAGAGGAGTTACCGAGTGAATGCCCCGCCCAGTCTCGCACCCGCTGAACGCGAAGATCTGATCCGCTCCGCCTGGTACTCCCACGATGCACGCTGGTTCAGCACCGTGGCTGCCGATTGCGGGATGGAGGTCGCCAACCGCGCGAACCGCCAGGCCATCCGGCAGGCGGGCATTGTTGAGGCGCGCCGCCTGTCCAAACATCTTGACCTTCCGCCGGTGCAGTCGCTCGATGCATTCTTCGCGTTCACCGATACCGGTCGAGATCTCTTTGTCGGACCCATCGTCGATCTGGCAGTGCGAAAGACCGGCGAGCTTTCGTACGAGGTAGAGGTGACGAAGTGTTTCGCTGCCGAGAACATCGCGCGGGCTGGCCTGGCCGAAAGCTATGAGTGCGGCATTCTCGACAGGATCGAGGGCTGGCATGAAGGGCTCGGGCTACCGCTGGCGGAGCCCGTGCCACGGACGCTCTGCCACCTCGCGAACGGGCGGCGCTGCACGCGCCGCCTGGACATTGTGCCCACGCCAACTGCAGATTCTCGCCCGTAGCGATACACTCGTCCCACAACACATCCGAGGTTCACATGGATTACCGAGACACTCCCGAAGAGGCAATCTTCCGACAGGAAGTGCACGACTTCATCCAGAAGGAATCGCCCCGCAACATCATGCGCGGCGAAGGCGGCTACGGCGGCCAGGGTGAAGCCTGGAAGGCGTGGGTGAAGAAGCTCGCCGACCGGGGCTGGGTGGCACCGGCCTGGCCGAAGGAGTACGGCGGCGCCGGCATGTCGGTCATGGAGCAGTTCATCTTCAACTGGGAGATGGCCGAAGCTCGCGCGCCGCGTCCGGGCGGCATCGCAACCGGCTTTGCCGGCCCTACCCTCATCGTCCACGGTACCGACGAACAGAAGCAGAAGTACCTTCCGGAGATCCTGGATGGCGAGACCGTCTGGTGCCAGGGCTACAGCGAGCCGGGCGCCGGGAGCGACCTCGCCTCCCTGCAGACCCGGGCCATCCGCGATGGCGATGACTACGTCGTCAACGGCCAGAAGATCTGGACCTCGGGCGGGCACATGGCGAAGTGGATGATCCTCCTCGCCCGCACGGACCCAGAGGCCCCCAAGCACCGCGGCATCACCTACTTCATCGCCGATATGAAGGCGCCTGGCGTCACCGTCCGGCCGCTCATCAACGCGGCGATGACCCACGAGTTCAACGAGGTCTTCTTCGAAGACGTCCGCATCCCGAAGCAGAACATCATTGGTGAGGAAAACCGCGGATGGTACCTCGCCCAGACCACGCTGAGCTTCGAGCGCTCCAACATTGGTGGCGCGGTCGGCGCCCGCCAGGGTGTTGAGGATCTCGTGACGCTGGCGAAGACCAGCGATGTCAGCACGCTGAAGTCCAACCCCGGTGTGAAGCACGAACTTGTGGACCGCATGATCGAGGCCGGTGTCGCCACCCAGATGAGCCTCAAGATCATTTCGATCCAGGCGAAGGAGGGCGTCGCACCCGGCCATGAGGCCAGCGTGGCGAAGCTGTACGGCACCGAGCTGAACCAGCGCATCGCCCGCACCGCGATGAAGGTCCTTGGGCTGTACGGTCAGCTCGATGCGAAGTCCGAAGGCGTCGATGCCTCCCGCTTCGGCCGCTACAAGTACCAGTACCTCCGTTCGACGGCGAACACGATCGAGGGCGGCACGAGCGAAATCCAGCGGAACATCATCGCCACGCGCGGCCTGGGCCTGCCGAGGGCATAGCCCTTCACCGTCTCGCAGGAACGAGTGCGGGGGCTTCGCAAGAAGCCCCCGTCCGGTTTGTGACGGCGGCAGCGGACGGCCGTTATCCTCGCAACCAAACAATCGGAGGACCGCCTTGACCGGCCCACCAGCCACCAAACCCGAACTGCTCGCCCTGATCAACGAACGCTGGGCCGCGCTCTGGCAGCTGGTCGGCGCACTGAACGACGAGGAGATGGAGCGCCCCCTCGGGGACGGTTGGAGCCCGAAGGTCCATGCGGGGCATGTCACCGCCTGGGAGAGGTCGCTGGTTGCGTTGCTGCGCGGGCAGCACCGCGGCGAGGCGATGGGCCTCTCCCGCGAAACCTGGGACGCCCATGACTCAGGTGACGAGTCCAGTTGGCCCGCGACCGGGGACGCCGTGAACGCCGCGCTCGCCGCAGCCGCCCAGGTTCAGCCCCTGGCCGAGGTGCTCGCCCAGAGCGCGTCGACGCATGCCGAACTGCTCGCCCTGCTCGGCTCGATGACCCAGGAAGACCTCGATCGTCCTTACTCGCACTACCAGCCCGACAACCCGCCGCTGAACCCCGCACCCGTCGCCGGGTGGATCCACGGGAACACCTGGGAACACTACAACGAACACATCGGCCGGCTGGAGGCCGGGTTGCGGGGCTGACGGCTACAGGCTGCGTCCGCGCTACACTTCCGTCATGGGCTTCTACTATGGCTCCTCGGGACCTCCGAAGGAGGATCCCCCACCGGGCTCGTGGCGCGAAACCATCGCCATCATCTTCGCCGTCTTCAAGGCACTTGCAGTCCCGCTCGGGATCCTCTTCGGCGCCGTCATCGGGCTCGTTCTCGTCATCCTTGCCTTCACCGTCAGCGGCTGGCTGGGGCTCGGCCTGATCGCGGCGGTAGTGCTGGCACTCGCCGGGTACGGGGTCTGGGAAGCGAAGCACCCGCCGGAGGTGGGGTGACCGCCGCCGCTTCAACCCTCGAGGAGCGCGTTGCTGAAGTCCGGGGACGCATAGCCCGGGCGGCATCGCGATCGGGCCGCCTTCCTGAGTCGGTGACGCTCATTGCCGTCACGAAAACACATCCCGCGGAGACCGTCCTCGAAGCGTTCACCGCCGGGCTCACGGACTTCGGTGAGAACCGGGTCCAGGAGGCCACCGCCAAGGCCGAAGAAGTCTCCCAGTCACTGGGGACGCAGGCTCTCGTGGCCGGTGGTCCGCGCTGGCATCTCATCGGCCACCTCCAGACGAACAAGGTCCGGGCCGCCCTCGGTACCTTTGCTATACTTCACTCCGTCGATTCGGAACGGCTCCTGCGGGCGGTCTCCGGCGCGGCAACCTCTCCGATCCAGGTCTTCATCGAAGTGAACATCGCCGCCGAACCGCAGAAGTACGGTGTTACCGCCGCCGAGGTCCCGGCGCTCGTCGCGATCGCGCGCGAATTGCCGAACATCGAGGTGTGTGGCTTGATGACCGTTGCTCCACACGTTGTCGACAGGGAGGGGACGCGTCCCGTGTTTCGCGCCCTGAAGACACTCGCCCAGCGCGAAGGCCTCCGCGGGCTTTCCATGGGCATGACGAACGACTTCGAAGTCGCCATCGAGGAGGGCGCGACCCACGTGCGAGTCGGCCGGGCGCTTTTCGGAGAACGCCCATGAAAGTCGCAATTGTCGGCGGGGGCGTCATGGGGGAGGCGATCCTCGGCGCGGCCCTGGACCGGGCCGTTTTCTCGGCACCCGAAGTAACCGTGATCGAGAAGCTCGAAGCCCGGCGAGACCAGCTCTACGCCCGCTACGGCGTCCAGGTCTCCAGCACGTTCGAAGCCATGAGCGATTCCTCGTTGGTCATCATTTCGGTGAAACCGCAGGAGATGCGTTCCGTCGCCGGTACCCTGCGGGAAGACGCTGTGCTGCTCTCCATCATGGCGGGCGTCACCATCACGTCGCTGAAGGCGGAGTTCGGGCACGACCGCATCGTCCGCGCGATGCCGAACACGCCGGCCGCCGTCAAAGCCGGGATGAGCGCCTGGACGGCCACGGAGGCCGTCTCCGCCGACCAGCGCGAGTTCACGCGGACCTTGCTTTCGGCCATTGGCCGCGAACTCTACGTCGATGACGAAAAGAAGATCGACATGGTCACGGCAGTAAGCGGCAGCGGCCCGGCGTACGTGTTCCTCTTCATCGAAGCGATGGTCGAAGGCGCCGTGACGGTCGGACTGCCGCGAGCAGCGGCCGAGGAGTTGGTGCTCCAGACGCTCTATGGCTCGGCGCTGTACGCGCAGGAGAGCGGCCGTAGCGCGGCCGACCTCCGGGCGGCGGTCACCTCGCCGGCGGGAACGACCGCTGCAGGGCTCCTCGAGCTCGAGAAAGGCGCCTTCCGGGCCGCCGTCATCGAATGCGTGAAGGCCGCGCACGAGCGTGCGGTGGAACTCGGCAAGGCATGAACGAGCAGATCGCGTTCCTCTTTACCACATTCCTTTACCTGTTGATCGTCGCGATCCTGGTGCGGTCTCTGTTCAGCTGGTTCCCCAACCTGGACCGCAACGGGCCTTTCGTCCGATTTCTCGACCTGGTGACGGAGCCGCTCATCCAGCCGGTCCGCCGCGTCGTCCCCAACGCGGGCATGTTCGACCTTTCGCCGATGATCGTGATCATCGTCTTGCTCGTGATGATCCAGGTGGTTGAACGGGCGGCCGCACAGTAACCATTTTGGAAAGCTTCAGTGCGAGCGGCGACCGTCGATCTGGTATCATGTGAAGCACATTCGGGTGCCCGTTTCGGAGTAGCGAAGATAAACCCCTACGTCGCCCAACTGACCATAACGTTTCTGAGCATCCTGATGTGGGCAGTGATCGCCCGCTCCTTGCTGAGTTGGTTCCCGGTCGACCAGTCGAGCCCGCTCTACCAGATGCTCTTCAAGGTCACCGAGCCGATCATCGATCCGATCCGCAGGGTGATGCCGAACACGGGCATGTTCGACATGAGCCCCATGATCGCGATGATGCTGCTCATCGTGATGCAATACCTGGTTGCCGGGCTCGTCGCTCCGGCCTGACGTGTCCAACATAGTCCTCCGTGGGTCGCTGTGGGACACTGGCTCCGTGCCCCCATACGCCGTGCGCGCGTCCAACATCACCCGCGGCTACGGCGGACGAAAGGCCCTGGACGGCTTCTCGCTCGATGTCCCGGCGGCAGGTGTGTTCGGCCTCCTTGGCCCGAACGGGAGCGGAAAGAGCACCTTCATCGCCATGCTCGCCGCCACCGAGCCGCCGGAAACCGGCTCTCTCGAGATCCTCGGGGGCCCGCCTTCGCGGGCGCTCCGGCGCCGTCTCGCGACGGTCTTCCAGGAGAACACCGCAGACCCCCTCATGAGGGCCGGCGAGTACCTTCGTTTCTCCGGGCGGGTGTTCGGGGTGGCGTCTTCGGAACTCAGCACGCGGATTCCCGAGCTGCTCGAACGATTCGGGCTGGGCGACCGCGCAGCAGACCCCGTTTCGAGCCTTTCGGGCGGTATGCGCCGGAGGCTGGAGGTCGCGCGGGCGCTCCTTCACCGGCCCGAACTGCTCCTGCTGGATGAACCCACTACCGGGATCGATGCCGAAGAGCGGGCGATCCTCTGGGAAACGCTGCGCTCTTCCGCGGACGCTGTGACGATCCTCCTGGCCACGAACGATCTTTCCGAAGCCGACGCGGTCTGTGACTCGGTCGCGTTCATCCAGGGCGGGCGAGTTGTCGCCAGCGGCTCGCCGGCGCAACTGAAGGCTGGCCTGCGCCGCGAATCGGTCCGCATCGCCTGGCCCACGGCCTCGGAAGGTGAACTCGCGGAGGTGGCCGGTTGGCCGGGCACGGGCGAGGTGGCCAGGGACGGCGACATCGTCGTGGTGACCACCGATGAAGCCTCGACTTTCGTCCCGCGGTTGTTCGCACTCGCGCCGGGCGCGGTCCGGTCCGTGACGATCGCAACGGCTTCCCTCGAGGACGCATACTTTCAGCACGTCCAGAGGCGCACAGGGGAGGCTGCAAGATGAGCGCCGCCCTGGTCATCGCCCGTCGCGACCTGCTTGCCGTCGTCCGTTCCCGCAGCCAGCTCTACAGCTCGATGCTGACGCCGATCCTCTTTCTCGTCTTCCTTGGGAACGGCGTCTCTCACGGCCTGGAGCCGGCGAACCTCCCGGACGGTAACTTCACCGCGTACCTGGTGGCGGGCGCCGTCGTGATGACTTCGGTGTTCTCGTCGACCTTCTCCAGTGCCTCCTACTACCGCGACCGCGACAGCGGCGTCCTCAGGCTTCTGCTGTCGGCCCCTGTCCACCCCCGGGTCCTCTTGCTGGGAAAGTCGCTAGCCGCGCTCGCCATCGGTGTTGTCCAGGCGATGGCCGTGCTTCTCCTCGCGGCGCCGTTCGTCGACTTCGAGTGGCAATACGGACTGGTTGCAGGACTCTTCGTCTCGCTCGCCGCGGTTGTGCTTGTGAACCTGATGCTCACGGGGCTTGCCCAGGCGCTGGCGTCGCGCATCCAGACGATGCAGGGCTTCCACCTGTTGATGAACCTCGCACTCTTCCCGCTCCTGTTCTTCTCCGGAGCGTTCTTCCCCATCGACGGGCTGCCGGCCTGGCTGCGGGTCCTGGCGTTTGTGAACCCCCTGACCTACGCCGTCGATGCCCTGGAACTCGCCGTCTACGCCTCCGGAGACGCCACGTTCATCGGGCTTGGGGTCGACTTCGCCGTGCTCGCCGTACTGGCAGCCGGCACCTACCTGGTCGGCCTTGCGCGGACACCCAAGCTCACATACTCCGGCGCCTGACCACGCGCGGGGGCAACAAGAAAGGCGCCCCGAACGGGACGCCTGATCTGTCCTGGGCGGTGCCGGGACGCTACGCGAGCGCGGCCTTCGCCTGTCCAGCGAGCTGTTCGAACGCATCCGGCCGGGTGACGGCCAGGTCGGCGAGCGCCTTGCGGTCCAACTCGACGCCGGCGACCTTCAGGCCGTGGATGAGGCGGCTGTAGGTCAGGCCGTGCAGCCGGGCGGCCGCGTTGATGCGCATGATCCACAACTCGCGGAAGTCGCCCTTCTTGTCGCGGCGGTCGACCCAGTTGTAGCGAAGCGAATGCAGCATGCTTTCGTTCGCGCGCTTGATGAGGCGGTGACGCTGGCCGGCGTGGCCCTTCGTCAGCGAGAGGATCTTCTTGTGGCGGCGATGCG
Organism: Candidatus Amarobacter glycogenicus; assembly: GCA_016719395.1. GTDB lineage: Bacteria > Chloroflexota > Dehalococcoidia > Tepidiformales > Tepidiformaceae > Amarobacter > Amarobacter glycogenicus. The sequence continues at coordinate 104,332 of JADJZF010000009.1, read as the reverse complement.
ACGTGACGCCACGCTTAACTCGGCTCATGGTCTGGTTCTCCCTGGGGTGCCGCTGGGCCTACTGGCCCGCCAGCAGCCTCTTTACGATATCGGCATGAGTGCCGGCGACCTCGACGGTTCGCCCGAACTTCACGGTAACGGGTTGGCGCTTCTTGCGGCGGAAGTTATTGCGGCTTCCCTGCATACGCATGATCTTGCCGCCGCCGGTTACGCGGAAGCGGCTGGCTGCGCCCTTGTGGGTCTTCAGCTTCGGCACTGTCAGTCTCCTGTCGGGTCGTCGTCGTCGTCATCTTCGGCGTCGAGACCTTCATCGTGTTCGTCTTCGCTCACCACCGGAGCCGCTTCCGCAGCCGCCAGGATGGCTTCGTCCTCTTCTTCCTCTTCCACCACGGCCTCGCCAGCAGCGGCGGCGGCAGCGGCGGCCCGGGCCTTGGCAGCCATCTTCTTCTTGTCGAGAGACAGGATGATGGTCATGTGCCGGCCTTCGAGCATCGCATCCTTTTCGAGGCTTGCGATGTCATCCAGGCTGGCCTGGACCCGGTCCAGTAGGGCCTTGCCGATCTGCGGGTGCGTGATTTCGCGCCCGCGGAACATGACGGTGACCTTCACCTTGTCGCCCTGCTTCAGCAGTTTCGCAGCGGTCCGGGTCTTGAAGTCCACATCGTGGTCATCAATCTTCGGTTTCATCCGCACTTCGCGGAGCTGCACGTTCTGCTGATGCTTCTTGGCCTCCCGTTCCTTCTTCGACTGCTCGTACTTGAAGCGGCCGAAGTCCATCAGCCGTGCCACGGGAGGGCTCGCCTGGGCGGCCACTTCCACCAGGTCGACTTCCCGCTCACGTGCCATCTGAAGGGCTTCCGACGTCCGGATGACGCCGATCTGGCGGCCTTCTTCGTCGATGACACGAACTTCCGGCACGCGGATCCGTTCGTTGATTCTCGGCTCTGGTGGTGCCGGCTTTGGTGGAACCTTCGATCGCTTCCTCAAACTGCTCCCCGGGGAAAGATAGACAGCTTCGAATAGTAGCAGCGAGTCCCCTTCCTGTATATCCAGCGCCGGAGACCGTCGTACCATGCTCCCGTATGCAACCTGTCTCCACCGCAGTCATTCTCGCCGCCGGGCTGGGCACGCGAATGCTCCCCGCAACGAAGTCCATCCCGAAGGAGATGCTGCCAATCGTCGATAGGCCGCTCGTCCAGTACTGCGTCGATGAAGCCCTGGAAGCCGGGATCACCAACATCGTCTTCGTCATCGCCGAAGGCAAGGGCGCCATCCGCGAGCACTTCGAAGGCGGCGCCCGCGTTGAACGCGCGCTGCGGGAGGCAGGCCACGAAACCGCGGCCGAAGCCCTGCTTGCCATCGGTGGCCGCGCGACCTTCCACTACGCGAACCAGGACCGGCAGCTCGGCATCGCCCACGCCGTGAATTGCGCGCGCGAACACCTCGAGGGGCGGCCCTTCGCCCTCATGTTCCCGGACGACCTGGTGCTGGGGGTGTCCTGCGTCGCCGAACTCGCGGCAGCCCATGCGAGGACGGGCGGCAGTCTCATCGCGGTTGAGCCCGTCGCCGATGCGGATGTGCCCCAGTACGGCATTGTTGACCCTGTGGATGGCGCCAACCCGGCCCGGCTCCGGCGCGTGGTGGAAAAGCCGAAGCTCGAGGACGCCCCGTCGCGACTCGGCATCGTCGGCCGTTACATCCTCAGCGAGACCATTTTCCAGCACATCGACCGCATCCCTCCCGGGGCGAACGGCGAACTGCAGATCACCGACGCCCTGGCGAGCCAGATCGCCGCGGGCGAGGCGGTCTCTTCGTTCCAGTTCTCTGGAGTGAGATACGATACTGGGCGGCCGCTCGGCTATCTGACGGCTTCGGTAGCGGCTGCCATGCGCCGGCCCGAACTCGCCGGCCAACTCCGGGCACGTCTCCTCCCACTCCTCACCGAAGGTGAACGCTGATGCGCATCCTCTCGATCGGCTATCCCCTCCCCAACATGGCGATCGACAACTACAACCCGCTGACGGCGCCGAGCTATTGCGATTACGACGCACTGATCATCGACCCGGCCAGCATCACCAGGGCGGGCAAGGACCTCGCCGAGGAGGGCACCGAGTTCGAAGCGTTCGATGGCCGTCCGGTGATCAACGCGCCGACGACTGCCTCTGCAGTGAGCGCCAACGACCAGTTCCGGCGCCGAACCGATGAGACGCGCCGGCTGCTTGAATCCGGTGGCCTCGTCGTCGTGCTTGCTCGCCCGGACGCTGTCCAGGGAGGCATCCTCGGCTTCGAGGGCCTCGACCGCTACCACTGGCTTCCCGCCCCCGGCGGCCTGTCATGGGGCCTGCCCTACCTCAAGCCGGCCGAGGGCACGACCGTCCGGATCGCCGGCGCGGAAGAGCACCCCTTCGTCGCGGTCCTGCGTGAGCACCGGCAGGCGGCCGGCTACCGGGCCATCTTCGACGACCGCCAGGCGGAGGTGCGGCGGGCCGGGCACGTGCTCGCCACCGGCGGCGCCGGCATCCCGATCTCCATCGAGTTTCCTGTCCTCGGTGGACGGGTCCTCTTCCTCCCCGTCATCGCCGATAACCCGTTTGCGAACCGCACGGAGCTCGCCCAGTCGCTCGTCGACGCTTGCGTGCGCCACGCCGGGAGCGATTTCGGCGCCCAGGAGCCCTACTGGGTGCGCGCCCAGGCTCTCCCGGGGCTCGAACAGGTCGAAGCGGAGCTCGAAGAAGCCCAGTCGGCGGCGGCTGACGCCGCTTCCCGCGAGACTGCCATCCGGGAGCGCCACGATACCCTCGCACGCCACCGCCGGCTCCTCTGGGAGGATGGGCAGGTCTTTTCCGGGGCCGTCGCCGAGGCACTCCGCCTCCTCGGGTTCGCCGTAGAGCACACGCCTGGCGAACCGCTCTCGTTGGAGCACGAAGGTGTCCGCGCGTTTGTGGAGTTGGAGAGTGCGCGCGAACAGGTCGTGGAATGGCCGTACGTCCGCCTTCAGCGGCGGCTGGAGGAGCACCTCCTCCAGAAGTCCGAGTCGCTCAAGGGCATCGTTGTCGCCAACGGCTACCGGGAGAAGGACCCGGAACAGCGCGAAGAGGAGTTCAGCACACCGCTTCGCGTCGCCTGTGAAAACTACCGCTACAGCCTCGTCTCCACCCGCACGCTCTTCGAACTCGTGAAGCGCACCCTCGCGGGAGTAGACGAGGCGCAGATGCTCGCCTTCCGAAGGCGTCTGATCCAGGGGGCCGGGCTGCTCACACAGGAAACCTTCCTGGGCGAGGCTCCCGAGGAATCGGCGAGCACCGGCCCGATCTTCTAGCTTCGGCGCCCGGAACGAATGCCATCCATCGATTCGCGTGCACTGCCGGAAGTCACAGCACGGCCCGCCCGGACTCAAGCGAGGGACTTCGCGGCCGGCATCATCCTCAGCGGGTTCGCGCTGGGGCTCATCCTCGCGTTCACCGACCTCAAGACGGAGGATACGGCCCTCTACCGGGATCCCGGCTGGGACCGCCACCTCTACCGCCTCATGGCTGAGCAGGGCATCTTCGAGTTCCGGCTCGCACCCTACTGCTGGCGCGTTTTCGTCCCGGCCATAGCGGGCTGGTCTCCCTTCAGTCTCCAGGCGAGCTTCTTCACAATCACGCTCGCCGCGCTCTGGGCGACGGGAGTGTCGCTCTTTCTCCTTGCTCGCCGAAGGGGTCATTCGCCTGCGCTGGCGGCAGCGGGAGTGATGCTGTTCTACTCGCTTGGTTGGGGCGCGAAGTTCATCCTCGCCGACTTCTGGATCCCTGATGGCGTCGCCTTCCTGCTCGTCACGTTCGCACTCTGGACCGCGCTCGAACGAAGGCTGTACTTGTTCTCGGCCGTCATGGTGCTGGGGGCCATCACCAAGGAGTCGGTGCTTCTCGCCGCACCGCTCTACTTCTGCCTGAACGTCCGGCGCCCCTTCGAATGGCGGTTCGCCGGCCGCTGTCTTGTTGCCCTCGCGCCGGCTGCGTTCGTCCTCGTCGCGGTTCGCCTCGGGATCGCGCAGGGGAATGGGGACGAGGCCTACTTCGCGACGATGCCCGAGGACATTCGTCGCTTCCCGGAACTGTACGGCCCGTACAACTACTGGACGCTGTTCGAAGACATCGGGCGCGAGCAGCGGCTGGACGATTGGAGCCTCCGCGCCCTGCGGAGCTACACGACCAGCCCGTTCGGGTGGGCGCTGCCGGTTCTTGCGGCGTTGGGCACCCGGCGGTTGCGGAGGGTCGCACTTGGGATGCTGCCGTTCTTCCTTCTCACCTACGCTCAGTTGCTTTTCGCGACCGACACTCAACGTCTACTGGTCCTCGTGGCGCCGTGCCTCGTGGTCCTCGCGCTCGAAGGCGCCGCCGACTTGCGCGGACGGATCGCATTCGCACAGCCGTTCGTGCTGCTGGTCTCGGTCGCCGTTTTCTCCCTGGTGCTGACCGCCCGGCAGGACTACGACACAAACCTCGCTTCGCAGGTGATTGTCATGGTTGGCGTGGGCGCCATCGCGATAGCGCTGGCCCTCGTCCGCCGCCGGGAGCTGGATGCGGGCGTATAGTCCGCTCTCGACCTCCCAATCGCAGGTGAGACGCCAAATGAACGAACTCCCAACAGCTGTCGCGGCTCTCGACCGCGGAATGATGGAAGGTCTCCACATCGGTTGGCAGCTCTACGTCTCTCTCGGTGGGCGTGTTGTTGCCGATGCAGCGGGTGGCGAATCCCGCCCGGGCGTGCCGATGACGAGAGACACGTTAATGGTGTGGTTCTCCGCAACGAAGGCGGTTACATCGGTCGCGGCGGCACAGCAATGGCAGCGGGGCCGCTTCGACCTTGACGATCCAGTGGCTGCCTACATCCCCGAGTTTGGGACGAAGGGCAAGGACGCGATCACTATCCGGCACCTCTTTACCCACACCGCCGGAATCCGTTCCGCCGATGTCGACGCGCGCAGCCCGGCGGGGGTGGTCCCCGGCGGGACGGGCTACAGCCCGTTCGTTTCGCCGTGGGACGAGCGTCTCGCAAGGATTGTGCAGGCGGAGATCGAGCCGGGATGGGTGCCGGGGCGCCGGGCCGGATACCACCCATTTTCCGGGATGTTCCTCCTGGCGGAGATCGTTCAGCGCCTCGATGGCCGGCCGTTCTCGCGGTATGTGCGCGAGGAGATCTTCGAGCCGCTCGGCATGCAGGACTGCTGGCTGGGCATGCCGGGCGAAGTGTTCGCCTCCTACGGCGACCGCATCGGCGTCCTCCATCTCACCCGGCCCGGGCGACAACCGTTCCCGTTCCCGCGGGTCGATACGGAAGAGGGCTGCGCGGCGTGCGTGCCCGGTGGCGCCGGGCGCGGCCCGATGCGCGAACTCGGCCGGCTGTATGAGGCGATGCTCGGAAAAGGCGCGCGGGATGGGGTACGCCTGCTCGACCCGCCGGCCGCGGAGGCTATGGTGGCCCGCCATCGAGTCGGCATGCACGACCAGACCTTCGGCGTCGTCATCGACTGGGGCCTGGGCTTTATCATCGACTCGGTGAACTATGGGCGGCATTGCTCGCCGCGGACCTTCGGTCATGGCGGTGGACAGTCTTCCGTCGCGTTCGCCGACCCGGCGCACCAGCTCGCCGTCGCCCTCGTGATGAACGGACTTCCCGGTCCCGCAGTGCACTACAAGCGGTTGAGTGAGATCACGGACAAGATCTACGAGGACCTGGCGCTCGCATCGGCAGGCGATGCCGGGCGCGACCACCCAGTCCCAACATCGGGATTTCAGTAGGCGGGGAGTTTCGTCCGGGACCCTACCGCCCCAGCGCCACCGCTGCCAGATCCGCCGTCAGCCGGGCGTGGGCGAGGTGTTCTGCGGTGTGTCGCGCGACGATGATCAGGACTTCGCGTCCCGGGATTTCGCCCCGCCAGTGATGTGGCACCGGCCCATCGATGCGCTCCTGTGGCAGCGTGCACATGACAGCTTCGAGCCGTTCGCAAAGCGGCTTCCAGGTGGCAAGCACCTCATCGCGGGAGATGTGCTCCCCGAAGTTCGCCTCCCGGTCGTAGTTGTACTCAAGCCCGCCGAGGGTGTGGAGGATGTTGACGCCGGCGTTCGCCAGCGTGTGGCGGGAGAGGATGATGATGGAGTTTGCATCGCGCGCAGGTGGCCGCCAGCGGATGACTTCATCGTCTTGCCCGGCGACGAGGTCGAGCAAGTCCGAGAGCGATGACTTGATGTATCGCCAGAACTGTTCGGCTTCTTCGGAAAGGTATTCGGCAGGCATGGGCGGCGTGAAGTGAGAGCGCCATTCTACCCGCTTCTCGAACGCCCCGGGACGGTCCAGTTCGAGCACCACTGGACCGCTACGTCGCGGGGAAGCCCGCCCCGGAACGAATTCCCTTCACCTGGTCCGCGTGCATCCCCAGGTGGAAGAACATGAAGGCGACCCATTCGCGATGGTTGAGGGGACCGAAGACCCCGTGAGGCAGGACGGCATCGTTTCCGTTGGCCGCCGGGACGTTCGCCAGCCAGGCGTGCGCGTCGGCGAAGCCACGGCGCAGCTCCTCCAATGCATGGGCGAACGAGAGACTCGGGTACTCCTTCTGCCAGAGACGATCGCGCGGAGGTTGGCGACCGGAGGAGAGGTCGCGCGAGATTTGGCCGCACGAATCCAGCGAGTCAACGATGTGGCCGATATGGTCGACTATCGGCCACTCCCCGGGTGCCGGGATGTGCCGCGCCTGGACCTCACTGAGGCCTTCGAAGACGGCCATCGTGCGCGCTTCGACTTCGCTGAGCTTCGCTTCAAGGTCGGAAAGTGGCGCCCGCGCCTGTTCGCGAAAGCGAGCCGAAAGCGAACCATCAAAGATCGCGAGCCGGTTGCCCTCGGAGTCGAGGAAGTAAGCGGTGAGGCCGAGGGGGCTATGTTCGGTGGCGCCCGTGAAGCGCACTGCGAGCCGTTCGAGGCGGGCGCGCGCTTCCTCGATGCCACCTTCGGCCTGGAAGACCACCACCGGGCCGCCCCCTTCCGGGGGACGCGTCGAACGGACGAGCGTGATCATGCCGCCGTGGGCATCACCGAGGAAGAAGCTGGCGGCCTGGTCTCCCATGCGGACGACCGGCGGTAGATCGAGGACGTCCGCGTAGAAACGCGCGGCCCGGGTGAGGTCCGCCACTGGGATCTCGATGTTCTGAAGGCGCATCCTAGTCCCACCTCTCCCAGCCCGGGCAGTCTCCCGGCCTGCAAGGAAGTCCTGGAGATTCTACCCGGTCGCGGGTAGCGCACTCTACCGTTGTTCGAACACCGCGAGCAGGTTCGGTTCGAGGTTGGGGGATCGCTGCTGGCAGCGAATTCACCGGCCTGAGAGCGTCCGGGCCCTGCGCGACTAAGCGACGACGTGCAAGAAGGTGCGCGGGGCCCAGACCGCGAGGCTCCAGCTGCCTTCGTCCTGACCCGGAATGCCCACCTCGCCATCATGGGTCCAGAACACCAAACGGAACCGCAAGTCTGCCAATTGGCCGTTGAGGTGGGCCTGAACCGTGATTTCAACAGTAATCGCCTGGTCGTACGTTACCGAGATGATGGTCCAGTCGCTCAGGCGCTGGCCTTCGAAGGTCTCCTTCGCAGATCGTGCGGCCTCTCCGTCCGACTTGGAGCCGCGCAAAATTGGTGGCGTGAACTTGGCAACGACTCCCCATCTCCCGTGCTCCCAGGCACGGAGGAACTCCGAGGCGAGCACAACCATCTCGTGTGTCGCAAAACCCGGATCCGAAGATTCGACCGTAGTGGCTGCGAACTCTCTCTGATACTTGTTGTAGGCTGCATGACGCTTCTTGAGAGCGGATCAAATCTCGCCCCAGGACGGTTCTGGCTCCTTGGTTTCAGCTGCCCCTGGTTGTCTCCGTCGCCCAATCGGCAACGGCGAACAGCATGTTCCATGCCTTCGTCGCAACGACCACGTTATCGAACCGCACGACAGAACCGTGCATGATCCCGTGTCGGTGCAGCTCGAAGACCTCGTCGCCGACACGCTTCTTGATGGTTTTGGTGAACGTGGCCATCGCGTGGGTGAGACCCATGTGATGGCCGACGACGCTGTCCCAGGCAGCCATCTCGCCAGGCTGACGCGAGTGCAGCCCCTGACGCTCACCGGGCTCGAAGTCGTTGACGAAGCCGTCCATGACGGCGATCAGATGCAGCACGCAGCTGTCGTACTGCTCAGCGTCGTAATGCTCACGAGCCCGCTCAATCTGGGTCGCTACGCAGCCTTGATAACGATCGGAGCCGCATCGTCCACCACTTCATGGTCTCGGGTCGCGGTACATCTCGATCAAGCGCTCCTCGGCGGATTCCGGCATCAGAGGTCTCGGCCAGGAGTTGCTCGATGCTGTCGACGCTAAGCATGTCGTGGAAGATCCAGTTGCGCAGGCCCAGGCGCTCGTAGAAGTCATCGACGACTCGCGTCAGCCGCTTCATTTGTCGCTCGACGACCAGAATTTCCTCGCGCTGGCCGCGAGCGATAAACAGCGTTAGCAGCTTGAAGCCCTGAATCTCCTGAGTGAGCTCCCGATAGACGGTAGGTCCGCAGCCGACCCAGGCCGATGGTTTGTTGGGACCCTTCGGAGACTTCCCCCGGCCATGTTGCTAACCCGTCCTCGCTCTGAAATCGTCGTAAGTCTGGGGCCACTGGCAGAATCTCCCGCTCAACGTCCCAACAGGACACCCTTTGGCAGCTCTCTGACGACAGTGGCCAACGATGAAGCTCGTGGCGCATCTTGCCGCGCCAGGGAAACCGAACTTCAAGCCCGATTTCGTCGATGCCGACGTATGGATGCTCCCCGAACTCTTGCCCGGTGAGATCGAAGACCTCCGCGATGGTTGTCCTTCAGGCGAGAGCCGTCGGCGGCGCGCCAATCCATATGAAACCTCGGGTCGCAGAAGCGCCATTCGAGGATTTGGCACATAGTCCCCTGCTGCCGAATCCTCCAACTCGGCCCGAAATTCGGTGCGAGACTGCTCAGCGCCAGTGGTCCTCTCAAAGGTTGGTCGGTCCTTCCCGGCCCACGTGGCCTGTTCCTTCATAACGCGCACAAGCTCGGCGGCAGGGCCGTCGGCGCCAGTCTCCCTGAGAGCGAACTGCGGATAGTGCTGCTGTAGGACTTCGGGATACTCCGTCATCCTCGATTCAAGTTCGTCCCAGCCCCAAACTTCGACCGAGAAGAGGCCCTCGGTCTCGTTGGCCTCCGTCAGCTGTCGCGCCTTCTCCTGGACCGTCGCGTCGTTCGGCGCCGTGGTCGCCAGCACGAAGCTCCTTAGCGCCGGCACGAAAATGCTTCGCCTTCTCAAGCCTCCGCGTGAAGCTCGGCGATAGCATTACCGCCGTTGGTAGCGCGTAGGGGATTCGAACCCCTGATCTCCGCCTTGAAAGGGCGGCGTCCTGGGCCTCTAGACGAACGCGCCGCGCGCCACAGAGTATCACCCGCTCCTCGCTTCCCGCCAACGCGATGCGAGCGAGTTCCATTGGGGCCCGGTTTTCGGCCCTTCCGGACGTCGAAGGCGATTCGGAAATGGACGATGCTCAACTCGTGGCAACGGTGGTGGCTGCGAAACCCTTCCAGCCCGGCGCCACACGGATGGTTGGCTTCCGCCGCCGTTCGTGGTTCTTCCGCGTCCTGCTTGGCGAAACGGCCGGTTTTGTGGTCCCCGGCCTCGCTTGGTTTGCCGTGTGGAAGGCCGTGCTCCCTCCTCCGGGGGCAGCCGCCATCGTTGCCCTATCCGGTGCCGCCGAAGGTGCGGCACTCGGCATCGCCCAGTGGCTCACGCTGCGAGAGTGGCATGCCGGCTTCTCAAGGACCTGGATCCTCGCCTCCGCTGCCGGCGCATCCGTCGCCTGGGCCTGCGGCATGACTCCTTCGACCGCGCACGACCTCGGGTCTCCCACCTGGCTGAGCATCGCTTTCGCCGTTTCGCTCGCGCCTGTCCTCCTCCTGTCCCTCCCCGGCGCCCAGTGGCTGGTCCTCCGGCGCTACGTGCCGAAGGCATGGAAGTGGGTGATCTGGAGCACGGCTGGCTGGCTCGTCGCCCTTCCACCGACGTTCATCGGTCCGGCAATCCTGCCCTCGGATGCGTCGAGCCTCCAGATCGCCGCCACCTGGGCGATCTCCGGGATGGCGATGGCGGCCATCATCGCGGCCTTCACCGGCTACGCAATGAGCAGGATCCTGCAATCCACGGTCGCTAACCTGGACGCCGGAACCCTCAGAGCCCCTGGTTGAAGTCCGCGAACGAGAAGAGTTCGTTGAGGCCCGTCAGCCTGCCTGAGATCAAGAGCACTCCGACGCCGATCAACATCAGCCCCGAGACTACCTCGATCACCGGCCCATACGGCTGGATCCGGCGAAGGAAACGGTTCACGTCCGATATCGCGAGCCCCGTGATCAGGAACGGGATGCTCAACCCCAGCGCGTACCAGGCGAGCAAGTGGGTTCCCCGCAGCGCGCCGCCCGAATCGGCTGCCAGGGTCAGGATGCTCCCGAGGATAGGACCCACACACGGCGTCCAGCCGAGCCCGAAAGCACCGCCGACGAACGCCGAGCGCAAGTAGCCAATCGGCTGATTGGTGGCGATGCGCACTTCGAAGGTGCGCGAGAAGAGTGTGAGTTGCAGGTAGCCGGCGAACCGCAGCCAGACCGCCAGCAGGACTGCGCCGAGGAGGACCAGGCGCGTCCGGTCGTCTTTCAACTCGGCGACTTCGGCGAGGAAGAAGTAGATACCGGTAAGCCCTACGAGCAGAAACGCCGACTTGAGCGGGTCGGCCCGGCCGCGCGGCGGGATGACGAGGACGCCCATGAACACCAGCACAGCCCCGGCAAAATCGCCGAGTTCCCGCTGGTTGTCGACGAGGAAGCACGAGCCCACGAGCCCGGCCGCCGCCCCGAGGGCGATAAAGACGAGTGAGAGCCCACTTACGAATGCGACCGCGTGCGTGAACGTCACGCGCCGGTCAGCCGTGAAGTTCCCGTTCTGAATGCTCGAACCGGAGACCTGTGCGATGAAGATCGGCACCATTGGGAGCACGCAGGGCGATACGAACGAGAGCACGCCTGCGGAGAACGCGAGGAATGGCCCGCCCGGACCCTCCAGGCTCAGGCTCGAACCGCCGAGCGGCCCGATCGCGAAGGCAACCACCGGGATGAGCACGAGTGCGGCGAAGAGGACGTACAAGGTCGACCGGGACCCGATCGACCGTCCGAACACGCGTTGCGTTGCCATCCGAGCCGGATCATACCCCCGTCAGCGGCTTACGAACGTGAGGTTCGTTTACCTGAACGGGTTCGCATCGGGGTCCGCAAGGGAGGGTGTCGCTTCTTCGAGACCCAACAGGCGGAGGCGGGCCGCATCGTAATTGTCCTTGGCTCGTGCTTCCCGGTTCAGGAGGCCTTTCAACTGGTCCGGCCTGGGTCGTTCATCTCCAAGGAAGACGCGGTGGACGTGTTCGATCTGCTTCGACCAGGCTTCCCATGCCTCGCGGTAAAGCGCCGCGGTTGCCTCATCGACGAATGCCATGACACCCTCCCGGGAGGAGTCGCGAAACCCCGGAGATGTTAGGGATCAGACTACCCCGGACGAAGCAAACGAGCAGGGCATCTGCCCTGCTCGAGTCGGCTGTGCTGGTAGCGCATAGGGGATTCGAACCCCTGATCTCCGCCTTGAGAGGGCGATGTCCTGGGCCACTAGACGAATGCGCCGTGCCGTTCAGGATAGCCGCGCCCCCTGCAACCGGGCAAGAGCGAACCCGCCTGGCGAGCTTCATCGTGGCAATGTGCCTGGTCATCCTCTGGCCGGCCTGCTGGGAGGGTGATTCCGGACCGGCTACCTACCCCCTCTCTCCGGAGTTGCAGGCGGTCATGGCCGGTCTCTCCGAACAGCGTGGGCTCCCGGCCGCGACCAACATCCGAGCGGGCCTGGTCCGCCGCGACGATGTCAGGGGCGTCGTCGGCGATGCCCTGAGCGACTCGGACAGCCAGGCGTTTGCGCGCCTCACTTCCCTCTACCGGCTCCTGGGCCACCTCGGCCCCGGCGAGGACTACGAGGACCTCTACCTTGACTTCGTCGCCGACGCTCTCGTTGGCCTGTATCTGCCCCTAACGGATGAGTTCCTTGTCGTGGGCGATGGAGAGAGCATCGACTTCGCCGCGCTCAGCGCGCTCCAGCGGTCGATTGTCGCCCACGAATTCGTCCACGCGCTCCAGGATTCAGCCTTCGACGTCCCGAAGCTGTTCGAAGCGGCGGGAGACGAACTGGATTGGACGCTGGCGCTCACTGCCGTCATCGAGGGAGACGCTGTCTTGCATGAGGGCCTCTGGACGCGTGGCCACGCGCAGCAGGTGGGAGCTGGACGGGCGTGGCTTGGCGCCCAGGCGCCCCGGGCCGCGGTTCCCCCCTCCGTCGAGCGCGAATGGCGCTTCCCGTACGAAGCCGGGACCGAGTGGGTCAGCGTCGTCCGCGCCAGCGGCGGCCAGCAAGCGGTGGACACGGTCCTGCGCGGACGCCGGATCACCACGGCCGAGATCCTTCACCCCGAGCTGTTCGCCTCGGGCTGGAAGCGGGCGGACGTGGCCCTGCCAGACCTGGCGCACGGCCTCGGTTCCGGGTGGAAGCACGAATCCGGAGGCTCGTTCGGCGAGTTCAACCTGCGCAATCTCCTGCAACTCCACCTGCCGGGCCTCGTCTCCGTCACCGCCTGCGCCGGCTGGGCGGGCGATCGTTACGATGTCTACCGGTCGGGGAGTGAGTCGGTCGCCGCCATCCGCGTCGCCTTCTCGTCTGCCGGCGAATCGGCGGAGTTCGTTGCTGCCATCGACCAGTGGCTCGATGCCGCCGGGGGGTGTCGGGGCGCCGCGGGCCAGCCCCTGTACTCGCTTCGCGACGGTCGCGGCCTGGCAGTGACCTCGCCGGCGGCGAACGAGGTTCTTCTAGTTTTCGGTACAACGCCATCCACCGCCGGCAAGGCTCTCCAGCTTCTCGGCGGCTCCTGACTTCCGCTCTGTGGGAAGAGCCCCCGTTGGAGTTAGCTCAGGAACTCCATCGGTACGGGCGGGTTCGCGAGGGGCTTCGCCGCGACCGCCAGCAGCAACATCACGCTGTCGTCTCCGGCGATCCGGTTCTCGTGCAGCACCCCGCAGCTCTTGCAGCGATGGATCAGCATCCACTCTCCGCCCTGCGCCACGAACACAGCCAGCGGCTCCATCGGGCCGCCGCACGCTGCCTTCCGATCCCCTGGGAAGTTGTCGACGTGACGGCTCCAGAGGCACTGCGGGCAATGGTTTCGCTGTGTGGTCCCAAATGAGAGCGTGTCTACGTGCTGCTTGCACTTCACACAGCGAAACGAATCGTCAGCCATCTCGCATCATTGTGCCCTCAGACGCCCTACCCGGCATCTGCAACAACTTCTTTCCCATCACGTAGAACGGGTAACCCCCGTTCGTGAATGGCATCTCGATGATGGTCTCGAAGCCAAGCCGCCGGTAGAGGTTGTGCGCGTCGCTATCCGTCCGGGTACTTAAGACGCAGGTTGCGGCGGGCCGGTCGGCAAGCAACTCGCGGATCAGTCCGGCGCCGATGCCGTGGCCCTGCACAGCGGGATGCACAGCGATCTCGACAAGCTCGTACGAGTCGCCCAGCCACTCGGCGGCTTCGAGGGGCTTCAACGCCCGCGTTACCGTGTCGTGCCACCACTGGCCAGCGGTGCCGCGGTAGCCATAGGCCATCCCAACCACCCGCTCCGGGCCGGTGCAAGCCACCAGCAGCTGGAAACCTGGGCGCAGCGCGTGCGTCTCGCGCATGCGCTGGCGGATCTCGCGGCCCCGATCCGGGTCGCTGTAGGGCGGCCGGCTGAATGCCTCGCCGTACACGGCGATGGCCCCCTCGAACAGGGGGCCATGCGCGGGAATGCTCAGTATCGACCAGTCCATGCGTCCGCTTAACCGCGGTACTGCACTCTGCCGCCGACCTTGTCCTTGTTCAGCCGCTTGTTCAAGTGCAGACCCTCGAGGAGGAACTCCGCTGCTGCGGCTACTTCCGCTGGAGAACGCCCTGCTCCAGCCTTCTCCACCGCCGCCGGCATGCCTTCCACCTGGCCGACGAGCGCCACGTACTCCGCGCTCGGGGTCATGTCGCCGACTTCGACTGCGACGCCCGCCTTGAACCGGTTCACCACCTGCTCCAGTTCTCCGAGGTTGTAGTAGCGATTGAAGACGGCGACGACGGCGCCCTGGATCAGCTTGTCGATGATCTGGTCCTCGCGACCTTCCTCTACCGTCTCGAACTCGACCTTTCCGGAGAGCGCCGGGATAACGAACGGCAGGTCGCTGACGCGCGGCACCACCTCGTCTTCGCCGGTCACAATCGAGCGCCGGAGTGCGTTGGCGAGCATCGACTCGTAGTTCGCGATGCTGGCGCGCACGCTCACGCCGGAGCGCTGATTCACATCCGGGCTGCGGCGGGCGAGCCGGCTGATCTCGGCGATGATCTCTTTCATGAAGGCAGGGACGGAGACCTTGAAGTCCGCCGGCACGGGGTGGTGCTCGGCGTCCATGATCCCGATCTCATGTTCGATCTTCTGGGGATAGTGCGTCCGCACCTGGGCGCCGTAGCGGTCCTTCAACGGCGTGATGATGCGCCCGCGGTTCGTGTAGTCCTCGGGGTTCGCGCTCGCGACGACGAAGACATCGACGGGTAGCCGGATGCGGTAGCCCCGAATCTGGACGTCCCGCTCCTCCATGATGTTCAGGAGGCCGACCTGGATGCGTTCCGCCAGGTCCGGGAGTTCGTTGATGCAGAAGATCCCGCGGTGGGTGCGAGGGATCAGGCCGTAGTGAATCGTCAGTTCATCGCTCAGGTAACGGCCTTCGGCGACCTTGATGGGGTCCACCTCGCCAATGAGGTCGGCGATGGTGATATCGGGCGTCGCCAGTTTTTCACCGTAGCGCTGATCGCGACCGATCCAGGCGATCTCCGCGGCGTCGCCTTTCTCTGCGAGGATGTCCTTGCCCAGCCGCGTGATCGGGTCGAAGGGGTTCTCGGCAAGCTCGCAGTGCGCGAGCACCGGCGTTTCATCGTCCAGCAGCGACGTAAGCGAGCGGATGATGCGCGACTTGGCCTGGCCCCGTTCGCCCAGGAAGATGATGTCCTGGCCCGCGAGGATCGCGTTGACGATGTGAGGGATCACGGTCTCTTCGTACCCGTAGATGCCGGGGAAGATCTCGTCGCCGCTGCGGAGCTTGGCGATCAGGTTTTTTCGCATTTCTTCGCGGACCGGCAGGATCTGATAGCCCGAAGCTTTCAGTTCGCCGACCGTGCGCGGCCGTTCGAGAGTTGTCACAGAACCCACTCCTCTAGTTTTCCGGCGCAGGACGCCAGAGAGCCGAGGGAATGGGCTCGACGCCTGCCGCCTGGCGCTCGCCCCATCCCGGGACACCGCCTCTAGCGGTGCACCCTTCCATCGAAGGGCCTCGTGTGAGGGATCATAGATTGGCCTCGGGGGGTGTCAACCGGCACCCCACTGCCCTGTACCCGCCCTTAGGTGCCTTCCCCGATACGGCCCGCCGTCCCTGTGGACGATATCCCCGGTAACTCCTTTTCGGGGCGTCCAGCCATGTCCGAAGCCGCTGAAGCCGCAGAACCACTCGACACCCTCGATACCGCCGCCGGCTCGGCCGCGGAGTCCGCGCTCTCGCTCAATCGCAAGGCGGAAGGTGGCCTGTCGCTCCAGTTCTCGTTCGATATCCCCAAACTTCCGAGTTTCGCGCAGGTCGGGAGCTGGTCTCATCAGCAGCTCATCAACGGCGGCCTCATCGTGGCCGTCGTCGCGCTTGTCGCCTGGATCGTTTACCAGGAAAAGTTCGCCGCCGCCGAAGTCGCGGTCCCGGCCGTGGAAGAGCACGCTGCCGCGAACCTGCGGCCTAACGTCTCCACCAGTTTCAACCCGGACATCGAGTCGCCAGTCGTCGGCGCCGGCGCGTACATCGACAAGCTCGCCTCGGTCATCGGCAATGTCACCATCGGCAAGCAGGTGTTCGTCGCACCGTTCGCCAGCATCCGCGGCGACGAAGGTCAGCCTATCGTCATCGGCGATGGCTCCAACGTGCAGGACGGAGTCGTCCTCCATGCACTGGAGACCCTGGCCGACGGCAAAACGGTCGAGAAGAACCAGGTCACGGTCGGCGGCAAGAAGTACGCCGTCTACATCGGCAAGGAGGTCTCCCTTGCCCACCAGTCGCAGGTCCACGGGCCCGCAGCGGTCGGGGACCACACCTTTGTCGGTATGCAGGCGCTCGTCTTCAAGGCAACCATCGGCAAGAACGTCGTCATCGAGCCGGGGGCGAAGGTCATCGGCGTCAACGTGCCCGAAAAACGCTACATCCCCGCGGGAAGCGTGATCACCACCCAGGCCCAGGCCGACGCGCTCCCCGAAATCACCGACTCCTACCCCTTCGCGACGCTCAACGACGGGGTACTTCACGTGAACGAAGCCTTTGCCGATGCCTATCTTCACCTTGAAGAAGGTGGCGAGAGTACCGGCGGGGCCGAGAAGCCAGCGGCGGGGCACTAGCGGCGACGCCTGGCCAACCCCGGATCACCCGCATAACCGTGCTCAGGAAGCGTCCCCGGCCCGGCGCAGCGGCGGGACCCGGACGCCGCGGCTTGAGCAGTCGATCAGGTCCCCAAGACGCTTCGCGCGAGTCTCGGGCCGCTTCGCGCTGACCACCCACCAGGTCGCGGTCTTGCGGTAGCCCGCCGGAGCGGCCTGCCAGTAGGCCCAGGCGGCCACGTTGGCTTCGAGAGCCGCCCGGTCGGCAGGCTCGAACAGGACTTCCGCCTGTTCGGAAGAGTAGATGCCGGACCGTTCCGCGGTCCTTGCCGCGAAGGCCGCGAGCCCTGCCGGTTCGACCAGTCCCAGCGCCCGCAGCTCCTCCAGCCTCCGGATGTTGATCAGGCTCCAAATGCTCCGTGGCCGCCGGGGCGTGTAGCGGGTCTTGTAGCTCGCGGCGCCGTTCGACTTGCGGATCCCATCGATCCAGCCGAAGCAGAGCGCCTGGTCGAGTGCCTCCGCAGTGGTCATCCCGGTCTTCCCGGAGCCCTTCCTGGCGAATCCAAGCCAGATCTCGGTGGCCGAGGCGTGCTCCTCCAGTAGCCACGCCCGGAACGCTGCCGGACTATCGAAGAATGTGCCCTCGCCCTCGTGATGCATGACGGTTCCTCCCGCGGTCCGCCCGCAGGCTCGCCGGCGATTAGCGGCCCTTGAACACCGGCTCCCGCTTTTCGAGGAACGAAAGGCGCCCCTCCCTGGCATCCTCCGAACTCTGCGTGATGCCCTGCAGAAACTGTTCCATCTCGATCTGCTCATCCAGCCCGCGAGTCAGCCCTTCGTGCGTCAGCCGTTTCATCAGCTCGATAGCGAGCGAAGGGCCGTCCGCGATTTCGCGGGCGAGCGCAGTGGCGCGACTCGCCAGTTCCTCGGCCGGGACGACTTCACTCACGAGGCCGATCCTGAGAGCCTCGGTGGCATCGATGATCCTCCCTGTGTACATCAGCTTCAGGGCGTTCTCCACGCCGACGAGCCGGGGGAGGAACCAGGTGCATCCCGTGTCCGCGACAATGGCGCGCTTCACGAAGATCGCGCTGAAGCGGGCTGCTTCCGAGGCGACGCGGATGTCGCAGGCCATCGCCAGCGAGAAGCCGGCGCCGACACTCGCGCCGTTCACGGCCGCGATCGTGGGCTTGCGGCAGTGATACAGGTTGGCGGTGCCGAGGTAGCGGGACCGCATCATGCCCGGGCGCCCGCCGAGGGGTCGAGCCGGCCAGTCCGACTCCTTCGTGCCGGTTGTCAGGTCCGTCCCCGCGCAAAACCCGCGTCCGGCGCCGGTGAGGAGCACGACCTTCACGCTATCGTCGGCATCGGCCGCGGCGATGGCGTTTTCGAGTTCTGCCCACGAACCCCAGGAGAGGGCGTTCATCTTCTCGGGTTTGTTCAACGTGATTCGCGCGATCCCGTGGTCGAGGGAGTAGCTGATGTCGTTGTAGTGCATGGGAACCCTCCGTGGCCGCCAACACTAGCCGGTCGAGGAGCACCCTGCACCCCCCGGTTCGCGTACGATGATTCCCCATGAACAACGTCCGCATCCTTGCCGTTTACGGCCACCCGGACGACGAGGGGCAGGCCACGGGCACCCTCGCGTCTTTCATCGCGCGGGGGGCCCAGGTGACCCTTGTATGCGCCACCCGCGGCGAGGTCGGTGAGATCAGCGATCCCGCCCTTGGCACGCCGGAAACGCTGGGCTACGTGCGCGAACTCGAACTTCGCGCAGCCATGGCCCAGATCGGCCTGAAAGATGTCCGCCTCCTCCCCTTCCGCGATAGCGGGATGGCCGGGACCCCGAAAACGACGACCCCCGCAGCCTCCACCAGCAGCCTGCGGAAGTGGTTACCGGGCACCTTGTCCAGGTCATCCGCGATACGCGCCCCCACGCCGTGTTCACGTGGGACCCAACCGGAGGCTACGGTCACCCGGACCATATCGCCGTCCACAAGCACACCGTCGCTGCGTTCGAAGCCGCCGGCGACGAGCGACGTCATCCCGAGGCCGGTCCCGCCTGGAGTCCCGCGCACCTCTTCTGGGGCGCCTCCACGATGAAGCGCTTCGCCGGCATCTTCCTCGAACTCCAGCGCCGCGGGCTCCTCCCCGAAGGCATGGATCCCGCTCGCCAGGAGCGGTTCGAGAAGGCGATGGCCGAACCGGATCCGCCGCTTTCCAACATCGTGGATGTCCGCGACTTCATCGAACACAAGCGCAGGGCAGCCGGGATGCACCGCAGTCAGTTCGGCGAGAACGGGATGATGGCACGCATCCCCGAGGACCTCCGGGAGACCTTCTACGGCGAGGAGCGCTTCTATCGCGCCAACCCCGCGTACGCACCCGCTGAAGCCCTCAGGGGCCTGGAGGCGCTCCTCCCGGGACATCTCGCCTAGTCGCTGGAACCTCGCGTTTGTATGCTGCGTCCCAGTGCGGCCCGGGACGCCGCCTTCCGGAAGAGTTACGCATGGATTACGGCACACTGCGGGTGGCGACACCCGACGGTCAGATTCGCGAATACCCGATCACGGCGCCTTCGGTCGTCATCGGGCGCGCTGATGGCAACCAGGTCGTCATTGACCACGTCTCCGTCTCGCGGAGGCACGCCCAACTCGTCATCGAGTCGGGCCGCGTCACCATCGAGGACCTCGGCTCCGGCACCGGCACGTTTGTCGGCAGCCAGCGAGTGACCGGCAACGCGCCGTCGCTCGTGGAGAGCGGACAGTCGATGCGTTTCGGCGATGTCGAAGCGCGCTTCATCTTCGCCGAAGCCCTGGCGCCGCATGACGCGGGGGCTCCCTCGGCGGGCGCCAACGAGACCGAGCAGACAGTCGGCGTCACCCTCACCTCGCCCAGCCAGCCCGTTGCGGCCGGTTCGCCAACGACGGCGACGGTAAACGTCCAGAACCGCGGCACAGTGGTCGACGAACTCTCGATCGCCATCGTCGACCTGCCGGAGGGGTGGGCCAAAGTCAGCCGCCCGACACTCTCGCTCGTGCCCGGTGCGCGGGACGAGATCACGGTGGTCATCCAGCCGCCCAAGGATTCCACCGCCGCCGCCGGCGAATACCCGTTCTCCGTGGCGGTTACGTCGAAAGTGCACGGTCGTGAGGTCCGCGCGCTGGGTAAGATCTCGGTCCGGGCCTTCGAAGGCTTCCGTGTCACCCTTGACCCCACCCGGGCGAAGCGCGACTTCCACGTTTCTGTCTCGAACAGCGGCAACGTCACCATCCAGGTCGCCCTTTCGGCCAGCGATGAAGCACGGGAATTCGGCTACACCTTCGAATCCGCACAGGTGGAGCTCGCGCCGGGCGAGCAAAAGCGAGTCGCCCTCGCCGTGAAGCCAAAGGGCGGCAAGTTGTTCGGGCCCACGCTGAACCGCCCGTTCCGGGTCGAAGCACGCCAGGGCGCGAAAGAGTCCCCCACCACGGCGGAGGGCCAGCTGATCATCGCCCCGCCGCTCCAGCCGTATAAGCTGCCGATGATCGCCGTCCTGCTACTGCTCGTGCTCGGCGGCCTGGCGCTTGCGGCGATGACCCTTCTCGGCGGCGGCGACGATGAGAAACCGGCATCCAGCGAAAGCCCAACAGCGGCCGCGACCGTCGCCACCCAGGCGGCGCAGCCGACTGCAACCCCAGCCGGGCTCTTCGTCGGCCGCGCGGCGGTCATCGCGAATTCGGACCCGGTGCCGAACAACACCAACTGCCTGGCTGTGCGTTCCGCGGCATCGCGGGAGGGGGGCGAAATCCTCGGCCGCCTCTGCACGGGTGAGAAGGTAACGGTGAAGGCCGGACCAACCCAGGAAGGCGGCTTCACCTGGTGGCAGATCCAGAGCGCCGGCGGTCTCCTCGGCTGGGCGGCCGAAAAGAGCGCGGACGGCTCCCTGCCCTTCATCGTCCCTCAGTAGCTACGGTCAGGCCCCGTTTATCTCGATGGTGCAGCCGGCGAAAGCCGGCTTCTCCGCTTCGACCAGCGCCTCCACGTACGAACGTGCGAGGCTGGCACCGGCAGGCAGGCGGAACCGCACGGTGAACCGGTAGGCCAGGTTGCGGTTCCCCGCGATCTCGCTCAGGGTCGGTTCAATGACCTCCGGTTCGATGCCTGTGGCGAGTCTCAGGAACTCGCGCATGCCCCGTTTCGTCCCGCGCCATCGGTACAGGTCCGGCGCCGAGCGGATCATCTCGCGCTTGTTCTCTTGCGGTATCCGCGCGTCAACCACCATGCCCAGCCAGGAGCCAAGCCACGGCAAGAAGTCCTCCGGCGTGAGCGAGGCATCGAAGTAATCGGCGATGCTTCCAGCAGTCCGGTCCAGGGGCGAGAGAATGTGTTCGAAGATCAGGAGGAAGCGGCCGAGGAACTCGCTGTCCTGGTAGATGCCAGGCAGGAAATCCAGGTACGAGCTTGCTCCTTCCGGGACCCCCATGGGGGCAGCATCGTAGCCGCTGACAGTCCAGGTTGACCCCCGGGGTGGTACCTCGCCATCACCAGGGCCAGGGATAACCGCAGGGGCCGTCGGCGTGGTCATCGGTTCGAAACCGTGACCACATGCTCGTAGGACAACAGGAGGACATCGTCGGCCACCGTGATCTTCTGTCCCGCGGCGCGCGATTGGCCAGTCTGGATGTCGACCTGGTAGAGCGTCACGTCCTGCGCGTACTCCACGCCGGGTACCGACTGCACCACCGATTGCATCTCCGAGAGGTAGAGGTCCCGGCCGAAGGGCCAGCCCAGGCCGTCCGGACCGCCGAGCAGGGGGTCCAGGTACTCCCGGACCCGGGTGGCAACCTCGGCCCGGACGTGGTCGCTGTTGCGATGGCGTTGCACAAGGATGCTCGCTTCGACGCTCACGCCGACGTATGCCGGCCCGTCTACCACGAGCTGGGTGCCCAGCAGCCGCCGCTCATCCAGGTACTGGCGCACTTCCTCAAGCAGCTCCGGGGGCGGCTGCAACGATTCGATTGTCCGCGCATGGTCCGGGGGCACCAGCGGCACGATCAGGAGTTCGATGGTGCCCGGCGGCACCGAGCTGCCGGCGCCATCGGCGCGGACCTGGATGCAACGCGCGCGAGCTACTCGCCGCGAAGCTTCTTTCGCGAGGAACTCGAAGTCGGCGGCCGTGATCGCCCTGTCCCGGGTCTTGATCATCATCGGCGCACGGAGGCGCGCCGCATCGAGCGTCTCGGGGTTCAGGCCGCCGGCTGCCGGCCGGCGGTTCGTCACCGTCGCTACATAAGGGATGCTCGATTTCAGGACGGTGAGCGTGTTCGCCCCAACGTTGCCGATAACCCCGCCGCCGAAGCGGTACCGGACGAACCGCAGGGCGGAGCCACGGATCGGCGTTCGCCCGTACACGTGCTCGAGTCCGTCCGGCTCCCTGACGGCAGGCCCGAAGGTGAGGTGCCCGCTTACGCCGTCGATCACATAGTGCTCGTCGTCTTCGCGCGAGTCGCGGAAATCCGGCACCTCCTGCCAGCGCTCCCATGCTCCGTCTGGCTCGAATACCTCGAGGTACTCGTCGTCGTCGCGGGCGAGGAGCGGCGCGTTGATGAAGGCGATCGATTCCCCGGGGACCCCGGAGGTCCGGCCGAGCAACTCGTTGATGACGAGGCTGGAGTGTGTTGCGGGCACGGTCCCGCCAATGGAGCTTGGCACGATCGTGTTCACTCGCGGCGAGGCGGAGTACGTCGGCTGGCGCGGCCGCGGCTGGATAACGCGCAAACGCAGCCAGTGCAGTTGGAGGCGCGAAAGGATGCGCGCTTCCATGCCGCCGGGGAGGTCGATGATGACCGCGCCATCCGTGTTCAGGCCGCCCGTCTCATCCCGTTCCACGCTGCAGCGCACCCAACCGCGCGTTTCTCCGCACCATGCCTCCCATGCCAGAGGCGGGTCCCGGGGGTCAACGCCGATGCCCTCGACGGATGCATCGATCTCGAGGTTCATCACGTGGTTGCTCAGGTTCTCCACGAAGCCAAAGTGGAGCGTGTCGCCGGGGAGCGGGACACGCTGGAAGGCATCGAAGAACTCCCCGTCCAGCGTCAACTTGCTGGTGTAGTCGGCGTAGTTCACGTCGTCCGATGAGAAGAGGCATTGCCGCAGCGTCGGCGGCACGATCGTCAACTCGTGGTCCGTCGTGAAGGAAATCGCCTGCTCCTCGGCCGTCCGAACCGTGGCGACTTCGGTGCCGCGCGGGATGACGACGGGGCCTGGCTGGGGCGCAGAAAGCTTCAGGGTGACAGGTGTGCGCGCCGGCACGGCGTCCTTCAACCTCATCCCAATGAGGTCCATGAAGCGGAGATAGTTCTTCTCCGGCACCCGGTTCATCCGGTACAGGATCATGTCCGTCATCCAGGCGAACAGCTCGATGAGCGTGACGCCGGGGTCAGAGACATTGTGGTCGGTCCATTCCGGGCAGTAGCGGGGAATGAGGCCTTTGGCTTCGTTCACGATGTCCTGGAAACGCCGGTCATCGAGTTGGGGATCTGGCAGCGGCATGGGTCAGAGCTCCTGAGTGCGCCATTGTAGAGGCAAGGCGCCCAGTTCAGGCACCCCGCTCGCTACGACGATCCGTGCGCGCTACTCGTGTTCGATGAGATAGAACGGGTAGACCAGCGACCGTGCGTCTTTGGTGCCGCGCACCGTGTAGGTGACCTCGATGTTCAAGCGGCCCCGGTCGGCTTCAAGCGTATCGGCAGTCACGTGGACGGATTCGACTTCGATTCGGGGCTCCCACATGCCCAGCGCCTCTTCGACATGGCGGCGCGCGATCCCGAGCGTCTCAGAATTGTTCGGTGCGAACACCAGTTCGTGGATCCGGCAGCCAAAAGCCGGCCGCATCATCCGCTCGCCGGGGCTCGTCCCGATAATGATCGAGATCGCTTCCTCGATCTCGACATGCCCGCCAGCCATGCGAATGCCGCCGGTGGCGTCTACACCCACCGGGAACCCCCAGCCGCGGCCGATCAGTATGTCGTCACTCATGGTCAGTTGATATTCACCATGCTGCCCGAAATCTTCGTGATGCCCGAGGCGGAAAGTTCCGCCATCGCGCCCTTGAGCGCAATCTGCGACTTCGCCTCTGCCTGCACCTGCGACCCATCGACGCTCACCTTCGCGGTCGCTTCGAGCTTGATGTTGGCGGCTTTGAGTTCGATGTTTCCCTTTGCTTCGAGCTTGATGTCCTGTTCCGCGAGGATCGATACCGTGTTCTTGGCCGTGTCGATCCTGAGCAGGTTCTTCCCCGTCTTGTCGATGACTTCAATCTTCTCCTCGCCGGCCTTGTCCGTGAGCCGGACGGTGTGGCCGACTCGCGATGTCCACTCCCGGATCTCCACCTTGCCATCGGCCACGGCTGTTGCATTCGGGGGCGCATCGCTTCCATTCCAGAGGCCACCGAGGACGTAGGGCCGGTCGAAATCGCCGTTGACGAATCCAACGAGCACTTCGTCATTGACCTCCGGGATCACCATCAGCCCCCGCGTGGCTCCGGCCCCCACCGAGACAACAGGCGCCCAGAAGGCCTCCTGGTCGTCCGCGATCGTCGGGAACTTGATCCGCACGCGACCCATCTTCTCGTCGTCGGTGTTGTTCGTGACGATCGCGGTGAGCAACCCCGAAGCCGGCCGCGCTGGAGGGTTGGGCGAGCGAGGGTCGTCCTGGAGCAGGCTCGCGAAGGTGCCCGTGTTCATCCCGCCCGTCCAGACTTCGGTGTTGAACGAGGTCGCCTGGCTGAGGACGTGCCGCACCCGGGTGATGAAGTACTTTCCAGAGAACTTGCCGACGTTGGCGACCACGAGCCGCCCGCCCGGCTTGAGCTTCACGTTTCCGAGCGCGCGGCCTTCGGCGGTCATGTCACTCCCGGCGATCCGGTCCATCACCGATTTCGCCACGTTGTCCGCTACCGATTGGGTGGCCGGCGTGCTGGTGATGTGGAGCTTCGCTGCACCGGAGAAACCCGTTTGGGCGGCCGCGGGTCCCCGGCTCAACGTGGTCGAACTCGGCGCGAAAACGGGGTTGGTTGCCAATCCCACGACCGCTTGCTTCGTCTTCGGGTCCCAACCGTGCACCTTAACTTCGTTCACCTGCCCGCCGATGGCAAAGCGGGGGCGGAACTCCAGCAGGTCTTTTCCGAAGACACAGGTCACTTCGTTTCCGGTGAAACTTGCGGGCTTCTTGAACTGCAGCTTTGCACCGTCGAAGTAGAAGATGTAGCCGTTTCGCCGCGCCAGCGCCGCCACGAACTCGAAGTCGGACTGGTCGTGGCGGAAGATGTGCTTGTGCACGACCGCCGTGTCGTCCACATCGGCCTGGAGCCCGGCGGCCCTCGCGACCTGGCCCACCACGTCCGAGTCTTTCACCTGCACGTAGGCCTTCGAAGTTGTGCCGCGGTGCATCTTGAACGACTTGTCGTAGGCGCGGATGACGAACATGGAGTACGGACCTTCCTCCGTGAACTCCGGCTCGATGTTTGTGATGATGCCCTTGAAGATGCTGGTGGTGCTGTTTTCTCCGCCGGGGTTGGCGCCGCCACCAGCCAGTACCTCGACTTCGGTCCCCAGCGCGAAACTCGTGTCGTCGATGAAGTCGAGCTTTTCGTCGTAGAACTTCAGGGTCGCCGTCGCGGGCATGAAGAAACCGCAGTCCACCTCAACTTCGTGGAGATAGTTCATCTTGGCGAGGGCGAGGTCGGACCCGTTCAGCTTGATGTAGAACTGGGAATCGTAGAGATTCGGCATCCGCCTTAGCCCCCGGCCAGCGGCGGCAGTGCAAGCACGGTGCCCGGGCGGAGGCGCATAGGGTCTTCGATACCGTTGGCTTCGGCGATGTGGCGCCAGTGGCGGGCCTCCCCATACTCCCTTGCCGCGATCGAGTCGAGCGTTTCCCTCTGCAACACCACGTGCCGCTTGTGGCCCGCCGCGCCACCGGACGTGGGGTTCTGGGCCGGAAAACGCCCGGGGTCCTTCGCCTGTTTCAGGCTCAGGTTCACCGTTGCGCGGACGGGAGTGCCATCGCCGAGGAACATCGTGAACGCCGTGTCTATGGAGGTCACGACCGCCTCGAACGACCATGCGTTGCCCCACTCGAACGTGCAGGTCGGTGGACGGCCCTTGTTCGTCTTCGGGTCGATCTTGGCCGTGTTCACCATCGCCAGGTCCCAAAGGTCGTTCGTGTACTTGGTCCGGACATCTTCACCGCTATCAGTCGTATCGAAGAACAACTTGAGCGTGAGGGCGGCTGGCTCACCGCCGGTGAATTCCAGCTGCGGCACATTCGCCCCACGGTCCGAGGACTGCGACCAGGAGACCGACTTTGAGAAGGTGTAGTCGGTCGGGTTGAACATGCAGGTGACGCGCTTCTGCGTGTCGAGGTTGCGGATGGTCGCTTTCACGAGTGCCATGGGGTGTCACACCTTATACCAGAATCAGTCGCCCGGGTTACCCGGGCAGCCCGCGCTCCCGTTCGCGCTCAAGGCGGAGCCGCCGTCGAAGATGCGGCCACACCTTCTCCGCCACCTCGCCGAAGTCCAGCGGTTTTTCCGCCTCGGTCGCCGGTTCGAGTCCGGTGATGACACCGGTCGCCTCCGCCGAGCCCGTCGACACTTCCCGATGGATCGGAGGAGGAGCGAGCGGGGCCGGGGCGGCCAGCGCAACTGGTGGAGGGACCGCGGTGACTACCCGCTGGATCGGCGAAGAGGCAGCCACCGGCGGTGGCGATGGAGGCTCTGTCGCGCCGGCTGCGGAAGGATGGTCGGATTGGCGTATGGGGGCCGCCCGGCCGGCGCGGAGCGGCGACAGTTCGCGCGCGACCGGCTCGGGTGTTCCCGAGGTCCCCCGCGCGGGAGGCGTGGCGGGCGGAGCCGGCATTTCGAACCCGGCCAGGCCGGTCTCCGGTGGCTCCGCGACGGCCGAGCGGCGAACGATGGCTGCAGGCCCGGTATCGGTCCGAGGTGAAGGCGCCGCGCCCGAAGTACCGCTTCCCGTGGCGTTTTCCATCCGCATGGTAGGCGGTGGAACCGGTGGCGCCCGCAAGGGCTGGCCCGGCGGTTTCGGGAAGGCCAGCGGCCGCTGGCACCGCCACGTCCGCTTGCCGGAGTTCGTGCCTTGTCTCCGAAGTCCTGGCGGCCGGCGGGAGGCCTTCTGGCACCGGCTCCGGGCTGCTCGTGAGGATCGCAGCGGCAGTTGTCACCGCGGTGACGGGAGCTGGTGCGGATGCCTCGGCGATGACGCGCTGCGCCGAGGCGGAAGGCCCGACGTTGCCCGCGATCGAAGCAACATGGTGTTCAGCTGCTGGTGCAAGTTGAGTCACGGCCGGTCCTTCTCCGGAGAGAGCGGCCGGGCGATCCGGGCGAGGGCCAACGGCTCCCGTTGCTCGGTCGGCCTCGGGTGCTCCGGTGGGATCATCCGCTGGAAGCGCGGCTGGCACGACGTCTTCGTTTTCGGCGGGAGCTGGCGGCGGGACGGCCTCGACTCGGTGCGCGACAAGCAGTGGAGCTGGCCCAGCCGGTGTCATCGGCGCACCAATGGCTTCTGTGGACGCGGTAGAGGGAGCCTCGCCGCCGCCTTTTCCCAGGCAATTCGGCCATCCCGGTCGCCGGCGTCGCTGGGGTCGATCCTGGTGCGGCTGGTGCGCCGGTCGATGCTTGCTGCGGCGGGACAACCCGGAGCACGTCGGCCGGCGAAGCCTCGCTCGCAGCAGGCCCCGTGACCGCTCCGGCATGTCCCGGTGGATGCGCTGCCGGCGTCCCGGAGGACTGGTTGGACGCCGCGTTCACAGGGTTGCTCGCGGGCATGCTGGAGGTGGTCGCTCGTGCCGGATCGGCGGGCGACCCTGCCGGTTCCGGCTCCCTCCCGAGCACGTCCACCTGCGGGGCCAGCGGTTCGGGACCCGCCGGGCGCCGGGGGGTTCGCCGGGAGCGCGACGCGGCGATGGAGCGGCGCATCAACCGGTGGGAGCGAGGCGTCGCCGGAAACCGGGGTCGGCGCTGTCGCCTCAGTCCCCGGCGCGGACGGCACTGTCACCGACTCCCGCGGCTCTCCAGCCACTGCGCCCGCTCGAGTTGGCTCACCGGCCTGCCAGGTGAACGCTTCTGCGGGTGGCGGCGGCGCCCCCGGGGTCTCTCCCGGGGCGGAGATGGCCGCCTGCGCCGCCGCTACCGGTGGCGGTGACTCCGCCGCGCGCCGCTGCACAGGAGACCCTGTCGCTCGCCCGGGCGCAGGTTCGGCGGCGCCCGCCGGAGCGGCGACGGGTCCAGGGCCCGCCGACTGCCGAGCCTCGCTGGGACCGCCCGGGGCGAGACCCTCCGCGGTCGTAGCAGGCGGCGGAGCCTGAGCGGGTGCTGCGACCACTCCGGAAACGGTTTCGCGCGCCAGCGGTGCCTCCGCGGGTGGCAGGAGCACTGCTTCCGGTGCGGCGCCCGGCGCGGGCTCGGCGGCCACGGCGAGGCGTCGTACGGGTTGCTCAGGGGTAACGGACGCGTCCGGCATCGCCGGCGTGGCGGCCGTCATGTCTTGAACCTCCCGCGTTTCCTCGCCGGCGAGTCGCTGTAGCTCTCCTGCCGTCGAGGCTGCCGAAGCCAGCGCCTCGGGGCGGCGCGCCTGTGCCGCATTCAGGGGCTCTCCGGCGACGGGCCGCACCGCTCCGGCGCTCGGTTCGAGGGAGGCCGCGGCGTCGCTGTCTGCGGGTTGGGCGCTGCCTGTGTCCGCCAGCGGCAGGTCAACCGGCATTCCGGTCGTCGTGGGCGGGGGCTCAGCGGAAAGCCTCTGGGCGAGGGGTTCAACTCCGCGTCCCTCGTCGACCGGCGGTCGTGGGCCGGGAGAGCTGGCGCTCCTCGAACGCGACGGGTCCGCGATAGCGGCGGGGCTGGTTGCGGGTCCCGGTTCCGGGGACGATGGCGGGGCAGCCTCGCCGACTCGCGAGACCGGCGCGTCGCCCGAAGCTCCCGGAGTGTTCGTGGAACGGGCTGCCTCGAACACTCCGGGCGGTGGGGATGCTGGCGGCGGCCGCATCGCGCCCTGCCCGCTGCCACCAGGAGGTTCGTCGTCCGGGGGCGTTGGATGGTCCGGGGGCGATGCACCAGGTTCGGTCGGGTCCGTTGTCGAAGGTGTACCGGCCGCGCGGGGGGCGGCGTCGGTGGCGATCACCCGGCGGGCCTCGGGGCGCGTCGCCTGGGATGCGGCAGGTCCATGCCGTTCCGGGGCCGCCACGACCCGCCGTATCGGCGCTGGCGAGTCCACGGCTGGCGGCGCCGCCGCCTGGGCACGGGCGACATCAGGTTCGCCGAGGGGGCTCGGTGCCGGACTCGGTGTGCCGGCAACGGAACCCGTGGCGGATGGTCCCGCGGGCCGCGCCGCCGAGACTGCCGGAGCGGGTGTTTCGAGTGGCGGCTCTGGCGCCTGCCGAGTTCGGCGCTGAACGATGGGCGCCGCGACCCTGGCCGGTTCGCTCGCTGTCGGAGCGGGTTCGTCGTTCGGCGTTGGGGGGCGGGATTGTGCAATCGCCGGATTTGAAGCGGGCGGTACTGTGGAAGCTGCCGGTGCCGGTTCACGCGGCGGTGTCGGTGCAGGCGGTTGGCCGGGGGCGACGGCCTCCGTGGCGGCCGCCGGGGGTTCCGGCGGGACTCCTGGCGGGCGCTGCTCGGCCCGGCGGGAGGCCGTGATCGTCTCGGGCGAAATCTCCACGTTCCCGGACATTTCCTGTACGACTGAACGCCTGCGCACCGCGCTGCCTGCGCCCGGTGTCGTCGCCGGCCCTGTCCGATCGATCCCCAGGGCGGCTTCGATCTGCGCAGCTGTTGGGCCTGTTGTGATCGCTTCGGACTCTTGCCGCCGGGCGATCGTTTGCCGCCGCGCTTCCATTGCTCTGAACCATTCAGGCGAACCGAACGCCGGCGGGCCCGCAGGTTGAGCGGCTTGCGGAGCCGGTGCGGATGGTTCGGCGCTGGATTCTGATTCTCGCGATAAGACAGGCGCCGGAGGAAGCGCAGACGCCGGTGCGGCGGGTGGTTCGGCCTGCACGGTCCGGTAGGAAAGCAGACTCTGAAGCGAGCTCGAGAACTCGGCCGAGCGGCCGATGATCGCCCTGCCGGGGCCATCCGCCGAAAGCGGCACCTCGTTGAGCGAGCCAATCCCGAGCACGCCCGCCTGGTAGCCTCGCAGGCGGCGTCCGAGGAAGGTCCCGAAATCGGGGCCTTCGGTTTCTTCGGGTTGCGTCACTTCTTCGGCCATGGCGCTACCGCTTCTGCAGCGTGAACTCCTGGAAGGTCAGTTCCAGCGATTCGACCATGATCGCCGACTGGTCGGTCTGCATCGTCGGCGAATTCCACTTCACCGGGTACGCGCCAATGAGGTTCCAGCGGAGCACTTCGCCACCCTTCCCGTCGTAAAGCACCACAGAGATGTTCTTCTTCTCGTCCCGCTTGGTCGTCGTGTTCGTGAGGCGGTTGAGCCAGTCCCAAAGCTCGAGGGAGTTGGTCATCCCCCGCTTGAGCGTGATGTTGCCGAAGCTCTGCCGGCCGGGGAGTTTGTGTACATAATCATTGACGCCGCCCTCTTTGTACTCCTCGACATCGATCTTCGATTCGAAGCCGCTGCACTCTGTGAAGAGCGCCTCTTGGATGCCGGAGATTTCCACGGCGAACCGGTAGGCGACGTTGGGGTCGGGCATCGTCAAGCTCCGGCCGCGGATGCGGTCCTGCTATGAATATCGGCAACCTGGCCGACCCACATTCGCCGGTCAGCGTGTTCCATGTTCAGTAGCTCCTCGTGTTGCCAGTGCAGGTAATACGCGAGGTAGGCTACCTCCTCCCGAATCCGTTCGAGGGGGTAGCCTACGACCCCCCCAGGCGGGAGATGTCCACGTCGATCGGCGTCGAGCACTCCGGACAGGTCACGGGTACCAGCGTCGTCCCCTGCTCGTTCACCTGGCGGTACAGGCGCTGCAGGTAGGCGAGGTCGCCGCTGAACATGTTCTCCACTTCGTAAGTCGAGACCTGTTGGAGCGAGCCCAGCCGCGTGATCACCCTGGAGAGCAGGATGATCACCAGGTACGCCTGGTTCTCCCTGACCCGGGGGTCTCGCAAGGGCGCGATCTCGTCCATGGCGGTGGCGAGCCGCATCGTCCCCTCGCGGTGGAGGTTGCCCTCGCGGTCCACATAACCTTGCGGCAATACGAAATCGAATTCGGTCTGAAGTGCCATAGTTCATTCACGGCAACGGGGCAGGGTGTATCCCTGCCCCGGCCAGTCTGGTCCTTCGTGCCCTCTGCGGGTCACATCTCCCGTTCGAAGCCTTCGCAAACGACCGTGAGCTCTTCGACGCCGACGGCGCTGCTCTCGGTCGAAAGCGAGGGCCCCGTGATCTTCGATGGCCAGGCCGCTTCGAGGTTCCACTTGGCGACCGGAGAACCGGCCTGGTCGTACATCGTGATGGTGCAGTTGGAGCGGGCGCCGGACACTTTGCCGGTCTCGACTTCCTTGCGCCACTTCCAGAAATCCATGTTCGCGGTGATCCCGCGCTTGAACGTGATGTCGCCCCACTTCAAGCGGCCGGGGATCTTGCGGACGGCTTCCTTGTCGCCCTTGCCGACGATCTTGTGCTCCGTCACTTCGTTTTCGGAACTGATGCCGGAGACCTCGGTGAAGTACCCCTTCGCCTTGCCTGCGACATCGAGTTCAAAATTAAAGCCGACCAGCGGGTCGCCGGTGAGCGCGTCCATTGCTGCCATGCGTTACTCCTTCGTTGGCGTTCTGGTGCCGTCGTGGCCGACTACTGCTCCGGCGCGTACTGGCCGATGCGGAAGATGACGAACTCAGCGGGCTTCACGGGTGCGATGCCGATATCGATGATCAGCTGCCCGAGGTCCCGGGTCTCCTGCGGGTTGTTCTCGGCGTCGCACTTCACGAAGTAGGCCTGGTCCGGTGATGCTCCGAAGAGCGCCCCCTGCCGCCAGACGGTCTTCAAGAAGGCGCCGATGTCGCGCCGCATCTTCGCCCAGAGGTCCATGTCGTTCGGTTCGAACACTGCCCACTGGGTCCCGCGCTCAATCGACTTCTCGACGTAGTTGAACAGGCGGCGGACGTTGAGGTAACGCCACGACGGGTCGCTGCTGAGTGTGCGTGCACCCCAGATGCGGATGCCGCGCCCGGCGAACACCCGCAGGCAGTTCACGCCGTTCGGGTTGAGGACGCTCTGCTCGGAGTTCGTCAGGTTGATCGGCAGGGAGATCACCCCGCGGATGACCTCGTTGGCCGGCGCCTTGTGGACGCCGCGCTCGTTGTCGCTGCGCGCCCAAACCCCGGCGATGTGGCCGGCGGGCGGGATGCTGATAGTCGTCGCCGGAGCGTTCGGCGTCGGGTCCGCCACGTTGATCCACGGGTAGTAGAGCGAGGCATACTTGGAATCGTAGCCCGCGACGTTCATGCGCCAGTCCTGGGCCTGCTGGGCGTTCAGGTCCGGGGGCGTGTCCAGGATGGCGACCCGGTCACCCATGCGTTCGCAGTGGGCGATGATGGCCAGCTGGACGGCCTTCAGTCCGTCCATATCGAGGACGCCGGCCTTGTAGGCCGCCATCGCATCGGGGGCGAGGACCATCGTGATCTCGTCAACGGCTTCAAGGCCGCCGAGTCCGGCGCGCTCGGTGACGTCGCCTTCATAATCGGATGGCGTCACCGGGACCAGTGCGGTGGTCGTGGCCGAGGGAAGGGCGAGCGGATAGGTGCCAGGCGCCGGAGCGCGCTCGGCGGCACTGAGCCCGGCAACCTTAAGCTCTTCCAGTTGGACGAGCGTCGACTGCTTGTTGACGACATCGAAGGCGTTCTTCGCGCCCCGCCCGAGGGTCAGTCCTTCGAACTTCTCCTCGGCCCCGCCGCCCTTCACGGTGATGGTGAAGCTGTCATCATCACCTGCGGCGACCTGGACGCTGAGGCCTTCAGCTGAAACGCCGGGCTTGGGAAGCGCCTTGATCGTCGCTGCCCCGCCTTTCGCCGTGATTTCGGCGACCGGTTGCGACGGGCCGTCGCTGGATTCTCCGCCGATGCGGACGACGTAGGCGAGAGTCCCGCCGTTGTTAAAGTAGCCGTAGACGGCGTGGGCGAGGTACGCGCCGGGGATGAAACCCCCGAATACGTTCGTGAACTGTGTCCAGTTCGCGATCATTGTGGCCTTTCCAACAGGCCCTTTCTCGGCGACACCGAGGAAGGCGGCAACGGCGGTACCCACGCCCTCGATGGGCTTGGTACCTCTGTCGACTTCTTCGATATACACGCCTGGCGTCAGGTATGTAGGCATTTGGGCTCCCTATGATTTGTGCGGCACGGAGACCGGAGCGGCGGTATCTTAGCATCGCGCCGGAGCGGTCGCGCAACCGTTTGCAGCGCCCGATCCGGGTTCATTGCAGGGTGGGTGCCATAACGATCGAGTTACAGTTCGATGTCGTAACTCGAACCCGGAACGGAGATGGCACGCTCGCCCGAAACTCCGTCTTCGGTCTCGAAACGGATGGTGTGGTCTCCGGGTGGTACCCCCGGAAAATTGAACCGTCCATCGGGGCCGGTAACCATCCTGAGGGCCGTCCCGGCGACGGAAACGCGCACCCCGGGCACGGTGTCGCCGGGCGCGCCTTTCCTGTGCGCGGTGCCTGCCACCTGGATGAAGGTTTCGCGCCAATCCTCGCCGATGGCCCCGACGTGCAGTTCGCGTGTGGTTACCAGTGGGCCTTCCACCGGGGTGAACGCATCGAGCGGCACGGTGAGCACCCACACGAGCGATGTCCGCAACTCGTTGTCCAGCACGCCCCACAGGTCGGCTGGCTTGGCCACGTGGTCCGGCGGGACGATGCGTGCCAACACCGGGTACTCCGATTCGAGGAGATGACCCTGGAAGAACCGCCTGTCGATTTCGCCGGCCCGATACATCGCAGCGAGGGTCCGCGCCAGGATGCGATGCTCGTCTTCCGCCTCGCGCGCCCAGGCGGTGACCATATAGCTCAGGTCGATGCGCCGTGGAGGACGTTGCGCACGGAAGCCGCCCTTGCCATCTGCGATCCGGGTCGCGGTGTCATCGCGAAAGCCGGATCGTTCCCGAATATCGTAGAGAAAACAGTTCAGCGTCGGCCGCGATAAGCGCCCGCTCCACTCGCGTGAAGGTCGCTCGAACGAGATATCCACCTCTCCGTTGGCGATGGGGATCGCGGCAGTGAGGTACTGCTTCAGGGTCTCATCGGCATCGTTGAACACTTGCGGCCGTTACGCTCAGGCCCGGGATTCTTCGGCGTGGCGCGGAGCCGCTCCCGAAAGCACCGCGTGGGCGAGCGAGTCCGCTTCCGCCTCCAGCGGGTCGTTCGCCGCCCCGGCAGTCATGCCGCCGCCGCTCGATGCCGTCCGGCCCGAGCTCTGCTGGACGACATGCGCGAGTTCGTGCGCCATCAGCTCGCTGTTCCCCGTGTTCACATCCGAGCGCAAGAAAATATCGGAACCGGTGGTGAACGCCTTGGCCGTCAACTGGCGATTGAGCCGGTCCGCGTCGTCTCCCTCATGCACGCGTACGCCGCTCAGGTCCGTCCCGGTCGCAGCTTCCATCTGCGTTCGGATGCCGTCGGGCACGCCCGATCCGCGGCCGCGCATCGAGTTGACCTGGCCTTCGATCGCAGCGCCCACCGGGCCACCTTCGAGACCAACCTGCGGCGCGCCATCATGTTTCATCTGGAGTTCGTCTTCTTCGCCTTCACGTTGGAGCGGGTCGTGCTTCGCCTGGAGCTCCTCTTCCTCTTCGACCCGTTGGAGTGGGTCGTGCTTCGCCTGGAGTTCCTCTTCCTCTTCGACCCGTTGAATCGGGTCGCGCTTCATCTGGAGTTCCTCTTCCTCTTCAACCCGTTGAATCGGGTCGCGCTTCATCTGGAGCTCCTCCTCCTCGCCGGCACGCTGCACCAGCCGGGCGATGGCCTGGTTGCCGGCACGGGCCTGGAGGCTCACGAGGGGATGCGGCGCCGCCGGTGCGGATTCGCGGGCGGTTGTTTCGCGTTGAGGGGCGGGCTTGCGAGCCTGTTCGAGCTGGGCGGACTGGTACTCGGCCATGGGGGACTCCTCCGCCGCACATCATAGCGGGCATTAGCCGGGCCTGTGCGCAAGAATTCGGGCAGGGCTATTCGAGGTGAGCCATGTGTTCGCCGAAGTCTGCCTCAGTCACCATCCGCCCGAGCTTCTGGAATTCCCGGCGCGTCCCCTGTATCAGGTGGCGCATGCCCAGGCTCCCGCCATCCTTCGCTGCCAGGAACGCCGCTGCCAGGACGATGTTGCGAATATTTCCGCCGCTGATCCGGAACTGGCGCGCGAGGAAGTGGAAGTCCGCATCGTCCGCGAGGGGCACCGCCGCCGGCAACGTCGTCGTCCAGATCCGGTAGCGGTAGGGCTCTTCCGGCATTGGGAAATCGATTACGAAGTGCATCCGGCGCAGAAAAGCCTCGTCCAGGTTCATCTTCAGGTTCGTCGAGAGGATCACGGGGCCGGCGTAGTCCTCGATCTGTTGGAGCAGGTAGGCGGTCTCGATGTTCGCGTAACGGTCGTGGGCGTCCCGCACTTCCGAACGCTTCCCGAACAGGGCGTCTGCCTCGTCGAAGAAGAGGATGGCGTTGGAAAGCGAAGCGTCCCGGAAGATAGCGCCAAGGTTCTTTTCTGTTTCGCCGATGTACTTACTGACCACGCCGGAAAGGTCAATCTTGTAGAGGTCCAGTCCCAGCTCCCCCGCTATGACGCCTGCCGCCATGGTCTTGCCGGTGCCGGATTGGCCGGCGAAGAGCGAAACCACGCCCTTGCCGCTGGAGAGCTTCTCTCCGAACCCCCACTCGTCGTAGACCTTGTGCCGGTGCTCGACCATCGAGCAAAGCTCGCGCAACTGGGCCTGGGGGTCGGGTTCGAGGATCAGGTCGTCCCAGGACTTGTGGTGTCCGACTTTGCTTGCCAGCGAACTCAGGATCGGCGCCGACCGGGCACGGGCCGCCGCGTACAGGTCCTCGACGGTGAGACACGCCGTCGCTGGTTCGCGCGCGGTGGCCAGGCCGAGCGCCGTCGCCGCCGCCTCGGCGATTGCCCCCGTATCCAGCTCGAACTTGGCGGCCAGCGCAGGCAGCGCAGCGTCCACGCCGGGGTCTTGGGCCAGTGGCCGAAGTGCTGACTGCCATTCGATGACGCGCTCTTCCACGGTCGGCCGGGCGACCACAACCGAGGGCCCATGCCAGGTTGGCTCGCCCACGCTGTGAATCAGTACCAGTGGGGCGATGCCGTCGAGCCCCGTGGCGATCCCCTCGCGGACTGGTTCATCGAGTTCGTCGAACCCGCGGACCAGCAGCGCCGCGTTCGCAAGCGCTCCCTCGCGCCCGGCTCGCTCGAATGCCTCCCGGTGGGTTATTTCACGGACCTGCGTGAGGTTGAGTTCGACGATGGCATCGAGTCCCAGCGACCTTGCGAGGGCGCCCGCGATGCGCCGGGTCTTCGCGAGGTCGGTCCCACGCAACCCAAGGACGCGGGGCGAGAGATGGCCGGGGTCGATCGGCGCCGGCTCGTTGCCCGGGTCTGCGGGGGTGAGGGTAGCGAACGGACCGATAACCTCGTCGATCGCGTCTCCACCGAGCGCGAACCGGGCAATGCGCGGGTCGAGCGTCATTGGGCGGGCGAGGAGCGGTGTCGCCGCCTGTCCCGCCTCGTCGTGGAGGCGGACGAGGTGCAGCGCCCTCAGCCTCGCGTCTGCATCGAACGAGCGTTGGCCAACGACCGCGTCTTCCCAGAGCAGGCGTAGCACCAGTTCCACACGCGGCCGCTTCTTCGAGACATCGTCCTGGACGTAGGCCACCAGGCGTTCGAGTTCTGGGTCGGTCTCGGTCACCAGGCAGAGCGCGACCGTCGCGCATTCCGCCTCAGAAAGCCGGCAGACCTGGGCGAGACGGGCCATCCGCCCGCCGAGCGCTTCCACGAGCTCCTCCGCCGGGTGCGGCAGGGACGGCGTCGGTTCGCTTCCTGTCCCGGCGACATCGAGGATGCGGCTGGCTTCCTGGTCGGAGATATACAGCCCGCGAAGGTCGTCTTCGCCCACGGGCACACCCCGCGCCCGCATCCGTTCGACCTCTGCCCGAAGGAGGTTCGCCGCGGCCTGCACAGCGGCCGCGAGGCCGTTTGGCCCTTCGCGTTCACCCGTGCGCATCAGACGGCCTCGAGGATGCTGCAACTGATGCTCGAGGCGGTCCAGTTCGCGTCGCCGCTGTACTCGAGCACGAGAGGGATGCTGAAGCCCGTGTACCCCAACACGAAGCTGAGCGACGCCGAGGTGCCTCCGAAGCCGACGACAGACACCCCAACGATGTTTCCATTCACGATCCAGCTGAACGCGCCTGTCGGCAGCGGCCTGTCGCTCGTCCAGTTGTCTACGTTCGCGGTTGCGACGTGGCCTGCGGAGGAGATCATCGCACCGCAGAGGTCGGTGCTGATGATCGTCACGGCCTGGCCGATGACGACTGACGCGACGTT
The DNA here is from genome assembly GCA_016719395.1 of Candidatus Amarobacter glycogenicus. GTDB lineage: Bacteria > Chloroflexota > Dehalococcoidia > Tepidiformales > Tepidiformaceae > Amarobacter > Amarobacter glycogenicus. Next base: position 67,196 of record JADJZF010000009.1, on the reverse strand, counting down.
CGACGTCGTGCATACGGCGTTGTAGCAGACCACAGCCTGCACCGTGACGATTCCCGCCGTGGGGCCGACGGTCGAGAAGTGCTTGGCACCCGAACTCTGTGACGCCGGCGAGGCACTGCCCGTGGTTGTCCACGTGACGGCGTTGAAGGCCTCGTTGAACTCCGTGAGACAGTCGATCTGTGTGCCGCCGGAGATCGCGTACCAGTCACAGTGCACCGTCACCACAGGCGGCGGCCCCACCGGCGGGGTCGTTGGCGTCGGCGTGGGCGTCCCCGGGACGGGTGTCGCAACGGCGGTCGGCGATGGTGTCGTGAACTTCACAACGACGGACTTGGTGCCGGTGCGGCACACGGTGATGTTGCAGGCCGTCATCTCGACGGAGACGGTGGCGTCCTGGCTAAACGTGGTCGAGAACGCTGTCGATCCCGACGCCACGGGCGCGGGCAGGCCGTTCACGCTCCAGCGCGTCGTCGTGTACGTCCCGGTCACCGTCCCGGTACAGGTCACCCCCGCGGCCGCGGGCGCCGGCGTGTAGACCACGTCGCAGGTTACCGATACTGCGCTCGGCGGCACCGGCGTCGGTGTCGGTACGGGCGTTCGCGTCGCCGATGGGCTGACTCCTGGCGTTGTCGCCGGCGCAGTCGTCGGGATGGTGATGACGCCGTTGCCACCGGTGCTTCCGCCGCCCCCGGACGGGAGCGTCGGCGTGCCGGCAGCCTGCGTCCCGGTGGTCGAACCCGGCGCCGTGCCCTGGATGACCTGCAGTGAGGGTGTCGCCTGGGTCGGGTCGAACGTCATGCCGATAACGAGCGGCCCGGTGGAATCCTGAGTCTGCACCGAAGCGTTCCCGTTCTGGTCGTAGCTATGGATCGCCACGCTTGTCCCGCCGTTGCTTGGGTTCTGCACCTCGATGCGGTAGTCCTCGCGGTTGCCGGGGAGGAAGATCGACGTCGTGCCCGCGTCGGCCGGGGGAGCGCTCTCGACGCACGTCGGATCCCGCCACGCTGAACGGCTTGCCAGGTACGCCCCGGTGATCCCCACGGGCGCCGGCTTCCCTTCCTCGGGCGCGTTCAACGAGCCGACGATTTTTCCCTGCTTGTCCAGCACTCGCATGCGCAAGTCCTTCGGCACCGTGATCACCACGCCGCTGAGATCGTTGGAGGGTTCGAACTTTACCGAGCCCTTCACCTTTCCCTTGTAGGCATCGAGCGTCAGCCGGTCCCGGTAGTAGGGGTCGTTGATCAGGATCTTGCCCTCGGTGCTCACGCCGACGGCGGCGATGAAGTGGCCCGGTACTTCCAGGACCAGGGGCCGCCCCGCCTGGAGCTCGGCCTTGATCTCCTCTTCGCTCCCCGTGCCGAAGCCCGCGAACCTGAGGGTCGGGGTCCCGGGGCGTTGTTTCGCGATCTGACCAGACAGTTCGTTGGCGGCCGTCCAGATAACGTCGCCGTAGATGTAGCCACGGCTGACCCAGCCGCGCGTCGTCTTGCGCGCTTCGCCATTGAACCACTCGTTCACTGCCTGCGGCGTCAGGTCCGAGCCGTCAGGCATCGTCAGGACGTTGAACAACGCCATGATGGTCGCGACCGAGGTCATCGCGCAGCCGCACTGTTCGATCGTCTCACCGCACCAGTCGGGCCCGAATTCCGGGTCGCCCGCTTTGGCGTATTCGTCTTTTCCCCAGGCCGGGTTGCTCTGCGCGAAGAGCGGCGCCCCGCTGCTCCCCGCCGCTGGTTGGCTCACCTTCGCGAGAGCCTTTTCCCGCTCCTCCGGCGTCTTCTCGCACATATGGACGCCCGCGTACGCCGCCTCCGGGTTGGTCCCGAGTCCGGTCGTTGCCTCGCCCTTCGTCGACCACGGGATCCAGGAGGGGATGTCCTGCCGGTTCACCCACGAAAGCCATGCCGCCAGTGCCAGCACGCCCAGCAGTACCGCCATCAGCGACGGCGTCTTCCAGCGTTCCAGCGGCGGCTTCACCACCAGCTGGCCGGGCGCTTCGACGGCGATTCCCGCGCCTGAAGTCGGCGTCGCCACAATGCGGATCGGGACGTAAGACATCCGTCCGAAGAGGTGGCGCTTCTTCTTCCGCACACGGAGCGGTAATTTCCGCTCGTGCCCCGGTTGCAGCTCGATGCTCGGCGCGTCGAAGTCGAAGATGAACTGGCCCTCGTCATCGATGCCCGAGAGCGCATAGGTCACGAGCGCGTTGCCGTTGTTCTTCGCCACGACGGCGAAATCGCGCTTGCTGCGCATGGGCGTCAGGCTGAGTTCGGAAGCCTCGAACGCGGTGACCACGAGCTTTCCGAAAGCCACGCCCTCCCGTTCGTGTTCGCCGGAGGTCACCACCACGCCGAAGTCGTATTCGCCCGCCAGCGATTCCGAAGACACGGGCGGCTGGATGACGAGGGTGACGGTCTCGCGCGTCCCCGGCACCAGCGCCAACGTGGCCTGGCTAAACGTCACCCATGCCGTTGGGATGCCCGTCACGCCGAGCGTGACAAGGTCCACGACGCGGCCCCGGTTCTGGATCACCGCCGTCGCGAAGACGGCCCCTCCGGGTTCGACCGGGGTGGCAGGCGAGGTGAGGGTGACGTTGATGGCACGCGATGGCGCCTCTTCGACTGCCTCATAGCCGGCCCCTTCGGCCAGCGCCGCGATGCCCGCCTCGGCCTCGGAGGCCGTCGTCGGGGGTGGCGGGAGGAACTGCGCCTGCACGTCGCCGAAGCGGATGTCCTGGTCGTTTTCGACGAGGTTGCTGACGCCGGGGTCTATGCGGTGGCCCCCAACGAACGTCCCGGCGGCGGACCCCAGGTCTTCTACCAGCAGCCGCCCGGACTCGATGACAATCCGCGCGTGGCGCCGCGAAATCGAGAGATCGTCGATGACGATACCGTTGCCATCAGCCCGTCCAACGACGAGTGACGGCAAATCGATCGGGAACTCGCGAGCCTCCCCATCGGGCGTACGGACCTGGAGCGAGCCAAACTTCACCCGGAGAAACTCCCGCGCGGCAATCGGTAGTGCGGAGGATAGCGGTGGCGGCAGTCCGGCGCGAGAAGGGTTAAGGGGCTCAGGTGACCACGAGCTGGAAGTTCGTCGAGTCTGAAGAGCCGGCGTAGTTCCCGGCGCCGGTATAGGTTGCCGTGATCTGATACGTGCCGGCCGGGCAAGTCACCCCGGTGCGCGTTGCCGAACCATTCGCGACGGTCTCGGCTCCAAGTCCTGTGCAGGTGCCCGCACCCGAAATCGTCCATGTCACGGTCCCACCGTCGATGTCGTTCTGGACACCGAAACTCGATGTGATGACCGCTGTCAGCGTGACATTTGAACCGGGCTGGGAGCCCGTGGCGACCAGCGTCGTCGCCGCTCCGGTGACCGTGACGTCCACCGTATTCGCATCCGTGCTGCTCGCGTAGTTGTTGTCCGTTGAGGTGTAACTCGCACTAATCCCGTACGGCGGGCCCGCCGTCGAACCTGGTGTCCAGGAGATGGAAGCGGAGCCGCTCGAAAGCGTCTGGGCGGCCCCGAAGTTGGAACCGTTGACCTCGAACTGGATGGTCCCCGGCGCAGCCGCCGGGCTTATCGTCGCCGTCAGCGTGACCGCTCCACCCCCCAGGGCAACGGTAGCCACCGATGTGGTGACCGTGATCGAGACCTGGATCTTGGAGATGGTTATCGTCTGCGTGTTGGATGTGGCAGCCGCGAAAAGCGCGGCGTTGTCAGGCACGAAGTCGACGCTCATCGTGTACGTCCCGGCATTCGCCGGGCTCGCCCAGTCGAGTGTCTGCGAGCCGGTCCCGTCATGGGTTTCGGAGTCTACTTCTACGCGCGGGTTCGTCCCGAGCTTCGCGTAGAGCTTGAGTGTGCCAGCGGCCCCGGCCGGGGAAATGGTGACGGGCATGTTGAGCGATGAGCCGATGTCCCCGGTCTGCCCGCCGCCCGTGAGCGTGAGCGTAACTGCGGCCGGCACCGCCACCGTCGCCGTGTTCGAGGTGTCGTCGTCCAGGTAGGTCGTACTCGACGAGTTGTAGGTTGCCGTGATGCTGTAACTCCCCGAAGCCGTCGGCGTCCATGAGATCGAGGCGGCTCCGCTTGAGAGCGTCTGGGGCGAACCGTGGTTCGTGCCATTGACCTTGAACTGCACCGTACCCGGGGCCGAAGCCGGAGAGACCGTCGCGCTCAGCGTTGCCGCCGTGTTCACCTGGACGATGGCAGGCGCCGAGACCGTCAGGTCTACCGGCTGCGCGAGGGTCAGGTTCCCGCTGTCGGAGGCGGCGTTGAGATTCGTGTTCGCCGTGTACTCGGCCCAGATCACGTAACCGCCACTGGAGCCGAACGTCCCTGTGCCGCCGCCGGTCGTGACTCCCGTGAGGTTCGCTGTCCCGCTCGCGACGTTTTGCGGCGTGCCGATGGCCACGGCACTGCTTTGGAGAGCCCCCACCTTGAACTGGACGCAGGCCGAGCAGTCAGGGCTCACGCTCGCCGAACCTGAGGTGACGGTTGCGGTGAGTGTGATCGTGGTGCCGATCGGCTGGCTCTGGTTCGGTACGTTCACAGTTGGCGTCCGTTTCGTCAGCGTCACGGTCGCTGCTGCGCTCGTCACCGCGTTCAAGTTCCCGTTTGTGGCGTCTCCGTTGAATGCCGCGACTATGGAGTACGCCGTACCGGCCGCCGGGAGCAGCAGTGCGTCTCCCGTCGAAGCGGTGATACTCGCTGTCCCGCCCGCCGAAATCGACGTGTCCGTCGCGAGGAGGTTCGTAGCGGACACGCTGTCCTTGTAGAACGAGACGGACCCGCCGGCATGGTCGCGCACTCCGGAGCAGGCTCCTCCGCCGCATTGCAGCGTGGAAGAGATGGTCAGGTCGCTACCGACCTGGACGGCCGTGATGGTGTTCACCGCGATCGACGGTGAGTACTTGTTCACCGTCAGCGTCTGTGCGCTGGATGTCGTCCCCGTGAAGTACGCGTTCGCGACGTATTCCACCGTGATGCTGTACGCCCCGGCGTTCAACGACGAGACGCTGAAGTCGGCTCCCAGCACGCCGCTCCCCAGGTTCGAAACCGTGAGGCTGGCCAGTTCGGTCGCGCCGTCGAAGAACTTCAGCCGGGCGGGGCTGTCATCGAGCCGGTTCGACGGGCTCCCCGAGACGACCGCGCGGATGTTCCCGGTGTCGCCAACGGTCACGGTGCCACTCCCGGGCAATGTCACCGTCAGTGCCGGCGCGGCCTTTGTCACGGTGAGTGGCGTGTCGCCGGAGGCGCTTATGCCCACCTGGCTGGTCCCCTGGAACTCCGCAGTGATGACGTAATTCGCCGCCTCGTGGATCGCGTCGCCGTCCGCGCCCGTGGAGAGGCTGGGGATGGAGGCCTTCCAGGTCCCACTGTCCAACGCTAGCGGCACAAGCGGCCCCAGGTTCGCTGCCGATGAAGCCGACTCGCTTGCCTTTCGGGATTTGAACTGCACGCTCCCGCCCGAAGGTGTGAACCCACCGGAAGCGCTCACCACTGCCTCGAGACTGACCGTCCCGCCGACCGCGACGGTCGTCGGCGAGACGGTCATCGTCGTAGTCGAAGTGGCCGGGTTGATATCGACATTGATGTCGGCCGAGGTGGCGCCCTTCAGGTCCGAGGTGCCAGTCGTGAACACGGCATGCACGTTGTCGTAATACCCACGGTCGTTGTCGTCGCGCGTATCGAAGGGGAACCCTTCGTTCGCCGTCGAGCAATTGTTCGCCGGGTTGGTGTCGTAGTTATCGCAGTTCCGCGGTGTCCAGTTGATCGAGACAGTCCCGTCCGTATTCGTGACGGTTTGGGCGGCCCCGATCAGGTTCGTCCCGGCCATGAACTGCACCGAACCGCCTGTCCCGAACAGGTTTAGCGAAGCGTTCGCCGAGGTAACCGTCGCCGTCAACGTGAACTGGTCGCCCATCCGCACGGGATTCGGCGCCGCCGAAATCGAGACCGTTGCCGCCACCAGCACACTCAGGCCGTAGGGGTCGAAGGTGAACTGGCCAGGTAGACGGGGTAGTTGACCACGGTCGTCGGCGCCGTGAACCCAAATGCGGGATCGAGCAGGCGCAACGGAGCATCGTTTCGGTACTCCGCCGTGATACTCAAGACCGGGTAGTCGTCAGGAGGGCGGGCGAGAGCACGCGCGCCTCGCCCGGGTGCACGCCGAACCCCTGAACGTCCCGGATGGGACGACGCCCCCGGCGGGCATACCAGCGCTACCACGGCGACATCGTTACCGGCCGCGTTCTTGAACCCGCGGATGTCGATAGCACCGGTCGCCCCGGCGGGGACTCTCGCGCGGATAAGCAGCTGCTCACCCGCAGCGGCCTTCGTGGTCGGCGCTGAGAGCACGTTGTCCCACGGGCTGGTCGGCAGTGCGTCGGCGGTGTTGGCGAAGGCGTCCACGACCGGCTTGATCGAGTCCCTGACAACGATCCGGCCGATCGATTTGTCAGGCGGCCCCACACCGGGTCCGACGCAGAAGTAGTCCAGTGTGGTGGTCGCTCGGAGGTAATAGACGCCTGGTACCGTTGGCGCCGTAAACGAAGTTGGTGCGAACGCCAGGGCAGCAGGGGTCTGGAGCATGCCGCCGCTGTAGTTGCACTGGGGGCCGACGCCCGGCGTGCCCGTGGTCGTGTTTGGGCCAATGCCGATGTAGAGCTGGCGGAGGCACCCCGGACAGTAGTCGGTCCGCCCGACCGTGCCTGTGATGGTCAGCGGCTGGCCGGGCGACGCGACGACGGCGTTCGGTGCACCATCGGTCAGGCCGCCGCTGATGCTTACCGAGTTCACCACGGTCCCGCCGCCGAGGTTCTTCGGTAGCGCGAAGCTACATGTCTCATCCGTGTCGCCATTCGCGTCTTCATCTACCGAATCGCAGCCATCGGGGATCGGCGGCAACACCTCGAAGTCCCGCACGAGGCTCTCGCTTCCGAACGCGTTCAGCCCGCCGCTGTAGACCGCCTTGACGGTGTGTGTGCCGACGGTCGACAGGCCGGAGGTGCCGCCGGTCTGGACCGAGACCTGGGCGACCGAGAGGCTGCCCACGGTGATCAGCGCGGCACTCGGGTTAATCGGGATGTCGTCGGCGATGAACTGGACGCTACCGCCCTGCGGCACGATCCCGTTGAGGCCGGTGACGATCGCGAAGAGCGTCACGCTGTGCCGCTGCGGCACGCCGCCCGCCGGATCCGCATCGACGATCGTCTTCGTCTGGCCGATCCCGACCGTCAGTGGCTGAGATGTGCGGCAGGTCCCGAAATTGCAGACCGTCGCCGTGATTTTCACGGTCGTCGGGGCCCCCAGGTCGTTTACCAACTGCGTTTCAAACGTCTTCTTCGCCCCGCTCGCGTTCGCGGGCTTCCCTCCCGGCGCCGACCACGAGATGCTCGTGAACTCCCCGGAGAAGTTCGCCTGGCAGGTGATGTTCGCAACCGCCGGGGTCTTCGCCTGGTCGAACGCAGTGCCGCAGGTGACCGTTACTGTGCCGGCGGGCGGTGTGGGCACGACGGGCGTGCCTGTCCCCCCGGTCCCTGTCCCGCCGGTGCCGCTGCCGCCCGTTCCGGTCGCGGGGAATAGAACCTGCTCGTTCCGCGATGTCGAACGGCAGAGCGTCACATTGCAGACCGTCGCCGAGACGCTCGCCGGGGTGTCGCCGGGGAAGGTCATGATCAGGGACGGCGACCCCGAAAACTCGGACACCACCTTTCCGTTGAGCGTCCAGCGCGTTGTGGTGAAGGTGCCGTTCACGGTCAGGTCGCAGATCAGCGTCGCCTGCTTTGGCGAGGGTTGGTAGAGCGTGCTGCACGCCATCGTCACCTCTTTGGGAGGCTCGAGCGGGCCCGTGCTCGGGGGCGGCGTGATACCCGGTGGGAGCCCCGGGCCCTGGCCCGGCGGGCGTTGCAACCGGGCGATCGGCTCGCCGGGGCCGTGTGCGAACTTCAACGGCGTCGCCAGGATGAACGAGCCGAACCCGACGATGATGTTGTCTTCTTCGTTCGGTAAGCCGGGTGCGAACCGTATCGGGTCGCCCAGTTCGAACCCCGAGTTCGTCGCCACCTCGACGCGGGTCTGTCCCGGCTCGGCCGAGAGTGTCATCGCCGTCCGCTGTTCCACGAACGGTGTGCTCGTCGGCGCCGGCGAGGCCGATGGCGCGGGCCGGGGCGTCGGCGTCTCGGTATCGCCGCCTGCGCCGCCGTCGCCCGGCTGCGGGGTGGAAGTGGCCTGGGGCGTCCCGTTGGTCGAAACGTTGATGACGGGCTTGTCGGCGTTCGGGTCGAAGGCGATTTCGGCTTTCGTGCCCTCGCCGCCTTCGATCGTGGCGATCGAGGAGGCGCCGTCCCGCCCGTAAGTGTGGATGGCCAGCGCCCCGCCCTGGTCGCCCGCGCTGATGATTTCGATGGTGTAGTCGTCACGCGAGCCCGGCAGGACCACCTGGTTCGTGCCCGCGTCAGTCGGTGGTGCGCTCTCGATGCAGGTGGGGTCTCGCCATGCATGCCGTGCCGCCACGGAGGCGCCGGGGATCTGGTTCAGGCTCTCGGCCGGCGCGTCGAGCGTGCCCGTGCCGGTGTTCACCACCCGCCCCTGCTTGTCGGTGATCTTGAACTTCACATCCGCGGGCGCCGTAATCACCACCGAACTCAGGTCGCTGCTCGGTTCGTAGTGGACCGAACTGCGGACCTTCCCCTTGTAGACATCGAGCGTCTTCCGGTCGCGATAGAACGGGTCGTTGATGAGGATCGCCCCATCGTTGTCGAGGCCGACTGCGGCGATCCAGTGCCCCGGCACTTCGAGGATGACCGGCCTGCCCGCGTTCAGTTCCGCCCGGATGTCGTCTTCGGAACCGCTGCCTGTCCGCACGAAGCGGACGGTGCGGGACCCGGGCTTCACCCGGGCGATCTCGGCTGAGAGCTCGTTCGCCGCCGACCAGATCACGTCGCCGTAGATGTATCCGCGGCTGACCCATCCGCGGTCGGTCTGCCGTGCCGCGCCGTTGAACCAGTCGTTCAGCGCCTTCGGACTGAGCGGCTCGCCTCCGGGCATCTGCAGGATGTCGTACAGGGCGAGCATCACCGAGACCGAGGTCATCGCGCAGCCGCACTGCTCGATCGTGGTGCCGCACCAGTCCTTCCCGTTCGGCAGCTCGGTGGAGCGGGCGTACTCCTGCGTGGCCCAGCGGGCGTCGCTCTGGGCGAAGAAGGGCGCGCCGTTCTTGTCGACTTCGCCGAAGACTGGCCGACCGCCGTCGTAGGGACCGACGACGGTCGCGCCGGTCAGTGGTTTGTCGTTGGCGGCCGCGGCGTTCTTCTTCGCCTGGTCGTCCTTGGCCTTGTCGTCGGTGCAAAGGTGAACGCCGGCGTAGGGGTCTTCGGCGTTCGCCGTGTTCGTGCCGTCGCCGTCGGTGACGATCAGGACCGCCATAGCGGTCACGGCCAGGACGAGTGCCGCGAGCGAAAAGAGCACCGGCATCCGGAACTTCTGCAGCGGCGGCCGCACCGCGAGCTGCCCGTTTGCCGAGATCTCGGCGCCGGAGGACGACTTGCCGACAATCGTGAACGGCGGTTGCTGGGCAGCCCCGAACAGCTGCCGGGGCCGGCGCACCGACAGGTTGATGATGCGCTTTTCGCCCGGCTGGAGCTCGATTGCCGGCGACTCGAAGCCGTACTGGAATGCCTGCTCGTCGTCGCTGCCGAAAAGCTCGTAGCGCGCGACATCGTTGCCGCGGTTCTCGGCCAACAGGCGGAAGTCGCGCTTACTTCGGATTGCCTCGAGCGAGATCGTCGCCGACTCGAACGGCAGGACGTGGAAGCTCCCCTGCGTCTCCGGGTGCTCATCGTACTCTTGCGAGCGGACCGCGACGGTGAACGTGTAGCCGCCGGCAAGCGAATCGTGCCTGCGCGGTGGGTGGATGCTGACCTTCACATCGGCGCGGCCGCCGGGAAGGATTGGGAAGGCCGGCGTATCGACCGAGTACCAGTCGGCCGGCAAGTCGGGGACCTCGACCCGCACGTTGTCGACGATGCGGCCGCGGTTTGTAACCACCAACGTGGCGGTCGCCGTGCGGCCGGCTTCGACCGGCGTCTCCGGCGAGACCAGGGCGATGCTCAGGCCGCCGGCCGAGACGACCTCGGTGTTCGCATCGAGTGCGACCAGCGTCGCATCGACCGTCTCGGGAGGCAGGTAGCGCGCTTCGATTTCGCCGAACCGCAGGACAGCGCTGTCTTCGACGAGGTGGCGTACGCCCGGCTCGAGCCGTTCACCGTCGACGAAGGTCCCCCCGACGCTTCCCAGGTCTTCGACCAGGAGCCGCCCGGAATCGACCGTCAGGCGGGCATGGCGCCGCGAAATCGAGAAGTCGTCGATGTGGATGTTGGAGCCTTCGCCCCGCCCAATCAGGGCAGACGGAAGGTCCAGACCGTGCTCAACGAGCAGGCCCTGGCGCGGATACACCTGGAGGGTCCCGAACTTCAACGGGCGGTCCCTTCTGGCTTGCGGCTGATCCGCCACTGGATCACAGGATAGCCGGGCGTCCTCCGCCCGGCCATTCCCTGGCGGTGCGCGGCGACGGGGTTAACCCGGGGTCTCAGGGAGAAGATCGGCACCTAGGGCGACTTCACTAGCCACGGGACCTGGCCCGTACCCAGGATTGCCACCCAGTACACCGCGCCCTGCGTGAACGTGGTGAAGTCGTTCGCTCCCGGGATACCTTCCGAACCGGTGAAATAGGCCTTGTAGCTGCTCGTCGCCGGGTCCCACAGATAGATTGCGGAAATGCGCGTCGTCAGGTCCGAAGCTCCGGTTACACCCGTCCCCCTGATCGCTTCCGAGACCGCGGTGGCCGGCATGCCCGTCCACGTTAGTAGCGTCCAACGCGAGGTAAGGGTGTAGGTGTTCACCCCGCCTGCCGATGGCGCAGGGGGAGCGGTGCCCCCGCCCGGGCCGCTCGGGCTAATGTAGGTGTAGTTCGGCACGATATCGCTCGTCCCGTTGGCCGTTTGGATGACGACAACGATCGGCCCCGCCACGTTCGGAGGCGCGACCGTCGAGATCGTCGTGTCGTTGATCACCGTGCACGAGGGTGCGTTGAACGCGCCGAATTTCACCGCCCCCGGGCAAACCGCACCGGTGAACCCCGTCCCCGTGAGCGTGATCTCGGTCCCGCCGAAGGTCGAACCCGAGTTCGGCGTGATGGCGACGATCTTCGGGACGGCGGACACATAGGTGAACTTGGTCTTCGGCCCGGCCGGGCTTACATCGGCGCCTTTCGCGACCCGGACGTCGACTGCGCCGGGCGTGCTGTTCGGTGGAGACAGCACCGTGATCTGAGTCGCGCTGTTGATGTTGAACGAGGTCGCCGCGATGCCCCCGAACGTTAGCGAGAGCGGCGCCGTGAAGTTCTTCCCCGTGATGACCACGATCGATGCCCCGGTTGTGGGCCCGTTGTCAGGGTTCACCGCGTCGACAATCGGCCCGCTCGTGTAGGTGAACACGTCCTCCGGTCCCTCCGGGCTCTGCCCGGAGCCGGTCGTCACGCGGACGTGCGCGGCAGCACCCGTGGGGACCGGTGGCGTGACGGCCGTGAGGGTCGTCGGGTCAACGAACACCGAAGGTGCGATGGCCTGGCCGATATGGACCACGGAGGCCGTGGTGAAGTTCGTCCCCTTGATCGCGATCGTCGTCCCGCCCGCCGGGGGCCCGGCTATCGGGCTAATGCCGGTCACCGTTGGCCCGTCGTACGAATAGGCCGCCTGTGGGCCGGGCACACTGAGCGTCCCGTTCACGTTGACGCTCACCTGGACGGTCGAGACCCCCGGTGGGGCCGTTGCCGTGATCTTCGTGCTGCTATCCACGACCGAGAACGCCTGTACATCGCCGAACTTCACGACCGCCCCGGCGAGGAAGCCACTGCCGGCGATCGTGACGATCGTGCCGCCGACGGACGGCCCGTTCGCGGGTGAGATCTGGTTGATCAGCGGGCCGGTGCTGTAGGTGTAGTTCGCCTCGGTCCGGTACTCGCTCGTCCCCGAGACCGGGTGGATGATCTTCACCTGCTGGACGCCGGAACCGGGCGGCACCGTCGCGATGATCTGGTTGTCGTTGATGAGGGTGAATTGCGCCGGGTTCCCTCCGAACAGCACCGATGTCGGTGGTTGTCCCCCGACGAAGAAGTTGGAGCCGGCGATGGTTGTTGGGCTACCGCCCGTTTGCGGCCCGAAGTTTGGGTTCATCCCGGTAATGACCGGCAGCCCCTGGTAGTTGTAGGCGGCATCCGGGACTTCCGGCGAACGCACTCCCGCATCGGTGACCACGGCGAACACCGGCCCCGAGATGTGCGCCGGTGTCGTGATGATCAACTGGTTCGGCGCGCCGTACTTGCAGCTGGTGACGTTCGCCCCACCGAACGTTACCGAGGTCAGCGGAGCGAACGCACACGGCGTTCCCGGCGCCCCGGCCGGGGGGAAGTTCGTCCCGTTCACCGTGACCTGGGTCCCGCCGGTCGGCGGCCCCTGTCGGACGGAAAGGCTCGTGACGGTCGGCCCCGTGGTGTAGACGTACTTGTCGCCCGGAGTTATCGGGCTGAGGTAGGTGGGTGGGATCTGAGCGGGGACGGGCGTCACTTCGATGCGCACGTCGTAAGTCGAGGTGTTCTGGTTGTACGGGGGCGCGCCGAAGTCGGCGAGCAGCGCGGGCACCCGCACTCTGAGGACGGTTGGCGAAAGCACTTCGATGTTGTCCGAGACCATCGTAACTGTCTGTTCGGCGGCTGGTGCGAACGGCTGCCAGAACTGCACCGATTCCACCGAGGAATTCACCGTCGCTCCAGCGACGATGAAGTTCTCGCCGGTGACCGTCAGGATGGTCCCCTCGCCGGCGTAGCTGCCTCCGCTGTCGGGCGAGACATCGAAGACTCGCGGCGTCCCCGAACCGAGCAACGTTATCGGCGCCGTCGAACGCGGGCCGATCAGGCCCCCCTGATCGATGCTCAGGATGGTGACCTGGATGGTGCGGTCCTTGAACTGTTCTTTATTGAGGGTCTGGATGAAGGTCGATTGCGACGCGAGGTTCGTCCCCTTTGGGAACGTCACGAGCTTTGTCGCTTCCGCCGTTGGGATGTCGAACTCCGTGACCCCGTCGACCTGGAGGATGACCTTCACGTCGTTCGTGAGGACACCGCCATCGGTGCGCTGGATCGTTACGAGGACTGCCGTCCCCTCTGGGGTCGCATAGGCGGTCTTATCCAGTTGGAAGATGCCCTCGCCGACGGCGCGCGCGTCTTCCGCCTGGTGGCCCGCCGCGAAGGCAGCAACCACTACTGCGACGACCGCCAGCGTTGCGCGAAGACGCCAAGCGTCACCCTTTGCTCGCAGCCCGGCACGCTGCTTCAAGCAATCACCCGCCTATTCCAGGGGACAGCACCCTTCCTTTGGAAGGGCCATCGCTGCTTCGGCGGCACGAAACGGCTGGCGGCGGGGGCTACCAACAACACCTTCGCCCGTCGGGCAGACCGGGATGATAGCCAACGACGCCTCGCGGCACACAACCCCTGCTGTGATGTTTCCCTTCCCCTTGCGTTTATCTCCAACGATTACGGCGAGCTCCAGATTCCGTTCGGGGCCGTTCGGGGCCTTCTGTGAAGATTTCTTCCGGTCCGGCTCCACCTTGTGGGCGGGGTCGCCGGGTATACTCCGGCCTACCTTCGCGCTGGTGGACCAATGCTGTTTCTCGATTCGCCCGAACACGCCGCGTTTCGCGCCGAGCTTCGTGAGTTCCTGGCTGCCGAGCTTCCCGCCGGGGATTGGGATATGCGTAACGACCGGGATCATGTCAGCCCGGAACACGCGCGTTTCACCGAGGAGTTCCGCAAGAAGCTGGCCGCTCGCGGCTGGCTCACCATGGGCTGGCCCAGGGACTTCGGCGGAGCCGGCGCCAGTTACATGACCCAGACCGTCTACATGGAAGAGATGAGTTCGGCCGGGGCCCCCGGGGCCTACGACCAGGGTGTCTGGCTCGCCGGGCCCGCCCTCATGATGCACGGCACGCCCGAACAGCGGGATCGCTGGCTACCCTCGATGCGGACTGCCGACGTCCACTGGTGCCAGCTCTTCTCCGAACCCGGCGCCGGCTCCGACCTTGCCTCCCTCCAGACCCGGGCCGTCCGCGACGGCGATGAATACGTCCTCAACGGCCAGAAGATCTGGACCAGCGGGGCGCTGGATGCCGACTGGGGCATCCTTCTCGCTCGCACCGAACCAGATGCGCCAAAGCATCGCGGGATCAGCTACTTCATGCTCGACTTGAAGACCCCCGGCGTCACCGTTCGGCCGCTCGTGAACATGATGGGCAGCCACCACTTCACGGAAGTGTTCCTGGAGGATGTGCGCATCCCGCGCGATTGCCTTATCGGCGAGGAGAACCGCGGTTGGTATATCGCGACCACCACGCTCGACCAGGAACGCAGCTCCATCAACCGCGTGGTCATGACCCGCAGCACCCTCGGCGCCCTCATCGACTACGTGAAGGGTGTCCCTGCCCTGAAAGCCCGTGCGGAGCTCCGTCACGAACTCGCCGAACGCTACCTCGAGTTTGAAATTGGCCGTTGGCTCTGCTACCGCGTCGCCCAGATGCAGAGCGAGGGCAAGGTCCCGAACTCGGAGGCCTCGGTCTCGAAAATCTTCGGCACCGAGCTGCAGCGCCAGATGGGCATCACCGGCCTGCGAGTCATCGGCCTCCCGGGCACCCTGGAGCCTGGCTCGAAGTACGCCCCGCTGCGAGGCCAGGTCGAGCGCTGGGCGATGGCGGCGCCGAGCTACACCATCGCCGGCGGCACCAGCGAAGTGAACCGCAACATCGTCGCCACCCGCGGCCTGGGTTTGCCGCGAGACTGACGCCGTCGATCACCCGGTCTCCTGACGGGCTTGCACCCCAGCCGGCCGCGCCGCACCCTCGATCCATGTCCGAAAACACATTCCGCACCGACGGGACGATCGACTCGTTCGAGAACCAGTTCCCGGAACGCGACTACGATATCGAGTTCACCGCGGCCGAATTCACCAGCGTCTGTCCCATGACCGGCCAGCCCGATTTCGGCACCATTGTCATCAGCTACACTCCCGACCGCCGCTGCATCGAGCTTCGCAGCTTCAAGTTCTATCTCCAGTCGTTCCGAAACCGCGGCATCTTCTACGAGAACGTCGTCAACACCATCCTCGACGACATCGTCGCCGCGATCTCGCCGCGCTTCCTTGCCGTCACGGGTGAGTTCAACACGCGCGGCGGCATCTCCGCCCGCATCACCGCCACCTATCCGGGCGAAGAAACCTGATCGTTACGCCTTTCACGAAGCAGGCGTAAACTCGATCGTGGCTCGTCCACGAGGTATCGAATGTCGGTGAAACCGGACCCGAGCGGGTTCCCCCAGCGCAAGGTCACGGAAGTGCGGGGCGTCAGCGCCGTGCAGATGCGCGACGTGCAGCGTGTCGCCCAGGAAGAGTTCGGCGTCGACATCCTCCAGATCACCGAAAACGCCGGGCGCGCGGCTAGCCTGCTCGCCCTGGCGATGCTCGGCGGGCGCGGGCGCGGGCAGCGGATCGTCATCCTCTGCGGCGGCGGCAACAAGGGAGCCGCCGGCCTGACCGCCGCGCGGCACCTCTCGAACTGGGGGTTCCGGATAGACCCCATCATCTGCGGGGTCGAAGAAGAAGCGGCTTTCATGGTCCGGCGCCAGCTCCAGACGCTGCGCTACGCCGGCATCCTCGAACCGGCCGACCTCGAATCCAGCGAAATCACGGTCGAGGACCAGCTTGCCGATGCCGACCTCGTGATCGACGCGCTTATCGGCTATGGCCTCGAAGGGGCGCCCCAGGGAATCGCGAGCGCGGTTACCCAGCTCTCGCTCCAGGCAGCCAGGCCCACCCTCGCACTCGACGTCCCCACCGGCGTCAACGCAACGACCGGCGAGGTCAGCACGCCGGCCATCCGGGCTTGCACGACGCTCATGCTGGACCTGCCGAAACGCGGCGTCCTCGAACTCGGAGCGCGCCACCACACCGGCGAACTCTTCCTCGCCGACATCGGGATCCCGCGGAGCGTCCATGAGCGCCTCGGCGTATCCATTCCCGGCGTCTTCAGCGAAGGACCGATCGTGCGCCTGCGCAGGTAGAGCGATTCCGGTTCATCCGGCCCTGGCCCCGGCGCGTAGACTGCGCCCGCATGGCATTCGTCCCACCACAGGAACAGCTTGTCCTCGAACTCTTCGTGCGCGACTTCGCCGCTTCGCTTGCGTTCTACAAGCGCTTCGGCTTCGAAGTCGAACGCGAGGAGGACGACTTCGCGGTCCTTCGCTGGGAAGGTTGCGGGCTGTTCCTCCAGCTGAGCCGCCGTCTCGTCGACCCGCCGCTTCACCCCGCGGCGAACATCCGGGTCATGGTCCCCGATGTCGATGCGTGCTGGCGTCTTGCGGGTGAACTTCGCGCACCGGTCTTCGTCCCCATCGGTGACCGCGACTACGGCCTCCGCGACTTCATCGTCACCGACCCGGACGGTTTTGGCATCCGCTTCGCATCTCCGATCCCGGCGGAGGGGTAGAAGCGGCGTGGATCGGGGACTTGCCCCGGCCCTGTGACCCTACGGTTCGCCCAATTCACGCCGAAGTGCCTCCAGCGCGCGTAGCTGGCGGCCCTTGACCGCGTCGGTGGTGACATTCAGGACCTGCGCCGTCTCGGCAAGAGACAAACCGTGCAGGAAGCGGAGATTGATGACCTCGGCGTGTGCCGCCGTGAGCGCTGCGATTGCGCGGACAAGGTCCAGCCGGTCGTCGTGCGACTCCGACTGGCCGCTCTCGACGTAGGCGTCGATGCTGATCTGCGGCGCTCGTCTCCTCCACCTGCGCTGCTGGCTGGCGACCACGTGCCGGGCGATGCCGAATAGCCACGCCCGAGCTGGCAGGCCGCGGTCGGTGTATGACTCGGCGCCCTTCCACGCCGCCTCGAAGACGTCACTCGTCGCTTCCTCTGCAAGCCCGGCATCGCCGAGGCGGGAGAGCGCGTACCGGTAGATGGCCGGCGCTTCCTGGTCGAAAAGGACATTCCAGCTCTCGTGATCTCTGTCCCGGAGGGCGTTGTACTCCGTGCCGCGAACCGCGGTCGGCCAGATGCGGTGGCCGGGTTGTCGCGACGGCATGGCGGCCGCCCAACCCGGGTTGTGCCATCGGAGTACGGCCGCGCTCATTCGCCACCTCCTAAGGGAGTGGCCTGCATCTCCTCTTCGTCGCCGTGTTCGTCTTCGTCTTCTTTCTTGCCCTCGTCCTCCTCGTCGTCTTCTTCGCCTTCCTCGTCGTCGTCCTCGTGCTCGTGCTCGTCCTCGTCGTCGCCCGCTGAAGGAGCAGGCGAGGGAGACGGCGCAGGGGAGGGCGTTGTCGTTGTCGTTGCCGTTGGCGTTGGCGTCGGGGAGCCGGGTGGGGGTGTTCCAGGCACTGGAGGCTGTCCGCCGGATCCCGCGGACTGAGTCGGGCTCGGCGTTGGCGTCGCGGCCGGCCCGCCGGCGGGCAGCGGCGGCTCCGGATTCTTGGTGGCGGTAGAGCTGGGTGTCGGAGTGCTCGCGTGGCACTGGGCGTCGGAGTGGCCGACGATTCAGAGGTTCCGGTTGGGGCCGCAGCGGCGCCCGCGGGGGACGAAGGCTCGGAAGGCGCCGGCGATCCGCCGGGCTCCGAAGGATCGCTGCGGCGGGCTCCCTCTGCGTCTTCCGGAGGCTCGCCAGGTTGCGCGGCCTCGAGTGCAACTTCCGGGGACACCTGCAGGAATGGCGGTCCGCCGGGCCGGTGGGGTGTCAGGTTGCGCGCGAGAGTCCGCACGACGGTGGCGGTGTCTTCAAAAGCCGATGCCGGGGTGTATCCGGTGGCGTAACTGGCTCCTCCGCCGAACAGGGAGACTGCCAGGACGCCCGCCGCAAGCCGGGGATTCAGGCGGTACCCGAATCCCCGGATCAGCCCGAACCAGGCGTCGCCCCGTTCAACCGAAGACCAGAAGCGGGAGCGCATCCGCGAATGCTGGGCCGGTGAAGGGCCGGGCAGCTGAACCTGGCGGCACCGACGCGCCAGTACAGCGAGCGCCGCTGCATCCCCCGCGTAGGGGGAAGCGGCCATGCGCCCCTCGATCAGCTCGTTCAGGAGCTCAGCGGCGTGGCGGCTATCAGCCAACCGCCACCTCCACGGCGGCGCGCCGGCGCTGCGGACGGATGTACGTCAACCGGACCACGAGCCAGAACACGACGCTCAGACTGGTGACGACGTAGATCGCCATGAGCCAGGGCTCCGAACTGTCCGTGCCGACCTTCAGCCCGTGCCAGAGAGCGCCGGCGAAACTGACGAACGACGCTCGATGCAACCAGCGCCAGGCTCTCGTGCCGATCACGCCCCGGAACCAGAATGAGAATGAGACGGCCGCCCCGAGGTACAGACTCAGGCTTCCGATGCCCACCGCCATCCTTTCGTAATACGACCCGAACGGGAGAAGGACGTCGACAAGGCCAAAGTGAGTCCACCCGTCGGGGATCAATACCAGCGCGTGACCCAACCCCAGGATAATCCCAGTGATTGAAGCTGACTGGTGGATCGCCAGGAGTCGCGCCCGGCCGATGATTCCGTCGAACCAGGCGGAGGACATGAGCAGCCCCCCCGCGAGCCCCGCCCAGAGGAAGAGGTAAGCCGCGACACCGGCCGCGCGCGAGGCGTACCACGCCCCGTGCGGGCCTATCCACGAGTCTGGCAGAGCTGCGAGGTTCGACCAGTACCTCATTGCCGAAGCGCCGGCCACAGCGCCAACCACGGTGAGCAGAATTGCCGGTTTCATCATGACCCCTTCGAAGTCTTCGGTGCGGTCGTCGCCGCTGGCGGGGGCGGTGGAGGCGGTGGCGCCGGGGCGGGCGGCGGTGGTGGTGCTGCGGGCGCCGGTGCGGGTACTACCGGTGCGGCAGCCGGTACCGCCGCGGGCGGCGCAGATGCCGGGGGCGCAGATGGGGCCGGCTGAGGTGAGCTGGGAGCCGGGTCCGGCGGTGTGTACGGCCCGATGGTGTCTCCCGGAAGAGGCGCCCCGGGGGCCGGTTGCCCGGCAGTACCAGGTGTGGCGCTTCCCGGGACGGCAGTTGGGTCGCTCCGCGGGGTCTGCCCGCTCACCGGGGTAGCGCCTGTGCCGCCTGAATTCGCTGGGACCGGGAAGTACTGGGTTACGTAGTAGACGGGCCGCTGCTCGATGACCACCACCTGGCGGGCGGGCACGGCTTCCGCTGTCGCCTGTGCCGCCGCGGGCTCGATTGCGACCCACTGGCCGGTCGCTTTATCCCAGCGCCAGCCGTCCTGGATGATCTCCTCCTCTACTGCCGGCGCTTCGACCCACTTTTCCGGTTCCGCCGCAGCGCCTTTTCCCTCATCCTCGGTCGCCGCGACGGCTCCCCAAAAGCCGAGGAACATCGCGATCGCCCCGGCGCCGACCGCCACCCGCGTGCCGAGGAATCTGACTCGTCCAGCTTTTCCTTTCGTGGCCATCAGTCGTCGTCCTCCTCGTCCTCGTCACGATCGTCTTCGTGCTCGTCTTCCTCCTCGTGGTCTTCGTCTTCGTGTTCCTCCTCGTGGTCTTCGTCGTCTTCGTCGTCTTCGTGCTGGCCTGGCGAAGCCGGAGCCGGTGCTGGGCCACTCGCCGCCGCGGTGGGCACCTGGGAAGGGGTGGCGGCGGCAGCTGACGGTATGGCCGGCGCCGAGGTTGGCGACGCCTGCGTGGGTATGGCGGGGGGTTGGACCGGCGGTTGCGGCGGAGTGGTTGCTTTGGCCACCGGGGCGGCAGGCGTGCTGCTCGCCGGTGGCGGCGGGGTTGCTTGCTGGGTCGCCGGCGCGGGTGAAGAGGCCGCCGCCCCGGCGCCGGACGACCCGCCGGCGGCGTAGGGCACTTGCCGCGTCACCACGATCGGTTCTCCGTTGCGGTAGACGTACTCGATTTCTGGCTCAGCTGGCGTTGCCGGGGCCGTCTGCGGATCGCTCGTAACCGGGGTGGTCTCGTTCGCAAGTGAGGTCGCTGTATCGGACCATGCGGCGGGCTCCGATGAGCCCGTGCCGAAGAACAGGCCCTGCGAGACCGTCAGTCCGCCAGCGGCAGCCGTGAGTCCCGTGACCAGCCCGGCGGAGATGAGTGAGGAAATGCGGTTCATTCCTGCTCCTTCACGCGTTTAGCATTCGACACTCACATCGCTCGTGCGTCTCGAAATTGGTCGCGTGAAAGGGCTCGGATCCGGCCGTTTTACAGGTTGTTTGCCAACCGTTCACCGTCCTGCCGCCTGGGGGCGGAAAACGGTGAACGGCGGACCGGTTGGCGCGTGTTGGTCAGGCGCTGAGGATGACTGCCGCCGACGGCCTGCGATCCGTCACGAGACAGACCGTTCGGCCGCATCCTTTCGGACGCGGTGGCGCGGCATTTGGCGCGCCACTTTCTCCACGAAGTTCGCCGCGTTGCTGACATACCGGTCGGGCAGTCGCTGGGTCGGGCGGAGGAGCTTCGGGTGTTCAGCCGCGAAGGAGCGAACCTCCTCAACGGTGACCCCATGCCGCTCCAGCGCCTCGCCGAGTTCTTCGCGCGCGCGCACCTTCGCCTCGTAGAGCTTCATCTGGACGCGACTCTTGACGTTGACCTCTCCGTCGCCGGAGGTCTCGATCGGCAGGAAGATGCTTTCCTTGAGGTCGGAAATGACCTTGGATTGGACGCCGTCGGATTGGGTGCTGGGCATGCAACCGAACGGCTTGATCGAGGTCACCATGTGGGCCTCGCGCTTCTTGAACGTGAGGATGTGCTTCCCCACTTCCATGTGCCCTTCGCCGCCCCCGATGCGGGTGTCGTAGTAGTCACCGGCGGCCTCGGCCAGCGCCTTCTGCGATACCAGCGGGGCCGTGCGGAAGCCGAAGGCCGACCGGTAGAAGGTGTAGAAGCTCTTGTAGAGGCGCAACCCCAGCCAGAGTGTCACGAGCCGCTTGCGTGCGCCGCTGACAATCCCCAGGCGCTCCTTCTGACGGGAAATTGCGCCGTACAGGATGTAGTCGATCCATGTCCCGATCGGTTCAGTAAGGACTTCCGCGCCTTCGGACTCGAGCCAGCTCTGCAGCTTGTAGGACCCGTCGCCCTCGGTCGTCTGCGCCCAGAACTCTCCCGTGATGCGCACCTTCGGCTTCAAGCGGGTGTAATCGACTTCGATGCTCTCGAAGGGCTTCCGGATGCGCCGGAGCGTCAGCCAGACGGAGTTCCCGCGCGCGAAGCTGTCGGCGAGCATCTCGCGCGCATTGGAGAGCACCTCGTCGGTGGCGCCCGGCGTGATTTCGTAAGGCCGGATGCTTTGTGCCATGGTGTTGATGATGTCTGACGCAATGAGGGCCCGCAGCACCGTCGCGAAGAACGTGCGGTTGAAGTCGATGCCGCCATTCGGCTCAGCCGTCGTTTCGCTCGTGGGGTCCTCGGTGAGGCCCCCCGACTGCTGCAGGATCATCACCCGGAAGTTCGGGAAACCGGAATCAGTGAGCGCCTTCCGGTACTCGGCCTCGTACATGCCGAAGCGGCAGGGTCCGCATGCCCCGGCCGTGACGAAGACAAAGCGAGATTCGATGTCTTCCACACCGGCTTCGCGAAGGGCTTTGAGGTACATGACCAGGTTCCCGACCGTGTAGTACGTCGGGTTGCACTGTCCGCGGTTGCCGAACTCTTTCCCGATCGCGAGGGCCTGGTTGTCGGGTACGGGGAGATCCTGCGCGTTGTAGCCGATCCCCTGGACGGCCGCCTTGAGCACGTAGTCGTGAGTCCGCGTGAGCCCGCCGAACAGGATCGTCACCTTGTCTCGTTCTGTGCGCGTGAACGCCAGTTCGGCCGGGCGCTTGAAGTGGGAGCTGGCCGTGGCGGGCAAATCCCACTCCTTACGGAGCTGGCGCTCGTAGGCGTCGAGCTGTTCCTTTATCTCGTCTTCCTGGATGACTTGCGGCATGACTCTCTCCTGGTTGTGGTCCTTAGGGGGTGTCCTTCCGATAGCTCAGTTCCCGCACCCTCCACAGGCGCCGCTGCTGCAGCCCGCGGCGCAGCCCCCGCCTGGACCGCCGTTGGAACTCATGGCGAGTTCCAGGGGGATGAGGTTGTCCCAGCGGCGGCTTTCGCCCGCGGGGGCGAACACTTCGTTGGGGATGAACGGGTCCCCCGCGCGAATCCGCTCCTCGTAAGCGCGGAGCGCGTCCTGGATGCGGTCCTCCAGGCCCGCCCGGCGCATGAGCTGTTCCTGGTGGCGCTGGAGGAAGTAGGCGATCGTCTCGACCCGGATCTTGATCGAACCGGCCGGCCGGTTCTCGTCGATATCGTGGAACGTGAAGTACGGGGAGTCGGTCGCCTGCACTATCGATTCCACAACGCTGTACATCGGGGCATCGTGGCCGCACTTGAAGCTCGAGAGGTCCAGGGCCACGAGGTTGGGGTGGCGTGCCACGTACTTCGCCGCCCACAGCTTTCGGCTGGAATTCTCCGAGTAGGCGTTCTTCCAGACATCGGTGATGTCCATGGCACTCCGGATGTCGCCCCTCGCGATGTCGTCGCCGAAGAGCCGGTCGAGGATCTCGGGGTTCGTCGGGAGCGAGTCGATCGTGAACACGGGATATCCGCACTTCTGGAGCGATTCCACGATCTCATGGTTGAGCCCGGGGTCGTTGTGGTAGGGCCGACCGAGGAGGACGATGCCCGGGCGGTGCTCGCGCTCGAGTTCCTCGAGGACAGCCCGGCCCTGGTCGCGGAGAGATGACCTGAACCGGTCCAGTGCCCGGTAACCCTGGCGGATCGCGTGCTCGTTCTCCGATTCGGTCACATCGAGGGCCGGTCCGGCGAATGCGAGCAACTGGTGCTCAAAGAGCTCAGGCTCGGCGAAGGAGAGGACCGGGTCGTAGTAACGGGCGCCGGCCTGAGCGAAGCTGTCGCCTTCCTTGGTGAAGGCGGCCTTCACGACCTGTGGTGTGCCCGCCACTGTCGGGCACGCGCACGAGTCCAGCACGTTCTCCAGCTCGGTCAGGAGCGTGGTGAAGATCGGGAAGAAGATGATGTTCGGCTTCTTCCGCATGCCGGTGAGGAGCTGGTGCACGTGCGCGAGGGCGACTTTGCTGGGGAAACACTGGTCGATGGACCCCCTGCGGGAGCCCTCACGCCACATCGCCTCGCTCGTCACGTCTGAGAACACGATGTTGGAAGACGGGATGCCAAGCGCCTGGAAGTAGGCCGAGAAGAACGGCCCGTAGCTATACATGTTCAGTACGCGAGGGATCCCGATGACGGCCTCCCGGCGCAGCTTCTTCGCCTGCTCCCGGCGTTTGTTCCAGCGCTGGTGCCTCACGGGATTCAGACGCGTGAGGGCTGGGGCGCGAGGTTCGGGCGCCGGTTCCGCTCCAGGCGCGCGGAATGCATCCTTCCCGGCGATTTCGACGAAGTTCGGGTTCTCTTTCTTCACCTGGTCGATTCGCGCCTTGATCGTGCGCATGCTGTCCAGGTCGCTCACGCCGCCTTTTTCGCAGGTTGCGATGATGAAGCGGCGGTGACCGAACTCGGGCGTCTCGGTGTCGATGAAGGTGCGAAGACAGTTATTGGTGCAGTAGTTGCAGCGCGTCGATTCGTCCCGCGTCGAGGTGAAGTGCAGCCCTTCGGCAGCTCCGAAGTCGATGAACGTGGACCTGCCGCCGTCGACGACCCGCCTCGCTTCGAGCGCCGCGCCGATCGCGCCGGACTCGCCGGTGTAGCGGTGGACGACAACATCGGCATCGGGCACGCGCGACTTGATGAAGTCGTGTTGAGACTTCACCGCAGCAAGGTTGTGCTGGGTCCCGCCCTGGAGCACGAAACGGCGCCCCAGCTTGGCGAGGTTCGGTTCCTGAACGACGTACAGCCAGATGTTCTTGGGCAGGACCGCGGCGAGCCCCGCCATGATTTCTTCCCGGCTCCAGCCGAGCTGCTGGAAATTGACGATGTCCGATTCCATGAACACGGCACAGCCATAGCTGAAGAGGGGGAGGTGTTCGGCCGAGAACGCGGCGTCCGCGTATTCATCGACGCTGAAGCCGAATCGGTTGGCCGTGGACTGAAGGAAGTAACCGTTACCCGCCGAGCACTGCGTGTTCAGGCGGAAGTCCTTGACCTTTCGGCCGCTGAGTACGATGACCTTGATGTCCTGGCCACCGACATCCACGATCACATCGACATCGTCGTAGTAGTGGAGCGCCGACTGGGTGTGGGCGACCGTCTCCACGATGGCGACATCGGCGCCAAGAGTGTCCTTGAGGATGTCCTTCGCGTAGCCCGTCGTGCCCAGCCCTCGCACAACCAGTTCCGCTCCCTGGTCTTCGACCTGGTGCCGGAGGTCGGCAAGGATCTCCTGGGCGTCCGAAATCGGGTTTCCCTTTGAAAGCTGGTAAGCGCGAGCGATGAGCTTCGCATCCGGCCCGAGCAGGACTCCCTTCGTCGAGGTCGAACCTCCGTCGATGCCGAGGTAGGCTTCCACCACCTGTCCGGGGGAGAAAGTGGGCGGCATGAAGGGTTCCAGTGCATACCGCTTCCGGAAGTCCTCCAGTTCCTCGGCAGAACTGACGAGTCCAGGGGCGCCGGAAACGTCACGCATGGCATTCCGGCCCTCGCGGACATACGCCGTGAGAGATTCAACGCCGGTGTAGCGCCCGATGCTCGCATCCTCTTCCGAACCGTAAAACGCCGCGCCAAGGGCCGCGAAGTAGAGCGCGTTCTCGGGGACGATGATGAGGTCTTTCGGGTCCACGCCCGGGGTGAGCGGGGTATTCCGCTCCTCCCAGAGCCGGGGAATGTGGGCGCGCCAGGCATCGCGCAGGGCCGGGAGGAACGAGTTCGGCCCACCGAGCAGCAGGACGACCGGGCGAAGCGTGTTGCCCCGCGTGAGCACACTCAGGTTCTGCTGGACGATGGCGTCGAAGAGTGAGGCCATCAACTCCTCGGGTGGCACGCCCTGCTTCTGCAGCCCGTTGATGTCGGTCTCGGCGAAGACTCCGCACTTGCCCGCTACCGCGTGGAGCTTGATCCCCCAAGGGAAGGTCCCGGAGCTGGTCGCCGGAGAGGCCGAGCTTGGCGCTGATCTTGTCGACGACGGCGCCGGTGCCCCCCGCGCACTTGTCGTTCATGCTGGGCAGTTTTCGCTTCGCTCCGCTTGTCTCATCAACCTGCCAGATGATGATCTTCGCGTCCTGGCCGCCGAGTTCGATGACCGACCCGGTCTCGGGGTGCAGGCGTTCCACTGCGAGCGATACCGCGTTGACCTCCTGCACGAACTTGGCCCCAATGTGCTCCGCGAGCGCCGGGCCACCGCTCCCCGTCATGAATATCCGGAAGTTGCCGTTGGCCGCCGGGAAGGCGGATTCGATGCGGGAAAGAAACTCGAGGACCTTCTCCGCTTGCCGCGTTTCGTGGCGGACGTAGTCGCTCCAGAGAATGGCGCCAGTGCCGGGATCCAACACCACGGCCTTCACGGTTGTGGAGCCCACATCGAGCCCGACGATGGCGGCCGTGGCGGGACTGGCCGCTTTTTGGTTGTGTTCCTGGTTCTCGCTCATAGACGGTGCCCCCTCCGGTCTCTCGGGGAATCTACACCGGTTGTGGTGTTTTTGTGCACTACCGGGTAGGCCCTACTTCAGCGGCCCATTGGCCAACGAACCGGCGGTGCGCGCGCCTGCGGGGCGGGAGCCCAGCGCGATTCCCTCCGCTCGGCGACCTCTTCGTAGTAGGACAGGATCCGATCCGCCACGACCGGCCATGCGAATTGTTCGACGTGATCGGCGCCGCGCGAAGCCAACGAGGTCCGCAGTTTCTCATCGGTGAAAACGCGTGTGAGCACGTCTGAGAGGGCGCTCGATGACCGGGGAGTCACGAGCAGGCCGTGCGCCCCATAGACGACGAGCTCGGCGAAACCCTGGATGTTGGAAGCGACGACCGGGCAACCTGCCGCCATCGCTTCGAGGAGCACGATGCCGAACGATTCGTTGCCGGTGTTCGGTGCACAGAAGACCGCCGCGTGCTGGTAGTACGCCGGGAGCAACTCATCCGGCACGTAACCGGCGAAATGGACATCCGGGACCGCTCGCCGGGAAACCCACTCCTCGTAGTTCTTGCGGCGGCCGCCCGCGCCGACGACGACCAGGTGGACCTGGGGCACCCTCGCCTTCAGCTCGGCGAACGCCCGGAGGAGGATGGGAAGACCCTTGCGCTCCTCGAAGCGACCGACGAACAGGATGTACGGATCCTTGCCGACGAGTTGGGCGGGCCGGTCGAGGGCCACGCGGAAGCGGTCGGTCTCGATACCGTTCGGGATGATCTCGTAGCTGCCGGGAAAGTAGCGGAGGACGAGCCGCGCGGCCGCGGGAGAGACGGCGATCCGGCCGTGGAGCTTCGGCGCCATGCGCCGCAGCACCGGCCCCGCCAGCAAGTAGCCCTTGCTTCCATTGTCGTGTGCCGCGTGGAAGGTCCCGATGGTGAGCGCGCGGGAGTGGCGAAGGAACTGCAGCGGCAGCATCGGTGTGAGCGGTTCGTGGATATGGACGACGTCATAGTCGCCTTCGTTCAATGCCTTCGATACCTGCCGGCCCAGGAACGGGGAGAGCGCGATGCGGGCGACGGAATCGCCCGAGGGCACCGGAAAGGCCCTGCCGATGAACCGGGATCCTTCCGGCGCCCCATCTCCGGGTTCGCCGGGGAAGAAGCAGGTGACTTCGTGCCCGCGCGACCGGATCTCGCGGGAGAGATTCGTCACATGAACGTTGACACCGCTGGGGGTCCCGATGTCATAGGGGGACACCATGGCAATGCGCAAGCTCTCGTCTCCATCGGGTGTACCGGTCTTGTGGCCGCGCGGGCCTGTGACGGGAAAGGGCAGCGTACGAGCGCGCCAACGAGTGAGCAAACAACGGGAGGAGTGCTCTGGACCGCCGCCGTGTGCGAACCGGAGCGGCCCAACAGGGCGCAATGTGGGCCAATCTCCCGCACGCTTCATGCGGCGCGGCGACCGGGGCCTGCCGATTCCCTCCGGGAGGCCACAGTGACTGAACGTGTGGCGAGTGAGCCCGGTGGTTGCCGGCGAAGTCCGCGTCCTGCAGATGGACGGCTGCCATTCCGTTACCGTACCGTCCGGACACCCCTTTGCGTGAGGTCGACGATGGGTCACACCCCCCTCGGCTCCGTTTCTACGTTGAGCGACGGCCTGCATGAGTTGCGTTTCGAACGAGACCTTCCATACGCACCCGAAGCCGTTGGAATGCCGTCACCTCCCCAGATCGGATCGGGGACTGGCTGTCGGAAGCGGAGGTTGACCTGCGGCCGGCGGGGCGCTTTCGGCTACGCGGCCAATGCACCGTGGATGGCGAAGTGCTGGAGGTGTCGGCGCCGTCGTCCTTCAAGTGGACATGGCCGCACGCCGACCATCCCGGATCAGAGGTGAGGATTACAATTCTCAAGCTCGGTGATGACGCATCGCGAGTTACCTTGGTGCAATCAAATCTGCCGGCGCGACACCTGTTGGACGTTGCCGCAGGCTGGCACACGCACCTGGACGCTCTCCCGAAAGCCATTGTCGGCGAGCGAACGCCATTCGATGTTGATAGGGCGGCGACGCTTTACGGAAGATACGCGGCAGCCATTGGGGCATCGGCCTCTGCGGGCGGGTAAGTTAGCCCGATCAGGCCGCGAGAGTCGTGACACCGCCCCAATTCCAGGGGAGCAACTCGATCCTGCTGATGGTGTGGTCCGGCAGGGCCAGCAGATCCGCCGGATAGAGTGCGGGTCGAGACAGTCCGTCTTCGCGGAGACAATCAGGCTGTAGATCGCCGCGCCACTGCGCCCTCTGTTCACGTAGAACAAATGATTGGGTGGCTCCCCGACGTGGATTCGAACCACGAACACCGCGGTTAACAGCCGCGTGCTCTACCATTGAGCTATCGGGGATCGCTTCCAAGTTTCACTGCGCCGATGGGAAGACGCAACAGCGGGCCGCGGCGAACCGCACGTCCCTCCCCCGGTCGCTGCGGATTCGCTGTCTCCGTTTTCTCGTCGCTGGAGGCCGCGCCGTCACGCAGGTGTCACGCCTGAGCCCGTTTGGGCCTTGGCATCGGGGCACGGCTGCGGTTCAATCAGGAACATGTCCAGCGACCCCGGCCTCTTCCAAACCATATACACCACCCGTGCTCTCCGGCGCTTCAAGCCAGATGGCGTGCCCGATGCGGTCCTCTTCCAGCTCTTCGATGCGGCGATCCGCGCCTCCTCTGGCCAGAATGCCCAGGATTGGCGCTTCATCATCATCCGCGACGCCGAGGTCAAGCGGCAGTTGCGGGAATGGGCGATGGAAGGCTGGAGCCGCTATTCGGCGCGCTACGGCAGCGATGAGGACATCCAGGCGCTTCCCCGCAACCAGCGCCTCTCGCTCCTCAGCGTCCGCGACCTTGCGATGCACCTGGAGACCGTCCCCGTCATCGTTGCCGTGCTTGGTATGAAGGCGCGTCACTCAACGCCCGGGGGAAGCACCTTCCCGGCCGTCCAGAACTTCCAGCTGGCCGCCCGCGCAATGGGGCTGGGGAGTTCCATTTTCAACCTGCCGATGCGCGAGCAGCTCAACGGTATGCTCGGGATCCCCGAGAACAACCAGCTCTACTGCCTCATTCCACTCGGATACCCAACCGACAACCAGGGGAGACTGAACCGGAAGCCCGTGAAGACCGTGGTCTACAACGAACGCTTCGGCGAGCCGTGGCCCTTTGCCGAAGGGCAACCCGACGACGGCTGGAGCGACCGATGGGCGCCGGGTTAAGACGAGGCGAGGCCGGAATCATCGCCCCGTGTGCGAACAAAGCGAAGGCCGGTGCGTCAGCACCGGCCTTCGTAGCTCTAGCGGGGACGAAGGCGATTAGGCCTTCTTTGCGGCCGCGACGGCGGCAGCGTGGTCTTCGCGGGTTTCGCGCATGTTCCAGGGCGCCCACGAACCGGTGAGGTCCGTGATCTTGTCGTAGTTGGCTTCGAACCAATCCGCATCCTTGAACTGATGCGGGTCGTAGTTCACGCCCTTGGTGAGGACGATCGCCGAGCGGCTGTAGCGCCCGCCCGAGGCGTTGATGCAGATGCCGCTCTCCTTGCACTGGGGAGAGGACAGGTAAGTCACCGCGGGGGCGACGTGGTCCGGCGCCATCACCTGGGCGCGTTCGGCGTCGTTCGGGTCGCGGCCCATCAGGTTCTCCGTCATGCGCGTCTGGGCGCCGGGAGAGATGAGGTTGACCTTGATGTTGTACTTCTCGCCCTCGATCTTGGCGACGTTCATCAAGCCGTACATGCCGGCCTTGGCCGCGCCGTAGTTGCCCTGGCCGAAGTTGCCGACGAGACCCGAGGAAGAAGTCGCCATCACGACCCGGCCATAGGCCTGCTGGCGGAACACCGGCCAGGCATGGTGGATCAGGTTATAGCACTGCTTCAGGTGGACGCGGATGACCAGGTCCCAGTCGTTTTCGGCCATGTTGTGCAGGGCGAGGTCCCGCAGGATGCCGGCGTTCGCGACAACCGCGTCGAGGCGCCCGTAGGTATCCATCGCCTGCTTCACCATGTTGAAGCAGTCTTCGTAGCTGCAGACGTCGCCCGGGTTGGCGACGGCATCGCCGCCGAGGGCCTTGATTTCGTTCACTACCTGCTGGGCCGGCGTCTCGTCGTTGGATCCTTCGCCGGAAACGCTGCCGCCGAAGTCGTTGACGATGATTTTCGCGCCGTGCTTCGCGAGGTCGATTGCGTACGCGCGGCCGAGGCCTCGGCCTGCGCCAGTGACCAGGGCTACCTGGCCATCGAGTCGAACTGCCATGAAATGTTCCTCCAGAACAAGAATGTGCGCGCGCATCTTAGATGATCCGCGCGTTTTGGGTGTGGCCGGCTCCAGGCTACCGGCCGGGAGTTGTGGCCGCCTCGGCTCCCGGTGCCGCCGGCGACGGCCTTCGTGCGGTTTGCGAACGCACGGCGAAGACCCCGAGCAAGACGACCGTCATGCATGCGCAGGCCAATCCGCCGAGCGTCCCCCGTTCGCCGATGCCGTCTGCAATGACGCCGATGGGGTAGGAGACGATGGAGTTCACGCCGAACGCCATCATCGTCACCGCCATCACCCGCCCCAGGTAGGCGCTTTCCGAGCGTTCCATCAGGTTCACGTTGTTTAACATCTGGAAGCCGCTCGAAGACGCCCCGAGTACGGCGCAAACCGCCAGTGCCACTGCGAAACTCGGTGCGAGCGCGAGCATGGCGAGCGAAACGGCCAGCCCGCTCCCGCAGAACAGCATCACTGCGATGGAGTTTCGCGGCGGCCGCGATGCCAGCGCGAGGTTCACCGCTATCCCGCCCACCGCTGTCGTGCTGAAGAGCAGGCCGAGGTGCGTGGCCGGGTGGCCCAAGGCGTTCACCAGGTACCCCGGCATCAGCGTCTGGTACGAGAAGCCGCTGAGTACGACTCCCATGAAGATGACCGCCAGCATCCGCA
The DNA here is from genome assembly GCA_016719395.1 of Candidatus Amarobacter glycogenicus. GTDB lineage: Bacteria > Chloroflexota > Dehalococcoidia > Tepidiformales > Tepidiformaceae > Amarobacter > Amarobacter glycogenicus. The sequence goes on along the minus strand of JADJZF010000009.1, from coordinate 36,629 downwards.
CGTCGGGCGTGTCCCGGATGTAGCGGAAGCCTTCGAGCAAGTCGGCCTTCACCGAAGTCGCGTGCGCCCGCGGTCGCGGCGGCGTCGGCTGCATCAGCGAGAGCGTCATCACCACGAGCGCGAACAGGCCGGCCATCGCGAAGTAGGTCCCCGAGGTGTTGATCGGCTCCGCGGCCACCAGCACGCCCGCGACCAGCGGCCCAACGATCCGGGTGACGTTCATCATTAACTGTTGCAGCCCCACGCCGCTTGCGAGGTCGTCACCAGTCAGCAGGTCGCCTACCCACGCCTGGCGCGTCGGGCCCATCAGCGAATACATGCAGCCGAGGATCAGGCTCGCTCCCGCCAGGAGCAGAATCGTGATCAGTTCCGTGGCGATAAGCACCGCAATCACCCCGAACATGAACCCGATCACGAACTGGGCGAAGGTCAGCATCCTCTTCTTTGAAACGCGGTCAGAAAGTGTCCCGCCCACCGGGCTCAAGAACAGCATGGCGATGCCCTGGCCAAGGCCGACGAAGCCAACGGCGCCGTTCTTCCCCGTCAGGTCGAACGCCACCACACCCTGGACGACCTGCATCATCCCGAATGCCAGCATCGACATCGTGGTGCCGATAAAGAGCAGCCGGTACTGCCAGTGGGCCAACACCGTGAACGGGTTCTTCCGCGTGGAAGGCGCTTCAGTCAAAAGGGCGACCGCCTGGAGCCGGCATACCGGTAGTTCACCAGTATCACATCTTTGCCGGCTGGAGGCCGAGGCGACTCAGGGTACGTCCCTCCCCAGCCATGCCCCACCGCGCGATGAGAGCCGGTATCCACTCTCCAGGCTCAGGGTCAGTCCCAGGTTCTTGAGTTTGCGGACGTTGAGCTTGAAGGCGAGGATCTCCTGCCCGAGCTGCGGTGCGAGGTCGCCCGCGCGGACAGCCGGGTTCGCGGCGATCAGGTTGAGGGTGGACCGCGTCCACGGCCCCGAAGGACTCGCCCGGTCGAGCCGCGCCAGCCGGACTTCGATGTCCGCGATTTGCGCCCCGGTGAGACTGGTGTCCGCCGCCAGTTCGTCTCGGGGGTCCGCGCCGGTCGCCGGGCGAAACGCGACGCGATACACCGGCAGCGACGTCCCGCCGCGGAGGCCGGCCACAAGCGCGGCCGCCGAAGCATAGCCCGCCCGCCGCGCCTCCTCATCAGTGATCGACCGGGGGTCGACTACGTCTACGCCGTCCACCACCACCCGTCCCGCCGCCGTCCGGTACGTGTTCCCCGCGACAACCTGGGGGCGCTTCCAACGGCGGAAGGTCAGGTCGATCGATCCCTCCGCTATCGCCGCCCGGTACTTCGTCTCGAACTGCATCCTGCGTCACCCCTCGGCGGCGGTCCGTCAGTACGACCGCGGCAGCCCCAACTCGTGCTGGCCGATGAAGTTCAGCACCATCTCGTTGGTCACCGGGGCGATCTTCATCACCCGCACTTCACGCCAGTACCGCTCGATGTCGAACTCTTTCGCGTAGCCGAAGCCGCCGTGGACCTGGAGTGCCCGGTCGGCGGCTTCGAAGCCCCATTCGCTGGCGAGGTACTTCGCCATGTTGGCCTCAGCCCCACATGGCTGGCCGGTGTCGTACAGCCATGCCGCCTTGCGGATGAGCAGCTCGACCGTCTTCAGCTTGGCGTAGCTATCCGCGAGCGGGAACTGGATGGCCTGGTTCTGCCCGATGGGCCGCCCGAACACCACGCGATCCCTGGCGTACTGCGTCGCTCTCGCAAGCGCCACCCTGCCGATTCCCAGCGCCTCGGAGGCGACGAGGATGCGTTCCGGGTTCAACCCGTCGAGGAGGTGGTAGAACCCCCGCCCGACCTCCCCCACCACGTCGCGGGCATCGACCGGCAGTTCGTCGTAGAAGACCTCGTTCGAATCCACTGCGTGCCGCCCGAGCTTGTCGATTTCCCGGATGGTGACGTGCGCAGGGTCGAGGTTCGCCAGGAACAACGTCATGCCATCGGTGCGCCGCGCGGATTCCTCCGGCTTCGCCGTGCGCGCGAGCAGGAGGACTTTCGAAGACTCCTTCGCCTTCGATGTCCAGACCTTCTGGCCAGAAACGATGAACTGGTCGCCGTCGCGGCGGGCGAAGGTGGTGATGCTCGGGGTATCGCTCCCGGCCGTCGGTTCGGTTACGCCGAAGGCCACATGCAGTTCGCCCCGGGCCGCGGCGGGGAGGATGCGCTGCTTCAGGTCTTCGGTGCCGTGCTTCACCACCGGGTTCAGTCCGAAGATCGTCAGGTGGAGGGCGGTCGCGCCGTTCATCGCCGCGCCCGAAGCCGAAACCTCTTCCAGCAGGATCGAGGCTTCATCGATCCCGAGGCCGGCGCCCCCGTAGGCTTCGGGGATGGCGATGCCGAGCCACCCGGCCGCCGCGAACGCCTGGTAGAACTCCCAGGGAAATTCGTGCTGGCTATCGCAACGCCGCCAGTAGGCATCGTCGAAGCGGCCGGCAAGGGCCCTGGCCTGGGCGCGAATCTGCTGCTGGGCTTCGGTGGGTTCGAAGTTCATCGCGGGGATTGTAGGCGATCGCCGGCCGGCTCTCTGAAGTGCACCAGCGGTTGCAGAGGTGCCCCGGGATACCTGCTCACCAGGCGAGCGAAATGAGGGGCACCCATTCTTCGGGCCCCCGGTGGGATCGTCACTCTGCGCGCCCTCGATTCGCTCCAGCTCACCGCCTACAAGAGGTCGCAACACCTGTCGATTGGAGGCAGGGCGAGCCACCGGACGGTCAAGCCGTACCTCCGGATGACGCCGCAGCCGAAGGACTGTCCGTCTCGATCCCGGAAAAGCCGACGCCGCGAGCTCAGCCCTTGAGCGCGAAGACCGTCACGCCGCGGGTATCGAACTCCGCCGCGTCGGATTCGTGTTTGCTCCCGGAGAAGACGTCGATCTCGTTCGACATCACGACGTCCACGAAGCCGGTGAGTGCCAGGATTTGCCTCCACTCTGCTTCCAGCAGAGCACCGGCAATTCAGCCGCTCCAGAGTTCGATGTCGTCTTTCGCCTCCTGGGGAACCTCCGGTGGACCAGGATGTCGCCCACCTGATCCGCCCGCCTTGCTTGAGGACGCGGTACATCTCCCGGAAGATCGCCCGCTTATCGGGGCAAAGATTGATCACCCCGTTGCTGATAACGACATCGGCCACGCCCGCCGCCACTGGCAGGTCCTCGGCGAAACCTTCGAGGACGGTGACGTTGGTCAGTCCCAATGCCCGGCGCCTGCCTGTCTTCGCCCGCATCTCTGCCGTCATGTCGACGGCAAAGACCCCGCTGCCGGGACCGACCTGCCCGCAGCAGTGAGGGAATCAGCCCGCGCCGCAACCAAGATCGACGACGGTCTCGCCCGCGTGGAGGTCACCGAAGAGGAACGGGTTTCCCGTCCCGGCGAACGAATCCACCGTGCCGGGAGGCAGCGCCGCCACGACCTCGGGAGGATAGCCGAGCATCCGCGCCAGCGGAGCGCCGGTATGGAAGTGGAACCCCAGCCCGGGGTTCATGGCGACATCACGGTACTTCTCCGAAATGCGCGCCCGAAGCTCTTCCCGGTCGACGGCAGCGACCCCGATGCGTGTGTTCATGCGCGGAGTTCCTTTCTGGAATGGTTGGAGCGAGCGGAGTATAGCGTCGGCGTCAACCTGCGAACGCGTCAGCGGCGGGGATGTCTCCTGGTGAAAGTGCCGAGGAACCCGACTGGGTCGCCAGGCAGGCAGGTGGCTGCCCGGGCCGCCGCCCGCTAAGCCACTCCACGTGTAGAGTGCGGCGATGGCCGACCGCTTCTTCCGGCGGTTGCCCGCCACCCGCCACCGTGACTTCCGTGCGCTCTGGGGCGGTACGACGTGCTCCAGCATCTCCCTCTGGACGCTCCTCCTCGGCAACGCATGGATCGTCTACCGCCTGAGCGACTCCTCGTTCTGGGTCGGCGTGTCTACCTTCGCTTCGATGTCGCCCTTCCTCCTCGCGCCATTTGGCGGGGTGATCGCGGACCGCTTCGAACGCCGGGTGCTCGTGCGGGTCACGCGAATCGGCGCCTTCGCGACCACCTGTTCGCTCCTCGCGCTCGCGGCCACCGATGTCATCGAGGTCTGGATGGTCGTCGCCGTTGCGTTTGTCCAGGGCGTCGTCCGCGCTATCGAGATCCCTTCGGACCAGGCGCTCCTGGCGAACGTGGTCCCCCCGGAAGACCTCGCGAATGCGGTCTCCCTCACCACCATGACCCAACAGGGATCGCGCGCCGTGGGGCCGCTGCTTTCGGGCCCGTTGCTTGCCACGATCGGGGTCGAAGGCGCGTACGGCATTGCCGCACTTTTCGCCCTGCTGGCGTTCACATCGATGTCGCGCGTCCAGACATCCTCGCGCGGCGGCATCAGCCACCTTGGCGACGTCCTTCGGAACCTCGGCGACGGCATCGCCTACGTCCGCGGGAGCCGCCCGGTCGCACTCATTTTCCTCCTCGTCGTGGCCCACTGTTCCCTGACGATGTCCTTCGATGCGATGCTGCCCGGGTTCGCCGAAACGGAACTCCACCGGCCGTCGGGCGGGTTCACGATGATGACTTTTGGTGTCGGCGCCGGCGCCCTTGTCGGCACGTTCCTGCTCGCGGTCTCCACCGGAAGCAGGCGTGGCGGGCTGCTCCTGTGGACCGGGCTCGCGAGCGGTCTTTCGCCGATCATGATGTCGATGAGCATGTCGATGGCGCCGGCCGTCGTAAGCTCGATCCTCATGGGCTCCTCGCAGGCGATGTTCATGGCCCTGACGGCCGTCCTGCTGCAAGAAGTCATCCCGGACGAAGTCCGGGGCCGGGTGATGAGCCTCTACCTGATGGCCGCAGGAGGCATCATGGCGTTCGCCAACCTTGGGTTCGGGTCGATGGCCGATGCGCTGGGGGCGCCGATCCTCTTCCTCGTGCCAGGCGCCGCGTTTACGGTCATCGTCCTCGCATCCCGGGTCGTCGGCACCAGGCTGCCGGCCGTCTACCGGACGGGCGTCGTCCCGGCGGCGTACGCGAAAGAGGAAGCCCGTGCGCCTGGGAGGCCTTATGATGGTGGTCCTGGCCGAAGTGGCGGAATGGCAGACGCGGCGGTCTCAAACACCGCTGGGCTAAAACCCGTGTGGGTTCGACTCCCACCTTCGGCACCAGTTTTGGACGACAGAGGATAGGCGATGGGCGTTAGGGGCGGCGCAGCAGGCTCTGCCGAAGTGCCGTGGCGAGGCGCCCCACTTCGTCCGCGAGTCCGTTTGCTCGTTCAAGGCCCGCCTCCGCCAGGTAATTCAGGCGCCGTGAGAGTTCGAGGAAGGTGTCTACTTCTGCGAGTGAGCCGCGCGAAATGGAGAGAAAGTTGGCGAACTCTTTCGCTCCCTGCCTTCCGTGGCCCTCGGCGATGTTGGCCGGCACGGACGCGGCTGCGCGAGTGGTCTGGCTATAGATTCCGTACGCCTCCCGCATTGGGAGTTTCTCAGCCAGTCGGTAAACCTCGACGGCAAGGTCCATGGCCTTCTGCCAGGCGATGAGATCGCGATGATTGCGGATTGAATCCAAGGGAGCGCTCCTCGACGATTGGTGGCTGTGAACCTACGCTGAGCGTCGAGGTGGTTTCAACGAGGTTGGTCGGCGACTAACGCCTATCGCCTATCCTCTAACGCCTATCCTCGTCTACCACTGCCGAGTGGTGTAACGGTAGCACACGGGTCTTTGGAGCCTTTGGTCGGGGTTCGAATCCCTGCTCGGCAACCACGAATCTAGAGTCGCCATAACGTCGCGAGAAGCCGACAACAGGACTCGACCACGTACAAGGGACTGTTTCGAGCTGGCTGTTCTGGCGAACCAGTCCTGCAGCCGACCTGTGACCTTGTGGCCCTGCATTTGAGGGTCCATGTGTCTGGCTGCAGCCCATGCGCGACGATGTACCTTGGACCTGCAGGAAGAGGCAATCGATGAGCTCACGAAGACTTGCGATAGTTGCTTCTGTCGCGATCGGCGTCGCCCTCGTTACGGCATGCTCGGACGACGACTCGACCGGCGAACCCAGCCCCACAGTTCCTTCCTCCACCGAGACGGCGTCGACAACGCCCACTCTGGCTCCCGAACCAACGCCTACCCCTCCACCTTCGAACGCGACGCCGCCGCCTCTCCGCGAGATCCGCGGCCTCCTCACAGAGCCGCGCGAGATCCGGTCCGACGTCACACGCGACGCCCCGACCACCACCTTCGACTATACCGAATGGAACGGTAGCTCGGCGGTCATCTACGACATTGCGAAGAAGACGACTATCGACCTGGGGCCAGGAAGCAACGTCGAGTGGGCGCCGGATAGCCGTCGCGGGGTTTGGATCGCCTATCCCCCTGGCGAGAGCCAGTTCGGCAACAACGGCCGCGCGACGCTCATCGACGTGCGGGACGGCAGCCGCCGCGATCTCGGACCGGCGCGACTCACATTCTTCCTCGACAACGACAAGGTGGTGGTGGTCGCACCGGGGGGCAACGACTCGCTCATCCTCGACCTGCGCACGGGAGCAACCACGTCTTTGCTCGGCGTCCCGGCGCGGCAACCCAACCGCACGACACCGTACTATATCGAAGTCGTGGAAGGGCCGACGGGCTCACTACGTTTCGGGGGAAACGAGGAGAAGACGTTCGAACTCCGCGAGACGGCTACCGACTTCGTGCTTTATCACTTCACCGCCTACGCGGCCGTGCTCGCCGACGCCCGCACACTCGTGGTCGCTACTCCGCCGGCCGGCGGACTGCAGGATCTGCGGACCAACCTGTTCGAAGTCGACATCGCAACGGGGCAGGCGACGTATGTCGCGACGGCGCTCGCCTCGCCCGACAACTGGCCGTTCCGTGCCTCTTCGCGCTGGATCGCCTGGACCGATGCCTATTGCATCTACGACGAGGCCGCGAATCAGCCCGTGGGCGTGCTGCGGCTGTTTGACCGCACCATCGGGAAGATCACTGAGCTGCGCAACCCGGCGTCCGCTTCGGGGACATTCGGCCCATGGTTCGACCTGACTTCTGCCGGCTTGCTGCAGATCGGAACGTTCAGTGGGGGCCGCCTGCTCGACCCGGACACGCTCCAATACCGCGCATCGATTAGCGGCATCCACGTCAACTGGACCGACGACTACGCGTATGCCGCGCAGGGGCAGTTCGGCGGCCACGGCGGACTCTGCGCCGGCTAGGGTGAGGAATTCTGGAGGTAAGAACATGTGGCGCAGGTTTGCACTGGTGATCTCGATGGCAATGACCTTCTGGCTCGTCGCTGCGTCGGCAGGCGCCGCTACGGCGTCCGCTCAGTCTCCCGCCGACGTTCCGTGGTCTCAAGTCCCCGACGACCTGAAGCAGGCCATCAAGGTCCAGGCCGAACAGCAGGGAACACCATATGGGCTGACGTATGGCGAGAACTGCCCGACGGACGATCACCGGGGCCAGTTGTGCGCCCGTGTCTTGACAGTCGCCGCTTCCACGGCGCGGGTGTGCATCGGCCTCTTCCGCAGCGAGTGCTCATTCTTTGACTTTACCAAGGTGACTGACGAGACCTGGACGGCGGTGCGGCAGCCGCTCCCAGGCCACCCGCTTCGCATCCGCTTCGGGCCTACCCCGGCCACCGAACAGAGCTTCGCCTTCCCAGAGGTTGGCGACCTGCCGTCCGTGACATTCGGTGATCTGCGCCGCCTGCTGCCACGCAGCGAGCCGGCTCTCGCCGGCTACACCGCGATCAACGGAGGCGCACGAGTTAGTCCTCAGGCCGCGGAACGATTCAGCGCTCAGGTTACGTACCAGGCCGGGGCGACCGCTTGTTTGTCCTGGCCTCCTGGACAAAGACTGGCGACTTCCTCATGGCCGTGCCTGCGAGCAGCCCGGTCACGGACGTTCAACAGACGTACGTGGACGGTCTCGCTGTCCTGTCCCTGATGCCTACGCCGGCAGTGGCCGGCGGTATCGGGCCGCGAACGGCCTGGATCACAGACGGCAGTATCATCTGGCGTATCGACTTCCAGTCCGGCTACACAGACAACGAGGATGCGTTCGCGGTGATTACCGCCCTCGCTCGCAAGCTGCCGGAACCGCTGCCGCCTCCCACTGGGACGGGACCCATCAGTGACTCCGATGACGAATCTCCAGGGTTGCTGTGGCTAGGAGTGCTTGTCGTATCGGCCGGCGCGATTGCCCTTGCGGGCGAGCGCCGCCAGCGCTCGAACCGACGTCGCTTGGGTAGCTGGTAGATCACATGGTTGCCGCAAAACCAGGCGACAACAGGACTCGTAACTTAAATCTGCAGCTCAGGCGGCAGACGATGTCCACCCGCCTGCGTGCGGTCGGAACCTTGCTTCGCCCTGGGCATCGCTCCTGGCCTTCACAGCGTGCTCTGACGACGATTCGTCCGGCGATCCCGCTGCAACAGTTCCTTCCTCCGGCACTTGACGGCAACAGCCACTCTCGTTCCCGAGCCGACACCGACTCCTACCTCCGCGCCGGACGCGGTCTACTGGGCAGTCGACGAAGGCGCAGATAACTGGCCGGACCGCGAAAGGTTGCGTGTCTGGCTCTTCGTGCCCCGAAGTCTGCTAGGCGAGGTCACGTTACTCGGCCCTGACGGATCCCCTGCTGGGCTGGCCCAAGTAATGGGTTCTGGCTACTTCAGCGGCGCCCATTGCGTTCCGCGGGTGCCCGAGGACAATCCATCGCTGATAGTGGTCGGGCCGCTCCAGCTCGATCCAGTATCACAAGCCGCCTTTCTCGCCGCACCAACGACCTATCGAGCAGAAGTCGACCAGCGAGAACTCAACATTCCTAATCCAAAACACGTCCAACTGCCGCTTGTCGATAGCGGTTGTCGAACAGAGTCGGCCACGCCGTCACCGACGAACCTCTCAGGCTACGGCCATCCCCCGGACACGAGCACTGGCGACCCGACGCTCGACGGTCTCGTGGCGACACTACTCGGCCCCGCCGAGGAGGTGGAGCAACGGCTGGTGGCTACCCCCACTCCGTGCATTCTGGAGCCCAAGGGCACCGGGGAGCTGCCTAAGTGCCCAGAAGGAGCCCCTGAGGGCACGATCATGAACGTTTTCCGCGCGACCGACTGCGACGCCGCTGAGTCGGAGAGCGTCCTGCGAGCCATACGATCAGTGGCAGCACAGCCTCGCAGCCTCTTCGCCGTCTACAAGAGTCAAACCGAAGCCGGCTCTTGGGTGCCGTCGGGGGATTTCACAATTCTCGTGGTGCTCGAGAGCGATAGCAGAGCGCCAGGCGCAGGAATCCAATTCCGCGTGGCTGGCAGTGGCATCGTCGGGATCAAGTTTGGATGCGGCAAACTCGCAAGGGATCTGGTTTCGCGACATTCCCAGATCAGACTTCTTGGTCTCACCGAAGTGATGGGCGCCGATACGATGAACGTCGCGCCGTTAAGTGCCCTGATATAGTCCCATGGTTGCCCCAAAACGAGGCGACAACGGGACTCGTCACCGGCGTCGCCGACGCGACTTGCCGGGCCGAACTGACCTGGGCAACCGAGGCTTATGAATCCAGAAGAGGGCCTTTGGAGCCTTTGGTCGGGGTTCGAATCCCTGCTCGGCAACCACGAATCTAGCGTCGCCATAACGTCGCCTAAGCCGATGCTGGAGCAGCCTGTTCCGGCGGCTGATCAACGCTATTTCCGCTGGAGCCCGTCCGCAGCCAACGGCCGGCGCGATTCTCGTAGGTGTAAATGGCGCTTGAAACGAATCGGCGTTCCTGCGTCACGCCCTCCTTATCAATCTGTGACTTCCAGACCTTTATTCGTACGGCCATCCACGCCAGCGTGCCATCGTCGGAGACGTGAATCTCAGGGCCTTCCAGATCGTCGAACTCGTGGTAGGTCGCGCGATCGAACGCCCCGACGAAGAGCTGGCGCATCTCGGCCCCGGTGAGGACCCGGAAACCTCCGTTGCCAACCGCAGTGAAGCGATCTGCTTGATTCAACATCATCGCGTCCAGGTCACAGGCAAGGTGCGCATCGCGCTCGTAGGCGTGGACCTCTAACAGCTCCCGCTTGCCTTCCTTCGCCGCTGGAGTTTCCGAAATCCGCATGAACGAGACCTCCCGCCGGAGACTGTTTTCCCACTCGCCAACGACATCACCGGGCTTCGGGTCGCGCACCGGGTCTCCCGCGTTCCCGTTCCTGGCCTTGCGGAGGCGCTGGCCTGAGAGTAATACTAAGCAAGCACTCACTTATTTTCCAGCAGGTGACCTATGGCGCACGGTATTTCCGCATCCACCCCCACCCCGGCAACGGAGACGCGCAGCCCTGACCTGGGCTACCACTGATTTGGACGTACGGGCACCTGTTGCCCGGCATTCGTCTTCGCGGCGACGACTGTCGCGCTCATCCTGCTCGGTTTCCGTGGTGGGCCTGGTTGGTCCCGGCCGTGCTGGCGGCCTGGGGCGTCGCCGGCTTCCTGGTGATGAGGTTCGGCGTGCGGATGAACGAGATCGCAGCTTTCCCGCGGCCGATTTTCTGGCCGATGGCTCGGGCAAGGTCCTGGACGTTGGCTGCGGTTCGGGCAGGCTCAGCATCGCGCTCGGGCGCGCGCGTCCGAGGCTGACTTTCACCGGGCTGGGACAACTTCAGCGCGGACTACATCCATGGTCACGGCGCGGAGAATACGGAACGCAACTTCCGGCTCGCGGGCATTGCGGATCGAGCCACCATCCGCCCTGGTGACATGCGCGAGATGCCGTTTGAACCCGGTTCGTTCCAGGGCGCGATGAGCTCGGCCGCGATTGACCACCTCGAGCCCGACGGGATCCGAAAGACACTGCGCGAAATTCACCGAGTGGTGGAGCCCGGCGGTCAATTCTTGCTTCTCGTTATCGTGCCGAATATCTGGCTGAGAATTGCCTTCGGGCCGTTGGTCGGGCGAATGCGTCCTCGTTCTTTCTGGCAAGACGAGTTGACGGCCGCGGGCTTCGACATTCAACGGCAAGGCACAGTCCGCACGACGGCGCTGTTTCTCTCCAGGAACGACGAACCCCAGGCGAAGGAGTGACGGCCGCGTATGGCACGTCGAAAACGGCTCAGAAGATGACGAACTGCTGGCGGTCGCACGCGAGCGGTTCGTCGCGGAGGGCTTCGCGGCCTCCACTCGCGGCATCGCGCAGGTTGCCGGGGTGGCCGAGGCGGTGCTGTTTCAGCGGTTCAAGACGAAGGCCGAACTCTTCTTCGCCGCTATGCTCCCGCCGCCGCCCAACCTCCACGAGATCCTGGTGTCCCGGCCGCATTCGGAAGAGCCGTCACGGAGGATGGAGGACATCGCAATAGGCGTGCTGGCGTACTTCAGGGAAATCGCACCCGTCCTTCTCCCCCCTGGTGTCACATCCGGACTTCAACTACGAGAGTTTCGTGGCTCGCTACCCCGAGTCTCCCCTGAACCAGCTTGTCGAGGGGCTGCAAGCATGGCTCAAGCGCCTGGAGGCGCGTGGCGACGTAGTCGAAGGCGCCTCACCCGCAGTCGCGTTAGCGCTCGTGGGGACGATGGCCAGCCTTGCGATCTTCGAACGGATTGGCGTGCACGGCGGAGAGACGCTCGAAGAAATGGTGCGCCAGGTGGCGGCCGTGATCTGGCGGGGCGCAGCTCCCGCCCCAGGGTAATCAGGCTGCGTGAGGCGACCCACTCCCAGCCTCGAACGGACCCGCGTGGATGCGTCCAGCGTCGTGTTGTGGCCGTGCCCGTGATCAGGCATGAAGGGCGACTCTACTCTGACTTGGGAGGCGCCTGGTCCCCGGTTGTGGAGTGTTATCATCTGGGAATGCCCGACGGTTCGGTTCCAGCCCGCTCTGGAATCCCTGGGGACGAACCAAAGCCTCCCAGATTTCTGATGTTGCCTGTCTCCGAGACCGCGATTCGTGTGGCCCGCGAGGTCGGTAGAAAACGCGCCGTCAAGGCCGGCGAGCTCCTTCCAACGCAACGGGGGTCTCCATGGGTCGGTGTCGTCGGCTCTGGGGCACTGCGTGCCCTGGTAGCTAGCTCCAGCGGTCGCCAGGCCACGTTGGCATATGCGCCGCCAGGGGCGGTACTAGGCGTACCAGACGCCCTTTCCGGGGCTGCGGCGGTCACCGTCGAGGCGATGGTCCGCAGCGAGGGTTTCGCCCGTCCGTTTGAACTCTTGCGGGCCAGAGCGAAGGGCGACCCACAGTTGGCCGTGGCCGTCGCGGACGCCCTGGCGCGGCTCGTCGAAGGTATGGTCACCGCGGCCTCCGTTCTCGCCTCCGGGGACCTCACGACGAGAGCAACGAGGCATCTGCTGGTTCTGGCACTGCTGAATCGAAAGTCTCAACGATATGAAGCGAGACTTACCGCCGAGGATCTTGCGAATGCTATCGCGAGCTCGCCCGACGCAGTGGGGAGAGTGTTGCGCCAGATGGCCATGAAGGTCTCGTGGCACTCTTCCCCGGCAGAATCCAGCTGCTCGACATCGAGCGCTTGCTGTCGGTTTCGACCAATCTGTGATTTGCATCCGACAAATGTCGTGGCGAATCGCTGCGAACCGTGCCTAAGCTCGAAAGGTGTTGCTTCGCGCGCAGAATCACTGCGGACTCGGGTCCCTCGGCGCGACGACTTGCGGTGCCTGCCAGCGTGGCGGGCACGCGGGAACGAGGCACCCGGATGAGCGCTGGCTCCAGCAGGAGCGCCTGGCCAGCATCGGGCGGTTGACGTCGGGAGTTGCCCACGATTTCAACAACCTGGTGACCGCCATTCTCGGGTTCACTCGCCTTGCATTGACTGAGCTGGACGACGACGGCCCTACGGCCGCTGACTTAAGAGAAGTCGTCACTGCCGCTGAAAGCGCTTCATCGCTCGCAAGGCAACTGCTCACATTCGCCAATCCGGCGCCACATCTGCGCGCCGCCATCGACATCGGGAGTGTCTGCCAGGATGTCGGAAGAATGCTGCGACGCGTCGTCGGCAACGGAATCGAACTCTCGGTCTTGCCTTCACCGGACCCGCTGATGGTGCTGATGGAGAGGCATCGGCTGGAGCAGGTGGTCGTGAATCTGGTGATGAACGCCCGTGATGCGATGCCTGGAGGCGGCCGGATCACCCTAACCTGCGACGCCGTCAAGATCTCGCGTTGAGCGGCGCCGTCACACGAAGCGCTACGCTCGGCTCCGCGTCGTCGACACCGGCGCAGGGATCGCTCCAGAAGTCTTGCCGCACGTGTTCGAGCCGTTCTTTACCACCCGGGGTTCGCAAGGCGGGACGGGGCTGGGGCTCGCCTCTTGTTACCAGATCGTTTCCGAGGCAGCCGGTGAAATCGCTGTCAGTGCGTCAAGTGCTTTCGGCACCGAGTTTGCAGTCCTTGTTGCCGTCGGAACAGGCACCGGAGGCGAGCGACGGTGTGGCCGGGCCACCGGCCTGATGCTGCCTCGGCGAGCCACTCAGGCTGCGACGAGCGCTCGTGCACCGGGCGAACGGCGCCAGGTTGGCCACATCATTCGCGAACCGGGACAAACGCGTCGTCGGGCATCTCGTCCCAGAACGTCGAGAAGACCAACCCCCTTCGGTGTGACCGGTTCACCGCCAAACCGGCGACTTAGCGCTATGAGCAGCAGGGCAGCCCGTAGATGGCCAGCGGCGTCAGCACCAGGATTGTGCTCACTCCCACAAGGGAGGCGAGCGCGGAAACGGCCAGCAGCGGAATGATTGCGATGGCGCTTTGAGCACACTTCGGCGGCGAATGTGCGCCCCTGAAAACGACAGCACGCGCCGGTTGATGTATGTCCTCACCGCATTGCCGGTTAGGCCGGTGCCGAGGCCGAGCGGCACGCTGAGCCAGGCGGCCGTGCGCACCCTGGGGCTCAGGCCCGACCCGATGAATTCTCCCAGCCGAATGGGGTTGAGCGGGTCAGCAATCGCGGCAATGCCGCGTTCGACGAGTCCGAGGGCGACCAGCGCGAGCATCACCAGCGCCAGCCCAAACGCCGCCGTTGCTCGTTCGCCCCGCCACTCGATGAGGAGCGGTGCAGCCAACAGAGACCCTGTCGCAGCTATTCCAGCAGGACCCATCACGAACACGGTGTCCGCTGGGTCGCTATCCAGGACATCGCGCACGTAGACCGGCGCCAGCGCGGCCATGAACACGTTGGCCACGCCGACCAGCACCGATACACCCACCATTGTGGCGATACTGGGGTGGGCGAACAGCCAGGTGAATGTGTCGCCGTAGGTCCTGCGATTCGGTCGAACGACTCCCGCGCCGATGTCGCGTTTGGTATGGATGTGAAGCACCCGCGTCGCCGCCACAACCAGAAGTAGCCCCGACGCGTACAGGACAACGCGAACGCTTGTGAGTTTGAGCAACATCGGCGCGAGCAGCGCCATCCCGAAGCCGGTGCCCAAGGCTGGACGCCAGGCCCAGCATCGAAGTCGCGCTCGCCACCTGCCTTTCGCTGGCCACCAGTGGCACTACGGAGTTCTCCGCCGGCTGCCAGCTGTCCGAACGCGGACACCAGGAATACAAGTGCTGCTGAGCGGGGCCCTATTTCGGTGCCGAAGATGGTCGGAATCAAGAAGCGGCGCCCGCGGCGAGCGCGTAAGCCCCAGCGATGACCGTCCTCTTGGCAGCGAGTCGGCGACCTCGCCAGCGTAGAGACCGAGCACTGCAGGTGGCAGCAGCATTGCGACCGTCATGAGGGATGACTCGAAGACTGACCCACTTGAGAAACAACGGCGACGAGGGCGGCATACTCGGTCGCATCGCGGGCCGCATCGGATAGCACTTTCGAGGACAGCAGGTGCTGCATCCGGCGGCTGTGAACGATGGCCGTATCCGGGAAGAAGTGCCCGATGAACCGGAACGTCTCAGCTTCACGGCGGCCCACGAAGCGGTCGAATCGGCGGTACACCGCCCACCACGCCGGTCTCCCGTTGGGGGCCGGAGGCGTGCTCAATCGGAGCCCACGGATCTCACGGCGCTGCAACACGGGCGAACCGGAGTCAGGTGCTGTCGCGAAGATCGCCAGTGGATGGGCACGGGACTCTCCGTGGCGCCGGGTGGCCCCATTATCGGTCGGGCGGGCCGGCGATGTCAGGCGGGCCGTGATCCGCGTTTCGCCCGCTACCTGATCCTCGTGCTCTCGACAGGCCTCGTAACTCACCCGCTGCCCCTGGGATTGGACGCTCCCAGGGCGAAACGTCCGGGGATCGCCAAATGCGCTGTGGTTGCGAGATTGGTCGGGCAATCAGCCGTCCCGGGGCTTCAGCGAGACCGGTCTTCGGTCGCGCTTGCCTCGTCTGCAGTTCCGATGTGGTCCCATCCTTGCCCGAAGTCGAGGCGGCGACAGGACTCGCCGCGAGCGCCGCGCAAGCGACTTGCCAGGCCGAATCGAGCTAGTCAACCGAGCCTTCTGAATCCAGAACGAGGCTTTGGGACGTTGGTCGAGGTTCAACCAGAGGTTGCAGCCTTGCTCGGCGACCACGAATCCTCCGGCAACCGGCCGTTGCCTGCCGAACCAAATCGCCGCAAGGCGTGGTGCCATTGGTCGTTATCATAGAGCGGCAGACCGCGATCCGAAGCCACCTTTATGAGGATACCGATGGATAACGACCTTCTGACTGAAGCCCAGGCACTTGACCTGGTCTACAGCTACATGACGACCGAAGGAGGGGTCAGCACGACCCAGGAACTCCTCGATTCGGGCGTCGTTCCCGGATTGAAGGGATTCACGGTGCGGCCGGGAAAAGTCTCTGACTCTATCCACGGGGGGAGAGTCGAATTTGCAGGAGAAGACGGCAGCGTCGTCGAAGCGGAAAACCCCCGCTTGTCACACGGGACGGGACGCCGCTGCGGATCATGGTCAGGACGCAGCGAATCTCGACACACGATATCAACAGGGGGCACATCCCGTTCAAGGACCAGATCCTCGCGGCCAACCACAACTACATGAGACGGTTGGTAGAACCTGCAATCGGAACGTCGCAATTTGATGTACCTGGTCTTGAGGATAACGACGTCGTCATCGCTGCCGAAAACCTGCAGCTCATCCCCATCGAGAACACATTCAGGGCATACATGGCGACGAGTTCAACTTCGACCTCGCTCTATCAGGCATGGAAACGCGGAGATACGACGTTTGCAGGGCACATTATCCCTGAAGGTCTGGTTGCGAACGGTCCGCTGCCATACGTCATGGACACTCCTTCGACGAAGTCAGAAGATCACGACGTGACATCGTCCGCTGAGGAGATGATCCGGCAGGGAGACATTACATCGGCGCAGTACACGGCAATACGCAACAGTGGGCTGGTGGCCTTCGGGATGGCAGCGCAGGTGCTTCGCAGCGAAGGCATCATCCTTGTCGATACGAAGTTTGAACACGGCATAAACAGAGCGGGGAAAATCGTGAGCCAGGACGAGATTCTGACGATGGACTCGTCCAGGTTCTTGCTGGCATCGGACTACGATGCCCAGATGGAGCGGTTCAACCTGGGAGTGCTTGACGAACTCAATCCGAAGTCGTACTCCAGGAATTCGCGCGCGTTTTCCGAGGGAGACAAAGGATATACCGACGAGCAGCGGATAGTCATCGCTGCTCGATACGTCATCGGCATACAGGAATTGCTGGGAAAGCGGTTCGAGCCTGACATGAGGCCCCGTGATGAACGGGTCGTGACCGGGCTGCGGAAGGTCATGGAGCACCTCGCCGCCCGATAACGCCGGCAGCATCAACCCGATGTCTTCGCCTTCGGGCTGACTGTCGCGGAACTTGCCCTGCCTGACGCGGCCGATGCCCGGCGTGCGGGGAGGCCAGGAGCCTGACCCTGCTTGACACATGCCAATATAGGCATATGATGACTCCATGGCAAGGGCATCGACGACCTCGGACGTCTTCAATGCGATCGCCGAGCCGCAGCGCCGGGAGATCCTGGTTCTGCTGCGGGCGGGTGAGCGGCCGGTGACCGAGTTGGCGCAGGGCTGGGGATGACACCCAGCCGGGGCCTGAACGCATCTGCGGGTGCTCCGGGAGGTCGGCCTGGTACGAGACCGCAAGGCGGGCAAACAGCGGCTGTACGGTATTGACGCTCGCGGCCTGCGTCCGGTCTACGAGTGGACCGGCGGCTTCGAGCGGTTCTGGAACGAGAGCTTCGACCGGCTGGATGCATACGTGCAGGACATCAAGCAAGCATGGCAGGAGGTGTAGCTGATGAGCGCGACGGGACAGGAAGTGCCGGAGCAGTCCGCGAACGCCGACCGCGAGGTTGTGATCTCGCGGATCATCGACGCCCCACGCGAACTGGTGTTCGAGGCGTTCACCGAGGTGCGGCACCTGTCGCGCTGGTGGGGGCCGGAGGGGTTCAGCACGACCACGCGGGCGTTCGAGTTCCGCGTCGGCGGAGTGTGGGACTTCGTGATGCACGGCCCGGATGGGACGGACTACCAGGAGTGGATCACCTGGACCGATATCCTCCCGCCGCAACGGATCGCGATGCTCCACGGTGAGTCCCGCGACGACCCCAACGCCTTCGATTCGGTCCTCACGTTGGAGCGCGACGGGGCGGCGACCCTGATCGAGATGCGCACGATGTTCCCCAGCAAAGAGCTGCGAGACGAGGCGGTCGAGAAGTACCACGCGATCGAGGGCGGCCAGCAGACCCTGGGCAACCTTGCTGCCTACATCGCCGAGATCGTCCGGAAGGGAGCCGAGGACTGATGGCCGGAAAGGTGTTCTTCAGCGTGACAATGTCGCTGGACGGGTTTATCGCGCCCGGGTCCCTCGGGGACTTGATGGGGCAGCAGTGGATGGAACTGCAGCAGTGGGCTTTCCCGCTGCGGTTCCTCCGAGAGAACCTGAAGCTCGGCGAGGGGGGCGAGGGAAGGGCGCGATAACGACATCCTGCGGGAGACGTTCAAGCGCACCGGCGCGAGTGTGATGGGCAAGCGCATGTTCGATGCCGGCGAGCATGCGTGGCCGGAGGAGGCGCCGTTCCGTACGCCGGTCTTCGTCGTAACGCACGAGAAGCGTGCCCCCTGGGAGCGGCCGGGCGGCACGACCTTTCACTTCGTCAACGACGGGATCGAGGCCGCGCTCAACCGGGCCCGCGAGGCCGCCGGCGACCGGGATGTCCGTATCGCCGGTGGCGGAGAGACGATCCTTGAATATCTGAACGCCTGCCTTATCGACGAGTTCTCGATCGCGCTCTCGCCCGTGCTTTTTGGCTCCGGCATCCGCCTGTTCGAGGGCGTGGATGCAAGCCGCGTGGCCCTGGAACTGGTCGGCGCGGAGCCCTCCCCGCGGGTGACGCACCTGACCTACGCAGTCCGGGAGCGGTAGCTCTCGACCTCGCGCCCTTTTGCGCGTCAACTCGAACACAGAGTCGCCATAACGGGGCAAGAAGGGGCCAGCGGGCTTCTGTGCTGCGAGAGTGGACGCCTTCGCCAGCAAGCGTCAGATGAGCTGGTACTCCGGGCTGGCGAGCACCAGGTAGGCAACCGCCGCCGCGCGTTCCTGCGGATTCGTCACTGTTCTCGCATGCGCGTAGAGCGACTCGCGCGATTCCGGTGAGATGTTGTCGTCCACGAGCCGCTTCAGGGCCTCGTCCACAAGCACCTCGGGAGAAGAAGCACCCTGGAGGGCGGGAATGGGGGCAGCCCGGCCCGCCGGGAAGAACACCGTGTCGAGGAAGTTCAGGCGGCCGAAGAAGGTGCTGGAGCTCAGCCATGTCTCGCCGCCCGGCCACCCGGCGACGTTGGGCGGGTCGAAGAGGGTCTGGTCCATGGTCGCTGCGGCGCGCTCGATTCCCCGCCAGTTCGTCTCGAGTTCCAGCGCGCGGACGGCGCCGACGGCGAAGTCGACTGGACTGCGGACGAGCGAGCTGTAGGCGCGGATGGAGTAGAACTCGTCGCTCACGAGGATGGCACGAACGACATCCCGGACACTGTGGCCGGAGGTTTCCCATACGTCGACCAGCCGGCCAATCGTCTCCTCGTCGGGGTCGCGGTAGGCGAGTTCGCTGAAGAGACGGCGGACGATAAACCGGGCTGTCGCCGGCTGCTCCATGATGATGGAGATGATGTCCTCGCCCCCGAACGCGCCGGTCCGACCGAGAAACGTCTTCACTCCGTTGTCGTGGAGTTTCGGTTCGACGAGCCATTCGGGCTGCCACGTCGCCCACATCTGACTCACGAACTCGTTCCGCTCCGGGGTGCTGAGACCCTGGGGGATCGGCCTCCGTTGGAGGGGTGTTAGCCGCCACCCGGTGAAAGCCCGCGCGCTCTCTCGCACGTCGGTTTCGGTGTAGTTGCCTTCGCCCATGGAGAAGAGCTCCATCAGCTCGCGGGCGAAGTTCTCGTTCGGGTGCTCGGCGGTGCTGTCTACAGTGTTGAGGTAGATCATCATGGCCGGGTCCTTCGCCACGGCCTGGAGGAGGTCGTCGTAGCGCCCCAGCGCGTGGGACCGGAAGAGCTCGTTCTGCTGGATGATGGTCTTCGCGCCCATCATCTCCAGGATGCTGACTTGCGTTGTCAATAACCCGTGCCAGATGTACGTCATCCGCTCTTCCAGCGGTCGCGCCGTGTAGGACATGCGGGTCAGCCACCAGCGCTGCATTTCGAAGGTGATGAGTGGTCGCTGGTTGTCCCAGTGCCGCGTTGTCCAACGCCTCGAAGTTGAGCAGGCCGTCGGCGGCCTCCTCGCGCGAGAGTTCGGCGAACGCCTGGATCTCCCCCAGTGTTCCACCCCAGCCGGCCCGTCGTAGGAGGTGGGCTGCCCGGGCCATCGGATCTGCAATCGGCTGCTTGAGTGCTTCGGCCGCAAGCTTCGCGTCGTCGGGTGTTGGTGAGGAGATGTCCGGCCTGCCCGTGCCCCCGCCATCCCCTCTCCTGGCCAGGGCAACCACTGCTGCGGCCGTGCCACCTGCGGCAACCGCTGCCGTCCCGGCCAGCATGGCTCGCCGCGTTGCAGCGCGTTGGAGCAAGGGCACGGAGGGCTCCGGGTTCTCGTTCATGGTGTTGACTCGGCGGCGGAATGCGCCCCTCTCCGGAGCCTGGCGTTCGACCTGTCGAACGGAAGCAGAGTTTACATCTCGATCGCCTCGGGAAACACCGGATCGACCCCGGGCCGCCGAGAGACGCGCTGAGGTCGGCATTGCCGTGCCCAAGGCCGGCTGAAGGGGCTCGACTGCGCCAGGGTCCGCTTCGGGCCCGAGCCGTGCGCGCCCCCTGCACTGCCAACTGGCAACCTGGCCCCGGGTCCCTCAGGTAAACTCTTTGCATGCGACGCACCAGCCGCTGGGCGGCGCGACGACATCTCAAGTCTCAAGGATTCAGAGCATGGACCAATCGGACGCGAGCCAGGGACAGGCGGCATCGGAGCTCATCTCAAGGCGAATCGCCGAACTCGCCGATTGGCGAGGGGAAACCCTGGCCAGGATGCGCAGGCTCATCAAGGATGCGGCCCCGGACGTCGTCGAGGAGTGGAAGTGGAGAGGCACTCCGGTTTGGTCATACGACGGCATCATCTGCACCGGTGAAACCTACAAGAAGGTCGTGAAGCTGACTTTCGCCCGGGGAGCGTCTCTGGACGATCCGGCCGGTCTGTTCAACTCGAGCCTCGAGGGCAACGTGCGCCGCGCCATCGACATCCACGAAGGAGAAGAAGTCGACGAAGCCGACTTCAAGGCGCTCGTTGGGAAGGCCGTCGCCCTCAACAGTTCCCGCAAGTCGAGACCTTCCCGCGCTGCCAAACCCGGGGCGGCGGCGGGCGATGGCAAGCGGCCAACGGCTGGGAGAAATGGAACCTCCGTCACCGCTGGACCGAAACTCCTCGCGGGCGGCAACCCACAGATCGCGAAGGCCGATGGCGACGCTCCCGTGCAGGCCTATATCGCGGCCATGCCCGGCTGGAAGCGCGAGACCGGGAGCCGGCTTGACGCGCTCATCGTGCGCACCGTCCCGGAGGTGCGCAAAGCAGTGAAGTGGAATTCGCCCTTCTACGGCGTCGAGGGCCAGGGCTGGTTCCTCAACTTCCATTGCTTCACCCGGTACGTCAAAGTTGCGTTCTTCCGCGGAAGTTCGCTGCAGCCCCTGCCCCCCGGCGAGTCGAAGGACAAGGACGTGCGGTACCTCGACATTCACGAGGGCGACCAGCTCGATGAGGACCTCGTGGCGAGCTGGATCCGGCAGGCATCCGAGTTGCCCGGCTGGGTCCCGTAGAGGCGGGGGCCGTCCGGAAGGCCCGACGGAAACACCCCGTCGCCGCCGGGAATTGCCTCCCGTCGCGCCTTCCTCGGTTAGCTGCGGACATGACGGCAGTCATCCTCAGCGGGCGTAGCCTTGCGGTACGCTTGCGCCCTTTCCATGGCGACCGCTGCCGAACGGTCGCTGGGTCCGGTGCGATTCGGAATTCGCCAGCTGGGGTAGGACTGAGATGAACAAGTACCGCGAGAACACGACCTGGGACTCCGTCCACTGGGGTACGCATTGCGTCGATTGTTACCCCGGTGGGTGCCCGATGCGCGTCTACGTGAAGGACGGCGTCATTGTCAGGAGGAACCCTCCGGTACTTTGCCGGTGATCGACCCCGCTGTGCCGGACTTCAACCCGATGGGTTGCATGCAAGGGACGTCCTGGAGCCAGTCGCTCCATGGGCCGGACCGGGCCCAATTTCCCTCAAGCGGGCCGGAAGCGCGGCGAAGGCAAGTGGGACCGCATCTCCCTGGGACCAGGCGCTCAGGGAGATCTCCGACATCTTGGTCGATGCCATCGAAGAGCATGGCCCGCGGTCGATCATCCGCGAAGGCACCCCGGAAGCGGTCGTCGGCGGCCCGACGGGCCGCTTCGGCTCATTGGCGGCCAGGCGATGGACCCCAACGCGGTCATCGGCGACTTCAACAGCGGCGTCTACGCCACGTTCGGCAAGAGCCACGTCGAAGGTTCTGCCGATGATTGGTTCCACCCGAGCCCTCGTCATCTGGAACAGCAACCCTGTCTACACCCGGATTCCTTCTACCACTTCTTCAGCGAGGCACGGTACAACGGAGCGGAAATCATCAACGTCTCGCCCGATGTGAACCCTTCCCACACGCACGCCGACTACCAGGTCAACCTCGAAGGGGCGAGCGATGCAGCCTTCGGGCTCTCGCTGGTCCAGGTGATGTTCGCGGAAGACATTGCCCACTGGGACTTCATGCGCGAACAGACCGACATGCCCCTCCTGGTCCGACGTGACAACAGGAAGTTCCTGCGCCAGCCCGACATCGAGGGCCTGGGCCGCGAAGACCAGCTGTATCACTGGCATCCCGAAAAGGGTCTGGTCCTCGCGAACCGCGAAACTCTGAAGCTCGACGGCGCCAGGGTCGCCCTCGAAGGCGAGTTCGATGTCAGGCTCCACGATGGCCGGACCGTCACCGTCGAACCGGTCTGCGCTGTACTCCGCCGCAAGCTCGATGAGCACTACACGCCCGAAAAGCAGCAGAGCATCACGGGGGTGCATCCCGACGTCATCCGGTTGGTGGCCCGCAAGATCGCCACCAGGCGCACCAACATCTTCCTTGGTATGAACGCCTGCAAGATGTACCACGGGGACTTGATCGAGCGAACCATGTCGTTGGTCCTCGCCGCCAGCGGAAACTGGGGCAAGAAAGGCACTGGCCTGAGGACGTGGGCGTCGGGGCCCACGACGGCGCCCAGATCGCCATGAACAAGCGCGGCCCCGGAGCCGAAGCTTCCGAGGCGGTCATCGCCGGCCGCGACAACGCGATCGCGATGGTCAAGAAGATGGATTCCTCGCTGGTCAACGATGAGTTGGCCACGTACGAGATGGTCGAGGGGGCGCCGCGGCCTCCTCGGCATGATGGATGAGAGGACAGGGGACGATGTGCCCGCCGAGGCGAATACTCCTCCCGTTTTCTGGTGGTACAACCAGATGGACTTCCGCGAGCGTTGGAACAACCCCGACTGGAGCGACCGCTCCATGGCCCGCACCTTCGATGAGTACATGAATGCCGCCATCGAAGCTGGCTGGTGGGACGGCCTCGATCACCCGCGGAAAGATGCCGAGCCACAGGTATACATCGAGTGTGGCGGCAACACGTTTCGAAGGACTCGTGGTGGCAAGAAGTCGATGGCGGGCCTCTGGTCACGGCTCCGGGCCGTCATCGCGATCGACTTCAAGTTCAACGCCACCGTCCAGAACGCCGACTACTTCCTGCCCGCCGCCCAGCACTACGAAAAAGTCGCGTTTTCGATTCCCGGTCCATTCGTCGCCAACCTCACCCTCGCCGACAAGATCGTTGAGCCGGCCGGCGAGGCCCGCAGCGAATGGGACATCTTCCTTGCGATCCTGGGGGCCGTCGCCGAACGCGCGAAGGAACGAGGACTCGAAGCCTTCACGGCGCCCGATGGCTCCATCACGCGCTACGATCGGCTCGTGGCGGGGTACACCATGGGCGGCTACTACAAGGACGAAGAGACCGTTGCCGATGAACAAATCCGGGACTCCGCGCTCGCCGGAACGCTTCCCGAAGGGGCCACCCTCGCGAAGCTGCGTGAGACCGGGTTCATGCGCTTCACCAGCATGGGGGATGAGCCCCACATGCTCGGCCAGGCCACCGAACTGAAGCCGGACAACGTGATCACGCCGTTTACCAGCACATCGAGCTTGGCGAACCGTTCCTACCTACTGCCGTCGTGCCCAGTTCTATATCGACCACGAGTGGTTCCTCGAGGGCGACGAGCAGCTACCGACCTACAAGCCCAATCCAACCATGGGCGGTGACTATCCGCTCGGGATGTCGTCTGGGCACAACCGTTGGTCCGTCCACTCGATGAACCATTTCAATCGGCTCGTCCTCGGGACTCACCGGGGTTCGCCGAGCGTCATGGTCAACCCCGATGACGCCGAAGCAAGAGGCGTGAAGGACGACGACCTCGTCCGGATCTTCAACGACCTGAGCGAGTTTCATGCCAGGGTGAAGGTTGCGCCGAACGTGAAGCCGGGGCAGATCGTCTCCTATAACGGCTGGGAGCCCATGCAGTACAGGAACTGGTCCGGCGCCAACGAGATAGAACCGGGCATGGTGAAGTGGCTCGGCTTCTCCGGCGGTTACGGCCATATCAAGTACAACATGCTGAACTGGCAGCCGGTCCCGGCCGATCGCTGGGTGCGATGCGACTTCGAGGTCGCCAGCGAATAGCCCCCTGGGCAGCAGACAGATGGGCTTCCGGGCCGCACTACATAACGTCCTTGGGTTCTGCCCCTCTTGACGCCCGAAGCTAGTTGTTGCAGAGTTGCACAACTATGCAAGTTGAACCGGCCGACGCCATCTTTCACCAGTTCGCGCGGATTGCCGACGCCCTCTCTTCGCCGAGCCGCCTGAAGCTCATGGACCGGCTTTGCCAGGGCGAACAGACTGTGGAGCACCTGGCAGAGGCAGCCGGTCTCAGTGTCTCCAACGCCTCTCGTCAACTCCGCATCCTGGCCGAATGCCGGCTCGCAGAGGTGCGGCGGGACCCGCCCCGAGTCTACTACCGCGTCGCGGGAGAACGGGTCGTCCGGTTCTGGTTCTCGTTGCGCGAACTCGCGCGGGAGCAACTCTCCGAGCTCGACCGCATCATGGTCGAGCTGGTGGCTGGCCGGGACTCGCTCCTGCCCATCAGCAGGGATGAACTCCTGGCGAAGATGCAGACCGGCGAAGTCGTCGTTGTCGATGTCCGTCCCGAAGCGGAATTCCGGGCGGCGCACATCCCGGGTTCGCTCTCGATCCCGGTCGAGCAGCTCGAAGCGCGGCTGGCGACCATCCCGTCCGGAAAGCAAGTGGTGGCCTACTGTCGAGGGCCGTACTGCCTGCTTTCTGTGGACGCCGTAGAAGTGCTGCGGTCTCGCGGAATCCCGGCTGTGCGGCTCGAAGATGGAGTTCCCGAGTGGAGGGCTGCCGGCCTCCCACTCCAGACCGCCTGAAAGGAAAACCGAATGCTCAGCTCAGTGAAGAATCTGCCTCGCCGGATTGTGGGCCGTACCCCGGCCGGGACTCCGCCCACGGTCCTGATAGTCCTCAGCCACGCGCCGTTCGACGGTGACACCACCTGGAATGCGTTGCGGCTGGCGTCCACGCTCCTCGATCGCAACTCCCCGGTTCGCATCTTTGTCATGAACGATGCCATCGACGTTGTCCGCCAGGGCGCCATGCCCGAGGGCTCCGAGTTCGACCTGCAGGCCATGCTCCGCGCGCTTCTCCCGAGAGGCGGGAGGGTCAAGATCTGCACCACCTGCATCAACCGTTGCGGGATCGGCCAGGGCGAAGTTATTCCCGAGGCGATCCTGGCCACCATGGCAGACCTTGCAGCGTGGATTACCGAGAGCGAGCGGGTGCTCGTCTTCTAAGGAGATTGAAATGGCCGAGAACAGTCCTCAACGCGTTGTCGTGCTCGGCGGCGGCATCGGCGGCCAGGTCGCCGCGACCCGGCTCAAGCAGAAGCTTGGGTCGGCGGCGCGGGTGATCCTGATCGAACGATCCACCACCTTCACCTTCGCCCCCTCCCTTCTCTGGCTCATGGTTGGCAAGCGCCAGCCGAAGACGATCACGCGGGACTACTCCGGGCTCTCACGGCGCGGCGTCGAACTCGTCCATGAAACCGTCACCGGTATCGACACCTCGGCATCCGAGGTCCAGACCGAGTCCGGCGTGGTCGGCTACGACCATCTCGTTGTCGCTTTGGGGGCGGTGCTCGATCCGGAGCGCATCCCCGGCCTCTCCGAACACACGCATCATCCTTATGACCTTCCCTCGGCGGAGCGCCTTCGCGACGCACTCCACCGCTTCACCGGTGGGCGGGTGACCGTCGCCATCGCGTCGCTTCCCTACAAGTGCCCGGCTGCCCCATACGAGACGGCGATGCTCATCGATGGTTACCTGCGCCAGCGGGGCATCCGCGATGTCTCGCAGATCGCCATGTACACCCCCGAGCCGCTCCCGCTCCCGGTAGCGGGGCCCCAGGCGGGGTACAGCGTGGCGGCCGAGCTCGCCGCGCGGGGTATCACCTTCCACCCGCGCACGCCTCTCGAAGGGGTCGAGCCAACCGCACTGCGTTTCGGCGGGGAGCTGGTCCCGCACGACCTCGCCGTCGTCATTCCTCCCCATCGCCCGCCGGATGTTATCGCGAAGAGCTCCCTGGCTGGTCCGAATGGCTGGATACCGGTCGACCGGGCCACCTTGCGCACCCGGGCGAGCAACGTCTACGCAATCGGCGACAGCACCGTCATCCCGCTCGAAAACGGCCTCGCCCTCCGAAGGCCGGCGTGTTCGCCCACGGCGAAGCCGAAGTCGTCGCCGAGAACGTCGCCCGCCGCATCCGCGGGGACCTCCGGGAAGAAGCCTTCGACGGGCACGGCACCTGCTTCCTGGAGACCGGTGGAGGCAGTCGGGGCTCGCTCGAGGCGACTTCTTCGCATCTCCCGTGCCGAAGGTGGCGATGCACCGCCCTGGGCGTTCCTGGCATGCGGCGAAGATCGCCTTCGAAGCAGTACTGGCTGCGGCGCTGGCTCTGAGACTCGCCCAGCAAAAAGCCCGCCGGGTTGGCGGGCTTCGATAGTCTTGGAGCGGAAGACGAGGGTCGAACTCGCGACCTCCTCCTTGGCAAGGAGGCGCTCTGCCACTGAGCTACTTCCGCGCTCCGATTGAGTATAACAGGTGCCCCGTTTCAGGGAATCGAGGTGTCGCTCAATCGCCGAGGAGCGTGGTGTACCCCAGGCCGATGACCTCTTCGGTGTAGGTCGAGCGCCAGCCCGGGTCGGGGATGGGCACATGGTTCTCGCGGAACCAACGGTGGAGCTGGAGGTACTCCTCTTCCAGGCGTAGCCGCCAGGAGTCTTCCTCCTTGAAGAGCTCGGGATCGACCTGGTCCAGGCCCTTCGCCATGTCGTCAAAGTCGACTTCGATCTCCTCTTTCCAGTAGGTGGCGAGGTAGTCGATCGAGTCTTCCAGGTTCCGCCGGCACTCGTCGATAAGGACGCTCATCATGCCCGCTTCGTCCATCAGCTCGCCGTTCACGCGATATTGGCGCGCGCACGGTTCGCAGACCACCACGAGCTTGCGCGCATCACAGTCCGACTTGTCGGTGCATTCCTTGCAGCGCGTGGCGAATTCGGCTGCGGCCGCTTCGCGGGTGTAGCCCACGATCATCTGCTCGCCCATCGCGCCGCACGCCTGGCAGGTCATCTTCTCCGACAGGATGTCGTTGATCGCTTTGTCCCAGTCGAGCTGCATCGCCTACCTCCACTGCCAGCAAAACCGCCTCGAAAGGGAGGCGGCTTCACATCTCGACAGTATACCAGCCCGTCTGCCCCGGCATTTCCTCGATCCCAACCGAAAGTTTCCGCAGGTGCGTGGCGCCCTGTTCTCGCAGTGCCGCCAGCAACCTCCCGGCGAACCACTCGCTGATGCATTCGCTCGTCGTGTTCTCGATCGGGAGGGGATACACGTCGGACTTCGGAAACGTGTAGGACTTGCCCCGGTACGAGACGGTCCACGACTCCGCGGACTCCACCATTTCCAGGTGCTTGCTGTTGCGCTGGAGCAGGAAGTGATGGTCCAGGTCGTCGGTCAGCGCCCGCGCCGCACGCTTCACGGCGCCGAAATCCCACACCCAGGAGTCCTCCGTGAGCTCGCCTTCGAGTTCGATGATGACATCGTAGTTGTGGCCGTGGAGCGGTTCGCAGGCGCCCCCGAAGGTGGCCATGTGGGCGGCAGCGAATCGGAGACGGTTGCGTTCGACGGTGATTCGGCGGGTGGCAGGCATGGCTCCATCCTAGCGGAGGCCGAATAACCGGTCGTTGCGTTGTCTCAACCCGTGCCTTTCGTCACAATTGCGCTGGCGCTCTGGCGCCGAGGACGGGTCGATGGCAGTGATTTACGTAGGTTCGGCACAACCCGGCGAAGGCAAGACCGGCGTCGCGGCGGCCATTGCCCGCAAGCTCGCCTATTCCGGCACCCCTGTGCGTCTCGTACGCCTGGCAGAAGCGGGAGGCAATGCCCCCGCGGATGCCGCCTGGTTCGCTTCCTTGGATTTCGCGCCCGGCTCCGCAGATGAAGCCGTGGCGGCGATTCCCGCCGTGGCGCCGGGCGAGACGCTGGTCGTCGAGGGGCCGCTCGCCGCCTACCCGGGTGGCGATGCGAAGCTGGTCGTCGTCGCCGCAGAAAAGAAGCCCGCCGCTCCCGCAGGCGCCGCCGCCGTTGTGGTCACCGGAGTCGACGGTGTCACCGGCGTCCATGTCACTGAAGGCGCGCCATCCGTCCTCGAACTCGGCGAAGACCGCGTGCTCGCAGGCTTCAGCGTCGCCGAAGCGCAGGCCGCCCTCCACGCCGAAGTCCTGGTGGAAGGCGACACCGGCGCGACGAGCGACCACCTGGTCATCGCCCCGATCGGCTCCGATGCGGGACAGCCATACCTCCGGCGCTTCGAGTCGAAAGCCGTCGTCGTACGGTTCGACAAGACGGACCAGCATCTCGCCGCCCTCCGCGCAGACCCCAATGTGCTCATTCTTACCGGTGGCCGCCGGCCGTCGGAATACCTCTTCGATGCGGCGTCGGCGAAAGGGATCCCGGTGCTCCTGAGCCGCACTGACACCGAGAACACGGTCATCGCCCTTGAGGGCGTGTTCGATCACACCCGCTTCCAGGGAGACCGCAAGCTCGATCGAATGGCTGAACTGCTCGAAGGCAGCGGACTCTTCGAAGCGCTCGCCTGAGCTGGCCGGCGGGATCGGCCAGCCGAGGCGCCGGGTCAAGCTCCTCGTCTTTGGCCACAGCGACACCGACGGTTCGCGGCTCGCAAATCAGAGAGACGGCTGGCCGTGGGTCCTCCAGGACCTCGTGCATGAGGCAGGAGTCGAAACGGAGGTCGTCCATCGCCTGCTCTTCGCTGGGCCATCCGCTGCCTCCTTCGTTGAACGCCAGCTCGAAAAGGAGCGTCCCGACTTCGTCGTCATCGCACTTTCAACGTACGGTGTCGTCGTCCAGCTCGTTTCCAACCGGCTGCGCGAACGCTTCGGACAGCCCGTGGCCTCGGCTGCGGAGCGCTTCGAGCGGTTCGTTTCTCGCCATCCGGCCAGGCACGGGTCGAACCAGGAGCGCGCCCTCACGGCCATCCGCCGGGGAGGGCGCCGGCTCATCGGGACTCGCCCTTCGCTCACCCTCTCGGGCCTTCTCGAGAGCTACACCGACTGCTTCAGCGTCCTGGCCCGAGCAGAGAACGTCCACACTATCGTCCTCGGCGGGGCGTCCTACACACGGCAGCTCGCGCATTTGAACCCGCGGCTCTACGAGACCCAGGCAGAGGTCGGACGCACGCTCAGGGCTGCCGCGCTTGAACGGCACTTCGACTGGATCCTTCATGAAGACCTGCTCGGCAGTGGGGAGACGCGGCTCGGGTTCTTTCATCCCGACGGCGTCCACACCGACGAGCGCTCTCAGCGTCTTGTCGCTGAAGCCCTGCTCCCGGTGGTGCTCGCGAAGGTGTGAGCGAGGAGTGTCTTTCGGTTACAGGACGATGCCGAAGTGTTCGGACAGTGCGGGACCGACTCCTTCCGGGGCCACCTCTCGCTCTTCCCTCGTGTCCCCTGATGCGATAGTCAGGCGCCCGGGCGAGTAGCTCAGCCGTCCGTGGTCCGTGCTGAGCGAAACCACGTCTCCCCGGGTGAACGCCGAATCAGGTGATGTCTGGAGCCAATGACAGACGCCGGCAAATTCACCCAGCTCCCGCGGCTGCAGCGTCAGGACATACGTGCGGGGAGCCTGCGGCGCCAGCCACGGATCCAGGCAGGTGACCAACCAGTGATCGCCATCGTTCGCCACCGTGTATGTGGAGGCGCCGGATGTCTGAGGCCCTCGTTCACTCAGGCGCAGCGGTTGTGCTACTCGTCCCCCGAAACCGACGTCGGCAAGCCAGGGTTCGTCGAGATAGACGGCGAGCGCCATGTGGCTCAAAGGCTCGCCCAATTGGCCGGACGCCGCCAGCACGCGGCCCCCGAGGATGTCCACTTTGAATCCGATTTCCCGCAAGGCCCATGCGAACAGACTCGTCAGTTCCAGGCAGAATCCCCCTCGCCCGCGAGTCACGATCTTGTCGTAGTTGTGGTCCAGGTCGACGACGATTGGGACTCCCCGCTGGATGTCCAGGTTTTCGAAGGGGACCTGCAAGAAGTGCGCGCGGTGCATGCCCCGGAGCGTCTCGACCGTTGGAGCAACCGGCCCCTCGTATCCGATTCGCTGAAGGTAGGCGGGCAACAACGGTGCTGGCATCCGACTACTCTCCTATGACCGGGCCATCTTCCGTGGCGCCGGCGGCCCGGCCGCGGGTGCCGAAGGGATCCGGGCGGACTGGTGTGGGGTTGTTCAACGGTTGAGGGCGCTGTATCGGCCGGCTCGGCTGTGCCCGCTGTTCCTGGGCCGGCGCCTGGGGGCGTGGTGCGACGGGCTGTGGGCGGGCCGCCGCCGCGGGCGGGCGCACCGGGCGCGGCGCCATGCCTTCGCGTGGGGGCTTTTCCAGTCCGCAGTACGGGCACGTCACCCAGGCATAGCTCAGCGGCTTCGAACACTGGCGGCAGGCTTCCTTGAGCTGGGTCCGGCAGCTTGGGCAAACCAGGTAGTCATCCTTCACCCGGCGCTTGCAGGTTGGGCAGGCCTTCTGGTCTTCCAGTTCCTGGAGGAGGGTCTCTTCTTCGAGTGACCGTTCGTAGAGCTCGCTCAGCGTCTGGCGGGGCCGGACAATCAGGTAGATCCAGTGTCCCGGGAAGTTGAAGATCAATACCAGCAGCACGGCCGCCGTCTGGAGGATCGGGTCGCGGGTTCGCTGGCGAATATCCCGGTAGGTCCAGAAGACGGTCGCGATCCAGAAGGCGCTGAGGAAGATGACGGTGAACACGATCCCGTACTTCAGGGTCGCTTCCCAGGATCCGCCGGGCCACGAAATCAAGAACATGTCCAACTGTTCCCCTCGCGCTTCCCGCCGCGCAGCAGAGCCACTGTAGCGCAGACAAATACTGGAGGCGAAACCGAAATGGATAGGGCGAGGGAGCGAATGCTAGAATCCCCTGGATGGAGACGATTGCCAGCCAGGCCGAACTGCTCGAGGGTCTGAACGAGCCCCAGCGGCAGGCGGTCATGCACGGTGACGGCGCCGTCCTCATCCTCGCCGGACCCGGCAGCGGCAAGACGCGGGTCATCACGCATCGCATCGCCCACCTCGTCATCGAGCACCGCATCGCTCCGTGGCGCATCCTCGCCGTGACGTTCACCAACAAGGCCGCCCGCGAGATGCGCGAACGCACGGCCAGGCTCCTGGGCGAGGACGCCGCCAGCCTCCACATGGGCACATTTCACAGCATGTGCGCCCGCTGGCTGCGCATCGACGGCAGCGCCATTGGCCTGTCCCCGGATTTCGTCATTTACGATGATGCGGACCAGGTTGCGCTGGTGAAACGCGTACTCGAAGAACTCCATGTCGACCCTCGCCGGTTCACGCCCCGCGCGGTCCTTTCCGCTATTTCGAACGCCAAGAGCGAGATGCTTGTTCCCGAGGCCCTCCTTTCGACGGTTCGCGGCTACGGCGACGAAGTAGTCGCCCGCGCCTACGCCGCCTACGAACGTGCGCTGAAGGCCGCCTCCGCTGTGGACTTCGATGACCTGCTGCTCTACGCCGTGCGCCTGTTCGAAGTCCCCGAGATGTTGCAGAAATACGCGAACCGCTATCAGCACGTCCTCGTCGACGAGTTCCAGGACACCAACCCGGTGCAGTACCAGCTGGCGCGCAAGCTGGCCTCCGGCCACGGCAACATCACCGTCGTTGGGGACCCGGACCAGAGCATCTATTCCTGGCGGGCGGCCGATGTCCGCAACGTCCAGTATTTCGAGCGCGACTTTCCGAACTGCGCCGTCTACCTCCTCGAACAGAATTACCGCTCGACCGGCGCCATCCTCGAAGCAGCCGATGCCGTCATCGGTAAGAACCCCGGGCGCCACCCTCGCAAGCTCTGGACCGACCGCCAGGGCGGCGACCTCATCACGACGTACGATGCCTACAACGACGAGGAAGAGGGCGAGTTCGTCGCGAAGGAGACTAGCCGCCTGGCGACGGACGGGCGTAGCTATGGCGACGTCGCGGTGATGTACCGGACGAACGCGCAGTCACGTGCCGTGGAAGAGGCGCTCGTCCGTCATCGCATTCCCTACCGCCTGATCGGCGGAGTCCGCTTCTACCAGCGCCGCGAGATCAAGGACCTCATCGCCTACTTCCGGCTCGCGCAGAACCCACGAGATGAAGCCAGCCTGCTGCGCGTCATCAATGTCCCCGGGCGGGGCATCGGCGACAAGACCGTCGACCGCCTGTATGAGTTCGCGCGCGAGAACGGAGTGACCCTCTGGGATGCCTGCGAAGGCGTCGCCGGCGGGCTCGGTGCGGCCATCACCGGGCGCTCGGCTGCGGCGGTCGCGGGCTTCGTCCACATCATCAACCGACTCCAGGCTGATTCTGGGCGCCCCCTTCCCGAATTGCTGGACCAGGTGCTCACGCTCACGGGCTACGCGAAGTACCTCCATGACGGTGGCGACGATGCCGAGGACCGCATCGAGAACGTGCTCGAACTCCGCTCGTTGATGACCGAATACGAGGACGTGGGCGGCGACCAGGGCGACCTTGCAGCCTTTCTCCAGGACGTTGCCCTCGTTGCTGATGTCGACGAGCTCCGCGAGGGAACGCCCGCCGTCACCCTCATCACGCTTCACGCCGCCAAGGGCCTCGAGTACCCGGTGGTATTCCTCATCGGCCTCGAAGAGGGCGTCCTTCCCCACATCCGTTCGTTCGACGACTCCCGCCAGATGGAGGAAGAGCGGCGCCTCTGCTACGTGGGTATGACGCGGGCGATGGACCTCCTCTACCTCTCGCGTTCCTACCGGCGGTTCTCATTCGGCCAGCAGGCAGCGAACCCGCCGTCGCGCTTCCTGAACGACGTGCCGGCCCACACCAAACGACCATACGGGAGCACCGGGCGTTCCTACGCCGAGGCCGCGGCTGCGCCTTCGATGTTCGAGAACGTCGAGCCGGCCGAGGATTCGATGTGGTCCGCCGGAGACCGAGTCGCCCACCCGAAGTTCGGCCCCGGCGTCATCGTCAGCGCCCAGAAGAACGGCAGCGACGTCGAGTATGTGGTTGCCTTTGAAACAGCCGGGACGCGGCGGTTGCTGCAGAGCTACGCAAAGCTGGTGCCCGCGTGAGCCCGTTCCTCGCCCTCACCCAGAGCATCGAGGACTGGGGCATCTGGGAAGATGGCCACGTTGCCCGCCTGCTTCTCGCGCTTGGGTTCCTCGTCATCCTCGCAGTCGTCTTCCGCGTCTTCGTCTCCCGCGTGCTCAGTCGCGCGCTCGCCCGCGCCGTCAGCATTCGCCTGGAAGAGCGTGCCGCGATCGAGCGGCGCGTGCGCACCCTCGCCACCACCCTCAACTGGGGCTTCCGCGTCCTGCTCGTCTTCGTCGCCGCCGGCCTCATCCTCAGCGAATTCGGCCTGAACGTATCCGCGCTTGTGGCGAGCGTCGGCATCGTCGGCATCGCTCTCGGTCTCGGCGCCCAGACGCTCGTGAAAGACGTCCTGAACGGCATGTTCATCCTCATCGAAGACCAGTACGCCGTCGGCGACACCGTCACCGTCGCGAACATCACCGGCGAGGTCGTCGAAATCAACCCGCGCCGCACCGTGCTCCGTGACAGCGACGGCAACGTCCACACCATCCCCAACAGCGCAATCACCGTGGCGACGAACCGGACGGCCGGCCTGAACCGGTTCGTCATCGAACTCGAAGTGCCGTTCCGCGAGGCCGACCAGGCAGCCGCCATCGTGAACCGTGCCTGTTTAGAGCTCGCGGCCGAACGAGGTAACGAACTCACAGCCCACCCGCGGCTCGTCCAGCAGGAGGCACTGCCAGGCGGACAGGTAGGGCTCAAAGTCGCCGGAGACTCTCACTCCGCGGCGAAGTGGTCCCTCGAAGCGGACCTCCGCCGCCGTCTCAAGCGCGCATTCGATGCCGAGCGGCTGGAGATGGAGTTCGCGGGCGAAGCGAAGCTCTAACCGCCCCCGCGCATGGAATCGCGGCCGGCGGGAACATCTGTGGTTGTCAGTCAAGCAAGGGAGGTGGGTTCCCCTTGTTTTCGCGGCGGTGCCGTCTGCTTCCCGGCCGCACGCCCCAGCCCGCCAATGAGGGGCTCCCTACCGGAGGGCCTGTGCAGTGGATGGTGGATGGTCGAAACTCGCTTCATGAGCGACCAACGAGAGGATCTCGTCGGCCACAGGTTTGACAGCGTCGACTTCGAACAGGTTCTCGACGAGCTGCGCGGCCCGGGCACGGTGGAAGACGAGTACTGGGAACGGATATGGGCACTCCAGCGGCGCGTGGGACGCGGCACGTTCGACCGGTGCGTCGGCTTGCTGAACGGCCCGGATGGGCTCGACCGGCGCATCGGCGCCGACGTTCTGTCGCAGCTGGGATACCGCGACGACAAGCCGTGGGCGGACGAGTCGATTCCGCACCTGCTCAGCCGTTTGGAAGACAGCACGGACGAAGATGCACTCGTTGGCATCGCTGGTGCCTTCCAGCACCTTGGCTACGGAGACAACGAAGACCATCGTCGAATGGCCCTGTCGCGTCTCCGAGAACTCTGCGGCCACCCGGACGCCGACGTTCGTGAATCGGTTGTTTCCGCGCTGCATGCGGCGGTAGACGGTCCCGATACGCTCTCGTTGGAGGCCGTGTTGTTGCTCTGCGAACTCACGCGCGATGGCGCACGGGATGTACGGGACTGGGCTACGTTCTGGCTCATGGAATTACCTGAAAAGGGCATCGACCTTCCGGAGGTCCGTGCCGCACTATGGGCACGGATCACCGACAAAGACCAGGAGATCCGGGTCCAGGCGATCAACGGGCTCGCGAACCACGGCGACCGCGACGTGCTCCCGTATTTGTTGGAAGAACTGCTTGATGAACTCGTCGATGACGACGCACTGCAGTGGCTGGACACCTTCGAAGCGGCGACAACGTTAGCGGATCCGGTTCTGCTTCCGCTTCTCAGGCGGCTGCTGCCGATCATGAAAGAAGAACCGTGGATCTCGGAGTGCCAGGCAGCCATCGCCGCCTGCGAAGCGGCGCGACCACTCGGGAACCGCGAGGCGTAATTGAGTGGCGAGTGACTACTGGGAACAGCGATTCCGCGAAGCGGACGAGCGCGCGGCGCTTCTCGCGGAGGCATCCATCCCCGAACTGGTCGAGATGTACCACGTCAGTGGAGCGGATATGGACCTCGGTTCGATGATTTACGAAGCATTGCAGCGCCGGCCTCCCGCCGAACTCGTCGCGAAGGCGCTGGTCGAGCGGCGCGCGCGGACGGTGAAGCGCCGCGACTTCGCCGCATCGCTTATCTCCATGGCGACGGACAGCGCCGAGGAGCGTCAGGCGAGCCTTCCTCCTCATGGCAATGCTGCGGGACCGTTCGCCTCGCGTGGTCTCGGCGGCACTTCAATCGATGCACCTGATCCAGGTCTCTGCGTCTGGGGATGCCTTTGGAGGTTCGACTCCGCACCAGGCCCGAGGGCGTTCCAGTGGAGGGCTGGCCATCCATGCCTACGGTCCTCGATCTCGACGCGCTGGGACCTCTGGCCGAGCATGTGTCATTCGAGGTTCGAGAATCGCTCGCCCGAGCCATGTGGTTGTGTGGCGACGCCCGCGCTGCGGGGCTGCTGCTCAAGCTTACGCGCGACGAAAACGAGCACGTCCGCGGGACGGCCGCACACGTCTTCGGCGAGTTCCGCCTAGCCGGCGGACCGATGGATGGTGTCATCGAGCGACTGTGGGAGATGGCTGACACCGATCCGACGGACGCCCGATTCGACGCGCTCGCGTCGCTGGTCGACCTCGGAGACGCGGAGGCGAAGGCTCGGGTCGAGCCTGAGTTGACAGCCGCGCACTGACGCCGGACTTCGGCAAGGAGCCCGCCATCAGCTCATTCTTCTGCTGCGGAAGGACAAAGACCTCGTCTCCGACGCGCTCAAAGACCGGCTGGCAACCGAGTGGCGGGTCAACTTCCGCGCTCTAGCGCCCAGCGAGATGGTCGAGGACGACTGAGTCGTAGCCACGCCCCGGAAGCCTTTGTGGTTCTCGGGGACGCGCGTCTTAGAACCGCAACTCGATTTGGTCGATGCAGACCTTGTCGCCGTCGCCGCCGTC
This sequence comes from Candidatus Amarobacter glycogenicus, assembly GCA_016719395.1. Classification (GTDB taxonomy): domain Bacteria; phylum Chloroflexota; class Dehalococcoidia; order Tepidiformales; family Tepidiformaceae; genus Amarobacter; species Amarobacter glycogenicus. The sequence goes on along the minus strand of JADJZF010000009.1, from coordinate 355 downwards.
TATCCGCCCGGCTGCCGGCACCACGAGCCGGCCGAGGATGCGGTTGCCTTCTTTCCAGAACCGCGTTTCGGTCGGCTCCGGCGGGTAGTGGGGCGCCGGCAGGCTGCCGATCGTGATCTCCGCGAGCCGGGCGACATCGCCGCCTGCGAAGACCCGGCTCGCATCCGAAATCACCAGTCCCATGTTTCGCGGGCCGTGTGTCAGCGGCGCCGGGTTCCCTTCCTGCTGGATGAAGTGCGTCGTGTTCCAGTCGCCTGAGGGCACGGCCCAGTCGAACGTCACGTTCACGTCGGTGTCGTGCGCCACCACCTGGTCGGGCGCGCGCTCCGGGATGGCGATGCGCGGCGGTGTTAGT
>JADJZF010000008.1 GCA_016719395.1 Candidatus Amarobacter glycogenicus | reverse complement strand
CCACCCACCCATGCCCCCATGGCCACCTCCCGCCACGACCGCGCCACCGACGCCCTCCTCCAACATCACCTCGAACGCCTCCGCCACACCAGTACCGTGATGGCCGCCTCCGCCGATGAGGTGCGCCGCGCCCGTGCCCTGCGCGACGAGGCAATCCGCGAGGCCGTGACCGCGGGCCTCTCCTTTCGCCAGATCGGCGGCGCCCTTTCGGCTCAGCGCCCAGCGCGTCAACGCCACCTCGCTGCGCCGAAAGCAGCCCATTACGACACCATCGGCCAGACCCTACTCCCAGACCCGCCGCCCCGACTCATGCATCCGCGACGCCATCTGGGCGGCACTCGGCGATGCCAAGTCCGTGGTCACCGTCCCGGGGCCGGCACAGGGCTCCTACGAGCCGCCCCAGACACTCCTCGCGGTCGAGCCGTCGGTCGTCATGATCGCCCAGCGTCCGCCCGAGCTCGCGCCCGCCGCCGTCTCGACCGCGGAACGCATTCCTCTTCCCGATAAGTCGGTCGATGCGGCACTCGCCGCCCTCACCATCCACCACTGGGCGAACCTCGAGGCGTCGCTTGCCGAAATACGCCGCGTCGCCCGGCGCGTGGTCATCTTCACCTGGGACATCGATGTTTCCCGGACGTTCTGGCTCATCGACTACATTCCCGCCATCCTCGAACTCGATGAGCGGATCGCCGTCCCTATCGATCGCCTCGCCGAACTCCTGCGCACGTCCGATATCCGCACCGTCCCCGTCCCGCACGACTGCACCGACGGCTTCATGGGCGCGTTCTGGCGACGGCCAGAGTCCTACCTCGATCCCTCCGTCCGTGCCGGAATCTCGACGTTTCCGCGGCTCGACCAGTCTGTCGTGCGAGCGGGGTTGGAGATGCTGCTGCAAGAGCTCCAATCCGGCCGATGGGCCGAACGCAACCGCAACCTCCTCGACCTCGAAGAGCTTGACCTTGGCTACCGTCTCGTCGTCGCGGACCTCGATTGATCCCGCATTTCCCCGCACCACCCCCACCCCCTACCCTCGATCCATGTCTCGACGCGGTCAGCGCTACAAAGAACCCGCCGAACCAACCTTCATCACTGTCCGCGTCGAATCGCTCGTGTTCGGGGGTGCCGGCCTCGCGCGCGGGGCCGATGGCCGCGTCGTCTTCGTCGCCTTCGCCGCCCCCGGCGAGCTCGTCGAAGCGCAGGTCGAGCGCGAGTACCCGGACTACATCCAGGCTGTCACCACCCGCGTCATCGAACCGTCGCCCGATCGCGTCGAGCCGCGCTGCCCCCTGTTCGGTGAATGCGGCGGCTGCCAGCTCCAGCATATGAGCTACCCGGCTCAGCTCGCGGCCAAGGAAGCGGTCGTCCGCGAACAGCTCCGCCGCATCGGCAAGCTCGATGACTCCGTCGTCCGCCCTATCGTCGGCGCCGCCGAGCCCTGGGGTTACCGCAACCACCTCCGCTTTTCCACCGGCAAGAAGTACGGCGATGTCGGCTACATCGGCCGCAAGGGCTACGGACTCCTCAAGGTCGACTCCTGCCCCATCGCCGACCCCTGGGTCAGCGACCTCCTCCCCAAGCTCCAGGGCCACGGAGCCGGCCTCCACCAGGTCCAGGTCCGCTACTCCGCCGAGACCGGCACCGGCCTCATCACCCCTGCCATCCCCGACGTCCCCTTTGAGACCGGTCAGAAGGCCTACGTAGAAGAGCTCGCCGGCCGCCGCTTCGATGTCAGCGCCTCCGCCTTCTTCCAGGTCAACCACGCCCAGGCCGAACAGATGGTCCGCCTCGTCGGCGAAGCCCTCCCCGAACGTGGCGACCTCCTCATCGATGGCTTCGCAGGCGTCGGTACCTTCGCTGTCATCTTCTCCGACCGATTCGAACGCGTCCTCGCCATCGAAGAATCGAACAGCGCGGCAAAGGACAGCGAGCGCAACCTCGCCCAGGCCCCCAACGTTGAGATGCTCGTCGGCAAGGTCGAAGACATCCTCCCGGATCTCGAAGTCCGTCCCGACGCAATCATCCTCGACCCGCCTCGCCCGGGCTGCGCCCCTCCCGTGATGCGCGCCATCCTCGAGTTCCAGCCCTCTACCGTCGTCTACGTTTCCTGCAACCCGGCCACGCTCGCCCGCGACCTCCGCATTCTCGTCAATGGTGGTTACCAGTTGGACTCGGTCACCCCGCTCGACATGTTTCCCCAGACCGGCCACATCGAGTGCGTTTCCCGGCTCACCTTCATCGGCCTCCCGGAAGCGCCGGAAGGACCGGATGAAGATGCCGTTGAGCCGGACGAAATTATCGTGGACGAACCCGGCCTTGAGTAGACGGCGCCCGCCGCAGCACCTCCGTTCCGTCGTCGCCTCGATAGGGATCGCCGGAAGATGAGTCCGCGCGTCATCCTCGCCTCCGCTTCACCCCGCCGCCGTGAGCTCCTCGCCGCCCTCATTGATGACTTTGCCGTGGTCCCTTCCGACGTAGACGAACTCCTCACCGGCGATGGCTTCGTCGATGCCGAGCGCCTCGCCTTCGCCAAGGCACAGGACATCGCCCGCAAGAACCCGGGCGCCGTCGTCATCGGCTCCGACACTGTCGTCTTCGACGAAGACCGCAGCTTCGGCAAACCCGCCGACCGAATCGAGGCCATGGACATGTGGCGTCACCTGCGCGGGCGCGTGCACGAAGTCGCGACCAGCGTCGCTCTCGTCGGGGCGTCCGGCGAACGCCAGCTCACGGAGGTCGCCGAAGTCGAGTTGGCGGCCCTCTCGGATGTCGAAATCCATGCCTACGTCGCCTCGGGGCGCCCCATGGATAAGGCCGGCGCCTACGCCATCCAGGACGAAGACGTCCCCACCGTCGCCGCCTTGCAAGGCTGCTATTGTGCCGTCATGGGCCTCCCGCTCTGGACCACCAGGGGCCTCCTCGAAGACGCCGGCGTGCCCTGCCGCGACCCCTCGGCAGCCTTTCCCCGCTGCGCTGTCTGCCCATCGCGCCCGGACGGCGGCTGAGACGGCGCCGCGTCTCGCGGCCCACCACTACTTGAGATGCTCCCGCATCCGAGTACACTGGCCCCCGAACGCATGCCCGGCATCACCCGCTGGCAGCGGCAATCGGGGGAAGAGCAGAGGCTGTCCATGAGCATGAACCGGAGCCTCGGCCGCGCATCGGGCGCGAACTCGCATCAGATCCGCGTCCTCCTCGTCGATGACCACGCCGTCATTCGCCAGGGCCTCCGGATGCTCCTCGAAAGCCGCCCCGAACTCGAAGTCGTCGCCGACTGCGAGAACGGCCGCGAAGCCCTCCTCGCCGTCGAACGCCTCAAGCCCGATGTCGTCCTCATGGATGTCGTCATGCCCGGCCTCAACGGCATCGAGGCCACCCGCCAGATCCGCAAGGCATCCTCTACCACCCGCGTCGTCATCCTCTCCGGCTTCGTCGACGAAGAGCAGATCACCGGCGCCCTCCGCAACGGCGCTTCCGGCTACCTCGTCAAGAACAGCGACGTCTCCGAACTTGTCCTCGCCATCCAGACCGTCCACCGCGGCAACCAGTACTACTCCGCCGCCCTCAGCGAAGGCTTCGATATCCCCGAGCTCCAGCTCCAGGCCCGCCGCCCCGAGCAGAAGACCGGCCTCGATACCCTCACCGCTCGCGAACGCGAGGTCCTCCAACTCATAGCCGAGGGCCACACCAACCAGCAGATCGCCGACGAGCTCGTTGTGAGCGTCAAGACCGTCGAAGCCCACAAGTCCCACATCATGGAAAAGCTCAAGGCAAAAAGCCGCACGGACCTGATCCGCTACGCCCTCAAGCGCGGCATCGTCAAACTCGAAAGCGTCGACGAAGCCGAGAAGAGCCTGGCGAACCTGGGCAGCGCAGATTAGCATGTTCGGCATCTCTTGGGAGGGGCGGTACCATGAAGGCAGGGCGAACCCCATTCCGGCACTCCCTACTCAGGCTCGTGCCGCTCCTTGCTTCTGGAGCGACTAACGCCGAAATCGCGAGAAAACTCGGGCTCAGTAACCACACTGTCGCGGTCTACGTTAGTGAGATGAAGTCGGCTACCGGAAGCAGAGATCGCGTCGCTCTCGCCCTGCTTTGCCAGAAAGTAGTGTCGCGTATGACTCAATCCGCTTGAGCTGGCTCCATTGCTTCGACGCACAGCACTTGGCCATGCTTGTCCGCGAAGCAAGGAGTTGGAGGACTCAGGAATGACCTTTAGGAAGCTCGCGATAGCTCTCATCGGGATCCTGGCTGTAGCGACCAATGCCGTGGCTCTCGCGTCGAATCCCGACTCAGGGTCTTGGACAGGAGGCGGGTGCAATATGTGGGGAGGGTCGTACCAGACATACTCTGGCACGAGTTACAGCTACACATACTCCCCGAACTGCCAAGGGTTTCAGGCGAGCCACGTCCATGCCGGATTCTTCTCGACCACTTGGCACTGGTTCGATGTTGATGCAGCAGGAATGGCTAACAAGAACTGGTATCTCTACAACGAGGCATCTGAAGGGCATCATCAGCTGTCGTTTCCGTGGAGCCCGAACAACATCTTTGGTTTCACACACGCCGAGTGAATCCTCCAGACGAAACGAGAGGGGAACTACCCATCATGAATCTCGAAGCGCCTACTTCCAGCAAGTCATGGGCACTGGTCTTCGTGGCACTCGCCGCGGCGGCGGTTGCGCCCCTCTTCTACGCGAGTAGAGGGAACGACGGAGCTGCTGCTTTCGACAGTCCGGCGTCCTCCGGGGCCGACATCTCCCAGTCTCAGCGTGACGCGCTCGCCGATGGCGAGATAACCGAAACTGAGCTTGAGGCTGCATTCGAGCGGGCAGCGGCGTGTCTCGTGGCACATGGTATCGAGCCGATACGGCTCGGGGACCCGCTTCTGGAAGGCGAGTACCAGTTCGCATGGAAGAGCGGTCCCGTCGATTCGCCCCAGGCCCATTTGGACGCGTCTTACTGCAAGAGGGCCGAGCTCGAGTCGTCTCTCACGACGTATCAGCGCGCGCTCTTCGAGGGGCCAGTCGACACCAGGGAGCGCCACGAGGCTACGAGGGCGTGCCTCGCCCGGCACGGGGTCGGCGTTCGTGCGAACTTGAGCGAGCCCGAGGTGCGCGCCTTGATGAAGGACGATGCGACGCGCTCTGTTCTCGTCGCTTGCGTGAACAATCCGTCGTCAAAGTGAATAGAAGGCACTCTCCGGCGCACAAACGTTCGCCTTCCCTGCAATGCCCTATCGCCCCAGGGAGTCGCACCCTCGCATGCTGGCCTCCCACGGGTGATTCCTGTCGATTCGTTCACAAATAGACCACGTAATGGTCTAGAATTCCTACCATGAAGATCTCCGTCACCGACGCCAAGGCACAACTCACCGAGCTCGTGCGCCGGGCTGAGGCTGGTGACGAGGTCATCCTCACTCGGCACGGCCACCCCGCGGTTCGTCTCGTGCCGGTGAGGGTGCGGCTTAACGAGGCTGAGCGACGGGCGATTCTCGAGTCCGTACGCGCGTCGGCCGCCAGCAAGCCATCGCCAGGCCCGAGCGCGGCCCGCAGCCAGGACTTCCTGTATGACGACGATGGCCTGCCGGCGTGATCGCCGTCGATACATCAGCAATCATGGCGATCCTGCTCAACGAAGACTCTGCCGCTGCGTGCGTCACGGCACTCGCTTCGGAGGACGAAGTGCTCATCTCGGCTGGCACGTTGGCCGAGTTCCTCGTCGTAGCGGGACGGCGCGGCCGCGCCAGTGAGGCCGCGCGATTGCTCGACGAATTCGACTTCGCGGTCGTCCCTCTGACGGCGATGTCGGCCCGCCAGGTCGGAGACAGCTATGCCCGCTGGGGCCGCGGAGTCCATCCAGCCGGCCTGAACTTCGGGGACTGCTTTGCCCACGCAGTGGCAACGGAGTACGCCTGCCCCCTCCTCTACGTTGGAGATGACTTCTCCCGCACCAATGTCGAAAGCGTCCTTTAGGGAAGTCCTCCCTGCGCACAAACGTTCTTCTCCCCCTACAATGCCCTATCGCCCCGGGGAGCCCTCCGCGTGTCCACGCCCATCCGCCTCCAGTACCTCGAACTGAAGCAGCGCTACCCCGATACCATCCTCTTCTTCCGCCTCGGCGACTTTTACGAAACGTTCGACGACGACGCGAAGCTCGTCGCCGCTGAGCTCCAGATAACCCTCACCTCCAAGCCGATGGGCAAGGACCTCCGCGTCCCCCTCGCCGGCGTCCCCTACCACTCCATCGATGGCCACGTCGCGAAACTCGTCGCCCGCGGCCACCGTGTCGCCATCTGCGAACAGATGGCCGACCCCGCCGATGTGAAAGGCATCGTCCCCCGCGACGTCGTCCGTGTCGTCACCGCCGGGACCGTCACCGCCGATGCCTCGCTCGATGCCGCTGCCCCGAATTACCTGGCCGCCCTCGCTGTCCGTGGCAACGACACCGCCCTCGCCCTCGCCGACATCACCACCGGCGAAGTCCGTCTCGCTTCTGGCCCCGAAGCCTCCCTCGAACTCGTCCGTTCCGCGCCCTCGGAACTGCTCGTCGAAGACCTCGCCGACGCTGCCGGCGAAGGCTCCACCGTCCTTCGTCCGCAGATGTCCGAGATCGCCTCCGGCGCCGAATTGGCCCGCCAGTTCGGCGAACACGCCCGCGATACCATCGTTGCCAACCGGGCTGAGGCCGCCGCGCTCGCCCACCTCCTCGCCTACCTCCGCGAGACGTACGCCGCCGCACTCGGTTCGCTCCAGCGCGTCCGCCGCATCAGCGAGGCCGGTCTCCTGGCCATCGACCAGCGCACGCTCCGCAACCTTGATGTGCTGAAACAGCCCGGGCGCCAGTCGTCGCTCTTCGAGGTGCTCAACCGCGCAAAGTCGCCCATGGGTTCGCGCCTCCTCCGCCAGTGGCTCACGCACCCACTCCGCGACCTCGATGCCCTCGAACGCCGTCTCGATGCCGTCGAATGGGCGATGACCCACCCCATCGAACGCGAACGCTGCCAGCTGGTCCTCGGAAACATGCCCGATATCGGCCGCATCCTCGGCAGGGTCGGCGCTCGCGGCGCCGGCCCCCGCGATCTCTCAGGGCTGCGTGGGGGCCTCCGCGCCGGTCTGGACCTCGGGATGCACCTCTCGGGTGGTGATGTGCCCGGCCTCTTGCACGAGGCGCTCCGCGGGCTCGCTGCCGCCGCCGATGCCCTCGTCACCCTCGATGCCGCCCTCGACGAGGACCCACCGGCAGGTTTCGATGAAGGCGGTGTCATCCGGCCCGGCTTCTCGCCCGAGATCGACTCACTTCGGGCGATGACTCGCGACGCCCGCGGCTTCCTCCTCGGCCTGGAACGCCTGGAACGCGAGCGCACCGGCATCAAGACCCTCAAGGTCGGCCACAACAAGGTCTTTGGCTACTACCTGGAAGTCTCCTCCGCCAACACTGGCAACGTCCCCGATCACTACCAGCGCCGCCAGACCCTCGTCGGCGCAGAGCGTTACGTCACCGAGGAGTTGAAGGAGCACGAGTCCCGCCTTGTTGGCGCCCGTGACCGCCTGGTCGACCTGGAAAAGCAGGCCTTCGCCCAGCTCGTCGAGTCGCTCGCGGCCGGGCTCGCCAGCCTCCAGGCCGTCGCCGAGGCCGTCGCCTTGATCGACCTTGCGATGGCGCTCGGCGAGGTATCCAGCGAACGCGCCTACGTCCGCCCGCGCTTCGCCGAAGGACAGGTCCGCATAACCGGTGGCCGCCATCCCGTCGTCGAAGCCGCCGTCGGCCCCGGCCGCTTCGTCCCCAACGATTGCGTGCTCGACGAGGAATCCCAGGTCGTCGTCCTCACCGGCCCGAACATGAGCGGGAAGTCGACCTTCCTTCGCCAGGTCGCCCTCATCGCTCTCATGGCCCAGGCCGGTTGCTTCGTCCCCGCAACCGAAGCAGAGCTGCCGCTCTTCGACCGCATCTTCAGTCGCATCGGTGCACAGGACGACCTCGCGGCCGGCCAGTCCACCTTCATGGTCGAAATGGTCGAGACCGCCCAGATCCTCCATCACGCCACGCCCGATTCACTCGTCATCCTGGATGAGGTCGGCCGCGGCACAAGCACGTTCGATGGCATGGCCATCGCCCGCGCCGTCGTCGAGTTTCTGCACAACCGAAAGGATGTCTCGGCCCGCACGCTCTTTGCTACGCACTATCACGAGCTCACCTCGCTGGCCGGCGTCCTCCCGCGCGTCCAGAACATGCACGTCGGAGTGCACGAAGAAGGTGCTGAGGTCGTCTTCGAGCACCGCATCCTCCCCGGCCCTAGCGACCGCAGCTACGGCATCCACGTTGCCCGCCTCGCCGGGCTCCCGGGCGCTGTGGTCACCCGCGCGGAGCACCTCCTCGTCGAACTCGAGGCATCTCGCCCCGTGGTCGGCTTCCAGTCGCAGCCCCCCGCCTCCCAGGTCCAGCCATCGCTCTTCGGCGGCCCGTCCCCGGTCGAATCCGAAGTCGCGCGCCTGGACATCGACGGGATGACGCCGATCGAAGCCATCCAGAAGCTCTACGAACTCAGGGCTGCCGCACGCGCCGCCCTCGAAGGCCCCCGCAAGTGACACCGGCGAACGTCGCGCGTGTCCTGTTCGCCCTCCCCCAAACCTGGCGGGGAGGCCGGCGGCGCGAGTGCGGGGAATGACCGCCCGCACCATGATCCGCGTCCTCTCGCCCGAAATCGCCGCCCGCATCGCCGCCGGCGAGGTCGTCGAACGCCCCGTCTCCGTCGTCCGGGAATTGCTGGATAACGCCATCGATGCGGGCGCCTCCCGCATCACCCTCGAAATCGAAGAAGGTGGCCTTTCCCTCATCCGCGTCACTGATGACGGCCGAGGTATCCAGCCGGAAGAACTCGAACTCGCCTTCGAACGCCATGCCACCTCGAAGATCGCCGATCTCGACGACCTCGGCCACGTCCACACTCTCGGCTTCCGCGGCGAAGCCCTCCCCTCCATCGCCGCCGCCTCAGACCTCGAGATTGTCTCCCGCGTCGAGGCCGAGCCGGTGGGCGTCACCGCCACCCTGGTTGAAGGCCGGGTCGTCCGGCGGGCCGCGAGGCCAGCCCCGCGCGGCACCGCGATCACCGTCCGGGACCTTTTCCTGCGTGTTCCCGCCCGGCGCAAGTTCCTCGGCGCGCCGGGCAGTGAAGGCCGCCAGGTCGTGGTGCTCGCCTCCCACTACGCGCTCGCTTACCCGGGCATCGCCTTCCACGTCGTCTCCGGCGGCCGCCGTGCGCTCACCACCAGCGGCGACGGCGACATCCGCCACGCGTTCGCTGCCATATACGGGGCCGAGACCGCCGCAGCGATGCTCGACGTCGACTTCAGCGACGGTGGCATCTGCGTTACCGGTATCTGCGGTCCGTCGTCTGTTCACCGCGGCAACCGCGCCGCGATCTCGCTCTTCGTGAACGGCCGTTGGGTCCAGAGTCGCCCGCTCACCTTCGCCCTCGTCGATGCCTACCAGGCCCAGCTCCCGATCGCCCGATTCCCCGTCGCCGCCGTCAACATCGCCATCCCGGATGAGGACGTCGATGTCAACGTCCACCCGGCGAAGGCGGAGGTTCGCTTTCGCGATGAACGCGCTGTTGGCCGTGCCGTCCGCCGAGCCATCGCGCTCGCCCTGGAGGCAAGCCGTCCCGTCGCCTGGAGCGAGGCCGCCTCTCCCGCCGGCATCCTCGCCCGTCCGCTCCACGCCGTGCCGGGTCCACCGCTCGGCGGCCCCCAACCCTTGCAGGCCGCCCTCGGCCTGGGCCGCGTGTCGCCAACGGGATCCGCAGGCCAGGTCGTCCCGACCCAGCGTGACCTCCTCCCCATGCTCCGCGTCGTTGGCCAGCTCAACGCCACGTACGTCGTTTGCGAAGGCCCCGACGGCATGTACCTGCTCGACCAGCACGCCGCCCATGAACGCGTCGTCTATGACCGCTTGCTTGCCCGGCCGGAAAGCGAGCCGGCCGGCGTACAGCCCCTGCTCGAACCCATCGTGCTCGAACTCGAACCAGTCCTTGCGGCGACGCTGGACGAGCACCGCGCCTCACTCGGTCGCCTCGGGCTCGGTACGGAACCCTTCGGCGAGCGCGCAGCCGTCATCCGCTCCATCCCCGCCGGCCTCGGCGCCCGCGACATCGTCGAGGAGGTGACCGCCCTCCTCCTGAAACTCGAAGGTGAGCGGCGCGTGACCGACCCCTTCGGCAGGGCAGCCGCCACCGTTGCCTGCCACAGCAGCGTCCGCGCCGGAATGTTGCTCTCGATGGAGGAGATGCGGCGACTCGTCGAAGACCTTGAGCACACGACCGCACCCCGTACGTGCCCGCATGGCCGGCCGACTCTCGTCCACCTCGGAACCGACGCGATCGAACGCCAGTTTGGCCGCCGCTGATATGGCAGGCCCTACAATGGTTTGGACATAACGACGAAGTGCGCCGGGTACTTCAATGTCTGCAGCGCCGCTTCGGGCCACTCCGCCGTCCCCGTCACTTCGTACCCGAACTTCCGGTAGAAAGGGGGGAGTTCAAGTCGGGGACTCGCCACTTCCAGGTCCATCCAGGTGCAACCGTGCTCACGCGCGAAATCCTCCGCCGCCGCGATCAGTGCCCGCCCGAGCCCTGTCCCTTGTGCCTGGGGCGCCACCGAGAGCATTCCGAAGTGTCCCCGAACGCCATCGACGGACACGCGGACCACCCCGGTCATATCGCCGTCCTCGCCCCGCGCAACGAGGAACGTTTCCCGCTCGATGAAGGCCGCCACTTCGCCCACGTCGGTCCTGTCGCCGACCTTGAAGAAGTCTTCGACGCGGTAGGCGGCGTTGATCACCCGGCTGATGGCCACCGCGTCGCAAGCCTCCGCGACTACGATTCGCCCCATCAAAGCTTCTTTTCCAGGTAACAGACCCGGTGAGGCTCCGGTAGCCCCCAGTGGTCTGCCTCGAAGCGCTCTTCGAACACCGGCGCGTATCCCTGCCGGATGTAGTACGGCACCAGGTCGAACTCGTACAGCGTATTCAGGGCGATGTGCGTATGCGCGTGCTCCCGCCCGATCCGCTCAGCCTCACCCAGAAGCAGCCTGCCGATGCCCCGCTTCATCTGGCGTGTATCGACACCCGCGAGCCCGTAGTACAGGGCAGTCGCCGGCGGCGCATACCCGTCGTGGACATCGGTAGCGTTCACGGGGCGGACCATCGCACTGCCGACGATCGTCTCGCCGGCCTTCGCGAGGATAAAACGGCCGCCTTCTCCCGATTCCTCCAGTAGACCGCCTGCGTCGGTGCGGTCACCTCGCATCAGCGCGTGCGTCAGGAACGCACGGTTCACCAGGGCGGCGATCGTCTCCAGGTCGGCTTCGCCCGCTGCCACAACCGCCAGTTCGACGCCATTCATGAGGGAAGAAGGGTATCAGAGACGCTGCCGTTCCATCGCCCGGCCGCTCAAAAGGAGGCGCGCTTCTCGCGCCGATCCGGTGGCGCCGCTTACGCGCTCACATCGAGTTGGCGGCCCACTCCTGGGTCCAGTAGCCGGACCACGTCTTTGGCCATCTCGTTCTGGACCTTCACGGCTTTCACCGCGGCGCCGAGCGCAACCCGGCCCTGGATTCCCTCGACCGGGTCAACAGCGATCGTCGTCGGGGCAAGTGCCTGGAGAAGGTTCATACCATGCATGATCCCCCGGCTCCCCGCCATCACAAGACGCTATCCGGTGACAGTCCGGTGGCGAGGCCCGCTAAAACCCGAACGCCTGGCTAACCCCGTAGGCTGCCCGCTGCGACTCGAACTTCGCGACTTCATGGCTGAGGACCAGCAAGTCGTGCGTGTTCCCTGCCCGGTCTTTCACCTGGTCGCGAAGCAACGCTTCCGGCCGGAAACCGAGCCCCTCGAAAGTAGCGATCGCGCCCTTCTGGTCGAGCGTCATTTGCGCGACCATCTTCTCGATGCCCATGGCCAGCGCGTTTGCAAATGCCTCCTGCGTAAGCACCCGTCCCAACCCGAGCCCCCGCGCCGACTCCGCCACCATCACGCGCAGTTCCGCTACATGCGCCGTCCACCTCAGCAGGCTCCGGTGAATCGTCGCGTACCCCACGATGCGGCCACCCTCGACCGCGAGGATCGTCACGATCTCCCCGCTCTTTAGCTCGGAAATCCAGTCGTCGATCGCTGGCTCCTGGCTGATGTCTCGCCGCAGGAACAGCAAGTCGTGCTCGGGCAGGGCGCGTGCGAATTCCAGGAGGCCCGCCTTGTCTCCCGGTGTCATCTGCCGCAGCGTGATTTCGTGACTCCCTGCGCGATAGGTGATCGGATACTTGCGCGGCGCTGCCTCGGTCATACCGAACGCTCCCCCAGCCATGATTCCAACTGTGGCCAGAGACGATAGATGGCGTTCCCGCCTGCAACAAGGCTCACGTGCCCGCCCTTCAGCATCACTTCGCGTTTGTCCTCGCTTCCAATCATCGGCACCAGGGGTTTCGCGGCCTCGTACGGCACGATGTGGTCGTGTTCGGCGACGATATGGATGAACGGCGCCTTGATCTTCCCAAGATCGACCCGCCGCCCGCCGATCTCAAGTTCGTTCTTCGCAAACTTGTTCTCCCACATGAATTCCTTCGTCACCTGGCGGAAGCATTCTCCCGGGAACGGGATCTGGTCTGCCGCCCAACGGTCGAACATGCGGTAGGACTTCACGAACTCGTCGTTCCAGAGGTTGTCCCAGAGCTGCACGTTCTTCGCCACTCTTGCCGCCGGTTTCAGCATATCGAACGAGGCGAACAGGAGCTCCGGGGGCACGTTTCCCAGCGTGTCCACAACCCGGTCGACATCGAAGTAACGGCGGTCCGTCCACTGCTTGAACAGTGTCATCCCGTCCGCATCCACCGGCGTCGTGAAGCAGGCCAGGTTCTTCATCGGTCCATCCGCGTGCAGCGCCCCGTACATTGTCGCGAGCTGCCCGCCCATGCAGTAGCCGATGACGGAGACCTCATCCTCTTCTGAGTCTCTCATCACCCGTTCGGCGCAGTCCGGGATGAAGTCCAGCACGTAGTCCTCGAGCCTGAGCTTCGTGTCTTCCGGCCGGGGAACACCCCAGTCGATCATGTACACGTCGAAACCCTTCTTGAGGAGGAACTCCACCAGGCTCTGTCCCGGGGTCAGGTCCAGGATGTACGGCTTTGAAACCAGCGACATCACGAGCATCACCGGGACTCGGTAGACCTCGTCCGACTGTGGGCGGTAGTGATACAGCTTCAGCGTCCCGCGCGCATGGATGACCTCTTTCGGCGTCAGCCCTACCGCGGGGTCTCCCGTCGAAATGTACTCGAGGCCCTTGATGCTCCGCTGGATTGTCCGTTCGATCTGCTGCCGGACTCGCTCTTCAACCGTCGTTTCGCGTGCAGGAGCAGTCATGGGGACCTCCGTGGCGGGATGTGCGGCGTTTCGGGCGGCTCGCACGCTGGACCGGTGATCGAGTGTACGCGGCGCGATGATCGCGCATCCAGTAGCGATCATGACGCGAAGAAGGTTCCCGGGACGTCAACATTGGATGAACAGGTTGTAAATCGGCCAGGCAGCCTCTCCGCCGGCCGGGGCAGACCTGGCATGCGCGTGTAGGATTGCGCCACAGGGTGGCCGGGCCTTCTGCCCCGGTTCGGCCGCGGTTGCGTCCCATCCGAGGACCCGAGGGGAACATGACAGCTACACCCGCGCTCGAACGCACCATCACCACCTACCTCGAAGGCCGCGAACGCTCCGACCAGCCCGAGAACATTCACACGGATGCAGTCGCCCTCGAGATGGGCTACCGCGGCGGCCTCGTCTACGGGACCTCGGTCTACGGCTGGGCCACCCCACTCATCATGGACCTCCTCGGAGAGCCGTGGCTTCGTGGAGGCTGGGCAGATGTCCGCGTGCTGCGCCCGGTTTACGCCGGGGAACAGCTCACCATCGCGGCAACACCCGCCCCCGACGGCGCTTACCAGGTCGATGCCCGTGACGGCCATGGTCGTGTCTGTGTTGCTATCACTGTCGGGCTCGGGCGGGCTGAGTGGCTGGAAGATCACCACCGCTCAGGACGGCTCGACGTGGAGCCGCTGCCGTCGCCGCGCCCCCTTCTGCGGCTCGAAACCGCGCCTGTGGGCACCGACTTGCCGGCACTGCGCGCAGGTGCCAGGGATCGCCTCGCCTCGCTTTTCGATGAAGCCAGTGCCCACGAACGCGGACCGATCGTCGTCGAGGACTGCGAGATCCAGAGCCCGGCCTCGTTCGCCGGCCGCATGACCTGGTACACCCACGCCTGTTGGGACTACGCCGGCCCATCGCTCCACGCGCGCAGCCTCGTCCAGCACCTCGGCGTCGTAGATGCCGGCGAACCAGTGACGGTCACCGGGCGCCTTCGCGCTGTCTACGAACGGAATGGTCACCACTACTCGGAAACCGACGGCGTCATCTTCGCCGCGGATGGTCGGGAAGCCGCCCTCACCCGCCACACATCGATCTTTCACGTCGCGAAGCGTTGACCCGGCGCCCGGAGCTACGCTCTCGCAGGCTTCTTCGTCCTTGGCGGCCGGGGCATCGTCGCCGCTAACGGCGCGCCGGCCGCGGATGCCGGCTGCCCGGCATCACGGCGCAGGAGCCCGTCTTCGATCTGGTCGAGCCGCTCTTCGATCTGCGAGAGCCGTTCGCCGATGGCCAGGATGTCGTTCCGCGTCGGGACGTTGATGAGCTGCAGGTAGCGGCCCATCACCTCGTTCATGTTCTTCTGCAGGTTCAGGTAACCGTCCATCATCCGGCCCATCGTCTGGCTGAACTCGTCCGTTGCCATCGCATCGTTCAGGAAGCCGTTCCACTGCCGCTCTGAGTTCGCCATCCAATCCCGCCACATGCCGAATGGGTCTGCCGTTGTTGTGTGTTCTGCCATTCGAATCCCTCCTCGGGAGCTGCGCTTAGGGCCTACCGGTCGCGTTCTGGGCCGCTGTCATCGATGGTTGTACCGCCGCCAGGGACGAAACCCTCCAGCGTCGACGAGAGGATCTTCTGGTAGTTCTGGAGCACGTCGATCCAGCCGGAAAGGAAGAGCTCACCGGCTTTCGTCAGGCTGTACATCCGCCGTGCTGGTCCGTTCTCCGAAGTGTCCCAGAAAGACGAGACCATCCCCGTCTTTTCCAATTGGCGAAGCGTCCGGTATACCGTCCCACTGTCTGATTCCGGCAGCCCCGCCGCCGCCAGCTTCTGCGCGAGCTGGTACCCGTACGCGTTCCATCCCTTCAGGAACGCGAGCAGGCTCGTCGAGAGTAGTTCGCCGTGCAGGCGAGGTTTCACGTCGGGAGTGTCGTTGGCCACGGTTGTGTCGGCCTCCTCTGGGTAACTGCAGTATGCACTTAGAAGCGAAGTGTTGACAAGTCTTGCAGCTATGTGTAACTTGCATCTAGATGGGGCGCACCAACGCCCAACCCCAACAAAGAAGGAACCCTCTCCATGGCCTCCAACGAACACGTCCAGAAGTACTACGACAGCCTCCTCGCCAGCTACGACGTCCTCGTCGACGCCGTCGCCAAGGCGAATGACCGCGGCATCAAGGTCACGAAGCAGTTCGCGACCGACGTCGCGAAGGGCCAGCGCGAAGCCATCGACCTCGGCCGCAGGCTCTCCGCCGAGCCGACCGACCTTGGCCACTTCTACACCGCCGTCCTCGAGGCCACCACGGCCGCCCAGGGTCGCGCGCTTGCATTCACCCAGGCCGCCTACGCTGAGGCCATGGGCGCCGGCAGCGAAGCCCGCGAAACCGTCGAGAAGCTCGTCGCCGCCAACAAGGAAACCTCCCAGGCCGCCGTCGAAGTCGCCCGCAAGTGGGCCGCTGCCAACCCGATGGCCGACATGGTGAAGAAGGGCTACGAAGCCATGCGGCCCGCAGCCAAGACCGCCAAGAAGGAAAAGGCAGCCGTCTGGGCACTGTCCCCCCGGGGAAAGAGAGGCCCGGTCGTCAGACCGGGCCTCTCTTTGCGTGCTTGTCAATCGCCTACCGATTCGGCGATGGCGCCTCCAGCAGCTCTGTTTGCGCCGCCACCCGCCGCTCGAAGATCGCCCGTGCAGCATCCAGCAGCGCGAAAACCTCCGGCTCAGTGACTGAGTACCATGCGCTTGTCCCTTCACGCCGCGCTTCCACAATCCCCGCGCGCGCATGATCGAGAGATGTTGCGATGCATTGGCCGCCTCAATCCCGGCTCGCACCTGGATCTCGCCTACCGTCAGGCTCCCGGCAGTCCGCAATGCTTCGAGGATGCGGATCCGGACCGGGTTCGAGAGAGTCCGGAACAGGTCGGCTTTGAAGTCCTGCAAGGTTGACATCCGCCCCCAGCCTAACAATTGTTTCTAATCTGCGCATGTTCGAATATAAGGATGCGAGCATCGAGCGGCTCGACCTCCCTCTCGGACGTACGCCTTTGCAAGCGGTCCAGTCCTGGCTGACGCTCTCACCCTCGATGCCCGCGAACTTCCGCCAGAACTTGCTCGCGGGCATCGTCGTCGGTGTCATCGCCTTCCCGCTCTCGATCGCCCTCGCCGTCGCCGTTGGTGTGCCGCCGATCGCCGGCCTCTACACCGCCGTCATCGCCGGGGGCATCGCTGCGGCCTTCGGTGGCTCGCGCTTCAACATCACCGGCCCGACTGCCGCGCTTGTCCCCGTCCTCAGCCACGCAGTCGTCATCCACGGACCAAAGGCCCTCCCTCTCCTCGGGCTGATGGCCGGCGTCATGCTCCTCGTCATGAGTGCCCTCCGCGCCGGCCGCCTCGTCCGCTACATCCCGGGCACCGTCGTGGTCGGCTTCACCGCCGGCATCGCGCTCTCGATCGCCTTCGGCCAGCTCAACAATCTGTTGAACATCACCGGCACCGATGCAAGCCTCGAACACTTCCACGCCCGCGTCTGGGACAGCGCCCGCCACCTCGAAACCGTCGGGTTCACCACCCCCGCCATCGGAGCGCTCGCCCTCGCAATCCTCGTCGTCTGGCCGCGGCTGCCCCGTGCCCGCGCGATTCCTGGTCCGCTTATTGTTGTCGTCGTCACCACCGCGCTCACCTGGTACTTCGGCCTCGATGTCCCCACCGTCGAAAGCAAGTACGGGGCGATCCCCCAGGAACTACCTTCGTTCGATGCCGGCTTCATCGACATCGGCCTGATGTTCGACCTCCTTCCGCTTGCTGTTTCCGTCGCCATCCTCGCCGGAGTCGAATCTCTGTTGAGCGCCGTCGTTGCCGATGGCATGTCCGGCGGCCCAGAACGGCATGAACCCGATAACGAGCTGCGCGGTCAGGGCCTCGCGAACGTTGCCGCTTCGCTCCTCGGCGGCATCCCGTCTACCGCTGCCATCGCGCGCACCGCGGCCGGGATCCGCAGCGGCGCAACGAGCCGTCTCACCGGTGTCGTCCATGCCGTTACGGTTCTCGCCGGGGTTCTCCTCGTCGGCGATGTCGCCGGCCGCGTCCCGATGGCTGCGCTCGCCGCCATCCTGCTCATCGTCGCCTGGAACATCGCCGAGGTTCCCGAAGTCTCCCGCCTCCTCCGAAAGTCTGCTCGCGGCGATGCCTTCGTCCTCGTGTCGACCATCCTCATCACGCTCTTCTTCGACCTTACTTACGCCATCGGGTTCGGCATCATCGCGTCGATGGTGCTGCTCCTCCGCCAGCTCATTCGTGTCCCCGCCGCGCAGCAACTACTCCCCGATGAGACGGGCCACATTCGCCAGGTGACGCCCGAGCTCTCGGCGCTCATGCAGTCGCGCCCCGATATCGCGTTCTTCAACGCCGAGGGCGTCCTCTCGTTCTACAGTGCCGCCGCCTTCGAATACGAACTCCTCGGCCAGACCCGCAATCCCTCATCCTCCGCATGAAGGATGTCCACCACATCGATGCTTCCGGTCTCATCACGCTCGAAGGTGTCGTGGAGCACCGGCAGAAGAGCGGCGGCCGGATCATCCTCACCGCGATCCAGCCGGAAATCAGCGAGTTACTCGGACGCTTTGGCCTGCTCGCGAAGCTCGGGCCCGAAAATGTCTTCGAACACACGAAGGACGCGATCGCCTCGATCGACCTTCCCGGCGGGCACAGCCCACACCCCCACGGACTCCCGTCCGAGGATCAGTAGCCCGGCTCGTGGTGCCCCTCGGCAGCCTGTCGCAATCGGCTCGCCAGCACGCGGTAGACGCCCGGATGGAACGCCATGCCGAGGTGAGTGCAGTTCACCTCGTCGTTCAGCGAGGTGTCATCCTCGATGCAGTTCTCCCAGTCCACGACCCCGTCCCGCTTCGAGTAGATCGCAAAGTGCGCGACCTCGTACTCCTCGGGCGCGATCATGTTCTTCACGAAACTGCATGTGCAGTGCCCCGAGAAGCAGGATGGCTTCACGTTCTTCGCCACGTGCCGCCCATGTACGCCGCGCAGCGATTCGGTCGCCGCGTGTAACAACGGGTGTGCCTTCACCGCATCTTTGAACGGCGACCCCATCGAGATCACCAGGTTCACGTACTCCGGGTAGTCCAGTGCCACGTGCCGCCCAAGCATCCCGCCGAGGCTGTGTCCTACCACACGCACCCGTTGGCCGGTGTCCCGGTACGCCCGCCTGATCGTCTCTAGCAGAAGGCTGGCCACATGGTCCGGGCAATCCGCGTTGTGGCCCACGTTCGAGAAGTATGGCCGGTACCCGATCCGTGCCAGCCACCAGTACAGTTCCGTCATCGAAAGGTCACTTGCCAGGAATCCGGGCACGACGACAACCGGTTCGCCCTCGCCCGCGGGGATCCCGCAGCCGTAGTACACGGGCGAACTCCGCAGCGCCATCCAGTCCAGCGGGAACATCGCCTCCCGCCAGATAGGGGTAGCCGCCATCTGGAGCGAGGGGTCCTCGGAGAAGGGGTTCCCCGCTCCCGCGTTGAGCGAGTATTCCACTGCATTCATGGAAGCGACCCCCGGTGTTTTCCGCGCGGTAAGTTCCCTTACTCGGTGCAAGCTACAAGCGGTCTCCCGTTCGGACAAGGCCGCCAACCGCACGGCGCCTTACCCGAATGTTCCGTACCGAAGCTATCGTGATTATCGACGCACTCTATGGTTCGCGCGATAGGCCGCGGGGGAACGGCGCTCTCAGACCGGCTTACACTCATCGCAAGGCGCGAATCCCGCCTCGATTGCGTCCGCCGCGTTCCGGAACCCCTGGATTCGGTCGGCCGGGATGGTGTCGAGGCCGCCGCAGGCCGGCAGGCAGAACTCCATGAAGTCCAGCTGGCCGACGAACGGGGGGGCGTGCTGGATCCACTGCAGTTCGCGGTGAGTCAGTCCCTCCATCTGGAGAACCGCCTCCTTCACCTCGGGCCCCCCGGCTGAGTACTTCCCCAGCTCCCAATCCGCCCTGACCACCCGGTGGCAGGGCACGATGAACGGCACGGGGTTGTGCCCAAGGCACGTTCCCGCGGCTCGCACCGCGCCCGGATTGCCCGCTTCTCGCGCGACCCAGTTGTAGGGCCGGATGCTCCCCCGGGGGATACGTGACGTCGCCCGGAGCACGGCTCGCTGAAACGGCGTCAATTCACCCAGGAAGGCGATTTCGTTGCCCCGTCTGCGACCCGCCAGTACCTGCTCGGCCGCCTTCCGCACCCGTTCCGACTCGCCGTAGGCGGGTTCGAACCCGAGTTCATACTCTGCCCGGTACTCGTAGCGGCGAAAGTCGTTGTCGACAAGGTGCACGAGTTGCTCGTCGTGCACGATCCGGATCGGCCCGATGGGCAACCTGAGGTCGAACCACCAGAGGTTCCGGGTGGCGCGCGCCTGGAGCCCCCGCAGTTCGCCCCGGAGATCTGCCGCGAACCCCGGGTCCGGTTCGAGGCGCACCTCCTCAAGGACGGCCTCGCGCAGTTCCGGAAGGTCGTCGGATTCAGGCATCGTGCTCATACCCGGCCTCCTGGAGGAGTTCCCGCAACCGGTTCACGGCGCGGTAGGTGAGTTGCTTGACTGCCGCTTCGCTCTTCGCGAGCTCGTCGGCGACCTGGCGGACGCTCCATTCGCGCCCGAAGCGAAGGACGACCACACGCCTTTGTACCTCGGGCAGTCTGCCCACCGCCACCTGGACGGCGCTCCGCTGCTCGTGGCGGACCAACTCGAAGCCCGGCCAGTGGTCCTGTGGTTGGTCGTGGTCCATCAGCGGGATTTCCCGCCCCCGCTTTCGGCCTCCATCGCGCGCCAGGTTGCGGACGATGGTGCACAGCCATGCCTCGAACGGCCGGCCCCGGTCTTCGTATCGGTGAAGGTTTACCAGTGCCCTGCGGTATGCCTCCGCCGTCAGGTCTTCGGCGCCCGTGTGGTTGCCGGCGAGGGAATAGGCATAGCGGTAGACGCCGGGTTGCGTCAGGTCGTAAAGGCTGGCGAAGGCATCGGGCGAGGTCCGCGCCGCCGCGATCAACTCCGTCTCATTCATGCACACGCAGGGTAACGGCGCCTGCCGCTGATGGTAACGCCGGACACCATCCGTACCTGCGCATCGGCCCCCGCCTGACGTCCAACCGGGCCTTGTTCTGAGGCCTACCGTCCCTTTCCCTCGGCTTAACCGTGGTACATCGTTTTCAACCAGGCCCGGCACAGCGGGCTGAAATGGGGAGGATCCCGTCCGATGAAGCGCGCCTTTGTATTCCTCGGTGTGGTGCTGGTTGCGGCGACCTTCGGAAACGCTGCCCTGCGCACCTCCGCCCAGACCCCGGATCTGCGCATGAACCACGTGCAGGTGCTCGGCACCCACAATAGCTACCACCTCGAGCCCTACCCGGAACTTCTCCAGATCATCAAGCAGTTCGAGCCCCAGCAGGCACTCACCTTCGAGTACAGCCACCGGCCCCTGACTGAGCAGCTTGGACAACTTGGAATCAGTCAGGTTGAACTCGATGTCTTCGCCGACCCCGGACCGGCGCCGCTGTTCGCATCGCCGTTAGGTGAATCCGTCGCCAAAGGGCCCGCCTCCGTGCCAATCGCGGGAATGGCCGCGCCCGGATTGAAGGTGCTGCACATCCAGGACATCGACTACCGGTCGACCTGCCTCACACTCGTCGCCTGCTTGAAGGAAATCGCTACCTGGTCGGCGGCCAACCCGCATCATCTCCCGATCCTCGTCCTCATCGAGGCGAAGGATGACCCGCTCACGCTGCCGGCAGGGATCCCTCCCGCTGCCGTCCCCGTGCCCATCGGAGCCGCTGAGCTCCAGTCGATCGATGACGCCATTCGCTCCGTCTTCGCACCTGCCCGCCTCATCACACCCGATAACGTCCGCGGCAGCCGCGCCACGCTCGAAAAGGCCGTGCTCAAAGATGGCTGGCCCAGCCTCGACCAGGCTCGCGGGCGCGTGCTCTTCGCCCTCGACAACCAGGATGCCACGCGTGATGCCTACATCGCGGGCCATGCTTCGCTCCAGGGTAGGGTGATGTTCACCAGTTCCGATCCCGGGACGCCTGAGGCGGCGTTCGTCAAACTCAACGATCCAGTCGCCGACTTTGCACTGATCAAGAGCCTGGTCTCCAGCGGTTACCTCGTCCGCACTCGTGCCGATGCCGACACGGTAGAAGCCCGCACCGGCGCGACCGCCCGGCGGGATGCCGCCTTCGCCAGCGGCGCGCAGTTCCTCAGCACCGACTACCCGGAGCCCGATGCGCGTCTCGGCGCCGGCTATTCGGTGGTCCTCCCGGGTGGCAAGGAGGGTCGCTGCAACCCGGTCCTCAGCATCGCAGCCTGCACTGCGACGACGTTCGACCCGCCACCGGCTCCCACACCGACGGTCACGCCAACGCCAACCCCCACCTCGCCCGCGACCGCCACCCCGACGGCCACTGCGACATCACCCGCGCCCGCGACGCCTTCCGCGACCGCTTCCCCCGCAACTCCGCCGGCGGCGACTGCGACGGGCACTCCGACGAACCCCGCACCCCGCCCGCCCTCGACGGGTGACGGCCACGCTGCAACCGGCAGCGGCTCGAGTCTTCCGCTGGTGGGAGTTGTGGTGCTCGGTGCTGCCTTCGCCATCGCCGGCCTCAGCGCCGGACGTCGCCACTGACGAGCAGCCCCACGTACGAGGGCTCGCGCCGCGGGAGCGCGGCCCGGAACGGGCACGCGCTGCGAGACGATGGCGGTCGAACGCACAGGCCTGTTTAGTATCAGTTCCCGCCCCGGCTGCCATACCGTCCCCGACCGCGTCCCCTCGCAACGACGGCGCTCTCACGGCCGGGAATGCCGGTCGCGGTGGCGCCGGAGTTACAATGCGAGCGCCGCCGGTGCCTCGAGCAGAGCCTGGATCTCCTTGATGAAGCGCGCGCCTTCGGCGCCGTCGGAGACGCGGTGGTCGGCGCTGAGGGCGACCTTCATCACCTGGCGGACGACGACCTGGTTGTCCCGCACGAGCGGCTGGGGCATGACGGAACCGACGCCGAGGATCGCCGCCTGCGGCGGGTTGATGATCCCGATCAGTGTCTCCACCCCGTAGGCGCCGAGGTTCGTAATCGTAAACGTGCCCTCGCTGTACTCATCCGCACGCAAATGCCCCGACTTGGCCCGGCCGATCAGATCCTTCGCTTCGACCGCGATCCGCCCCAGGCTCTTCGACTGGCAATCGAGGATGGCCGGCGCGATGAGTCCGTCGTCGAGTGCCACCCCAATGCAGATATTCACCCGCTCGTGCATCTCCAGGCCGCTCTCGTGAAACTCGGCGTTGAACTGTGGCTGGCGTTCGAGCGCAATCGCACACGCCTTTACGATCAGGTCGTTGATGCTGACACGCTGCTCTTCGGTCGCGTTCGCGTTGATCTGCGAACGGAATTCGAGGGCGGCAGTCATGTCGATGTCGAGCGTCAGATAGTAGTGCGGCGCCGTCGCCTTCGATTGGGACATTCGCCGGGCGATTGCCTGGCGCATCTTCGAAAGAGACGTCGTTCCCGCCGCTGTGGCTGGCCGCACGGCGCCCGTCCCCTGGCTGTCGCGCTCCTTTTCGGGCGCGGGTGGGCGAGCTGCCGTACTCGCTCCGCCGGCCGCGATCGCTGATTCGATGTCCTTGCGAAGGATGCGGCCGTCTGGACCGCTTCCGCGCACACTCGAATAGTCGAAGCCTGCTTCGACGGCAATCCTCCGCGCGACGGGCGAAATGCGGATACGTCCGTTGCCTCCCGGCGCGTGCGGCGGCTCCACCACTGTCGAAGCCCCTGGCGCCATCGCGGGGGCCCGGCTCGCAGCCTTCATCTCCGGTTCGATGGCGCGCTTCGCCGGTTCCGCGGGCGGCTTTCGTTCGATGTCGGGCGCCGCTTCATTCTCGGCGCCGAGGAGGGCAATCACCTCGCCCACCGGGACGACTTCGCCCTCATGGGCGATGAGCTTGATGATCGTGCCCGCTTCGAAGGCCTCGATCTCCACGTTCGCCTTGTCGGTTTCGATTTCCGCGAGCAGTTCGCCCCGCGCTACGCTCTCGCCGACCTGCTTAAACCATTTCACAATGGTGCCTTCGGTCATGTCGGCCCCCATCTGGGGCATGGTTACTTCGAAGGCCACGGGCTACTCCTTGAACATCCGGAGGACCGCCTCGACAACGTCCTCCTCAGAGGGCAGTGCGGCGAACTCCAGGTTGCGATTGTAGGGCAGCGGCACGTCTTTCGAAGACACCCGGGCGACCGGTGCGTCCAGGTAGTCGAAGGCCCGCTCCATGATCTGCGCGCTGAGTTCTCCCCCGAAACCGCCGAACAGCCAGTCGTCCTCGACGATCACTGCGCGGTTCGTTTTCTTCACCGAGTTGACCACCGTGTCGATGTCGAGCGGACGGATGGTTCGGAGGTCGATCACCTCGGCGTCGATCTCCTCCTGTTCTTCGAGCATCCTGGCCGCCCGCATCGCCTGGTGGACGCTGCCGCTGTAGCCGACGATCGTCACGTCGCTCCCGCTCCTGAGGGTGTTCGCAACGCCAAACTCCACCAGGTAGTCCGGGTCGTCCGGCACTTCGCCCTTGAGCGCGTAGTTGGCCGTGTGCTCGATGAAGATAACCGTGTTTTCATCGCGGAAGGCTCGCTTCAGGAGCCCCTTGGCGTCGGCAGCGTTCGAAGGACACACCACTTTGAGACCCGGGAAGTGCGCGTAGAGCCCTTCGAGCGAGGGGCTGTGCGTGGCCGCCAGCTGTGAGCCGCCGCCGCTGGCCATCCGTACCACCATCGGGACGTTTATCTGGCCGTTGGACATGCGGTACAGCTTCGCCGCACTGTTCACGATCTGGTCGAGTGCCAGGAAGCTGAAGTTGATCGTCATCATCTCGACCATCGGGTGCATCCCGCCCATGGCCGCTCCGATGCCGATGCCAACCATGCCCGACTCGGCGATCGGCGTGTCCCTCATTCGCTCCTCGCCGAACTCGTCGAGGAGGCCCTTCGTCACGGCGTAGGAGCCTCCATAGGCCCCAATGTCTTCCCCCATGAGGAACACTTGCTCATCGCGCAGCATCTCTTCTCTGAGCGCCTCACGGAGTGCATCGCGCATGCGCATCTCAGCCACGGGCCGGTTCCTTCGTGACAAAGTCAAAGAGGGTGTCCAGCCCCGGCTGCGGGCTCCGCTCCGCGAATTCGATGGAATCTTCGACAACCTGCTCCACGCGCACGGCGATCTGTTCGAACTTCGCCTCGTCGAGTTGCCCCGCTTCGAACATCTGCGTCTTGAGCCGTTCGATGCAGTCGCGCTTGCGGTATCGCTCGATCTCGTCCTTCAGCCGGTACAGCTCCGGGTCGGCCATGGAGTGGCCCCGGTAGCGGTACGTCATCGCTTCCACGAAGTAAGGACCGTTCCCGCTCCGCGCGTGGGCGACGGCTTCCTTCATCGCTGTGTGGACGGCGAGCACATCCATTCCGTCGACCGAGACGGCCGGCATGTTGTACGCCGCTGCGAGCTTCGGGATATCGGTCGAAAGCGATTCCTTCAACGGCACGCCCATGCCGTAGAGGTTGTTCTCGCAGAAGAAGATCGTCGGAGTCTTCCAGAGGACCGACATGTTCAATGCTTCGTGGAACTCCCCTTCGCCGACTGAGCCGTCGCCAAAAATGCAGAGTGCCACCGAGTCTTCCTTCTTCATCTGGGAAGCGACACCGAGGCCGACCGCGAGCGGGAGATGGGCGGCAACGATGGCATAACCGCCGAGAAAGCCCTTCGTGATGTCGTAGAGGTGCATCGAGCCACCCCGGCCGCCGCTGACACCCGTTGCTTTGCCGAACAGTTCGGCCATCACGCGGTTTGGGTCGAGGCCGCGCGCCAGTGCGTGGCCGTGGTCGCGGTAGTGCGTGACGATCTTGTCGCGCTCTTCGAGGGCGGCGATGGCGCCTACCGCACACGCCTCCTGCCCCGTGTACAGGTGCAGGAAGCCCTTGATCTTGCCCTTGGTGTAGAGTTCGCCGCATTTCTCTTCGAAACGGCGTATCAGCACCATCTGGTAGAGGAACAACCCCAGTTGTTCCTCGCCGAGCTCCGTGGTCGCGGCGGATTGGATGGGTGTCGTCACCGGTTGGCGGCTCCTTCGGGAGGTTGGGTGCCCGCGCGCCTGCGGGCGATGTGGATCGCTTCGCCGTCGACGGCGAGCGCGGCTTCCTTGATCGCTTCCGCCAGCGTCGGGTGCGTGTGCACGGCGAATCCGACTTCGATCGTTGTCGCCTCCAGGAGCGCGATCATCGTCGCTTCGCCAAGGAGGTCATTGATGTCGTGGCCGACCATGTGGATGCCCAGTACTTGTCCCGTCGGTGCATCGGCGACCACCTTCACGAACCCTTCGGTGTGGCCCACGGCAACCGCTTTGCCCAGCGCGGTGAGGGGGAAGCGGCCGCTCTTCACCGTGAACCCTGCGTCCTTCGCGGCCTGTTCGGTGTACCCGATCGAGCCCACATTGGGCTGGCAGAAGGTAGCCCGCGGCATCTGTACATAATCCAGGACCGGGACGGCCTTGCCCGCTATGTGCTCGACGGCGATGACCCCTTGCTGCATCGCGACATGGGCGAGCATCAGCTTCCCCGTTACGTCGCCGACGGCGTAGATCCCCGGGACGTTTGTCTCCATGTGCTCATCGATCGTAATGAATCCGCGCTGCGTGGTGACGCCCGCTGCCTCCAGTTCGAGCCCCTGCGTGTGCGGCACGAAACCGGCAGCCAGGAGGACCGCATCTGCCTCGACCGTCCGTGCGCCGTCCTCTCCTTTGACCGTCACTCTCGCCATTCCGGCCTTCACTGCCACATCTTCCACACGAGTCTTCACCAGGCACGTGATGCCGCGCCCTTCGAAGGAGCGCTTGAGCGCGCGGCCGGCATCCGGGTCTTCCTGCGGGACGATGGTTTCGAGGAGCTCCACGATGGTAACCTCGGCGCCGTAACTCGCCCAGAGGTGTCCGAACTCCACACCGATCGGGCCGCCGCCGATGATGACGGCCCGCTTCGGAACGGTCCTGCTTTCCAGGGCTTCGCGGCTCGTGACGATGACGCTGCCGTCCGGCTGGATGCCCGGGAGCACCCGTGTCGACGCGCCCGTCGCGATGATGATCGAAGCGACGGCGTACTCCCTGGCGTCGCATGCGACCGTCCGCGTGTTCTTCAGCGAAGCCGCGCCTCTCACGACCGTGATGCCATTGTCACGCATCAGGCCTTCGACGCCGCTTACGACTTTCTCCACTACCGCCCGGCTGCGGTCGATGGCCGCCCCGAAGTCATAAGTAGCGTCTTTCACGCCCTGGATTCCCCACGTCTCGGCGTCGCGGACGAGGTTCACGACATCTGCATTCTTGAGCAGAGCCTTGCTTGGGATGCAGCCCCAGTTCAGGCAGAGCCCACCAAGCCGGTCCCGTTCAAAGAGGACGACCGACTTGCCAAGCTGGGCCGCACGGATGGCGGCCACGTAGCCCCCGGGTCCGCCGCCGATGATTCCGATATCGTAGTCAGCCATAGTCCATTCCTAGACTACCATAGATTTGATTGGGGTCACCGCCGCGCAGGCGATCTGCAAACGCAGCTTCCACTCTCCCTTATGCCCGACGGCATTGTCTACAGTGCGAACCCTCATCTCACGCTGCAGGCTGCAGCCTGCGGCGTTATGCGGGCGTTTCGCGACATGGCCTGACGTCTTCGGCTGTAAGGTGCGCAGATCTACGACGACACAGGGGGCAAAAGGATGGAATCCGGAAGATTGGGGGCAGAACGAGAACCACTGGTCGAACGGCCGACGGTCCCGGATGGCTACGGGCTGCCAGCGGATGATTCAGGCCTTCTCGAGTGGGCGTGGGCAGAAGAAAAGCTGTCAACCGGTTTGAACTACTGGGTTGCGACGGTTCGCCCGGACGGCCGTCCCCACGCCACGCCCGTGTGGGGAGTCTGGTTCGACGGCGCGCTCTACTTCGATGGAAGCGCAGAGACGCGCCGGATGCGGAACATCGCCTCGAACCCGAACGTCGCGGTCCACCTGGAGAGCGGCGATGAGGTCCTGATCCTCGAAGGCGAGGCGTCCGCCGTGCCTCCACCTCCGTCGCGGGCACTGGCTGGATCGCTGGCGGCCGCGTATGCGGCGAAGTATGTGGCCCACGCCTACGCGCCCGCGGTCGACCAGTGGGACGACGGCGGGCTGTACGTCATGCGCCCGCGCATCGGCCTGGGCTGGACGCTCCGGCCGGGCGAAGAGTTCGGGAAGAGCTACACACGCTGGCGCTTCCCGCGGGAGGCCGGCTGAGCGCTGGAATGCCGTCGCTCTCAGGGGGTCAGCGGGTTCCTCAGGATGTAGATCGCGTGTGTGCGCAGGAGGGGGACGGCGGCCAGCGGGCCATACAGCCATGGCGCCCATTGGCCCGCGCGCCGCGCAAGCGGTGGCGCCAGCGTGATAGAACGCGTTCGCATCGGGCTGCGCGGGAACCAGCGCCGGACGTCCTCCTTCGTCACGGGGTGGACTGCCCTGTTGCCGGGGTTTCGGCGTCTCATGTCATAAATGATGATGAAGCCGCCCGGTTTCGTAACCCGCCGGAGTTCGCGGGCGATGCCAGCGCTGATCTCCTCGTCGGGCACCGAGCTAAACAGCGTGAACGCAATCGCCAGGTCAAACGTGGCGTCGGGCTCGGGCACCGCGTCCGCACTCCCGGCGTGGACCCGGATCTCCGGGGAGTGCGCCTTGCAGTAGTCGACCGCGTCCGGGTCGAGGTCGATCCCCGCGATGTGTTCCGGGCGGGCGCCCCACTGCACGAACAGGCGCATGTTGTAGCCCGTCGAGCATCCGGACTCGAAAGCACGCAAAGAATCGAGAGTGGGCCAACCGTTCTTGCGCAGGAACCGCGCCAGGAAGCGTTCACGCTCCTGGACCATGAGGAGGTTGCCGGGCTGCAAGATCGAATGGTCGGCCACGGTAAAGGGCACTCTATCTGTGCCGGCGGCTCCGCAACAGGGGAAACGTAAGGCCCCGGTTTACCAGGGGGCGCTGGGGTGTGGCCGGAGTGCCTGGTGGGATTCTGAGGCGCTTCGCCAGGGCGGCACGAAGCGAAGGGGCGGGAGTATCATCCTCGCCGTGGAGGGCAGGCGATGAGCATCGAGCAGACTTACGTAGAACGGAACCCGGCTTCGGCGCGGTTGTACCAGCGGGCGGGCAAGGTCCTGCCCAGCGGTGTCACCCACGACAGCCGGTTCGTGCGCCCCTTTCCTGTCTACGCCGAACGCGCCGCTGGAGCGCGAAAGTGGGACGCCGATGGCCACGAATTGATCGACTACGTCATGGGTCATGGCGCCCTCATGCTCGGACACAACTACCCCTCCGTGATCGAAGCCGCCCAGGCGCAGCTGGCCCTCGGCACGCACTACGGTGCGAGCACCCTCAGGGAAATCGAGTGGGCCGAAGAGGTCACCCGCATCGTCCCTTCCGCCGAAGTCGTCCGCTTCACCAGTTCGGGGACCGAGGCAACCCTCATGGCCCTTCGCCTCGCCCGCACCCACACCGGCAAGCCCGGTGTGATCAAGTTCGACCGTCACTTCCACGGCTGGCACGACTACGTCGTTGCCAATTCCAGGTACTCCGTCGGCGCGCCCGCGGGCGTCCCCCAGGCCACACTCGACTCTGTCTCAGTCTTGCCCCTCGAGATGGTCGAAGTGCGCCGTACCGTGGAAGAGCGCGGCGACATCGGGGCTATCATCGTCGAGTCTGCCGGGGCATCGAGCGGACAGCTCCCGGTGCCGCGAGGCTTCCTCCACGAACTCCAGGCCTTCTGCCGCGCCCAGGGAATCGTCTTCATCATGGATGAGGTGGTGACTGGCTTTCGCTGGGCGCCGGGCGGTGTCCAGGAAATCGAAGGCCTCAAGCCGGACCTCACGACCCTCGCGAAGATCCTCGCCGGCGGTTTCCCCGGAGGAGCCGTCTGCGGGAGCCGGGAAGTGATGGAGTTCCTCCGATTCCCCGATCCGGGCACGAAGACCGCGAAAGTCGGCCATCCCGGCACCTTCAACGCCAATCCTCTCTCCGCGGCAGCAGGGGTCGCCTGCCTTCGCGAGATTGCCGATGGCCGTCATCAGCGCCGCGCGAACGACCTCGCAGCCCAGCTTCGCGCCGGCATGAACGGCGTGACGTGCGAACTCGGCCTGCCCGGCTTCGTTTACGGCCAGGCCAGCGAGTTCCGCGTCGTCATCGCGGGGACGCAAGTCCCCGAGGCCCAGGACTATGACCCTCGTGATCTCCCGTGGGCCCTGCTGGAAGAAGGGATGCCCGCGGAACGGGCCCGCCTGCTCCACCTTGCGATGACAAACCACGGTGCTCACCTGTTCGGCGCCGGGGGCCTCGTGAGCTCCGTTCACACCGAGGCAGACATCTCGCGCACCGTCGGAGCCTGGCGAGAGGCGCTGCGCGAAATGCGCGACGAAGGCGCGGCATAGACCAGTCGTAGTGGTCTTTCGCCAAATGTCCCCCGAGAGGGACTAAGATGGGTGCGTGGCGTCGTTCATCGTCTTCCTGCTGGTCGCCGGGATCCCGTTCGTGATCTTCGGGATAAATGCGCTGAACGCGATGCGCGAACAGCGCGGTATCGCGGCCGGTATCCCTCGGCCGAAGCAGGCGAAGGAACCGCGCCGCAAGAAGGCTCGTGACGCTCGTCTCCGCCAACGCCGTTCCGTCTACTGCGGCAAGGAATTCACCCACTTCGCTCTTGCCATCGTCGGCTCCCAGGATTCCTGCAAGCGCTGTACCTACTTGCAGGAGGTTCCTCCCCCGTCAGGCGACGGCGACGGTGAAAGCGACACCCCGGGGAGCGACTCCGACGCCGCGGTACGCGCGGCCGAGGCCATCATCGACCGGGCCCAGCAGTAACTCACCGCTGCCTGGCGCCGCACGTTCCGTCCTATAATCGCCCCACTCACTTTCCGGAGATCTCCATGCAGTACACGCGCCTGGGCCGCACCGGCCTCCAGGTTTCCCGCCTTTGTCTCGGAACCATGACGTTCGGGCTTCAATGCGAAGAGCGCACATCCGTCGCCATCATGGACAAGGCATTCGGCGCCGGGGTCACCTTTTTCGATACTGCCGATGTCTATCCGCTCGGCGGCACCGGCGACACCGTCGGAAGGACTGAGGAAATCGTCGGCCGCTGGCTCCACGGTCGCCGCGACCGCATCATCCTCGCCACCAAGTGCTTCGGACGTTCCGGCCCCAACCGCTGGGACCAGGGCAACTCCCGTAAGCACATCCTCGATGCGCTCGAGGCCTCCCTGCGCCGTTTGAACACGGACTACATCGACCTCTACCAGCTGCATGGACCAGATCCCGAGACGCCCATCGACGAAACCGTGCGCGCGCTCGAGGATGTCGTCCGCTCAGGGAAGGTGCGCTATGTAGGCTGCTCCAACTTCCTCGCCTACCAGGTCGCCCGCGCCATCGGGCGGAGCGAGGCTTTGGGCGTGGTCCGCTTCGATTCGGTGCAGCCGCGTTACAACCTCCTCTTCCGTGAGATCGAACGTGAACTACTCCCCCTCTGCCGCGAAGAAGGCATCGGCGTGATCCCATATAACCCCATTGCCGGTGGCCTCCTCAGCGGCAAGCACAACCGGGACTCCGGTCCCGAGGAGGGCTCGCGCTTCACGCTTGGGACCGCTGCCGAACGCTACCAGGACCGCTACTGGCACGAGGCGATGTTCGAGACCGTCGAGCAACTGCGCCCGATCGCGAACGATGCCGGCATGGCCCTCCCCGAGATGGCCGTCGCCTGGGTGTTGGCGAACCCGGCGGTCACAGCACCGATCATCGGCGCGAGTCGCCCTGAACAACTCGATGACACGCTCAGAGCGGCCGAAGCGCCGATGAACGCCGAGTTGAAGAAGACGCTCGACTCACTCACCGCGCAATACCGGCGCGGGGACGCAGCACGCTAGTGAGCGAGCTTGCCGAGTTGCTGCAAATCGCCCGGCGGGCGGCGGTCATTGCGGGTGAAGTGATCATGCCACTCTACGACGCCGGGACCGCCGTCGAGCTGAAAGCCGACCGGACCCCCGTCACCATCGCCGACCGCAATGCCGAACTCGCCATCCGCGAGTTCCTCGCGCGTGAGTGCCCCGGACACGGGATCCTCGGCGAGGAATTCGGCGAGACGCCCGGCGATGGTCGCCATCGCTGGATCCTGGATCCCATCGACGGCACCAAGTCGTTCATCCACCATGTGCCCCTCTTCGGCACGCTCGTCGCCCTCGAGCGCGATGGCGTGCCGGTCGCTGGGGTCATCGCCTGCCACGCGGTCGGCGAGACTGCCTCGGCTGCCGAAGGGCTTGGAGCCCACCTCAACGGTGAGCCATGCCACGTTTCCGCCACCTCCGAGATCCGCGAAGCTACCATCACCATGACGAGCTTCTCGCAGATGCTCCGGGGGCGCTCGGCGGGCGTCGCTCGGCTTGTCCAGGAGTGCGGCCTGACACGGGCCTGGGGTGACTGCTATGGCTATCTTATGGTGGCGACCGGCCGTGCCGACGTCATGCTCGATCCCGTCATGAGTATCTGGGACGCTGCGGCCCTCTACCCGGTAATCCGCGAGGCCGGGGGCGGTTTCTCCCAGTGGGACGGAACGCCCGTTCTAGGCGACTCCGTCGTGGCCACGAACGGCGTTCTTCATCCCGCGGTCCTCCAGGCGCTTGCCGTCGCCCCGGAGTAGCGAGGCGGGAAAGACGGTCCGGTATGGCCGCGATTCTCGCACTTTCGGCCGCTCAGAGGGCACGGCCGGACGTTGTACTGTCTTCATGTCGTGCGCGAATGCCCCACCTGTCATCGGAAAACCATCGACACCGACGTCGTTTGCCTGGTATGTGGCCAGGACCTCCGGGCCGCGCGGTTTGCTCCTGCGCCGGGAGCCCCAGGTCCCCAGTCCGAGTTCGTATCAGCGCATGATTCGCCGACCGTTTCGGGCGAGGAAGTGCCAGGGTGGTTCCGGGAGCGCCACCCGAACATCGAGTTGTTCGCCTGGCTCGTGTGGGCGCTCGCTCTGCTGGGTTTGACCGCATTCGTCACGCTAATCCTCGCCGCCTTGCGCGAGGACAACCGCGACGGTTGGGGCTTGCTCATTGGGTTCGCGATCTTCCTGGCGACGGCCCCCAGCGTCATCCTCGTCACGACTGCCCTGGCGATGCGGCTCCGCCGGCGCGACGTTCAAACGTTCTGCGGCATGGCCCTCTGGTTCCTGGCGATTCCCATCCTCCCGGTTTGGTGCTGTTTGTTCGTCGCCTCGCGATTCTCCCGTCAACCCGGGATCCCGAACGCACTCCGCGCGATGAACCGCCTGGCGACGAGTTCTATCCTCACTTTCGCGTTCGTTGCGTTTTCCATCGGCGGTTTCGCCGGTGTCCCGCTTGTGCTTGCCTGGCTGCTAGTGCTCATTTGGGCTCCCGTTTCGCTGGTGAAGGCCCGGCGCCAGGTCCGTGCGGCATCCGGTGCGCCGGGCTCCAGGTTCCGCGCACCGCTTGCTCCTTGAACCGCGCCTCACGAAAAAGGGTCCCCCGCTGTGGGGACCCTCTTTCAAAGTGCTCGGTAAAGCAGTGACGTGTTCGATCAGGCCTTCCCGATCTTGAACATCCTGGTGCTGCAGACGGGGCACGAGCCCTCGGTGGCCGGCTTGCCATTCTTCATCGTGATGGGCTTCGGGGTTTTCATCTCCCGTTTCACCCTGCACTTGAGGCAGTAGGCTTCCAACTGGTCCTCCTTCTTTCCGCCCGCGGGTGGGCGGACTTCGGCGAATTGATAGAGTGTCTACGCGGATGCGCAGGTTCGCCGTTCCATCAGGCATGATCGGAGCCCGATGCGGGCATGTCAAGAGTCTAAGTGAGTCTGGACACGACATAAGACGAGGATTTTACGGGAATTGGCCGAAAGAAACACCTTCCGCGGCCGGATCTCACCGGTATCACTCACCGAACCGATGCCCACGAACTCCCCCAGTGTTCCGTAGATTCGGACAGGGTCGGCGGCCCGGATCGTCCCGCCCGGAGCCTGCCAGGCCACGCCATGAGCCACTGCGTCCACGCCTTCCGCACCGAGGATTGCCGCATCGATAACGCTGATCCCGTCATCCGTTGGGAGGAGCAACTCGTCCAGCGCGCCGTCCGCGGCGGCGGCTTCCAGCCTTTCTAGCGTCACGGCGCCCTCCAGGGAGAACGGTCCAACTCGGTGGCGCCGCAGGGCCGAAAGGTGTCCTCCGCATCCCAGTGATTGGCCGAGGTCCCGCGCGGAGGCTCCGGATGTAGGTCCCGGACGAACATGAAACGTCGATCGTTACCGTCCCGGGGCCGGCGATTGCCGCGTCCAGGCCATGCACGGTGACGCGACGCGCCGCTAGTTCGGGCGCCTCGCCGCTCCGCGCGAGGTCGTAAGCGCGTCTCCCTGCGATTTTCAGCGCGCTGAACACCGGTGGCTTCTGGAGGATCGGCCCGCGGAACGCTTCCAGGTGGTCATCGAGGATTCCTTCGTCCATCCGGGGGACGGCCGATTCTTCGACGGTTTCGCCTTCGGCATCGTCGGTGGTCGTCGTTCGTCCGAGGGCGATCGTCCCCGTGTAGCGCTTGTCGTGCCCTGTGAGGTATTCCACCAGCCGGGTCGCCTGCCCGAGGCAAAGCACCAACAAACCCGTGGCCATCGGGTCCAGTGTGCCGGTATGGCCGATCCTGCGTTGCCCGGTGATGCGGCGGGCTTTCGCCACGACGTCGTGGCTTGTCCAGCCGGCCGGCTTGTCGATCAGCAGGATGCCGTCGAGGCCGCTGTCACTCCGCTTGCTCACGATAGTCGTTACTCACTTTGCGGATCAGGTCGGAAAGCCGCGCGCCGCGTTCGATAGAAGGGTCGAAGCGGAACGTCAGGTTCGGGATCGCACGCATCTTCAGGCGGTGGACGAGTTCTCGGTGCAGGAAAGGTGCGGCGTGTTGCAGCGCCGTCAGTGCATGTTCCCGCTCCTCGTCCGTGCCCAGGTGGGAAACGAAGACTGTCGCGTGGTGCAGGTCCGGCGAGACCCGCACTTCCGTGATGGTGATCAGGCCCTCGCCGACGCGCGGGTCCTTCACCTTGCGCAGGATCAGGTCGCTGATCTCAGCCCGAAGCAGTTCGTTGACGCGGGTTGTGCGGAGAGACATGGCATTCCGGCCCGCAGCAATGCGGGCCCTCCGTTCGTTGGGGCGCTACGCCTTAACTGACGCGCTCTTCGTGGATGAACTCGATGACGTCGCCGTCCAGGAACTTGTCGAAGTTGCTGAGGACGACTCCGCACTCGTAGCCAGTCTGCACTTCCCGGACATCGTCGGCGAAGCGCTTCAAGCCCTCGCAGCGAGTCCTGGTGAGCTCCTGGTTGTTGCGCAACACGCGGACATTCGATCCGCGCCGGAGCGTGCCATCGGTGACGAAACACCCTGCGATCCCGCCGAGTCGGCTCGACTTGAACAACTGCCGGACCTCGGCATGTCCGTCGATGACCGTCTGGTAGACGGGCTCGAGCATACCCTGGAGCGCTTTCTCCACGTCCTCGAGCACCTGGTAAATGATCGCATACGACCGGATTTCGACGCCCGATACGTCCGACCGTTTCTTGGCTGATGGGTCGATCCGCGTGTTGAACGCGATGATGATCCCGTTTGAAGCTTCCGCCAGCATGACGTCGCTGTCGCTGACAGGCCCGGTTGCCGAGTGGATGATCTTGACCTTGACCTCGGCGTTGCTCAGCCGTTCGAGAGAGGCCTTGATCGCCTCAGCGCTGCCGCGGACATCGGCCTTCAAGATGATGATCAGTTCCTTGAGCTTGCCGGTCGAAATCTCGTTGAAGAGCGTGTCCAGGTTGACGTGCGCGTGCGCAGTTTGTTCCACCGCTTCGCGTCGGCGCCGGCGTTCCTCGACGACCTGGCGTGCGAGCCGCTCATCCGCCACGGCGCGGATGCGTTCGCCCGCTTCCGGGACGGATTCGAGGCCCATGATCACCGCCGGGAACGCCGGCGGCGCTTCCCGGATGCGTTCGCCACGATCGTTGAACATCGCCTTGACTTTGCCGCTCGTCTCTCCGACGACCAGGGCATCGCCCTGCCGGAGAGTCCCGGATTGGACGAGGACCGTCGCGATAGGCCCGCGGCTGGAATCAAGTTCGGCTTCGATCACGACCGCCGAAGCTGCCCGGTCCGGGTTCGCCTTCAGCTCGCCCACTTCGGCGACCAGGTTGATCGATTCCAGGAGATCCGCGAGGCCGTCGCCCCGGGTCGCCGAGACCGGGACCGCGATCACGTCGCCACCGAAGTCCTCGACGACGATGTTGTGTTCGGTGAGTTGCTGCTTCACGCGGTCCGGATTCGCGGCGGGCATGTCGATCTTGTTGATGGCCACGATGATCGGGACGCCGGCGGCGAGCGCGTGGTTGATTGCTTCAATCGTTTGCGGCATCACGCCGTCGTCGGCGGCAACAACCAGGATCGCGATGTCGGTGACCTGCGCTCCGCGTGCTCGCATCGCCGTGAAGGCGGCGTGGCCCGGGGTGTCGATGAACGTGATGAGCTTCCCGCCCATCTCCACCTGGTACGCGCCGATGTGCTGAGTGATACCGCCGGCCTCGCCGGCCGCGACTCGGGTCTTGCGAAGCGCATCGAGGAGGCTCGTCTTCCCGTGGTCGACATGGCCCAGGATAGTGACGACGGGCGGCCGCGGCTTGAGCGACGCCGGGTCATCAACGATCTCTTCTTCTTCTACCGCGGCCGGCGCTACTGCGGCTTCAGCCGCCGGTTCCTCCTCGGTATCGAATCCCAGTTCGACCGCGATGATAGCGGCCGTGTCGTAGTCGATCGTCTGGTTCTGGTTCGCCATCACGCCGTTCGTCATAAGGCGCTTGATAACTTCGATCGGTGTTACGCCGACGAGGTCCGCCAGCTCTTTCACGGTGAGCGCGCGCGGGATGCTCACGACCTGCGAGGTGGGTTTTGCCGTCATACAGTTTCGCTTTCTTCTGCCGGCAACGTCATTCCGAAGACGCGAAGGGCCTCGATATCGTCCAACGCCGGGGAGATCTTAAGTGCATTTTTTATGGTAGCGCCTTTGAGGGCTTTCACCCAACATCGCCGCAGGGGATGGAGGTAGGCGCCGCGTCCCTCCGCCTTCCCGCTGGCATCGACAGCGATTCGCCCGTCAGGCGTGCGCACGATTCGGATGAGCGTGCGCTTCCCTTGTTCTGCGCGGCAGGCGATGCATGTTCGCTGTGGAACAGGGCGCGGCCGCGGTCCTGGCGAACTCACCGGTGTTCCTCCGATTAGTGGATCCGGCCGGAATACTCGATGTCGTCCATGTCGTCCTCTTCTTCTTCCGAGAATCGGGATGGACGCCGCTGCTTCTTCGCTGCGGCTTTCGCCTTGGTCGCGTCCTCCGGCTCCTCCCGGCGGATGAGGTCTTCTCCGAAGCGGATCGCGGAGGGGCGGGACTCCGTCACCACCGTGGTCGGGATTTCGTATTCCTCGTCCTCGTCTTCACCGTAGTCTTCCGACTCTCGTTCCTCGCCTTTCGGCACAGCCATGCGATCAACGATCGAGGCGAACGAGATTTCTTCTTCCTCGGTGCCGGCAGGTGCCGGCTCGGCCGCCGGCTCAGCGTTCGCCGCAGCCGGAGCGGCCTCGGCAGGCACGGCGACGGCCTCTTCCTCTGCCGCCGCCGCGATCTCCTCGGCTTCGCTGATGATGTCGATGTCCGGGGTTTCACCCGGTGCGTACGGTTCGAAGGCGAGCGCTTCTGCCGGTTCGCCGGCCTCCGTGCGATCCTTCGATGCCTGGCTCTGGATCGTGATTCGCCACCCCGTCAGTTTCGCCGCGAGGCGGGCGTTCTGGCCTTCTTTGCCAATCGCCAGCGAGAGCATGCGGTCCGGGACAACGACAGAAGCAAGGTGCTCGTTCTCGTCGACTTCGCATTCGAGCACCTGGGCCGGGCTGAGTGCGTTCGAAACGAAGTTCGCAGGGTCCGGATCCCACTTAATCACGTCGATTCGCTCGCCGGCAAGCTCGTTCACGATGTTCTGGATCCGGCTGCCGCGCATCCCGACGCACGCGCCGATCGGGTCGATGTTCTGGTTGCGGGCATGCACCGCGACTTTCGAGCGGTGCCCGCCCTCGCGTGCAATGCTCTTGATCTCGACTGTGCCGGCTTTGATCTCCGGGACTTCCATCTCGAAGAGGCGGCGGAGGAGGTTGCGGTGGCCCCGGCTGACCACGATCTGCGGGCCTTTAACCGCCTTCAACACCTCGAGGACGAGGACTTTGACTCGCTGGCCTGGTCGCAGGTGTTCGTTCCGGACTTGCTCCGGGAAGGGGAGCACCGCTTCCGTTCCCCGCCCGAGCTCCACGATCATCTGGCGCGCTTCCACCCGTTGGACCGTCCCGACGAGGAGCTCGCCTTCCTTGCCGATGTACTCGTCGTACACCGCGTCGCGTTCCGCCTCTCGGAGGCGCTGCAGGACCACCTGCTTCGCGGTCTGCGCGGCGATCCGACCGGCGTTTGGCGGAAGCTGTTCTTCGAAGTCGAGCACGTCGCCGATGCGCACGTCGGGCTTCCACTTCATCGCGTCGCTCATCGTCATCTCGACGTTCGGCTCTTCGACTTCCTCGACCACGACCATTTGCCGGTATGCGCGGATATCGCCGCCGACCGGATCGATCTTCACGTTGATGTTCGGGGCGTTGTCACCCTCCCGCCGGAACGCGGATGTCAGGGCGGCTTCGACTGCATCGAAAACTACCTCCCTGGGGAGGTTCTTTTCAGCGGCGAGAGCACTCAGTGCGAGCAAAAGATCGTTTTTCATAGTTCCAACAAAAAAGTGGGCTGCGAGCCCACTCCCAAGAAGGTTGTGCCATCGGCAGTATAGCACCCCGGCGCAACCGGGCGATGCCCGTTGGGATTAAGGATTCCCGGCCAGTGATCGAAGCCTTTCCACGATGGCGGGCAGCGTTTCGAGCACGCGGTCGATTTGCGGCGCGGACGTGTCTTTGCCGACCGTGAGCCGGAGCGACGCGTGCGCGAGGTCCGAGTCGATGCCCATCGCGGTGAGGACGTGCGACGGTTCGAGCGCCCCCGTCGTGCATGCGCTGCCGCTGCTCGCGGCGATATCCGCCATATCGAGCGCGAGCAGGACGCTTTCGCCCTCGACGTTCCGGAAACAGCAGCTGAAGTTGTTCGCCAGGCGCCTTTGCCGGTCCTGGGGGCCAGTGATCACCGTGTCCGGTATCCGTTCGGGGATACCGAAGAGAAGCCGGTCACGCATCGTTGCTGCATGCGCGTTGCGTGCCGGTGCTTCGTCCCATGCCAGCTTCATCGCCGTTGCCAGTCCGACAATCCCTGCCACGTTCTCGGTTCCTGCCCGGCGCTCCTTCTCCTGGCTTCCCCCCAGGAGCATTGGCTGCCAGGGCGTCCGGTTCTTGATGTACAGCAATCCAACGCCCTTCGGTCCGTACAGCTTGTGGGCCGCAATGCTGAGCAAGTCGACGCCCAGCTTCGCAGGCGTGATCTCCATGGCGCCCGCGCCCTGGACCGCGTCGGTGTGCACGACAACCCGCGGGTTCTTCGCCTTCGCGATCCGCGAGATCTCGGCAATCGCCTGGATCGTGCCGACTTCGTTGTTCGCCGCCATCACCGAGACGACCGTCGTCTCCGGCGTGACCGCGCCCTCGAGTGCTGCCAGGTCGAGGAAGCCCTCGCCGTCCACGGGCAGGTACGTAGCGCGAAAGCCCTCGTGCTCGAGTTGTTCCACCGTGTGGAGGACCGCGTGGTGTTCGATGGCACTTGTGACGATGTGGTTACCGTGGCCTCGTTCGCGTTGAGCGAGCGCCGCGCCGCGGATGGCCGCGTTGTCCGACTCCGTCCCGCCGCCGGTGAACACGATCTCTTTCGGAGCCCCGCCAAGCAGGTCGGCGCACAGCTTTCGCGCAGCATCGATGGCCCGCCGAGCTTCCTGCCCTTCGAGGTAAATCGAAGAAGGGTTGCCCCAGTACTTCTCAAGCATCGGCAGCATCGCCGCGATCACGCGCGGATCAGGCTTCGTCGTCGCCGCATGGTCCAGATACACCCGTGCCACCCACCAAGCCTAGCCCACAGCTTCCCGCAAAGAAATAACGCCGCCTGGTGCCGCCTCGTCGAGACTCACCGCCCATTCGGATCCTGTTGAGTGCGCCGGCCTCG
Organism: Candidatus Amarobacter glycogenicus; assembly: GCA_016719395.1. Taxonomy (GTDB): domain Bacteria; phylum Chloroflexota; class Dehalococcoidia; order Tepidiformales; family Tepidiformaceae; genus Amarobacter; species Amarobacter glycogenicus. The sequence goes on along the minus strand of JADJZF010000008.1, from coordinate 41,429 downwards.
ACAGAACGTCGTCCGGCGTGGCCGAGGCGCCCGCGCAGGCGGGATCTAGCTCAAGCCCTGGCCCGCGAGGAAGTCCAGGATGTCCTGGACGGTGTGGATGTTCTCCGCGTCCTCGTCCCGGATCTCGAACTCCGCATCCTCTGAAAACGCCTCTTCGATGGCGATGGTGAGGTCCACGATGTCGAGGGAGTCTGCGCGCAGGTCGTCGACCAGGTTCGCCTCGGGTGTCACTTCTTCGGCGCCGACCTTCAACTGCTTGACGACGACATCACGGACGCGTTCGAACACGGTTGCCATGGTTTGGGCCTCCACCGGGAATTGACTCGTCTCGGGCGAATTTCCCGCCCGGTTAGGTTCAGGTGCGCGTAGGTTAGGTCACCCGTTGTACTTGCGGAAGATCACACTGCCGTTCTGTCCGCCGAATCCGAAGCCGTTCGCGGCTGCCGCGCGCACTTCGCGTGAGCGCGCTTTCAGCGCGGTGTAGTCCAGATCGCACTCCGGGTCCGGATTCTCGAGGTTGATGGTCGGGGGCACCATGTCGTGATGCACCGCCAGCACGGCCGCGAGCGCACCGACCGCTCCCGCCCCACCGAGAAGATGACCGACCATCGACTTCGGCGAGCTCAGCGAGAGCTTATACGCGTGTTCACCAAATGCCAGTTTCACGGCGCGCGTCTCCGAGGCATCATTCAGTGGTGTCCCGGTGCCGTGTGCTGCGATGTAGTCGATGTCCTCGGGCCGGAGTCCCGACGCACGCAGAGCCTCCGTCATAGCGTCCTGCGCGCCGGAGCCATCTTCGAGCGGTGCCGTGATGTGAAACGCGTCGCAACTCAGGCCGCCCCCCGCCAGCTCTGCATAGACCTTTGCGTTCCGAGCCTTCGCGCGGGCTTCCGATTCGATGACCATGACCGCCGCGCCTTCTCCGAAAACGAAACCATCCCGGTCGCGATCGAAGGGCCTGCTCGCCCTCGTCGGTTCGTCATTCCGGCGGCTGAGCGCCCTCATGTTCGCCAGTGCCGCGATCGGCAGTGGGTGCAATGCCGCTTCGGTCCCTCCGGCGAGGACCACGTCGCACCGCCCTGATTCGATCAGCTGCTTCGCCTCCATGTACGAGTAGAGACCGCTCGCACACGCAGCAACGCTGGCAAGGGCCGGTCCGCGCAGCCCCAGGTGCATTGAAACCTGGCAGGCGCCCATGTTCGGCGCCATGATCGGGATGTAGAAGGGCTTACCCGCGCCGGCCCCCGCTCATTCAGGACAAGGACTTCGTCCATCGTGTCGATTGCCCCGCCGGAACCAGTCGCAATTGCTGACGCCGCCCGGCGCCGTTCCTCATCGGTCAGCGTCAGCTTCGCATCGTCCGCTGCAAGTTGGGCCGCCGCCACCGCGAACTGGGCGAACCGGGACATGCGCCGCGCACCCTTCGAGTCCATGTAGTTCCCGGCCTCGAAACCCTTCACCTCCGTCGCGATCGTGACGGGCATGTTCGTGGTGTCGAACCGGGTGATCTGGCTCGCGCCGGAAACCCCGGCAACCAGGTTCTCCCAGAAATCGTGGGCGGTCAGGCCGATGGGCGTGATCGCGCCCAGCCCGGTGACGAGTGCTCGGGTCACAGGTTTCTCCCCAGGTTATTGGACCTTCTTGAAGATGACGGCGGAGTTGTGCCCGCCGAGGCCGACAGATGTGGTCATGGCGATGTTCACCGCCATCGAGCGGGCAACATTCGGCACGTAGTCCAGGTCGCATTCCGGGTCCGGTGTCGTGTAGTTGATTGTGGGTGCCACGCGTTGGTCGCGGATAGCCATGACGCAGGCGAGCGCCTCCACCGATCCGCTCGCCCCCATGCAGTGTCCCGTGATCGGCTTCACCGAGGAGATAGCGGCGTCGTAGGCTGCCTTCCCCATGATCTCCTTAAAAACGAGTGTCTCAACGCGGTCGTTCAACGGCGTCCCGCTGCCGTGCGGGTTGATGTAGTTGATCTCCGATGGGGCGATCCCGGCCTTCCTGATGGCCGTATTAACGGCCCGCTTCAGCCCGCGCCCCGTCTCGTGCAGGGCGATCATGTCATACGCGTCGTTCGAGGATGCGTAGCCGACGACTTCGCAGTAGATCTTTGCCCCGCGAGACTTCGCCTGCTCGTACTCCTCCATGATCATTCCGCAGGCGCCCTCTCCCGCGATGAACCCGTCGCGATTCAGGTCGAACGGCTTGAGCGCCTTTTCCGGGTGCTCGTTGTCACCCGCGAGCGCCCGCATTGAACACCAGGTCGCGTGATAGATGGGGAGGAGGACGGCCTCGCTGCTTCCCGTGATGACCGTGTCGGCATCACCACGACGAATCGTCTCGAACGCTTCGCCGAGCGAGTTCGCGCCAGTCGCGCAGGCGCTCACCGGAGCGAAATTCGGTCCGCGCGCGCCCGTGTGGATGGCGATGTGCCCGCTCGCCGCATCCGCGATGAAGTTTGCCACCAGGAACGGTGTCACCCGCCGTGGCCCCTTTTCATCGAGGATCCGCTGGTGGTCGAGCACCATGTCTGTACCGCCCGCTCCGGACCCGAAGACGACACCGACCATGTCGGCATTCTCCTCAGTTACCTGGAAGCCGCTGTCGGCCAATGCCTCGATCGCGGCCGACATCCCGAACGTCACGCTCCGGTTCATGTAGCGCTGCTGTTTGGCATCGGCCCGGTCGCCGAGTTCGAAATTCTTCACTTCCGCCTGGATCCGGATGGGATAGGGCTCCGGGTCGAACAGGGTGATCGGTCCGATGCCACTGCGTCCCGCGAGCATGGCCTGCCACGTCTCTTCTGCGGTATGGCCGACAGCGGTGACTGCGCCCACCCCGGTGATCACGACTCGACGGCTCATCGGGCTGCCCCTTCTACCAGCTGCCAGCGATCACTGAGCAAGCCCTCGTAATCGTCACTGATCGAAATACTGTTGATCTCGTAGTCGATCCGGCGGACGAGCTTCGTCAGGACGTTACCCGGGCCTACTTCGATGAACATATCGGCGCCCTCATCCCTCATCTTCTCGATGGACTTCTGCCAGAGCACGCCGTGCGTGAGCTGGTCCCGGAGTTCGGAATAGACTTGCGGTCCCGTGGTGAGCAAATCCGCATTGACGTTGCCGACGAGCGGACGGTGTGGGTCACGGATGTGCATCTTCTGGAGGAGCGCATTCATCCCGTCGCTCGCTTTGGCCATCAGCGGCGAGTGTGAGCCGATTGAAATCGGCAAGCGGACGACTTTGCGCGCCTTCGCCTTTTCGGCGAGTTCGATCGCCGTCGTCAACGGTTTGAGGTAACCCGAGATAACGCTCTGCCCGTCGCAGTTCGCGTTCGCAAGTCCCACATAGCCCTCTTTCGAGGCCTCGGCGCAAATCTCGAGCACCTTCGCCTCGGGGAGGCCGAGGATCGACGCCATGCCTCCCGGGTTTTCCGTTCCGGCTTCGCCCATCAGGCGGCCACGCTCGGCGACGAGCAACAGACCTTCCTCGAAGTCGAGCGATCCGGCCGCAACAGCCGCCGTGAACTCGCCCATCGAGTGGCCCGCGAAGAGGTGGGGATCGAACTTCCTCCCGCTGGCGGCGAAGCGTTCTCGCAATGCTTCGAGCCACGCCATCGAGGTGACGAAGCTTGCGGGCTGCTGGTTGGCGGTCGATTCAAGTTCGTCTCCGGGACCCTCCCAGCAGAGCTTCGAAAGGTTCCGGTCGAGCACCCGGTCGGCCCGTTCGAAAACGTCGCGGGCGGCCTTCGAGACCTGCGAGAGCCGGTGTCCCATACCGACGTGCTGCGATCCTGGCCGGGGAAGATGAGCGCGAGACGCGCCCAAGGCTTCACTTCCTGGTCCATTGGGGAACCAATGCCCTCCAGACGGCGCCTGGGGCGCGCCAATCTCCGACCGAGGATAGCAGGGTGGTGGGGGAGGGGCGAAGGTTCGGTAGGCACGAACGAACGGCGTCGGCCCGTCCTCAGTCCGGCATGGCCATTCGAACACGTACTAACGGCCGCTCGATGTGGCGGGCGAAACACGGCAGATTTTCGAAGGTCCTCAACACCGGGTGGCGGGCGGCCTCACGATGCTTCAGATGAGGCTCGGTGGGTCGATTTCCACGTGCCAGTGCTCGCCGAGGCGCACCAACTCCAGCAGGCGCGAGGGGTTCCGGCCACGCAACAGCACCTGGTAGCGGTATTCCCCGCGAATCCGGGGGATGTATGCCGGTGTTGGCCCCAGGACGTCCGGTTCCGCCCGCCCGGCAGCATCGCGTCCGATCCGGAGTTCGTTGGCCACTCTCGCGGCTTCTTCGAGCGCGTGCTCTTGCCGTGCGTGCCGGAAGATGAGCCGGACCAGCCGGTTGAACGGTGGGTAACCCGCCCGTCGACGATGGGCAATCTCCTCGTCGTAGAAGGCTCGATACTCGTGCGTCGCCGCGGCGACAATCGGGCCTGCCTCAGGTTCGTAGGTCTGGATGAAGACGTAACCGGGCTTCTCCCGCCGTCCGGCGCGCCCGGCGACCTGCGAAAGCAGCTGGAAGGTGCGCTCGTGGGAGTGGTAGTCCGGCAGGCTGAGTCCCACGTCCGCGTCCACCACCCCCACCACCGTCATCTCCGGCAGGTCCAGGCCTTTTGCCAGCATCTGCGTCCCGACGAGGATGTCGATCTCGCCCGATTCCAGCGATTGCACCATCCGCTCGTGGCTGCCCTTCTGTCCGGAAACGTCGCTGTCCCAACGAGCGACCCGCGCCCCCGGGAAGTACGCGCGGGCCTCCTGTTCCACCCGCTGGGTACCCACGCCGAACGGCCGGTAACGCCTCCCGTCGCACTTCGGGCAGCGGTCTTCGAGACGTCGGGAGCGCCCGCAGTGGTGGCACACCAGCATCGTACTCACGGGGCTTTGGACATCGACGCTCAGGGCAACCTCGCATGACGGGCACACGGGCAGATACCCGCAGTCCCGGCATAGAACGAACCGTGCCGAGCCCCGCCGGTTCACGAACAGGATCGACTGCTCGCCTTGCCGGAGGGCAGCATGCACCGCTCTCCGGAGCGGTTGCGAGAAGATGCTGCGGTTACCGCCGCGCAGTTCCTCCCGCATGTCGACGATGGTCACCGCCGGGAGTGCGCCCTCCGAAATCGAACCATCGCTTCCGGGCGATAGTCGCTGAAGGAGTTCGACTCGCTTGATCGCTCCGACTTCGCTCCGGTGGTACGTCACCACGTCGGGCGTCGCACTCCCCAGCACGAGCCGCGCCCCCGTCAGCCCGCAAAGACGCTCGGCTGCATCGCGTGCGTGGTACCGCGGTTGAGGGTCTACCTGCTTGTAGCTCCACTCGTGTTCCTCGTCCAGCACCACAAGCCCGAGGTTCGGCACGGGCGCGAAGATCGCGCTTCGCGAACCGACGATAACCCGCGCATCGCCCCGCTGTGCCCGGTACCACTGGTCGAACAACTCGCCCATGGAGAGCTGCGAGTGGAAGACCGTCAGGGTCTCGCCGAAGCGTTCGCCGTACCGCCGGATCGCCTGCGGTGTGAGTGCTATCTCCGGCACGAGGACGATCGCCGCGCGCCCACCCTCAAGGGTGCGTCTGACCAGTTCGAGGTAGACCTCCGTCTTCCCGGAGCCCGTCACGCCGTGAAGTAGCGTCGTCCCGGGGTGCGCCCAGATCGCCTCGAAGGCGGCGGCCTGGTCGGCGCTGAGCACCGGCGGAGGCCGGTGTTCGAAGCGGTAGTCGGCCAGCGGGTCGCGCTCGAGCTGCTGCTCGTACTCCCGCAGGAAGCCCCCGGCTTCGAGCTTCCGCAGGTGCCCCGGCGTCGCCCCCATCTCCCGTGTCTCCGTCAGCGTCACATCCGGGTGTGCCGCCAGGTGCCGGAGCAGCCGTGCCTCGACGGACTTCGCGTTGCGCTCGGTGAGGGTGTCCGCCTGTGCGAGCGCTGCCTCCGGTGCGGCCCCCAGCGCGACACGCCGCTCCATCCGGGGTCTCCCGGCCGGCCGCGCGAGCCCCTGCGCGACCGTCAGGTGGCCGTCGCGTTGCAGCCGGTCCAGCAGTGTCAGCGACACCTGCCCGACTGCCTCGCGAAGTGCCTCGATCGAGACGCGGCCGTTCGCGGCGATGTACTGCAGGATGCGCTGGTCTTTCGGGTACGCCGGTAGCAACGGCGGGATGTCCACCGGCGACACCATCGTCACGGCCTTCTGCCCATACCCGGAAGGAAGGCAGCAGGCCACGCAGTCCCAGAGCGGCGCGAGGTACTCATCGCTCATCCAGCGAGCGAGCGCGATGTGCGGGCCGTCCAGCACCGCGGCAGGGTCCGCCACCGCGCTGATCGGCCGCACCGCCTGCAACGGCGTCGCATCGGCCAGCGCCATCACCACGCCCTGGAGGATGCGCGGCCCGAACGGCACGAACACCGCCTGTCCAGCCGCCACCTCCAGCCCATCCGGGATGCTGTAGGTGAACGGCTGCCGCGCCGGCTGCCCCGCGTTTACCGCCACCTCCGCGAAGCGCGTGCCCGCGGTGGGGGCCTCGGCGGGGTCGTTGCCGAACATGCTGGGCGTCGTCACCCGCCGATCATGGGATGGCGCCCTGCCCCTGTCGATCAGCCGCTGGGCCGGGCGCTGGATACGCACGCCTGCGGCGGTGTATCTTCGGGCCCGCCCGAACGCCCGGCGGGCGCCGCACCCCCGGAGCTCCAACGTCGCACAGTGAGGTAACTCGCCATGGCAGCGAACGTCCTGTCCACCAACATCGCTTTCTGGCACGCGCCCGCCGTCTTCATCAAGGGCCTCACGCCGGACCAGCTCCACTGGCAGCCCGAGAACCACGACACCTCCATCATGTTCGCCCTCTGGCACGCCTACCGCTCGAGCGATGACCTCGTCCATGGCCTCTTGCTGCGCCGGCCCACCGTCTTCGCCAGCCAGGGCTGGGCCTCCCGCCTGCCCGTCGGCGAGACGGGCCGCTCCGCGTTCGGCAACGGCATGACCCGGGACCAGATCGGCTCCCTCCGCCTGGACCTCCCCGAACTCTGCGCCTATGCCAGCGCCGTCGGCGCCAGCATCAACGCCGTCCTCGATGCGCTCTCCCCGGAAGACGCCGCCGCCGAGATCGCCCTTCCCTTCTTCACCGATGTCTACCCCGGCTACGACCGCATGTCCCGCCTCGAAGCGGTCGCCTTCTTCGGCATCGGCCACGTCGCCGAACACCTCGGTGAGGCCCAGCTCGTGAAGGGCCTGATGGGCCTCCAGGGCGCCCTCCTCTGAACGGCCGCCCTCCGTCGCACCCGGCCCCGGCGCCGGCTGACCCCGCGGCAGCGACCGGGACGTCCGCTTCGAAACGTGGCTGCGAGACCGCGGCATCGAGGGCGCGCGGCGGATCGTCCGGGAGGCCGCGGGGACCATCCTCGTCTCGAAGTTCGAACCGGGCTTCGCCGCCCGCCTGCACGAGGCGCTCGACCGCGTGCCCGAGGTGTTCGACCCGGCTGTCGTGCGGGAGCGCTACCTGAGCACGGCCAGCGGCACTCCCCGGGTCGAGGCCTGGCGGCTGGCGCTCGAAGGGCTGCTCGCGGACCTGGGGCCATCTCGGGGGCTCGACCGCGACCAGCTGGCCCAGGTCCGCGCCGGCACCGATTCGGTGGCTGCCCTGCTCGACTCGGTGCTGTGGTCGTCGCCGCTGCTGGGCACGGACTGGGAGCCGTCGGAGCCCGAGCTATCCGCCCGAGCCGATGCCCTCGCCCGCATGGACGACGAGTCCAGCATCTTCACCCGCTACTACGGCGACTTTGAGGGCAAGCGCGTCGAGAACCACTGCCCCGGCGCCCAGGTCGCCCGCCAGCTGTTCGCGCAGGGGTGGGGGATCGTCGCCGAGCGACTAGAGGAAAGAGCAACGAGGAAAGAGGAAAGAACGGAGGGTCAGGGGCGGAACAGGGGGTTGTTGTAGAAGGGGGAGGTTGGGAGGAAGTTGGGGCGCCAGCCGGCGGGCGGGAAGCTGGGGTGTGACGGGGAGTGGTTCGGGGCGGGTTTGGGCTGGTTGTGGCCGAATTGCTGGTTGGCTTTGAGGTATTCCTGGCGCTTGGCGCCGACGTTCTCGATTTCGCGGGCCTGTTCGGTGGTTTCGCGGGTTTCGAGGTGTTCGGCGACGGTTGACGAGGCATCGACAAAGGCGCGGACGGCGGCGAGGTAGGCGGCGGTATCCGGGGAGGCCGCGGAGAGGGTGCGTTCGGCGATGCGGAGGGTCCGGAGGATCTGGGAACACTGGCGATGCGGGATGGCGCCGGCAAGCTGCATGCGGATGAGCCCTTCGGTGAAGGCGAGGAGTGACGACGTGTCGTGGAAGTCGACGGGGAGGAGGTCGAGGTCGAGGGCATCGCGCTGGTGGGCCGGGGACTGGCGGCCGCCGCGCGTGCGGGCTTCCTGGACGCTGGTTAGGGCGTCGGCTTCATGGAAGAGGCAGAGGTCGCCGGCCCTGAGGCGGTAGGCGTTGCAGGGTTGGCCGGATTTGGCGATGGCTCGGCACCTTTTCCTGGGGTTACGCAAGTGGTTGGAAGTGGTCGTTTCAGGTTCGGACGTGTTGACCACTTCCGGGGCGGGAAGTGGTCCGGGAGTGGTTACGGGTTCATCCCTCACCCCCGACCCCTCTCCCAAGCGCGAAGGGTCCTCACCCCCCCCTCTCAGCTTGGGAGGGGGGTTGGGGTTGAGTTGGTGGTCCTCAACCCGGATTTTGCCCTCTCCCGGCCTGGGAGGGGTGGGGTTGTCCAGGGGGCGTCGGGGCAGTGGGGCGGTGGTCCTCATCCCTGCTCGCTGACGGCGCCCTCCCCCGACCCCTCTCCCAAGCCTGGGGGAGGGGAGCGTTGGAGTTCGGGCGGGAGTTTGTAGGTGCCGTTGAGGAAGGCGGCGGCGTCGAAGGGTGGGAAGCCTTCGGGGATGGCGCGTTCGAGTTGTTTGGCGAGGGAGGCGAGGGAGCGGTTGGTGGGCATGGGGTGAGGGTTGACGAGGGCCGCGAGCGCGTAGGGGCGGATGGCATCCTGACGCCGGGAGGAGGGTGACGGAGTATGGGGGGAAGTCAGGCGGGAGTCGCGGTTCACGATTTGCGATTGCAGCGGAGGGCGCCAGCCGCCTCGAGGCGGCGCCGTGGATGAACGCCGGGCGAGTGCTGCATGGAGGGCGGTCGGGGCGGCATGCGAGCGGCGGTTGTTCCTCCGGGACACTCTTGCGTGGGTAAGATCTGGCCGGCGAAACGTTGAGGACGGAAGCTGGCGGTCTCGACCCGCCTACGGCGGGCTCTGAAGTTGGGCCCGGGCGACGCGAACGGTCGCGGGTTCCCGGCTGGGCTGCCGGTCGACCCGCCGCTGGAAGCCGCTGTTCCGACGCGGCGTGGTTGTTGGGATCACCGTGCCGGCAGGGAGGGTGCTCGGATGGGAGGGGTAGGCTGTCGCGATACGCCGGACTGGGGCCCTGGCGACTCCAGGGGTGCGTGGTCTGCCCCGGTGGCGAAGCCGGTTGTTGGCGGCCCGTGGCTTGCGTGGCGGCCGCGCGCGTGGTTCCGGACCGGGGGGTGCCTGCGTTGTTGCGAACGGCGTGCCAACCGGTGCGAATATCGCGATGGGAGGCGCCGACTTTGAACCGCATACAGCTGGGCACGATCAAAAGCGCCCAGCCGACCATCGACTGTGCCTCGTACGGCTCGGTCGGGCGTCGCGTGGTGGCTCCGCGGATCAGATTGCGCTGGGGCGAGGCCCGCTGTGCTTCCCACTGCGCGCGCTGGGGTTGGCTGTAAATGGGCCGAGTGTGGCGTGAGGCGTTGATGGGGGAAGTTTGCAACTGCATAGCGGTGAATGGATGCCACGAGTGTGTCGGCCCGGCTCCGTTGCTCCCCGCCTCGCTTCTCCGCCCCGCGTTCTGCTGCCGTGTCGCGTGAGCGGGATGCTGGATCGGCGCCGGCAATCCAAACCTTGGTTTTACGGACAATGAGGCGCGACCTGCGGAAAAACACGTAAGGGGCGGCGCCGGTCGCTTCGGGGCTTCCAGTACGCGCTCGCGGCTGACGGCTCGGTTTCCGACCAAAGAACCAGGGACTCGGCTAGACCGCTTTTGACGAGTTCGCGGTCATCGCCCGGGTAACGCTCCCATACTCGCTACAGGACATTACGGCAGGTGCGTCTGATCGGCGGACCGACACACGCCGCACCCGCGACCGCCCCGTCTAGCGAGGCGGGAAGTCCACGGGCTTCCAGTCCGCGTTCTGACGAAGCCGAGGATTCGCGTCGCGGTTGCGAGGCCCTGGCTGAACGGGGAGGAGGGAGGGGCGGGCACGATTCAGGCGGCGGAAGAGTTCAGCTCGAAGCCCTGAGCAGGTTAGCTTGTTCCAGGGCGTTCGGCGCAGCCCGCACCGCGTTCCGCATTGGGGGGGCGGCGCCAGGAAAGTGCAGCGTCAATGCGCCCGGGACTCATCAGGGGGCGCGGGTGGCGGGGGGGGTGAAACTCTTCGGCTGGTGGCGTGGGGGGTGTTTGTGTTTCCGGGGAACCGGCGACTCGGCCGGGGGGGTAGGGTGGGGGAAGGGATCCGCGCGGAAGGCGGTGGGGGCGCCCGCGGCTCCGGCGGATGGGTTGGGCGGGTACGTTCGGTGGTCTCAGGCGGCAGTGGCTGTGGGGTGCGGGCAACCCAGCGCGCGCGCTCGCGGTGAGCCCCAGGGTAGCCGGGCTGGGCGGGATGCCGGCAGGGGGCCCGGTCAGCCCGGCCAGCGGGAGGGAGCCGGGGGCCTTCGCGGGCGGGCGGGACGGTGAACGTAGCCATGGAGTAGGCGATAGGGGTTAGGCGATAGGGGATAGGCCCTCACACGCGGCCCCCTCTCGCGACTCCTGCGTCGCGGACGAGGGGGTGTGCAACGTGAAGGGTGGCGCATGGCGCGAGCGGCGACAGAGCGCCGCGACTCCAAAGGTGGCGACTGATACCTTCTCCCCATGTCCCGATTCGATGTGATTGTGGTTGGCGGGGGCCCTGCCGGGAGTACGGCGGCGCGCGATATGGCGGCGGCCGGGGCGCGCGTGCTGGTGGTCGATAGGGCGGAGTTCCCGCGTTACAAGGCCTGCGGCGGGGGCATCCCGCTGCGCACCGAAAAGCTCCTGCCGTTCCCTATCGATTCGGTCGTCGAGGACTCGGTCAGCCTGTTGCAGGTGAGCTACCAGGGACGCTCGCGCTTCGTGCGCGATTCGGGCCGGCCGTTCGCCCACATGGTCATGCGCGAGCGCTTCGACCAGCTCCTGCTGGAGCAGGCGAAGAAGGCCGGCGCCGAGTTCCGGCCGGGGACCGTCGTACGCGAGGTCTCGCTCGATGGTGGCGTGACGGTCCGGGCCGAGGGGTTCGAGGCCGGGGCGGATTACCTGGTCTGTGCCGACGGCGCGCATTCGCCGGTCGGCAAGCTGGCCGGTCTGGGCGAGGGCATCGCCGAGTGCGCCGCCTGGGAGGTGGAGGTGCGGGCGCCTGCCGTGCGCAGGCTGGCGTACCGGAACACCGCCCTCATCGAACTCGGGTACCGCCCGTGGGGTTATGCCTGGCTCTTCCCGAAACGCGAAGTGCTCTCCATCGGGATCGTCCTCCCACCGGACCAGGCGGGGGACATGAAGGACCACGTCCGGGCCTATATCGACTCGCTGGGCCTTGGCTCTGCCGAAGTCGAGATCGCCCGCGGCCACAAGATCCGCTTCCGGCGCGGGGGCGAACGCATCGCGAACGAGCGCGCACTGCTCGCCGGGGACAGCGCCGGGCTTGCCGACGAATTCACCGAAGAGGGCATCTCCTACGCGGTCGAATCGGGGCGGCTGGCGGCTCGAAACGTGCTGCGCAGCCTCGGCGGCGGCTCGCTGGCTTCGTACCAGGCCGACGTAGACCGGGAGATCATGCCCGAGCTGCGGGCGGCCCGGCAGATCGGTTTCATGTTCTATGGGATGCTCAGGCGCGCGCCCCGGCCCTGGATGTTCGCGAGTTCGAAGTTCCCGTACCTGTGGGATGCGTTCTTCGCGGTGCAGCGCGGCGAATCGACGTACGCTCGCGAGGCGGCGCGAGTGCCTCTGCTGCCGGGCATCGCGCAGCGGATGCTGGACCGCGAATGACTGCGCGGCCGGAGGGGCCAACCGGGGAGCAGGAGGGCGCGGGGCCCCGCGGGATCTCTCTGCGAGCGGTGATCGACCTGCTCGTGCCGGTGTACGGCCGCCCGGTGCCACAGGTGAGCCACGACCCGCTAACGGAACTGGTCCTGACCGTGCTTTCCCAGAACACCGCGGACACGAACAGCGGGCGCGCGTTCCTGCAGCTGATGCGCCGGTATCCCTCCTGGGACGCGATCGCAGCTGCACCGGTCGAGGAGGTGGTGGCGGCCATCCAGACCGGCGGACTGGCGCAACAGAAGGCGCCGCGCATCCAGGCGATCCTCCGGGCGGTGGCCCAGCGGGCGCCGGACTGGGATGTGGGGTTCCTCGAAGAGCTGCCCCTGGAAGAGGCGCGTGCGTGGCTTCGAGCGCTGCCCGGGGTGGGCCCGAAGACCGCTGCCTGCGTGCTCCTGTTCTCGCTGGGGCGGCCGGCGCTGCCGGTGGATACGCACGTCGAGCGGGTGAGCAAACGCCTCGGGCTCATCCCCGAAAAGGCGAGCGCGGACCAGGCGCACGGCCTGCTGGAAGCCCTCGTGCCGCCCGAGGAGTACTACGCTTTCCACATGCTCCTGATTAAGCACGGGAGGCGGACGTGTGCCGCGCGGAGGCCTGCGTGTGCGCGCTGTCCGCTGGCGGCGTGCCCGAGCCGGGAGAGCTGATTGCGGGCTACTGGCCGGCTGCCGCTTCGGAGAGTTCGGGCTGGATGGCCCGTTGCGGCTCGCTTGTCTGGACGCCGCGTGTGAGCACGAGGAAGACCGGGACTCCCGCCGCCATGATCGCGCCTCCGAGGAAGAACGCCGCGGCGAGGCCCTGGGCATCGACGATGATCCCGCTGACGACCGAGCCGATCACGATGCCGAGCCCGTTCGAAGCCGAGCCAAGACCGAGGACGGTACCCATGCCGACCCGGCGCCCGGCGACCACCTGGATCGCTCCCGCCGCGACCTGGGAGATCGAGCCGCTGGCGCCCATCGCGAACAGGAGGAGGACCATCAGCCCGTAGGTGGGCACAATCCCAACGCAGGCGAGGAGGGCGCCGTTGACCAGCAGGCCGGCGGCGACAAGCACCCTTCGGCTGTAGGCGTCGGCCATGCGGCCGAAGAGTGGCTGGGCAAGCCCGCCGGTGATGTCCTGGGTCGCGAAGGCGAGGCCGATGAGCATCGGGCTGACGCCCAGGCCGTCTTCGAGCCGGAGGGCGAGGAAGCTGAAGGAGGCGCCGCTGGCGAGCGAGATGAGGCCCTGGTGAGCGGTGACGGCGACTACGAGGCGGTCCTTGAGGGCGACGGCGAATGGCGTCTGCGTCTCGCGGGCCTCGCCTCTCGCGAGGGATGCTCGCTTGAGGACCTCGGCGGGGCTGTGGCGCGGCAGCCACCACATGAGGATGAGGGCGCTGGTGGCCATGAGGATGGCCATGGCGACGAAGACGGAGCGGAAGCCGACGACTTCGCGGAGGACGCCGGCAAGGAGCGGGCCGGTGCCGAAACCGATGATATCGGCGGTGGCGAAGACGCCGAGCCAGCGGCCTTCCTGGCCCTTCGGCGTCATATCGCCAACATAGGCGCGGGCGACGGAGAAGATGAGACTGGTCCCGAGACCGCTGAAGGCACGGAAAGCAATGACCTGGTAGAAGCTTCCGGCGGTGAGGTATCCGAGGGCGGCAACCAGGTAGATGCAGAGCCCGGCCACGATGAACGGCTTGCGCCCGTAACGATCGGAGAGGCGGCCGGCGAAGGGGCCGACGAATGTCTGGACGATGGCGAAGACGGAAAAGGTGAGGCCGAGCCAGACGCCGCTAGCGCCGAGCTCCTTCGCGTAGACGGGGAGGAGCGGGGATACCATCGAGATACCCATCGTTGCCACGAAGACCGCGGCATAGAGGGCAATGAAGGGACGGGAGCGCACGTCTCGACGGTACCAGTTGTCCGGTTTCGAGTCTCAAGGGGAAGGCGGCGCGACGGAGATCGGGGTGCGACGGACCGCCGAGGGTGGTTCAATACGGGTATGGAAGACTTTCTCTGGGGCTTGTGGAACGGGGTCACGGCGTGGCCGTTGTTGATCCTGCACATCTTCGACTGGTGGGAGCGGTATCCCGTGTACAACCTGGGACGGGATGGGGGCTGGTACCAGTTCGGGTTCCTGCTTGGCGCGGGGTCGCCGCTGCTGGGGATGCTCGGAGGGAACAAGGCGGCGCAGAGGGATTAGGCGGGCGCTCGCCGTCCCGGCGGGGGTGCGTGGCCGTGGTTCGCGGTCTTCGGCTAGACTCGGGGGACAGCTTTCGAACCGCGGGCAGGGCAATGAAGAAGATCTTCGACATCCACGTGCATTTCCCAAGGAACTTTGAGCACCCCGAAGAGGACCCGGCGCCGATGGTGGACCGGCTGGTTGAGCGACTGAACAGCGCGGGTGTGACGAAGGCCTGCTTGCTGACGGGTGGGCGTTTCGGGCCGCCATACGAGCGGGGCATGGAGATCGCGCAGAAGTACCTCGACATCTTCATCCCGGTGGCGGTGATCGACCCGGAGGAGGTCGACGGCGAGGGAGTTCACCGGTTGTACGAGATGGGGTTTCGGGGGCTGAAGCTCATCGGTGTGCAGCGGCCGTACGACGAGCCGGACTACTTCCCGGCGTATGCGAAGGCGCAGGAACTGAACATGCCGGTGCTGTTCCACATGGGCGTGATTGGCGGCGGACTCGACTATTCGATAACGCACCCGCGGCGAGATGCGGCAGCGGCGCAGGCGTACCAGCGGATGACGGCAATGCAGGACAGGATGCCGCCGCGGAATGTATCGGCGATGCGGATGTCGCCGCTGCACCTGGATTCGATCGCGAACCGGCTACCGAAGCTGAAGATCATCGGGGCGCACCTGGGAAACCAGGGGAACTACGACTATGCGACATCGGCAGCGCGTTGGCGACATAACGTATACTTCGATATGAGCGGTGGAGAGACGATCGAGCGGCACATGGTGGAGCGGCGCTTGCTGGCGGCGAATTCCCAGGGCGAGTTCGGCGTGGAGAAGCTGATCTTCGGGAGCGACTGCGGCATGGATGAGATCAAGGACCACATCGACCGCTTTGACATCATTTACGACCAACTCGGGCTGACGGACGACGAACGCGAGCGGCTCTGGTGGCGGAATGGAGCCGAGCTGTACGGGCTCGAGACCCCGAGCTTCGCAGCCGAGTGACGGCGGCACCGGCACAGATGCAGCCCGTGCCGGGGGCGACGAGTGTGGCCGCGCGGACGGTGCTGATTGGCGGGCTCGCGGCGCTGGGTATCGGCGCGTATGTCTCAATCCGGCCGGAACAGCCGTGGATCCTGCTGCTGACAACGCTCATGGTGGCGCTGGGTACGGATGGACTGGTGAAGAGTCATCCGCGCTGGGTCGACCTGAGGCCGATCGACTCGGTCGTGTATGCGTTTCTGCCGGCATTGGCGGTGCTCGGCGCCGGGCTGTTCATCGACCATGCGATTGAGAGTTACGCGCGCCAGGGGATGGCGATGGCGGCCGCAGTCACGGTTGGGTTGGCGGCCTTCGGGGAGTACCAGACCGTCGACCCGGGCGGGCGGCTGTATGGCCCGTTCAGGATCTTCATGGCGGTGGCCACCTACCTGGTAGCGTTTTCGTTCTTCACCGTGATCTACAGCCGCGATTTCGACGTGCCTTTCGCGGCGGCGTTCGTGGCGGGAGTGAGCGCGTTGCTGGCGATGGAACTGCTGCGCGAGGACCGGATCGTGGGGCGGAGCAGCCTGCTTGTTGGGATAGCAATCGGCCTGACACTGGGAGAGTTCCGGGCGGCGCTCTACTTCTACCCCCTTGATGGCCTGCTCGCCGGCGCATTGCTGCTGATCGCGTTCTATTTGGCGACCGGCATTGTGCACCACATTCTCGACCGTGACCTGGACCTGGCGACGGCGGCCGAGTACGTGGTCGTGACGGCAGGGGCGGCGGCTGCTGTAGTCGCAGCGAAGGCGATAACGTAGCCGGGCGACGGCCGGGAGTCAGAGGATGCTGAAGTCCAGGCGTGGATTCCTGCGTTCGACGACGTTCTCGAGGCGGGCCCGGACGGCATTTTCGATTGCTTCGCTGCCGGTCGGGATGATGTACAGGCTGCGCGTGCGGATGGCTTCGAAGACGAGCTCGCCGATTTCTGCAGGCTGGATCATGGTCGAGCGCATCGCGTGGAGTGCGGCGCGGCGCTGTTCCCCTTCGGGGGTGGCGACGATATCGGGGTCGCCGTAGTCCGCTTGGCGGTTGCGGCCGGAGTCGAAGATGTTGGTGTTCACGAACCCGGGACAGAGGACGGAGACGCCGATCGGATGCCCCGCCCGCCCGAGTTCGAAGTAGAGCTGTTCGGAGAGAGCGACGACTCCGAACTTCGCGACGGTATAGGGCCCACCGACGGCTCCGCTGACGAGCCCGGCAACCGAAGCGGTGTTCACTACGTGGGATTCTTCGCCCGAGGCGATCATCCTCGGGACGAAGCTGCGGACGCCGTGGATGACGCTCCAGAGGTCAACATCGATGACCCATCTCCAGTCATCCAGCGAGAGTTCCCACGAAGCGCCGGGGCTGCCGCCGATGCCCGCGTTGTTGCAGAGGATGTGGACAGCGCCGAAGCGCTCGTAGGCGGCTTTGGCAAGGGCTTCGACGTCCTCTTGTTTCGCGACATCGGTCCGGCGGGCGAGTACCTTGACGCCCCGCGCCGCGATGGCCGCTTCGGCCATTGCGAGCGGCTCGGCTTCGATATCGCCGATGACGATGTTGACGCCGGCATCGGCGAAGCGTTGAGCCATGGCGAGCCCAAGGCCGCTCGCTCCTCCTGTGATAACAGCGACTTTGCCTTCGAAGCCGTCCATGGTGCCCCCTCGGTGCGTGCGGGGCAGGATACTGCGGGCGGCCAGGCGGGTCACGTTCCCGGTGCCTGGTAGAAATGCCAAGACGGCCGCTCCCACACGGGAACGGCCGTCTTGTGTTGAGCTGCGCGCGCCTGTCTAGGCGGCTGGATGGAGCTTTCGCGGTTCGAGACCCGGCTCATCGTTCCAGAGTGCCAGGCGCGTATGGCCATGGCGGGCGATGTGCCGCTCGATCCACTGCCGCTCGATGTCCGGCGCACCCGTGAAGCGGGCGGCGCAACGAGGACATGCGGTCATGTGTTTCCTCTTACTTCTTTCCTACTGAATAGTATCGGCAGAACCATGTAAACAAACCGATCAGGGTTTTCCCGTCTCGGGTGGATGCTTAGTCCTGCTATCTGTTGGTGCAACTTCGCGACCGGCGGTTGCACATGGACTACGGCCTCGGGTGGAGGCCCATGGGTGGCTTGCGCCACTAGCGGAGGTGCGCCACCGTTCCATGGTGGGCACCGTGAAGATCTGTTCGTGGAACGTCAACGGCCTGAGGGCAACCATCAAGGCTGGCCACCTGCAGGCATGGCTTGATACCAGCCAGCCCGACGTGGTGGGATTCCAAGAAGTAAAAGCGACACCTGAACAGGTTCCGGATGAGCCCTGGACGGCTCTTGGCTACCGTAGCTGGTGGCACCCGGCTCAGCGTGCCGGTTACAGCGGATCGATCCTGCTTTCGAAGGAAGAGCCGCTCGCAGTCCGCCTCGGCCTGGGTCTCGAACAGTTCGATGTCGAGGGTCGCGTCATCCAGGCCGACTTCCCACAGTATACCGTCATCTCGGCCTATTTTCCTAATGCGGGTCGGGGAGTGGAGCGGATGCAGTACAAGCTGGACTTCTACTCGGCGTTCCTGGAGCACGTGAACGGCCTTCGAGCGCGGGGCCAGAACGTTGTGTTCATGGGCGATTTGAACGTCGCCCACAACGAGATCGACCTGGCGCGGCCGGAAGAGGCCATGAAGGGCACTGGCTTCTTGCCGGAAGAGCGGGCGTGGATTACCCGGTTCATCGATGCGGGTTACGTCGACACCTTCCGGGCGTTGAACCCGGATTTGCGGGGTGCCTACAGTTATTGGGATGCATGGCGGGATCGACGGGCTCGCAACATCGGCTGGCGGATTGACTACGTGATGGTGAACGGCGAGTTCATGCCGCGGGTGAAGCAGGCGTTCATCCAGCCTGAGGTCATGGGGTCTGACCACTGTCCGGTGGGGATAGAGCTGGAGAGCTGAGGGGCCGGGGCTGGTTAGCCGGCCAACACGCCGTCGTCGACCAGAACTATCCCGAGCGAGCCAATCGCTCCACTGCTCATCAATTGGTAGGTGTGTTCCTCGCCAACCGGGCTGAGCACCTCCTGGGCGGTGCGTACGCCAGCTGGGGAATCGAAGAGGAGGACGGCCATGCGCTTGTTCTCGCCACGGTCAAAGAGGAGGAAGCCGAGGTAGCCGGGGATTTCCCGCGCGGCGGTGACGAGATGGTCCCGGACCGCGCAGGTGAGTTCCTCGGCGCGTTCGGGCTTGACGGTGTATTCGACGATGCTGGCGGCTCGCGGCATGGAAACGTCCCCATGGAAATTTGGGGGCAATGGTGTGCGATCGGCAGTGTGCTGAATAGCCCTAACGTTCGCGTAAAGGTACAGTATGGAGCCGATGCACATGTTCCGCGCACTGGCTTACCGGAACTACCGGCTGCTCTGGTTGGGACAGACAGGACACTCGGCGACGCTGTGGATGGACCAGGTCGCGCGAGCGGTGCTCATCCTCGATTTGACCGACAACTCGCCGACGATGCTCTCGCTGGTGATCGCTACGCGACTGGCGCCGATCCTCGTATTCGGGCTGCTGGCCGGGGCAATTGCGGACCGGTACGACAAGAAGAAGCTCCTGCTAACGACGCAGTGGGTGTCGACGCTCTGTCACGTGTTCATCGGGACGATGTGCCTAACGGGCCTGGTCGAAGTGTGGCACGTGTTCCTGACGGCGGGCGTCGCCGGGACGGCGATGGCGTTTAATCAGCCGGTCCGGCAGTCGCTCATCCCGATGACGGTGCCGAAGGAAGTCCTGCTGAATGCGGTGGCGCTGAACTCGACAGCGTTGAGTTTCATGCGCATCGGCGGGACGAGCCTGGCGGGCGTACTGCTGATCTGGTTCAACATTGGGTCGATCTACATCATCACGGCGAGCGTGTACGTCCTCGTGACGATCACGACGATGTTGATGCGCTTCGAAGGCGGAGCCACGCGCAGAAAAACTTCGGAAGGGGGCATCTTCGGGGACCTGAAAGAAGGGTTCACGTACATCGCCTCGAACCGCACGTTGGGCGTGGTCACGGCGCTGGCGCTCATCATCTTCGTGTTCGGGATGCCGTATCAGCAGGTGTTCGTGCCATTGCTGGCGAAGGAGACGCTGGACCTGGGGGAACTCGGGCGTCGGCTTCCCTTCAGGGTGCGACGGGGGTAGGTGCGTTTGGTGGATCGCTGTTCGTGGCCTGGAAATCCGGAATCGCGAAGCCAGGGCTGCAGCTGGTGTTCAACCTGCTGGTATTTGGCACGGCACTCGTGCTGATTTCGTTGCAGTCCACGCTGATCGGGACATGCCTGTTGCTCGCGGTCGCAGGGAGCATGACGGTGACGTACATGGCGTTTACGAACGGGATCCTGCTGGAGTACAGCACGCCCGAGATGCACGGGCGCGTGATGTCGTTGTTGAGCCTCGACCGGGGGCTGATCCCGGTCGGAGCGATCCTGGCGGGCACGCTGGCATCGACCATTGGGGTGAGACCGGGCTTGTTCACGCTCGGGTCGACGATCCTGGTGTTGAGCACACTGGTGCTGGTGTTCGCGGGGAAGCGGCTTTCGGCGATTAGTTCGGCGAATGCGGTGGCGGGGCACGGGCGGCACAAGGGAGCGGAGGGCGCCGACGGTACTGAGCGGCCGATGGAGACGCAGGCGGCAGGGGGCGGCCAGTAGCTTTTTTGACCCCGCGCCGCCCAGTCCTTAGATTGGTTCGAGGCCGGGCGGGCCATGGTCGTAACGGGGTGTAGCGCAGCCTGGTAGCGCACTTGTATGGGGTACAAGAGGTCCCGCGTTCGAATCGCGGCACCCCGACCACTCACTTCTGGGTCCTGGGATGGGCGTCCGGGGGACGAGGCGCTTGTGAGGACGCTTCTGTAGAATGCGGCCGATGCGCATGTTCCTGGTCCTTTTGGCGGTCGGGGCCGGCACTTTCGCCGGGTACCTCGTCGGCGACCGCGGGGAAGTAGACCTGATGAGCGGGATGATTGGCGCGGCGGCACTGCTGGCAATCGCGATGGCCTGGATGATGCCGGCTGACGCTCCACGGAGGACTGTCTCGCTTCGGCCGCGAGGGGCGCGGCCGGCGCCGGCGGTCGAACGTCCGGCGCTGACGCCGGAAGATGCGGCACGGCAGCGGGAGCAGGAGCGAATCTTGAGTGGGGCGCAAGTCGCCGTGCGGCTGGTGGAGACGGGCCGAAATCAGATAGCGGTCATCAAGGTCCTTCGGACTTACCTGGATATCGGGCTCAAGGACGGCAAAGACCTTTCGGACAGGGCAAAGCAGGGTGGGCGTCCGCTGGTGGCGGAAGCGATGGGTGCCAGCCGCGCCCGCGACTTCGCGCGGGAGATGGAGAACGCGGGCGGGCGACTGGAGTTTGAAGAGACGGTTACTCGATAGCGATGCGGCCTGTCATGGCGGGGTTGTTGGCGCACTGGTAAGTGAAGCTCGAGCCAGTCTGGTCGAAGACGCGCTCGTAGGTGCCAGAGGTTTGCTGGGGCCCGGTGCTGCCGGCGTATTGGATGGCGCAGGAGGTGGTGGAGACCCACTTCCAGATGACTTTCGAGCCGGTCTTCACGGTGACGGAATCAGGCGAGAACGAGGATTCTTTCACTTCGATCACAACCTCCTGGCGGACGGCCGCCTGGGTGGGTTGCTGATTTATCGCTCCTGAGAGGTCGCCCGTGCAATCTTCGCCGCCTCCACCACAGGCTGCCAGGGGCAGAGAAGCCGCAATCACCTTGATTGCGAAACCTGTACCAACCAATCGACGAAATCCGGTCACGATTCCCTCCGCGGAATGCTTATGGCGCGGAATCGTAACAGCCGGCCGCTCGATTACAACAATTGATTCATGCGGGGCTTTCTATCTATTCCCGACAGGTGCAGAGCCGGGCATATCTCACCGAGAACGCAGGCAAACTGATTGCCGATATCTGGTCAGCCAGCCCGGCGGCTGATTGTGACTGTGGACTGACCTGGGATCTCGGCGAGGGTGAAGAGGCCGCGGACGATGCGGACGTTGACCGGTGCGGTGTCGTCGCTAGAGACGGTGCGGGAGACCCAGGATTCACGGACGTTGGCATCGAGGTGGACGGAGGGGCCGTCTGCCTGGCGCACATCGGCTTCGATGTGGATTTCGCCCGGGGTGGTGGTTTCGTAGAGGCGAAGTTCGCCGCGCCCGAGGCGGTCGTGGTTGAAGTTGCCGCCGAGCCAGTTGATCGGGGTTGATGGCTGGAGGTGGGAGTGCTCGTCGGAGGAAAGGACGAGGCGTTCCGGGGTTGCCTCGAACGGCCGGAGGGGGACATCTCCGAACGAGGGAGCAACTCCTGGCGGGAGATCCGCCGCGGTTTCGGGATCGAGTACGTGTTGCGTCATGGTGTCCTCCCCATCACTACAAGGTTCGTTTGCCTCCGGCGAAAAGGTATGCGCTTTTCGGGAGCAGCCGGGTGAACAGGCTGTTGGCAACTGGTGAAGTGTCAATCATGGCGGTTCCTCTGGACGAACCTGCCGATGCGTTCGAGGGCGCGTTCGATCTGTTCGTAGCCGCTGGCGTAGCAGGCACGGACGTAGCCTTCGCCGTGGGCGCCGAAGGCGCTGCCGGGGACGACGGCCACGCGTTCTTCGGCGAGGAGGCGTTCGCTGAAAGTGACGCTATCCATGCCGGTGACGGAGACATCGGGGAAGGCGTAGAAGGCGCCTTTGGGTTCGAATGTGGGCAGGCCGATGGCGCGGAAGCCATCGACGATGAGGCGCCGGCGGCGGTCGTATTCGGTGACCATTTCGGAGACGAAGGCTTCGCCGTGTTCGATCGCGGCGATGGCGGCGTACTGGCTGGCGGTGGGCGCCGACATCATCACATATTGGTGCACTTTCATGACGGCTTCTGCAAGTGGGCCCGGGGCCGCGACCCAGCCGAGGCGCCAGCCAGTCATGGCGTAGGCCTTGCTGAATCCACCAAGGAGGACGGTGCGCCCGTGCATGCCGGGGAGGCCGGAGAAGCAGGTGTGCTGGCCGACGTAGGTCATGCGGTCGTAGAGCTCATCGGAGATGACGGCGAGGTCGTGTTTGCGGGCGACTTCGCCGATGGCGAGGAGGTCTTCGCGGCCCATGGTGGCGCCGGTGGGATTTGAGGGGTAGCCCAGGAGGATGGCCTTTGTGCGCGGAGTGATTGCGGCTTCGACGTCTTCGGCGAGGAGGCGGAAGTCGTTGCAGGCGAAGGTAGGGACGGGGACGAAGTTGCCGCCGGCCATGAGGGTGGCGGGCAGGTAGGCGACGTAGCAGGGGTCGGCGCAGAGGACTTCGTCGCCGGGATCGAGGAGTGCGCGGAGGGCGATGTCGAAGGCTTCGCTGGAGCCGCTGGTGATGATGATCTCGGTGCGCGGGTCGTAGCGGACGCCGTAGAGGCGGAAGAGGTGTTCGGCGAGCTTTTCGCGGAGTTCGAGGAGGCCGTAGTTGGAGGTGTAGTGCGTGTCGCCGCGTTCGATGCTTTCGATGGCGGCGCGGCAGATGGGCTCGGGTGTGGTGTAGTCGGGTTCGCCGACGCCGAGGGAGATGACGTCTTCGATGGTGCTGAGGAGATCGAAGAATTTGCGGATGCCGGAGGGTGGCACCGACTGCATGCGGCGCGAAATGAAGCGTTCCGGGCTCGCGCTCACGGTATTCATGTGGGGTCCCCTGTCTCCCTCAAGGCAGCCCTGTCATAGAAAGACCGCCTCGGGGGCGGTCTTTGGTGTGGTATTAGTGCCTGGTCAGACCGGCCGCCAACTTTGCCCGCGCGCATGCGCCGCGGCAGCAGCGGCTGCGGTGGCGAGGAGTGCGGAAAGCAGGGCGAAGATCGTCATTGGCTCCCGTAACTGTGTCGGCTGCGGGTTATAGCGTCAATAGAGGGGAAACCCGATGAGCGGACGGGCCGCGTCCGGGCCAGGCCGGTATTCGAGGCGAGCGGTTCATTCGAGAACGGTTGCCTGGTTGATTGCGAAGGGGCTATGGTGCGCCGGATGGGCGCGATGGAGGGCGGCCCGGCCTCTCTCTCTCTCTCTCTCTCTCTCTCTCTCTCTCTCTCTCTCTCTCTCTCTCTCTCTCTCTGGAGGCGGTACCGATGGCGATGCGGGGGATTGAAAGCCAGGACTGGGCGTGGTTCACGTTCAGCAGGGTGCGGGTGTTGCGGGAACTCGCGGACGGCCGGTCCGAGCGAGATGCGGCGGAGCGGCTTGGGATCGCTTACAGCAGCGTGCGCAGCGTGGTTGAGGAGTTGAAAAACAAAACCGGCCTTCACAGCGTTAGGGAGATCGGACGCTGGTGGCGAGGCCAGGCGGGCGAATGGCTTGCGTGGTGTGCGGAGCAGGCTGGCGCCGCGCAAAAAGGGTACGGAACGGGGGGTGATTAGGGTACCTGTGGTGGGGCAGCAGCGGCCTCTCCTTCGGAGACCCTGTGTCGTGCCCCGGGGCTGTTCTCCGAACTGTCAAAGAGGGGACCAAGGTAGAGGTTAACGATGAAGATCAAAGCGGAACGAGCCCGCTTGAAGCGGATTGACCATCTGCGCCGAAACGGACTTGTGATCGCCGGTGCCTTCTTGGTCTCGGCGTTATTCGGGTACGCCGCCTTTGGCGCTGCCGGCGACCGAGGTCAAGTGGAGGCCGCTGATGCAGTCGCGACCGAAGGTCCGACTCCTAAGCCGGTGTGGCCCCCTTACCCACCTGGCGAAGGTCCCGGTCGCGGGCCGGCGTTGGTCGAGCCTCCGGGTCCAGATGTGACTCCGATCCCGGGTGCGACGCCCGACACCACCCAGCCGTGGTGGTACGTGCCCTACCTCAACGCCGAGCGCGGCAAACCACCGTTTGAAGGACTGGTCAACGGTATCCGTATCCAGTCCGCGCCGTTGGATGTGGGCGCCGGTTGGGCGTGCCGGGACTACAAGGTCGCACCTCTGAGCGAAGCGTCGGGCACGGCCCTCGCCATTGAGCCGCCCTACTTGCCAATGGGTGCACGGCCCACCCACGAATCTTCTGTGTTGTCCCCGTCGTCCGTTGCGGTCTTCTGCGATGGCCAGATTGTTTCGGCGGAGGGGTCGTTCGAGATCCTGGTACCAGACGATGCCCCTTTCGGGGTTCGAGGCGGGAGCCTCTCGGTCTTTCGCTACAAGGGACTACCGGCGGCGTCCGTGAGTATCCCCGAAGGGCGGTGGCGCCAGGGAGAGGTCTTGGGACATCCGGCTGCCCTGGCGGAGCCAATTGTGAAGGAAGGCTTTGGCCAATCGGCGGTAGTCGTCTGGCATGACGCATTCGTGACGAAGATCGTCGGCCAGGGACTTCCGCTGAACGAGCTTACTCAGATTGCCGAGGGGTTGTTTCGATGAGCCGGATACTCAGTGGAATGTTCGTTCGCGCGGTGGTTCTTTCCGCCGTCTTAGGCGCCGCAGTGGGCGCGATGCTCCCGGCGTCATGGCCGCCGAGCACTGTGCGAGTAAAGGCAGCCACGGTCCACGTGCTTCTGCAGGTCCACCCAGGCGCAACGCCCACGATGAACTGTGGTTGGCACTCTGCCTGCAACGCCGATCCGCCGCCGTACGGGAGCGCGCTCGATTGGGCGAATTCTGGCGGCGCGTACGTCAATTGGCGGTCCTACGGATATCGCAGCGACGATCTGCACGTCCCCCTGGGCACGGGCACGATCAACTCCGCCAACAACACCTGCAAGGCCATCCAGGTCGATATCGTCGACGCCTACGGCGCGGCTCGCGGCGCCCAGAAATACGTACACTCGGAGTCCGCCTGGGCTGGAGCTTCGTTCAGCATTCTCGCCAATGGCACGGCCTACGGGGCATGGCACGCGGGAGCGATTGGTACCACATCAAGCGCAGAGCTGACTGCCTGCTCAACTGACCCGGACGGTTCCGGTCCAGGGCAGCCTCTCTGGTATGGCGCGCACTTGCACCAGGAGCCTTCTTCGGGGTGGACTGTTAACTACGGGGCCTACTGCACTCCGGTATACGGAGATGATTGCGAAGGTGACTACTTCCCGAACTACATAACTCCAGGCTACCAGCACGCCTACCGCTACTGGGCGTGGGTGCTCTAGCGAGCGATACTCCGCGGCAGTGGGTTCCGCCAGCCGCCAGCCGATTCCCATGAAACAGGCGGGGATTGGACGGCAGTCCCCGCTCGACATCCGAAATCGCTACAACCGCAAGGAGAAGATGTTGCGCCGAACGAAGCTGTGGCAACTCGTGGGAATCATCGTTGCTAGCCTCACTCTGGCGTCCTGCACCAGGACATCGATTTGGTCGCCCAGAGAGCTTGGGTCGAGGCAGATGCGCTGGAATGGTTCGACCATGAAGCGTACAAGAACGTGGCTTACGGATGGCGCCTTACCGAAGCCGAACTGAAGGATCTTGCCTCTAGCATGCGAGCAGCGGTGTAGCAGTTGCGGCGCCTGAAATTCACTGTCGTGCTGATCGCCGCTGCGATCGCGGCGGCGGCGTTTGGCGCCGCAGTTCTCGTTGGGCGAGATGGTGGCGCTGATCCTACGCATCCACCGGTGTCTGGATCGCCAACTCACGCTGGTCCGCGCTTTGTCGACCTTCTCGGGATTGGTGTCAACCTCGGTCACTCCGTCACAGTTCTCTCGGATGGATCTATCCTCATCGTTGGGGGCCGCAACAAGGACGACACGGGCGACCTCGTGAACGCGATCCGATTTGAGCCGGCTTCAGGATCAATCTCACCTGTCGGCGACGTTCCGGCCCCAGTCGCGTTCCACACTGCGACCGTGCTGGGCGACGGCAACGTGTTGATCGTGGGCGGCGACGTCGCCGCCGTGTTCGATCCCAGCACGAATGTCTTCACAAAGGTCGGAGATCCCCTTGTCCCGCGGAAGGGGCACAGCGCCGTCTTACTTGCCAATTCGACGGTGCTCGTCGCTGGTGGAAGCAGCCTGGGCCGGTTCGCGACTTCGGCCGAAGTGTATGACCCGTCGGTTCGTCAATTCCGCACAGCCGCCCCACTGTCCGCTCCCGCGCCGAGGCCTTCACTGGTCGCCGCCGGGGACGGTGCTTTGCTGGTTACAGGAGACCGGATCGAACGGTATTCACCTGGCAACGACACCTTCACCCTCGTCGACGTCACGCTTCCAGCTTCCGGGCCGACAGTGGTTCGTATTTCGGAGGGCCTCGTCCTTCTCACAGGAGGACTTAGCTCCGAAGTATTAGACAGATCCGGCACGGTTCGTGCATCTGATCTCGTCGCCTTGCTGGATCTCACGACCGGTTCGATTCGGACTCTCGGCAAAATGACGACACCCAGGTTCCTCCACACCGCAACTCTTTTGGAGGATGGCCTTGTGCTCATCACTGGGGGCGACAGCGACTCGCACCGGGATGAGACCCTAGCCTCGGCTGAACTCGTTGACGTTTCGAACGGCCATGCGACTCGCGTGGAAGACATGGCGCAAGCGCGGTCAGCCCATCAAGCTGTGGCTTTGAGCGGCGGGCGCGCGGGCATATTCGGTTCGGCGTCCGTGAGCGCGGAGCACCCCGCGGAAGTGTTTGTCAGGTAGTCCGTCGGCGGCTCCGCGATCGGTTAGCCGAGCTCACCCGCCTCTCGGGCGCTACAATCGGCGGATGTATCTGACTGACCTGACCATTGCGGAAGCGGCGGTGCGGCTCGAGCGCCGGGAGATCTCGTCGGCCGAGTTGACGAACGCTTACCTCGAACGCATCGAGCGCCTGAACCCGTCGATCAATGCGTATGTGACCGTGACGGCAGAGCGGGCGCGGGCTGATGCATCGCGCGCCGACGAAGAGATTGCCGCTGGCAACTACCGGGGGCCGCTGCACGGCGTGCCGATCGGGCTGAAGGACCTGTACGACACGGCGGGGATCGAGACGGCCGGCGGTTCGAAGATCCTGAAGGGCCGGGTGCCGGCGAAGGATTCGACGGTGGCGCGGAGGCTGGCCGAGGCCGGGGCCGTGCTGCTCGGGAAGACGAACACGCACGAGTTCGCGTGGGGGACGACGACGAACAACCCGCACACGGGGGCGACGCACAACCCGCACGCGCTGGACCGCATCCCGGGGGGTTCGAGCGGCGGGTCCGGGGCGGCGATCGCGGCACGGATGGCGGCGGGGACGCTCGGTTCGGACACGGGCGGGAGCATCCGCATCCCCTCGGCGCTTTGCGGGGCGGTTGGCCTCAAGCCGACGTTTGGGCGGGTGAGCAAGGCCGGAGTCCTGCCGATGTCGTGGCAGTTCGACCATGCGGGGCCGATCTGCCGGACGGTGGAGGACGCGGCGATCGTGCTGCAGGCGATCGCCGGGTACGACCCGGACGACTTCGCGACTGTCCCGGTGCCGGTGCCGGACTACCGGGCGGGCCTCGACGGGGGCGTGAAGGGTCTGCGGATAGGGGTGCCGCGGGAGCAGTTCTTCGGGCTGCTGGACGCGGAGGTGCGCGTCGTGGTCGAACTGGCGCTGGAGACGCTTTCGGGACTGGGAGCCGAAGTGGTCGATGTGGATGCGGGGTTCAGGCGAGAGACGCTGTTGAAGGCGTGGCTGGTGTGCGTGGCGGAGAGCCAGGCGTTGCATGCGGAATGGTTCCCGAGCCGGAAGGACGAGTACGGGGAGGACCTGCAGCAGACGCTTTCGGGGCCGCTGCCCGACGCGAAGGGGCTGGCTGACGCCTACCGGGCGAGCTATGACATCAAGGAAGGGGTGCGCCGGACGTTTGAGGTGGTTGACCTGCTGGTGACCCCGACGACGATGCGGACCGCTTCGCTCATCGGCGAGGAAGAGGTGGAGGTCGATGGGTTCAAGATGTCGACCGGGGGAGCGTTCGCGCAGCTGACGATGCCGTTCAATATCGCGGGGGTGCCGGCGATCTCGGTGCCATGCGGGTTCGATGGCGAAGGGCTGCCGATCGGGTTGCAGATCGCGGGTGGGCCTTTTGAGGAGGCGAAAGTGTTGCGGGCGGCGAGGGCGTTTGAGATGGGATGAGATGAGAAGGAAAGAGGAAAGAGGAAAGAGGGACGGCTTAGAGGCGGGTGTTGCCTGCGGCGAGGTTTCCGAGGCAGTTGAGGTCGTGGAAGGTAAGGGCGGGGCCAGGCGGGAGGGTTTCGGCCCAGGCGACGGCAGGGCCTGAGACGCGGCCCGTGGTGACGAGGACGGCGGCGGTCGCCCCGGTGGCGACAGCGGCGCCATAGAGGTCGCGGACCTGGGCAGCGCTGACTGCGGCGGATTCGGCGTAGCGTTTGCACTGCACGGCGAGCGTTTCCTTGCGCCTGCGGGCGAGGATGTCGATGCCGCCATCGCCGGTGCCTCCCCGGTGTTCGACGTGCCAGCCGTCGCGCCGGAGCCAGCGGGCGACTTCGGCCTCGAAGTCGGAGGGGTGGAGCAGGCGAAGCCCTTGGAGGGTGCGGCGGGCGGAGCGTTGCTTGAATGCCGAGTGAAGTTCACGGGCGACCATGAGCGTTACGAAGGCGGCTCCGGCGATGCCAGCCCAGCGGTAGCCAGCGGGATCGAGGTAGGCGACGGCGGCGGAGATGGCCGTGAGTGTGAGGAGTGAGCGTGTCATAACGAGATTCGAGTGTAAAGGGGAAGTGCGACAGGTGCTGGCGGCCCCGGGACGGGCAAGGATACGGAAGTTACATTCCGGTGATTGAGATTCGCGCTGCGCATGCGGTATGGTGCGCGGGTGGAGCGAGGTCGGCGATGTCCGCACTCGCCATCGTCAAGGAGGCTCATCAGTGAGACTGATCGACGCCCGACTGATCTTCTCGGCTGTTGCGGTCGGCCTCGCTGCAATCCTAGGTTCACTCTGGGCTAACGGCACAGCAGCGGCAGCGCCGCCGGCCGGGCTTGCCGTCTCTGTGCAGAAGGATGCGGCAGACGCCCCGCTTTATGCCCTCGTCTCCTGGGACGCCCCATCCGCGGCCGGAATATATGAAGTTCAGAATGCGTCGATCCGTTCCGCTACGCAGGAGCGGTCGTGGCGTACGATTCCGTCGTCAGCCATCGTCTTTGAGGAATCTCGCGCCAACCTGAGGGACGCATACGAGGTCGGAAGCGGCGCCGCCTGCTACCGGGTTCGTAGTATCGCTCCAGAGGCATCCGACTTCTCTTCGGAAGCCTGCTCGCCGATCCCGCCCAGTTCTTCGGTCCCGGGCCCGCCGAACACGGGAAATTACACGCGCGGGCACCCGGGAAATTCCATGGATGCGGGTGCAATGGGCGCTCTCCTCTTGGTCTCCGCTCTCGGCGTTTCTGGCTGGACGATCGCACGCAAGCGCTGACGCAAAGCCGGGGGTGGGTCGTGGCGTGACGTCGCCCCGCCCCCCTGGCCCGCCACCACGTTTCCCCCGCCCGACGCCCCCTCGTACGCACTGGCGACCTGGAGTACGCGGCCCTCGTCGAAGAAGTTGCCGATGATCTGGAGGCCGACTGGGCAGGCCTTCGCTGATCGAGGCAGTTGGCGCGGTGTATCATGAGGGCGAGGTATCGTCATGGGTGGAGTGAAGCAGGAAGTCAGGCGACTCGCGGAAGACTTGCCAGAAGACGCGACGTGGGACGACGTCATGGAAGAGGTCTTCCTCAAGCAGGCGATCGAGGCTGGGCTGAAAGCGGGTTCCGAAGGACGAAAGCGCACAGTTGGGGAAGTCCGTAAGAGTTACGGGTTGCCTGAGTAGTCCGAATGGAGGTGTTCTGGACCGAACCGGCGGATGCACATCTTGCGGCTATTCATTCGTTCCTCGCGCAGACTTCGCCGCGGTTCGCAGATCGAACCATCGATCGTATCACCGCCCGGACGAAGCAGATCGCCGAGTTTCCAAGGTCAGGGCGGTGATCCCCGAGGCGGAAGCGCTTGAAATCCGGATGCTGATCGAAGGCGCGTACCGGATCCTCTATGCCATCGGTGCCGCGCACATCGAAGTACTTGCCGTGCTCCACGGCAGGCGTGGTTCCATGTAAGGCTTCACAGGCCCGCCACCTGGTTCGCCCAGCCGCCCGCCGCCTCATAGGCGCAGGCAACCTGGAGCACCCGGCCCTCGTCGAAGAAGTTGCCGATGATCTGGAGGCCGACGGGGAGGCCTTCGCTGAAGCCGCAGGGGACGCTGATCGAGGGGAGGCCGGCGACCGAGGCGGGGAGCGTGTAGACGTCGTTCAGGTACATGGCGTAGGGGTCATCGACCTTTGCGCCGATGGGGAAGGCGACCGTCGGAGAGGTGGGCGTGACGATCACGTCGTACTTCGCGAAGGCGGCGGCGAACTCGTTGTTGATGACGGTGCGGACCTTCTGGGCCTTGAGGTAGAACGCATCGTAGTAGCCGGCGGAAAGTGCGTAGGTGCCGAGCATGATGCGGCGCTTCACTTCGTTGCCGAAGCCCTGGGCGCGCGTCTGCTCCATGTTGTCCCACATGGTGGGGCCGGAGCGGTCGCTGAAGCCGTACTTCACGCCGTCGTAGCGGGCCAGGTTCGCGGAGGCTTCGCTTGGGGCGATGATGTAGTAGACGGCGAGGGCGTGCTCGGTGCTGGGGAGCGAGAGCGAGGTATCGATCTCGGCGCCGAGTGAGTCGAGCGTCTTCAGCGCCTCTTCGATGCGGGCTTTGACGCCGGGTTCCATGCCGCTGATGAAGTACTCGCGCGGGACGCCGACTTTCATGCCCCGGATGTCGCGGCCGAGGTAGTGGCGCATGTCGGGCATGGGCTCGGGATTGCTGGTGCTGTCGCGGGGGTCGTGTCCGCCGATGCACTGGAGCATGGTGGCGACGTCTTCGACGTCGCGACCGATGGGGCCGACCTGGTCGAGCGAGCTGCCGAAGGCGATGATGCCGAAGCGGCTGACGCGGCCGTAGGTGGGGTCGAGGCCGACGACGCCGCAGAGGGCCGCAGGCTGCCGGATCGAGCCACCGGTGTCGCTGCCGAGCGAGAGGATCGCTTCGCCGGCGGCGATGGCCGCGGCGGAACCGCCTGAGGAGCCGCCGGGCACGAGGTCGAGGTTCCAGGGGTTGTGGGTGGGGCCGAAGGCGCTGTGCTCGGTGCTGGAGCCCATGGCGAACTCGTCCAGGTTGGCTTTGCCGACCATGACGGCACCGGCCTTGCGAAGCTGTTCGTAGACGTGGCTGTCGTAGGGCGGGATGAAGTTCTCGAGGATCCTGGAGGCGGCTGTCGTGCGAGTCCCCTTCGTGACGATGAGGTCTTTGACGGCAACCGGGGATGCCTGTCAGGGGTGTGGCAGTGCCGCTGGCGTAGCGAGAGTCGGCTTCGCGGGCCTGTTCGAGGGCGAGTTCGGGAGTATTGGTGACGTAGGCATGGACCTTCGGCTCGACTTCGGCGATGCGATCGAGGACGGAGCGGGTGAGTTCGAGGGAGGAGAACTCCTTCGCGCGGAGCTTTTCGTGGGCTTCGTGGGCGGTGAGCCGCCAGAGGTCGCTCATTCGAGCACCGCGCGGACGCGGACGTAGCCGTCTTCGGTGCGGGGGGCGTTGGCGAGGGCCAGGTCCTGGGGAAGGGAGGGTGCAACCAAGTCGTCGCGCATGACGTTAGAGAGGGGGAGGGGGTGCGCGGTGGGATCGAGTCCGGTGGTATCGACGGCAGCCAGGGCGGTGAAGTGATCGAGGATGCCGGAGAGCTGGGCGGTGAATCGGCGCACGTCCTCCTCGGTGAGGGCGATGCGGGCAAGCCGGGCGATATGGAGGACTTCTTCGGACGTGAGCGCCATTTCGCAAGCGTAAGAGAAAAGAGGAAAGAGGAAAGTGGGCGGGCCTTTGGCGGGGCTTAACCGCGCCGTTTTCCGGGGGAGGGGGGTTTGGTAGGGTGAGCAGGACTTTTGAACGAGGGTCTTTGCATTTGGGTTGCGCGCACCGATCCGGGGTGCACTCGGGAGTTGAGGGGCCGGCGGCCACGCGGGTGAAAAACGAATGAGTTCGTTGATTGTGCGGCGACGGCTGCAGGAGCGCCGGGCACACCGAAGTAGCGGTGCTGCACCGTGGCTGGTCGCCCTGGTTGGACTGTTCGCTTTCGGGGCGATCATGGCGGCTGCCGCGGCGGGCGCACTCTTCGGAATGTACAACTCGTACGCGCACGACTATGTCCCGATCGAGGAGAAACTGCTGCAGCGCGCCGTGGGCCTGACCACGATCTACGACCGGGGCGGGCCGGACAGCGGAGTCGAGCTCGGGAGCCTGACGAATCCAGATGCGCAGCTGCTCGAGCCGGTACCGCTCGAAGCGATATCGCCGTTCATGGTGAACGCGACGATTTCGACCGAGGACAACTCGTTCTGGGACAACCCCGGCATCAACTTCACGGGGCTCGCGCGCGCGGCGTACGAGAACTACGTGAAGAACGAGTTCGGGGGCGGTACGGGCGGCTCATCGATCACGCAGCAGCTCATCAAGAACGTCTACATCTGTCCGAGCATCACGAACAGCGACGACCCGACGCGGTGTGTGACGGCGGAACGGACGCTCGACCGGAAGCTGCGCGAGATTGTCTACGCGGTGGAATTGACTCGTGATTACACGAAGGAAGAGATCCTGACCTGGTACCTCAACCAGATTTCGTACGCTGACCGGTATATCGGAGTAGAGGCGGCCTCGCAGGGGTATTTCCGGAAGGCTGCGAAGGACTTGACCCTGGGTGAGGCGGCGTTGTTAGCGGGAGTACCGCAGTTCCCAACGCAGTACCACCCGCGTTACAACTGCGTTCGGGGCGACGACGAGAAGTGCCTTCTGGATGCGCTGGGCCGATCGACGTTGGCGGGCGAGGCCAAGGTGCGCCAGGAGGCGGTGCTGGACCTGATGGTGATCCACGGGCGGGCGACGGCAGAAGAAGCGGCGGCGGCGAAGCTCGAGGAGATCAAGGTGTTCGCCGCTTCGAACCCGCTGAAGGCGGAGGCATGGATCGACAACCAGGTGGAGCCGCGCCTGGTGCGGATGTGCAAGGCAGGACTGCTGCCGATGCCGAAGGGTGTCGAAGAGTGCACGGCGTGGGTGCATTCAGCCGGATACAAGGTGACGAGCACGCTCGACTGGGAAGCGACTGAGGCTGCCCGGGTCCTCTCGCAGACGAAGATCGCCGAAGGCCAGGCGGCGGGTTGCAATTGCTTCAATGCCGCGATCGTGACGATCGAGCCGACGACGGGGGAGATCATCGTCTATTCGCCGAACATCGACCCGACCTACCGGTCTGACAAGCGCGTGGCGGGAGACATCGACCAGCTGAGCGAAATCAACCAGCCCGGCTCTTCGTTCAAACCTGCGGTGTACCTGAACTGGTTTGATACCCAGAACAAAGCGCCGATGAGTTTCTTCTGGGACACGAGTCCGCTTGCAGTCGAAGGGACCGGAGATTACGAACCCAAGAAACGACGGCAAAGTCAGTGAGGGATTGATCTCGGCGCGCGCGGCCCTCGGAGGATCTCAGAATGTGGGTGCGTTCCGGGCGGCGCAGGAGGGTGGCGTCGACAACGTCATCGAGACAGCGAAGAAGCTCGGAATCACGACGCTGGAGCAGCACTTCGACCCGACATTCGGCAACCACCAGGCGGTTACGTATGGAGCGTCGATCGCGACCGGCGGGGCGAACATCCGGGCGGTGGACATGGCCTACATGGACGCGACGATTGCAAACATGGGGAAGATGATAGGGACGAAGTCCTACGCGGAGTACGTCCCGCTCAAGGATCTCAAGAACACCGCG
This sequence comes from Candidatus Amarobacter glycogenicus, assembly GCA_016719395.1. Lineage (GTDB taxonomy): Bacteria > Chloroflexota > Dehalococcoidia > Tepidiformales > Tepidiformaceae > Amarobacter > Amarobacter glycogenicus. Next base: position 7,390 of record JADJZF010000008.1, on the reverse strand, counting down.
ACGGACATCGGTGCGGACTATGACACCGCGGTCAGGCAGGCGATCGAGTTCCAGCGGGGCAACATCAGGATTCCGGGGACGCGGGAAATCGACCCTGTGGTGGTCCTGGAAGTGCGCGACAAAGACGGCGGACTGGTGTATCGCGAACCGGATAAGCGCGAATCGAAACAGACAATCGACGCCGGCTCGGTCTGGCTGTTGCACAGCATCATGTCGGACTGCACGGCGCGGTTCGTCATCTGGGGCTGCGGCGGCTCGAATAACGACCTCGGGCTCGACTTTTACTCGGGTGGCGTGAAGATCCCTTCCGGCGTGAAGACGGGGACGCAGCAGGGGCCATTGAAGGCGAGCGACACGCTGGAGACGTGGATGACAGGGTACTCGCGGCATGCGGCGACGGCTGTGTGGGTCGGGAATGCGAACAACGAACTGGTAAACGACCGGTCGTTCGCGAGCGCGAATGCGACGGTGCGCCTCTGGAAGAACTGGATGGGCAGTTACCACGAGTTGTTGGCGTCACGGGGTGTGACGGATATCGCACAGGGGTTCGACGATCAGGCCGGGGAACGTGGCTCAGCGTTCGTTCGAATCGGCGGCGACCGACCGGACGGTGGGGCCCGGACTTCAAGTACTGCGAACAGACCGTGACGAGCTGGGTGCGGACGGACGTGAAGTACGACTCTCAGTGCGAAGAGAAGGAAATCGACACGCGAAACGGCTTCCTCGCCACGGCCGAGACGCCGGCGCAGTTCAAGGAAATGAAGAAGTTCGTGAAACTGCCGGGATTCAAACCCGAACCCGCGAAAGAGCTCGCCAAGGAGCGCGGCATACCGATTGCGCCGACAGACAAGGAGCACAGGGCAGGTGGCGCTTTCGATTGCGAACCTGCAAACCGGACGGACGATCAGCACGACTTTCCAGGTGACCGGCACGGTGAACGTCCCGAGTCTGAAGACCTGGAAGCTCGAAATCGGCGAGACGGCCGCGCCGGCGGAATGGAAGACGATCGGGAGCGGCAGCACGAACGTCACGGCAGAAGGCCCGTTGGGCGTGATTGAGCCGCGCGACCTGAAGGACAACGCCGTCTATACCGTCCGGCTGAGCACCGACGATGGTAAGGGCCTGAAGCTATCGGTGGTGATCAACATCAAGCGGACGAACGTGCCGAACAACCCGTTCGGGAGCGTTACTCCGACGCCGAACCCGAACTTCCCCGTGGGGACGGTAACTCCGCAGGCGCCGAGACCGTAGACCGACCGAAAAGCCGAATTTGGCGGACGAGTTGGGGGTTTCGGCGATAACCTGGGCCGCGGGGTCCGTCCTTGCGGATGGGTGATTGCCCTTCCACTGGTATCCGGAGGCCGCTTACATCGGGCCGCCGTCCTGGGGATAGCGGGACGACTCCCGAGCGAGCGTAGCCAGCCACTCGGTACGGCCGGGTTCGAGCTGATCCCAGGTGAAACGCCAGCGCCAGTTGCCTTCGGCGCGGCCGGGTACGTTCATGCGGGCCTCGCTGCCGAGCTGAAGGACATCCTGCATCGGGATGATCGCTGTGTTTGCGATGGAGCGATAGGCGCAACGGATGAGGTTGTCCACGATGTCTTCTCCGTCGATGGAGAGGTATTCGCGGACGCGGTGGCGTTCGAGATCGGGTGCGTTGCGATACCAGCCGAGGGTTGTGTCGTTGTCGTGGGTGCCCGTAAAGACGACCTGGTTGGCTACCTGGTTGTGGGGGAGGTAGGGGTTCGCGTCGTCGTCGCCGAAGGCGAATTGGAGGACGGCCATCCCGGGGTAGCCCAGGGCGTCGCGGAGGGCCCGCACCTGCGGGGTGATGATCCCGAGATCTTCGACCACGATAGGGAGCTTGCCGAGGGCGGTGGCCAGGGCATCGAAGAGGTCGCGTCCGGGGCCCGGTTCCCAGTGCCCGTCGACCGCGGTAGGGGCTTCGGCCGGGATCTCCCAGGCGGACTCGAAGCCGCGGAAGTGGTCGATACGGACGGCGTCGAAGAGCGACAGGGTGCGCCGCATTCGGGCGACCCACCACGCGAAGCCGTCGGCGCGCATCGCCGACCAATCGTAGTGCGGGTTGCCCCAGCGTTGGCCGGTGACCGAGAAGGCATCGGGCGGGACACCGGCGACAACCTGGGGACGGCCGTCCGGGTCGAGTTTGAATTGCGATTGGTTCGACCACGCGTCGGCGCTATCGAGGTCCACGAAGATCGGGACATCGCCGTAGAGTGCAACGCCTCGGGCCTGGGCATAGAGATGCAGTGCCGTCCACTGGCGGTCGACCGCCCATTGCAGAAAGCACTGGTAGCGGACTTCATCGGCAAGTGCTGTTGGCCCCGCGGAGGGGAACTCGAGCGGGTCGTGGTAGCGCCCGGGCCAGAGCCACCAAGGCTGATCGCTGAGCTCGCGGAGGGCGGCGAAACGCGCATAGGGCTCGAGCCAGGGGTTGGCTTCGTGGAACCGGTCCAGGGCCGTCGCTCCACCGCCGGCAAGGAACTCGTTGCAGGCGGAGCGCAGGAAGGGTGCACGGTGCTCGCGAAGTCGATCGAAATCGAAGCTGTGGGGGTCCGCAGCGGATGGCGCGAAGCCTGTGAGGCGATCGAGGAGGCCATCCTCGGCGAGGCCGGGAAGGGAGATGAGCAGGGGTTCGCATGCGAAGGCGGAGCGGGAGGCGTACGGTGAATTCCCGGGCCCGACCGGGCTCGGCGGGAGCATCTGCCAAATGCGTGAGCCGGCCGCGGCGAGGAAGTCGACGAAGTCGCGCGCTTCGCTGCCGAGGCCCCCGGGGCCGGGCAGGGAGGTCGGGTGGAGGAGGACTCCGGCGGAGCGTTCGGTCACGAATCGAGTATCGAAGGAGGCGGGACTAGCTGCGAGCGGCTGGGGTTCGGGAGGAACTTGGAGCAGCCGCGGAAGGCTATGCCCGGATCGCCCTTCGCAGCGGTCAGAGGGCGACGGCTTCGAGGTCTTCGAGATGCACGCGACAGGCGCGCCGGTCGCGGCCGAGGAGTGCAGCGAGGTCTCCGAGAGCCTGGGCCTGGAGGAGCTGGCCGAAGGTGTATGGCCGGCCGGGAATCGCGATGTCGTGTTTGATCGAGTCGATTACTTCGATGAAGGCGCCGCTCGGCGGACCGCCTTTGTGAAGCTGACCGGTGGAGTGGAGGAACCGGGGGCCGTAACCAACGGTCACTGCGACTCGGTGCCGCCGGGCGAGGGCTCGGCGGACGGCATCGAGCCGGTCGCCGTTTTCCTGGTTGCGGCTGATGAACGCGTTGATGGCGATGTAGTCGCCCGGTTCGACGGTCCCCAGGAGGTCGCGGAGGTTGATGGGCATCACGTCGGGGACGCCCCCGGCGAGGATGATGCCTGCGGCATCCTTCGCCTCCTGGACGTTCGGCTGGTCGAACGGTTGGACCTGGAGGACGGCGCCGGCGATAGCGGTGGCGAACTCCCAGCGGAAGAACTCACCCCCGATGCCGGCATCGGCGAGTTGTATGACTGGATGCCCGGCGGACTCGAGCTCCCGGAGGCGGGGGGATTCCTCATAGGTGACGAAAACCCGGTCGGAACCGTAGCCAGCGACCGGACCGACCGGCTCACCTTCGACAGGGAGGATACCCCGACCCTCCTTGCCGGTGGACTCGGCAACGAGCTGTTCGATCCACCAACCGAGGGTCTTCATCGATTCGGGAAGGACGAGCGTGCACTTGTCCAGACCCTGGAGTGCCGCTTCGGCGAGGGCTACGCCGAGGGTTACGCCGGGATTCGCCGCAGTGGGGATGGTGGCGGCACATTGCGCTGCCATAGCAATCGCGTCATCGAGTATCTGCCGAACCGGCGCCCCAATCAGCGCGGCCGGCACCATCCCGAAGTGGGAAAGCACCGAGTAACGGCCGCCGATGTCGGGCCGGTTCTCGAAGACGCGCCGAAAGCCACGCTCCCGTCCGAGGATGGCCAGGCTGGAGCCCGGGTCGGTGATGGCGACGAACTGTTCAGGACTTTCGACGCGGTCCCAGAAGTAATCGAGGTGGCTGAGAGTCTCGATGGTGGTGCCGGACTTGCTGGCTACGAGGACGAGCGTGCGGGCGAGATCAAGACGGGCCTCCGTCTCGCGGACCTGTTGTGGGTGGGTGCTATCGAGGACGACGAGGTCGAGCATGCCGGGAGCGGCACCGAAGGTCTCGCGGAGGACTTCGGGGGCGAGGCTGGAGCCGCCCATGCCAAGAAGGAGGACGTGCTTGAAACCATCGGCGACGACGGCGCGGGCGAAGGCCTCGAGTTCGGGCAGATCATGGCGCAAGTCGTTGGCGACTCGAAGCCATCCGAGGCGGTCGACGATTTCCGTGGGTTCGGGTTTCCAGGCGGTGTGGTCCCCGGCCCAGATCCGCTCAACGGTGCGGTCCTGGGTGAGATCGGCGATGCGCGCGTCTATCCGCTGGCGGAGCGAGAGGGTCATCGAGAGACAACGGTAACGCAGGACCGGGGAGTGGCGCGATTCAGGCCGCGGCAGAAGGGGCCGCGGGCCGCCGATTCATGATGCTGATAACGGTCTCGCCGCAGATTTCGACTGCGGGGGCGGGGATGATCCGTCCGGCGGAGCCAGGGAGCACGTCGTGGCGCTTGCCTTTTCGGTAAGGGATTGGCTTGGAGGCGTCACTGTACATCGTGCCTACATTTTCGGCGGGCACCCGTAGGGAAACCCCTAATTCCGGGTGACGAAGGCGGGGCGCCCCGGTGACGGAGAGGTGAAGAACGGCCGGCGCGCGACCTCGCCGGGCGGGAATCAGCCGTGGCCAGAATTCGCGGGGTTGCCTGTGGGTGATTTTGGCGGGGGTGTCGGGGTTTCCCCCTAGTGAACGAACGGTGCAGGTGTGCCGAAGATGATGACAGGTAGCCATTCGACCGCGAGCCGCTGGCGCCAGGAGAACGAAGATGAACAACCACATGCGGGTCTGCCAACACTGCAGGCTTCCCTATGACTGGCGCCGTTCGCCTTCGGGTTCGCTGAAGATGACCTACTGCGGGTCGCTCTGCGAGAAAGCCGACCTGGGGTTCACGATCGAGACGCTTCTCTGCGAGGTGCAGGTGGTGCGTCTCGACTGGAAAGAGTTGCTCGCGGCGTAAGTTCCTGGTGTGAACGCCGCCCATCTGTAAGAAACGGCCAGGACCGTACGTCTTAAGGATGAGGGCAGTTACTCCCCTCGCACGACGAGCAGTCACCAAATGCGTGACAAGCTCCATATCCAGGGTAAGGACCCAAACGGAGGACTACGGCAATGGCAACGGCGACCATCCTTTCTATCAGCGATCAGACGCACATCAAGGAATGCCGCAGGTGCGGCTTGCGATACGACTGGCGGCGCTCGCCGAGCAGTTCGTTGAAGATGACATACTGCGGGTCGCTCTGCGAGCAGGCGGACCTGGGCTTCACGATCGAAGCGCTGCTGCGGTATGACCGCCAGCCGGCGCCAATTGCGGCCTGAGGCGAGCGCCTCCGTAACGAGAGCGTAAGGTGGGTCTCTTTACGCAACTGAACTGAAGGCTCTACGCTGGATCTAGCCCGGGCACCCGACCCTCCACCTGGAGGGCGGGGAAGCCAGGGGCGGAAGGGACACCACTCTTGGTCGACGCACCCATCGGCCCCGGTCCCGCCGGGATGAACCTGAATCACATCAAGGTCTGCGCGCGCTGCAACCTCCGCTATGACTGGCGGAAGTCTCCCAGCTCGATGAAGATGACTTATTGCTCTTCGCTCTGCGAGAAGGCCGACCTCGGGTTCACCGTTGAGGCGCTGCTGCGCTACGAGCGTGCCACTCCAGAAGCGGAAGCTGCCACCCCGGCCGTCTAGGCTCCGAACACTCCGAACACACGAGAGGCCCGCGAATTTCGCGGGCCTCTTTGTGTTTTGCGTCTCAGTCCAGACGGTCCGGTCTCAGGCGGTGGTGGTGAGGGGAGTATCTTCGCGGTTGGCCCATTCGCGCATGGAACCGTCGTAGACGCGGACGTTGTCATAACCGAGGAGTTCCATGGTAAAAGGCGGCGTGTGCGGCGCGAATTCCACCTGGCAATAGGTGATAGTTGGCTTGCCGCGTTCGATTCCGGCGCCATCGAGGAGTGCCTGGATCTCGGCGGCGGGCAGAACTTCCGTGAATCATCGGTGTGGACGAATCGGAGCCATTCGAGGTGGTGGGCGCCCGGCACGCGGCCGACTCGCTTGTTGCCGCGATCGTTGGTGCCGTCCCACTCGCCGTCGGTGCGGGCGTCGAGTACCTGGCAATCCGGGCTGGCGTGATGTTCCTTGAGGAACTCGACGGTCGCGTTGATGTCCGGGTTGGGCGATGCGGTGAAGCTGCCCTTCGGCGCGCGGGTGGCGTGGAATGTCACCGGCCGGCCTTCGGTCATCCACCGGTGCCAGCCACCGTTAAGGACCTTCGCGTTGGTGTGGCCGTAGTACTTCAGCACCCACCAGAGACGCGAGGCGACGAGCGCGTTGTTGTCGTCGTAGGTCACGACGAGGGTATCGTCGAGACACCGAGCCGGCCATGAGTTCTTCGAACTGCTTCGGAGGCATCACGAGCGTCCCGTGGTCTGGCCTCGGGATCCTCTTCCTTGATGTAGTAGTGGACGGGGAGTTGGACCGCGCCGGGGATGTGTGCGCGGCGGTAAGCCTCGAGCGTGGCGCAATCTATGACGCGGACATTCGGGTTATCGAGGTTGGCCTGGAGCCAATCTGGTTCGGCGAGGAGTTCGGGGTGTGCATACTCGGACACTGGGTGGCCTCCAACCTGAGATGACGGGGACTGAGTCTAACGCCCACAGCGGCGGACGGTCACCCAGCCCGATTAGCCTGGCGGTGGAGGGATCGTCGAAACGACGACATCGTCGATGATGAGCCCTTGTTGGCCTTGCCGGAGAACGGAGACGATGAGGGTGGCGCCAGGTTGGACGTTTTCAGCAGTGCAGCACGCGGTGGATGACACCAGCGGTGGGTTCGGACCACTCCACGACGTGGGGCGGCCCGCCGAATTCCACCTGGATGCCGTTGACCGCGGATTCGCCGTAGTCGTAGAGGCCGAGGTCGACCCACGCTTCACCGCCGGGGAAGGAGGAGGCTTCGAGGCGAAGCGGTTGCCAGGGGGCGATGGCGACGAGTGCGCGGCCGCCTTCGTAGCGCGCATTGTCGAAACGGTACCAACCGGAGGCGCGGTCCGCTCCAACTCCGGGTCGAACGAGAAGTTCAGCTCGGTTCGAATACCGTGATGAATCCGACCTCGAGGGGGCAGTGGCCGCCAGATCCGCTGCTCCGTGCGCGCCATCACCGAACAGTCGTGTTCAGGGGAGTCCGGGTCGATGGCTGCGGGAAGTCGAGCGAGGTGGAAGTCAT